>JAEUHR010000001.1 GCA_016794425.1 Planctomycetota bacterium
CCCTGTGCCGCATCCACCGCCACCTCGGCGCCACCGTGCACGGCATCAACCACCTCGGCGACTGGGGCATGCCGTTCGCCAAGATGATGACGGCCTACATGCGCTGGGGGAACGAGCAGGAGCTGCACCGCTCGCCGATGCGCTACATGTTCGACCTGTACAAGCGCTACGGCCAGGAAGTGAAGGTGCACCCCGAACTCGACAACGAGGCGGCGGCGCACTTCCAGGCGCTCGAACGGAACGCCGGGGCTGAACGCAAGCTGTGGTTGTTCCTGCGCGACGAGTCGCTGAAGGCGTTCCAGGGGCCCTACTCGCGGCTCGGCGTGACGTTCGACCACGTCACCGGCGAGTCGTTCTTCGAGAACAAGATGGAAGCGGCGATGCAGCGCGTCGCGCGCGCCGGTGTGCTCGAGGACAGCGAGGGCGCGCAGGTCGTCTGGCTGAAGGAGCTCGGCATCAAGGAACCGTGCCTGCTGCGCAAGAGCGACGGCACCACGCTCTACCACACGCGCGACCTCGCAGCGGCGTTCTGGCGCGAGGAACAGTACCACCCGGACCGCATCCTCTACGTCGTCGGCGCCGAGCAGAAACTGCACTTCGACCAGCTGAAGGGCGTGCTGACCAGGATGCAGGAGAAGGTCGCGGCCGCGGTCGAGCACGTGCCGTTCGGCCTGGTGCTGTCCCGGACCGAGGACGGCAAGTGGGAGAAGTTCGCGTCGCGCGCCGGCAACGCGGTGTTCCTCGACGAGATCCTCGACGAGGCGGTCGCCAAGGTGCGCGCGATCATCCGCGAGAAGAACCCGGACCTGCCGGACGCCGACGCGGTCGCCGAGCAGGTCGGCGTGTCGGCGATCGTGTTCAACGACCTGAAGAACTCGCGCATCAAGGACGTGAAGTTCGACTGGGACGCGATGCTGAACTTCGAGGGCGAGACCGGGCCCTACGTGCAGTACGCCTGCGCCCGGCTGGCGTCGATCCTGCGCAAGGTCGATGCGCCGGTGACGGCGCCGAGCGCGGTCGACTTCACGCAGCTGGCCGACGCCGAACGCGTGCTGCTGACGATGCTGGACTTCGGCCCGGCCGTGCAGCGCGCCGCCGAGCAGAGCGAACCGAGCATCGTCACCGCACAGACGATCGCGCTGGCCGGCGAGATCCACAGCTACCTGCGCGACCACTACGTGCTCGGCGCCGAACCGGCCGTGCGCGACGCGCGGCTGTTCCTGGTCGACGCGGCGCGGCGACTGCTGACCACCGGCCTCGCGCTGCTCGGCATCGCGGCGCCCGAACGCATGTAGCGGCCGCCGGCATGCGCTACGAAGGCCGCATCTTCCGCCCGCCGAGCGAAGCCGACTCGTACATCCTGCAGGCGACGATCGGCTGCAGCTGGAACAAGTGCACCTACTGCGACATGTACCGCGACAAGCAGTTCGCGGTGCGCCCGCTGGCCGAGACGCTGGCCGACGTCGCGGCCGCCGGCCGCGCGTACGGCGACGCGGTGCACAAGGTGTTCGTCGCCGACGGCGATGCGCTGGTGCTCGACCTGCCGCACTGGCGCGCGATCCTGGCCGCGTGCCGCGCGGCGTTCCCGCGCCTGCGCCGCGTGTCGTGCTACGCGATGGCCGCCAACGTGCTGGCGAAGACCGCCGACGAACTGCGCGAGCTGTGCGACCTCGGCCTCGACCTGCTCTACATCGGCCCGGAGAGCGGCGACGACGCGACGCTGAAGCGCATCGCCAAGGGCAGCACGGCCGCCGACCACACAGCTGCGGCGCGCGCCGCGCACGCGGCCGGCATGCAGCTGTCGGTGATCTTCCTGCTCGGCGCCGGCGGTCGGGACCACAGCGAGGCCCACGCGCGCGCGTCGGCCGAACTGGCGACCGCGATGGACCCGCGCTTCCTGTCGGCGCTGACGCTGACGATCGTGCCCGGCACGCCGATCGCGCGCGCCGAACAGAAGGGACTGTTCACGCTGCCCGACGTCGCGGCGACGCTGCGCGAGCTGCGCACGTTCGTGCAGCACGCAGCGCCGACCGACGCGGTGTTCCGCACCAACCACGCGTCGAACCGGCTGGTGCTCGGCGGCCGCCTGCCGCGCGACCGCGACGCGATGCTGCGCGCGATCGACGGTGCGCTCGACGGCAGCGTGCGCTTGCGGCCCGAGTGGCAGCGCGGCCTCTGACCGGCGGCCACCGCGGAACGGCTTCCGCACTGGCGCCGCTGCGCGCAGGCGTTACACCAGGGCGCCGCCCCGGACGCGCCGCCGCATGCCGACCTCCATCCTGCACGACAAGCGCGCACTGCTGTTCTTCGCGCTCGGCTCGTTCCTGCTCGCCAACGCGATCCTCGCCGAACTGATCGGCGTCAAGCTGTTCCAGCTCGAAGACCTGCTCGGCGTCGCGAAGGCGGACTTCCGGCTGCTCGGCACGCCGAACCTGTCGTTCGTGCTCAGCGCCGGCGTGCTGACGTGGCCGCTGGTGTTCCTGGTGACCGACGTCGTCAACGACTACTTCGGCGTGCGCGGCGTGCGCACGATCACGTTGACGACGACGCTGCTGATCGCCGGCATGTTCGGCGTGTCGTGGGCGGCGATCGCGCTGCCGCCCGAACGCGGCTGGTGGCTCGAGATGGCGGCGGCCGACGGCGTGCCCGACATGCAGGCCGCGTTCGCGGCGGTGTTCGGGCAGGGCATGTACATCATCACCGGCTCGCTGACGGCGTTCCTGCTGAGCCAGCTGGTCGACGCGGTGCTGTTCCGCTGGTTCAAGCGCCGCACCGGCGAACGGCGCATCTGGCTGCGCGCGACCGGCAGCACGCTGGTCAGCCAGCTGGTCGACAGCCTGGTCGTGACCTGGGTCGCGTTCGCGCTGTTCCGCGGCATGCCGATGGCGCAGGCGACCGCGCTGGCGCTGACCGCCTACGTCTACAAGTTCACGGTCGCGGTGGTCAGCACGCCGCTGGTCTACCTGGCGCACGCGGTGATCGAACGCTGGCTCGGCGCCGAACTCGCGGCGGCCATGCGCGCCGAGGCGCTCGCCGGCCGCTGACCGTCAGCGCGCTGCGAACGCGCGCAGCACCAGCGCGGTCGCCAGCAGCGGGTCGTCTTCCTTCATCGCGCTGGTCAGCGTGCTGGCGAAGCGGCCGTCGGCGTGCTGCCGGCCGCGCAGCATCGCCGCCAGCTCGGCGCGCGCCGCGGGCCAGGCCTCGGCCAGCACCATCGCGTGGTAGCAGCACAGCGCCTCGTGCCACGGCTCGGCCGCGCCGGTGTCGATGCCACCTACGCGCCAGGCGCTGGCGTGCTGCCGCAGCCAGCCCTGTGCAGCCACGAGCCGCGGGTCCGCCGCAGCGACGCCGAGCGCCTGCAGCGCGAGCACGCCGTCGGCGGTCGCCGTCGCGTACGACGCGAACCGGCCGTCGGGCCGGCGCCCCGCCTTGTTGGCCGCGTCGACGACCGGCGAGTAGGCGAAACCGCCGTCGTCGTTCTGCAGCGTGCGCAGCTGCGCGAACGCCCGTTCGCGCACCGTCGCGTCGAGCCTGGCGGCGGCCGCCAGCGCCTGCAGCGCGAACCGCGTGTGCACCAGATCGACGTGGCCCGGCACGCCGGCCGACAGCCCGCGCGCACCGAAGCCGAACGCGCCGTACGCCGGATCGCCGGCGGCGAACCCGCGCGCTTCGCCGAGCTGCTGCGCCGCCAGCCATTCGGCCATCGCGGCGATGCGCGGCGCGTCCTCGGCGGCGCCGACGCGCGCCAGCACCAGGATCGCCAGCGCCGTCGCGTAGACCGGATACTCGAGCAGGTCCGGATCCGCGTAGCCGATCGAACCGTCGGCCGCGATCGACCGCCGCACGCAGCCGAGGCCGCGTTGGAGCACCGCGTCGGGCACCGTCCCGTGCGCGAGCAGCGCGTGCAGCACGAACGGCGTCAGCGCCTGGCCGGAACGCAGCACTGCGTAGTGTTCGCTGTGCCAGCCGCCGTCTGCACGCTGCTGCGCGCACAACCAGGCGGCGGCGCGTTCGGCGCTGCTGCGCTCGGTGCAGGCACCGAACGGCAGCAGCAAAGCCGCGAGAGCCGCCGCCGCGCGGATCACTTCGCCGCCACCTGCGCGCTCTTGCGCAGCCACTCGGCGTCGCGGTCCGCGGTCAGGCAGCTGATCGCCGACGCGGTGCAGAACGCCGGGCTCGTGATGCAGTGGTGGCCGCTCCAGCTGCCGTCCTGGTTCTGCACCTTGGCCAGCCGTTCGTGCATCAGCGTGGTCCACTTCGACCACTCCTCACCGCCGTCGATCACCAGCGACTCGCTCTTCATCTGGTAGCTGAGGAACTCCTCGCCGCCGTTGTTGCCGAAGCCGGCCAGCAGGTTCTCGTCGAACGAGCGCACCTTCGCCGCGGTGTTCATCTGCACAGACTGCAGCATGCCCGCGGCGCGATCCTCGGCGACGCCGAGCTGCTGCAGAGCCTCGGCCGTGAGCGCCGCGTCGGCGGCGAGTTTGCCTTCGCGCTTGCCGGCTTCGACCAGTTGCTCGGCGACCTTGGCCTCGGCGACGACGCCGCGCTGGTTCGCCGCCGACGCGTAGAGCGACACGCCGGCCGCGGCATCGGCCTTCGGCGCGTAGTCGACGGTGCCACCGACCGGGCCCGACGTCGCCGTGACCTGCTGCCGCTGGTAGTCGCGTGCGCGCGCCAGCTTCTCGTGGTCGATCGCGCGGCCGGCCAGCCCGGCGAGCTCGAGCGCGGTGCACATGTTCGACGACTGCAGCACCGGCGCCCAGCCGCCCGCGGCCCAGCTGCCGTCCTGGCCCTGCGACGACTCGATCTTGCGCAGGCAGACGTCGAGCGCCGCCGTGACGCGCGGACGCAGATCGGCCGCAAGGTCGGTCTGCTGCAGCAACCGCGCGAAGTACTGCGCGGCCAGCGCCGTGTCGACGTTCTGCCCCATCTTGGCCTGCGGCTGCGTGCCGGTCAGGCCGGTGATCTGCGGCCCGTCCGGCGCCGTCTCGACCGTGCGCAGCAGGTACTCGGTCGCCTTCTGCACCACGGTGCCGTAGTCACCACGGTCGAGCCCGTGCCCGGCGCGCAGGAACGCCATCGCCGCCGACGCCGTCGTCGCCGGATCGGTCGGCACCGCGTGCGCGTCGCGCACGTCCTGGCGCGAGTGGCTGCCCGCACCCCAGCCACCGTCCGCCTGTTGCGCCCCGCACAGCCAGTCGAGCCCCTTCTCGACGAACGGCTGCAGCGGCGGCAGCGGCTGCGGCCGCGCCACGGGTTGCGTCGGCGTTCCCGCGACCGTCGCCTGCGCCGGCGTGTCCGTTGCCACCGGCACCGAGCAGCTCCAGCACCACACGAAACCGAGCGCCAGCGGCGCTCCCCAGGCACGTCGTCCCATCATGTCGTTCACCTCGGAATCACAAGGGCGGGCGGCGAACGCGGTCGAGTTGCGGAAGTTCTCGACCCGGCGAAGAACGGTCTCCGGCGTGCGCACGGCCCACGTCCGGGTGCATGGACGGTCGGACGCGCCGAATGGCTGTAAGCGCGTCGTCAGCGCCGGGTCGGTCGCGGCAAGAGATGGCTGCGCCGGCGAACCCGATTCAAGCCCGGTCGCGACGGCTCGCGGCGCCGGGCGCGGCGCTCACTGCCACTTCATGCCGTCGATGAAGTCGAGCGGGCCGCCGCACGACTGCGAGTGGCAGGCGATGCAGCCGTTGATGATCGCGTTGTAGGTCGCCTGGCCGGGGTCGTGGTCGAACGCGGCGACGTTGGCGAGGTAGGCCTGCGCGCGCGCGTCGAAGTCGGCGTTGCGTTCGCTGGGCTTGGTCGGCCACGCGCAGCGCATCTTGCGGTGCGTCGGGAACAGCTTCTTCGGCGGCTGGTGCGCCAGCACCGCGGCGCGCACTTCGTTGAGGTCGTCGACGAAGACGCGCATCAGCACCGACAGCTCGCTGTCGCCGTTCGGATTGCGCGACGAGACGATCAGGTGGCCCGGGCTGCCGGGGATGCCCGGCACCAGCGGCGTGTTCAGGTTGCAGTCGGCGTCGCTCGGCACCGGTTGCGCGGCCTCGGCCTTGGCGGCCGCGGCGTCGGCGGTCGTCGGCGCGGTCGCGGGTTGCGGCGACGGTTCGGTCGAACAGGCGGCGAAGGCGAACAGGATCGCGAGGGTGGGCAGGCGCATCGGGATTCGGCGGTGGGGCCGCCCATGCTCGACGCGGCGGGCGCGGCGATCAAGCCCGCCCCCCGGGACACGGCCGAAGTCCGTAGCCATCGCGTTCGCGGCCCGGATCGTCGCCGAGGACACGATGCCAGCGCCATCGGGGGCACGATCGAACCCGCGCGCGAACGGCGGCAATCGACCGGCCGTCGGCGGCCGCGGGTCACTTCGCGAGCGAGGCCTCGGCAACCGCGCGCAGGTCGGCCGGCACGTGCGGCAACAGGTCGGCGACCGGCACCTCGTAGAGCCCCCACACGGTCGCGAGCGTGTTGCCGGGCACCAGATCGCGCGTCAGCACCTCGTCGCGGCAGGCGCGCTGCACGAGCCGCATCCTTGCCGATGCCGCCTCGCCGGCGGCCGTGGCAGCGGGCGCCGGAATCACGGTGCGCAGCGCGACCACGACGCGGTCGTGCAGCGCGCGCGATGCGACGCCGTCGAGGGTGCTCTTCGCGATGTCGAGCCCGTTCGACTTCGTCTCGGCGACGATCCGCACGTGGCCGGCGTTCGCCGGCGGCGCCTTCACCCAGGACGGCTCGGCGGTGATCGTGTGCCAGGTATCGGAGCCTGCCGGCAGTTCTTCGAAGTAGCGGACCGGCAGCGGGCCGCTGCAGCCCGCGGCGAGCAACCAGGCGACCAGTGGCGAACGTCGGCGAACCGAACGAGGTGCGGCGGACTGCATGGCGCGCGAGGATAGCGGCGCCGCGCCTGACGCGGTGCTTGTCCCGAACATGGCGACTCCGGAGACTTGCCTGCGCGGGTCGAGCCATGAGGAGAACAGCCTGGGTCGGGTGCGCCGGCGTGCTGCTGACGGTGTCGATGGCGGCACAGCAGGAGCCGCTGCGCGCCGTGCGGGTGGTGCTCGCCGATGGCACGCCGATGCCCGGCGTGCCGGTGCACGTGGTGCCGATGGCGCCGCAGCACGGCGACGAAGAGTTCGTCGACGGTTGGTATCGACCGAGCCACTGGCACCTGCGCCGGCTGCGCGCGGCGGCGACCGCGCACAGCGACCCCGATGGCATCGCGGCCATCGCGCCGGGACCGGACCAGGACGTGTTCGTCGGCGCACCGTTCGCCGTGATCGGCGACGAACGCGACGGCGCCCACCGGGTCCTGCGCGTCGAACGTCTGGCCCGGTACTCGGTGCGAGCGCTCGACCACGAGGGCACGCCGTTGCGCGGTTTCGGCCTCACGCTGCGTGCCGGCGACCAGGTCCGCGCGGTCGCGCTGACCGATGCCGACGGCAACGCGGTGTTCGGCGTCGAGCCGACCCTCGGCATGCGCGTGCAGGTCGTGCCGTTCGGCTGGATCGGCCCGACCGAGGACCTGCCGATGCTGCCCGACGCGAGGCAGCAGAAACACGGGACGCTGCGGCTGCCGCCGTTCGGCACGGTGCGCGTGCGAACCTGCCGCGACGGCGCGCCGGTGCCGTTCCACGGCCAGGTCGCCGTGCACACGCCGCAGCCGCTGGGCTGCTTCGCGCGGCCGACGCCGGCCGCGTGCGGCGTCGAGTTGTGGCCGGTGGCGGTCGGCACGACGCTGCGCGGCGAACTGTGGTCGCGGCCCAGCCGACACGAGTTCACCAGCGCGGGGCCGCAGCGCGCGGGCGACGTGGCCGTGGTCGACATCGAACTCGATCCGGCGCGCGCACCGGGGCGGGCGCAGCTGACGTGTTCGGTCGCCGTGCCCGACGTGGACCCGCCGCGCTGCAGCCTGCAGCTGACCGCGGTCAGCGATGCGGGCACCTGGTTCGCGCTCGGCCGACCCGACCGGACCGGCCGCCTGCAGGTCGAGGTCGAACACGGCAACCTCGGCGGCGTGCTGCGGCGCGTCGACGTCTTCGTCGAACAGCGGCGGCCGGATGGCACGTGGCGCGCGTACGCCGCGTCCCTGCCGTTCGACCGGCCGATCACCGAGGGCACCGTCGATCTCGGCATGCTGCCGCTGCAGCCGTTCGCGGGCGTGCTGCGCGGCCGCGTCGTGACCGAAGACGGCAGGCCCGTGCCGCTGGCCGAAGTCCGCATCGCCGCCGGCGCGCCGCCGCACCGCTCGTTCCTGCGCGCGCAGGAAGACGGCACCTTCGAGTGGGTCGGTCCGCCACTGCGCGCCGCGAACGGCGATCTGCTGCCGCTGCAGGTGGAGGCCAGCAAGGGCGCCGGCACGCTGGCCGCGCAAAGCGGCGTGCAGCGCGACGTCGCCCAGGGTTCGTCGCTGACGCTCGTGCTGCCGCCGGTGCCGACGGCGCAACTGACGGTGCGCCTGCGCGCCGACGCAGCGCTGCCGTGGCAGCAGCTGCAGTTCGTCTACGTCGATGCGGCCGGCCGACGCCATGCGCTGGAGTTCCCGCTGGTGCAGCGCTGCCAGGGCGAGACCTCCGTGCTGCTGGGGCCACTGCCGGCCGGCCCGTACCGGTTGTGCCTCGTCGTCGCACCCGGGCTCGAAGTGCACCGCACCGACGAACTGCAGTTGCCGGCCGACGCGCGCGAGCCCGTGCCGCTCGACCTGCCGGTGCCACCGGCCGCGGTCACCTGCCGGCAACGCTGCGTCGACGCAGCCGGCCTGCCGATCGTCGGCGCGGTCGCCGTCGTGCGCGCGCCGGACGGTTCGGTCTGGCGTTCGGACGGCAGCGACACCGACGGCTGGCTGCGACTGGCGGCCGGTTCGAGCCGGTTCGCGATCCGCGTCGAGGCGCCGGGGTTCGCGCCGCTGGACCTCGCCGGCCTCGTCGACGGCGCGGAATTGCGGTTCGCGGCCGCACGCTGATCGGCGACCGCGGTTCGTGGGCCGCAAGGCTGCGATCGCCGGTCGCGCCGGCTATCCTGTTCGCCCCCGTTCCTACCAGCAGCATGCGCGACAAAGTCCTCATCGGTTACGGCCAGGGTTTCTGGGGCGACTCGATCCTCGGCCCCGTGCGCCTCGTGCGCGAAGGGCCGCTCGACTACCTGGCCCTCGACTACCTGGCCGAGGTCACGATGAGCATCATGCAGAAGTTGAAGTCGCGGAACCCGAAGGCGGGCTACGCAACCGACTTCGTCGCGATGCTCGACCGCACGCTGCCCGACATCACGCAGAAGGGCATCAAGGTGGTCGCCAACGCCGGCGGCGTGAACCCCGAGGCGTGCCTGCAGGCCGTGCTCGACCTCGCGCGCAAGAAGGGCATCAAGGGCCTCAAGGTCGGCATCATCGAAGGCGACGACATCCTCGCGCGCGTGCCCGAACTGGTGCGCAGCGGCCACCCGCTGCTCAACATGGACGACGGCCGTCCGCTGTCGACCGTGCAGGACAAGCTGCTGTCGGCGAACGTCTACGTCGGCGCGTTCGCGGTGGCCGAGTGCCTGCGGGCCGGCGCGCAGATCGTGATCGGCGGCCGCCTGACCGACCCGGCGCTGGTCGCGGGCCCGATGATCCACGAGTTCGGCTGGCAGCCGAACGACTTCGACAAGCTCGCGGCCGGCACGATGGCCGGCCACATCGCCGAGTGCGGTGCGCAGTGCACCGGCGGCAACTACACGAACTGGCGCGAGGTGAAGGACTTCGTCCGGATCGGCTACCCGGTGATCGAAGCGTCGCCCGACGGCACGTTCGTGGTGACGAAGCACGACGGCACCGGCGGCCTCGTGAACCGCAACACGGTCGTGTCGCAGCTGCTCTACGAGATGGGCGACCCGAAGCGCTACCTCGGCCCCGACTGCACCGCCGACTTCACGTCGGCGAAGGTCGAGGAGGTCGGCAAGGACCGCGTGCGCCTGTCGGGCATCAAGGGCGGCCCGGCGACACCGACCTACAAGGTGTCGCTGAGCTACCAGAACGGCTTCAAGACGACCGGCCAGCTGACGATCAGCGGCCCCGACGCCGTCGCGAAGGCGAAGCTGTGCGCCGACATCGTCTGGGGCCGCCTCGCGCTCGACGGCTGCACGTTCGCCGAGCACGAGAAGATCGTCGAACTGGTCGGCGCCGGCGTCTGCCACGCGGGCATCACCGAGTCGGCGAACCCGCCGGAGGTCGTGCTGCGGCTCGGCGTGAAGTGCCACGACGAGGACAAGGTCGATCGCTTCGGCATGGAGATCGTGCCGCTCGTCACCAGCGGCCCGCCCGGCGTCACCGGCTTCGCCGGCGGCCGCCCGAAGGCGACCGACATCGTCGGCTACTGGCCGGCGCTGCTCGACAAGACGCAGGTGAAGACCAAGGTCCGCGTGGAGGTGTCGTGATGGCCAAGGTGAAGCTGAAGGAGTTCGCGTTCGCGCGCAGCGGCGACAAGGGCGACGGCAGCAACGTCGGCATCTTCGTCACCAACGCCGGGGACTACGAAGTGCTGAAGCGCGAGCTGACCGTCGAGCGCGTGAAGCAGCACTTCCGCGCGATCTGCAAGGGCGAGGTCACGCGCTACGAGGCGCCGAACCTGTTCGCGTTGAACTTCCTGCTGCGCGACTCGCTCGGCGGCGGCGGCAGCGAGAGCCTGAAGACCGACGCGCAGGGCAAGACGCACGGCCTCGCGCTGCTGGAGCTGGAAGTCGAGCGGTAGCCACCGGGGTCCCGCCGGCGATCCACGTCGGCGTAGGATTTTCGCAGCCCGTTGCGTCCGGAACGGCGCGAGCGGGCACCTGGTCGCAGCGATGACCCTGGAACGCTCCCTCCCGCTCGAGACGCTGCTCGCCGAAACCGACCATGTGACGGCGCTGGCGCGGGCTCTCGTGGCCGACGCGGCCACCGCCGACGACGTCGCGCAGGCGACGTGGCTCGACGTGCTGCGTGCGGAACGGCGCTCGATCGTGGATCCGCGGGCGTGGCTCGCGACGATCGTGCGCCGGCGGGCCCTGCGCGCCCGCCGCACCGAGGCGCGTCGTTCGCGCCGCGAACGCCTCGCGGCCGACGCGACCCACGCAGCAGCCGCCCCGTCGGCCGCCGACCTGGCCGAGCGCGTCGCGACGCACCGCGAACTGGTCGATGCCGTGCTGGCGCTCGACGAACCGTACCGCGCGACGATCGTGCTGCGGTTCTTCGAGAACCTCGACGCGGCGGCGATCGCCGCCCGCACGGGCAGCAAGCGCAACACCGTGCGTTCGCGCCTGCAGCGCGGGCTGCAACTGCTGCGGGAACGGCTCGACCGGGCCCCCGGCGGCCGCGCCCGCTGGTTGCCGGCCGTGCTGGCAGTCGGCGCGCGGCGAACGACGCTCGAAGCGGCGGGGGGAGCAGTTGCCGGCGGCATCGCCTTCGCGATCGCCATGAAGAAGCTCGCTCTCGTCGCGGCCACCGCCGCAGTCCTGTTGGTCGCCGTCGCGTTCGGCCCGGCGTGGCTCGGTCCGACCGACGTCGCGCCGCCGCCTGACGGTGCGGCGCCGGTCACTGCCGCGGCAACCGCCTCGGTCGAGCCACCGTCGGCGCCGGCGCGCGACCGCGCCGAGCCGACGCCTCCGGTCGAACGCACGGCCGCCGCCGCCGCACCGACCGCCGCCTCGCCCGGTGTGCGGCGGGTCGTCGACCGCGGCGGCCGACCGCTCGCCGGCGTCGTGCTGCGCGCGCAGTCGCCGGCTGCGGTCCGGTGGCAAGGCGGCGACCGCGGCTGGATCCGCGGCGCCGACCGCACGATCCGGATCGACGCGGCCCTCGAGAACCGGCTGTTGCGCGAGCCGGGCTACGCGGCGCAGTTCTTCGCCGAACTGCCGGCGCCCGACGAGTGGCGCGCGACCGTGCTCGGCACACCGCTGCCCGAACGCGAGGCCACCGCCGACGGCGACGGCGGGTTCATGTTCGCCAAAGGCCTCGAGGTGCGTGACGACAGCATCGACGTGGTCAGCCCGCTGCACGTGCTGGTGGTGCCGGGCAGTGCCGGCCGCGCACCGTGGATCTGCGCCCCGGCGACCCGCGTCGAAGGCATGATCCGCGATCTCGACGGCAAGCCGATCGCGGACGCGTTCGCCCTGGCGCTGCGCGACGCCGGCAGTCGCGACGCGCTGCACGGTCAGCTGCCGATGCGCAGCGACGCCGACGGTGCGTTCCTGATCCGCCGCGCGATCGCCGGCGGCCATCTGCTGGTCCAGCACGACGGTTACGAGCCGGCGCTGGTGCCGCTCGACACGCTGCCGCGGCAGACCGTCGACGTCGTGCTGCGCCGGCCGCACGAACGCGACCGCCTGACGATCGACGGCACCGTGGCCGACGGCGGCGGCCGGCCGATCGCCGGCGCCAAGGTCTGGTTCGGCCGCCAGAACACGACAACCGGCGCCGACGGGCGGTTCGCGCTCGACGCCGGCGGAGCACAGCCGCAGTACGCGCTGACCGTGCTGGCAGAGGGCTTCGCGGCGCTGCAGCAGGACGACTTCGGCGCCACGCTGGCCGCCAAACCGGCCACCGGCCGCAACCTGCTGCTCGTGCTGCGCGACCGGCCGCGCGAACTGCGCGGTGTCGTGTTCGACGCGAACGGCGCGCCGCGCAGCGGCGTCTGGGTCGGGCTGGTCGACCCGACGTTGCTCGACGTGTCGTTCGCCGGCGTCGAGGGGCGCCTCGGTGGCTGGGACGGCGGTGTGCGCACGGCAGCCGACGGTACGTTCGCACTCGGCGGCCTCGCCGAGCGGCGCTACCGGCTGCGCGCGGTCGACCCGGACACCGGCGCCAGCGCGACCTCGGCACCGCTGGCGAGCGGCGCGGACGGCGTCGTGCTGCGGCTGCCGCCGACCCGACGCGGGTGCAGCGGCCGCGTGACCGCCGACGGCCAACCGTTGCGCGGCGCCACCGTGGAGGTCGGCTGGTGCACGCACGTCACCAAGGGCGGCGGCTGGCAGATGGACGCGACGACGCCTACCACATGTGACGACGACGGCCGCTTCGTGCTGCCGACGCTGCCGGCGCGCGACGCCTGGCTGTGCGTGCGCGTGGCCGGAGCGATGCGCCAGCTCGTGCCGGTCGAGGCCTTCGCTCGTTCGAGCTCGGCCGAGATCGAGTGCGACGGCACGCGCTGGCTGCAGCTGGTCGCCGGCGGCAGCCGCTACGCGCGGCCGGTCGCGTTCGAACTCGCCGACGGCGCCGTCATCGCCGCCGAGGGCGTGCGCGGCCGCGCGCTGCTCGACGCCGACGGCAACGTGCCGCCGTGCCGCATCCCGCGCGACGCGGTCGCGGTGCACGTCGGCAGGGCGCCGGACGCGCGCCGGCTCGTGCTGACCGACGATCTGGCCGTGCACCTGCGCGTGCCCTGATGGCGCGTTCCTGTTCCAACTCGCGGCGGCGTGCGGCATCGTTGCGGCGCACCATGGCCGACGCCCTCGACCGACTCCGTGACCGCGCGCGCAGCCGGCGCGCACGCATCGTGCTGCCCGAGACCGCCGATCCCCGCACCGCCAGTGCCCGCACGCTGCTCGAATCCGATCGGCTCTGCGACGTCGTCTGGGTCGACGATCCGAAACGCGACCCGCGCCTGCCCGACGTCGCGCGCCACCTGCACGAGCGGCGCAAGCACAAGGGTCTCGGCGAAGCGGAGGCGCTGCGCCTCGCTGCCGAGCCGGTCGTCTTCGGCGCCGGCCTCGTCGCACTCGGCCACGCCGACGCCGGCGTCACCGGTGCCGCACACGCGACCGCCGACGTGATCCGCGCCGGCCTGTTCTGCCTCGGCACCGCGCCGGGCATCCCGCTCGTGTCGTCGATGTTCCTGCTGGTGCGCGGCGACGAGGTGCTGTCGTACGCGGACTGCGGCGTCGTGCCGGACCCCGATCCGGAGCAGCTCGGCCACATCGCCTGGGCGACCGCGTTGAACCACCGCCGCTTCACCGGCGAGGCGCCGCGCGTCGCGTTCTTGTCGTTCAGCACGCACGGCAGCGCCGAGCACGCGAAGGTCGCCAAGGTGCGCACGGCGGCGGCGCGCTTCCGGACCGCGCACCCGACGGTCGCCAGCGACGGCGAACTGCAGTTCGATGCCGCCTACGTGCCCGCGGTCGCGCAGCGCAAGTGCAAGGACAGCCCGCTGCAGGGCCGCGCGAACGTGTTCGTGTTCCCGGACCTCGACGCCGGCAACCTCGCCTACAAGATCACCGAACGGCTCGCCGGCTTCCGCGCCTACGGTCCGCTGCTGCAGGGCCTGGCGAAGCCGTGGCTCGATCTGTCGCGCGGCTGCACGGCCGAGGACATCGCCGGCGTCGCGGTGCTCGCCAGCGCGATGCTCGAGTAGCCGCGCCGCGCGGTCACGGCAGCACGGCCAGCGACGGATTGCTCACCTGCCAGCCGGTCGCCGGGTCGAACACGACGCCCTGCCAGACCGCCACCAGGCCGGGCGCGGGGCCGATGGTCCACGGCAGCCATCCCGTCACCGGCAGGCTCGGGCCCAGCACCCCGAGACCGACCCAGATCAGGCTGCTGCCGTCGAGCCACACCGCGTCCTGGAACAGCGGCAGCACCACGCGCGGGCCCGGCAACGACACCGCGATTGCGCCGAGGGCGCTGTTCGGGCCGGTGAGTTCGGCGTCGATCGTGGTCGCCGTCCCGGACGACCGCAGGCTCGGCATCGCCTGGGTCACGACAGTGATGCCGGCCTCGACCATGCCCGTGGTCAACGTGACACTCGGGTCGAGGCGCACGGTGCCGCTGCCGGCCAGCTCGTGTGGAACCCACCACAGCGGCGGTGGCGGTGGCGCCCCGGCGGTCAGGACCGTGGTGCCGAGCAGACGCAGTTCACCACCCTGCATGGACACGGCGTGGGAACTGAAGCCGCCGCTCGCTCTGACACTGGAGTTGGCCAACTGGACCGAACCGCCGGTGACGTACAGCGGGGCGGCGGATCCCACAGGGCCGGCGAGGGGAACGCCCAATCGACAGTCTTCGAACGACACGTTGCTCTGCTGACAAGTCGCGCCAACCCAACCGGTGTTGCTGGTGACATCGCGCACGAGCACTCGATCGCTGTTGACGAACCGCAGGGAGATGTAGACCTGCGTGGACGTCACACACCGCAGGTCCTCGAAGCACACGAGCCCCTGACAATTCACGCTCTCGGCAGTGACCGCGTAGTAGTACGAGGTCGTGCTCAACTCGAACCCGCTGACCCGGACCCGCTGTGCCGGCTGCAGATTGACGACGGAAACCACCTTGGAGTTGGAGCCAGGCTGTGCATCGATCCGCGCGCCGGGTTCGCCGAGGATCTCGAGGCTCATCGCGTCGATCGTCACCCCGGCGTAGATCCCGGCGCGCACGGACAGCACCGAGCCCGATGGCACCGCCGCGACCGCGGCGGTCAGCGTCGTGAAGTTGGTGCCCGGACCGTTGTTCGCGTCGACGACGAACGTCTGGGCGGGGCAGCCGAGGGCGAACAGCAGACCGAGACTGGGTGGCAGAAGGCGGTGCATGAGCGAAGGCATGGTGTCGACCAGCAGAGGATCAGGTCGACGCCACGCGTCACGAGGGGCACGCCGCGGCGCAACGCACCCGACTGGTGCGTTCCGTGGACCGATTGAAGAACTCTCGCAAGCGCCTCCACAGGCAGCGCTTCAGTCCGACAGGCCGGGCGCTCCACGCAACGCACCAGTCGGGTGGGCAACCGCCAAAGTGGATCGATTCCGTTGGCCGCGGGCCGGCGAAACGGCGCCAGAGGGACCGAATGGTGGTGCGGCCGATCCCGGCCGCCGCCGCCCGTTGCCGATGCCGTCGCCGATCGCCGTCCTGCTCGCTGCCATGGGGTGCCTGGCACTCTGCCCGGCGCAGGCTCCCGGCGAGAACGAACCCAACGACCGCGCTGCCGACGCGCAGGCGCTGGCCGTCGGCCAACGCATCGGCGGCACGCTCGCGTCGACCGCGGACGTCGACTGGTACCGCTTCGAGCTGACCGCGCCGGGCCGCGTCCAGTTGCGGCTCGCGACCACGAACCTGCCATGGCAGGCGCCGCGCGACGCCCTGCTCGCGATCTACGACGCTGCCGGCGGGCGTCGACTCGCCTGGAACGAGCGCGCCGAGGGCACCGGCTGCCACTGTGGCGTGACCCTGCCGGCCGGCCAGTACGCATGCCTCGTCGCGATGAAGGCCAGCGGCATACCGGGCAGCTACACGCTCGACCTCGCGGTTGCCGCGCCGCAGGTGGTCGACGTGCGCGAGGCCGGCGAACCGAACGACCCGCCGAGCGGCGGCCAGCCGACGCCGTTCCGGCTCGGCGCGACGATCGCCGGCGAACTCGCCACACCCGGCGACGTGGACTGGTTCGCGTTCGAGGTCGACGCGGACGGTGTCGCGCAGGTGTTGTGCCTCGACGACGGCGGCGCCCCGCAGCTCGACAACACGCGGCTGCAGTTCTGGCACGAGGTCGCCGCAGGGCGCTGGGCGCGGCTCGGCGCCCCGAGCTACGTGCGCACGAGCCACCGGGCCGTCGATCTCGCGCACACGACCGACCTGCCGGCCGGCAACCACCTGACGCCCGGCCGCTACGCGATCCAGGTCGATGGCGACACCTCGACGCCGGCCGGCACGGCGCCGTGGGACTACCGCAAGGTGGGTCACTACGCGCTGCGAACGGCCTGGATCGCCTTCGCCGACGCCGCGCCGCTCGCCGAAGCCGCCGAACCGAACGACACCGATGGCGCCGCACTGGTGCTGTCTCCCGGCCGGGCGGTGCGCGGCACGATCGGCGCCGACGGCGACGCCGATCGGTTCCGACTCGAGGTCACGGTGCCGCTGACGCTGGCCGCGACCGCGGTCGGCGACGGCGCCGAGCCGCTGCCGGTCGCGTCGGTGCGGCTGTGGAGCGCGGCCGGCGCGGCGCTCGCTTCGGGCACCGGCACGACGACGGCGCACGGGCGCCTGGTGCACACGATCCACGAACCGGGCAGCTACTTCCTCGAGGTCCGCGGCCGCCGGTTCGGCGACACCGGCGGCTACCTGCTGCGCACCGGCACCTGCGCGCCCTTGCAGCCGACGCCGCCCGCGCCCGTCGCCTCGCCCACCAGCGCCGAACCCGCGGACGCCGCGGTGCGTCCCGCCGAGGCGCAGCGCAACGGCCCGCTCTGAACGACCCCCAACCACCGCACGAAGCATGCAACGACTCTCCACCCTGCTCCTCCCGACCCTGCTGCTCGCGCCGTTCGCGGCGGCCCAGAAGGTCACCGAAGTCGAGCCGAACGACACGCCGGCGACGGCGATGCCGATCCTGCCCGGCCAACACATCGCGGCCACCTACACCGCCGCCGCGCCGACCGACGACGACTGGTTCTCGTTCACGCTGGCAGCTCCCGGCCAGGTCCACCTGCAGGCCAGCGCCGGCGGCACGCTGTCGCTCGGCCTGTCGCGCGACAACCGCATCGCGATCTACGACGCTGGCGGCACGACGCGCCTGGCGTGGAACGACGGTTCGGTCGGCACGATGGCGAGTTGCGGCGTCACGCTGCCGGCCGGCTCCTACACGGCGGTCGTCAACCTGAAGAGCGGCGCGGTCGCCGACTACGGCCTCGACTTCTACGTGCTGCCGGTCACGCCGATCGACACGGTCGAAGGACCCGAGCCCAACGACTCGACCGGCACACCGACGGCGTTCACGCTCGGCGACGTCATCGAAGGCGAACTCACTTCGGCCGCCGACGTCGACTTCTGGCAGTTCACGCTGACCGGCCGCGGCTACGTCGTCGCCGCGACCTACGACGACGGCGGCGTGCCGCAGCTCGACAACCTCGCGCTGCGCTTCCACCAGGAGACCGCGCCCGGCGTCTGGACGCCACTCGGCACCGGCGTGGCCACCAATGCGGCCAGCCACCGCGTGACGACGCTGGCGCACCCGAACCTGCTGAGCGCCGGCACCTACGCGATCGCGGTCACCGCCGGCTCGGCGACCGCCGGTTCGCTGGCGTGGGACTACGTCAAGACCGGCAAGTACAGCCTGCGCACCAACCTGGTCGACCTGCAGGGCACGTCGACGATCCCCGAAGGACCCGAGCCCAACGACAACACCGCGACGCCTGCCGGCGCGTTCAACCTCGGCGACGATCTGCTCGGCTCGACCACCGGCAGCACCGGCAACGGCATCGACTGGTACCTGTTCGCGATCACCGCGCCGACGACGATCGTCGCGATGGCCGAAGGCGTGGCGCCGACGCCGCTCGCAGGCTCGTCGCTGCGGCTGTGGGACTCGACCGGCACGGTGTCGCTGGCGTCCGCATCGGGCAGCTCGAGCTCCCACGCGCGCCTCGTCTTCACGATCGAACGCGCCGGCCTCTACTTCCTGCAGATCTCCGGGCCGACGACGATGGTGAGCGGCGACTACCTGCTGCACACCGGCGGCTGCCCGCCGATCTACGTCAGCAGCTCGACGCGGCAGGAACCGGCGTCGACGAACGGGTGCATCGGTTCGAACAGCCTGCGCCCTCTGCTCGGCAACCTCAACGGTGAGACGCCGGCGTTCGGCTCGACGTTCCTGACGCGCATCGAACGCACGATCCCGAACTCGTTCGCGGCCGCGTTCCTCGGCTTCTCGAACACGCTCGCGCTCGGTGCGATCCCGCTGCCGATCACGCTCGACTTCGGGCTGCCCGACTCGCTCGGCAACCCGACGCCGTGTGCAGCTCGCGTCGATCCGGTGGTCTGGGTGCTCGTGCTGACCGACGCCGCCGGCAATGGCGAGTACTCGTTCCAGTTCCCGTACGTGACCGGCGACATCGGCCTGAAGATCTTCCAGCAGGCGCTGTGCTTCGATCCGACGCTGAACGGCTTCGGGTTCTCGGTCACGAACGACGCCAGCTACGTGCTCGGCGACCGCCCGTTCTGATCCGCGTCGCGGTCACCGCCCGGCGCGATCGCGCAGGCGCAGCTGGCCACAGGCAGCCTGCGCGTCCGGGCCCGACGAATCGCGGATCGTCGCCAGGATGCCGCGCGCCTTCACGGCGCGCACCATCGCGACGATCCGGTCGCGCGGCGGCGCCGCGAACGGCAGCCCGTCGACCGGGTTGTAGACGATGAAGTTCACGTAGCCGCGCACGTCCCGCAGCAGCTCGCACAGCTGGTCGACGTCGCGCTCGCCGTCGTTGACGCCGTCGAGCAGTGTCCACTCGAACTGCACCGGCGTGCCGACGTCGCGGCCGTACGCGTCGGCCGCGGCGACGATGTCGCGCAGCGGGTCCTTGTGCGCGTTCGGCAACAGTTCGCGGCGCCGCGATTCGTCGGCCGTGTGCAGCGACAGCGCCAGGCACGGCCGCACCGGGAAGCTGCGCATGCGTTCGAGCGCGCGCACGCCGCCGACCGTCGAGAACGTCTGCCGGCGCGGCGAGATCAGCACCTCGTGCCGGATCCGGCCGACCGCCGCCATCACGTTGTCGAGGTTGTGCGACGGCTCGCCCATGCCCATGAACACGACGCGGTCGATGCGCATCACGCGCCGCGCGTGCACGACCTGCTCGACGATCTCGTCGCTCGACAGGTGCCGCTCGACGCCGAACAGGCCCGACGCGCAGAAGCGGCAGCCGACCGCGCACCCGACCTGCGTCGACACGCAGCAGGCGCCGACCGGCATCGCCACGGTCTCGACCTTCTTGCCGTCGTGCAGACCGAGCAGCAGCTTGACCGTGCCGTCGGCCGCGCGGACCTCGTCGACGACGCGCGTCGCGAGGCCGTTCGCGAGCCACTCGCGCAGCGCGACCGCCTCGGTGGCGGTGAGGCGCAGACCCTGCTTGTCGAACTGGGCCGGTTCCGGCGTGCCGCCCGCGGCGACGATGCGCCGCGCCAACAGGGCCTTCGCCGACGGCAACACGTGGCCGAGGCCCGACAGGCCGGGCGGCGGCGGCGGAACGGCGATCGGCGGGGACGGGTCGGCGGCGGCCATGGGACCGGGAACAGGGGCGCGGATGCTACCGGACCAGCGGCGCGGCCGGTCACGTTCGCGACGGCAATACTCGAACATGGCGTCGCTGCGCGCCGGCTGATCCGGTCACGCTTTCGCTTCGACGACGGCGAGCACGGCGCCCTGGTCGACGGTGCCGCCCTTCTTCGCGGCGACGCTCTGCACGACCCCGGCGACGCCGGCCGTGAGCTTGTGCTCCATCTTCATCGCCGACACGACGACCAGCGTCTGGTCGGCCGCGACGGTGTCGCCGACCTTGCACAACACGTCCATCACGGTGCCGGTCATCGGCGCGCGCACGGTGCCGTCGGCGCCGGCACCGCCGGTGCCCTTGCGGCCGGCCGGCGCCGTCAGCGTGTGCGTGCGGCCGAGCACCCGCACCATGAAGTCCTTGCCCGCGGCGGCGCCGTAGGCGACGAACGAGCGCTCGAACTCCTGGCCCTTCGGCGCGAGCTTCACGCCGCCGTCACCGAGCGCCTGTGCCGAGAACTCGTAGACGCGGTCGCCGACGCGCACGCGCCAGCGATCGCCGTCGAGCGGTTCGGCCACGACCGCGACCGGCTTGCCGTCGCGCACGTACTCCTTGCGCACCTTCATCGGGAACCCTCGAACAGGCGGAAGCCGGCCAGATCGCTCCACACCGCGGTCGAACCGCCGCTGGCCGCGGCACCGTTCGTTCCGCCGCCGGCACCACCGCTGCGCGGCGCCACCGCCTGGCACAACACGGCGGCCGCCAGCGCCAGATCCTCGGGTCCGTCCTGCGGCCCTGCGGCCAGCTCGGGCCGCAGCTTCAGCATGTCGGTGCGCAGCCGCGCGTTGCGGAACGCGGTGTCGTCGACGATGCGGCGCAGGAAGTCGACGTTGGTCGGGATGCCGAGGTAGGCCGTGTCGCGCAGCGCCTGGCTGAGCCGCGCACAGGCGCTGGCCCGGTCCGGCGCCCACACGATCAGCTTCGCCAGCATCGAGTCGTAGAACGGCGGCACTTCCCAGCCGGTGTAGACGCCGCTGTCGACGCGGATGCCCGGCCCCTCGGGTTCGCGCACGAGGCGCAACAGCCCGGCGGCCGGGATGTAGCCGCTCTCCGGCGATTCGGCGCACAGCCGCGCTTCGATCGCGTGGCCGCGCGGCCGCAGGTCCTTGCCGGCCAGCAGCTGCTCGAGGCGGCCGCCGGCGGCGACGTGCACCTGCAGGTGCACGAGATCGACGCCGGTCACCAGCTCGGTCACCGGGTGCTCGACCTGCAACCGCGTGTTGACCTCGAGGAAGTAGAAGCGGCCCTGCTCGTCGAGCAGGAACTCCGCGGTGCCGGCGTTGTCGTAGCCCACGCGCCTGGCCAGCGCGACCGCGCATTCACCCATGCGGCGGCGCAGGTCCTCGTCGACGACCGCCGACGGCGCTTCCTCGAGCACCTTCTGGTGGCGGCGTTGCACCGAGCACTCGCGCTCGTGCAGCGACACGACGTGGCCGTGGCGGTCGCCGATCAGCTGGATCTCGATGTGCCGCGCCGGGAACACGGCGCGCTCGAGGATCATGCGGTCGTCGCCGAACGACGCCTTCGCCTCGCGGCGGCCGGCCGCCAGCGCCTCGGCGAGGTCCTGTTCGCGTTCGACCAGCCGCATGCCGCGGCCGCCGCCACCGGCGCTGGCCTTGACCATCACCGGCATGCCGATCTTCTTCGCGACCTCGATCAGACCCTGGTCACCGACGTCCTGTTCGGTGCCGGGGATCACCGGCACACCGGCCGCGATCGCCTCCTCGCGCGCGGCCTTCTTGCCGCCGAGCCGGTCCATCGCTTCGGCGTTGGGGCCGATGAAGACGAGCCCGGCGTCGCGCACCGCGCGCACGAACGAACTGTTCTCGCTGAGGAAGCCGTAGCCGGGGTGGATCGCCTCGGCGCCACTGCGGCGCGCGGCGGCGAGGATCTTGCCGACATCGAGGTAGCTCTCGGCAGCGGTGTTGCCGCCGAGCGGCACCGCGTGGTCGGCGTGCAGCACGTGCGCGCAGCGCGCGTCGACGTCGCTGTGCACGGCGACCGACTCGATGCCGAGTTCGCGCAGACCGCGCGCGACGCGCAGCGCGATCTCGCCGCGGTTGGCGATCAGCACGCGGCGGAAGGGAGGATTCGAGGCCATGGGAACGGGCGCGCACCATACCGGTCGCGGTCGCCGGCGGCGAACCACACGCCGCGGCGCCGGCGGAAAGCGTGGCACCGGCCGCACGGTGCGGGCGCCTTGCGGGCTTCGAGAGAACCAGACCCCATGAACCCACTCCGCTCCCCGTTCCTGTTCGTCCTCACCACCGTGTCCGCCGCGACTGCCGTCGCCCAGGACTGGTACTTCGAACCGCAGAACGCGCCGCCACCCGCGCGCCGGTTCCACGCGCTGGCCCACGTCGGCGGCGCCGAGGTGCTGTTCGGCGGCGTGCACGAACCGTCCGGCCTCGTGCACGGTGACACGTGGCGCTACGACGGCGTCGCCTGGACGCCGCTGCCGATCGCCGGGCCCGGCGCGCGCCAGCGCTTCGCTTCCTGCGTCGATCCGGTGCAGGACGTGCTGCTGGTGTTCGGCGGCGCCGACGCGAACGGCCAGCCGCTCGGCGACACCTGGCGCTTCGACGGCGCCGCGTGGCAGCTCGTGCCGACCGCCCACGCCCCGAGCGCGAGGCTCGGCGCGGCGATGGCGTTCGATGCGCTGCGCGGCCGCGCCGTGCTGTTCGGCGGCGGCAGCGATGCCGACACGCCGACCGCCGAGACCTGGGAATTCGACGGCGTCGACTGGACGCAGCGCGTGGCCACGAACGCTCCGGCCGCGCGGCAGGGCCACGCGATGGCATTCGACACCGCGCGCGGCGTGTCGCTGCTGTTCGGCGGCTTCGCGCCCGGCCAGGGCGGCTTCACCGCCGACACGTGGCAGTGGGACGGCACGACGTGGGCGCCGGTCAACGGCAGCGTGCAGCCGCCGGCGTTGGCGTTCCCGTCGCTGGCCTTCTTCGAGCCGCACGGCGTCGCGGTGCTGACCGGCGGCAACGGCGCCGCCAGCCAGCTGCTGGCGACCTGGATCCACGACGGCACCGCCTGGCAGCCCGGCCCGCCGGCACCGGCCGGCCTGACGAGCCGCCAGGGCCACGCGACCACCTACGACCGGCAACGCGAGATGGTCGTGCTGTTCGGCGGCGCCCGCATCGCGCTCGGCGGCGCCGTGCCCGATGCGCAGACCTGGGAACTCGCGGTGCGCGCCGACTTCGTGCCGACCGGCAGCGGCTGCGCGTTCGCCGGCGGTGTGCCGGTGCTCGACACGGTCGGTGGTGCGCGGCCGCAGCTCGGCACGGCGCTGCCGCTGCGCGTCGCGCCGGCCGGCGACCTGGCGTTGTTCGTCGCCGGCAGCAGCGACCTCGACTACCTCGGCCAGCCGTTGCCGCTCGAACTGACCGCGCTCGGACTGCCGGGCTGCCACCTCGCGACCAGCATCGAGTGGAGCACGTTCGTGGTGCCGGTCGGCGGCGCCGCGACCACCACGATCGACGTGCCGCTGCAGCGCGCGCTGCTCGGCACGACGTTCTTCGTGCAGGCGCTGGCGATCGACGGTGGTGCGGTCGTGCCGGGGGCCGTGTCCAACGCCGCGCGCGCGACGATCGGCAACTGACGCCGGCGTCAGCTGCCGAGCTGCAGCCTCAGACCGTCGCTGAGCGTCAGGAAGCCGAGCACGGTGCCGAGCGGGTCGACGACGCCGTACTGGAAGAACAGATCGTCGCCGAGCATCGTCGGATCGAGCGGCACCGGGAACGGGCCGAACGCGGTGCCGGCGGCGTCAGTCAGCGGGTTCGACCAGATCGTGAACGGCAGGTTCACCAGCAGGTGGCAGCCGTCGAACAACACGTCGATCGCCGCGAACGACGCCGTCAGCAGCGTGATCGAGTTCGGCATCGCCTGCGTCAGGGTGATCGCGAAGCCGCCGTTGCCGAGCCACGGCGCGCCGTTCGCGCCGATGCGCGGCGCCCCGTTCGAACCGGTGCACGCGACGCCGTACGGCCGCGCCACGGCCAGCGCCGACGCCTCGGCGTCCAGCACCCACGGCTCGAAGCCGGTGGTGCCGTCGCTGCCGGAGAAGAACAGCCGCTCGCCGGTGGCGAAGAACGTCTGCGCGGCCGCGAAGCCGAGGCCGCTGCCCGGCGTGCCGAAGTTCGACACGCGCCGCGTGCCGGCCGCGGCACCGTCGGTCACCCAGAACTGCAGGCCGCGGTCGTGTTCGCCGACCGCGAAGAACAGCTGCGTGCCGTCGAACACCGGCACCAGCGTGCCGGGCACCGGCCCGCTGCGCTGGCCCGGCACGACGTCCGCCACCCGCAGCGTGCCCGCGGCGGTGCCGTCGCTGTGCCAGACCTCCTTGCCGAACCCGGCCCGGTCGTCGTGCAGGAAGAACAGTCCGCCGCGCGTGCCGCGCAGATCCGAGTAGGCGGTCGTGCGGCCGAACGCCGTCGTGGTCACCGGCGCGACCGCCAGCGCGGCGTCGCAGACGTGCAGTTCGCGCTGGCCGGCGACGCTGGCCGTGAAGAACAGCCGGTCACCGGCGACCGTCAGCTGCTGCGGCGCGGAGCCTGCGCTACCGGCCGCGAGGTCGGCGACCCGCTGCGTGTTCGCCGGCGTGCCGTCGCTGCGCCACAGCTCGGTGCCGGCGACGGCGTCGGTCGCGGCGAACCAGAGCCAGCCGTTCCACGCCACCAGCCACGCCGGCGCACTGCCGGTCGGGCCCGGCTCGAGGTCGGCGACCAGGTGCGTGCCGGCAGCGGTGCCGTCGGTGACCCACGGCTCGAAGCCGTGCACACCGTCGTCGGCGACGAAGAACACCGCGCCGCCGACGACCGTGAACAGCGCACTCGACGAGCCGAACGCCGGCGCGGTGGCGTGGATCTCCAGCAGTTCGAACGTGCCCGCCGGCGTGCCGTCGCTGACCCAGAGCTCGCGGTCAACGGCGGTCTCGGCGGTGAACAGCACGCCAGTGCCGAACGCCACCAGGTCGCGCGGCGTCGGTCCCGGCAGCCCGAACGTCAGCTGCGTCGTCGCGGTGCCGTCGGTGACGAACAGCTGCCGCCCGCCGCCGGCATCTTGCGCGGCGAAGAACACGCGGTTGCCGACACCGACCGCGGCCGTGGTGTTGGAGCCGTTGGTGCCCGGCACGAGGTCGGCGATCGGCACCGTGGTCGCGGCCGTGCCGCCGGTGCGGAACGGCTCCTGGCCCAGGCCTTCGCCGCCGGCGGCGAAGAAGACGTCGCTGCCGAGGTTCGCCCACGTGCCGGGATGCGCGTCGGCCTGTGTCGTCGCGACGTCGCGCAGCAGCACCGTCGTGCCGGTCACGGCATCGCGGAAGTGCGGCTCGGCCGCGCCGCCGATCGCCGCGCTCAGCAGCGCCCCGCCCAGGAACGCCGTGATCGCGCGCGGGTCGGCGCCGGTGAGCCCGGGCTGCAGATCCGCGAGCAGCGTGGTGCCGGCCGGCGTGCCGTCGGTGCGCCACAGCTCGCGGCCGATGCCGCTGCCGTCGGCCGCGAACCACAGGTCGCTGCCGACCGCCGCGAAGCCCGCCGGGTTCGAGCTGCTCGACCCCGGCAGCAGATCGCCGAGCGCGTAGGTGCCGGGCGCGGTGCCGTCGCTGCGCCACGGTTCGCGGCCGCCGCTCGACGTGGTCGCCGCGAACACCACCGCGCCGCCGAGCAGCGCGAACTCGGCCGGCGAGCTGCCCGGCGTGCCGGGGTTGACGTCGAGCACCAGCGCCGTGCCGGCCGGCGTGCCGTCGGTGCGGAACAGTTCGCGCCCGCCCGTCGCACCGTCCGCCGCGAACAGCACCTGGCTGCCGAGCACCGTGAAGTCGGCCGGCGACGACGACAGGCTGCCGGGCCGCAGGTCCGCCAGCAGCACGGTGCCGGCCGGCGTTCCGTCGCTGGCGTACGGCTCGGTGCCGACGCCGGCGTTGGCCGCGAACACGACGCCGGACCCGAACGCTGCCAGCGCCGTGAACGCCGTCGAGGCGCTGCCGGGCGTCAGGTCGGCGACGCGCTGCGTGTTGGCCAGCGTGCCGTCGGTGCGCCACAGCTCGGTGCCGGTCGCGCCGTCGTTGGCGGTGAACCACAGCCAGCCGCCGGCGACCGTGAACCGCGACGGGAACGAGCTGCCGCTGCCCGGAGCCAGGTCGGCGAAGCGCGCCGTGCCGAGCGTGGTGCCGTCACTGCGCCACAGTTCGGCGCCGCTGACGCCGTCGTCGGCCGCGAACCACACCTGGCCGCCGAACAGCGTCGTGTTCGCCGGATTGCCCGACGACTCGCCGGGCCAGGTGTCGCACAGGAGCTGCGTGCCGGCCAGCGTGCCGTCGGTGCGCCACAGCTCGCGGCCGAAGCCCGGCACGGTGGCCGCGAACAACCAGACGCCGCCGAACGCGACCAGCGCCGACGGACTCGCGTTGCCGGCCGGCATCAGGTCGGCGAGCTGGCGCGTGCCGGGCGACGTGCCGTCGGTCACCCACGCCTCGATGCCGAACACGTTGTTGGCGGCGAACAGCGCCTGGCCGCCCAGGGGCACGAAGCGGCTGACGTTGCCGGAGAACTGCGTCGACGTCGTCGTGACGAGGTCGCCGAGTGCGGCCTGGGCGGTCGCGGTGGCGGCGAGGAACAGGAACGGCAGGCTGCGGATCGGCATCGTGGGATCGGGGTGTGGGACACCACCAACACGCACTCCGACCGCCGCGGCCGTCAGGTTCGTCAGATGCCGATCTGCAGCTGCAGGCCGTTGCTGAGGGTCAGCAAGCCCAGCACCGTGCCGAGCGGGTCGACGACGCCGTACTGGAAGAACAGGTTGTCGCCGAGCATCGCCGCGTCGTTCGGGATCGGCAGCGCGCCGAGCGCGGTGCCGGCGGCGTCGGTCAGCGGGTTCGACCAGATCGTGATCGGCAGGTCGACCAGCACCCGGCAGCCGTCGAACAGGATGTTCGTCGAACCGAGCGACGCGGCGAGCACCGTGATCGAGTTCGGCATCGCCTGCGCCAGCGTGATCGCGAACGCCGCATTGCCGAGCTGCGGCAGGCCGTTGGCGCCGATCTGCGGCGCGCCGTTGGAGCCGGGGCAGCTCGGCCCGTAGGTCAGCGTGAACGGCAGCGGCGTGCCGACCGGATCGTAGACCCACGGTTCGAAGCCGTTGTTGCCGTCGTCGCCGGCGAAGAACACGCGCGCCCCGGTCGCGAACAGATCGCGCAGGCCGGCGGCGCCGACGCCCTCGCCGGCGGTGCCGAAATCGGACAGCTGCTGCGTGCCGGCGGCGGTGCCGTCGGTCCGCCACAGCTGCAGGCCGTGGTCGTGCTGCGCGGCGCCGAACACCAGCTGCGACCCGCCGAACGCGGCCACCAGCGTGCCTGTCAGCGGCCCGCTGCGCTGGCCCGGCGCGAGGTCGAGCACGCGCTGCGTGCCGGCCAGCGTGCCGTCGCTGCGCCACAGCTCCTTGCCGAAGCCGGTCAGGTCGTCGTGCAGGAAGAACAGGCCGAGCTGCGTGCCGACGAGGTCGCTGTAGGCGTTGAGGCGACCGGCCGCGGTCGCCGTCACCTTGGTCGCGTTGCCGGGCGTGCCGTCGAACGCCCACACTTCGCGCTGGCCGCCGACTGCCGCGGTGCAGTAGAGCCGGGTGCCGGCGACGGTCAGGTCCTGTGGGAACGAACTGACGAGGCCGGGCACGAGGTCGGCGACGAGCTGCGTGCCAGCCGCCGTGCCGTCGGTGCGCCAGACCTCGTTGCCGGCACCACTGCCGGTGGCGACGAACCAGAGCCAGCCGCCGAACGCGACCAGCTGCGCCGGCGAACTGCTGGCGCCGCCGACGTTCAGGTCGGTGACGAGGTGCGTGCCGGCGGCGGTGCCGTCGCTGACCCACAGCTCGAGGCCGTGCGTGCCGTCGTTGGCGGCGAAGAACACCTGGTTGCCGACCACCGTGAAGTTCTCGCCGAACAGCCCGATCGCGTCGGCCGGGCCCGGCCGGACGTCGAACAGCTCGTGCGTGCCGGCCGCCGTGCCGTCGCTGATCCAGGGCTCGCGGCCGTTCGCCGAGTCACCGCCGAACACGACCTGATTGCCGAAGGCGACGATGCCGCGCGGGTAGAGCGCGGTCCCGGACGCGGACAGGCGCGTGGTCGTGGCACCGTCGGTCACGAACAGCTCCTCGCCGACCAGGAACAGGTCGCCGTTGAAGAACACCTGGTTGCCGAGCGCCGCCGGCGACGACACGCCGGAGCCGAACGAGCCCGGTTGCACGTCGGCGATCATCGCGGTGCCGGCGAACGTGCCGTCGGTCCGATGCGGTTCGCCGCCCAGCGTGTTGGTGCCAGCGACGAAGAACACGTCGCTGCCGAGTTCGGTCCACTGCGCCGGGTTCGAACCGGTCGCCGGCGGCAGCACGTCGGCCAGCAGCACGAAGCCGGTCACCGCGAGGTCGACGAAGCTCGGCTCGAGACCGGCGTTGCCGACCAGTCCGGTCAGCAGCACGCCGCCGCCGAACGCCGTGATCGCGCGCGGGTCGGTGCTGCCGTTGCCGGGCACGAGGTCCGCCAGCAGTACGGTGCCGGCCTGTGTGCCGTCCGTGCGATGCAGTTCGCGGCCGGCACCGGTCGCCGCCGCCGCGAACCAGAGCTGGCCGCCGACCGGCGCAAAGCTGCCCGGATCCGAACCGCTCGTGCCGACCACGAGATCGCCGAGGGTCCAGGTGCCGGCGACGGTGCCGTCGGTGCGCCACGGTTCGCGGCCGAGAGTGGGCGTCGTCGCGGCGAACACCAGCACGCCGTTGTGCAGCGTGAAGCCCGACGGATCGGCGCTGGCGGCGCCGACCGCGACGTCGAGCAGGAGACCGGTGCCGGCCGGCGTGCCGTCGGTGACGAACAGCTCGCGGCCGAGCGTCGCGTGGTCGGCCGCGAACACGGCCACCGAACCGACCGCCGCGAACCCACCCGGCGACGAGGAGGCGGCGCCCGGTTGCAGGTCGGCGAGCAGCACCGTGCCGGCCACGGTGCCGTCGCTGGCGTACGGTTCGGCGCCGCTGCCCGCGTCGGCGGCGAACAGCACGCGGGTGCCGAACGGCCGCAGTTCGGTGAACGTCGTCGACACGGCACCCGGCGTCAGGTCGGCGACCAGGTGCGTGTTGGCCACCGTGCCGTCCGTGCGCCACAGCTCGCGGCCGAATCCCGCCGTCGACGCCGTGAACCACAGCCAGCCGCCCGCGACGGTCAGCCGTTCCGGCGCCGAGTCGGCGGCGTTCGGGGCGAGGTTCGCGAACAGCACGGTGCCGGCCGCGGTGCCGTCGGTACGCCACAGCTCGGTGCCGTTGCTGCCGTCGTTGGCGACGAACCAGACGTAGCCGCCGTACTCGCAGAGGCCGATCGGGTTGCTGCCGGTCTCGCCGGGGCGCAGGTCCACGACCAGCTGCGTGCCCGCGGTCGTGCCGTCGCTGGACCAGAGTTCCCGGCCGAAGCCCGGCACGTTGGCGACGAACAGCAGCCGACCACCCAGCACCACGAGGTCGGCCGGCAGCGCGTGGCCGCCGGGCAGCAGGTCGACCACCATCCGCGTGCCGAGCGCGGTGCCGTCCGTGACCCACAGTTCGGTGCCCCACGGGCTGTTGGCGACGAAGAACGCCTGGCTGCCGAGCACCACGTAGCGGGTCGGGTTGCTCGAGAACTGCCCCGAGGTCGTCGTGACCAGGTTCGCGATCAGCGACTGCGCCGCCGCGGGGACGACCGTCGACAGCACGGCGCACAGCATCAAGGATCGGTTCATCGCGGTTGCTCGGTACGGGCCACTGCCGACACGCAGGGCACGGCGCGCCGCCGTCAGATTCCCGGCGGATTCCGGCGGCCGCGGCCTACTCTGCGCGCGTGCCCCCCGCCCCGCCCGTCGAACCCGAGATCGAACTGCTGCGCCGCGTCGCGCGCGGCGGGCTGGCGGCGATCCGGACCGTGTTCGTGGCCGCCGGCAGCTTCGGCCTCTGGGCCGGCACGTTCGGTCCACCGCGCTGGAGCGGCCTCGGCGGCGAGCAACCGGACGTGTTCGTGTTCGCCTGCGTCGGCCTGCCGCTGGTCGTGCCGCCCGAGCTCTGGCTCGGCCGCGGTCGCTGGCTCGCGCTGCTGCTCGGCATAGCGGCCTGCCTGCTGCCGATGCTGCACGACGGCGACCACCGCTACGGCTACGTGCTGCGCGGGTTCGGCATGCTGGTCGCGTGCCTGACGATGGTCGTCTGGCGCGCGCTGTGGAGCCTCACGCGCGGCAGCTGATCGCGAGGGTCACTGCAGCAGCACGGTGACGGTCAGCGCCGCGAACGCCTGCGAAGTCTCGTCGAACGTGCCGAACGCGGTGACCCGGCGCACCGGCGTCGTGGCCTGGCGCGCCAGCAGCGAGGTGCGGAACTGGCTGAACGACAGGTTCGCCTCGATCGCGCCGTCCTCGACGATGCTGTAGATGCCGGCGCCGGCCAGCGGCGCGATGGTCGGCACGGGCACCGACGTCAGCGTCACGGTGCCGAAGCCGTCGGCGACCGTGCGCACCGATGCCGCGGCGACGTCGAGCGCGATCGCGGTCGCGCCGTTGGCGGCGAGCACACCCTCGGTCGCCGGCGACCACTCGCACCGCAAGAGCCGCGCGGTCGTGCTGCGGTCGACGATCGCGCGTGCGGTCGCGTCGGCGCCGGCGGTGCCGACGCCGCGGAGCCAGCCGTCGACGCGCAGCTTGCTGCCGTTCGTGATGCCGGTCGTCGACAGGCCGGTCACGTCGACCGTGAACGCGTCGGGGTCGGCCTGCGGCACGCCGCCGATCGCGAAGTCGAACGCGGCGACGTCGCGGGCGTCGAAGCGGACGAGGTCGAGGGTCAGCGTGCCGCCGCTCGGCGTGCCGACGCAGACGCCGAAGATCGCCGTCGGCAGGAGCCGCGCCGTGCCGGTCGCCGCGGTCGCGTCGAGCGTCGTGGCGGTGAGGTCGCCGAACAGCCACACCAGCTGGCCGATCTGGATCGCGTCGGTGTCGAGGTCGTTGCCGGCACCGCGCCGCAGCACCTTCGTGTTCGCGAACGACACGCTGACCGTGTGCAGCGTGTTGAAGCGGCGCGTGTCGGTGCCGACGTCGTACGAGCGGCCCAGCACGGTCAGCGTCGCGTCACCGCCGGCGCCGCCGCTGCGCGCGACGACGTGGCCGAACACCTGGTCCTGGCCGTTGCCCGGCACGCCGGCGCCGGACTCGACCGCGACGGCCGTCAGCACGCGGTCCTGCGGCCGCAGCGTGCCCTGCACGAACACGCGGTCGCCTGTGTGCGCGACCAGGTTGCCGACGCCGGGCGCGCCGAGCGAGACCGTGCCGTCGAGCTGGAACACCGTCGCACCGGTGGTCGCGACCGTGAACTGGCCGATCGCCGTGTCGTCCGGCGCGCGGCGTTCGACGACGAAGGTGCGCGTGTTCAGGTCGACGCTGTGCAGCACGCCGTTCGCCGCGATCGGCTTCGGGTTGGTCGGATCGAGCTCGACGGTCCACACCGGCGTGAACGTGACCGCGTTGCCGGGCACGTCGACCGTGACGCTCTGGTCGAGCTGCAGATCGAACACGAACAGGTTGTTGCGGCCGGGGCGGACCAGCGGCTGCGCGCCGGCCGGGAAGTCGATCGTCACCGGCACGACACCGGTGATCGGGGCCCCGGCGGCGTCGCGCACGGTCGCCGGTGTCGACGCGCCGGCGATCACGACCGCGGCGCCCTGGAAGTCGAGTTCGAGCGCCACCGCGCGGTAGACGCCGGCCTCCAGCGCGGTGCCGGCGACCAGCTCGTTGAGCGCCTGCAGCTCGAGGAAGTCGACGCGCGTGCGCCGCGGCAGCACCGACACCGTGTCGCCGTTGCGCTTCGTGAAGACGATGTTCTGCACCGTGACCTCGAACTGCGACAGCTCGTCGGTCGCGGCATCGGTCAGCACGAGGCTGACCTCGGCGGCCGTGTCGGGGCCGGAGCCGCTGCCGCTGCCACAGGCGGTGGCGAGCAGCGCGAGGGACGCGGGCAGCAGCAGACGACGGATTCGGTGGATCATGGGATTCTCCTGCAGGACAGCGCGCGCCGGAACGCGGTCCGGCGGCGCGGTGTTGCATTCGCGGCAACCCCGGGCGCGGGGACGACGGCCTGCGGCCGCGGCCTCGCCCGGCGGCTCCGGTCGATGCCATCGGCACTATCGGCCGTCCCGCTGCGAGACCGGAGTCAGCCGGCCAGGACCGCGGTGGCGAGCTGCTCGGCCAGCGCCTGCAGCCGGATCCCTTCGAGGTTGCACAGCAACGCGACCACGACGCGCTGCTCCGGCAACAGCAGCAGGAACGTGCTGACGCGCGCCTGGGCGCCGCCGTGGTGCACCGTGCGCCGACCGCCGAGTGCACCGATGCGGAACCCGAGCGCGTAGTCGACGATCTGGCCGTCGGTGGTCTTCTGCGGCGTCCACATCGCCGCCAGCGTCGCCGGCTGCACCAGCCGGCCGGCCAGCAGCGCCTGGGCGAAACGCGCCAGGTCGTCCGCCGAGGCACACAGCCCGCCGCCGCCCAACTTGTAGCTGTTGTCCATCAGCTCGCTGTTCTCGAGCACGCCGTCGCGGCGGATGTAGCCCTGCGCCCGGCCGCGCACGAGCCGGCGCACGTCGTCGTCCTGCAGCGTCGGCGCCGCGCACGGCACGGCGATGCGTTCGCGGACCAGGACCGCGAACGGCTTCGCGGTGACCTTCTCGACCACCGCGGCGACCAGGTTGTAGCCGTACGTGCTGTAGAGGTAGCGCGTGCCCGGCTCGTGGCGCAGCGGGTCGCCGGCGAACCGCACCAGCCCTGCGACCTGCGTCGCGTAGTGCACGGTGCTCTCGCCTTCGCCCTGGTAGTGGCGCACACCGCCGAGGTGCGCGAGCAACTGGCGCGTCGTCACCGGCCACGGCTTGGCCGGCCACTCGGGCACCAGCGTGTGCACGTCGCGGTCCAGGTCGAGTTCGCCGCGTTCGGCGAGCTGCATCGCCAGCACCGCGGTGACCGGCTTGCTGATCGAACCGAGCCGGTAGACCGTCGCCGACGTCGCCGGCACGTCGTTCTCGACGTCGGCGAGGCCGAAGCCGCGCCGGTAGACCAGTTCGCCGTCCTGGCCGATCGTGCACGACAGGCCGGGAATCCGCGCCGTGCCCATCGCCGCCTCGATCGCCGCGGTGGCCGCGTCGGTCCAGGCCGGCAGCGCCGGCGCGGCCGCCGGCTGCTGTGCCGGCAGAGCCCCGCCGGCCAGCAGCGCGAGCAGCGCCGCCAGCGCGGCGGTGCCGCGCCGCGTCACATCGCCGCGATCACCGCGTCGCCGAACTGCGAGCACTTGATCTCCTTGACGCCGTCCATCAGGCGCGCGAAGTCGTAGGTGACCTGCTTCTTGCCGATCGCGCCGTCCATGCCCTTCAGGATCAGGTCGGCGGCCTCGTTCCAGCCCAGGTAGCGGAACATCATCTCGCCGCTGAGGATCACCGAGCCCGGGTTGACCTTGTCCTGGTTGGCGTACTTCGGCGCCGTGCCGTGCGTCGCCTCGAACACCGCGTGGCCGGTCACGTAGTTGACGTTGCCGCCCGGCGCGATGCCGATGCCGCCGACCTGCGCCGCCAGCGCGTCGCTGACGTAGTCGCCGTTCAGGTTCAGCGTCGCGATCACCGAGTACTCGGCCGGCCGCAGCAGGATCTGCTGCAGGAACGCGTCGGCGATCACGTCCTTGACGACGACCTTCTTGCCGCCCTTCTCGATCAGCTGCCACGGACCGCCGTCGAGGTCCTTGCCGCCGTACTCGTTCTTCGCCAGCGCGTAGCCCCAGTCACGGAAGCCACCCTCGGTGAACTTCATGATGTTGCCCTTGTGCACCAGCGTGACCGAGTCGCGGCCGACCGCGAACGCGTAGTCGATCGCGGCGCGCACGAGGCGCTCGGTGCCTTCGCGCGACACCGGCTTGATGCCGAAGCCGGTCGACTCGGGGAAGCGCACCTTCGCGAACTGCTTCGGGAAGTGCTCGTGCAGCATCGCGCGGAACTTGCGGCACTCGTCGGTGCCTTCCTGGAACTCGATGCCGGCGTAGATGTCCTCCGTGTTCTCGCGGAAGATCACCATGTCGGTCTTGTGCGGCTCCTTGACCGGCGACGGCACGCCCTTGAACCACCGCACCGGCCGCAGGCACACGTAGAGATCCAGCATCTGCCGCAGCGCGACGTTGAGGCTGCGGATGCCGCCGCCGACCGGCGTCGTCAGCGGGCCCTTGATGCCGACCAGGTAGTCGCGGAACGCGGTGACGGTCGCATCGGGCAGCCAGTTCTTGGTCTTCTCGAACGCGGCCTCGCCGGCCAGCACCGGCATCCACTCGATCTTGCGCTTGCCGCCGTAGGCCTTGGCGACCGCCGCGTCCATGACGCGCACGCTGGCGCGCCAGATGTCGGGGCCGGTGCCGTCGCCTTCGATGTACGGGATGGTCGGGTTCGCGGGCACGGACAGCCCGCCCTTGCTCATCGTGATCTTCGCCATTGCAGCCTTCGTCGCAGTGTGGTGGAACCCGCGAGTCTAGCGAGCGGGCGCGGCGACTGCATGCGGACGCGGATCCGCCGGTGCGAAGGGCTATTGCGGTCCGTCCGGACGCACCAGCCGCGACATCGCCGACTCCCGCTGCTTCATCAGGAACCAGACGCGACGCTCCGGTGGCACCGGGCCGGCGAACCAGTCGCGCGGCGGTTGCGTGCGGGCGCGGTCGTAGATCGAGAGCAGCGCTTCGACGTGCGTGTCGAGGCTCGGCGGCGCCGGCGGCCGCCGGTCGCGCAGCAGTGCCCACAGGCCCGGCTCGTCGACGAAGCGCTGCAGCGCCGCGGCGAGATCCTGGTCGTCGCCGGCGCGGGTCACGAGACCGGCGCCGCCGATGCGTTCGGGCAGCGCGCCGAGGTCGCCGACGATGCACGGCAGCGCGAGTTCGTGGCACTCGTCGAGCACGATGCCCCAGGTCTCGAGGCACGTGCTCGGGAACACGCCGACGTGCGGCCGCGCCGCGTGCAGCTGCGCCGCGGCGAACGCGCCGTGGAACGTGACCGGCAGGCCCGCGGCCAGCGCGCGCAATTCGCGTTCGAACGGCTCGCTCTCGACGGCGCCGAGCAGGTGCAGTTCGGCGCGGCCGGCGCGCTGCGCGCACAACCGGCGGAACGCGCGCAGCAGCACGTCGACGCCCTTGTGGCGGCCGATGCCGCCCCAGAACGCGAACCGCAGCGGGGCGCTGGCGGCCGGCGCCGGCAGCAGGCCGGCGAAGCGCGGCTGGTAGCCGAGCGGCAGCACCTCGTAGCGGTCGCGCGGCACGCCGGTCGTCTGCGCCAGCAGCACCGCGGTGCTGGCGACGGCGACGACCACCGCGCGCGCCAGCGACAGTTCGGCGCGGTAGTGGTCGCGGAACAGCTCGATGCCGGCGGCGATCTCACCGTCCTGTTCGTAGCCGTGGCGCGGCACGCAGTCGGCGCAGCTGGCAACCGACAGCTCGCGCCGGCACGCGGCGTCGTCGTGGCGGCGCCGGAACGCTCGTGGGCAGCTCGTGTAGTGGTCGTGCAGCGTCACGACGGCCGGCACGCCTTCCTGCCAGCACACGTCGACGAGGTTGCAGGTCAGCCGGACCCAGTGGTGCACGTGCACCAGCGCCGGCCGCCACTCGCGCAGCAGCGCGCGGAAGCGCTGCTCGACCACCGGATGCCACATCTTCGCATGGTGGTCGAAGTAGAGGTCGTCGCGGTGCAGCCGGTGCACCGGCAGGCCGTCGACCACACCGCTCTCGAGCGTGACGTCGGGCCGCCACTGCTTGCTGCCGCTCAGCACCTGCACGTCGAGGCCGCGCGCCCGCTGCCGCTGCGCGACGTCGAACAGGTACGACTCCGAACCGCCGCGGCTCTCGGGTGGGAACTGGTGGATGACGTGCAGGACGTCCACGCGACCATGGTCGCCGCCGCGGCGGGCGCGTCAACCATCGCCTCGGACTCGCGGCCGCGGGCGGTAGACTCGGGGCCGCATGGAACGCGACTTCGCCGCTGAACTCGCCGCCGCCCGCCGCGGCGAGGCCCACGCCCTCGACAGCCTGTTCGCGCGCAATCTGCCGCCGCTGGTGGCGTTCCTGCGCGCGCGCTCCGGCAAGGCGATCGCCGCGCGCGAGTCGGCGCACGACCTGGCGCAGTCGGTGTTCCGCGAAGTGCTGCAGGACGTCGACCGGATCGAGCTGAAGGGCGAGGCCGCGTTCCGCAACTGGCTGTTCCAGCAGGCGACCCGCAAGATCCTCGACCGCGCCAAGTTCCACGGCCGCGAGCGCCGCGACGTCGGCCGCGAGCAGGCGCTGCCGAGCGCGAGTCCCGGCGCCGACGCGCTGCTCGCCTGCTACGCGTCGATCGCGACGCCGAGCCGGCACGCGGCGGCCAAGGAGGAACTGGGCCGGTTCGAGAGCGCGGTGCAGCAGCTGCCCGAGAACCAGCGCGACGCGGTGACGATGTCGCGGCTGATGGGCCTCGACTACGCGCAGATCGCCGAGCAGATGGGCCTCACCGAGTCGGCGGTGCGCGGCCTCGTCGCGCGCGGACTCGCGGCGCTGTCGTCGGCGCTCGACGAAGAGCCGTAGCGCATTCAGCCGTTCTGCAGCAGGTCCTGCGCGCGCCGGCGCAACTGCTCGTCGGGATCGGTCTGCGCGATCTGCTGCAGCGCGGCCCGCGCCGCGGGCTCGCGACGGCGGCCCAGCACCAGCAGCGCCTCGAGCCGCACGTCGGCGGCCGCGTCGGCGAGGCCGTGTTCGACCAGCAGCCCGACCACGATCGGATCGGCGATCCGGCGCAGCGCGACGCAGGCGGCGGCGCGCACGGCCGGGTCGGAGTGGTCGACGTGGCGCCGCACGATCGCGACGGTCTGCGGCGGCGCCGCGTTGCCGACCGCGAGCAGCCAGGTCGCCAGTTCGCCGCGCGCGGCCGCCGCCGGTTCCAGCGCCAGCAGCGACTCGAGCGCGCTGCGGCCGTCCGCCAGCGGCGCGCCCTGCCGCGGCGCCAGCGCACCGAGCACCAGCATCGCGCTGCCGGAGGCTTCGACCGGCTCCTGGGCGTCGCGCAGCAGCCCGTCGACCAGCGCCGGCGACGGCGTCTCGAGCTGCAGCGCCGAGATCGTGGCCGCCTGCCGCACCTCGGCCGCCAGCGAACGGTCGGCGCGCACCTGCACCAGCACGGCCTGCGCCGCATCGGTGCCGGCAGCCCCCAGCGACGACAGCGCCACCCCGGCCGCGTCGCCGTGCAGTTCGCGCAGGACGATGCGCTGGCCGATCTCGGCCGCCGCGGTCTCGTCGAGGCGCACGAACCACTGCAGCCGCTGGAACGCGCCGTCGAGCACCTCGCGATCGGTGTCGGCCTGCGCCAGCAGGTCCTGCAGCTCGCGCAGCAGCTGGTCCAGCGTGACGCCGGCCAGGCGCTGCCGCCAGGCCTCGCGCTGGTTCGTGGCCGCGAACCCGCCGATGCGCTCGCCGGCACCGGTCGCGGGCGCGGTGGCCCGTTCCCAGTCTGCCGCCGGCGCCGGCTCGAGGCGCACGTGGCCCGCTTCGACCAGCACCGCATCGGCCTTGCGCTGGCTGTCGACGCGCAGGTCGAGCAGCGGCAGCTGCAGCGACATGCCCTCGTCGAGCGAAGTCGAGACGATCCAGCCCTGCCGCAGCGAGAACACCGCCTCGCCGCGGCCGCGCAGTTCGTGCAGCGGCGGTTCGTCGTGGCCGGCGACGTGCTGGTAGCGCTCGCGCGTGCGGCGCACGTGGCGCTGCTCGGCGTCGGCGCTCGGCAGCAGTTCGCAGCGCGCCGTGTAGTCACCGGTCGTGTCGCTGTCGGTGATCGACCACACCGCGACGCCGTCGATCGGCGCCGGGAAGTGCAGCACGCCGAGCACCCCGCGCAGGAAGTTGCGCTGGTCGCCGTCGAGGCCGTCGGCGAAGCCGTAGCCGAGCACCTTGCCGGTCGCCTCGAGGCGCACCAGCACCGGCGCCACCGCGGCGGCCGCGAGCTGCTGCTGCACCGGGTCACCGGCGACCTCGCGGCCGTCGCTGCCGAAGAACCGCAGCGCCGCGAACTGCTCGCGCAGCAGGGTCTCGTCGCCGCGGCGGTCGAGCACGGTCGTGGTCACTTCGCACTCGAGGTGCAGCCGACCACCCGGATGCGTGCCGGCTTCGGGGCTCACGAACGTGAAGTCGCTGCGATCGACGAGGCGGTAGCGGAACGTCGAACCCGCCGGCGCGCCGAGCGCACCGTGCAGACCCTGCGCGTCGCTGCGCTGGTCGCCGGTGCCGCGGGCGACGAGGTCGGCGGCCGGGGTCGCGAGTGCCGGCGCATCGACCACCGCGGGCAGCGGCACGGCAAGGCCGCCGGACCAGCAGCAGGTGACCACGAACGCGGCAGCAGCGGCGAGGCCGGCGCCGGCGAACAGCAGGGGAAGGCGCGAGCGGTGCGAGTGCATGCCGGGCGAGCGACGCGTGCCGCGCCCCCGTTCGCGCCGGGCCGGGATTTCGGGGCGGCCCCCGAAACGGCTGCAGGCGCGGCGCCCCCGGGGGGCCCGCGCCTGCGTGGGTCCGGTCGACCCGGGGTCAGATCAGGTTCAGCACCACCTGGCCGGACGACCAGCTGCACAGGTTCGTGGTCCAGGTCCAGATCGCCTGCGCCCAGGCGTAGAGCGTCAGCGTGATGCCCTTCAGCGTGTAGCTGCAGCCGCCGGACAGGCCCCAGTTGGCGTTCGCGTTCAGGTTCGCGGTCAGGCTCTGCTCGAGGATCTTGCCCTGCAGGCCGACGCCGAGGCCGAAGCCGGGGATGCCGATGCCGACCTGCGCGTTGGCGAACGCGTGCGCGCTGGCGGTGGCGTTGGCGCCGACCGAGGCGGTCGCCGCGGGCAGCAGCCAGTTGGCCGAGCGCGAGAAGCCGCAGCCGGCGTTGCCGCTCAGCGAGACGCTGACCGGACCGACCGGCACCGAGGCCGACACGCCGCTGCTGCCGAACAGGTTGAACAGCGAGGTCGCGCTGGCGAACGTGCTGTTGTTCTGGAAGGAGCCGTTGTAGATCGACCAGCCGAGCACGTCGAACCGGCAGTAGCCGCTGCGGTTCTGCACGCCGTTGTTCATCACGTTCATCAGGCTGCCGACCACCTCGGCGACCTCGAGGCCCTGCTTCAGCACCTTCGCGGTGGCGCGGAACTCGACCGCCGCGTGGCCGAGTTCGTAGGTGCCCTGCTTCTGGCGCACCATGCCGGCGTAGGCGTGCACGCTGCCGCCGAGCCAGTCGTTGCCGATCGAGCGGTCGTAACCGCCGGCGCGCGATTCGACGGGCGGCAGCGTCGGCGGGGTCACCGGCACCCAGATGGCGCCGGTGCTCGCCACGCTGGCGATCTGCGAGGTGTAGAGGCCCTGGGCGAGCGTCGCGCTGGTCAGGGTCAGCAGGGCGAACGAAGCGGAGAGGATGGACTTGGCGCGGAACATGGCTGGTCTCGTGGTTTCGGGTTCGGGTTTCGGGAATCGGGTTGTTCGGTCTCCCGCGCGCCGTCGGCGCTCGGGACCGGCGCGTTCGCGTCGGTGCCGGGCGAGCGACACCGGTCGCGCGGCCGTTCGCAAAGCGGCGAGAAATTGCGCGGGCCGGAAAACCGCACCCTGCGCGAACGCGGCTAGCCTCTGCGTCGCTCCCCGCGCGCGCCCGCGCGCGCCCGCCGCTCATGTCGTCGCCCGCCGAATCTCCCGAGCCGCAGCCGCCGACCGACCGGCACGAACTCGAAGCGCGCGTCGCCGCTTGCATCGAGGCGCTCGAGCGCGGCCAGGCCGACCCGGTGGCGGCGGTCTGCGCCGACCGCCCCGACCTGCAGACGCGCGTGCAGCGCCGGTTGTCGCAGCTCGCCGCCGCGGGCCTGCTGCCGGCCGCGCCGACGGCACCGCCGACCGCGATCGGGCCGTACCGGATCGTGCGCGAACTCGGCAGCGGCGGCATGGGTTCGGTCTGGCTCGCCGAACAGCAGCAGCCGGTGCGGCGCGAAGTCGCGCTGAAGGTCGTCAAGCTCGGCATGGACACGCGCGAGGTCCTGGCGCGGTTCGCCGCCGAACGGCAGGCGCTGGCGCGCATGAGCCACCCGCACATCGCGCAGGTGTTCGACGCCGGCACGACCCCGGAAGGGCGGCCGTTCTTCGTCATGGAGTACGTCGCCGGCCAGGCGCTGACGACGTTCTGCGACCAGCAACGGCTCGGCACAGGTGCGCGCGCGCGGCTGGTCGCGACCGTCTGCCGCGCCGTGCAGCACGCGCACGACCGCGGCTTCCTGCACCGCGATCTGAAGCCCGGCAACGTGCTGGTGGCGATGCACGGCACCGAGGCCGTGCCGAAGGTGATCGACTTCGGCATCGCCAAGGCCACCGAAGCCGCCGACGCAGCGACCGCACTGCACACGCGGCACGACCAGATCCTCGGCACGCCGGAGTACATGAGCCCCGAGCAGATGCGCTCGGGCGGCCTCGACGTCGACACGCGCACCGACGTCTATTCGCTCGGCGTGATGCTCTACGAACTGCTGTGCAGCGAGCTGCCGTTCGATTCGCGGCGGCTGCGGCGCGCGACGCGGCACGAGATGGAACGCATCGTCACCGACGAGCTGCCGACGCTGCCGAGCCGGCGCCTCGCCGCGGCCGGCGCCGCAGCGCTGGCGGCGCGCGGCGGCGACCGCGACCGGCTGCGGCGCCACGTCGCCGGCGAACTCGACTGGATCACGCTGAAGGCCATCGCCAAGAACCGCGACGACCGCTACCCGTCGGCGCTCGCGCTGGCCGAGGACATCGACCGCTGGCTGCGGCACGAGCCGGTGCTGGCGGCGCCGCCGGGCCGCACCTACCGGCTGCGCAAGTTCGTGCGGCGGCACCGGCTCGCGCTCGGCGCGACCGCGCTCGTGTTCGGCTCGCTGGCGACCGCGCTGTTCACGAGCCTGTCGGCGACGCGGTCCGCGGTCGCGGCGCGCGCCGACATCGCCGCGTTCTACGGCCTCGCGCGCGACGCGATCGGCAACCTGGTCGACACCGCCGACGAGCAGCTGGCGTCGCTGCCGCAGGCCGACGCGGTACGCCGGCGCATGCTGGCCGACGCGATCGGCTTCTACGAAGCGCTGCGCGCGCGCCAGCCCGAAGCGCTGGAGCTGCGCGTCGATCTGGTCGCCGCCAACCAACGCATCGGCGTGCTGCAGCATCGGCTCGGCCAGAGCGAGACCGCGATCGCGACGCTGCAGCAGTGCGCCACCGATCTGCAGGCGTTGCGCGAAGAGGCCCCGCGCGAGGCCCGACTGCAGGTGCTGGCCGTCGCCGTGGCCGACGCGCTGGCGCGCGCCCTCGCCGCCGCCGGCCGCGACGACGCCAGCCGCCGCGCCACCGAAGCCGCGCTCGCGGCGTTGGCGGCCGCGCGCCGCGACGGCAACGCCGCGGCGTTCGCCGACATCGACCACGCCGAGGCGATGCTGCTCGCCAACCTCGCGCTGCGCGAAGAACACGACCTGCCCCGCGCGCTGCAGCTCTACGAGCAGGCGCTGGCGGCGCATGCGCGCACGGCCGCGCCGAACGCCCGCCAGCGCCGCGAACAGGCGCGCTGTGCCGGCCTCGCCGCCGAGGCGCTGACGCGCGCCGGCCGCACGGCCGACGCGGCGGCCGTTCTGGCGCGCTCGGTCGCGTCGCTGCAGGCGCTCGACCCGGCCGCCGCAGCGCCGCTGCGCGAGGCCGAAGCACAGGTGCAGGCGCAGTTCGCGGCGGTGCTGCAGCGGCTCGACCGCAGCCCCGAAGCGCGCGCGGCGCTCGAACGCGCGATCGCGCTGCACCACGCGCTGGCCGAGGAGCATCCCGACCTGCCCGGCCACGCCGACGACGAGGCCGCGGCGTGGCACGCGCTGGCGCAGTCGCTCGAAGCGGCCGCGGACCTGCCCGGCGCGCTGGCCGCGATCGAGCACGCGTGCACGATCCGCGCGGCGCTCGCCGAGCGCCATCCGACCTACCACCGGCTGGTGATGCGCCACCTGCGGTCGCTGCAGACCAAGGTCGCGCTGCAGATGCAGATGTGGCAGAGCCACGGCGCCGACGTGGCGCCGGCCGCAGCGACGCTGGTGGACGCGGTGCAGCGGGCCGATGCGCTGCAGCAGGCGAACCCGCAGGACGTGGAGATCGCGATCACGTTCGCCGGCATACACGCGACGCAGGCCGCGCTGTGGCTGGCGACCGGGCGGCGCCGCGAAGCGCTGCGCGAACACGAGACCGTGCGCGGCGTGCTGACCGCGCTGCTGCCGCAGCATCCGAACGACGTCGAACTCGCCTACCACCTGGCGGTCGTGCACAACAACCTGCTGCAGGCCCACGTGCTGCTCGGCGAACCGGCGCGCGCCGTCGGCCACGGCCGCTTTGGCATCGCCCAGGTCGACCGCGGCCTGCTGCTCGACGCGCGCCACGGCCCGCTGCGCGACCTGGCGCCGCTGCTGCTGGGGCGCCTCGCGACCGCACAGTTTGCCGCTGGTGACGCCGAAGGGGGCATGGCCACGCTGCTGCGGATGTGCGACGGCGACGGCCGCGACGCCGACACGCGCGAACAGGGTGCGCTGCTGCTGGCCGGCCAGCTCGAGGGCGATCTGGCGTCGGCGGAGCTCGGCGCGTGGCGCAACCGCACGGTCGAGCGCCTGCGCAGCGCCATCGCGGCGCGCGGCAGCCTCGCCGACGCGCTGGCCCGGCCGGCGCAGCGGGCCGGCTACTCGCACCACGGCTCACGGCTGCGCGACTTCGACCTGCGGCTCGCGCTGGCGAACCTGCTCGGCCGGCTGCAGCAGACCGACGCGCAGGCGGCCGTGCTCGACGAGGCGATCGCCCTCGGCGCCGATCTCGACGTGCCGGCCGGCAGTCCGCAGGCGGATCTCGCGCGCAGCCGGTTGCGCAACCTCGGCGCCCAGCGCGCCGAACTGGCGCTGGCCCGCGGCGACGCCGGGGCCGCGGCGGCGGCGCTCGACGCGATGCTGGCGCAGCTGGGCCCGGCGGGCGGCGGCAACTACGTCGCCGCGGTGCTGTTCACGCGCTGCCTCGACTGGGTGCCCAACGATCCGGCGGCGCAGGAGCGGTTCGGCGCAAGCGCGGTCGAGGCGCTGCGGCTCGCGCTCGACCACGGCGAGGTGCCCGCCGAAGCGGCGCAGCATCCGAACTTCGCCGCGATCGCGGAGCGGCCGGAGTATCAGGTGTTGCTCGATCGGTGAGGGTGGGCGGTGGACGCATGCGCGATCGCGCCACCGACGCGCCCTCAAGGCAACGCGCGCAGATCGGCGACGCGGTGAGCGTGGGCTCGCTGGAACTCGGGCTCGGCGTATTCGATGATCTGCGCCAGCAGCCGCCCCGAGAGCCGACGATCGGGGAACGCAGGGTCGCGGACCACGGCATCGCACAGGCGTTCAATGCCGCGCCAGAGCACGGTGTCGGTACGGTACGAGACCGTGGCACACCGAAGGAACACGAGCCGCCTCGCGATCAGTTCTTCGATCGGGGCGTCGACCGCCAAGCGTCGCAGTTCGACCAGTTCGTCGTCCTCCGGCGGCGGATCCGCCGGCCTGTCGACGTCCGCCTGCGACGCACCAACCGCCGTGCGGTAGCCGACCCCGCCGCCGAGCGTCGCGCCGACGACGAAGGTGGCGCCCGCGATCACGAAGGCGCGCCTCGACGACACGCGTGTGCCAGTCGAGTCGACAGGATCCACGGGGGTGGTGTGTGGCAGGGCCATGCGTCCGCCTGTGTTCGCGGCCGCCCCAGCCGCGAGCGGTCCAGGGTGCCCAAGGCACGCCGATCCGTCAAGCCGCGGGCTGCCGCGGCAAGACGCGCGTGGCGCTCTACAGGTATTCGAACCGGAAGACGTGCGCGAGGTGGGCCGACAGTTCGCCGCTGGCCTCGGCCGGGTGCCCTTCGACCAGCGTCATGCCGAGCTGCGGCGGCGCCGCTGCCGTCGTCCATTCGATCGCGTTGCTCGTCTGCCACTGGGACAGTTCGAGCCACTGGGTCGTGAAGGTCACGCCGAGGAACGAACCGTCGTTGGCAAACGGCAGCCGCACGTCACCGAGGCCACCGCGGTGCGCGAGCTGCAGGTTCGCGTCGGGTTCGAACACCACGGGCGACAGCAGCAGGATCGATGCGAGGTGCAGTTCGCAGGTCGGCGGCGACGGGAAGCCGAGCCAGGCGAGCGGGATGCCGGGCACCATGCCGGTGCCGAACACGGCGACGCCGACGGTCCACGGCTCCCCATAGGCGAAGAAGCGCGCCTGACCGCCGGCGACCAGGGTTCGCGTCGCGACGTGGCTCCACTGGCTCTGCGGGCCGCCGTAGGGACCGCAGCCGCCGCCGAGGTCGACGGCGGTGCCCTTGATGCCTTCACACGCGGCGTCCGCCATCCACCAGTCCGCGTTCAGCCCGCCGACAGCGATGCCCGTCACGTCGACGCAGAGCGTGCCGCCGAGGTAGACGAACGGCGTCGAGAACTCCACGCGGATCGTGTTGGCCGCGGACCAGGCGACGGCCGGTCCGACTGCCGGCGGCGAGGTCGGCAGCGTCACGTTGCCGCTGAACACCTGGACCTCGTCACCACCGACGTTCGCCGCGAACTCGGGCGAACTCGACAGCGGATCGTGCGGCGCGGTCGACAGCTTGACGGTCAGGTGCGCCGTACCGCCGGCGTAGGTCTCGTTGGCGGCATTGCGGCGCAGTTCGAAGGCCATGATCGGATGGCCGACGAGCGCCGTGAGGTGGCTCGCGGCGATCATCGTCTGCTGCCGCACGTCCCGGCTCGCTCCTGCAACCCAAAGATGCCGGACGGCATCCGTGGCATCGTGTGAAGCAGGGACAACTTGATGCAGGGCCCCCTGCGCAAGAAGAGACGAGCACATCGCGCCCAGGAGGATGGTTGCTATGCGAAGGTCAGTATGCATGGGTAACCCATTTGGAGTCGCTAGTGGACCAATCGGCACGGCTAAGGCGGCGGGGGAGCAACAACCTCGACAACGACGATCCTCATCCTGAGCCCGCGCCCCACAGAGATGTAGAGCAGCGTGCCCGGAGGGACACTTGGAACTGGGATGGTGGCGGTTCCTCCATCACCGACCTCGTGACTGGACACTTGGCCATTCCCGCCAGCATTCATCTCAACGGAGGAGTCACCGGTACCAACAGTGACTTCAATCGTGCCGCCCTGAACGGCCACTCCCGAAGTCCGAAGGCCCTCTCCTTCTTGAATCATCGGATTTGTCGCATCTCTCGACCCAGCGCTTCGAAGCGACGTGCGAAGTCGGCGTCTGCTTGCTCGATGTTCTGAGCAATGAGCCTGGCGATGATCAGACGATCGGGAAAGCCGTCGCGAGATCGAACTGCTTCGCTGAGTCGCACAACGCCCCGCCACAGCGTGTCGTCACGGCGGTAGAGCGCTCCGACCGAGCGCAAGAACACCAACCGCCGCTCGATCAGCTCCTCGATCGGCGCCTTGACCGCCAACCGCCGCAGTTCGTCGAGGTCGCTGTCGCCCGACGGCGTCAGCTCCTCTTCGCGCGGCGCAGCCGATCCGGCGGCCTGCGCGGCGCCGGCGCTGTAGCCGCAGGCGCCACCGATGGCGGCGCCGAACGTGAAGGTGGCTCCGGCCAGCAGAAAGGCTCGCCGCGTGGGCATGGTGGGCGCGGTCGGTTCGGGGGCAACGACGAAAACCGGATCCAGACGCATGGGCTCTTCCCTTGGGTGCAACCGCCCGGAGAGGAGAGGGCAGTGAACGAGGTGTGCCGGGAGGATCCACCCGCGCGGCCGAACCTGTCAAGCCGGCGGCCGTCGATCCTCTGCCCGCACCTTGCCGCTCCGTCACCCCGGAGTTCGCCGGAGCCACGCGCATCCAGCCCGGACCCTGGTGCGGATGGCCCCGCGGCGGCCGTTCGCTACCGTTCTCCTCCCTTCCTTCCGAACTCCGATGCGCACCCTGCTCACGATCCCCGTCCTCTCCGCCCTGTTCGCGCTCACCGCCCAGGACCCGCAGACCCAGGCGCCGAAGAAGCTCGACGAGGCGCGCTACGACCACTTCGGCGCCGGCATCGTCGAAGGCCCGGTCACCAAGCTCGCCGACGCGCTCGCCAAGCCCGATGCATTCACCGGCAAGGTCGTGCGCCTCGAGGCACCGATCACCGCAGTCTGCCAGACCAAGGGCTGCTGGATGCACCTCGGCGCGCAACAGCCGCCGGTCATGGTCAAGTTCAAGGACTACGCCTTCTTCGTGCCCAAGGACGCCAGCGGCCGCACCGCGATCGTCGAGGGCACCATGAAGATGAAGCAGGAGACCGTCGAGGAGACCCGGCACTACCTCGAAGACGCC
>JAEUHR010000010.1 GCA_016794425.1 Planctomycetota bacterium
GCCGATGCCCAGGCGGTCGAGACGAGCTGCGCCGTGCTCAGGCCGGAAGCCAGGACTTGCTGCTTCAGCGCCACCGAGTCGGCGGCGGTGATCGGCGCGTGGGCGAGCGGCGGCAGCGGATCCTGCCACGGCTGGACGGGCGGCACCTTGGCACCGACCAGCCGGGGGTGCGGCCCCAGGTCGCGGTGGGTGAGCTTGTACCAAGCGCGGGCGAACGCCGCGTCGAACGTCTCCGGCTGGTCGCGGAAGCGTTCCGAGATCTTGCGGTAGGCGGGGTCGGTGATCAGCGCGAGGTCGGTGGTGAACATCACCGGCAGGTGGGTCTTGGCCGGGTCGTGCGCATCCGGCACATCGGCCTTGGCCGGGCCCTTCGGCCGCCACTGCTGGGCACCGCCCGGGCTCTTGGTCAGTTCCCACTCGTAGCGGAACAGGTTCTTGAAGTAGCCGTGCGACCACTGCGCCGGGGTCGAAGTCCAGGCACCTTCCAGGCCGCTGGTGATGGTGTCCGGGCCCGCACCGGTGCCGAAGCGGTTCTTCCAGCCGAGGCCCTGGTCCTCCAGCGCGGCCGCCTCGGGTTCGCGGCCGACGTGCTGGGCCGGGTCGGCCGCGCCGTGGGCCTTGCCCAGGGTGTGCCCGCCGGCGATCAGGGCCACGGTTTCTTCGTCGTCCATGGCCATGCGGCCGAACGTGGTGCGGATGTCGCGCGCGGCCCGCAGGGGGTCGGGCACGCCATTCGGGCCTTCGGGGTTGACGTAGATCAAGCCCATTTGGGTCGCGCCGAGCGGGTGGGCCAGCTCGCGGTCGCCCGAGGTGCGTTGGTCGGCGAGCCACTGGCCTTCGGGGCCCCAGAACACGTCCTGCTGCGGCTCCCACACGTCTTCGCGACCGCCGGCGAAACCGAGGGTCTGGAAGCCGGCGGACTCGAGGGCGACGTTGCCGGCGAGCACGATCAGGTCGGCCCACGACAGCTTGCGGCCGTACTTCTGCTTGATCGGCCACAAGAGGCGCCGCGCTTTGTCGAGGTTGGCGTTGTCGGGCCAACTGTTGAGCGGCGCGAAGCGAATGGTGCCGTCGGCGGCGCCACCGCGGCCGTCGGCGGTGCGGTAGGTGCCGGCACTGTGCCAGGCGAGGCGGATCATCAGGCCGCCGTAGGTGCCGTAGTCGGCCGGCCACCAGTCCTGCGACGTGGTCAGGAGCGTGGCGAGGTCGCGTTCGACCGCCGCGAGGTCGAGCGACGCGAACTCCCGCGCGTAGTCGAAGTCGGCGCCCAGCGGGTTGCCCGCGGGCGGATTCTGGTGCAACACGCGCAGGTCGAGCTGCTCTGGCCACCAGTCGCGGTTGCTCTTGGGGCCCTGGTTCTGGGCCGTGGCCGGCTGCTGCCCGTGGCCCATGACCGGGCACTTGCCGGAGCTCTCGTCGGGCAGCGTGTGGCCGGCCCCGTGGGGCACTGGGCACTGGGTCTGCGGCCCTGCATCCGACTGCGGAGCGGCGCAGGCGGCGGTGCAAGCGGCGAGCCACAGCCACGGGCGGCGGCGTGGGTTCTGGGGGAGGAGGGAAGCGGTGGTTGGGTGCATTGGCTCGAGCCCTTCACAGGGGTGAATCTTGGTTTAGAATTAGACTACACATCGAAGATGTTCTAGCAGAACTTTAGAATAATTCTAAACTCGGCGCGAGTCCCAAGGAGCTTGCCAGTGGTGGCGCACGGCCACTTGACGTCGGTCGGCCGGTTGGGTTCGATCGGGGCGACAACTCATCCAGACCAGCCGAGGGACGGGCCCGACGACGCTGGGGCAACCACGCCAAGAGCGCAGGTGCCAACTCCCGCGGCCAGTCCGGTGGCCGGCGTCGTGCGACGCCGGCACGGGCCGAAAGATGAGTCTGCCAGCCACCGCCGCGGCGGTGGCGCAGACCTTCGCCCGGTGCATTCTGCACCGAGCTGGCGGCGGCAGCCTGGGACGGGCCCGAGAGGACTCTGATGGCTCGTTCCGTTCCGTCGCGTGTCGGCTCAGCCGACCCCGCAATCTCTCAGCTCCCGGTGCGACCCGCGCCTGGGGCTCCCCCTGCCGATACCACGGCTGCAAGCCCGGCCGTGGGCGACGCGTTCTGTTCTTCCGGCCAGTCGCCGGGAGGGCTGCCGACCGTGCACCTGGTCGGGCCCGGCGCCGTTGGTCGTGCCTTCCTGAACGAACTCGCAGCCCTGCCGGTGCGTCTCGTCGCGGTCACCGACCGGACTGCGACGGTGTTCGCCAAAGCTGGCCTCGACGGGGCAGCCCTGGCGGCCCACAAGGCGGCCGGCCTGCCGCTGGCCACCTGGCCCGGTGCCGAAGTGCTGCCGACGCCGTTGGCGATCGCGCTGTGCGGCGCCGACGTGGTGGTCGACGCCACGCCGAGCGACGCCGCGGACACGGCCCAGGCCGTCGAACGTGTGCGCACCGCGTTGCGCAGCGGGGCCTTCGTGGCGCTGGCCGGCAAGCATGCGCTCGCGGCGGCGGCGGCCGAATGGCTGGTCGGGGCGCAGCGTGGCCGGGTGGGCGTGCAGGCCGCCCTTGGCGGCACCGGCCAGAGCCTGGTGGGCGAACTCGACGCGTTGCGCGCCGACTGCCACGCCGTGTGCCTGTGTGCCAATGCCACCAGCACCGTGGTGCTGCAGGTTCTCGAACGCGGTGGTTCGCTTGCCGAGGGGCTCGCGGCGGCGCGCGCGCGCGGGCTGCTCGAAGCCGATCCGAGCGCCGACCTCGACGGCAGCGATGCCGCGCAGAAGCTCGTCGCCGTGTGCGGTGCCGTGTTCGGCGCCCCCTGGTTGCGGCCGCCAGAACCTGCGGCGGTGGCGCGCGCCGACCTGCGAGCACTCGACCCCGAGCAGCTGCGGGAACGGGCGCGGCGCGGCCTGACCACGCGCCTCCTGGCGCGCGGCGACCGGCAGGGCAACCTGCGCGTGGCGTTCGAGGCGGTGTCGGTCGGCTCGCCGTTCGCCGTGCCGGGCGATCGGGTCGTCTACGGCTACGAACTGCCGTCCGGGCTGCGGGTGCACACCGGTCTCGGCCTCGGGCCGCGGCCGACGGCGCTCGGGTTGCTGGCCGACGTGGCGGCCGCGGTCGGTGCGGAGGTGCGGCGATGAGCGCTGCCTTGACGTTGCCCAGGGCTGCGACCCTGTGCCCCCTGCCGGCGGAATGGCCACTGTGCCGTGGGGGCGTGCTGCGCGGTGGCTGGCTCGCCTACACCATGGCCGGCCCGGCCGCCGCACCAGCACTCGCCGTGCTCGGCGGCATCTCCGCAGGCCGGTTGGTTGCGGCAGATCCCGCAACCGGCGCCAAGGGCTGGTGGGCGGAGCAGGTCGGGCCCGGCCGGCCACTCGACACGACGCACTGGCGCGTGGTCGGCATCGATTGGCTCGGCGGTGCCGGCCTGTCGTCGGCACCTCGGGCCGGTGCTGCGTTCCCGACCGTCGACACCCGCGACCAAGCCGCGGCGCTCGCGTGCCTGCTCGACGCCCTGGCCATCGACCGGCTCGCGGCGCTGGTCGGCTGCAGCTACGGCGGCATGGTCGGTTTGCAGTTCGCGGCCATGCACCCCGACCGGCTGGCGCGCCTGCTGGTGCTGGGTGCCGCACACCGCAGCACGGTTGCGGCCGCGGCCGGTCGCACCGTGCAGCGCGGCATCGTCGAGCTCGGGGTTCGGGCCGGCGATCCCGCCGCAGGCGTGGCCCTGGCCCGTGGTCTGGCCCTGCTCGGCTACCGTACCCCCGAAGGGCTCGAACAGCGCTTTGGCGCGGTAGCGGCGACTGGTGCCGCGCACGAGCATGCGCCGGTCGCGGACTGGCTCGCGGCGCGTGGCCAGAGTTTCGCCGCAGCGTGGTCGGCGGCGTCGTACCAGTGCCTGCTGGCTTCGCTCGACCTGCACCACGTCGAGCCCGCAGCGATCCCCGTGCCCACCTGGCTCGGGTCGTTGGCCGGGGATCGCCTGGTGCCGCTCGAACTCATGGCCGAACTCGCCGCAGCACTGCCGCAGTGCCGCGGCCACCGCGAACTTGCCACCCAGCATGGCCATGACGGGTTTCTGTGCTCGCCGGCAGCGGTTGGCGATTGGCTCACGGAGGTGCTCTCGTGACCATCGATCCTGCGTTGGGGACATCCCTGCCCAGCTCGGCGCCGCGGGCCACGACCCTGGCGGTGCGTGCCGGCATCGCCACCGACACGCAGCACGGTGCCGTGAGCCCGCCGCTCTACTTGAGCGCAAACTTCTCGTTCGCAGGTTTTGGGCAGAAGCGTCCGTACGACTACACGCGCAGCGGCAATCCGACCCGCGACGAACTGGCGCAGGCGCTGGCCCAGCTCGAAGGCGGCGCTGCGGGCGTGGTCACGGCCACCGGCATGGCGGCGATCGCGCTGGTGTTGCAGTTGCTGCGGCCCGGGGATCGTCTGGTGCTGCCGCACGACGGCTACGGCGGCACCTTCCGCCTGGTCGCCGCGCTGGCGCAGAAGGGCCACTTCGAGCTGCTGGTGGTCGATCTGCGCGATCCGGTGGCGGTGGCCGCGGCACTGCAGCGGCGACCCAGGCTGGTGTGGGCCGAATCGCCGAGCAACCCGCTGCTGCGGCTGGTCGATCTCGCGGCCCTGGCGGCGCAATGCCGCGCCGCCGGGGCGTTGCTCGCGGTCGACAACACGTTCTTGTCGCCGTGCCGGCAACGGCCCCTGCAACTCGGCGCCGACTTGGTGGTGCACTCGACCACGAAGTACGTGAACGGCCACAGCGACGTGGTGGGCGGTGCAGTGGTGGCGCGCGACCCAGTGCTCGGCGGTGAACTCGCGTGGTGGGCCAACGCGGTGGGGCTCTCGGGCGCGCCGTTCGACGCCTGGTTGACCTTGCGCGGCCTGCGCACCCTGCCGGCGCGGCTCCTGGTGCACGAACGCAATGCGCAGGCCCTCGCCGAGCAACTCGCGGCGGATCCGGCGGTGCGCGCGGTGCACTACCCGGGGCTGCCGGGCCACCCGGACCACGGTTTGGCGCGGCGGCAGCAGACCGGCTTCGGCGGCATGCTGAGCTTCGAATTGGCGGATCCGGCCGCGGTGCCGGCGTTCCTGGCCGGGCTGCAGCACATCACGCTGGCCGAGTCGCTCGGTGGGGTCGAGAGCCTGATCGCGCATCCTGCGACCATGACCCATGCGTCGATGCCCGAACCGGTGCGCCGCCGCGCGGGCATCGGCGACGGTCTGTTGCGGCTGTCGGTCGGCATCGAAGCGCTGGAGGACTTGGCGTGGGACCTGCAGGCCGCCTGCACCCGGGCGCAGTCTGGCTGAGTGGAGTTGCGGTGGTGGCGGCGGTCGGCTCTAGTCCTGCCGCCGATGCCGTCCGCCGCCGAGCCGTCGTTCGTTTGGACCCAGGTCCTGCAGATCGTGCTGCTCGACGTGTTGCTCGCCGGGGACAACGCGGTGGTGATCGCCATGGCGGTGCGGCTCTTGCCGCCTCGCGAGCAGCGGCTCGGTCGGCTGTGGGGCACGCTGGGGGCGGTGCTGTTGCGGGTGCTGTTCCTGTTCGCGGCGTCCTGGCTGCTGCTGGTGCCGTGGCTGCAGTTCGTGGGCGGCCTGTTGCTGCTGTGGATCGCGTTCCGGCTGCTGGCGCCTGGGGAACACGGCGTGGTGCCGGAGCCCACCGGCACTCCCGCGGTGCGGGCGCGCGCCACGTTGCGTGCGGCGATCGTCACCATCGTGGTCGCCGACGCGTCGATGAGCCTGGACAACGTGATCGCGGTGACCGGTGCCGCGCAGGGGCATTTCGGCTTGGCGGCGGCCGGCATCGCGCTGGCGGTGCCGCTGGTGGTGTGGGGCAGTGCGGTGCTCGGGAGGATCATGGAGCAGCACCGTTGGATCGTCTGGCTCGGCGGCGCGGTGCTCGGCCATGTGGCGGGGGTGTTGCTGGTCGCCGAGCCGGCGCTGCGGACCTGGTGGCCGGCGGTCGAACGTCCGGGGTGGCATCCGCTGGCGGTCGGCCTCGGGGTCTTGGGCTTCGGCTACGGTGCCTGGGCCAGCCGTCATGCCCGCCGCCGGGCGGTGCCGCCGTCTCCGTAGTGCGGTGCGAAGTGCGAGCCGTGTGCGGCCGTCAGGCGGAGCGGCCGTAGGCTGACAGCAACCAAAGCAGCAGCATCACCAGCACCGCCAGGACGGCGACGCGCCCGTAGGTCGGTCCCCAGCGGGTGTTCTCGCTCGGCTCGGTGTCGTGCGCGGGTGCTGGGTGCGCCAGGGTGGCTTGGCGCGGTGCCAGGACGCTGACGAACGTACCGACCGTCACACAGGCAACGCACCCAGTCAGGTTGTCCCACAGGTACGCGACCTGCAGGAACTGGTGCTGGGCGGCGACGGCCAAGAGGCCGGCGAGCAGGCCGCAGCAGGCGCCGAGGCCGTGGGCGCGGGGTACGAACAGGGCGAGGCAGAACACGCCGAGGATGCTGCCGTAGAACCACGAGCCGACTTCGTTGACGCGTTCGAGCAACGGCCCGCCGCCGAGCCACACCGCGGCGGCGGTCGCCAGCACGCCCCAGGCCGCCATGTAACCACGCGAATGCCGTAGCAGGGTGGTTTCGTCGGCATGGGGCAACAGCCAGCGCCGGTGCAGGTCGACCATGGTCGCTGCGGTGAGCGAACTCAGCGCGCCGGCGGCGCTGCTGATCGCCGCGGCGAAGATCGCGGCGAGCAAGAGGCCGAGCAGAGGCTTCGGCAGGTCGTGGAACAGGAAGTGCGGGAACACGTAGTTGGAGTCGGTCTCCGGCTTGCCGGTGGCGAGGCCGCGGGCGACTGCGTGGGCGTGGACGGCGGCGCGCGCGTCGGCGCGGGCCTTCTGGCTCGCCATCGCGGTCTCGCGCAGAATCGTGGCGTGGTCGCCCGCCATGCCCGCCGCGAGGCCTTGCAGCGCGCGGGTCCGCCGGGCTCTGGCCGCGGCGTGCTGTTCGGCGGCCGCGGCGAAGCGTTCGGCTGGCGCGCCCGTCAGCTCTTGGGCGAGCACCCGGTCGCTCGGCCGGTACAGCAACGGTTCTTCGCCGAGGCCCTGGGCCACGTAGAGCAGGCCGCCGAGCAGCAGCACCAGCAGTTGCAGCGGCACTTTGGTGAACGCCGACAACAGCAGTGCGCGCCGCGAGTGGTCCGCCGACCGCGCGGTCAGGATGCTCTGCACCTGGGACTGGTCACAGCCGAAGTACGAGAGGAACAGGCACAGGGTGCCGAACAGCCCGGTCCACAGGTTGTACTTGTCGGTCCAGAACGAATGCGCGGCGTCGGCGCCCGCGAGCGGCACGGCGAACGTCCACGCCGGGTTCCACACTTCCACCGCCGCGAGCTTGCCACTCTGGCCCAGGGCCTGCAGCGTGCCGCCGAGTCCCAGGGCAGTGGTGTTCTGCCACAGCAGCGCCAGCGCGCAGGCGCCGATGCCGACCACGATCAGCAGCATCTGCTTCACGTCGGTCCACACCACGCCCCCGGTGCCACCGACCAGGGTGTAGCCGGTGGTGGCGAGGCCCGTGATCCAGATGGTCGGGCCGATCGGCAGGCCGGTCATCACCGAGAACACCACGGCCGGCGCGTAGAGCACCACGGCGAACGCGCAGCAGCGCGAGCCGAGGAACACCAAGCTGGTCAGCGTGCGCGTGGCCGGACCGAAGCGCCGTTCGAGGAACTCGTAGGCGGTCAGGATCGGGTGGCGGCGCAGGGCGGGCACGAACCAGTGGCAGAGCACCAGCATCGCGAACGGCAAGGCGAAGTAGAACTGCACCCATTCCGGGCCGTTCTCGTAGCCGAGGCCGACCCCGGACAGGATGGTGATCGCCGACAGCTGCGTCGCCATCACCGACAGACCGGCCGCCCACCACGGGATCGCCCGGCCGGCGGCGAAGAAGCCCTCCAGGCTCTTCGCGCCGCGGGTGCGGCGCACGCCGTCCCAAATCGTGTAGGCGGTGAGCAGCGCGAACACGAGCCAGGCGACGGGGGTCATGGCGCCTAGCGAACCGCGGCGACGGCGGCAGGTCCAGGGCCGCACGGGGGAACGGCGAGCCAGGTTGTTGCCGAGTTCGGCCGCGGCGGCGTCCCGCGCGGTGGATCCGCGCCGCTTCCCACCTATGCTGTCGCGGTGACGCACGCTGCCGATCCCGACGACCCGCTGCTCGCCGACCTCAACCGCAACCAAGCCGCCGCGGTGGCGTTCGGCGCAGGTCCGCTCATGGTGTTGGCCGGGGCCGGCTCGGGCAAAACCCGCGTGGTGACGCGCCGCATCGCCCGACTGCTGCGCGATGGCGTGCGCGGCAGCCAGATCCTGGCGATGACCTTCACCAACAAGGCCGCTGCGGAGATGGCGCACCGCGTGCAGGAACTCGGCGGCGACTTCGTGCGGGTGGCGACCTTCCACTCGGCCTGTGCCCGGTTCCTGCGCAGCGAAGGCCACTTGCTCGGCTACCCGGCGGACTACTCGATCTACGACGTGCAGGACCGCGACACGCTGCTCAAGGAACTGCTCGAGGACGCCGGGTTCTCGAGTGCGCAGATCAAGCCCAGCCAAGTGGGGCAGATGATCAGCAGGCTGAAGAACGCCGCGCTGCGTCCGGACGAGGGACTGCTCGGCTCTGGCGACGTGCCGCGCGCGGTCACTCGGCTGTGGACGCCTTACCACGAGCGCCTGCAGAAGCAGGGAGCGATGGACTTCGACGATCTGCTGGGCAACTTCCTGCGCATCCTGCGCGAGTTCCCCGAGGTCGCGGAGCGGTACCAGGCGCGCTTTCGCTGGGTCCTGGTCGACGAGTTCCAGGACACCAACCGGGTGCAGTACGACCTGCTGAAGCTCCTGTGTCCGGCCCCTGGCAACGTCTGTGTGGTCGGCGATCCCGACCAATCGATCTACAGCTTTCGCGGGGCCGAGATTCGCAACATCCTCGACTTCGAACGCGATTACCCGACCACCACCACGATCGCCCTCGAGCAGAACTACCGCAGCACCGCGACCATCCTGCGCGCCGCCGAGGCGGTGATCGCCAACAACCGCCAGCGCAAGGCGAAGCACCTGCGCACCGACAACCCGGCGGGCGAGCCGTTGCTGCAGTTGCGCGCGGGGGACGCTGCGGAAGAGGCGACGTCGATCGCCGACCGCATCGCGGGGCTGCGGGACGGTGGCGTGCCGCTCGACCAGGTGGCGGTGTTCTACCGGGCGCACTGGCTGTCGCGCGGCCTCGAGCAGGCACTCAAGGACGCGGGGCTGCCGTACACCATCGTCGGTGGGCTCACCTTCTTCGAACGGCGTGAGATCAAGGACCTGTTGGCGTTCCTGCGCGTGTTGGTCAATCCGCTCGACGACCTGAGCATGGGCCGCATCCTCAACGTGCCGCCGCGCGGGCTCGGCAAGGTGGCTGCCGACAAACTGCGGACGCTCGGCTTCGAGCAGGGCATGGCGCTGCGCGAAGTGGTGGCGGCGCCCGAGCTGCACGGCAGTCTCGGGCCGAAGGCCAGGAAGGGGCTGCAGCAGCTCGCCGATGTGCTGGCGCGGGCGCGCGACGCGGCCAACAGCTCGGTGCACGCTGCGTTGCGCGTGGTCATCGAAGGCACCGACTACTTGAAGCACGCCACCAGCTTCGGCGATCCCGAGGACAGCGCGCGCGCCGAGAACATCGCGGAGTTGGTCAGCGATGCGGTGCAGTACGACACGGAGCACGGCGACGGCCTGGCCGGCTACCTGCAGCACGTGGCGCTGCTCACCTCCGCCGACAGCCAGGGTGAAGGTCCGGCGGTGCAGATGATGACGGTGCACGCCGCCAAGGGCCTCGAATTCGACCACGTCTGCCTGGCTGGGCTCGAGGAGGGCGTGTTCCCGAGCCTGCGCACTGCCGAAGACCCGAACGGCCTCGAAGAGGAGCGCCGCCTCTGCTACGTGGCGCTGACCCGAGCTCGGCGCACCCTGATGGTCTCGTCGGCGCGCGATCGCATGGTCGCCGGTCGCTACGAGTCGATGCGGCCGTCACGGTTCCTGAAGGAGATTCCCGCGGCGTGCCTGCAGCCGTTCACACAGACCTGGCGGCGTTACCAGAGCGACCACGAGACCGAACAAGTGTCGGGCTGGAGCGTCACTCCCGACCCGGAGGCGTTGGCGGAGCTGCGTGCCGGGGCCAAAGTGCGCCACGACCTGTACGGCGAAGGGGTGGTGCGGCGCATCGCTGGCCGCGGCATCCAGGCCCGGGCGGTGGTGCGGTTCAGCGATGGCGTGGAGCGCGAGTTCGTGCTGGAATACGCGGGCCTCAAGTTGCTCGAGGACCTGCAGTGGTGAAGCCACCGCGGCACAAGACCGGTGCGGACTTGCGGCAATCCCTGCGCGACCTGGTGGCGCAGGCCGCGGCCTTGGGCCCGGCGGCCGTCGCCGAACTCGCCGACGAGTGGTTGCGGCTGCACCCCGGGTCGGGCGCGGCTGCCGGCGCCGAACCAGCCGCGCCGAATGCCGCACCGCCAGCCGTGCCGGCGACCGCGCCGGTGGTGGATCCACCCACCGAAGCCGAAGAGGTCTGGCAGGGACTGGTCGGCAAGAGTCCGGCGATGTTGCAACTGCGCGCCCTGCTGCGGCGCTTTGGGCCCACCGATGCGCCGGTGCTGATCACCGGCGAGAGTGGCACCGGCAAGGAACGGGTGGCGCAGGCGCTGCACGCGCTGAGCAAACGGGCCGCTCGACCCATGGTCGCCGAGAACTGCGCGGCGATTCCGGAGACGCTGCTCGAGTCGGTGCTGTTCGGCCACAAGAAGGGCGCGTTCACCGGCGCGATCGCCGACCACCCTGGCCACTTCCTCAGCGCCGACGGCGGCACGCTGTTTCTCGACGAGATCGGCGAGATGAAGCCGCCGATGCAGACCAAGCTGCTGCGGGTGCTGCAGGAAGGCGAAGTGCGCGCGGTCGGCGACAGCAAGGTGCGCAAGATCGACGTGCGGGTGATCGCCGCCACCAACCAGGATCTCGAAGCGTCGGTGCGCACCGGCCGGTTCCGCGAAGATCTGTACTTCCGGCTCAACGTGCTGCGGCTGTCGTTGCCGCCGCTGCGCGAACGGCCCGGCGACGCGGTGCTGTTGGCGCGGCGCTTTCTCGCCGAGGCGGGCCGCAGCACCGGGCGCGAATTGCGACTGTCGCCGGCCGCCGAAGCGGTGCTGGCGGCGGCGCGGTGGCCGGGCAACGTGCGGCAGGTGCAGAACGAGATGCAGCGCGTGGCGGCCTTGTGCGACGGTGCCGAGGTGCAGGTGGCGGACCTGTCGGCGGCGGTGCGCGGCGGGGCTTCCGGCTGAGCGGCCAGCCCGGTCGCGGGTGCTGCCGGACCGGGTCGCGCTTGCTTCCTCGGCGGCGGCCGCTACCACGGGCAGCATGACTTCGCCCTGCGCACTGCTCGGCTCCGACTGCTCCATGGTCGGCACCTTCCCGCTCGATGCCGGCGTCGCCGCGTATGCCCATTTTCGCGGGGTGCTGCTCGCCGCTCCTGGGCCGGACGCCGCCGCGGCGACCGCGGCGCTGGTGGCCAAGGTGCAGCGGTTCCTGCCCCAGCTGCGCGAGTTGCCCGAACTGGCCGCGGCGGAGGAGGTCAATCTGGTGGTCGAACAGCCCGGCCGGCCGCCGGTGCGCACCTTCGCTCGGCCGATGGCCTACGACCGCGCGCTGCTCGAGCTGGACCTGGGCATTGCCGGCGGCTTCGTGTTCCGCGAAGCAGGCCGGGGCACCTATGCATTCGTCAGCCGGTGTCCGGACGGCACGCCGCAGCTCGTGCACCTCGGCGAGCCGGTGCGCGGCGACGACGCCGCAGCGCGGCCCCTGCCGATTCCCGGCCGCACGCCGCCCCCGGCGGCCGAGGCGGCCCTGCGCGCGCAGAAGGCTGCCCGCGTGCGCGCGCTGCTGCGTTGCCCGCAGTGCCGGGGGCTGCTGGCCGACGTCGCCGAGGGGCTGCGCTGTGGCACTTGCGCGCGCACGTTCCCGTCCTGCCAGGGCAAGCCGCTGCTCACGATCGATCCGGCTTACGACGGTTCGCCCAAGGGCAAGCTCGAGTCGCAGAACCCGTACGGCCAGCAGGTGCTCGAACTGATCGAGCAACACCGCGACGGGCTGGTGCTCGACATGGGCAGTGGCAACCCGTCGCTCGGCTTCTACAACGTCGTGCACCTCGATCTGTCGGCCTACGAACAGGTCGATGTGGTCACCGACGGCCGGGCTCTGCCGTTCGCCGACGCGACCTTCGACGCGATCCTCAGCGAGGCCGTGCTCGAACACGTGCGGGACCCGCATGCCTACATGGCCGAGCTGGTGCGGGTGCTGAAACCGGGCGGCCGAGTGCGCCTCGACGTGGCGTTCTTGCAGCCCTTCCACGCCTACCCCGACCATTTCTTCAACATGACCCGCTCCGGGCTCGCCGAGACGGTGGCACGCGCGGGCCTTGTGGTGCGTGGGCTCGGGGTCGGCGAACACCAGCAGCCGTGGGTCGCTCTCGGGCTCTTGCTCGCGGGCATCGTGCACGGCACCCCCGACGGCGCAGTGCAGCAGCGCATCCTGGCGACCACCGTGGGGCAGGCGCTGGCGCAGTTCGAACGGGGCGCACCGGGGCCGTTCGCCGGGGTCTCGGCCGCCGCCGTCGAGCGGCTGGCAGCCGGTTTCTGGTGCCTCGCCGAGAAACCCCGCTGATTCGCGGGGCGATTCGGGTCGCGGGGCGATGGCGCCCGCGACGGCTCAGCCGGCGCGCAGCCAGCCGAGCACTTCCTTCAACTTCGGTGGATTGCCGGTCATCAGGATGCCGACGCGGAACACCTTGCCGGCGGCGCGGAACGCCACCACCACACTGACCACCAGGATCAGGCCGGTCACCACGTATTCGTAGACCTCGGGCGGGCCGCCGGCGCGGTTCATCATGGTGAACGGCGTGAACAGCGGCACATAACTCAGCACCTTGGCCACGGTGCCGTTCGGCTCCTGCACGATGAACATCATCGACACCAGGGGCACGATCAACAGCAGGAACACCGGCTGCAGCAGGTTCTGCGCCTCCTTCAGGCTGTTGCACACCGAGCCGAGCCCGACCAGGATCGCCGCATAGAGCAGGTAGCCGAAGAAGAAGTAGACGACGAAGCTGATCAGGTAGAGCGGGTTGCCGACGATGTCCAGCAGCGGCAGGTCGAGCCCGGTGATCAGCCGCGGAGCCAGCCACACGCCGAACAGTGCGCACAGCACCCACGAGCCGACGATGGTGAGGCCGGTCGCGGCGATGCCCCAGATCTTGCCGGCCATCAGTTGCAGCGGTGACACCGACGACAGCAGCACTTCGATGATGCGGTTGCTCTTCTCCTCGACGGTGTTGGTCAGCAGCATCTGCGCGGCCGTGAACACCGCGATCCACAGCAGGTAGACGAACGCCACCGGCGCGAACTTGTTGGCTTTCTCGCCGGTTTTCACGTCTTCGGCCGCGCCCGAACTGCCGACCTTCTGTTCGCGGAAATAGACCCGCTCCTGCAACTGCTTGGCCACCGCCGGATCGACTCCGGAGCTGGCGAGGCGCAGCTTCTGCACCACCCGCGTTGCCGCGTCCGCGTACCACGACCGCAGCGCATCGTCGGTCAGGTTGTTCGACACGTACTTGAAGTCGGCCAGCGAGCGCAGCGGGTCCGTGCCGATCTCGAAGTAGGCGAACAGCGTGCCCTTCTGCACCAGCTCGGCGAGCGCCTTGCGCTGCTCGTCGAGCGGTTTGCCCTCGAGCCCCAGGTCGGCCAGCTTGCGGCGCTGGTACTTGCGCGCCGAGTCGAAGCCCTTGTTGGCGCGCATCGCCGCGTCCAGGTCCGAGGCCGGCAGATCCAGCATCAGCTTCTGCAGGCGCTGCACGGCTTCCTCGTTGGGTGCCTGCGGGTCGCCGCCGAAGCCGTCGAGCAGCCCTTGCCGGCGGCCTTGCAACGACTCCGGCAGCTGCTTGGCCTGGTCCTGGAGCAGCTTGGCGAACGCCGTCACTTCCGGCGTGCGCGCCGCGCGTTCGATGCGTTCGCCGAGCCGGTCTTCGGTCGGATCCAACACCGCGTAGCTCTGCGTCTCCTTGAGCTTGTTCAGCACCCAGCCGGCACCGATCGAGATCACCAGCAGGACGGGGAACGCGAGGATGCCGAGCCAGAACGTCTTGGTGCGGACGTTGTCGAGGTATTCGCGTTGGGCGACCAGCAGGGTCTTGTTGGCCATGGCAGGGGGGGGCGGTGGGCGGCGGGTTGGGCGGGGTGTGGGGTGCGGTGGGGCGGCGCAGCGCTTCAGTGCGCCGTGGTTCCAGCGCGCCGGGCTTCCGCGAGCCGTGGCTTCAGCGTGTTACGCCTGCGGCGAGCAGCCGCTGGTTCGCTTCCTCGACGGTGCGCACGAAGATCTCGTGCAGCGACGGTTCGCGGTAGTCGAAGCGCCGCACCACCACGCGGTCGACCAGCCAGCGCAGCGCCTGCTGCGGGTCGTGGCCGGGCTGCAGGAAGATCTCGGCGTGCTTGCCGTGGTCGTTGACGTGCTGGGCGCCCGGCAGTTGCTGCAGCAACCGGCCGTCGCCGTCGTAGTCGAGCTGGATGCCGCGCTCGCGGCCGGACTTGATCTCGGCCAGGGTTCCGGCGAACTGCAGCTTCGACTTGTGGATCATCATCACGTAGTCGCACAGCTGCTCGGCGTGTTCCATGCCGTGCGTGCTGAAGATCACCGTGCGCCCCTGGCGCTTCATGTCGAGGATCAAGTCGCGCATGGTGTCGCGGTTGACCGGATCCAGGCCGGAGAACGGCTCGTCCAGGATCACCAGCTCGGGTTCGTGGATGATCGTGCCGAGCACTTGCACCTTCTGGCCCATGCCCTTGCTCATCGCCTCGCACTTCTTGTCGAGCCAGTCGCCGAGGCCGAACCGCGTCAGCAGCTCGCGCGCACGCAGGTTCGCGGTGCTGCGGTCCATGCCCTTCAGCTTGCCGAAGTAGGCCACGATCTCGGCCGTCTTCATCTTCTTGTAGAGCCCCTTCTCCTCCGGCAGGTAGCCGAGCCGGTCCTTGACCTCGCGGGCGTCCGGATGGCCGAGCACGGAGATCGCGCCCGAGTCGGGGTGGAAGATGCTCATCACCATGCGGATCGTCGTCGTCTTGCCGGCGCCGTTCTGGCCGAGGAACCCGTAGATGCAGCCCTTGGGAACCTGCAGCGAGAGCTCGGACACCGCCGTGAACGAACCGAACCGCTTGGTGACGCGATCGAGGGTCAGCGCGTGGTCCATGCGAGTGGGCGCGGCGTGGCCGCGCCGCGGCGAAGATTGTCGGAGGCGACCGCGCGAGGCAAGCGTGCTCAGGCCAGCGCGAAGCGGCGCGGCGCGAACAGCGGCAGCGCGGCGTGTGCCTGCGTGCCGTCGACGATCTGCTCGGCGAGGCAGCGGCCGGCCAGGAACGCGAAGCTGAGGCCGTAGCCGTTGAAGGCCAGGAATGCGTGTTCCCCGGGGCAACCCGGCAGGGCGCCACACAGCGGCAACCCGTCCGGCGTGCCGGCCATGATGCCGGTCCAGACGTGCGGGAACGCGACGTCCTGCAGCGCCGGGAAGTGCTCGCGCACGTAGCCGAGCAGGTTCGCGGTGACCTGCGGGTTGTGCGTCGCGTCGTCGACGATGCCGACTTCCTCGCCGGGCACCGACCACCGCTTGCCGCCGACCACGAACCGGCCCCGGCTGTGGCGGAAGTACTCGTAGCAGAAGTTGCTCGACATCGCGAAGTCGGGGAACGACGCGTCGAGCACCGGCCCGCTCGCCAGCACCTGGCCGCGGAACGGGAACACCGTGCGCGCCAGGAACCCGCTGCGGTCGAGCTGCGGCGCCAGCGCCGCGGTGCAGTGCACGGCGACGGCGGCGCGCAGCCGGCGGCCGTCGCGGAGCCGCAGTTCGAGGTCGCCGGCCGTGCCGGTGACGGCCGCGACTTCGGCTCCCAGCACGCAGTGCGCGCCGCGCGCGGCGGCGGCGCGCGCCAGACCGCGCACCAGCTGCACCGGCTGCACGATTGCCTCGCCGGGCAGGAACAGCGCGCCGTGGAAGCCGCGGCTGCCCGGCAGCCAGCGCGGCAGGTCGCGCGCGGCGACCAGTTCGTGCGGCAGGCCCTCGGCGTGCAGCAGCGCGGCGGCCTGTTCGAGTTCGTGCGCTTCGTGCGCGGTCTCGGCCAGGCGCAGGCCGCCGCGCTGGTGCAGGTCGCAGTCGATGCCGTGGGCCCGCACCGCCGCCAGCATCGCGGCGTGGTTGTCGGCCAGGAAGCGCCACAGGAGCCGCGCGCGCTCGGCGCCGAACTGGCCGTGGATGCGGTGGTAGTGCTCGCCGAGGCCGAGCAGCAGCTGGCCGTCGTTGCGGCCGCTGGCGCGCGCCGCGATCGCCTCGCGCTCGAGCAGCACGACCTCGGCGCCGCGTTCGGCCAGGTGCAGGGCGACGCTGGTGCCGGCGATGCCGCCGCCGAGCACGGCGACGTCGCAGCGGTCGGGCAGCGGCGCGGCGCCGGGGCCGGCGCTGCCCTCGGTGAGCCAGAGCGACGTCATGCGGCGGGCCCGCTGTGGGGCGGCGACGGCGGTGCGGGTGGGGTCGCAGGGTGCGCCGCCGCGGCCGGGGCCGCCGCGGCGTTCTCGAGGATCATGATCTTCTGCCAGATCTTGCGCGCGAGGCCGGTGGTCAGGTCCTCGATGTCGTCGACCGCGGCGACTGCCTGTGGGTCCGGGAAGCCCTGCGCGTAGAGTGCGGCCACCTTGCCCATCAGCGACAGCATCTCGCTGCAGTAGTCGAGGTAGCGCGACAGCTCGAAGCGCGACAACGTGCGCGCCGGCGACGACGCGGTGTCGGGACCGCCGTGCAGCACGTGCTCGGGGTCCTTGGTCAGCTGGTGCATGTCGACGATGTGCGCCATGGCGCGCAGCTCGTGCACCGCTTCGAGGCAGCGGCGTCGCTTGGCGCGCAATTCGAGGCTGAACAGGAACACCGCGCCGGCGCCGAGGAAGAACAGCATCGACAGGCCGGCCTCGAGGGTCTGCACGAGTTCCGACAGCGGCCACTCGGCCTCGTCGCGCACGCGGATCGACAGCCCGAGCAGCACCAGCGACGCGATCGACGCCAGCACGAGGCCGAACGACAGCGCGCGCAGCCACCAGATCGGGCGACGGATGCGCTGGCTGCGTTCGGCGTGCGCGGTGGCGATGCCGAGCAGCGCTTCGGCGACGCCGCCGAGGCTGGCGGTCGGGAAGCGCTCGCGGATCCGGTCGCGCAGCGTCGCGATCGTGGCGATCAGCCGGTCGGGCTGCAGCGCGGAGTAGGGCACGCGCAGCATCCTGCCGACCCGACGCTGCCGATGCGAGCGCTGGGCGGCCGATGCGCGGGTACGAACCCGCCCGCGGACGCGCTGCGAGCGCCCGCTGGCCGTTCCTTCTTCCCGTCGGTCGCGTGCCCGGGCTGCACCCGGGGCACTGCGCTCACTGCAGCATGGCCAGCACGGCCAACAGGCCGAGCGCGAGCAGCGTCAGCGCGACCGAGGTCCGATTCATGGTGGTGGTGGTGCCTACGCGCATGGTGGCGGTAGCGGATGGATGCCGCGATGGGTTCATGGTGGTGGTGGTGGCGGCGACTCGGAGGGTGCTAGTCTCGGCGGCAGGATCGGTTGCAGGCATTCGCCGGGTCCACTCGGGACCGGCGCGGCCGGCAAACGGTCGCCATGGGACGGAGGATCGAACCTGCCGCGTCCGCACGCAGATTGGCTGTGCTTTCTGCACCCACATCGCTAAGCTCTTCGCCCCCGTCAGGCGATCTGGTCGCCTGGGATCCACGTCGGGTTTCGCCGACGCGTAACAGTCCGAAAGGTAGCGAAAGCAGCAGCCATGAGCAAGGAACTGCGACTCTTCACCAGCGAATCCGTCAGCGAAGGCCACCCGGACAAGGTCTGCGACCAGGTCTCCGACGCGGTGCTCGATGCGATCCTGACCCAGGACGCCGACTCGCGCGTGGCCTGCGAGACCATGGTGTCGCGCGGTTTCGTCGTCGTGGCCGGCGAGATCACGACCAAGGCGCAGATCGACTTCCAGGACGTGATCCGCGGCGTCATCCGCGACATCGGCTACGACGATCCCGAGATCGGCTTCGACCACAACTCGTGCGCCGTGCTGACCTCGATCCAGCGCCAGTCGCCGGACATCGCGCTCGGCGTCGACGCGACGACCTCGCAGAGCAAGGAACAGGGCGCCGGCGACCAGGGCATGATGTTCGGCTACGCGTGCCGCGAGACCGATGCGCTGATGCCGTTCCCGATCCACTTCAGCCACCGGATCCTCGAAGCGCTGGCAAAGGCGCGCAAGAGCCGCCGGTTCGCGTTCCTGCGGCCCGACGCCAAGAGCCAGCTGACGGTCGAGTACGACGCCAACAACAAGCCGGTGCGCGTCGACACGGTCGTGATCTCGCATCAGCACCGCGCCAGCGTGCCGACCGCCGAACTGCACGACGCGCTGAAGGCCGTCGCGCTCGAGGTGCTGCCCAAGCACATGGTCGACGCCAAGACCAAGTGGTATCTGAACCCGACCGGCCGCTTCGTCGAGGGTGGCCCGAAGGCCGACGCCGGCCTGACCGGCCGCAAGATCATCGTCGACACCTACGGTGGCATGGGCCGCCACGGCGGTGGCGCGTTCTCGGGCAAGGACCCGAGCAAGGTCGACCGTTCGGCGGCCTACGCGGCCCGCTGGGTCGCCAAGAACGTGGTCGCCGCCGGGGTTGCCGACCGCTGCGAGGTCCAGGTCGCCTATGCGATCGGCGTCGCGCAGCCGGTCAGCATCCGCTGCGACCTGTTCGGCACCGGCAAGGTCGCCGAGGACAAGGTCACGGCCGCGATCCGTGAGGTGTTCGACCTGCGGCCGGCCGCGATCGTGCGCGACCTCGAGCTGAAGCGGCCGGTGTTCCGGCCGAGCGCCGCCTATGGCCACTTCGGCCGCCCCGAGTTCGCCTGGGAGCGCACCAACCGCGTCGACGCGCTGAAGCAGCGCCTCGGCTGACCAGCGGCGGCGCCCGCCGGCCGGCCGTCCCGGCCGCCGGATTCCGGGCCGGGGGTGGTATCGAACGGGCGGACGGCGACTATGGGTCGTGGCCGCCCTCGGTGCGTACCGGGTGGTGTCGACCAGACGCGGGCAGGGTCCGCGGCGAGGCGCTGATGCAGCAAGACGACTTCGAGGTGACGTTCTGTGATCTGTGCGGCGCGTCGGTGCCGGCGGCCGACCTGGCCAGCGGCGCCGCGACCCGGACCAACGACAAGACCGTTGGCGCCTGTTGCCTGGCCGGCCTGCGCGCGGCGACGCCGCCGAGCAGCGGCGCGGTCGGGTCGACGCGGGCGTCGGCCGCCGACTCGCGGCTGATGCTGGTCGCGGTCGTGCTGCTCGCGGCCGTCGCGGTCGCGACGATCTTCCTGGACCACCGGCTGGCGACCGCCGAGACCGCCTTGGCCGGGCGCCACGCCGAACTGATGCAGGTGCAGCGTTCGGACAGCGAAGTGCTGCAAACCGTCGGTGTCGACATGGACAGCGTCGTGCGCCGCGCCGATGTCGACGAACTGGGCCGCGGCGTCAAGGCGATCGAGGAAGCGCTGCGCGGCGGCGAGGAACGGGCGCGCCAGGACCTCGACCAGCTGCGTCAGGAGGTCGGCGCGCTGCGCCAGGAGCTGCGCACCGTGCAGGCGGCCGCGATCGACTACCGGCCGCTGTTCGACGACCTGCGGGTGGCACTGCAGCGGCAGGCCGCGTCGCTGGCCGATCTGCGCGCGACGCCCGCGGGCGCTCCGCGCGAAGCTGCGGTACCGCCCGAGGTGGCCGAGACGCCGCCCGCGGCGCCGCAAGCGACCGAAGACCTCGGCGTGCCGCCGGCGCTGGTCGAGCACGTGCGCCGCCTGAAGTCCGACGATCCGGCGGTCCGGTTCGAGGCGGTCGACGAGCTGGCGCGCAGCAAGGAGCCGACCGTGCTGCGCCATCTGCTGCCGCTGGTGCACGACCCGGACTCGTTCGTGCGGCGCGTGACGATGGACGGGCTGGCCGGCTTCCGGGCGCCGGACGCGGTCGATGCGCTGCTGATCGGGCTCGGCGACGCCGACGAGAACGTGCGCGACACAGCCTGGCGCTCGCTGCGCGAAGTGACCGGCCAGAAGTTCCCGTTCGACGCCGCGAACCCGTCGAAGGAAGTCCGCGCGCGCGCGCAGCTGAAGTGGCAGGAGTGGTGGGACAAGAACAAGGCGACGTTCGGCACCGGCTGACGCGCGCTGCCGCCGTACGGGAATCGGCTCGACCTGCGCCGCGCGGTCGCTACCCTGCCGGCCGAAACTCCGGATGGCCTGGCACAACCGCACCAAGATCGTCGCCACCCTCGGCCCCGCGTCGAACACCGATGCGATGGTCCAGCAGCTGATCACAGCCGGCGTCGACGTGTTCCGCATCAACTGCGCCCACGCCGACCACGCCGCGATCGCCGACACGGTGCGCCGCGTCCGGCGCATCGCGCGCGAACACCGCCGCGCGGTCGGCATCCTGGCCGACCTGCAGGGGCCGAAGATCCGCGTCGGCCGGCTGCGCAACGCGGAGCCGATCTACCTGAAGCGCGGCGTCGACGTCGTGATCGACTGCACGCCGGGCTTCGTCGGCGAAGCCCACAAGGACGGGTCGATCTGCATCGGCTCCGGCTATCGGGGCCTCGCCCGCGACGTGCGCGCCGGCGAGCGCATGCTGCTCGACGACGGCAACCTGGAATTGCGTGCGACCTCGGTCGAGGGCGAACGCATCCATGCGCGCGTCGTGCACGGCGGCATGCTGCACCAGTTCAAGGGCATCAACCTGCCCGGCAGCGAGGTGTCGGCGAGCTGCCTGTCGACGAAGGACCTGCGCGATCTGCGGTGCGTGCTCGCGAACGAGGTCGACTTCGTCGCGCTGTCGTTCGTGCGCACGGCCGACGACGTCGTGCAGCTGCGGCGCCACGTGCGGCGCCAGCGCTCCGACGTGCAGATCATCGCCAAGATCGAGCGGCCCGAGGCGGTACGCAACATCGTCTCGATCCTGGCCGTGTCGGACGGGCTGATGGTCGCCCGCGGCGACATGGGCGTCGAGATGGGGCCCGAGGCGGTGCCGCCGGTGCAGAAGCGGCTGATCGAACTCGCGAACCGCGCGCGCAAGCCGGTCATCACCGCGACCCAGATGCTGGAGTCGATGGTGCTGAACCCGCGGCCGACCCGCGCCGAGGCCTCCGACGTCGCCAACGCGATCTACGACGGCACCTCGGCCGTGATGCTGTCCGGCGAGACCGCGTCGGGGCGGCACCCGGTGCGCAGCGTGCGCATCATGGAGAAGATCATCCGCACCGCCGAACGCGACGTGTACGCGCGCATGGGGGACCGGCGGCGGCGGGCTTCGACCGCCGCGGCGACGGTCACCGAGGCGACGGTCCGCGCCGCCGCCTACGCCGCCTACGAGGCCGACGTGCGGCTGATCTCGGTCTACACCGAGACCGGCACCACGGCGCGCATGCTGGCCGGCGAACGGCCGCCGACGCACGTGATCGCGTTTACGCCATCGCAGCGCACCATGCAGAAGCTGGCGCTGATCTGGGGCATCGTCCCGCTGAAGATCCAGCCGGGCCGCACCAGCCACGAGCTGACGTTGGACGGCGACCGGATCCTGCGCGAACGCGGCCTGGTCAAGCGCGGCGACCGCATCGTGCAGATCGCCGGCACGATCCGGCAGAGCGGCCTGACCAACACCATGACGATCCGCGAGATGTGACGGCGCCCGCCGGGGCCGCCGGGCCCGCGATTTCCCGCGTTGACACGCTGCGGCCGGTCGCTAGCATCTCCGGCCCTCAATCGGCCGGGGGTGCGTTTCCGCCCCGCCGCCAGAGTGCCCAGAGACGTGCCATGACCAAGACGACCCTCGCCACGACCGCCACCCGACACGCCGCGATGAACACCTGGCGCGTCGTCGACGCCGCCGGTCGCCCGCTCGGCCGCATGGCTGCCGAGATCGCCACGATCCTGATGGGCAAGCACCGCTCCGACTACACTCCGCACATGCTGGTCGGCGAAGGCGTGATCGTCGTCAACGCGAGCGCGGTGAAGCTGACCGGCAACAAGGCCGAGACGCGCGAATACACCTACTACACCGGCTTCCCGGGCGGCCTGCGCCACGTGAAGCTGGCCGACTACGTCGCGAAGGCGCCCGAGGAGCTGGTGCGGCTGGCCGTCCGCCGCATGCTGCCGAAGAACCGCCTGGCGCGGAAGATGATCAGCCGCCTCAAGGTCTACCGCGCCGGGTCGCACCCGCACGTGGCGCAGAAGCCGAGCGCGGTCGCGAAGTAATCCACCCCGAGGACATCGAATCGTGGCAGTCAACAACCCGTACATCTGGGGCACCGGTCGCCGCAAGACGTCGACCGCCCGCGTGCGCATCAAGCCGGGCACCGGCAAGTTCCTGGTCAACGACCGCGCCTTCGAGGCGTTCTTCGTGACCGAGGACACGCGCCGCGTCGCCTTGCAGGCGCTGGTCGTGACCGAGACGCGCAACAACTTCGACATCTGGGTCAACGTCGATGGCGGCGGCATCACCGGCCAGGCCGGCGCGGTGAGCCTCGGGGTCGCGCGCGCGCTGCGCCGCGAGAACGAGAACTTCGACAAGCTGCTGCGCGAGCACGGCCTGCTGACGCGCGACTCGCGCGAAGTCGAGCGCAAGAAGTACGGCCGCCACAAGGCGCGCCGTTCGACGCAGTTCAGCAAGCGCTGACGCCGCGGCGGCGCACCGGCGTCCGCGCTGCGGGCGCCTGGCGGCGCCGGGATGTGCGATGGCCGGCCACTCCCATTCGTCGAACATCCGGTTCCGCAAGGACCGGGTCGACGCCAAGCGGGCGAAGGCGTTCGCCAAGCTGTCGCGCATGATCACGGTCGCCGCCCGACTCGGGGGCGGCAGCCTCGATCACAACGCGAAGCTGCGGTTGTGCGTCGACAAGGCCCGTGTGCTCAGCATGCCGAAGGACGGCATCGAGCGTGCGATCAAGAAGGGCACCGGCGCCGGCGATCTCGGCAACTACGAAGAGGTGCTCTACGAGGGTTACGGTCCGGGCGGCGTCGCGATGATGCTGGAGATCCTGACCGACAACCGCCACCGCACCGCGGCCGACGTGCGCATGATCCTCGAGAAGTACGGCGGCAACCTCGGCACCGCCGGCGCGGTCGCGTGGATGTTCGGGCGCAAGGGTCGCTTCGTGCTGGACACCGCGGCGCCCGCGGCCGCCGCGTGGGCCGGCGACCGGCTGCTCGAACTGGCGCTCGAGATCGGCGCCGACGATGTTGCCGACGACGGCGGTGCGCCGATGGTGTTGTGCGGCATCGCGGCGTTCGCGGGCGTGCAGCGGCAGCTGGCCGAGCGCGGCGTGCCGCTGCGCAGCGCCGAACTGGCGCAGGTGCCGAACCAGCGCGTGACCGTCGCCGACCCGACCGTGGCGGCGCGGCTCGTGCGCCTGATCGACGACCTCGAAGACAACGACGACGTGCAGACCGTGTTCAGCAACGAAGAATTCACCGACGCCGTCGTCGCGGCGCTGGAGGCGTGAATGGGTGACAGCAACGGGCGGCGGTGGTTCTGGATCGGCTCGCGCACGGCGGTGCGCGATGCGCTGGCGCAGGCGTTCGGCAACGCGCCGCAGGCGGGTGCCGCGACCACGGCTCGGGCCGGCGACCTGGTGGTCGTCGACGCACGCGCTGCCGCGGCCGACGTCGCGGCGTGGCCGGGTGGCCACGCGTTCGCGGCGGTCCGCGCGCTGAAGCAGGGGGGCGGCCCGACGGTGTTCGTCGTCGTCGACGCCGGTGACCTGACCGGAGCGGGGCTGGCGCGCTTCTGCCTGGCCGATGGCGTGCTGCCGTGGCGCGAGGCCGGCCGCACGATCGACGTGACCCCCCTCGAGCAGGGGCGCCAGCCGGCGCCGCGCCGGCCGTCGGTCGACGAGCTGCTGCGCCGCGTCGAGGCGCACGTCGGCACCCAGACGCCGGCCGATTCGGCGCTGCAGCGGCTGCTGCAGTTCGAGCGCGACGACCGTCTGCTGCACCGGCTGCAGGATCCCGAGACCGGCCTGTTCGACGGCCCGTACGCGACGCTGAAGCTCGACGAGGAATGGAAGCGCGCCCAGCGCTTCCAGCAACCCCTGTCGCTGCTGCTGGTCGACCTCGGCACCGGTTTCGCGCGGCTGCCCGACGGCGAACGGCGCGCGCTGCTGGCCGAGGCGGCCGGCGTGTTCCTGAACGAGTGCCGCGACATCGACGTGCTGGCGCGGTTCTCGCCGTCGGTGTTCTTGCTGCTGCTGCCGGGCACCGGCGCCGACGGCGCCGAGGTCCTGGCGCGGCGCACGCTGGCGGCGCTGCAGACGCGCCTGCCCGCCGACCGCGGCCTGCGGCTCGCGGCGGGGCTCTGCACGGTGCCCTGCACCGGCATCGCCGACCGCAAGGCGTTCCTGGCCGCGGCGGAGGCGTGCCTGCTCGATGCCGCCGCCGGGGCTGGCGGACTGCGCACCAGCTGGCAATAGTCGGCCGCGATCGCGGTAAGGTCGTCCGCGTGGCGGCGCGCGGCCGCCGACCGACCGTCAGCATGTTCGACCGATTCATCCGACTGGCCAAGGCCAGGAAGGCCCTGCGCGACCGTCGCTTCGAGGAGGTGCTCGGCCTCTGCGCCGACCCGCTGATCCGCGACGACCGGCGCACCGCCGATCTGCGCCGGGCGGCCGTGGCCGAACTGCTGGCACGGGCGGAGCGGCACCTGGCCGCAGCCGACCTGACCGCGGCCCGCGCCGACGCGCAGCGCGTTGCGGCCCTTGCCGGCGAAGCCGAGGCCGCTGCCCTGTTGCGTCGCATCGACGCGGCCCTGAGTGGCCAGGAGGCTGCTTCCGATCTGGCGCGGCGCACGCTCGCCGAGGCCCGCAGGCTCGCGGAGGCCGGCGAGACTGCCGCCGCTGCCGCCCTGCTGGCGACCATCGATGGCGGGGCGATGCTGCTCGAGCACCGGCAGCTCGAGCAGCTGCTGCGCGAACGCGCCCAGAAGGCGGCCGCGCTGGCCGAGCAGGCCCATGCGGCGCTGCGTGGCGGCGATGCGGTCGCGGCGGCGGGCGTGCTGGCGCGGGGCCGCGCGCTCGACCGCGACGGCGCGGCGCTGCAGGCCGTCGCTGCCCAGGTGGCGCAGCAGCTGGCGCGGCAGGTGGCGGCCGACGTCGAGGCGCGGCTGGCGGACGGCGCGGCGCTGGCCGCCGCCGAATGCCTGCGCGGGGCGCGCGACCTGCTGCCGGCTGCAGACGGTGATGCCTTCGCCGCCGTCCGGCAGCGCCTCGCGGCCGGTCTCGGCAACGCGCTGCAGGCCGCCGGGTCGCTCGACGCGGCGCTGGACCTGGTCGCGGCCGGCCGCCGGGCCGGCGTCGAACTGCCGGCGCACCTGGCCGAACTGGCGGCGGCGGTGGTCGGTGCCGCCGCGGCGCGCCGGCGTGACGACGACGGCGCGGCGGCGCGCCACCTCGCCGCGGTGGCGGCGCGCGTCGATGCCGCGGGCCTGCAGCGGCTGGCGCAGGCGCAGGCCGCGGCGGCTTCGGCCGACGAACAGGTGCTCGGCAGCGTGCGCGAACGCATCGCGCGCGGCGAACTGGCGGCGGCGCGCACCGAGCTGCTGCTGTGCCTGGCCACGGATCCCGACCATGCGGCGGCCCGGCGCGAGCTGGCGCTCGTCGAGCAGGGGCTGGCGGACCTCGCCGATCGGCTGGCGGCCGCGCGAGCGGCGCTGCAGGCGGCGCGGCTGCGCGAGGCGTGCACGCTGGCGCTGGCGCTGGTCGCCAGCGACCACGTCGGTGCCGATGCCCAGCGGCTGGTCGCCGACGCGCGCGCACGCATGGCGCTGGTCGACCGCGGCGTCGACGAGATCCGCGTCGCGCTGCACGGCCGGCTGACCGCCGGCGTCGAGGGCGTCCGGCACTGCCTGCGTCGGCTGCAGGAGCTGGCGAAGGTGCAGGTCGACCACGCCGACCTGCCCGAGCTGCAGCGGGCCGTCGAAGCCGAGATCGAAGCGCTCGGACACTGCGAGGCCGCCGCGGCCGCGCTGGACCGGCGTGCGCTCGACGATGCAGAACAGCAGCTCGGTGCGCTGCGCCCGTTGGGATCGCGTCTGCTGGCGCGCGACCGGCTCGATGCCAGGATCGGGTCGCTGGCCGACAAGCTGCTGGCCGCCGGCGACCAGGCACTGCTCGCCGGCGACCTGTCGGCGGCCGAGCGCTGCGCGGTGCTGTTCGCGGATCTGCAGCCGCAGCACAGCGAGTACGCGGCGCGGGCAGCCGAGCTGCGCGCCGGCGTCGACCGTCAGCGCACGGCGGCGGCGGCGCTGGTCGCCGAGGCCGAGCAGTGCCTGGCGCGGCGCGAACTCGACGCGGCCGAACGGCTGGTCGAGTCGGCGCTGGCCAAGTGGCGCCACGGCGGCGACGCGCAGCGGCTGGCTGCGGAGCTCGCCGGGCTGCGGCGGCAGACCGCGACGCTGCAGCGCGTCGAGGCGATGGCGCGCGATCGGGACTTCGTCGGCGCGCAGCAGAAGCTCGCGGCGATGCCGCCGACGCAGCCGATGCTGCGCACCCGCATCTACGACATGAAGCGCGACCTCGCCCGGGCCCAGGGTCTCGACGGGGCGTTCCTGCTGCGCGTCGACGAGGGTGGCGAGCACCTGGTCCTGCGCGGCGAGAGCGTCTCGATCGGCAACATCCAGAAGCGGCGCGCCGACCTGCCGGTGCTGGCGAGCCTCGCCAGCCGCCACGCGGCGGTGCAGCGCTCGATGTCGTTCCACGGCGGCATGCAGGACTCGATCGTCGCCGAGGAGGGCGAGGTGCGGGTCGCGGGCCGGCCGGTGCCGTCGCACGTGTTGCACCACGGCGACCGCGTGCAGCTCGGCGCGGCGTTCGGGTTCGTCTACCAGCGGCCCAGCGAGCGCTCGCTGTCCTCGCTGCTGGTGCTGCAGTCCGGGTTCCAGGTTGCGGGCACCGACCGGGTGTTGTTGCTGAAGGACCGCGGCCGCGACGGCCGCCTGCTGCTCGGCGCCGGGCGCGATGTGCACGTCCGCGTCGCGCGCGCGACCAGCGAGGTCGAGGTCTACGCGACCAACACCGGCCAGATGCGCGTCCACTGCGCGGTCGGCGGCACGATCGACGGGGTCGAGTTCCGCGGCGAGCACCCGATCGCCGCGGGGCAGCTGGTCGAGGCCGCCGGCATCAGCTTCGTGCTGTATCCGTGGCACCCGGCCGCCTGAGACGTCGTTGCGAATAGTCGGCTGCCGCGGGCGTAGGGCTCGGCTCGTGGAGGTGCCCATGCTCGAAGTCCTGCTCACGGCCAGCTTCGCCTTCGCCGCGCCGCAAGCGCCGACCGCAATCGCCTCGGCCGCCGTCGCGGTGCGCGGCGACACGGAGTTGACGCCGGCTGAAGCGTTCGCCTCCGCCCGCCGCCGTGCCGAGGAGCACCTGCGCGAGCAGTGGCACCAGCGCGCCGAGGTCGAACTGGCCGCACGGCGGCCGTTCTGGTTGCCCGAGGCGCTCGCCGAACGCGAGCTGCAGCGCTGGCTCGGCGACTTGCCGGTCGCCGACGCGCTGCGCCTGGTCGACCGCGAGGACCGGCAGCGCACGCACGAGTTCGGCAACAGCTACCAGACCACGCTGTGGGTCGCCGAGGAGCCCGGCAGCGTGCAGCGCGGCGAACGGCAGCTGCGGCAGCAGCTGCGCCAGCTCGAGCGCGTGACTGCGGCCAAGTTCGGTGGCGTCGTCGGCTCCTGGCTGCTGGTGCTCGTGGTGGTGGCGTGGTTCGACCGTCTGACCCGTGGCTACATGACCGGCACGCTGCGCCTGCTCGGCCTGCTGACCGGCGCCGCGGTGCCGGCCTTCCTGTTCCTCGTGTAGCATCCGCCCGAGCGCCCCATGCACGCACCGCGCAGCGAACCCGTGCCGCCGACGCCGACGCGCGTCGACTGGGAGTCGTTCTACCAGCACTACCGGAAGCCCGGCTACGTGCCGGGCTTCGAGATCGTGCACAAGCTCGGCGGCGGCATGTTCGGCCTCGTGTTCAAGGCCCGCAAGGAGTCGATCGGCAAGGACTACGCGATCAAGTTCCTGAAGGTCGACGACGAAACCGTGCGCGACGCGGTGGGGCGCGAGCTGGAGACCGTGCACTACTTCGCGCAGATCGACCATCCGAACCTGGTGTCGATCGAGGACAAGGGGGTCGTCGACGGCATCCCGTTCCTGGTGATGAGCTATGCCGGGCAGGAGACGCTGCAGAAGCGGCTGCAGCAGGGCGGCATGACGCGCGAACAGGCGCTGCACGTGTTCGTGCAGGCGGCGCGCGGCGTGCAGGCGCTGCACGAGCACTCGCTGGTGCACTTCGACCTGAAGCCGGCGAACATCTTCCTGAAGGGCGACGTCGCGCGCGTCGGCGACTACGGCCTCAGCAAGCTGGTGTCGGCGTCGCGCAACTCGCTGAGCTTCGGCCGCGGCACCCCGTACTACATGGCGCCCGAGATGCTGCAGCGGCGCGGCGACGCGCGCAGCGATATCTACTCGCTCGGCATCATCCTCTACGAGTGCCTCTACGGCGACGTGCCGTTCCGCGGCGACTCCGAGTGGGAGGTGCTGCGCAAGCACGAGGTCGCGGCACCGGAGTTCCCGCCGCACAGCCTGCCCGAGGACCGCGCGATCCTGTCCCGCTGCCTCGCCAAGCGCCCCGAGGACCGCTTCGCCTCGGTGGCGGAACTGCTCGGCGCGCTGCGTGCCCCGGCGGCGCTGGGGGAGAGCCTGCGTTTCGACGTGCCGCCGCCCGCGGCGCCGACGCCGGCGGCAGCCGCCGCGGCGCTGCCGCGCGACACCGCTGCCAGTCCCTACGGGATGCCGTGGCGCGCCACGCCGCGCGGTGGCGCCGTGGCGCACTTGGTGCAGATTGTGTTCGGCCTGTTCGAGGCCGCGATCTTCGTCGTGCTGCTGCCGGTGCGCGCGGCCAGTGCGTTCGCGGGCCGCGGCGTCGTCTGGTTGTTCCAGCTGCCGTTCCGGATCCTCGGCGCGCTGGCGCGGCTGATCGGGTTGCTGGTCGTGCTGGGGCTGGCGGTGCTGGCCTGCGTGGTGCTGTTCCACCTCGTTGCGGCGATCTGAGATGCGCCGCCGCGCCGCCGTTCCTGCTACGATGCGCGGCCGACCATGAGCGGTACGAGCCACGAGATCCGCCGCCTGCAGGCCATGGACGACGGTGCCTGGGCCGCCCTGCAGGACGACTACTTCCGGCGCATCTACTACTACGTCAAGCGCTACGTCACCGACCACCAGACCGCCGAGGATCTGACCCAGGACGTGTTCCTCGGCGCCGTGCGCGGCATCGGCGGCTTCGATCCGACCTACACGCTCGAGCAGTTCCTGTTCGGCATCGCCAAGAACCGGGTCATCGACCACTACCGCAAGCACAAGCCGGTGACGGTGCCGAGCAAACCCGACGAGGATGCCGACCGCAGCCAACTCTGGCTCGAGAACATCGCGCACCAAGGCACCGCGCAGCCGAAGGAGAACGCGGTGCGCAGCGAAGACGAATCGCGGCAGCGCCGCGTGCTGGCGCAGATCCTGCGGGACCTGGTCGGCGAACTGTGGACCGCGGGCGAATACCAGAAGCTGATGGTGCTCGAGTACCTGTTCGTGCTCGGCGGCCGCAACAAGGACGCGGCGGCGCGCTTCGGCATCGCCGACGAGAAGGCGGTCGCCGGCATCAAGTTCCGCGCGATCGACCGACTGCGCGGCATGGCCCGGCAGCGCGATCCGAACCACTCGCTGTTCCTGGGCCTCTGGCAGCCGGGGGCGCGATGAAGGGCGACGACGTCGATCCCGACCTGGCGCTCACGGTCGCGGCGGTCTGGCGCCAGGAGCGCATCAGCTGCCCGCACCCGAACGTGCTGCAGAGCCACCTGCAGGGCAGCCTGCCGGCCGGTGCCGCCGAGTTCGTCGCGTTCCACCTGCGCGACAGCTCGTGCCCGTACTGCAACGCGGTCGTCGACGACCTGCGGGCGCAGGACGCCGGCGCGCGGACGCCGCAGCTCGAGGACCTGCGCGACCGCCTGCTGCGGTCGACCGCGGCGGCGCTGCGCCAGACGCGGGCCTGACTGCGGGCCGCGGATTCCGCAGCCGCCGGCGAATAGTCGGCGCGCCGCGCCGCATCGTGCTCCACGGTGCCGTTGTCCGGCCCGGCCTTCAACGGAGACGAAATGATCTGCAAGACCTTCAAGTGGATGATCCTCGGCGGTTCGGTGCTCGCGGGGGCTGGCTTCCTGTTCCTTGGCACCGACTTCCCGAGCTACGTCGGCACGGTGGCGGCGTCGGTCCGCGAGGGCGTCGCCGGCCAGATCCCGGTCGACTTCGAGCTGAAGCGCGCCGAGGGCCTGATCCGGCAGATCGATCCGCAGATCGACACCTGCAAGCGCGACCTGGCGCGCGCCGAAGTCGAGCTCGAACACCTGCACGAATCGGTGGGGCAGCTCGAACAGACCGTGCGCAACGAGGAGAAGAAGCTCAAGGTCGGCGCGCGGCTGTTGTCCGCCGACGGCCAGGGCGAAGCGGCGCACACGGTCGCGCTGGCGGCCGACACCGGCGCGCGGCGCCGCGTCAGCGTCGACCTGCAGCGCACCAAGGACTCGTACGTCAACAACGTCGCGATCCTGAAGACCAAGCGCGCGCTGATCGAACGCCAGGAGCGTGCCGTCGACGCCGCCAAGCAGCGGTTGCTCGCCGTGCGCACCGAGCGCGAGGCGCTCGAGGACCAGGTGCGGTCGCTGAAGACGCAGCAGCAGCAGATCGAGGCGCTCGCCGCCTCGAGCCAGCGGTTCGACCTCGACAGCACGGCGCTGAGCCAGGCCAAGGAGGTCATCGCCGCGGTCAAGCAGCGGCTCGACGTCGCGCAGCGCATGCTCGAGAACGACATGGTGTTCCAGGGCGACGACGCGGCCTTCGTCGCGGTCGAGGAGCGCGACGTGCTGAAGGAGATCCACGAGCTGTTCGCGCCGTCGGCGCCGGTCGCGACCGAGCCGGCGCGGCTCGAGCGCCGCTGAGCCTCGGTGGCCCCGCGCCGGCACGCCGCCGGCCGACGGGCCCACCGCGGCCCCGGTTCCCGCACGGGAGCCGGGGCCGCGTGCGTCGGTGGCAGATGGTCCGGCGGACTGTCGACTCGGCCCCGGCTGCTGGCTACGGTCCTCGCCCTCCGCAGCCATGAACATCCACGAGTTCCAGGCCAAGCAGCTCTTGGCGAAGTTCGGCGTGCCCGTCAGCCGCGGCATCGCCTGCAAGACCGCCGACGAGGTCGGCAAGGCGTTCACGACGCTCGGCGAGCCGCTGGCGGTCGTCAAGGTCCAGATCCACGCCGGCGGCCGCGGCAAGGCCGGCGGCGTCAAGCTGGTGCGGTCGGCCGACGAGGCGCGCAAGGTCGCGGCCGGCCTGCTCGGCAAGGCACTGGTCACGCACCAGACCGGTCCGGAGGGCCGCGTCGTGCAGACGATCTACGTCGAGGCCGGCAGCGACATCGCCCGCGAGATGTACCTGGCCGTCGTCATGGACCGCGGCGCGCAGGCGCCGGTCGTGATCGCGGCGGCCGAGGGCGGCATGGACATCGAGGAACTCGCCGCACACAAGCCGCAGGCGATCGCGCGCCACCGCGTGCACCCGATCAAGGGCCTGCTCGGCTTCCAGGCCCGCGCGCTGACCAAGCACCTCGGCCTCGCCGGCGATCAGGCCAAGGCCGGTGCCAAGCTGATCAGCAGCCTCGTCAAGGCGTTCATGGAGCTCGACTGCTCGCTGGCCGAGATCAACCCGATGATCGTGACCAAGCAGGGCGAGGTGAAGGCGCTCGACGCGAAGATGAGCTTCGACGACAACGCGCTGTTCCGGCACAAGGAAGTCGCCGAACTGCGCGACGTCAACGAGGAGGACCCGAAGGAAGTCGAGGCGAAGAAGTTCGACCTCAACTACATCGCGCTGTCGGGCAACATCGGCTGCATGGTCAACGGCGCCGGTCTCGCGATGGCGACGATGGACGTGATCCAGCTGAAGGGCGGCATGCCCGCCAACTTCCTCGACGTCGGCGGCGGCGCGAACAAGCAGCAGGTCACCAACGCGTTCAAGATCCTGCTGTCGGACAAGAACGTGAAGGGCATCCTGGTCAACATCTTCGGCGGCATCATGAAGTGCGACACGATCGCCGAGGGCGTGATCGCCGCGGCGAAGGAGACCCGGCTGTCGGTGCCGCTGGTCGTGCGGCTCGAGGGCACGAACGTCGAACTCGGCCGCAAGCTGCTGCAGGAGTCGGGCCTGAACCTGCAGACCGCGACCTCGCTCGACGAGGCCGCCGAGAAGATCGTGGCCGCCATCCGCTGACAGCACAGGAGCACACACCATGAGCGTTCTCGTCGACGGCAACACCCGGATCCTGTGCCAGGGCTTCACCGGCGAAGCCGGCCTGTTCCACAGCAAGAACTCGCTCGCCTACGGCACCAAGGTCGTGGCGGGCGTCACGCCCGGCAAGGGCGGCCAGACCATCGAAGGCGTGCCCGTGTTCGACACGGTGCGCGAGGCCAAGCAGGCCACCGGCGCCACGGTGTCGATGGTCTACGTGCCGGCAGCCTTCACGGCCGACGCGATCTGCGAAGGCGTCGACGCCGGGCTCGACCTGGTCGTGACGATCACCGAGGGCATCCCGGTCGCCGACATGGCGTTCGTCAAGGACTTCGCCAAGGGCAGCAAGACGCGCCTGATCGGCCCCAACTGCCCCGGCATCATCACGCCGGTCACCGACAAGACCGGCTGCAAGATCGGCATCATGCCGGCCTACATCCACCGCCCCGGCCGCGTCGGCATCGTGTCGCGCAGCGGCACGCTGACCTACGAGGCCGTCTGGCAGGTGACCTCGGTCGGCATGGGCCAGTCGACGTGCATCGGCATCGGCGGCGACCCGATCAAGGGCCTCGACTTCATCGACTGCCTGCAGCTGTTCCAGGACGATCCGGGCACCGACGGCATCATCATGATCGGCGAGATCGGCGGCACCGCGGAGGAAGAAGCCTGCGAGTTCCTGCGCGGCTACGTGAAGAAGCCGGTCGTCGGCTTCATCGCCGGTGCGACGGCGCCGCCCGGCAAGCGCATGGGCCATGCCGGCGCGATCATCAGCGGCGGCAAGGGCACCGCGAAGGACAAGAAGGCCGCGATGCAGAAGGCCGGCGTGCACGTCTGCGACACGCCGTCGGTGCTCGGCGCGACGATGAAGAAGGTCCTCGGCAGGTGACCTCGGCCCCGTGAAGCTCCCGGGCGGCATCGACGAGCGCTTCCGGCAGGCGACGCCGCTGTTCCTGCTCGGCGTCGTGCTCGCGGTGCTGTTCGAGCCGTGGCTGCCGGGGCGCGCGTGGCTGGTGCAGCAGTTCGGCGAGTCGATCGTGCTGCGGCTCGCGGTCGCGGCGCTCGGCGCCTATGTGCTGCTGTTGTGGGGCGAGTCGCTGCGCCTGCACGGCATCCTGACCGGCGTGCTGCAGGCGTTCCGCGACTTCGGCGGCGAACGTCCGCCGGCGGCCGGCCGCGACCCGCGCGCGCGGCTCGAGGCGGCGCGGTTGCTGATCGCGGCGCTGCGATCGGACGATCCGCAGGCGCGCGCCAGCGGCCGCCACAACCTCGTGCGCCTGGTCGGCCAGGACCTCGGTGACGATCCGGCCGCATGGCAGCGTTGGCTCGACCAGCAGGAAAATCGGCGGTGAGCGGCGCCGGTGTGGAAGTCCGGTGGCGGCGCTGGCGTTGGTGCCCGGCGCGGGCGATGATCGCCTGCCCGAGGATCTCTGCATGATCGCCTTCGTCAACCACTGGGAGCTGATCGTCATCCTGGTGGTCGTGCTGCTGCTGTTCGGCCACCGCCTGCCGGGCATGGCCCGGTCGCTCGGCTCCGGCATCACCGAGTTCAAGCGCGGCCTGAAGGAAGGCTCCGGCAAGACCGGTGACGGTTCGACGCCGACCGCACCGCCCGACGCCAACAAGAACGACGGAACGCCGCGGTGACCGAGACCCTGCCGTTCCAGGACATCGCGGCGCTGGTGCGGCCGCAGCTCGACCGGTTGAACCGCGAGCTCGTGCAGGATTTGGCGCCCGGCCACCGCGAGATGCTGCCGCTGATCGAGCACGTCGGCGGGTTCCGCGGCAAGCAGCTGCGGCCGATGCTGACGTTCTTGTCCGGCATGGCGGTGCGCGGGGCCGAACACGGCGGCGTGCTCGGCGACGACGTCGTCACGGTCGCCAAGGTGGTGGAGCTGCTGCACACGGCGACGCTGGTGCACGACGACGTGCTCGACAGTGCGTCGGTGCGCCGCCGCATCCCGACCGTCAACCAGATGGCCGGCGTCGAGGTCGCGGTGCTGCTCGGCGACTACATCTACGCCAAGGCGTTCCACATGGCCGTGCAGCTGCACGACCCGGCGGCCGCGCGCTGGCTGGCCGAGACCGTGCGCGTGATCTGCCAGGGCGAGATCACGCAGGTGCTGCACCGCTTCGACTTCGCCTGGACCGAGCCGCGCTACTTCCAGGTCATCGCCGAGAAGACCGCGAGCCTCTACGCGGCCGCCTGCCGGCTCGGCGGCCACTACGCGGCCGGCAACCACGGCGCCGGCGGCTCCGAGGTGCGGCTGCGTGCGCTCGAGGAGTACGGCCTCGAACTCGGCATCGCGTTCCAGATCGTCGACGACTGCCTCGACCTCGACGGCGACGAACGCGTCGTCGGCAAGTCGCTCGGCACCGACCTCAGCAAGGGCAAGATCACGCTGCCGCTGCTCTACCTGCTGCAGCGGGGCCCCGGCGAGGCCGAACGGTTGCGCTCGGTGCTCGGCCGCCAGGAAGCCGAGGCGCTGCGGCGGCTGCGCAGCGAGTTCGCGCTCGAACACGCGGTGGCCTACGCGATGGACGAGGCGCGGCGCCGGATCGCCAAGGCGCAGGCCTCGCTGTCACCGCTGCCGCCCGGTCCGGCGCGCGACGCCCTGCACCAGCTCGCGGGTTACGTCGTGACGCGCCGCCTCTGACGGCCCCGCCCGGCGGGCCGGCAATTCCGCGTTGCCGGCACGGGTTTCGGTTGTGCGGAGCCAGCGGCCCGCCGACATTCGTCAGCCGATTGCCGCGGCGCCGGAGTCCCAACGTCCGGCAACCGTTCCGCGTCCGTCCACGAACCGACCGATGATGCGCAGCCTTCGTCCCGTTCTCCTCGCCCTGGTGGTGGTGCCCGCCTGCCAACGCGAAGCCGAGTGGAGCCCGCCGCAGAGTCGATCCGCCGAGCAGCGTCCGACCAACTGGGATGCGACGACCCGCGATCGCCTCGGCCTGCCCGACCTGCGGGGCACCACGTCCGGACAGGCGGGCGGCGCCGCGGCCGGGCTGCAGTTCGCCGGCAGCGCGCCGACCGGCTGGAGCGAGCAGCCGGCCCAGCCGGGCCGCTTCCGCGACCGGATCTGGACCATCGGCGGCGCGCCGGACGTCGAGTGCTACCTGACCAACGCGGTCGGCGGCGGCGTGCAGCAGAACGTCGCCCGCTGGTTCGGCCAGTTCGGCATCCGCGACGTCAAGCCGATCGAGGCGCTGCCGGTGGTGGAGTTCGCCGGCAAGCCGGGGCGGCTGCTCGAACTGTCGGGCTCGTTCCAGGGCAAGGCGGGCTACGCGATGCTGCTCGCGTTCACGGTCGCCGGCGACTCGGTGACGACGCTGAAGATGACCGGCCCCGAGGCCGACGTCGCCGCCCACAAGGAGGAGTTCCTGGCGCTGGCCAAGGGCCTGCGCGCGGCATCGGCGAGTCCGATGCCCGAAGCGCCGCCGATCGAGCGCGGGCAACCGATGCCGGACGGCCATCCGCCGATCGGCGGCGACGCCAAGCGCGACACGATGCCGCCGCCGCAGCCGTTCGCGGCGGAAGTGCCGGCCGGCTGGCAGCCGGTCGCGGGCACGCAGCGGCTGCTGCACCATTCGTTCGGCAGCGGCGGCGAGGTCTACGTGTCGCAGCTCGGCGGCACGATGCGCGCGATGCTCGACATCTGGCGCGGCGAGATCGCCGGCGCCGGCCAGCTCAGCGAAGCCGAGTTCGCGGCGGTGCCGAAGGTGCCGATGCTCGGCGGGCAGGCGCACCTGCTCGACGTCGCCGGCGACTACCGCAGCATGGGCGGCAAGCAGATCCCCGGCGGTCGGCTGCTGGTCGCGGCGATCGAACAGGACGGCGCGATCGTGTTCGCGAAGCTGTTCGGCACCGCGGCCGACGTCGAAGCCCAGCGCGAGGGCTTCCTGCGCTTCTGCGCGACGCTGCGGAGGAACCCGTGAACGGACCCGCCGCCCACGTCGCACCGCCGGTCGCGCCGTCGCCGCTGCGCGCGGTCGTCGACCTGCTGGCGTCGATGAAGCTGACGATCGTGCTGCTGCTGGCGTTCGGCGTGCTGACGTTCGCCGGCACGCTGGCGCAGCAGCACCAGGGCCTGTTCGTCGTCCAGCGCGACTACTTCGAGTCGTTCTGGGTGGTCTGGGACACGCAGATGCCGCTGCCGCTGGGCCGCGACTTGACGCTGAAGGTGCCGCTGCTCGGCGGCTACTCGATCCTGCTGGCGTTGTTCGTCAACCTGGTGGTCGGCGGCGTGGTGCGGCACCGCTGGAACTGGCGCAACGCCGGCATCCTGGTCGCGCACCTCGGCATCGGCCTCCTGCTGGTCGCCGGCTGGGTGAAGCTGCACTACAGCTACGCCGGCCACGTCGCGCTCTACGAGGGCAAGTCGACGCGGACGATGGTCAGCTTCCACGACTTCGAACTGGCGCTGCTGCGCCGCGACGGCGACCGCGTCGTCGAGCGCACGGTGCCGGCCACCGCGTTCGAGGTGGCGGCGCGCGCGCCGCGGTCGGTCACGCTCGACGCGCCGGACCTGCCGTTCCAGGTCGTCGTGTCGGGCTGGCTCGAGAACTGCAGGCCGCAGCAGAAGGGGCCGATGTTCGCGACCGACATGCCGGTCGTCGAGGACGGCCAGGGCGCGTGGTTCCTGCAGTCGGTGCCGCCGGAGAAGGAGCGCGAGCGCAACACCGCCGGCTGCTACGTGACCGTGATCGAGAAGGTCGGTCGCAAGGAACACAAGGCGGTGCTGCACGGGCTCGACCTGCGGCCGTTCGCCGAAGAACGCTCGCCGTTCCGGTTCGAGGTCGAAGGGACCACCTGGGGGCTCGACCTGCGGCGCGTGGTCTGGGACCTGCCGTTCGCGGTGCGGCTCGACCGCTTCGAGAAGAGCGACCACCCGGGCACCATGATGGCGCGCGACTTCAGCAGTTGGGTCACGGTGTTCGACGGCGCGGCCGAGGGCCGGCCGGTGCACATCTACATGAACCACCCGTTGCGCAGCCACGAGCACGTGTTCTTCCAGACCAACTGGGGGCCGCAGCCCGGCAGTTCGATGAAGGGGCCGCCGTGGTGGTCGGTGTTCGAGGTGGCGAAGAACCCGTCCGACGCCTGGCCGAAGTACGCGTCGTACGTGATCCTGCTCGGTCTCCTGGTGCACTTCATCGCCAAGCTGATCCGGTTCCTGAACTCCTCGACGCGGCGCGCGACGCTGCCGGAGATGTCGTGATGCGTGGGCTCGCGAAGTGGTGGCTCTGGTCGTTCGCCGCGGTGCTGGCCGCGCAGCAGCCCGCGCCCGAGGCTGCGGCGCCCGAAGTCGTCCGCCGCACGCACGCCTGGTCGCCGGCGACGGTCGAGGCGCTGGCGACGCTGCCGGTGCAGGAAGGCGGGCGCGTGAAGCCGTTGTCGGCCCACGCCGCGGCGACGCTGCACCTGGTGCACGGCCGGCGCGACATGAAGCTCGACACCGACGGCGACGGCAAGGACGACTTGACGCTGACGCCGACCGAGTGGCTGCTCGACGTCTGGTTCTTCCCCGAAGTCGCGGCGCACTACCCGCTGTTCCGGATCGAGAACGTCGAGGTGCTCGACGCGATCGGCATCCCGCACGAGGGCGGCCAGCGGTTCCGGCTCGAGTACGTGTCGTTCGCGGCGATGGCGGCGCCGGGCCGCGTCGGTGTGCCGGGCCAGAAGCTGATCGAGCTGGCGCACCAGTATTCGCGCAAACAACCGCTCGACCGGTCGCCGGTCGAGTCGCACCTCGTCAACAGCGCACAGCAGGTCAACACCTACTACGACCTGCACTACCAGATGGAGGTGCTGCGCTCGACGTTCCCGATCGAGGGCGAACCGCTGCGCGCCGCGCTCGGCGAGGTCGAGTCGCTCGACTTCGCGGCGCTGCTCGAACGGCTGCCGGCGTTCCGCACGCTGCTGCGCGAGAACAGCGACAAGCTCGAGGACCCGGCGTGGGCCGGCGCCGCGCGGCTCGGCGCCGCGCTGCAGCAGCTGTCCGGCAGCGACGCCGGCGCGGCGCTGTTCCCGCCGACCGGTTCGGTCGGCGACAGCGAAGTGTGGCTCGGGCTCGGCGGCGTGCTGGACCTCGGCGTGCGCGGCGACATCGCGGCCGAGAAGCTCGGCATGGTGCGGCACCTGCAGCGCGCGATCGTGGCCACCGAGCAGGGGCCGCGCGAACGCGAGCTGGTGCAGTTCCGCGACGCGGTCGTCGCGCGCGCCACCGCGCGCGGCGAGTACGCCAAGGTCGAACTCGAGAACACCTACCTCACCAAGAGCTGGCACTACCAGGCGCTGCACTGGTTCCTGCTGGCGATCGTCGTGGTCGGCGTCGGCTGGCTGGCGCCGCGCAAGCGCTGGTTGTGGGCGCTGGGCCTCGTCGCGACGGCGATCCCGCTCGGCATGCTGACGTGGGACATCGTGCTGCGCTGCCTGATCCGCGAACGGCCGCCGATCGTCAACCTGCACGACACGTTCCTGTTCATCGCCGCGGTCGGCGTCGCCGCCGCGATCGTCGGCGAGGTGATCGTGCGCCGCCGGTTCGTGATCGCGCTGGCGCCGATCTTCGGCGCGCTGCTGATCGCGCTGGCCCGCGCGTTCGAGGTCGAGGACGGCAAGGACCAGCTGGCGCCGCTGATCGCCGTGCTGGACACGAACTACTACCTCGCGACGCACGTGACCTCGATCAACATGGGCTACGCGGCCGGCATGTTCGGCGCGCTGGTCGGCACGCTGTGGCTGTTGCTGCAGGCGTTCGGCATCGCGCGGCACGACCAGGCGTTCCACAAGGCGGTCGTGCGCGCCTGCTACGGCATCGTCGCGTTCGGCCTGATCTTCGCCGTGTTCGGCACGATCTACGGCGGCGTCTGGGCCAACGACTCGTGGGGCCGCTTCTGGGGCTGGGACCCGAAGGAGAACGGCGCCCTGCTGATCTGCATCGCGCAGGTGGCGCTGCTGCACGCGCGCTGGTGCGGCTGGGTCAAGGACCTCGGCTTCTGCGTCGGCGCCGCGCTGACCGGCATCGTGGTCGCGTTCTCGTGGTTCCACGTCAACCTGCTCGGCATCGGCCTGCACTCGTACGGCTTCGCCAGCAGCACGAAGTCGGCGCTGTTCTGGTACTACGGCATCCAGCTGGCGCTGGTCGCGGTCGGCTGGTTCGGCACCGTGATGCGGCGCGTCGGCGCGGCGGCCGCGGTGCCGGCGGCGGTGCCGGCGGGCGACTGAGATGCCGGACGGCGCCGCGCGGCGCGTCAGACCTCGGCGCCGGCCGCGCGCAGCGTGTTGCGCAGCAGCATCGCGACCGTGACCGGGCCGACGCCGCCCGGCACCGGCGTCAGCCAACCGGCCACCGTCGCCGCCGACGCGAAGTGCACGTCGCCGGTGATCTTGCCGTCCGGGCCCTGGTTGATGCCGACGTCGACCACGCAGGCACCGGGCTTGATCATGTCGCCGTGCACGAGGCCGGCCTTGCCGACCGCGACGACCAGGATGTCCGCGCGCCGCGTGTGGTCGGCCAGGTGCCGCGTGCCGACGTGGCAGACGGTCACGGTCGACAGGTGGTGCAGCAGCAGCACCGCGATCGGCTTGCCGACGATCTCGCTGTGGCCGACCACGACGGTCTCGGCGCCGCGCAGGTCCATGCCGGTGGTCACGATCAGGTGCTGCGCGGCGGCGGCGGTGCACGGTGGCAGCAGCGGTTCGCGGTACAGGATCGCGCCCATGTTCGCCGGGTGCATGCCCTCGACGTCCTTGTGCGGGTCGATCGCCGACTGCACGGCGCGCGGGTCGATGCCGATCGGCAGCGGCCGCTGCACGATCACGCCGGCGACCTCGGGCCGCCGGTTCAGGTCCTGGATCGCGGCGACCAGCATCGCCTCGGTGGTGCCGAGCGGCAGGTTCGAGACTTCCATCTCGATGCCGACCTCGGCCGCGGCGCGCTGCTGGTTGCGCACGTAGACGTCGGCGGCCGGGTTCTGGCCGACCTCGACCGAGACCAGCCGCACCGGCCGCGGGCCCAGGCGCTGGCGGGCGGAACGCAGGCGCAGGCGCATCGCCTGGGCCAGCGCCTTGCCGTCGAGGATCTGGGCGGTCACGGGCTACGTCTCGGCATGGGATCTGGCCGAAAGATAGCGAGGTCGCGCGCCACACCCAAACCCGGCCGCGATCTGCCCCGCATGCACCACGACGCTCCGCGCTTCTCGCTGCCGGCGCTGCCGCCGGCGATCCGCTTCCTGCTGGTCGCCAACGTCGCGGTGTTCCTCGCCAACATGGTGCTGGTAGGCCGCCTCAGCGACCCCGCCGACGGCAGCGGCTTCTGGTTCGCGTTCTCGTGGAACGGCCTGTGGGAGGGGTACGGCCTCGGGCTCGTGCGGCTGGTCACCTACCAGTTCACGCACAGCTTCCGCGACCCGATGCACCTGCTGCTGAACGTGCTGGTGCTGTGGTTCTTCGGCGCGATGGTCGAGGCGCGGCTCGGCGTGCGCGGCACGTTGCGGCTGTACCTGATCGGCGGCGCCGCCGGTGCTCTGCTGCACCTCGCGATCGCGGCGATCCAGGGCCAGGCCTCGGTGCCGCTGATCGGCGCCAGCGGCGCCTGCTACGCGTTCCTGCTCTACGCGACGGTGCTGGCGCCGCGCACCCAGGTGCTGCTGGTGTTCGTGCCGGTGCCGCTGTGGGGGCTGGCGGCGCTGCTGGTCGGGCTCGGCGCCTACGGCACGTTCGTCGAGTTCGCGACCGGCACCGCCGGCGGCGTCTCGCACGGCGCGCACCTCGGCGGCGCCGCGTTCGGCGCGCTGGCGGCCAAGGCCGGCTGGTTCGTCGCGCACGGCGGTGCGGACGCCGGCGCCGGCTGGCTCGCGTCGTGGCGCCAGCGGCTCGCCGCGCGGCGCCAGGGCCGCACGCAGCAGGCCGCGGCCGCGCGCGAGGACCGGCTCGACGCGATCCTGGCCAAGGTGAAACTGCAGGGACTCGGCGCGCTGTCGCCGGCCGAGCGGCGCTTCCTCGAGCAGCAGAGCGAGCGCAGCCGCCGCGGTTCGTAGCGCGCGGCGAGGCTGCGGTCGGGGCGGGGCGCGGATAGGATGCGGCGCGACCCTTCGGCTCCGCCCATGAACCGCATCCTGTTCTCGCTGCTGTCCGTGCTGCTGTGCTCGGTGTTCGGCGCCCTGCGCGCCCAGGACTACGACAGGGACCAGTTCCGCACCGACTTCAACAAGGGCCTCGAGATCGGCGACGATCGCACGATCGACAAGGCGATGAAGCGCGGTCCGGGCCACGCGCTGGCCTACTACGAAGAGCTGTTCGTTGAGCGCCGGCGCGGCCGCGAGGGCCTCGATGCCAAGCTCGAGGCGATCAAGGCCTCCTGGCAGCGGGCGTTCGAGAACGTCACCTCGATCGAGAAGCTGCACCGCTGGCTCGACCTGGCCAGTGACGCGGATCTGCAGCAGCTCGACAAGGCCCGCGCGAACTCGGCCAAGGTCTGGCGCTTCTTCGTCGACGAGGTCGCGAAGGACCAGATCAAGGTGGAGTACCAGAAGGTCGTGCAGCAGTTCATCGAGCTGGCGCGCAACGCCGAGACGTTCGGCCACGTGCTCGAGCGGGCGGAGGTCTGGAACTTCGCGGCGATCGCGGCGACGAAGATGCCCGAGAAGACGCTGGCCGAGCGCCGCGACGGCGTGTTCGCGGTCGAGGAGTTCCTGCGCGCCCGCGAGGAGTGGGGCTTCACGTTCGACGAGCACTTCCAGCGCAACAAGGAGTGGGCGAAGTCCGAGCGCGCCCGCATCGACGAGGAGGAGAAGCTGGACAAGAAGCGCGCCGACGCCGGCTACAGCGCCGACGCCAAGGGCATCGACAAGCTGGTCGTGCCGGGCAAGCAGGACTCGCTGCCGCTGCAGTTCGCGGCGCTGTCGAGCTGGGACGCCGAGCTCGACTACGGGCAGAAGGCCGGGCCGGTGCCGCCGTTCTGGTGGATGGGTTCGACCGGCGAATCGGGCACGAACCGCCGCTTCGACTGGTTCCGGCGCAGCGAGCTCTACCTGGTGCGCGAAGGCGCGGCGAAGTTCGGCGTCAGCATCGACGCGAACGACCCGAAGAAGCTGCAGGAGGTCGACGCGTCGCCGAAGGGCAAGGCGACCACGTTCTGGCTCGACGCCGACAAGAAGCAGGCGTACGCGATGTTCTTCTGGGCCGGCAGCGAGCGCGAGCGAGTCGGCGAGGCGGAATGCAACCTGGCGCCGTCCGACAAGTTCGGCAACGTCTACTACAAGAGCGCCGCGAGCTGGAAGGCCACGCTGGGCAGCGAGACGCTGGTGTTCTACGACGACGACGTCAGCGGCTGGCCGTGCGACGGCGACCCGTTCGCGGCCGAGCTGAAGAGCCCGATGCTCGGCGAGCACGACAGTGAGGGCACCGTGGTGCCGCTGCTCGACTCGATGCGGGTCGGCAAGGGCCCGCGCACGGTGTTCTCGGAGTTCGTGCATCTGCCGACCGGCTGGGTGCACGTGCGGCGCGGCGGCGGCGAGGACATCGTCGTGCGGCCGCTGAACCCCGAGTTCGTGCCGATGGGCAAGGTCAAGCTGACCTGGAGCGGCCCGAAGCCGAGCGCGCCGGTGCAGCTGGTGATCCAGGGCAGCGGCGACTTCCGCACGGCGCTGTTCGACGTCGCGAGCGGCAAGGAAGTCGAGGTGCCGGCCGGCAGCTACTCGGTGATCTTCGGCCGCATCGTCGTCGGCAAGGGCGCCCGCATGCAGACCGCGAACCTCTACCGCGGCTCGTCGCCGGCGTTCGACGTCGCGGCCGGCAAGACCTTCGAGCTGAAGATGGGGACGCCGTTCACGCTCGAGTACACGCGGCGCGGCGACCAGAACCTGTCGATCGACGCGCTGAAGATCCTGGTCAAGGAAGCCAGCGGCTGCGTGTTGACCGAGCTGCACGGCCTCGGCATGCAGATCGACGTGCTGGCCGCCAAGGAGGCCGACGGCAAGGGCGCCAAGCCGGTCGGCAAGTTCGTGCGCTTCACCGACCCGGAGCTGGTCAACAAGGCGGCCGAGAAGCACAACAACATCGGCACGCTGGTCGCGTGCTTCCCGATGCCCGAGGGCTACCGCGACGGTGAGCTCGCGCTGTCGCTGAAGCTGCCGGCCGAAGGCATGAAGGTCGGCCTGTCGGTCAAGAAGCACGCGGTGTTCGGCGCGCTGGCCAGCAAGTTCCAGTGACCTCGGTGCGGCGCGCTCGGTAGACTCCCGGGCCGCCACACCGAGAGCTCATGCTGGACATCAAGCTGCTGCGAGAGAACCCCGAGGCCGCGCGCCAGGCGGCCGTCAAGAAGCGCATGCCGGACCGCCAGGCGGCGGTCGACCGCGCGCTGTCGATCGACGCCGAACTGCGCGAGCTCTTGCCGCGCATCGACGCGATGCGCAGCGAACAGAAGACCGCCGGCAAGGCGATGGGCAAGCTGTCGCCGGCCGAGCGCGAGGCGGTGCTCGACGGCCAGAAGCGGCTGAAGGCCGAGCTGCAGCAGCTCGAGGAGCGCGAGAAGCAGCTGCGCGCGGACCTGCAGGCGCAGCTGGCGCTGGTGCCGAACCTGCCGGATCCGGACGTGCCCGACGGCAAGGACGACACCGAGAACGTCGAAACCAAGCGGCACGGCACGGTGCCGCAGTTCGCGTTCGAGCCGCGCCCGCACTACGAGCTGGCCGAGGCGCAGGGCTGGGTCGACTTCACGCGCGCCGCGGCGATGGCCGGCTCGCGCAACTACATGCTGTTCGGCGACCTCGCGCTGCTGCACGACGCGGTGCTGCGGTTCGCCGTCGAGCTGATGGTGGGGCGCGGCTTCGTCGCCGTCGACCCGCCGCTGCTGGTCCGCGACGCGGCGATGTACGGCACCGGCTTCTTCCCGGGCGGCGAGGAGCAGACCTACCGCTGCGAGAAGGACGGTCTGAACCTGATCGGCACCGCCGAGGTGCCGGTCACGTCGCTGCACGGCGGCGAGATGCTGGCCGAGGACGAGCTGCCGAAGAAGTACGTCGCGCGCTCGGCGTGCTTCCGCCGTGAGGCCGGCACCTACGGCAAGGACACGCGTGGCCTCTACCGCGTGCACCAGTTCCAGAAGGTCGAGCAGGTGATCGTCGACGTCGCCGACAAGGCGCGCTCGATCGCGCACCACCGCGACATCGTGCAGAACGCCGAGGACCTGCTGCAGGCGTTCGAGCTGCCGTACCGGATCGTCGCGGTCTGCGGCGGCGACCTCGGCGTGCCGCAGGCGATGAAGTACGACATCGAGACCTGGATGCCGTCGCGCGGCAACTACGGCGAGACGCACTCGGCGTCGCGTTTCTACGACTACCAGGCGCGGCGCCTGGACCTGCGCTACCGGCCCAAGGACGGCGGCAAGCCGCTGTTCTGCCACACGCTGAACAACACGGTCGCCGCCAGCCCGCGCATCCTGATCCCGCTGCTCGAGAACCACCAGCAGGCCGACGGCACCGTGCGCGTGCCGAAGGCCCTGCAGCCCTACCTCGGTGGGCGCGCGGTGCTCGGCAAGCCGCAGCGCTGAGCGCGTTCAGCCGCCGCCGAACAGGCCGCCGCCGCCACCGCCGCCGCCGCCGATGCCCTGCAGGAAGCGGCTCAGGTCGAAGCCCGGCGGCAGGCCACCGGGTGGCGGTGGGGCACCGCCGCCACCGCCGCCCGCACCGTCACGCCCGCCGCGCGGCCCCTGGGCGCCGCGGCTCGACGTCGTCGTGGTCGCCGAACCACGCGACGTGACGGTCTCCTGGCCCTTGGGCAGGTTCGCGACTGCACCGGCTTCCGTGATCGTCTTCGTGTCGCCGCGGCCGCCGCCGCCGGGGCCGGCCGGGCCGTTGGCGTCGGCGCTCTCTTCCTCGGCCGGTTCGATCGGGAACACCGGCACGCGGGCGGTGCCGGCGCGCAGGATGTCGTGCAGCCGCTGGTCGAACACGAAGTGCCGCACGTAGGTCCGTTCGGCGCCCTCGAAGTCCTCGACCTCGACGTCGCTGACGATGTTGCGGCTGCTGCGGCGGCGTTCGATCGTGAACTCGATCTTGATCCGCTGCGGCAGGTTGTCGTGGTAGCTCGAGTCCCACTCGAGCAGTTCCTCGGCCTCGTGGCCGAGCGTCTCGTAGTAGGTGACCTTGAAGCTCTTGACGCGGTCGTGCACGAGCTGGAACGAGCCCTGCGTGATCAGATCGCCGTCGATCATCGGATCCTCGCGGCGCCACATCTCGAACACGTCGCGGTAGCGCGGGTTCGGCTTGAACCAGTAGCCGACCTCGCACAGCGTCGGCTTGCGCGGCTGGTTGTGCGAGTCCAGCACGAAGCCGACCGCGTCGGTCGTGGTCAGGAAGTCCATGCGGTCGGCGTCGCGGCCGCCGACGTCCATGTCGCGGCCGCGGAAGACCGTGTTGCCCTTGACGTTGCAGGTCCAGATGCCGCGCAGGTCGCGTTCGATCAGGTTCAGGATCCGCGGGCCGGCCTCGGTCGACTCGGTCAGGTCGTCGACGACGTCGCGCGCGTTCAGCATCACGTGGAACGTGGTGCCGACGGTCACCATGACGGTCGCGGTGATGCCGATCGCCAGCAGCACCTCGATCAGCGTGAAGCCGGCGGCGCGGCAGCGGTTCAGGGCGGTCGGGTTCACTTGCTGTCTCCTTCGACCGGCGCGGACGCGGCCGGGCTCTGTCCCTTCGACTGTGCGATGGCTGTGGCTTGTGTCGGCGTCAGGCCCGACAGCGCCAGCGTCGACACGCGTGCCTTGATCAGCAGCGCGTCCTTCTGGCCCTCGTAGTCGGCGTTCATCTTCGGGAAGTAGGCTACGACGGCGACCTCCTCGAACTCGGTGGCGCTCGGCGCCTTCTCCTCCATGCGCCGCTGGTAGTCTTCCTGCGCCAGCTTGTCCTCGTACTCGGTGGCGCTGAGGCCGAGCTGGCTCGCGCGGCGGAAGTTCTCGCGGTCGCGCTGCCAGTCGATGCGCTCGCCTTCGGCGGAGCCGGCTTCGACGCCTTCCTGCGCGATCTCGGCCTCGAGGTCGGCGACCGCCGACTCGCCGATCACGATCTTGAACGCGAAGCCCTCGTACTTGTCGATCGGCACCAGCACGCCGGATTCCGGCGGCGTCTCGCGCGCGCCGGCCTGCAGCTCCGACATCTTCTCCTCGGCGATCTCGCGCGCGAGGCGCCAGTTGCGCGCCTCGGTGGCGTCGATCAGCGCGTTGGTGCGGATGCCGATGTACTCGATCACGACCAGCGCGACGATCATCATCGCGACCAGCGCTTCGATCAGCGTGAAGCCGCGCTCGGTCGGTCGCGCCGCGAAGGCCATCAGAACGCTCCTTCGCCGACCGACTGCAGCTGCGGCACTTCACCGCGTTCGGACGACTCGACCTCGGTGCGGCCGCTGAGCCCGGCCAGTGTCAGCGACCAGGTCATCGTCTCGTCGGACTTCAGCTTCAGCACGATCTGCTGGTCGCCGGTGAAACCGTACTCGTCGAACGTCAGCCGGTAGACGCCGCGCGTGGCGAGGCCGTTCTTCGCGTCGCCGACGCCGGCGAACACGACGTCGGTCTGCAGCGGTTCCCAGTCGTCCGGTCGTTCCTCCAGCGTCCACTGCTCCTGGTCGCGCGTCAGCTGCTGCTCGGGCGGCCAGACGATCCGCCAGCGCGCGCGGTCGAGGTCGAAGTCGACGTGCATGCGTTTGCCCTGGATCCGGGCCTCGCTGCGCACCCAGTCGAGCTGGCGCAGGATCAGCTTGCCGCTGCCCTCGAGGCGCGCGCTCGGCACGATCGCGCCGAGGTTGGGCACCACGATCGCGAACACCAGCGCCAGCACGGTCAGCGTGACCAGCACCTCCATCAGCGTGAAGCCACGCTGGGCGGCACGGTGCGGCGGTCGGTCGATCACGAGCGCTCGGTCCTCACTGGTCCTTCTTCATCTTGCTCGAGATGTCGTCCTCGGTGCCCTCGATCTCGTCGGGGCCGGAGCTGACGACCTCCCAGTCCTGCGGCGTGTCGCCCTCGCGCAGGATGTAGTCGTGGCCCCACGGGTCCTTGCTGAGCTGGTCGAGGTAGCTGTTGCCCTTCTCGTCCTTGGTGGCCAGCGCCTCGAGCGACTCGGGCAGCTTGCCGTTCTTCGAGCGGTAGTACTTCACGGTGCTGGCGATCGACTGCACGTCGGTCTGGGCCTTCGTGACGCGCGCCTCGTCGCTGGCGCCGATCACGTTGGTCGCGACCAGCGTCGCGAGCAGGCCGAGGATCACGATCACGACCATGATCTCGACCAGGGTGAAGCCGGCCTCGGCCGGACGGAGCAGGGACTGGGCGGGCTTGGACTTCATGGGAAACGCGGCAGGAGTCTACCGGATCGTGCGCCGGAACGGATCGCTTGGACGGCGGCCAGCGGGCGCTTCTTCCCGCGCCGACCCGGCCGTGGCATCGGGCCCGGCCGCTGGCGATGATCCGCCGCCATGCGAGTGCTCGCCAGCCTGTGCGCGGTCGCGGCCGCGGTCCTGTCCCTGCCGGCGCAGAAGGTCCTGACGCCCGAAGCGCTGGTCGACCTGAAGCGGGTCGGCGAACTGGCGCTGAGCCGAGACGGCCAGCACCTGCTGTTCACGGTGCGGACGACCGACCTGGCCGGCAACCGCAGCGCCGCGCAGGTCTGGCACCTGCCGCTTGCCACCGCCGGCGCGGCGGCCGGACCGCTGCCAGGCGCCGAGGGCAGCGCACCGGTCTGGCTGCCGAACGGCGCGTTCGCGTTCGTGACCAAGCAGGGCATCACCAGCATGCCCCTGCTCGACGGGCCGGTCGTCGAGCTGAAGGTCGAGGGCGGCGTCGCGAACCTGCTGTGGGCGCCGGACGGCACGCACTTCGCCTACACGCAGTCGGTGCCGGTCGACGCGACGGTGCTGCAGCAGAACACCGACTTGCCCAAGGCCAATGCGCGCGCCTACGACGACCTGATGGTGCGCCACTGGGACCAGTGGCGCGACGGCAGCTACAGCCACCTGTTCGTGCGGCCCTACACCGGCGGTGGCCCGGCGCGCGACCTGCTGGCCGGCGAACGCGTCGACACACCGCTGCCGCCGTTCGGCGGCAAGGAGCAGATCTGTTGGTCGCCCGACGGCAAGCAGCTGTGCTACACGGCGCGGCGCGTGCCGAACGTCGAGCAGAGCACCGACAGCAGCCTCTGGGTCGTGTCGGTCGACGGCGGCGAGCACCGCTGCCTGACCGAGGGCCTGCCCGGCTACGACCAGGACCCGAGCTGGTCGCCCGACGGCCGCTGGATCGCGTTCGGCAGCATGGCGCGCGCCGGCTTCGAAGCCGACCGGCTGCGGCTGATGCTGCACGACTGCAGCAACGGCCGCAACGTCGAGCTGCTGCCCGACCTCGACGCGTCGGTGCACGACGTGCAGTGGACCAGCGACAGCCAACGCCTCTACTTCACGGTCGAGACCGAGGGCACGACGCAGTTGTTCACGGCGACGCTGCAGGAGAGGAAGGCGGTCGCGGTCACGCAGGGCCGGCACGCGCTGGCGAACCTGCAGGTCGCGCCGGACGGCAAGACGGTCTACGCGCTGCGTTCGACGATGGAACGCCCGGCCGAGGTCGTGGCGGTCGACACCGCGACCGGCGCGATCCGCGCGCTGACCGACGTCAACGGCGCTGCGTTCGCCGGCCTGTCGCTGCCGACGATCGAGGCCGAGTGGTTCCCGACCACCGACGGCAAGCGCGTGCACGCGTGGATCGTGAAGCCGCCCGGGTTCGATCCGGCGCGGCGCTACCCGTTCGTGCTGTATTGCCAGGGCGGCCCGCAGTCGATGGTCGGCCAGGGCTTCTCGCAGCGTTGGAACTTCCACCTGATGGCGGCGCAGGGGTACGTCGTCGCGGCCGTGAACCGGCGCGGCCTGCCGGGCTTCGGCCAGGCCTGGAACGACCAGATCTCGCGCGACTGGGGCGGGCAGGCGATGCGCGACCTGCTGTCGGTGTGCGACGCGATGCAGGCGCGGCCGTGGATCGACAAGGCGCGGTCGGCGGCGGTCGGCGCGTCGTTCGGCGGCTACACGGTCTACTGGCTGATGGGCAACGCCGGCGACCGCTTCGCCTGCATGATCTCGCACTGCGGCGTGTTCAACCTCGAGAGCATGTACCTCGCGACCGAGGAGCTGTGGTTCGTCGACTGGGACCTCGGCGGCCCGTACTGGCGCAGCGACGAGGTCGCCGAGGGCTACCGGCGCTTCTCGCCGCACCGCTACGTGCAGAACTGGAAGACGCCGCTCTTGGTGATCCACGGCGAGCGCGACTTCCGCGTGCCGTACGACCAGGGCCTGCAGGCCTTCACGGCGGCGCAACTGCAGGGCGTGCCGAGCCGGCTGCTGATGTTCCCCGACGAGGGGCACTGGGTGCTGCAGCCGCAGAACGGCGTGTTGTGGCAGCGCGAGTTCTTCGCCTGGCTGCAGCGCTGGTGCGGAGCGAAGGCGAAGTGACGCCGCGACGGCGACGGCTGGCCGCCGTGGCGCGGTGCGGCTGCGTGCCACTGCTGGCGCTGGTCGCCGGTTGCGCGGCGGCGCCGGCCTGGCGGCACGACCTGCCCGCGGCGATCGCCGAGGCGCGCGCGGCGGGGCGCGACCTGGTGGTGTTCTTCGCGCTGCCGGGCCGCGAGCAGAGCGACCGCATGCAGGCGACGCTCGACGACCCGCGCGTCACGGCGGTGCTGAGCGACCACGGTTTCGAAGCCGCGATCGCCGACGGCAAAGAGCGCGCGCGGCTCTACGCGGAGTGGGTTGCCGGCGGCGAGGGCATGGGCATCGCGGTGCTCGACGGCGCCGGCCGCTGCTACGCGGCGCGGCCGGGGCCGCAGGATCCGCCCGAACTGGCGGCGCTGCTGCGCCAATGCGCGGCGGCGCGGTCGGACCTCGCGTCGCTGCAGGCGCTGGTGGCGCAGCCGGCCGTGGCGCCGCTCGACCAGCACGCGCTGGGCTGCCGGCTGCTCGACCTCGGCTGCCGCGTGCGCGCCGAACCGCTGCTGCTCGACGCGGCGATGGCCGGTGTCGCCGATGCGCGGCATCGGCTGGCGCGGCTCTACGCGCTCGACGGCAACGTGCAGAGCGCGCGGCGGTGGCTCGGCTCGGCGCCGCGCACGCCGCCGGCGCTGGTCACCGAAGGGTACGTGCTGTTCAAGGAACGGCGCCACCGCGACGCGATCGCGGTGTTCGAGCAGGCGCTGGCCGCGGGCGACCTCGGCGCCGATCGGCAGCGGGCGCTGCTCTACCTCGGCAAGGCGCTGCACGAGGACCGGCAGGACGCGCGCGCGGTGCCGTTGCTCGAGGCGCTGGCCGCCGAAGGCACCGGCAGCACGTTCGAGGCCGCGGCGCAGCACACGCTCGGCCACCTGCGCGATCCCCAGCACGGCCACGACCACGGCGCGGCAGGCGAGCGATGAGTGGTCGCGCGCAGGCCGTGCTCGCGGTGCTGGCGCTGTCGGCGTCGGCGCTGCGGGCGCAGACGCCGCCGCCGTCGCCGCCGACCTACCCCGGGTCGCAGCCGCCCGACGCGTGGTTCGCGGTGCCCGGGGAGCAGGGCTTCACGACGTTCTACGAGTGGGCGCAGGACTGGCCGCGGCGCCGCGGCGAGGACTTCGGTGCCACGCACGGCGCGATGGTCGTCGATGCCGACGGCAACCTGCTGGTGTCCACCGACACCGAAGCCGCCGTGGTCGTGATCGCGCCGACCGGCTGGATCGTCACCACGTGGGGCAAGGAGTTCCACGGCGGGCTGCACGGCATGTGCCTGGTCGAGGAGCAGGGCCGCGAGGTGCTCTACCTGGCGCACACGCGGCGGCACGAGGTCGTGAAGACGACGCTGACCGGCGAAGTGCTGTGGACGCTCGGCGCGCCGATGGCGGCCGGCATCTACGCCGACGAGTCCGAGTTCGTGCCGACCGCGGTCGCGGTCGGGCCCGACGGGCGGATCTTCGTCGCCGACGGCTACGGCAAGTCGTGGGTGCACCAGTTCGACGCCGAGCGCCGCTACGTGCGGTCGTTCGCGGGGCCGGGCGAGGAGCCGGGCCGGACACGCACGCCGCACGGTCTGTGGCTCGACCCGCGCGGCCCGGAGCCGCTGCTGCTGGTCTGCGACCGCGAGAACCACCGGCTGCAGTGGTTCACGCTGGACGGGGCGTTCGTGCGGCTCGTCGACCGGGACCTGCAGCGACCGTGCAACGTCTGGCCGCTCGGCGACGGTCGGCTCGTGGTCGCCGACCTCGCCGGGCGCATCACGATCCTCGGCGCCGACGGCCAGCTCGTCGTGCACCTCGGCGAGAACCCCGACCCGGCGCTGCGTGCGACCAACCAGGTGCCGCGCGGCCAGTGGCGCGACGGGCTGTTCCTGGCGCCGCACGCGGTCTGCGTCGACCGCGACGGCGCGATCCACGTGATGGACTGGAACGCGACCGGCCGCATCACGAAGCTCGTGCCGCGCGGCACGTTCGTGACCGACCTCAGCCAGTTCGGCACCAGCGAAACGCCGAAGTAGGGCGGCGGTCACGGGCCGCGCGGCGGCAGCGGGCGGCCGTCGCCGGCCGGGCGCACGCGCGGCGGGTCGCCGCCGACGAGTTCGACCGTGCCGTGCCGGCCCGTGACCCACAGGTCGGCGCCGAACGCGCGCGCGACGCGGCCCAGCGCGGTCTCGCCGTCGTCGGCGGCTGCCGACGCGAGGCAGACGCGCGGCCGCACGCGCGCCAGCAGCAGTGCCGCGGTCGGGTTCGGCCGGCCGTGGTGCGGCAGCAGCAGCACGTCGGCGGGCGCGGCGAGCCCCTGCGCGAGCGCCGCGGCGGTGCCGAGCGCCTCGGCGTCGCCGGTCAGCAGCACCGCCGCGGTGCCGACCGTGAGCCGCGTCCACAGGCTGTGGTCGTTGTCGCCGGCCAGCGGCGGCACGGCGGGGGCCGCGATGACGACGCCGGGCAGCGGCTCGCTGTGTTCGCCGGGATGCAGCAGCTGCACCGACGTGCCGTGGGCGCGCAGCACCGCGCGCAGGTCCGAGTCGGCCAGGCGCGCCGGCAGCACCGCACGATCGATCGGCACCGCGCGCAGCAGTTCGCCGATGCCGTTGTGGTGGTCCTGGTCGGCGTGGCTGACGACCAGCAGGTCGACGTGGCGCCGCGCCAGCGCCAGCAGCACCGAGCGCGCCGCGTGCCGCGGTACCTGCAGGCTGCCGCAATCGACGACCAGATTGTGGTCGGCGCCGCGGTACAGGCAGGCCTGGCCGTGGCCGACCGCGAACAGCGAGAGGCTCGGTGCCGCCGGCGCGTGCAGCGGCAGGAAGTGCGGCGCGATCAGCGCGCTGCTGCCGAGCGCCGCGCCGCGGCGATCGGGCCAGCACAGCACGGCCACGACCGCGAGGCCGGCCGCGAGGCCGAGCAGCCACGCGGCTGGTGCGGCCCAGGCGGCGACCGGTGTGCCCGGCAGCGCGTCGGCCAGCACGACGATCTGCACGTACAGCGACGTCGCCGCCTGCAGCGGCAGCGCCAGCAGCGCGCCGAGCGCCGGTGCGCACAGGCCCAGCACGGCGCAGGCGAGGCTGCCGAACAGCAGCAGCGCGACCAGCGGCGACAGCAGCGGCGTCAGCAGCACGGTCCACGGCGCCAGCTGGCCGAAGAACCACAGCGTCAGCGGTGCGGTCAGCAGCGTCGCCCAGCACGAGCCGCGGCACGAGGCGACGAACCAGCGGCGCAGGCCCGGTTCGCCGCGCGGCGGGCCGGCGAGCGCGAGGCCGATCACCGCGGCGTAGCTGAGCAGGAAGCTCGGACCGAGCAGCGCTTCGGGCTGCCACAGGCAGGTCGCCACCGCCGGCGCCAGCAGCCCGGTGCGCAGCGGGAACGGCCGGCCGGTGTGCGTCGCCAGGGCCGCCAGCGCGAACGTCGCGACTGCGCGCACGACCGGCGGTTCGTTGCCGGTGATCGCGGCGTAGGCGAACAGCAGCGCCAGCACGACCAGCGTGCGCCGTGGGCCCGCGGCGAGCCGCTGGCCGCGTCCGACCAGCCCGAGCAGCAGCGCCAGCATCGCGGCATGCGCGCCGCTGACCGCCAGCAGGTGGCTCAGCCCGGTGGCGCGGTGTGCCTGCGCCAGTGCCGCGTCGCAGCGCGTGCCGCGGCCGAGCAGCAGCGACGCCAGCAGCGCGCCGCGTTCGTCGGGGATCCGCTGCAGCAGTTGCCGTTCGAGCAGCCGGCGCAGCGCCGCGGCGGCGCGCGGCAGCGACCAGGGACCGGGTTGCACGACCACGGTCGCGACGGCGGCGTGCAGCGTCGGCGCCAGGTCCGGCGCGACGGGCGAACCGAGCCGCGCGACCGCGTGCAGCCGGTCGCCCGGCAGCACCTCGACGTCGGCTTCGAACTGCAGCCGCACCGGCGGTGCGCCGCCCTGCAGCGTGATCCAGGTCACGGCCTGCGTCGGCGCGCGCACGACTTCGGCGACCGTGCCGGCGACCCGCACCGGACCGGGCCGCGGCCAGACCACCGGTGTCTGGCGCTGCGGCACGCCGGCGAGCACGACCGGCAGCGCGCACAGGCCGGCCAGCCGCCAGCGCTGCCGACGCCAGTGCGTGACCAACAGGCCGAACGCGGCCCAGGCCGCCGCCGCCGGCAGGCCGAGCTGCAGCAGCAGTGCCGCCGGCAACGCGAACGCGGCGCCGGCCACCAGCGGCAGCGCGATCGCGCCGGCGGTGGCGCGAGCAGGGGATTCGAGGTCCATGGGCACGATCGGAGGCGGTCCACGCACGGCGCCCGATGCCGCGGCCGAACCGCGACCTGCTTGGTGTCCGGAACGGCGCCGCGGTTACAGTCGGCGCATGGTTTCCGCCCTCTACCCCGGCAGCTTCGACCCGGTCACGCGCGGGCATCTCGACCTCGTCGAGCGCGCGCTGCCGCTGTTCGACCACCTGACCGTGGCGGTGGCGTTGAACAGCACGAAGACGCCGACGTTCTCGGCCGAAGAGCGCGTCGGCATGCTGCGCGAGGTGCTGCCGCACGATCCGAAGCTGTCGGTGACGACGTTCCGCGGGCTCGTGGTCGACTTCTGCCGCACGCAGGGCATCGGCGCGATCCTGCGCGGCGTGCGCACGGTGTCGGACTTCGAGTTCGAGTACCAGATGGCGCTGACCAACCGCCACCTCGCGCCTGGCATCGAGACGGTGTTCGTGATGCCGAGCGTGCAGTTCAGCTATGTGTCGTCGTCGCTGATCCGCGAGATCGTGCGCAACGGCGGCGACGTGTCGAGCTTCCTGCCGCCGCCGGTCGAGCGCCGTCTGCGCGAGCGCCTGGCGCCCTGATCGATCTCCCCATGCAACTCGAACCCATCACGTCCACGAACGCTCCCGCCGCGATCGGTCCCTACAGCCAGGCCATCAAGGCCGGCAACCTGCTGTTCTGTTCGGGCCAGATCGCGCTGGACCCGAAGTCCATGCAGATGGTCGGCGCCACCGCCGCCGAACAGGCCGAGCAGGTGCTGAAGAACCTCGCCGCGGTGCTCAAGGCCGCCGGCGCGAGCCTGGCACACGTCGTCAAGACCACGATCTTCCTGGCCAGCATGGACGACTTCGCCGTCGTCAACGAGGTCTACGGCCGCCACTTCGGCGCCCACAAGCCGGCTCGCGCCACGGTCGCGGTGAAGACGCTGCCGAAGAACGGCCTGGTCGAGATCGACTGCATCGCGGCGCTGTGAGCGGCCGGCCGCCGCGCGCCGAGGTCGTGCGCCGCCTCGTCCGCGCCGCCGCGGCGATCGGCGCCACGCTCGCGGTCGTGCTGCTGGCGCCGCTGGCCGCCGGTGCGCACAGCGCGGCGCCGCCGACCGCGGCGGAACTGGCCGCGCTCGATGCCGCGTTGGCCGACGGCCCGGCGCGGCCGGCGGCCGGCGGGGAAGTCACGCGCCACTACTTCCGCAGCATCGGTGGTGGGGCGCCGCTGCCGGCCGACCCGGCCGACCGCGAACGAGTGCTCGGCCAGGCGCGGCTGCGCCAGCTGCCGTGGATCGGCGCGATCGCCGGGGCGACCTACCTGGCGGTGCTGCTGGCGCGCGGCCGGCTGCAGGCGCTGCTGGCGTGCGCCCTGCTGGCGGCGCTGCCGCCGGTCGCCGAAGCCGGGGCTCTGGTGCGCGCCGAGGTGCCGGCGACCGCGCTGCTGTCGCTGTCGCTGCTGCTGCTGGCGTGTTTCGCCGGCACGGTGCAGCGCCGCGACCCGGCGCGCGGCCGGCGCCGCGGGCAGCTGCTCGGGCTCGGCCTGTGCGCGGCCGTGGCGCTGGCGCTGTCGGTGTCGGCGCTGCCGTCGCTCGGGGCGGTCGTGCTGCTGCCGGGCCTGGTGGTGACGGTCGGCGGCGCCATGCTCGGTCTGCGCGCGCTGCGCCTCGTGCACCGCCGCGGCCTCACGGCGCTGCCGATCCGGGCCTGGAACGCGCGGCTCGTGCCGTGGACCGCGCTGGCGCTGGTGGCGCCGGCGGTCGTGATCGTGGTGCTGCGCCTCGCGGCCACCGGCGAAACCACGGTGCCGGCGACGCCGAGTGCCGTCGGTCTGCTGCCGGCCGGCGCCGGCTGGCGGACCGGCGTCTGGGCGCTGGCGGCGGTCGGCGCGCTCGCGGCCGTGCTGCGAACGGGCTTGCGCTTCGGCCGCGGCGGTCGGTTCGACGCCGACCTGCTGCTGCTCGTCTACTGCGCGTTGGAACTCAGCGCGACGATCGGTCAGCCGGGGCCGGTCGACCGCCTGCCGGCCGCGCCGGCGCTGGCGATCGTACTGGCCGAAGGTGCGCGCGTCGTGGTCGTGGTGCTGGCCTGGTTCGTGGCCGGGCGGCCGCGGCCGCGCTGGCGCGGGCCCGGTGCCGTTCTCAGCGGCCGACGGCGCGGCCGATGATGTCGACCAGGTCGGCGCGCGCGTCGCCGGTGCCGGCGTGCAGGCCGAGGCCGGCGACCTTGCCGTTGGCGTCGAGCACGTGCACGACCGGGCCTTCGACGAACCAGCGCAGCGCGACGTCGGTCTCGATGCCCTTGCCGTCGGCGACGGTCGGGAACGACAGGCCGAGCCGCTGGCGGTCGGCGTCGCTGCGCGCGACGTCGCGGTCGAGGCAGATGCCGAGCACGTAGACCTTGTCGCCGTGGCGCTGCTGCAGCGGCCGCAGCGTGTCGAGCAGGCGCGGCAGGTCGCGGTCGGCGCCGCTCCAGAACAGCAGCACGACGGCCTTGCCGGCCAGGTCCTTGCTGTCGACGGTGGTGCCGTCGCGCAGCGTGGCGCGGAAGGCGATCGCCGGGTCGCCGGGCCGCAGCTGCGTCGCCCGCAGGCGGTCGCGCGCGACCGAGCCCCAGTAGGTGCCCGGCAGTTCGTCGGCGAGCCGCTGCAGCTCCTCGAAGCCGGCGTTGTCGTGCAGATCCTCGCGGTCGCGCAGCGCGTCGGCGCGGTGCCAGCGCACCAGCGCGCGGTCTTCGTCGGTCTCGGCGGCGGCCAGTTCGGCCTCGTAGATCCGCGTCGCCGCGTCGACCTCCTTCAGCACCGTCGACAGGATCCGCGCCATCGCCAGCCGGTCGGCGCGCGGCGCGGTCTTGCCGAGCGCGGCGGCGACCCAGGCGGTGCGCAGGTCCTCGAGTTCGAGGTGCAGCGCCATCGCGGCGCCGGTGACCAGCACCAGCGCCGGGGCCGCGGCGGCATCGATCGTGCGCAGCGTCGCGGCGGCTGCCTTGCGGTCGCCTTGGGCGAGTTCGAAGTCCGCCAGCATCAGGCGGCCGTTCCAGCGGTCGTCGCCGGCCGCGCTGCCGACGAACGCGCGCAATGCCGCCAGCTGGCGACCCTGCAGCGCCTGGATGTCCTCGTACGACGGGTCGTCGCCGAGCGCGCGCGCTTCCTGCGCGAAGCGCTGCTGCAGTTCGGTCAGGGACTGTTGGGCCGGGAGCAGGGGCAGGCTGCCGAGCAGCACGAACGCGGCGGTGGTCCGGAACATGGCGGCAGCATAACGGCCGCGGGATCCGTGCTTGCGGGAACGGGCGTCATGCCGTGCGATGCCGGCCGTGGAGCCCCTGCTGGAAGTCGACGCGCTGTCGGTGCGGCGCGGCACGCGCGTGCTGCGCCTGCCGCAACTCGCGCTCGCGGCGGGGCAGGTCGCGGCGCTGCACGCGCCGTCGGGCGCCGGCAAGAGCACCTTGCTGGCGGCGCTGTTCGGGCTGCTCGATCCGGCCGCCGAAGTCGCGGGCACCGTGCGCTGGCGCGGCCAGCCGTGGCCGCAGCTGGCGCCCGAGCAGCGGCGTCGGGTGCTGCGGCGCGAGATCGCGTTCGTGCTGCAGGATGCGCCGACGGCGCTCGATCCGCTGGCGCGCGTCGGCCACCAGATCGAACGCGCGACCGAACGCGGCAGCGAGGCCGTCGACGCGGCGCTGCGGCAGCTCGGCGTCGCCGACGCGCCGGGCGTGTGCCGCCGCTGGCCGCACCAGGTGTCGGGCGGCGAGGCGCAGCGCGCGCTGCTGGCGCTCGCGCTGCTGCGGCGGCCGGCGCTGGTGGTGGCCGACGAACCGTCGGCGAGCCTCGACGGCGCGGCCTACGCGGCGTGCGTCGACGCGCTGCGCGGCCTCGCGGCCGGCGGCGCGGTGCTGCTGCTGGCGACCCACGACGGGCGGCTGCTGCGAGACCTCGCGGCCCGCGTCCTGGTGCTGCGCGACGGCGCGTTCGTGCCCGGCGAACCGGCGCACGAACCGTGGCCGCACGCGGTCCGCGACGGCGACGTCGGCACCGTGCCGGTGCTGCAGGCGGAAGGGCTGTCGGTCGGCTTCGCCGGCCGCGCCGTGCTGCGCGGGGTCGATTTCCTGGTGCGCCGCGGCGAGGTCGTGGCGCTGGTCGGCGCCTCCGGCACCGGCAAGACCACGCTGGCGCGCGTGCTCGCCGGCCACCTGCGCCCGGACGCCGGCCGCGTCGTGCGACCGCAGCGCGCGCACGCGGTGCAGCTGGTGCCGCAGGACGCGTTCGCGTCGCTGACGCCGGGCCGCACGCTGCAGAGCCTGCTCGACGAGACGCGCGCCGGCAGCGACCTCGGGCCGCTGCTCGAGCAGTTGCAGTTCGGGCCCGAACTGCTGGCACGCACCGCGGCCGGACTGTCGGGCGGCGAACGGCGGCGCGCGGCGCTGCTGCGCGCGCTGACCGTGCGGCCCGACGTGCTGGTGCTCGACGAACCGACGGCCGGCCTCGATCGTGCGACCGCGGTGGCGGCGATGCGGTCGGTGTTCCTGTTGCAGCGCCAGCGCGGCATGGCGATCGTGCTGATCACGCACGACCTCGAACTGGCGCAGACCGCGGCGCATCGCCTCGTCACCTTGTCGGAGGGCAGCCTGTGGCAACGCTGAGATCGGGTCTCCTGTTCGCGCTGTGCTGCGGCGGCCTGCCGGCACAAGCGCCGCCGGCCTGGCGCAGCGTGCCGGTCGCCGCGGTCGATGCGGTCGTGTTCGCGCTGCGCTGGGCGCACGGCTTCGACGGCGACGCGCCCGACGAAAGCGGTGCTGCCGCCGCGGTGGCCGAGTACCGGCTCGCCCGCGCCCGGCGCGCGGTGCCCGACGTACTCGCCAGCGGCGCCACGGTCGCGGCCGACGCGACCGTCGTGCACGTGCTGGTGCCCGCCACGGCCGCCGACCGTGGGCTGGCGTTCTGCCGCGCGCTGCTCGACGACGCACAGCCGGTCGACGCCGACCTGGCGGCGGTCGCGATCGCGCGGACCGCGCTGGCGGCCGACGATGCCGACGGGGTCTACCCGGGCCCGGTGCTCGCCGGCAGCGCGCGGCGGGCGCTGCTGACCGGCGGCGGCGCGCGCGGTGTGGCCGGCAGCGCGGCGGCGATCCAGGCGCTGACGCCAGCGCGGCTGCAGCAGCTGCTGGCGGCGCCGGTCGCGGTGCACGGCATCGTGCTCGGTGCCTGCGGCGCCGACGGCTGCGGCGCCGCTGCCGCGCTGCCGCTGCCGACCGTGGTGCCGGGCGCGGCGCCGCCGAGCGCGGTCCGGTCCGCGCCGCCGGCCGCGGCGGCAGCGCAGCCACACCGGCTCGCCGACGGGCCGATCGTCGCGCTGGCGTTCGCGGTGCCGGGCGGCACCGCGCCGGCCGCGTTCGCGCTGGCGGTCGAGGTGGCGCGGCAGCGGGCCGCGCGCGCGCTGCCGCTGCAGGGTCGCGAGGGCATCGCGCGGGCGCCGCTGGTGACCTGGTCCGGTCTGCACGGCGACCCGGTGCTGGTGTTCTGCCGCCGTGGTCCGAACGGCACCGAGCCGGCCGCCGCGTTCGCCGAGCTGGACGCGCTGGTCGCGGACCTGCGCGCGCGGCCGCCGACTGCCGCGGAACTCGACACCGCGCGGCGGTCGCTGCGGGCCGAACTGGGGCTTTCGCCGTTGCCACCGGGCACCGACGGCGCCGCGCTGCCGGGCCGCGCGGTGGCGCTGCTGCTGGCCGAGCTGCGGTCGGTCGACGAAGCGGCGCTCGACGCCGTGACGCCGGCCGCAGCGCAGGCGGCGCTGGCGGCGGTCGTCGAGCCGCGGCGCGCGTTCCGCGGTGCGCTGGTGCCGGCCCGGTCGGCCGCTTCGCGGTGAAGGCGGGGCCGCGGCGGTGCCGATGAGCGCTGCGGTCCGGTCGCCGGACCGTTCTCGCTCGCCCGCTCACCGCCGATGGGATTCATCAACGTCGCCGAACGCACGATCAGCGCCAAGCTCGTCTACTACGGCGTCGGCGTCGGCGGCAAGACGACCAGTCTGCAGCAGGTGCACGGCATCTTCTGCCCGCGCAACGAGGTCCAGCTGGTGTCGATCAACACCGAAGAGGACCAGACGCTGCTGTTCGACTTCCTGCCGATCAACCTCGGCCGCGTCGGCGGGTTCAAGATCCGCATCCAGGGCTTCACGGTGCCGGGGCAGCCGAAGTACCGCCAGATGCGCAAGTACGTGCTGCAGGGCGCCGACGCGGTGGTGTTCGTCGTCGACAGCCAGAAGAGCCGCCTGCAGGAGAACCTCGAGTCGCTGCAGAGCATGCGCGAGAACCTGCGCAGCAGCCCCGGGACGTCCGAGGACATCCCGATCGTGATGCAGTACAACAAGCGCGACCTGCCCGACATCCTCAGCGAAGAGGATCTCGACACGCAGTTCCGCTACCGGCCCGACATCGAGTCGTTCCCGTCGGTGGCGACCGAGGGGCAGGGCGTGTTCGAGGCGTTCGTGCACGCCGCCGCGCTGCTGGTCGAGAAGAAGGTCGAGCTGTACGGCCTCGGCCGCGGCCAGACCGACCCGAAAGAGGTCGCGAACGGCGTGCGCGAGAAGCTGTGGGGGATCTGCGACGACGTGCGTCGGTCGCGCGCGGTGCGGCCGATCGAGCAGCTGCCGCAGACGCGGCTCGCAGTGCCCGAGACCGAGGCGCAGCCGACGGCGAGCGACGAGCAGATGCCGTCGATCGAGCTGCCCGCACCCGAGGCGGCGGCGCCGCCGGTGGCGGGCGACGACGACTTCGAGCTGGCCTACGAGCTGCGCGAGACTTCGGGGGCGGTCACGGAGCCGGTGCTCGGCGACGTGCTGTCCGACGCGGACCTGGAGCGCGATCTCACGGTCGACACGGTCGCGATGCAGTCGCCGGAGCCGACCGAGCGCGACGACTCGCTGCTCGACCGCACCGTGCAGTCGAACCTCGAGCTGGCGCAGCGCTTCGGCGCGCTCGACGAGCAGCGCATCCTGCTGGAGCGCAAGGTGCAGGAACTGGTCGACGTCGCGCAGCAGACCGTGCACGACCTGAACCGGCCGATCAGCGCGATCCGGCTGATGCTGTCGACGCTCGACAAGGGCTACCTCGGCGAACTGACCGCGCCGGTGCAGCAGGCGGTGCAGAACGGCCTCCTGGCGGTGCACCAGATGGAACGGCTGGTGCGGGACCTGCTCGACAGTTCGCGTCTGGACCACGACGGGCTGCGGCTCGACTTCGCCGACGTCGACCTGTCGCTGCTGGTGGCCGACGTGCTGCGCACGCTGCGCTACGAGATCGAGGACCGCGGCGTCGGCGTGCGCGTCGAGCCGATGCCGGTCGTGCGCGCCGACAGCTGGGCGCTGACCAAGGTGTTCCTGAACCTGATCGGCAACGCGATCGCCTACGGCCCGGCCGACGGCATGCCGGTGATCCGGATCTGGGCCGAGCACGCGCTCGGCGAGTGGCGCGTCCACGTGCGCGACAACGGCATCGGCATCCCGGCGCAGGACCACCCGCGGCTGTTCCGGCGCTTCGAACGCGGCAGCAACACCGGCGGCATCAGCGGCACCGGTCTCGGCCTGCACATCGTCAAGGAACTCGTGCAGGCGCACGGCGGCCGCGTCTCGTTCGAGTCGGCGGTCGGCCAGGGCACGACGTTCGTGCTGCACCTGCCGCACGAACCGGTGCTGGCGCCGCACTCGCGCACGTCGACGACGGCGGCGCTGGCCGATCTCTGACCGCCGCGGCGAGCCCGGCATCGACGGCACCGCCCGAAGCGACGACGGCCGCCGCGCCGGAGCGCGACGGCCGTCTCGCGTGTGGTACCTCCGGAAGGGATCGAACCTTCGACCCGCGGATTAAGAATCCGCTGCTCTACCAGCTGAGCTACGGAGGCGCGTTGTGGGGCGAGGACCGTAGCGACCACCGACGTGCGGTGCAAGCGCGAGCCGTGCGTTCGCGGGTGCGCTCTTGACCGCCTGCGCGGGGCCCGGCAGACTCTTCGCCCCGCTGCGCGCCGTGGGCGCGCCGCACGGTGGCTGTAGCTCAGCTCGGTTAGAGCACCAGGTTGTGGTCCTGGGGGTCGCGGGTTCAAATCCCGTCAGCCACCCCATTCCGCGCAGAATGCGCGAACGCGCAGCGCCGCGGCGTCGCTGCTCCTCTGGGCGGGTGCCCGCGGAGACCACGTGAGCGACTTCGAAAGCCGGATCCAAGCTGCCGCTTCGGGTGACGATCGCGCCTACGGCGAGCTGTTCGAGAACAACCTGCCGGCGCTGGTCGCCTACCTGCGGGGGCGCGTCGGCGGCGAACTGGCGGGCCGCGAGTCGGTGCGGGACCTGGCGCAGTCGGTCTGCCGCGAGGTGCTGCGCGACCTCGGCGAGCTCGAGTTTCGCAGCGAAGAGCAGTTCCGCGCCTACCTGTTCCTGCAGGCTTCGCGCAAGGTCGTCGACCGCTACCGCTACCACAAGCAGGAGATGCGCGACCCGGCCCGGCTCGAACCGATGCCGGAGGCTGCCGACGAGGTCGAAGTGCTCGGTGCCTACGGCAGCCTGACGCCGTCGCGCGCCGCCGGCGCGCGCGAGGAGCTGACGCGCGTCGAGGCAGCGCTGCAGCTGCTGCCGGAGGCGCAGCGCGACGCCGTGCTGCTGTCGCGCATCGCCGGGCTCGGCTACCAGGAGATCGCGCGCCAGCGCGGCACCAGCGAGGCGGCGATCCGCGGCCTCGTCGCGCGTGGCCTGGCGCGGCTCGCGGCGCTGCTCGGCCGGCCGTCGACCGACGTCGGCTCGGGCGACTGAAGCGCGGGTCAGTCCCGCGACAGCGACTGCAGGAACCGCAGCAGCGCGCCGGCCGCGGCGCGCGATCCCGGATGGAACGAGGCCAGCCGGGCGGTGCGCGACGGCGCCCGTTCGCCGGCCACGCGCGGGCCGAACGTCGCGGTCGGCAGCGTCGGATCGACCGAGCGCAGCGAGCGCAGCACGCGCGCCGCGAGCCCCGGCCGCACGTCGTGGGCGATCACGAGGCAGTCGTGGCCGCCGGCGCCGAAGAACAGCGCGCGGGCATGGCCGAGGTCGGTCGCGGTGTCGACCTGGATCCCATGCGATCGGAGTTGCAGCAACAGCGGTTGCAGCGGCGCCGGGTCGGCGAGCAGCGTCAGGACGCCGAGTGGTCGCTCCGAGGGCGAAGGCACGCGGCCGCTGCATCGGCAGGGTCGGCGTGCGAATCAAGCGCCGCGGTTGCCACGGCCGATGGTCGCGGTGCCATGGCGTGCCGCACCTCGATCGCTCCGCTCCTGTTCCTCGCCTCGGTCGCGGCCCAGTCGCCGCTCGTGGTGCCGGCTTCGCACGGCGCGCAGGAGGGTACCGCCAGCACCAACGTGCCGTTCGGCCGCAGCACGCCGGTGCGCGTGCAGTGCGCCTACGACGCGATGCTGTTCGCGGCGCCGGTCGTGATCACGGCGATCGCGTTCCGGCTCGACGGCGGCACGGCGGCGCTGCAGAAGCAGGTCGAGGTCGAGCTGCGCATGTCGACGCTGCCGTCGTCGCTGGTCGGCATGTCGCTCGACTTCGCGAGCAACCGCGGCGCCGACGAGACGATCGTGCTGCCGCAGCAGATCCTGACGCTGCCGGCGCAGGCTGCGTCGGCTGTGCCGAACGCGTTCCTGCCGCCGATCCCGCTGTCGACGCCGTTCGCCTACGACCCTGCCGCCGGCGCGCTGCTGATCGAGATCGTCGTCCATGCGCAGCCGCCCGGCGCCTACTCGCTGGACGTGACCTACGCCTGCGACAGCCCGGACATCGGGCTCGGCAACAACGTCTGCACGCAGTCGAACGGCCTCGCGCTGCAGGTGCAGAGCGCCTCGTCGCAGGTCATGTGGGGCCGGCCGTGGATCGGCCGCGTCACCGACGCGGCGCCGGGTTCGATCGTCGTGTTCGCGGCCGGCACGCAGGACACCGGCAGCTGGGGCGGTTTCGTGCTGCCGCAGGATCTCGGGCCCGCCGGCGCGCCGGGCTGCGTGCTCGGCATCGACGTCGCGGCGACCTGGTACTCGCTGGCGCTCGGCGACGGCAGCGCGCAGTTCCCGTTCACGCTGACCAACTCGCCGACCGTGCTCGGCGAGTGGATCCGCTTCCAGGCCGCGGTGCTCGACCCGACCGCGAACGCGCTCGGCCTCGTGACGAGCCAGGCGAAGAAGGTGCAGATCTGCGGCTGGGAGCCGGTGGCGCGGCTGTGGGCGGGGAACACCAGCGCGACGATCGGCACCCGCGAGATCGGTCTCGCGCCGGTCGTGCGCCTCACGGTGCAGTAGCGCCGCCGCTGCCATCGGCGGTTCGCGGCGCGCTTCAAGAAGTGCCCGCCGGCCGTCGATCATGGCCTTGCGCGCCGGTGACCGTCGGGGGGCGGAAGCCGGTGTTGCGCAGACCGTGCGGGATCAGGGGTCTGTGCACGGGACGGTCGCGCGGGTGGGGGCCCGACGGTCGTTCCGGCGGAGAACGCCAAGCACCCATGGGGGTGGGGGCCGGCGGTCGGGCGCCCGCGGTGCCACGCATCACCGCGGGGCCGCCTTTTTTCTCGCGCGCTGCGCGCGCCAGCGCGGGCTCGACGGCGGCGCCCGGCCCCCGTATCAAGGCGCCGATGCGGCGGTCCTGGTCGTGGGCTCTGGTGCTCCTGTGCGGCGGCTGCGCGGCGGCGGCGGGCCTGCCGCGGCGGCCGCTCGCCGATCTGCCGTCGGACACGGCAGAACCCGACCGTCGGGTCGCGCTGGCACGCGCCGACGTCGAGCAGGGACGGCCGCGGGCGGCCCTCGACGCGGTCGAAGCGGTGCTGGCCACGGAGCCCGCGCACGTCGACGCGCAGCGCGTGCGGCAGGACGTGCTGCGGCAGCGGGGCCGGCGCGGCCGCCTCGTGCACGAGAGCGCCGCCGCGCTGGCGGCGCGGCCCGACGACGGCCTCGCGCACTACCTGCACGGCCGCATCGCCGCCGACACCGCGTCGAAACTCGCCGCGTTCGAGCGCGCCGTGGCGCTGCGGCCCGACAGCGTCTGGCCGTGGCTCGGCCTCGCGCACACGGTGCGCGCCGCCGATCCGCAGCGGGCACGTTCGATCTACGCCGCGCTCTACGACGCCAGCGATCGGCATCCGCTGGTCGCGATCGCGTTCGCGGCGCTGCTGCGCGAACAGGACCAGTTCGCCGAAGCGGCCGCGGTCTACGAACATCTGCGCGCGGATCCACGCGCGCCGGGCACCGGCGACCTCGGGCTGGCGCAGTGCTGGCTGGCGCTGGACCGGCGCGCCGAGGCGTGGGATGCGTTGCTGGCCGCGGTGCGCGAGCGGCCGTACGACCCCGGCGTGCACCAGCTGCTGCGCGGCTGGCTGCAGGCGGGCGCCACCGCCGACCAGCAGGCGCAGGTGTTCGACCTGCTGCGTGAGGATCCGGCGCGCCTGGCGGCGTTCGCGGCCGGCGACGGGGTCGCGTTGGCCGTCGAGCTGCTGCAGCGCGCGCGCCAGCCGCACGCGGTGCTGGCGCTGCTCGACGCGCACGGCGTCACGGTGCGGCAGCCGGCGCTGCGGCGGCTCCAGCGCCGGTTGCTGCTCGAGGTCGGCGACGTGGCGGCGTTCCTGCGGGTGGTGCGCGAGGACGTGCCGCGCGACCTGGTCGACCGCGAGCCGAACCGCCTGCGCGGCCGCTGGCTCGCGCTGCTCGACGGGCCCTGGTACGCGCAGGACCCGCTGGCGGCCGGTGGGCCGTGCGTCGAACTCGCCACGGCCCTGTTGCGGGTCGGCTGGCTGGTCGAAGCCGAGCAGTTCGCCGAGGTCGCGCGGCGGCAGCGGCCCGACACGGCCGCGCCGCTGGCGGCGCTGCGCGACGAGGCGCGGCGCGAACTCGCGTTCGAAGCCGGCCTGCGCCGGCTGGTCTACCAGGGCTACGAGACCGGCGACCACGCCGCGCTCGGGGTCGTCGTGCAGCGGCTGCGCGAACTGTCACGGCGCGTGTTCGGCCAGGACGTGGTCGGCGAGCCGGTCACGTTCGCGCTGCCGATGATCGGCGAGATGCTCGATCCGTTCGCCGGCGGGCTCGCGGCGCACCTCGATCGCTACAACCGCCATCTGGTGCTCGGCCGACGCAGCGGCGGCACCGCCGAGGCGATGCTGCTGACGCGGCTGTCGCTGACCGAACTGCCGGACCTGCCGGACCTGCCGCTGCCGGCGCCGTGTTACGAGGTGGTCGCGATCGACCGCGACGTGCGCGCGCTGGCCGGCGTGCTCGGCGGCGACGTCGCCGGCGTCGCGCTGCTGAACCACTTCCTGGTCGACCACGATGCCGTGCGCGACTGGGCGCAGGGCATCGCCGAGCGCCGCCGCACCGCCGCCGAGGACGGCCAGGCGCTGCGCGACGACCCGTTGCCCGACGGCGTCAGCGACGATCCGTTCGATGCCGCCTGGCGCCTGTGCCTGCAGTCCCCGGTCGGTGACCGCGACCTCGAGGCCGCGGTGCTCGACATGATCCGCGCCCACGAGCGCCAGCACCTGGTCGACGCGTTCCACTTCCTGCCGGTCGAACAGAATCTGTGGCGCAGCCTCGGCCTGCTGTTCGCGTTCGGCCTGTCGCCGAGCGCGATCGAGGCCGAGATGGAACGGCGCGCCGAGCTGGCGGCGCTCGCGGTGTCGCCGCACACCGAACTCGTGCTCGCGCACATCGCCGACTTCCTGGCCGAACCCGACGCCGAATCGCCGCACCACGACGGCTTCGGCGCGCTGGGCCGCCAGGTCACGGCGGCGCTGGTGGAGCTCGGCGTGCCGCCCGAGCGCGCGCAGCCGAGCCGCTGGCACCTCGTCGATCGCGACCTCGTGCGCCGCGCCGCGCGCCGGCTGCTCGGCGAACTGCACTAGCCGCGTCGGCCGTGGCATCGTTCCCGACTGGCAACGATCGGGACCGGCGGCGACGATGCGCCGCGACGATGCTGCGCTCCACCGCCCTGTTCCCCGTCCTGCTCTGGTCCGCTGTGCTGACGGCACAGACCGCCGAGGCGGCGCCGGCCGTGCCGGAGCCGCCGCAAGCACTGGCGACGATCCGCAAGGCCGACCTGCTCGCGCACGCGAACTGGCTCGCCGACGGCGCGCGCGCCGGTCGCCTGACCGGTTCGCCGGAGCAGGAGGCGGCCGCGGCCTACATCGAGGCGCACTTCCGCAAGCTCGGCCTCGAACCGCTCGGCGACACCGATGCCGACGGGGCGCGTAGCTTCCGGCAGCGCTACCCGATCGCGCGCACGACACTCGCGCCGAAGAGCCGCCTGCAGTTCGGCGACCTGTCGCTCGAGGACGGTTTCGCGCTGCTCGGCAAGCAGCCCGGCGAGCACGCCGTGCAGGGCAAGCTGCGCTTCCTCGGTCTCGGCCGCACGCGCGGCTCGCAGGCCGAACTGCCGGCCGACACGACGCTCGACGGCGACGTCGCCGTGGTCGTCGCCAGGGCGCCGCGCGGGCGGCTCGACCGCCAGCTCGGCGTCGAGCAGAAGTTCCTGATGTCGTTCGGCACGCTGGGCCAGATCGGCCGCACGGCGGGCAACCTGGCCAAGAAGGGCGCGGGTGCGGTCGTGTTCCTGCTGCTCGAGGATCCGGTCGGTCTGACCGACGTGCTGAACTACGTCGCGCTGTCGCCCGGCAAGGACCTGGTCGAGGCGACGTTCCCCGGCGCGCAACCGGTGCTCGGCGGCCTCGGCGCCCTGGCCGGCGGCGAGGGTGGGGGCAGCGTGCCGACGTGCGTGCTGTCGATCGCGGCCAGCGAGAAGGTGCTGGCGGTGCTCGGCCTCGATCGCGCTGCGGTGGCGGCGTTCGTCGCCGGCGACGGCGACCTGCCGCCCGCGAAGGCCGACCTCGCGGCTGCGCTGACGTTCGCGGTCACGCACGAAGCGCAAGCGAGCGCCTGCAACGTCGTCGCGGTGCTGCGTGGCAGCGACCCGCAGCTCGCCGCCGAGGCGGTCGTCTACTCGGCGCACATGGACCACGTCGGTCGCCGCATGGACGGCGCGGTGTTCCACGGTGCCGACGACAACGCGTCCGGCACCGCGGGCCTGCTGGCGATCGCCAGCGCGTTCGCCGGCTCGGCGGCCAGACCGCGTCGCAGCGTCGTGTTCCTCAGCGTCTCCGGCGAAGAGCTCGGGCTGTGGGGGTCGCAGTTCTACGCCGACCACCCGACCTGGCCGATCGAGCAGATCGTCGCCAACGTCAACACCGACATGATCGGCCGCAGCGGGCCGGAGTCGGGGCCGAAGGAGGTCGGCGCCACGCCGAGCCACGAGCGCAGCGAGTACACGACGCTGGTGCGCGATGCGGCGGGCTTCGCGGCCAAGCTCGGCATCGAGCTGGTGTCGGCGGACAAGTACTGGGACCGCAGCGACCACTACAACTTCGCGCAGAAGGGCATCCCGGTGGTGTTCTTCTGCAACGGCGAGCACGAGGACTACCACCAGGTCACCGACACGCCGGACAAGCTCGACGGCGACAAGATGGAGCGCCTGGCGCAACTCGCGTTCTGGACCGGCTGGGCGGTGGCCGCCGACGACGAACGGCCGCGCCGGCTCGGCCGTCGGGAGGGCTGGCGATGACCCGGCCGCCGGCGATCGAACGATTCCTCGCGCAGCCGGCGTTCGCGGTCGTCGGCGCCTCGGCCGACCGCGCCAAGTACGGCAACAAGGTGCTGCGCTGCTACCGCCAGCACGATCTGCCGGTGGTGGGCGTGCACCCGAAGCTGACCACCGTCGAAGGCGCGCCGTGCCATGCGCGGCTGCAGGACGTGCCGGGACCGCCGCGCGCGGTGTCGATCGTGGCGCCGCCGGCCGCCGCGGCGGCGATCGTGGCCGACGCGATCGCGGCCGGCTGCAAGTACCTGTGGTTCCAGCCCGGCGCCGAGGACGCGGCCGCCAGCGCGACCGCGCGCGCGGCCGGGCTCGAGGTGATCGACGGCGGCCCGTGCCTGCTGGTCGCGCTGGGCTTCCGGGACGTCTGAACGGCGCATTGCCCGCGCGGGCCGGGCCCGCTACAGCATGCAGCCATGGCGCTGTTGCCGGCCACGCAGGCGTTGGTGCAGGAACTGGCGGAGCTGCGCTTCGCGGCGCCCGTGGCGTGCGTCTACGACCCGCTCGACTACGCCTGGGACGTGCACCGCGCCTGGCTCGAGCGCTACGGCCGCGGCCGCAAGCAGGTGCTGCTGATCGGCATGAACCCGGGGCCGTTCGGCATGGTGCAGACCGGTGTGCCGTTCGGCGAGGTCGAGGCCGTGCGCAGCTGGCTCGGTCTGCGCGGCACGATCCGACGGCCCGAACACGAACATCCGAAGCGCCCCGTGCTCGGCTTCGCCTGCCCACGCAGCGAAGTCAGCGGCCGGCGCCTGTGGTCGTGGGCCGCGGCGCGCTTCGTGACGCCGCAGCGGTTCGCGCGGCGCTTCTTCGTGCACAACTACTGCCCGCTGGCGTTCGTCGCCGACAGCGGCGCCAACCTGACGCCGGACAAGCTGCCGCGCGCCGAGACCGAGCCGCTGTTCCGCGCCTGCGACCGGTTCCTGCGTCAGGTCGTAGCGGCGATCGAGCCCGAGTGGATCATCGGCGTCGGTGCCTTCGCCGAGCAGCGCGCGCGGCTGGCGCTCGGCGACCGCGGCCTGCGCTACGGCCGGATCCCGCATCCGAGCCCGGCGAGCCCGGCGGCGAACCGCGGCTGGGAGCCGCTGGTCGACCGCGCGTTCGGCGAACTCGGCATCCCGATCTGAGCGGCGCTACTGGAAGCAGGCCGGCGGCCGGCGCAGCCGACCGAGGTGGTGCTGCAGGGCCGTGAACAGGCGCTTGCGCGCGCGCATGATCCGGATCGCCACGGTGCCGGTCGGCAGCCCCAGTTCCTGGCCGGCGTCGACGTAGGGCTTGCCCTGCCGCACGCACAACTCGAACACCGACCGGTAGTGCTCCGGCAGTTCGGCGACCGCGGCCTGGAACGCGGCCATGAACTCCTCTTCCTCGAGTCCGCGCGCGTCGGCCGGCGCGGCGACCGTGTCGAGCAGCTCCAGCGACTCGTTGGTCTGCAGGCTGCTGACCGGCCGCGGCAGCCGCTGGCGCGAGCGCAGCGCGGTCAGCGCCTGGTTGCGCGCGACCTCGAACAGCCAGGCGCGGAAGTTAGTGCCGGGGCGATAGAGGTCGTGCTTGCGCAGCACCTTCTCGAACACCTCCTGCGTGACGTCCTGGGCCAGGTGGACGTCGCGGATCATGCCGTGCACGAAGTGGTAGATGCGGCGGCCGTAGCGGCGGTCGAGTTCGGTCAGCGCGGCATCGACGCGGCCGGCCTGCAGTTCGCCGACCAGGTCCTCATCGGAACGTTCGACCAGGGACGAAGTGGGGTCGCGCTCTACCATGCCGGGCGTATCCAAGGACCGTGCCAGTGGCCACCCGAGCCATGGGTGAAGTCCGTAAGACAGCTTCGGAAAACGGCTTGCGCGATCTCGGCCGGCCCCGGCGGGCCGTCGCTGCCTACTCTTTGCGGCACCTCGGTGCCAAAGCCGCGTGGCGTTGAATTTCACGGGCGCGCGGCGGACCGCGCGGTCAGACCGGGAACAGGTCGCGGCCGCCTTCGAGCGCCGCATCCAGCAGCGCCAGGTTCGGTCCCTGCCGCGGGTCCTCGTCGCCGTGCGTCAGGTAGCCCCAGCGCAGCCGCCGGATCGCCAGGTAGGCCAGCGCGCTGCGCATGCCCCATTCGGCGCGGATGCGGTCGCCGCCGACCTGGTGGCCGAACCAGCGCGCCAGCAGCTGGCGCTTCCACTCGTGGTGGCGCTGGTTGTGGATCCAGAACCAGGCGAAGTCGTGGTCGCGGTTGCCGATGCCGACGCACTCGAAGTCGACCAGGAACGGCGCCCCGTCCTCGGTGACGACGACGTTGGCCTCGGTGAAGTCGCCGTGCACCAGCACGTGTTTGCGGCCGTCGGTCCAGCGCACGGCCTCGTCGAAGAACCGCTGCACGTGGCGCCAGCGCGCCTCGCCGAGCACGAACAGCACCGCGTCGTACATCGCGCGGATCCGGTCGTGGTAGCCGACCGGGTCCCAGTGTTCGAGCGGGAAGCCGCGGCGGCCCAGCAGCCGATCGGTCGGCACCGCCGCCAGGCGCTGCAGCAGCGCGAACACGTGGTCCTGGCCGATCACTTCCTCGGCCGGTCCGACCGCGCCGGGCAGCCATTCGAGCAGCAGCCAGCGCGGCGGATCACCGGGGCCGACGACGATCGTGCGCGGCGCCGGGAAGTCGCGCCGCTCCGGATCGATGCTGTCGAGCAGCCGGTAGAAGCCGACCTCGCGGCGGCTGTAGTCGTCGGCGCGCACGCCGGCCGGCAGGATCGTGTCGCCCTCGACCGGCAGGTAGTACTTCAGCAGGAACGTGCGGCCGTCGGCCGCGTCGGCCACGATCGGCAGCGAGCTGCGGTGGCCGGACACCAGCCGGCGGCCGCGCGGCGCTTCGCGCAGGTTCAGCCCGCGCAGCACTTCGCGGGCGGCTTGCCAGTGGGTCTCGGTGGGGAGCTCGGTCACGGTGGCGGGTGGATCGGAATGCCCGACGCGCAGGCTACCGCGTCATCGGGCCCGAGGCGCGATCGGCTTGTGGCGGGCGGCGGAATCGTCCGCGCGTCGGGCGGTGTGGTAGGACACGACAGCGCCGGGCCACCAGACTGCCGATGGCAGGGCGGCGACCGCGGTGGCTTCGGGTCGCGTCAAGAAACCCGCCCGCGGCAGCCGAGAAACGAGGAGCCGATGGCCGCTCCTGGCAAGACCTCCAACCCTCCCGCCGCCGACGAGGTCGTGCTCGACCTCGACACCGGCATCCGGGACCTGGTGCAGGCGCTCGTACGCAAGGACGAGGAGCAGTACGAGGCCGAGTTCGTGCACCTGCTGGCGCGCGTGCGGGACCTCGTCGAGCGCAAGCTGCGCATGGAGGGCACCAAGACCGACACGCGCGACTTCCTCGGCGAACTGCTGTTCACGCGCATGCGGCGCGGCATGCACCTGTTCCTGAAGAGCGAGGACCAGGTGCGGCCGCTGCGCGCCGCCGAGTGGGTCATGGGCGTGCTGTTCAGCGTGACCACGCTCAGCGAGTTCGCGAAGGCGTTCGACCAGGCGCTGCTGCGGTCCGAGCAGAACGCGAAGGACTTCAACTTCGCCGGCCGCACCGACTTCATCTCGGTCGAGGAGGTGCTGCAGATGCTCGCCAGCGGCAAGCACCTCGGCTGCCTGTCGCTCGAGAAGGGCGACAACCGGCTCGACATCTTCCTGAAGGACGGGCGGATCTACTTCCTCGATCCGCACCACATGATCCGCCGCGTGCTGCCCGGCGACTCGATGCGCTACCGCGAGATCCCGGAGACCGCGATCACCGAGGCGGAACAGCGCCGCGCCAAGGAAGGCACGCCGATCCTGCTCGCGCTCGAGGAGAAGGGCGTGTTCCGGCGCGAAGAGCTGCGCGAGATCATGCGGCAGTTCGGCAAGGAAGTGCTGTTCGACTTCATGCGCGAGAGCGAGCCGTACGCGTTCTACTACCGCAAGCTGACGGCGCTGCCGCCGTTCGCGGAGACGCACGACCTGCGGCTCGGCGTGACGTCGCTGCTGCTCGAGGGCAGCAAGCTGGTCGACGACTGGAAGCAGATGCTGTCGGCGTTCCCGGATCCGGATGCGCCGATCGAGCCGAAGGCCGACATGTTCGTGCGCATGGGCGATGTCGCGCTGAACGTGATGGAGATCAAGCTGCTGTCGCAGATCAACGGCGACACGTCGCCGCGGGCGCTGGTCAACGGCCTCGGGCTGCCGCTCTACGACGTCTACCAGCTGCTGCTGAAACTGAGCCGCGATGGCATCCTGGCGGCGCCGGGTGGCGACCGCGCGCTGTCGGGCATCACGCTGAGCGTCGAGGAGTCGATGCAGGAGGCGTTCGCGGCGCTCGACGCCAACGACGACGCGGAGCAGCGCCGCAGCGCGATCGACCGCGTGTTCGGCGACGAGGCCGAACCGCAGGACGATGCCAAGACCTCGGCGCTCGACCGCGTGCTCGGCGCGGCCGAGAAGCCCGGCGGCGGCGCCGACCTGCTGGACCTCTTGCGCAAGGGCAAGAAGGGCTGAGCGGCGGCTCGCGTCAGCACCGCTGGCGGCGCAGCTGCAACCAGCGCGACGTGCGGTCGATCGCGACCGTCAGCAGCACCATCGCGCACAGGTAGGTGCTGGCGACCGCGAACTCGCGGAACTTCAGGTTGCTGTCGAACCGGTCGCCGAGGCCGCCGGCGCCGACCAGGCCGAGGGTGATGCCGATGCGCACGTTGACCTCGAACTGGAAGAACGTGTAGGTGCGCCAGTCCGGCAGCGCCCGCGGCACCGCGGCCCACGCGAACAGCTGCGCGCGCGCCGGGCCGTGGCCGTGCTCGAGCGTCCGGTACGGCAGGTCGTCGATCGTCTCCGTGAACACGCGCTGCAGCACGCCGGTGCCGTGCAGCGCGACCGCGACCACGCACGGCGTGATGCCCTGGCGGAAGAACACCGCCAGCAGCACGACCCAGGCGACCTCCGGGATGCCGCGCAGCACCAGCGCCGTGAAGCGCGTCGCGACCACCAGAGCGGCGCGGCGGGCTCTGGCCAGCGGCGCCAACCGTTCGCCGGTGAAGCGGGCCGCCTCGAGCTGGAATGCGACCGAGCCCGGGAACGCGAGCAGCGCCGCCGAGGCGGCGGCCAGCGCGGTGGCGGTGACGCCGAGCGCCAGCGGCACGAGGCAGTGGCCCAGCACCGAGCGCAGCGTCGCCGGCGACAGGTCCGGCACCGCGAGGCCGGCCGCGAACTCGCGCACGAACGCCCACTCGACGCGCGCCAGTTCGCCGTACGCACGTTCGATTGCCGGCCAGGTCGCCGCCAGGGCACCGGCCAGCACGGCCGCGACGACGGCGAGGCCGAACCCGCGCCGGCGCAGAGCGGTGCGGCGGTCCGGTGGCCGCACGATGCGCGGGTGGTTCGGGTCGACGCGCAGCTGGCGGCGCAGCAGGTTGGCACCGAGGTCGGTCACGGTCGTGACCGCGAGCAGGCTCAGCAGCACGGTCGCCATGCGCGCCCAGTTGCCGTCCGAGTACTCGTCCCACAGCGCGGCGCCGAGCCCGCCGCCGCCGACGACGCCGATCACCGACGCGTTGCGCACCGCGCACTCGGTGCGCATCAGCACGAACGACAACAGCGCGCGCGCCGCCAGCGGCTGCACGCCGTAGGCGAACACCTGCAGCCGGCCGGCACCGGTCGAGCGCAGGGCCTCGTAGCGGGCGGGATCGACGTTGTCCCACTGTTCGCCGAGCACCTTGCCGAGGATGCCCGCGACGTGGATGCCGATCGCGAGCATGCCGGTCACCGCGTTGACGCCGGTGATGTTGGCCAGCAGCACCGCCCACAGGAAGTCGGGCACGCCGCGCATCGCGTCGAGCGCGAGCCGACAGGCCTCGAGCAGCAGGCGCGCGGGCACGGCGGCGAGCCCGCCGGCGCGGCCGTCGCCGAGCACGACGCAGCGCGCGCTGCCGAGCGCCAGCGGAATCGCCAGCGCGAGACCGAGGGCCGTGCCGAGCAGCGCCACCGACACGGTCTCGAGTGCCAGCGTGCCGCAGCGGGCCAGCATCGCGGTCGACAGGTCGGGCGCCGCGAAGCCGCCGAGGTAGCCGGACAGGCGTTCGAGTGCGGCGCGGAAGCCGGACCAGCTGGTCACGGCGTCGAGGTTCCAGTCGAGCGCCAGCACGCTGCCGAGCAGCAGCGCGGCGAACACGAAGAGGCCGCGTCGGAACCGGCGCGGGCGCCGCGGCATCGCCGGCGGGGGGGTCATCGCGGGCCGGCGCGCAGGTCGAGTTCGTCGAGGTGCAGCGCGCGGTATTCGGTGCCGTAGACCAGGCGCAGCAGTTCGCGCGTGACGCCGGTGACCGGGCCGTCGTAGGCCAGCCGGCCACCGCGCAGCGCCAGCACGCGGTCGAAGCCGAGCGCCAGCAGTTCGAGCGAATGCAGGCTGACGATCGTCGTGCGCGCGGCCGCGGCGACGTCGAGCAGCAGCCGGACCACGGCGTGGCCGAGCCGGATGTCGAGCGAACTCGCCGGTTCGTCGGCCAGCAGCAGGCGCGGCTCCTGCAGCAGCAGGCGGGCGATCGCGACGCGCTGCTGTTCGCCGCCCGACAGTTCGCCGGGCAGCGCCCACAGCCGGTCGCCGAGTTCGACGCGCTGCAGCGCCGCGTGCGCGCGGTCGAGCTGCTGCGGCCACAGCAGCGACCACAGCGAACGCAACAGCGACCAGTGGCCGAGCCGGCCCATCAGCACGTTGTGCGCGACGCGCAGACCGGGCACGAGGTTGTCGTGCTGGCGCAGGAAGCCGACCTCGCGCCGCAGCGCGGCCAGCGCGCGGCCGCGCAGCGCGCCGGTCGTGCGGCCGAGCACCTGCACGGTGCCGGCGGTCGGCCAGACGATGCCGGCCAGCAGCCGCAGCAGCGTCGTCTTGCCGGCGCCGGACGGGCCGATCAGCGCGATGTGCTGGCCGGCCGGGATCTGCAGATCGAGGTCGGCCAGCAGCTGCCGGTCGCCGATGCGCACCGCGACCCCGGCCAGGACGACGTCCGGTCCCTGCCGGGATCCGGGCCCGGCTTCGGGCCCGCTGCCGGCAGCGACCGCGGGACTCACTGCAGGAAGCCCTTGGGCAGCGAGTCGCGCACCTTGCGGATGTCGTTCCACTGGCTGTTCGTCGCCGGCTCGAACTTCTTGCACTTCCACGCGTCGAGCACGGCCTTCTCGGCTTCGACCTTCGGGTCGAGCGTCGTGAACGCCGTGGCGAGCTTCTGCTTCAGCTCCGCGCCGATGCGGTCGTGGGCGACCCACGCGTAGTCGACGTACTCGGGCGTCGTGAACACGATCGGCGCCGCGGCTTTGTCCTCGGGCTTCGCCGCGTCGTAGTAGGCGAAGTTCAGCGCGCCGAGGTCGGCGGCGCCGCTGGCCACGGCCTTCAGCGTCGCGGCGTGGCCGCCCGACGCCTGGTAGCCGGCTTCGCCGCGGAACGACTTGTTCGGGTCGATGCCCGCTTCGACCAGGAAGTGGCGCGGCATCAGGTGGCCCGACGTCGAGTTCTTGTCGCCGAACGTGAACGTCAGGTCCTTCGCCAGCGGCGCCAGCTCGGCGAGCTTCTGCAGCGGCTTGATGCGACCCGCGTCGATCGCCTTCTGGTTGGCGATGAAGTAGGTCTTGAAGTGCAGGTCGATGTCGCGCGTCGCCAGCACGTTCACCTGGCCCTTGCCGGCGTCGATCGCGTCGCAGGTCGTCTTGCCGCCGAGCCAGACGAAGTCGAGCTTGTTGGCGACGAGGCCGTTGACGGCGGTCGTGTAGTCGGCGCTGGGCTCGTAGCGCACCGGGATGCCGAGCTTGCTGCTCAGCACGGTCTCGATGCGCTTGCAGTGCTCGGCCAGCGTGGCCTTGTTGAAGTCGGGGATCACCGAGAAGCGCAGCTCCTTCGGTGCCTCCTGTGCCGGAGCGGTGCCGGCGAGGCAGGTCAGCGTGGTGGCGAACAGGAACGCGGGGAAACGTCGCATCGTCGATCTCCTTCTCGGGTCGCGGACGGGAACGGCCGGCCGGGTCGGTGGGCGCACGGGCGCGCGCCGATCGTGGACCGGGGTGCGGCTGGCTGCGGTCGATGCCGGCTCACGGCCGGGCGGCCGGCGAGCGTCATGGCGCGCTCCGGGGCGCGCCGCCAGGGGCACGGTGGTCTCGTGGCATCGACGGGCGCCGGCAACGCCGGCGAGCCGACGATGTGACGCGCCCGCCGGCGTGGATGCAAGCGGGGGTCAGTCGGCGAGCGCCGCGCGGTAGGCGGCGACGTGGCCGGCGGCCGCCGCCGACCACGAGAACGCAGCGGCGCGCCGGCGGCCGGCGCTTCGCAGCGCTTCGGCGTGCGCCGCGTCGGTCAGGATCGGGCGCAACGCCGCCGCGATCGCCGCGGCGTCGAGCGTCGGCAGCCGCACCGCGGCATCGCCGCACAGTTCGGGCAGCGAACTGCGGTCGGCGATCACGGTCGGCACGCCGGCGGCCAGCGCGTCGGCGACCGCGAGGCCGAAACCTTCGTAGGCCGACGGCGACACGAACGCCGCCGCCAGCGCGTGCACGGCCGCGAGGTCCGCCGCGGCCACGTGCGGCAGCCAGACTGCGGTGTCGTCGCGGCCGATCTCGCGCAGCGCCGCGTCGGCGAGCCAGCCCTGGCGGCCGACGACGACCGCCTGCACCGCCAGACCTTCGCCGCGCAGTTGGCGCACCGCCTGCACGACCAGGTCGACGTTCTTGCGCGCCTGGATCGTGCCCACGTGCAGCACGAAGCGTTCGGGCAGCCGCAGCCGTGCGCGCACTTCGCGCAGCGCCGCGGCGTCCGGCGTCGGTGCCGGGTCGATGCCGTGCGGCACGACGTGCACGCGCCCGGCGCAGCGCGGATGGATGCGCCGCAGATCGGCCGCGGTGGCCAGCGACGGCACCACGATCGCACGCGCGCGGCGCACCGCGTCGCGCGTCGCCAGGCGCAGGAACCAGCGCGACGCCAGCGGGAACGTGCGCGGCACCGTGTGGTAGGCGAGGTCGTGCACGGTCACGACGGCCGGCACCGAGAGGCGCGGCGGCAGCGCGTTCTTGGTGTCGTGGTAGACGTCGGGCCCGACCTGCCGCAGCGCGCGCGGCAGCGCGACGTACTGCCAGCGCAGCCGGTCGAGGCCGCCGCGCATCGGCAGCGCGACCACGCGCACGGTCGGCACGGCCAGCGCATCGGGGGCGTCGGTCAGCACCGTGACCTCGACGTCGTCGCGTTCGGCCAGCGCCGCCGCGAGCCGGCGGCCGTAGGTCGCGGGGCCGCCGGTGGTGCCGCACAGCACCGACAGGGCCAGATGGAGCCGCGGCTTCACGGCGGCGATGTACCGCGGGTCAGCGTACGGTTCCAGTCGCCCGCTCGAAGCTCGCCAGCCACAGGTCGCGTGCGAACGGCAGGTCGGCCGCGTGCGCGGTCGGTGTGAAGCCGTGGCGCGCGAACTCGGCGCGCAGCGCGCCGAGCGTCAGCGCAAAGCGCGTCGTGCGGCCGCCGCGGGCGGCGCGCAGCCAGCGCTGCAGGTGGTGGGCGCTGCACGGGTGGAAGAAGCTGACCGTGACGAACCGGCGCGCGGTGCGGCACGCCTCGGCGATCGCGCGGGTCCGCGCTGCGGGCGCCAGGTGGTGCAGGAAGCGGAACATCACGACCCCGTCGACCGCGCGGTCGGCGAACGGCATCGACAGCGCATCGGCCAGCACGGCGCGCTCGGCGCCGGCGCCGCGCGCGCGGGCCTCGCGCAGCATCGCCACGGCGCCGTCGGCCTGCACGACCGCGTGGCCCAGCCCGGTCAGCCAGCCGTGCAGCCGGCCGGCACCGCACGGCAGGTCGAGCACGGTCTCGCCGCGCCGGCCGGGCCAGACGCGCGCCAAGAGGCGCCGTTCGCGCGCATCGCGGCGCGGATTGCGGTCGGCGTAGGCGCCGCTCTTGCCGGGCCGCTGGTAGCGCGCCGCGGTCGCGAACGGCGGCAGCGGTGCGAGCACCGCGCGCGCCGCCTCGCCGCGGCGGCCGGCGGCGCGCAGCAGCCGCAGCGCGAAGCGCAACGCGCGCGGCCAGCCGACCGGCAGGTCGTGCACCGAGCGCCGGAAGCGGCGCAGCACGCGGCGCAGCAGCCGCGTCGGCACCGGCCCCGCGGCGGCGACGCGGCCGTTGTGCAGGTCGAGCACGCCGAGCCGCCAGGCGCCGCCGTCGCGGCGCGCGAACACGTGTTCGGCCGACAGGTCCGGCAGCCACAGGCCGCGCTGCAGCAGCACGCCGCAGTGTGCGGCGACCGCGCGCCACAGCGGTTCGTCGGCCGCACCCTGCGCCAGCAGGTCGCGGCACGGCGTGCCGGGCAGTTCGGCGCACAGGTAGAACGACGCGCGGCCCTGGCGGCCGGTCGCGATCGGGCGCGGCGCCTCGCAGCCGGCCGCGCGCAGCGCCGCCGTGACGCGCCGTTCGCGGTCGGCGTCGTCGGCGGCGCGCGGCGCCGTCAGCGCGAACGCGAGCCGGTTCTTCCACTGCGTCGCCGCGAAGCACTTCAGGAAGTAGGTGCCGCCGTCGCACGACAGCCGCCAGACCTGCCGCAGGCGGTTGGGCGGCCCGGCCGGTTCGGCCGGCCAGCGGCGCACCGCCGGCAGATCGGCGAACGCGCGGCGTTCGCGTTCGTCGTCGGTCCACAGCTGCCAGCGCAGAGGCACGGCGCGCAGCCTACTCGGCGAGTCCGCTTGCCGCACCGCACTCCGCTCCGCATGATCGCCCCATGCCGAAGCCGCAGCTCTCGCGCGACCTGATCGCGCGTCTGCCGAAGTCCGACCTGCACCTGCACCTCGACGGGAGCCTGCGCCTCGACACGCTGATCGAGCTGGCGAAGGCGCGCCGCGTGCAACTGCCCAGCGCGTCGCCCGAGGGGCTGCTCGAGCTGGTGTTCAAGCGCGCCTACAAGAACCTGCCCGAGTACCTGAAGGGTTTCGAGTTCACGGTCGCCTGCCTGCAGGACGCCGAGGCGCTCGAGCGCGCGGCCTACGAGCTGTGCTGGGACTGCCGCCGCGAGAACGTGTTCTACATCGAGGTGCGGTTCGCGCCGCAGCTGCACGTGCGCGGCGAGTTCGGCGTGCGCGAGGTGCTGAAGGCGGTCTGCCGCGGCCTCGAGCGCGCCAAGCGCGAGATCAACGGTGCGCCGGAGGTGAAGCGCGGCGAGGTGCCGGCGTTCGAGGCCGGCGTGATCGTCTGCGCGCTGCGGTTCTTCCTGCCGGTGTTCAGCGAACACTACCGCGCCTACTTCGAAGCACTGCCGACCGCGCCGCCCGAGGAGATCTACGCGCTCGCGTCGCTCGAACTGGCGCGCGCCGCGGTGCGCGCGGCCGAGGAGGACGGCCTGCCGGTGGTGGGCATCGACCTCGCCGGCCAGGAGCGCGGCTTCCCGGCCAAGGCGCACCAGGCGGCCTACCAGCTCGCGCACGAACACTTCCTCGGCAAGACCGTGCACGCCGGCGAGGACTACGGGCCGGAGTCGATCTTCCAGGCGATCACGGACTGCCACGCCGACCGCATCGGCCACGGCACCTGGCTGTTCAGCAAGAAGCACCTGCGCGACCCGTCGATCACCGACAAGGGGCGCTACATCGAGCGCATCGTGCGCTACGTCGCCGAACGCCGCATCACGCTGGAGGTCTGCCTGACGTCGAACCAGCAGACCATCCCGGAGCTGCGCGACGACCTGAAGAAGCACCCGTTCCGCAAGATGCGCGAGGCGCGCTGCAGCGTCACGCTGTGCACCGACAACCGGCTGGTGTCGCGCACGACGATGACCGACGAGGTCGACAAGGCCGTCTCGGCGTTCGGGCTCGAGCCGCGCGCGCTGAAGGACGTGCTGATCTACGGCTTCAAGCGCTCGTTCTTCCCCGGCAGCTACCCCGACAAGCGCAATTGGGTGCGCGCGGTGCTGAACCACATGGAAGACGTGTTCCTGCAGGCCGGCCACGACGTGCGGGCCGGCAAGCGGGTCTGAGGCGCCGGCGCGGCGCGGACCGCCCGCTCCTCCCGGCTCAGTGGTGGTGGCCGCCGGGGCCGTGCACGTGGCCGTGCTTCTTCTCTTCGGGCGTCGCGCGGCGCACGTCGACGACCTCGATCTTGAAGTTCAGCTGCTGGCCCGCCATCGGGTGGTTCGCGGTCACGACCACCTGTTCGGCTTCCATCTTGCGGATCCAGACCGGCATCGGCTGGCCGTTGCGGCCGCGGGTCTGGAACGACATGCCGACCTGCAGTTCGACGTTGGGCGGGAACGCGGTGCGCGGCACCGACTGTTCGGCGGCCGGGTCGTATTCGCCGTAGCCCTCGACCGGCGGCACGACGACGTCGCAGGTGTCGCCGATCTTGCGGCCGGTCAGCTGGCGCTCGAGGCCGGGCACGATGTTGCGCGCGCCGTGCAGGTAGATCAGGGGTTCCTTGCCGAACGACTCGTCGGCGATCGAGCCGTCGTCGAGGGTGAGGCGGTAGTGGATGGTGACGACGTGGCCGTCGGCGATCGCGGGTTTCATGAGGGCGTGGGGTCGGGTTCGTGGCGACCGTCGGGCGACCGGGCTGCGGGCCCGCCGGGTCGGGAACGAGGGCGAACAGTGTAGGGGGCGCGGCGCGCCGGCGACAGTGCCGTGCGACTTCCGCCGCGCGCAACCCCTTCCCTCGGCAGGGTCGATCTTGCATAACTGGCGCGCCCCTCCAACCGACCGCGCCGCACCGTTGAGCTCCGAGACCTTCCGTCGCCTGCTGCTCGAGGCCAACGTGCTCGACGCCGAACGCCTGCAGAAGGCCGAGTCGGCGGCCCAGTCGCGCGGCACCGCGCTCGAGCGCACGATCGTGCAGCTGAACCTCGCCGACGAGGCGGCGGTGTGGCGCGTGCTGGCGAAGGCGCACGGGCTGAAGTTCGTCGATCCGGCGAAGTTCGCGCCGCAGCAGGAAGCGCTGAAGAAGATCCCGAAGGAGCAGATCGAGCAGAACGAAGCGCTGCCGGTGCTGCTGAAGGACGGCGTGTTGTGGGTCGCGATCGACGACCCGTGGAAGACGTTCGTCGCCGACAACCTGTCGTTCCTGGCCGGCTGCACGGTGCAGTGCGCGCTGATGCCGCCGCAGGCGCTGAAGCAGGCGCTGCGCAAGTACGCCGCCGGCGAGGCGGTCGGCGGCGGCGCCAAGCCGGCCGGCGGCGGTGCCGCGACGGCCGAGGGCGAGGACGCGCCGATCATCCGGCTGGTGGCGAAGACGGTCGAGGAGGCGCTCGAACAGCGCGCCAGCGACATCCACGTCGAGCCGTTCCAGCAGCGGCTGCGGATCCGCTACCGCGTCGACGGCGTGCTGAAGGAGGTCGCGTCGCTCGAGATCGCGCTGCTGGCGCCGATGACGTCGCGGCTCAAGATCATGGCCGGCCTCGACATCGCCGAGAAGCGCAAGCCGCAGGACGGCCGCATCTCGTTCCGCGCGCAGGCGGGCGGGCAGCCGCGCGACATCGACATCCGCACGTCGGTGCTGCCGTCCAGCCACGGCGAGACCATCGTGATGCGCCTGCTCGACAAGGAGAAGGGCCTGCTGAGCCTCGACGCGCTCGGCTTCGAAGGCCGCGACCGCGAGCGCTTCCAGTCGCTGATCGCGCGGCCGAACGGCATCGTGCTGGTCACCGGCCCGACCGGCTCTGGCAAGACGACGACGCTGTACGCGGCGCTGCAGCAGCTGAACCGCAGCGACGTCAAGATCATCACGGCCGAGGACCCGGTCGAGTTCAACATCCGCGGCATCAACCAGTGCCAGGTGAAGTCGCGCATCGGCCTGTCGTTCGCGCACATCCTGCGCGCGATGCTGCGCCAGGCGCCGAACGTGATCCTGGTCGGCGAGATCCGCGACAAGGAGACCGCCGAGATCGCCGTGCAGGCGGCGCTGACGGGCCACCTGGTGTTCTCGACGCTGCACACCAACGACTCGGCGTCGGCGATCACGCGCCTGTGCGACATGGGCGTGAAGCCGTTCCTGGTCGCCGCGTCGGTGCAGGCCGTGCTGGCGCAGCGGCTCGTGCGCGTGGTCTGCAAACAGTGCCGGCAGCCGTACGAGCCGTCCGACACCGAACTGCGCAGCATCGGCGTCGATCCCGGTGCGGCGCGCGGCACGACGTTCTACCGCGCCGAGGGCTGCCCGGCGTGCGAACACAGCGGCTACCGCGGCCGGCTCGGCATCTACGAGCTGCTGCAGATGGACACGACGCTGCGCGAGATGACGTTCCGCGGCGAACCGATGGTGCGCCTGCGCGACTACGCCTGGCACTCCGGCGGCATGTCGACGCTGCTGCAGGACGGCGTGCGCAAGGTGCTGCAGGGTGCGACCACGATTCCCGAGCTGCTGCGCGTCGTCGCGGCGGTCTGAACCACGAGCGAACCTCCATGGACATCGTCGCCTTGATGCAAGCCGCCTACGAACGCGGCGCCTCGGACCTGCACCTGTCGGTCGGCCGGCGCCCGGTGCTGCGGCTCGGCGGCCACCTGGTCGAGATCGGCGACGCGCCGCTGGTGGCGGCCGACACCGAGGCGATGGCCAAGGTGGTCGCGCCGGCGCGCAACTGGGAGGAACTGCAGCGCGGCGGCACGACCGACTTCGGTTACGCGTTCGGCGACAAGTGCCGGTTCCGCGTCAGCATCCTGACGCAGAAGGGCTCGCGCGGCATCGTGATGCGGCAGATCCCGCAGAAGCTGCTGTCGTTCGAACAGATCGGCTTGCCCGATTCGGTCGTCGACCTGCTGAACCTGCATCGCGGCCTCGTGCTGGTGACCGGGCCGACCGGCTCCGGCAAGACCACGACGCTCGCGACGATGATCGACTGGATCAACCAGCACCGCGACGTGCACGTGATCACGATCGAGGACCCGGTCGAGTACTACCACTCGCACAAGAAGTCGCAGATCACGCAGCGTGAGGTCGGCACCGACGTGCCGACGTTCGGCGAGGCGATGCGCCGCGCGCTGCGGCAGGATCCGGACGTGATCCTGCTCGGCGAGATGCGCGACCTCGAGACCACGTCGGCGGCGATCACCGCGGCCGAGACCGGCCACCTGGTGTTCGGCACGCTGCACACGACCGGCGCCGCGCGCACCGTCGATCGCATCATCGACCAGTATCCGCGCGAACAGCAGGAGCAGATCCGTTCGCAGCTCGCCGTGTCGCTGGTGGCGGTGATCTCGCAGATCCTGATCCCTGACGCCAACGGCCGCCGCGTCGCCGCGTTCGAGATCATGCTGAGCAACCCGGCGATCGAGAACCACATCCGCAAGTGCGAGACGTTCAAGATCCCGTCGGTGATCCAGACCAGCCGGCGGCAGGGCATGGTGCTGATGGACGACTTCCTGCTCGAGCTCTACCGCTCGGGCCGGATCGCCAAGGAGATCGCGCTCGAGCACGCCTTCGACCGCAAGGCCCTGACGCTGCGCCTGGGCGGCGCGGCGACGGAGTAGGCGCATGGCGGCACGGCGGCTGCTCGGACAGATCCTCAAGGAGGCAGGCGTCGTCCACGAGGGCATGGTGCAGGAAGCGCTGGCGGTGCAGCGCGAGAAGGGCGGGCGCATCGGCGAGATCCTGGTCGCGATGCAGTGCATCACGCCGCAGGACCTCGCGCGGGCGCTCGGCACGCAGGCCGGCCTCGGCTACCACGACCTCGCCGCGGTGCCGCCGAGCCAGGACGCGATCCAGAAGGTCGACCTCGCCACCGCGCGCGCGTTCGGCATCCTGCCGGTGTCGCTGCAGGGCAAGGTGCTGACCGTCGCGCTGGCGGACCCGGCCAACATCGCGGTGCTGCAGGACCTCGGCTTCACGACCGGCTGCGAGGTGCGCGGGGTGGTCGCCGACCAGGCCCTGATCCAGCAGGGCCTCGAGAAGCACTACCGCGAGGACGCCAAGGAGAGCAAGCAGCGGCTGCACCAGCTGGTGCAGGAACTGCAGCAGCACGGCGGCAAGATCGACCTCGAGGACAAGGCGGCGATGGCGGCCGCGGCGCCGGTCGTCAAGCTGCTGAACTACATCCTCTACCAGGCGATCCGCGACAAGGCGTCGGACATCCACCTCGAGCCGTTCGAGGGCGACTTCAAGATCCGCTACCGCGTCGACGGTTCGCTGTTCGAACTCGAGGCGCCGCCGCCGCACCTCGCCGAGGCGCTGATCGCGCGCATCAAGGTCATGTCGGACCTCGACATCGCCGAGACGCGCTTGCCGCAGGACGGCCGCATCGAACTGACCGTCGGCGGCCGTTCGGTCGATCTGCGTGTGTCGACGCTGCCGACGATGTTCGGCGAGTCGACCGTGATGCGCATCCTCGATCGTTCGGTGGTGTCGCTGAGCCTCGACAACCTCGGCCTGCTGCCGGCGGTGCGCGAACGGCTGCGGCGCTTCACCGACCTGCCGCACGGCATCGTGCTCGTCACCGGCCCGACCGGCTCCGGCAAGACGACGACGCTGTACGCGATGCTGAACGAGGCCAACAAGGAGGACACCAAGGTCATCACGGTCGAGGACCCGGTCGAGTACGCGCTCGAGGGCATCGTGCAGGTGCCGGTCAACGACGAGATCGAGGTGACCTACGCGAAGGTGCTGCGCACGATCCTGCGTCAGGATCCCGACGTGATCCTGGTCGGCGAGATCCGCGACCGCGAGACCGCGCAGACCGCGATCGAGGCCAGCCTGACCGGACACCTCGTGTTCTCGACGCTGCACACCAACGACGCCGCCTCGGCGGTCACGCGCCTCGTCGACATCGGCATCGAGCCGTTCCTGCTGACCGCGACGCTGCAGGGCATCCTGGCGCAGCGGCTGGTGCGGCGCGTCTGCGGCGAGTGCAAGTCGTTCTACGAACCCGGCGACGACGTGCTGCGCCGGCTCGGGCTCGCGGCCGAACAGGTGCTCGGCAAGAAGTTCGCGCACGGCAAGGGTTGCCAGGGCTGCAACTTCACCGGCTACCGCGGCCGCATGGCGATCACCGAGATCCTCGACGTCGACGACCGCATCCGCGAACTGATCCTCGGCGGCGCCAGCACCGGGGCGCTGCAGGCGGCAGCGGTCGAGAACGGACTGGTGACGTTGCGCGACACCGGCCTGCAGGCGGTGTTCGACGGCCTGACCACGGTCGAAGAGGTGCTGCGCGAGACCGGGCACGGCTGACCCGGCCGACCGGTGCGATCCGCGGCGGCGCGGGTTGCCACCCTCGCCCGGCTTCCGCTAGAACGGGGCGCGATGAGCAGCCGCGAGCCGGGTCCCGTGACGCCCTTCCAGACCGCCGTGCGCACGCTGCTCGGTGAACTCGATCCGGAGCCGGGCCGCGAAGGCCTGCTCGACACGCCGCGCCGCGTCGAGAAGGCGTTCCGCTTCTACTGCGACGGCTACCACAAGGACCCGAAGAAGGTCATCGGCGACGCGCTGTTCGAGGCCGAGACCGACGAGATGGTGCTGGTCAAGGACATCGAGATCTACTCGCTGTGCGAGCACCACCTGGCGCCGTTCTTCGGCAAGGCTCACGTCGCCTACATCCCGTCGGGCAAGATCGTCGGCCTGTCGAAGCTGGCGCGCGTCGTCGACGTGTTCGCGCGGCGGCTGCAGGTGCAGGAACGGCTGACGATGCAGGTCGCGCACGCGATCCAGGACGTGCTGCAGCCGCGCGGCGTCGGCGTCGTCATCGAGGCGCAGCACCTGTGCATGATGATGCGCGGCGTCGAGAAGCAGAACAGCCGCACCGTGACGTCGTGCCTGCTCGGCCTGTTCCGCAAGGACGAACGCACGCGCACCGAGTTCTTGCAGCTCGTGCGCGGTGGGTGAGAGGGTGGCCTCGTCGGTTGCGGGGTGGTGGCCGAACGGAGTCGCCGGGCCTGAAGTCGCCCCCGGTAGGTGAGCCGGAGGCTGCTGCACCGGCCCGGAACTGCAGGTGGGTGCCGGGCGCAGCTGCCGCGCCGGCTTCCACTCGGTGGAACTGGTCGACTTCGTGGGAACTGATGACCTGCGTGGATCACGGCCCAGCCGGTCCCGGTTCGAGGGGGGCTGGGGGACTCTCGGACCGGTCGGTCGGCGCCGCGTAACCTGACTGCCCGAGGCGACAGGGCCGGTGATCCACGCAAGTCACCAGTTCCGACTTCGTGCTCGGTTGGATCGGCGTCGACCTCTGTGGCGACGACCTGGGCGAGCCGTTGCAGCCGGGTCCGGGGCAACCGGCCGACGCGCCGGTCCGACCCTCGCCGGACGAGGGAAGTGGTAGCAGGAGCCGGACTTGAACCGGCGACCTACGGCTTATGAAGCCGCCGCTCTAACCAGCTGAGCTATCCTGCCACGCCGTTCGGAGGGGCGGAGACGAAAGCAGAAGTGGCGCGGCAACTCAAGGCCGAAGCGGACTTCCCGTGGCATCGGCGCGCGGCCACGGCGGCCGGGGCGCGACGTTCCGGCGACCCCACAGGTTCCGGGAGGTATGCCCGGGGAGTGTAACTTTCTGGCCCAGTGTGCTTAGATTCGGGTGCGGGTGGCATGGACCCGCAAACGAGACGAGGTGGGCTCCCTGGCTGGATTCTCTCCTCCCCGTTCGACTGCCTTCTCCTCCTGACGAATCTGAATCGAACCCCCAGCCAGGGAGCCTTTTTTTCCGCCGCGGCGCGAGACTGCTTGCCCTGGCGACCCGTCGGCCGGTAGGGGAGCGGCCATGTTCGACCCCAACGCCGCGGCGGCGCCCGACAGTGGCATCTTCGGGCTCGACGTCGCCGAGTCGCGGGCCGCGATCGTGCTGGTGCCGGTGCCGTTCGCGGCGACGGTTTCCTACGGCGGCGGCACCGAGCGCGGCCCCGAGGTGATCCTGGCGGCCAGCCATCAGGTCGACCTCTACGACCTGCAGTACGGCCGCATCTACGAGCGCGGCATCCACCTGCAGGCGGCCGACCCGGCGCTGGCGGCGGCGCACAGCCGCGCGCGTGCGCTGGCGACCGCAGTGATCGAACGCGGCGGCGCGACCGACGCCGATGCTGCCGCGATCGCGGCGATCGACGCCGCCGGCGCGGCGGTCAACCGCGCCGTGCACGCGGCGACCGCGCGCATCCTCGCCGCCGGGCAGGTGCCCGGCATCGTCGGCGGCGACCACTCGGTGCCGTTCGGCGCGATCGCTGCCTGCGCCGAGCGCCATCCCGGTCTCGGCATCCTGCACATCGACGCGCACGCCGACCTGCGGGTTGCCTACGAGGGCTTCCGCTGGAGCCACGCGTCGATCATGGACAACGTGCTGCGCTCGGTGCCGCAGGTCGGGCGCCTCGTGCAGGTCGGCATCCGCGACTTCTGCGAACAGGAACTCGACTCGATCCGCGCCAGCGAAGGGCGCGTGCTGACGCACTTCGACCTCGAGTGGCAGCGCCGGCGGCACTGCGGCGAGACGTTCGACGCGCTGTGCCGCGAGGCGGTCGCCGCGCTGCCGGAGCACGTCTACGTCAGCTTCGACATCGACGGCCTCGACCCGGCGTTGTGCCCGCACACGGGCACGCCGGTGCCGGGCGGCCTGTCGTTCGGCGAGGTCGCGCACCTGCTGCGCACGCTGGTCGACAGCGGCCGGCGCGTGGTCGGCTTCGACCTCGTCGAAGTGGCGCCGGGCCCCGACGGCGACGAGTGGGATGCGAACGTCGCCGCGCGCGTGCTCTACAAGCTGTGCGGCGCGGCGCTGCACTCGGCGCGGTAGCGATTCCGCGCCCGCCGCGCTTGCGCGTGCGCGGCTGGCCCGCGAAGGTGCCGGCATGGCCAAGGCCCTGTCCCTGCTCGACGCCCGCGCGGTTGTGCTGCAGCGGTCGCGCCTCGCCCCGGCGACCGAAGTCGTCGGGCTCGCCGAGGCGCACGGCCGCGTGCTGGCCGAGGCGATCGTGGCCGACGGACCGTGGCCGGCCACCGACCGGTCGGCGATGGACGGCTTCGCGCTGGCGGCGAGCAGCCGCGGCCTCGCGGCCGGCACCACGCTGCCGGTGGTCGGCGCGAGCCTCGCCGGGGCGCCGTTCGCCGGCGCGCTGCCGGCCGCGGCGGCGATCCGGATCATGACCGGCGCCGTGGTGCCGGCGGGCGCCGACACCGTCGTGCCGGTCGAACGCACCAGCGGTTTCGCCGGTGACCGCGTGACGCTGCAGGCCGACGTCGCGGCCGGCCAGAACATCCGGCCCCGCGGCAGCGAGCTGGCGGCCGGCGCCGTCGTGCTGCCGGCCGGCACGCGGCTGCGCGCGGCGGCGATCGGCGTGCTGGCGGTGCTGGGCCGCGTGCGCACCGCCGTGGCGCGCCAGCCGGTGGTCGCGATCGTCGCCACCGGCGACGAAGTGGTGCCGGCCGAGGCCGTGCCGCTGCCGCACCAGGTGCGCGAGAGCAACTCGTGGGCGCTGGCGGCACAGGTGCGCGAGTGTGGCGCGATCGCGCGGCGGCTGCCGATCGCGCCGGACGAGCCGGCGGCGCTGCGCGCGCTGCTGCAGGACGCGCTGGCGTCGGCCGACGTCGTGCTGACGATCGGCGGCGTCAGCCAGGGCACGCACGACCTCGTGCACGGCACGCTGCAGGAACTCGGCGTCGAGCCGGTGTTCCACGGCCTCGACCTGAAGCCCGGCAAACCGACCTTCTTCGGCGTGCGCGCGGCGCCGCGCGGGGCGCGGTTCGTGTTCGGCCTGCCGGGCAACCCGGCCTCGACGTTCACGGTGTTCGACCTGCTGGTGCAGCCGCTGCTGCGCCAGCTGCAGGGCGAACCGGTGGCCGGCGAACTGCCGGTCGCGCTGCCCGGCGGGGCGCCGTGGACGCCGAACGCGCGGCTGCAGGCGCTGCCAGCGCGGTTCGTCGCCGATGCCGGCGGCGCGCTGCGCGCCGAACTCGCGGCGCCGTCGCCGAGCGGGGATCCGTTCCGGCTGGTCCATGCCGACGGCTACGTGCTGGTGGCGGGGCAGCAGCGGCCGGTCGAAGTCGCGACGCTGCCGTTCGTGCTCGGCACGGCCGGAGCGCGGCTGTCGTGATGCGCCGCGGCGTCGTCGTGCCGCTCGCGGGCGGCGCGGCCCTCGCGGCGGCGACGCCGCCGGCGGTGGTGCCGGGCGCGGAGTTCCTGGTGTGGCCGGGGCTCGCCGTGTGGTTCCTGCTGGCGCGCGATCCACAGCGCCCGAAGTGGCACAGCTACCTGCTGGGTTGCGTGCACCTGGCGTGGTTCTCGTGGTCGATCCATCACGTGCTGTGGGGCGCGTACCTCGCGATCGTCGGGCTCGGCGGCGCCTACTTCGTGCTCGGCACGATCGCGCTGCGCGTGGTGCCCCAGCGCTGGCAGGCGCTCGGCTTCGGCCTCGTCGTCGCCGGCAGCTTCTGGCTGCGCGCCAACGTGCCGTCGATCCACTACCCGCACGGCCAGCCGTGCCATGCCCTGTGGCCGTGGCCGCAACTGCTCGGCAGCGTGACGCTCGGCGGCGAGGCGCTGGCGAACGCGCTGCTCGGCTGGCTTGCCGCCAGCGCGGTGGAGCTGTGGTCCGGCTGGCGCGTCGGCACGCCGCCGTGGCCGGTGGCACGGCGCCGCGGCGCCGTGGCGCTCGGCGTTGCGGCGGTCGCGAGCGCGGTGGGCTGGGCGATCGCGGCGTCCGTGCGCAGCTCGCCATCGCAGGACGGCACGCGGCCCGTGCCGGTCGTGCTGGTCGAACCGGGCCTGCATGCGTTCGACTACCTGCGCGGCTTGCCGCGCACGTTCGAAGAGCGGTTGCTGCGACCGACGCAGTCGCTGTTGTCGGCAGGGCTCGGCGACACGCCGCCGCAAGCACCGGGCGCCGCGAACGCGACGCTCGTCTTGTGGCCGGAGAGCAGCATCCCGGTGACGATCCCGGTCGACGAGATCGCGGCCGGCACCGCGCGCTTGCTGCACGACCAGCTGCACCCGCTGGTCGCCGCGCCCGAACGCCTGTTGCTCGGCGTCAACGTCGCGCGCGGCGCGCGCGAGACGCCGGCCGCGGTGCTGGTCGACCTGCGCGACGGGCGTGTGCTCGGCCACTACGAGAAGCGCTGCCTCGTGCCGGGCGGCGAGTTCGTGCCGCTGCTGCAGCTGTTGCCGCAAGCGGTCGTCGACTGGGTGCGCAGCGTGTTCGAGCGGGCGCTCGGGTCGATGCCGGACCTCGTGCCCGGGCAGGCCGGGCCGCTGCTGCACATGACCGACGGCACGCCGTTCGGCGTGCTGCTGTGCTACGACAACGCGTTCCCGGAGCCGGCGGCCGACCAGGTCGCGCAGGGCGCACGCTTCCTGTGCGTGCTGTCGAACGAGTCCTGGTACCGCGGCGGCGGCGAACTGACGCAGCTGGTGGCGATGTCGGTCGTGCGCGCGCTGGAGACCGCGACACCTCTGGTCCGCTGCACGACCGACGGCTGGAGCGTCGTGGTGGGGGCGGACGGCGAACTGCGGGACCAGCTGCCGCTGCGGGCCGGCCCGGACCAGGGGCCGCGAATTCTCCGCACCACGGTCCCGCCCGGGCCGGGGCGGCTGCCGCCGATGGCATGGCTGCGAGGCGCGACCGGGCCGCTGGCCGGCCTGTGGCTCGGGCTCGCGCTCCTGCACGCGGCCTGGACGTGGGCTAGACTCCGATCAGCTCGAACGACTCCTGCTGCCTCGGGTGGTCCCGGCGACCCGGTCCCGCCTGCGGCAAGTGGTTCTTGACGGTCTCGGGCATGGAGTTAGGATTCCGCAGCCCCCTGGCCCCTCTCGCTTTGGGTTGCAGCCCCCATGCTCGTTCGTCACCCGCATGGGAGCCGTTCGCCGATCGTCTTCCCAACCCCTCTGGAACTAGCCCCTCTGCCAACCAGCATCCCTGCCAACTCGACCACCTGCCGTCCCCGCAGGGCTGCGAGTGCAGTGCAGAACGCAAGTTAGGAGTCATCAGGTCATCATGAGTCCCATCGGTCGCGTGTTCATCATCCTCAACCTCGCTCTGGCCGGCACGTTCGTCGGCTTCGGCGGCACCTACCTGCAGAAGCAGTACGACACCAAGACCCAGCTGGAGACCGACCTGGCGGCGCGCTCCGCGCTGGTGGACAAGCTGACCGCGGACAACGCGCGCCTCGAGAGCGAGCGCAACCAGTTCGAGGTCGCGAAGACCCAGAACGAAACCGAGCTCGGCAGCACCAAGAACAAGCTCGCCCAGGTCGAAGACGAGAACAAGCGCCTGCACGGCCAGCTCGCGTCGATCGAAGGCGACGTCAAGGGTCTGCGTTCGGTCGCGGAAGCCGGCAACAACCAGGCGAACGCCGCGATGGAGCAGGCGCGCAACGCCTACCAGATGGCGATCGCCGACCAGAAGGCGAAGGACGAGGCCGTCCGCGCCAAGGACGATGCCGAAGCCGAGAACCGCACGCTGAAGACGACGATCGCGTCGCTGCAGGAGACGATCGCGAACAAGGACGTCGAGATCGCCGGCATGGGCAAGGACATCAGCGAGAAGAACCTGCTGCTGGCCGTCGCGCAGCAGAACGGCTTCGTCACCACGATGGCCGCGCCGACGCTGGCCGGCATGGTCACGAACGCCAACGGCCGCCTGTGCACGATCCAGGTCACCGACAACCCGGGCGACGTGGACATCCAGGAGATGATCGCCAAGCTGCCGTTCAGCTTCGCGATCTACGACGCCTCGGGCTACAAGGGTGAGGCGGTCGCAACGAAGTACGAGCCGAGCGCCAAGGCCGTGCTGTGCAACCTGACACTGGTCAAGGGTGCGATCAAGGAAGGCGACCGCGCGTCGACCAAGACGCCCTGATCCCCGACCTCGACCTTCAACCACGGAGATCCTGACATGGCCCGCAAACCCGCCAAGGCAGTCGCCGCCGCCAACACGGACGTCGAAGTCGTCAGCAAGCCCGGCCTCAGCGTCGACGACGGCATCGTGCTGACCACGTTCTTCCTGCTGATCGGCGCGATCGTGATGGTCTACTTCGCGATGCAGAAGTACGTCTGATCCGTCGCTGCTGACCCGCACGGCCCCGGCCGCCTCGCTGCGACCGGGGCCGTTGCACGTACCGGCCACCCTTTCGCCCGACAGCCTGCGAAGGCGAAGAATCCGTTGCTACCGAAGCACGTGCCGCTACGTTGCGCCCTCGCGCCGGCTTGGTCCCCGGTGCACGTGTCTGCAGGTCAGAGTCGCTGATCCCACCGGGCGTCGCGCGGTGGGCGGCGCGAGGGTTTCCATGTTTAAACCGATCGAGTGGCTGTTGAGCGGGTTCTCCGTCGATCTCGGCATCGACCTGGGGACGGCCAATACGCTCGTCTTCGTGCGCGACAAGGGCATCGTGCTCGACGAACCGTCCGTGGTGGCGGTGCGCAAGGGCACCAGCGAGGTGCTGCTCGACGGCATGGCGGTCGGTGACGCCGCGCTCGAGTACCTTGGCCGCACACCGCCGGGCTTCCAGGCGGTTCGCCCGATGAAGAGCGGCGTCATCGCCGACTTCGAGATCACCGAGAAGATGCTGCGCTACTTCATCCGCAAGGCCTGCGGCGGCAAGAGCCTGGTCGCGCCGCGGCTGGTCATCGCGGTGCCGTGGGGCATCACGATGGTCGAGAAGCGCGCGGTGATCGGCAGCGCCGAGCGGGCCGGAGCGCGCCGCGTGTTCCTGGTCGACGAGCCGACTGCCGCCGCGATCGGCGCCGGCCTGCCGGTGCACGAGCCGCGCGGTTCGATGATCGTCGACATCGGCGGCGGCACCAGCGAAGTCGCGGTGATCTCGCTGGCCAACGTCGTGATGGCCGAGTGTCTGCGCGTCGCCGGCGACGACTTCAACGACGCGATCGCGCAGTACATCCGCGCCAAGTACAACCTGCTGATCGGCGAGATCACGGCCGAACGGCTGAAGATCGCGGCCGGCAGCTGCATGCCGCTCGAAGAGGAGATCCAGGTCGAGATCCGCGGCCGCGATTCGCTGGTCAACCTGCCGCGCCGGGCGGTGATCACCTCGGGCGACGTGCGCGAGGCGCTGATGGAACCGGTGCGCAAGGTCATCGGCGCGATCAAGAGCGTGCTCGAACGCACGCCGCCGGAACTGGCGTCCGACTTGATGGACACCGGCATCGTGCTGTGTGGCGGCGGTGCGCTGCTGCGTGGCCTGCCCGAGATGATCGCGCGCGAGACCGAACTCGACGTGCGGGTCGCCGAGCGACCGCTGGAGGCCGTCGCGCGCGGCACCGGCATCTTCCTCGAGAACCTCGAGCTCTACTCGCAGTTCCTCGAGGGCGGCGAAGACCTCGGATGATCGTGCGCCGCCGCGGGCGCGGCGGTGCGTGCGGCAGGGCGTCCGCGCGGCGGACGCGGGTCGTGGTGGACGTGACGGAGGGATCCAGGTGCGGCAGCAGGCGGCAGTGTTCCCGGTCGGGCTCTACGGCATGCTGCTGTTCGCCCTCTGCTGGCTCACGCTGCCCAACGTGTTCGCGCCGCTCGAACGGCTGCTGCTCGGCGCCGTGTGCCTGGTGCCGCGCGCGGCCTCGGAGTGGTCGGGGCAGCCGGCGTTCGCCGCCGAGGCCGACGCGCGCGAACGGACCGAACTGCGCACGGCGTTGGCCACGCGGCTGCGCGGCGAGGACATCGGCGGCGGGCGGGCGCTGCTGGCCAGCGACCTCGAGCCGGTCTACTGCGCCGTGCGCGAAGTGCTCGGCGACGGCAGCCGGCGCGGCGGCGCCGGCCAGCCCGCCGAGCTGCTGCTCGAGGCGACGCACGCCGAACTGGACGACTGCGCCGCGTTCGTGACCAAAGGCGACGCGCTGCTCGGGTTCCTGGTCCCCGCCGGCATCGGCGTCGCGGCGGACGACGGACCGGGCCAGCCAGCCCGGGTCGTGTTGCTGCACCACCGCGCCGCGCCGCCGGTCTACGCGGCGATGCCGCTCGACGACGGCGCACACCTGCGGCTGGTCGTTCGCGGTGCGGCGACCGTCGACCCGGCGCCGTTGCGCGTCGACCTGTGGGACGACCCGTACCGTGCGGCGCGGCTCGACCGCGGCGGCCACGTCGTGCGCACGCTGGCCCTCGACGACGGCGCGGCGGCGGTGCCGCCCGGCCTGCAGCTCGGCCGCACCCGGATCTGGGGCTACGACGGCGACGACGGCCAGGCGGCGCTGGCGATCGGCGTGTTCGTCGTGCCGCCGTACGAGCCGCGCGCGCTGTCGCATGTCGTCGTCTGGCGCGATCGCCGCCGTGCCACGGCGGTCCCTGCGGCCGCGCCTGCCGATGCGCCGCAGCGCCGCTTCGCGGTCGTGCGCGACCTGCCCGGCGCCGTGCACGGTCGGCACCTGCTGATCGCGGCCGGCGAGATCGCCGCCGGGGCCGCGGTCGTGCAGCAGGGCATGCTCCTCGGCACCGCGCGGGACCTCGCGTTCGGGCTCGGCCTCGTGACCTCGTTCGGCGCGTCGCGGCACCGCTGGAGCCTGCTGTTGCTGCCCGACGATCCGGAGGCACCGCCGCGCGAACTCGACGGCCGCGTCGTGCGCGCGGCCGGCCACGAAGCGTGGGTCGCCTGCCACACCGCTGCCGACGCGAACGCGCGGCTGCCGGCCGGGCAGCTGTTCACGGGCAGCAACGGGCCCGGCTGCCCGGCGGGTCTGTGGATCGGCAGCGCCGAGCCGGTGGCCGACGATCGCACGCTGCTGCTGGTCCGCACCCGGCCGCTGCCGAGCCCGCGCGCAGTCGAGGTGTGGACGCGGCCCGAGCCGTCGGGAGGCCGCTGATGCGCTGGCTCTGGTGGTTCGTACTGGCGCCGCAGACGTTCCTGCTGGCCGGGTTCTGGCGCGACGCCGGCCTGCCGCCGCTCGACGTGGCGGTGCTGTTCTGCGTGTTCCTGGCGTTGTTCGCCGACCGCGCGGCGCTGCCGTGGCTGCTGCTCGGCGCGGCGCTCGGGCGCGCGCTGGTCGACGAGGCGTCGCTGCCGGTGCAGATCCTGGTGCTCGGTGTGCCGGTCGCCGTACTGCTGCCGCTGCGCAGCTTGTTCTTCGGCCAGCGCTGGCTGTGGCAGGCCGTCGCCGCGGCTGCCTGCGCCGTCGCGGTGCCGCGGCTCGCGGGGCTGTGCGGCCGCCTGTTCGACCAGCCGTCGGCGAGCGCGCAGCTCGACGGCATGGCGGTCCTGTGGGCCGCGCTGCTGTTGCCGCCGCTGCTGGTCGTGCTGCGCCGGCTGCCGCCGTTCCGCGCCTTCGAGGAACGGACTTGAGCACGACGCGCGCCCGCATCGGGGTGGTGGCCGGCGCGCTGGCGGCCGGCTTCTGCATCGTCGTGCTGCACCTGTGGTACGTGATGGTGCACCAGCACGAAGCGTGGGCGCAGCGCAGCCGCGAGAACCGCTGGGCGTTCCGCTCGGTGCCGAGCCAGCGCGGCATGCTGCTCGACCGCCATGGCCGCGTGCTGGCGCACGACGAGCCGGCGATGCAGCTGTCGGTCTACTACCTGCGGTTCCGCCTGCGCCACCCGGTCGGCGCGGCGGTGCACGGCGCGACGCGCTGGGCCGCCCTGCAGCCCGACCGCGGCAGCGCCCGCTACGGCTACGCCGACGGGGCGCTCGGGCCGATGGCGGCGGCCGAACACCTGCTGGCGATGCCGGCGCGCGTGCTGAAGCGCGGCGTGGTCGAGAAGGAGGTGGCCGCCGACCTCGCATTCGAGGTCACGACCGTGCTGTCGGCGTGCAGCGGCCTGACCCGGCGGCGGGTCTACTCGGCGTTGCGCGAGGCCGCCTCGGCGCCCGGCCTGGTCGCCTGTGGCGACGTGCTGCCGATGCCGCGCGACGAACTGCTGGCGGCGTTCGCCGCGACGCTGGCGTCGCTGCGCCGGTTCGATGCCGAACTGGTGGCGCTGCAGCGCGAACGGCTCGCGACGCGCGCACTGCCGACCGCCGAAGTGGAGGGGCTGATGGCGCGGCTCGACGACCTGCGCCGGCGCAGCCTCGCCGGCCAGCGCGTCACGTGGACCGAGGATGTCACCGATGCGAACGGCGCGACGACGACCGTCGAACGCACCGGCAGTCTGGTCGAGGAGGTCACGCGCGTGCTCGACGACCACGTGCCGTTCGAGTTCGCCGCGCGGCTGCGCGTGGGCGCCGCACGCCATCCGGGGCTCGAGGTGCACCCGTCGATCCGGCGCGTCGTCGTGCCGCCGTTCGGGTCGGCGCTCGCCGTGCTGCTCGGATCGGTGCGCGAGATCGACCGGGCGCGGCCCAACGACGAGTGGTTCCACCGCTACGTCGAGCGCGAGCTGCCGGCCGACTGGGTCGCCGAGCTGCCCGCCGGCGCGGGCAGCGACGTCGAAGCCGACGCCGGGGTCCTGCAGCAGCAGGTCGTCGAGCGCTACGTCGACGCGGTGCGGCAGTGGGAGCGGCGCGGCACGGCCGGCCTCGAGTGGACGTTCGACGACACGCTGATGGGACGGTTGGGCATGCGGCTAGTCGAACGCGACGCGAGCCGCCGCGAGCAGGCGCTGTGGACGCACCTCGGTGTCGAAGCCGGCGACGATGTCCGGGTCACGGTCGACGCCGACCTGCAGGCGATCGCGGAACGCCGCGTCGCGGCCGTGCAGCAGCAGATCGCAGCTTCGCACGTGGCCGAAGCGGACCGCGGCCACGTGCAGGCGGCGCTGGCGGTGATCGACGCCGGCACCGGCGACGTGCTGGCCTACGCCGGTGCGCCGGTCGACAGCAGCGCACCGCGCAACCTGCCCGGCGTCTGGTGGAAGGGCAACGGCTCGCTGGGCTCGGTCGTGAAGCCGCTGGTGCTGGTCGAGCAGTTGCGCCGCGAGGCGCTGGCCGTCGAGCACCGGCCTATCGCGACGTTCGATCCGTGCGCCGGCAAGTACGTGTTCGGCCACCAGAGCCTCGGCTGCCTGCACGCGCACGGCGACCAGGGCCGCGACCCGGTCGATGCGATCGCGGTGTCGTGCAACTCGTTCTTCTTCCAGTGCGCCGAGGGCTTCGGCGCCGAGGGCGTCGCGCAGGCACTGCGTCGCTTCGGCCTGTGCCGCCCGGCGGGCGACGCGGATCCGTTCGCGGCCTGCTGGCAGCCGAGCGTCGCCGGCGTGCCGATCGCCACGCCGCGGCTGTCGACCGCGCAGGCGGTGCCGATGCGCGCGGTCGGCTACGGCGTCGAAGCGTCGCCGCTGTCGGTGGCGCGCGCCTATGCGGCGCTGGCGACGGGCTCCCTGCCGACGCTGGGGCTGCGTGCCGACGCGCGCCGGCCGGTGGTGGCGCTCGGCGACGTGCACGCCGAACTCGAAGTCGTGCGCGCGGGGCTGCGCGCCTGCGTCGACACCGGCACCGCCCGCGACGTCACGCTGCTGCGGCACTTCGGCGTGTTCGGCAAGACCGGCACCGCCGAGGTCGGGCGCGACGAACAGAACAACGCCTGGTTCGCGGGCTACCTGCCGGGGCCCGGCGGCGACGGCGTGCAGCTGTGCTTCTGCGCGGTGGTCTACTGGGTGCCGCACGGCGTGCACGGCGACGAGGCCGCGGGCCGGCTCGTCGCCGATTGGTTGGCCGAGGTCGAGGCCGAGCCGACGCTGGCGGCGCGCTACCTCGCGGCGGGGGTCGGGCGATGACCGCGGGCGAAGGGCTGCCGACCTCGCGGCTCGCCGTGCTGCGGCGCGTCGACGGCTGGGTCGTGTTGTGTGTCGCGGCGCTGGCGCTGTGCGGGCTCGCGTTCATCGGCTCGGCGACGCGTGACGATCCGCAGTTCGGCACGCAGCAGGCGCGCCAGGCGTTGTTCCTGGCCTGCGGCGCCGGCGTCGGCTTCTTCGCGCTGCTGCCGCACTACGTGCACGTCGTGCGCGGCGCCTGGTTGTTCTACGGCGCCGTCGTGCTGGCGCTGCTGGGGCTGCCGTTCTTCGCGCCGGTGATCAACGGTTCGCAGCGCTGGTACGCGCTGCCGGGCTTCTCGATCCAGCCGAGCGAGTTCGCGAAGCTCGGTGTCGTGCTGGCGCTGGCGGCGCTGCTGCGCTTCAAGAGCCGCGCGCGCACGTTCGACGGCCTGATCGTGCCGATGCTGGTCGCCGCGGTGCCGGCGCTGCTGATCCTGCGGCAGCCGGACCTCGGCAGTTCGCTGGTGTTCGGGCCGATCCTGCTGGCGATGTGTTATGCCGCTGGCGCGCCGGCGCGCAGTGTGCTCGCAGTCGTCGCGATCGGCGCCGTGGGGCTCGTGCTGGCCTATCTGACCGTGCTGCACGACTACCAGCGCGAACGCGTGTCGGTCTGGCTGCAGCACTGGACCTGGGACGAGGCCGACCTGACGCAGACGGCCGTGCGCGACGTGCTGCGCGACGCCGGCTACCAGCCGTGGCAGGCACTGATCGCGCTGGGCGGCGGCGGCCTGTGGGGGCACGGCCTCGGCAACGGGCCGCAGAACCGCTACGACTTCCTGCCGTACCGCAGCGAGGACTACGTGTTCGCGGTGGTCGGCGAGGAGATCGGCTGGGTCGGGTGCCTGGTCGTGCTCGGCCTCGTCGCGGCGCTGGTGTCCGGTCTGCTGGCGATCGCGATGCGCACGCGCGAGCGCTTCGGCCGGTTGTGCTGCGTCGGCGTCGCGACGTGGATCGGCGGCCAGACGCTGTGCCACGTCGCGGTCTGCGGCTGGCTCGCGCCGGCTACCGGCCTGCCGATGCCGCTCTTGAGCTACGGCGGCAGTTCGACGCTGGCTGCGCTGCTCGGCATCGCGCTGTGCCTGAACGTCGGCGCGCGCCGCGAACCGATCCTGGCCGGCGACGGGTTCCGCTGACGCGGCGCTACCGCCCGCTGCCCTGCTTCTGCTTCAAGTAGGCTTCCCAGTACTTGCGGTAGCGCTCGGGCACCTTCGGCGACGAGCCGCGGTTCTTCAGGAAGTTCACGTACGGCTGCAGTTCGCCCCAGCCCTCTTCACCCTGCGGGTTCTGGCCCGGGCCGGTGGCCGACTCCGGCGGGCGGTTGCCGGGCCGGTTCTCGGCGGCGGTCTGCGCGTCCTGGCCGCCCTGCGGCTGGCCCTGTTGCGGCTGTGCTGGCTGCGGCTCGGTGCCGCCTGGCTGCGGTTGCGGCTGGTCCTGCTGCTGCGGCTGCTGCACGAAGTCGGGCGTGCCGTTCTCGCGGCGGTTCTGCGGCTGGCCCTGCTGCGGTTGGCCCTGGCCCTGGCCTTGCCCGTCCTTCGGCTGTTGCGACTGCTGCTGGTCTTCGGACGGCGAACCGCCGCCGCCCTGGTTCTTCATCTCGTTGAGCTTCTCGATCAACTTGTCGATGCCGTCCTGCACGGCCTGCCCACGTTCGCGCGCCTGATCGAGCATCTGCGTCGGCTGTGCGCGCGCCTGGTTGGCCTTGCCGGACTCGAGCAGCAGGCGGTCGATCTCCTGCAGCTGCTGCTCGACGGAGCGCGCGATCTCCTGGATCTCGTGCATCGGATCGCGGCCCTGCGCGCACAGGCCGCTGGCTGCCGCCAGGAACACCGCCACCGAGAGCTGGATACGTCGCATCGTCGTTGCCTCAGCGGCCTTCGCCGCCCTGTTGGTCGTCCTGCTGCTGCATGGCCTGCATCGCTTCCTCGATGCCCTGCTTGATGCGCTGGAACAGCTTCGTGATCTCGCCGTGGCGGTGCGACAGGCGCTGGATCAACGCCACCTCGGCGTCGCTGATCGCCTCGTCACCGCGCGCGGCCACCAGCACGCGCAGGTTCTCGGTCGCCCGCTGCGTGTCGCTGCCGAGCTTCTTCAGCATCTCGAGTTCCGCGATCAGCGAGACGAGCTTCTCGCGCTGCGGGCTGAACCGGTTCTGGCCTTGCTGCTGCTGTTGTTGTTGCTGTTGTTGCTGCTGCTGGCGGCGCTGGCGTTCGCGCTCCAGCGCTTCGAGCAGGTCGACCGAGCGGCGCTCGACGTCCTGCTGCAGCATCGTCGTGTAGTCGCCGGGGTCCGGTGCGCGGCCGGCGAGGCGGCGCGCGACCTCACGCAGGTCGTCGGCGTTGGCCTGCAGCACGGTCTGGTAGACCATGTTGCCCTCTTCGGTCAGCGCGGCGATCAGGAAGTCGAGCTGGCCGGCGAGTGCCTGCTCCTCCTCGCCGAGGCCGTTCAGCTTGCGCCGCGCCGGGCGCGACAGCCCGCCGGCCGCGGCTTCGCGCTGCGCCTCGAGCGTCTGCGCGGTGATCGGCCGCTGCTTGTCGAGGAACGTGGTCAGCTCGTCCTTCATCCGGAACAGCAGTTCTTCCTGGCGCAGGTCCTGGTAGCGATCGACTTCCTGCTGCAGCTCCTCGGCGGCCTGCTGCAGCTGCTCCCGCGCTTCCTGTTGCTGCTGGTCGGCCTCGTCGGCATCGCCCTGCTGCATCGCCTGCTGTGCCCGCCGGGCCGCCGCCGCCGCCTGTTCGGCAGCGCGTTGCGCCCGCGGGTTGCCGCGCTGCTCGAGTTCCTTCGCCAGGCGCACGATGTCCTCGCTGAGCTGTTGCTGGCGCTGTGCGAGGTCGCGGATGGCCTGCTGTTGCTCCGGCGTCAGCTGGCGGTGTTGCTGCAGCTGTTCGACCGCCTGCTGCAGAGCTTCGGCCGCCTGCTGCTGTGCGTTCGCGGCGCTGGCCTGTTCGCCCTGCTGCAGGCGCTGCTCGGCAGCCTGCATCTTCTGCGCCGCGCGGTCGAGCTGCGCCTGCGCGGCGGCCTGCTGCTCCGGCGTGATCGCGCCGGCTGCCGCCGCCTGCTGCATCGCCTGCTTGGCCTGCGCGGCCTGCTGCGCCAGCTGCTGTTGGCGCTCGGCCGCCGCGGCGAGGTCCTCGGCGCCGCCCTGGTTGGCCGCCTGCAGCGCCTGTTCGAGCTGGGCCTGCGCCTGTTCGAGCTGCTGGCGCGAACGCGCGACCGCGGCGTCGACGTCGGGCCGCGCGCCACGGTCGCGGGCGGCCTGCAGGCCCTGCTCGGCGCTGCGCTGGGCCTCGGTCGCCGAGCGCAGGTGCTCGCCGGCCGCCTGTTCGGTGGCCTGCGGATCCGGCGTGTTCTGCAGCTCCTGGGCCGTGGCCGCCGACTCGGCGGCCATGCGTGCGGCCTGCGTGCCGGCGTCGGGATTCTGCTCCTGGTGCCGCTGCCGCGCCTGCTCCAGCGCCGTGACGGCGCGGTCGACTTCGGCGCGGGCCTTGGCCAGATCACCCTGCTGCAGCGCCTGCTCGGCGGTATCGAAGTGCTCGGCGGCGGCCGCGGCCGAAGCGCCGGCCGAGGCCTTCGGGTCGGCGGGCTGCTGGCCCTCGCGCAGCCGTTCGGCGATCTTCGCGGCGTCCTGACCGATCTGGTCGCTGGTGCGCGTGTTGGCCGTGGCGGCCTGCTGGGTGCGTTCCTGTGCCAGTTCTTCGCCGCGCGTGCCGAGCTGCTGCAGGGCTTCGCGCTCGGCCGGCGTGCTGCCCTGGGGTGCGGCGCGCAGCTGGTCGCGCAGTTCTTCCCAGCCGCGGTCGCGCATCGGGCCGTCGGGGCCACCGGGCTGCAGCGGGGCTTCCTGCACCTTGGCCTCGAGCCGATCGAGCGCCTCGCGCAGCGCACCCTCGTCGTTGCCCGCGGCGCGTTCCTTCAGCTCCCGCGCGGCGGCGCCGAGTTCCTGCTGCCGCGCCTGGTCGCGCAGGCTGCCGGCCAGTTCGCGGCCCTTCTGCACCAGCTCGCCGAGGTCGAACTCGCGCTGCCGGTTGGCGCCGGTGCGGCCGGCGGTCTCTTCGGTCACGCCGGCCTCGAGGCGGGCCTGCTGCCGCAGCAAGTCGCGCACGCGGTCGAGCGCGCTCTCGAGGAACGGCCGGCGCGTGCCGGCGTCGACGGCGTTGCGCTCCGCTTCGCGCCGTTCGGCTGCCGCCAGCTGCTGCAGCTGGTCGGTCAGCGCGCGCTCGGCGTCGCTGCCGTCGGACTGCGCCGCGGCGCGCGTGGTCGCCTGCAGTTCGGCCTGGCGTCGTTCGAGTTCGCGCGCCGTGGCCGCCTGCGCGGTCGCGGCGGCCATCTGCTGGTCGAGCTGCTCGACCGACTTGCGCTCGAGCAGGATGTTCAGCAGGCGTTCGAGGTCTTCGACGACCTCCTTCTGCTTGCGCATCGCCTCGGTCAGTGCGGTGGCGGCGAGGTCGTCGCGGATGCTGGCGACGTCGCGCAGCACGCCGCTGCGCTCGAGGTGGTCGAGGCCCTGGCGCAGCAGTTCGACCTGTTCCTTCTTGCCCTCGCGTTCGTAGCGCTGCTGCAGGCGCTGCATCAGTGCCTGCAGCCGCTCGGCCTTGCGCAGGATCTCGTCCTGATCGCGGCGCAACTGCGCCAGCTGTTCGGCATCGGCGGGCGTCGCGGGTGGGGGCGTCTGCGCCCGCAGCGGGACGGAGGCCAGCAGGAACGCCGCCGCCGATGCGGCGCGCAGCGAGTTGCCAGTCAGCATGAGCCTCATCGGTTCCGCACCTCCTCGGTGCGACCCTGGACGTCGCGTTGGCGATCGCGCAGGGCGCGGGTTTCCTGGATCAGGTCCTGGTAGTCGTTCCACTCTTCGAGCCGCAGCAGCAGCTGCTGGAGCCGGCTTTCCAGCTCCCGCTGCACGGCGGCCGCGTCGCCGAGCAGGCGGCGCTGTTCGGTCCGATCGCGCGCGACCTGGGCCTCGGTCAGCAGCCGGGCCAGTGCCGGCGCGCGGTCGTTGGCCAGCTCATCGGCGAGGCCGATCATGGCCAGGATCGGGTCGAGCGTGGTCTCCATGGCGCCGAGCGTACCGGCGCGGCGGCGCTGCAGCAGGTCGCGATAGAAGCCCGGGTCCAGCGCCACGGCCTGTTGCAGCGCTGCCGCGTGCTGGCGGTAGAGCTGCAGCACCTCGGCGGCGTGCTGGCTGGTCTCGAGCCGGTTCCACAGGTGCAGGTCGAACGACCGCATCAGGCCCAGGTGCACCCGGGCGCTGGCGGCCGCGACGCGGCCCTGGCCGACTTCGATCGCGGTCAGCAGCAGCGCGCTCTCGGCGGCGGACGCGTCGCGTTCGAGCAGGTCCTGCAGCCGCGTGCGGCGGTCGGTCTGGATCTCGAGTGCCTGCGCGGTCTCCTCGCGCAGCAGCCGGAACGCGCGCCCGATCGCCGCCGCGAGCTGCGGTTCGTCGACGATCTGCACGATGCGCCGCGGCAGTTCGGTGCGGTTGGCCTCGGGCTGCCGGTTGTCGGTCAGCGTCAGCTGCAGCTGCAGGCCCTCGGCGCCGTCGCGCGCCGTGCCCAGCAGTTCGGCGACCTCGAAGAACTCCGTGCGCACGGTCTGCTTGCGGTCGGCGGGTGCGGCCGGCATCAGCTCGTGGTCGCGCACGCGGGTGCCGCGGTGCTCGATGCCGAGCGCCAGCGCGCGCAGGCCGAAGTCGTCGTGGGCGTCGACGCGGACGCACAGCAACGCGGTCGGCAGCAGCAGCACGCCTTCGTCGTCGGGCAGCAGCCAGCGGCCGACCGGCGCGTAGTCGAGCTGCGCGGCGATCGGGTAGGTGCCCGGGTTCGGATTGCGCAGCCCGTCGTCGGTCAGCAGTTCGATCTGGTAGCGGTCGCTGCGTTCGATCGCGAACTGGCCCGTGTAGGCGGTCGACGTGCCGCTGTCGTCCTGCACCGCGGTCGGCTGCAGTTCGAGCCGCCGGCCGCCTTCGAGGAACACCATCGTCGCCTTCTGCACCGCGGCGGTCGTCGTGACCACCAGCGACACGTCGCTGCCGACCAGGGCCTCGATCGCGCCGCCGGACTGCACCTGCGGTTCGGCGCCGGTGTAGGCGGGGGCGGTCACGGTCGCGCGCAGCGTCGCCACCTGCGCCGGCCGCAGCGTGCGCACGACCACGACGCGGTCGCCGTGCTCGTCGTCGCCGCCGCGCGCGTGGAAGCGGAACGCGCCGGCGAGGCGGCGGAAGACGTGGCGGAAGCGGTCGCCCGGCCGCGGCTGCGTCGCGATGCTGCGCGCCGGCAGCGAGCCGGAGCCGGCGCCGGCGCCGGCCAGCGGTTCGACTTCGAGGAACACCTCCTTCGGCACCACGCCGGTCGCCAGCACCGACACGTGCAGGTCGGCGCCGGCCGGCAGCACCAGCTCGGTGAGGCCGTCGCTGTCGCGGCGCTGCAGTTCGGGCCCGGCCGCCGGCAGTTCGATCGCGAGCTGCGTCGCGCGCGGGTAGTCGGCGGCGAAGCCGAGGTGGCGCAGCACGAACGCGCCGGCGGTCGAAGGTGCGATCACCGCCCCGGTGCCCAGCACCGCCAGCAGGCCGAGCGCCGCCGCGGCGAGCCGGCGCAGCCGCCGGTCGTCGAACAGCCGGTCCACCGGCAGCGCCTGCACCGAGGCGGCCGTGTCGGCCAGCAGGCGCTCGATCATCGGCCGCGACTGGTTGCGCAGCGCATCGCCGGTGAGGTCGTGCAGTTGCAGCGCCGAGACCAGGCGCTGGTGCAGCCCTGGGAAGGTGCTCTCGACCCAGCTGGCCAGGTCGACGTCGCTGAACCGGCGCTGCAGCGGGTAGCGCAGGAAGCGCCAGCCGGCCGCGAGGCCGAGCGCGAGCACGACGCCCGAGTGGAACAGGCGGATCGCCAGCGGCAGCCGCAGCGCGTGGTCGAGCGCGAAGAACAGCAGCACGGCGGCGCACGGCGCGGCGGTCGCGATCGCGACGCCGTGCCACAGGTAGCGCCGGCGCAGCCGTTGTTCCTGGGCTGCCAGCAGCGGCCGCAGGATCGCGGCGACCGGGTCCGGCGCGGGGGAGTTCGTCACGTCGCGCGCCTTGCGGTCACCGTTGGAAGATCGGCAGGTACTGCAGCGGGATCTGCAGGATCAGCGTCGCCACCGCGGTGCCGAACGCGTCGCCGGGGCCCACGCGGCAAGGCCAGCTGCCGTCGCGGCGCTGCTGCTGCAGCAGGATGCTCTTGATCAGACGGAAGTACTTCGTCCACTTCGGGTCGCCGGTGATGTAGTAGGCCTGCACCGCATAGTAGTGGCCGTAGTAGAAGAAGTAGTGGCCCTGCCAGTCGCTGCTGAACGAGGCCACGCGGCGGTCCATGTAGTCGAGCGCGTCGCGGATCACCGGGTTGTCGTACTCGCCGGCCGCGTACAGCGTCGTGACGCCGGCCGCGGTCAGCGGGAACGTCGCGCGGGTGTTCTCGCGGTTCTGGTAGCGGAACGAGCCGCCGTCGTCGCCGAAGCCGGCGTGGCCGCGGAACGCGAACGAGCGGTCGTTGCTGCGCACGGCGCTGCGGTAGACGTAGTCCTGCGCGTTGCGGATCGTCGACACCGGCACGTGGATGCCGACGTTGCGCGCCGAGCGCAGCGCCAGCACCTGGCACACCGTGATCGACATGTCGGACTCGCGCGCGAACGGCCGGTAGCGCCAGCCGCCTTCGGCGTTCTGCGAGTCGACGATCAGGTCGACCGAGCGCTGCAGCACCTGCTTGACGTCGGGCCGGTCGACCATGCCGTAGATCTCGGCCAGGAACAGCGTCGCGAACGCGTGGCTGTACATGCGCGTGCCGTGCGCGGTGATCTGGCCGTCGTCCTGCGAGCAGCGCAGCACGAAGTCGAGGCCGCGCTGCAGCACGGTGCCGTACTTGCCGCGGTCGGGCAGGTGGCCGCCGGCCAGGAAGCTCATCAGCGCCAGCGCCGTCACGCCGACGTGCGGCTGCGGCCGGTCGTCGAGCGTCTCGTAGCCGGTGTTCAGCTTGTAGCCGACGAGTTCGGACCAGTAGCCGTCCTCGTGCTGGTGGGCCTGCAGCCAGTCGAGGCCGCGCGCGACCGCTTCGCGCAGCGGCGCGTCGATCAGGTCGGCGTTGCTGGTGCCGCGGCGCACGTCCTGCGCGCGCAGCGACGCACCGGCGCCGACCGTCAGGGCGGCGAGGCAGAGTCCGAGTCGACAGAGGTGCAGCGGGTTCATTTTCCGTTCGGGTCGGGGCCCAGCACGACCAGGCCATCGGTGCCGGAGACGACAGTGTAGGCGCCGAACGCCGCGACCCCATAGGAGGCCGATCGCAGTTCGATGCGCTGGTACTTGGTTCCGCCAGGCAATGCGCCCGACCGATCGCCGAGGGTCAGCGTGTAGAGGCGCAGCGTGCCGTTGCGCGCCGAGCGCGCGCCGAAGGTCACGAAGTCGGCGCCGAACAGCGGCTGCGGTTCGACCTCGAGATCGTCGTTGGCGAGCGCCACCTCGAAGCTCGGCTGGTCGTCGTCGACCGCGAACGCGACGAAGCGCCGGTGCGGCGCCGAGGGATCGGGCAGGTCGCTGAGCGCGAGGATCGGCGGCGCCGGGTTGTCGTGCCAGCTGCGCTGCCAGTTCAGCAGGGACGGGTCGCTGCCGAGACGCGCCTCGCGCACGATCCTGCCGTCGCTGGCCTGCAGCAGCAGGATGCGGCCCGGCCGCCGTTCGTGGCCCTCGAGCACCACCAGCCGGTCGCCGCGTGGCAGCAGCTTCAGCTGATTGCCGGCGGCGCCGGTCCACAGCCACGCGATGCGGCCGTCGCGGCCGACCGCGGCGATGCGCGGCGCGTCGGTCGGACCGGCGCCGTCGATCGGCAGGAACACGTGGTCGCGGTCGGCGGCGATGCCCTGCGGGAACATCCACGTCGCGAGTTCGCCGCCGCGCAGCCGCAGGGTCTCCTGCAGCGTGGCCGCGCTCAGCCGCGTCGTGTGCACCAGCGCACCGGTCAGTGGATCGAGTTCGTGCAGCTCGATGCCGCCGTCGCGCGAGGTCGTCATCGCGACCAGCCGGCCGCCGGTGGCCTTCGGCATCGGCTTCAGCTCCTCACCGGGCAGTGCGCGCTCGAACACCAGCGTGCCGGACAGCGGTTCGATGCCGAGCAGCAGCGCCTCGCCGTCGGCGATGCCCGAGCGCGCCGCGACGTGCACCAGCCCGTGGCTCGTGCCGAGGCCGTCGAACTGCATGCCCTCGAAGCGTGTGTCGGTGCCGTCCGGCAGCTGCCAGCGCACGGTGCCGTCGCGCAGGTCGACGCCGTAGACGTGCTGCAGGTCGGGCACGACCAGCACGTCGCCGCAGACGACCACGTGTTCGAGGAACTCGATCGCCAGCGACCACGACGGCCGCGGGCGGTCGCCGGCCGCGAACGGATCGAACGCCAGCAGTTCGGTGCCGGTCGTGCACACGAGCGGCAGCGCCGCCGGCGGCGCGAAGCCCGGCGCGGTCAGCTGCGTGACCACACGCAGCGACTGGCGCGGCGACCGCGGCGCCAGGCGCGCGAGCTGTCGTTCCGGCAGCGCGACGGTGGCAGGTACCGCGTCGGCCTCGGCCTCGACGCGCGCGAGGATCTCGCCGTAGGTGGCGCCGGCGTCGTCGGCCCAGTCCGAACGTTCGTCGCGGTGGGCGCGCAGCCGATCGAACATCGCCGTGGCGAGACCGCGGTTGCCGCGCGCCAGCGCGGCGATGCTGACGCGCCGCAGCACCCCGGGTGGCACGGTGCCGGCGCGCTGGCCCTGGGCCAGCACGCTGCAGGCGACGGCCAGGTCACCCTCGCGCACCGACAGGTCGAGCAGCTGCAGCCGGGCCGCGGCCGCGGCGGCCGCGTTCGGGAACCGGCTGCCGAGGTCGCGCAGCGCTGCCGCGTCGTCGCGGGCCGCGGCCAGCGCGGCGGCGGCACGGGCCTCGACCGCCGCGTAGACCTCGCTGCCGTGCGCCGCGACCAGGGTCCGGATCGCGGCTTCGGCGAGCGCCGCCGCGGTGCCTGCCGGCAGCGGTGTGGTGCCGTGGCGTTCGAGCAGCTGCTGCCACGCGGCGACCGCGTCGGCCGGCGCCAGGTCCGGCATCTGCGCCAGCTGCCAGGCGACGTAGGCGCCGATCGGCACGCCGGCGGTGCCGGCCAGCGGGAACGTCTCGTCGGCAGCCTCGCGCAGCAGGCGGTCGAGTTCGCGGCGCAGCAGCGCCGGCCGGCCACGGCAGGCGTCGAGCACGGCGCCCTGCACGCGCACGAACGCGCGCGGGTCGGGGGCGACGGCGCGGGCGGCCTCGAGCTGCGCCAGTGCCGAATCGTCGCCGCGGCGCTGCGCCGCGAGCGCCTGTTCGTGCAGGTGGTCGAACAGCTCGCGCTGCAGCGCCTGCCGCACCGGGTGCTGGGCCGGCAGGCCGTCGCGTTCGCAGGCGTCGAGGCCGCGGCGGAACAGGCGCACCATCGCCTCGCCGTCGACCGGGGCGGTGCCGTCGGTGCCCGCCAGCGCGCGGCGCAGCCGTGCCAGCCGCAGCAGCGCGACCGGGTCGGCGTCGGCAGCCGCTGCGCGGGCCTCGACGCGGCCGACCAGCGCGGTCGGATCGAACAGCACCGACAGCGCGCGCTGGCGCAGCGACACGACCAGGCCGTCGACGAACAGCAGGTTGCCGGCGGCGTGGTTCGGCAGCGGGATCGTGTGGCCGTTGGCGAGCGGATTGCCGGCGCGGTCGAAACCGAGGATCCGGTCGCCGGCGGCGATCCAGACGTGGTCCTGCGTCAGCGCCGGCCGCGCGCTGCCGCCGCCGTCGCCGCGCAGCCGCAGTGCCTCGGGCCGCACCAGCTGGCGCACCGGTGCGCGTTCGGCGCCGGGTCGCGCCGCGATCGCGACCACGCCGCGGCCCGCCAGCACGAACTCGTCGTCGAGCGCGCCGGCGAGCCAGCGCACGCGGTTCTCGGTGCCGGCCACGGTCGCGTCGGTCGACAGCCGCCACAGCGGCGCGCCGGTCTCGGCCTCGAGGCCGAGCACGTACATCGAGTCGAGCGGCGTCAGGCAGACGACACCGTCGGTGACCGCCGGCGGGTTGTTGGCGAAGTAGACCGGTCGATCGGCCTGGCCGTGCAGCATCGTCTTCGGCATCCGGACGACCTCGTACGAGGCGATCCACCGCACGCGGCCGTTGGCGCGTTCGATCGCATAGGCGACGCCGAGGTTCGACGCGCCGTAGAGCACGCCGTCGGCGACCGCGAGCGGCGACGCGGTGAACTCGGTCAGCGCGTTGCCGAACATGTTGACGTCCTGCTGGCTCGAGCAGACCAGGCGCCGCCAGCGCAGGTCGCCGGTGTGCAGGTCGTAGGCCGCGACCGAGAACGCGATCGCGCCCGACCGGTCGTGCACCGGCGCGTAGACGGTGTCGCCGACGACCAGCGGCGGGCCGCAGGCGTCGTGGCCGCGGAACCGGCGCGTGCGCGGGCCTTCGAGTTCGTCGAAGTGCGACCACAACAGGTCACCGGTGCGGCGCGAGAACGCGTACAGCCGGCGCTGGGGGATCTTGCTGATGATCCGGAAGCTGGCCTGGAAGTCGACGTTGACCGACGTGTCGGGCACCTGCAGTGCGGCGACCACGACGTCGTCGCCGACCGCGGCCGCGAGCTGCGTGCCGGAGTTCACGTGCTCGGTCGGGTCGCTGCCGTCGTTCGGCGCGTCGGCGAGCGGCGCGCGCGAGACCCAGGCGATGCCCGCGCGCAGCGGGTCGAACGCGATCAGTTCGCGGCCGGTCGCGACGTAGAGGCCGTCGAGGTCGCCGACCGCCGACATCGCGAACTGGCCGATTTCGCGGCGATCGAACCCCGGTGCCTCGACGTCCTCGGCCAGCATCGGCCGCGGCTGCCCGGCCGGCTCCGCCATCGGCGTCGCGCCGTCGAGGCCGCCGAGCGCGGGCCAGCCGGCACCGTCGCCTTCGGGCGGCAGCACGGCCAGCACGTCGTCGCCGGCCGGCGGCAGCCGGCGCGCGGCCGCCGCGGCGCGCGCGCGGCGCGGTTGCGCCAGCACGCCGGCGCAATGCAGCCGTTCGACCGCCAACGCCTCGTCGCGGCTGCCGATCGGCATCGCGTCGAGCGCCAGCCGGTAGTGGTCGGCGGCGACCCGGCCGAGGCCGGCCGTGAACGCGAGGTCGCCCAGGCGCAGCCGCGCGCGGCGCCCCAGCGAGGCGGTCGGGAACCGGCGCGCCAGCAGTTCGAGCTGGTCGGGCTCCAGTTCGGTCAGCGGCCGGCGTGCCAGGTTGCCGGCCTCGCGCTGCACCAGGGCCTCGTAGGCCGCCTGGGCCGCCGGCTGCAGGTTCGCCAGCGTCGTCAGCACCGCGAGCCGCAGGCCGAAGAAGCGGCCGGGCCCGATCGGCACCACGCCGCCGGTCTCTTCCTGCAGCAGCCGGTGCAGCCGTTCCACCGCGGCCGCGGGTTCGCCGGCCTGCAGTTCCTTCTGCGCCAGGTCCCACTGGTGGATGTCGACCTCGGCGCGCTGCAGCGAGAACAGGTTGTCGGCCTCGCCGGTCGTGAACTCGATCGGCCGCGGCTGGATCCGTGCCGGGGGCCGCTGCGCGGGCAGCAGCGCTGCCGCGACCAGAGCCACCACCGCCGCGGCGCCGCACCGGCGCCGGGAACCGCCCGATCCGTGGATCATCAGCACATTCTGCATCGGAACAACCGGGGGTGCGACTGGCGCCGGCGGGCCGGCGCCGGGGTCAGACGAGCCGGGCACGCTTGCGGAGCAACCACTCGGCGCCGAGCACCGCGACCAGGGCGAGCAGCGACCAGAAGCTGTCCCACGCCGGCCGCGTGCGCGTGTCCTCGCGGTTCTCGACGCTTCTACGGCCGGCGAAGTCGGCGGCGAGGTCGCCGGCTTCGGCCAGGAACACGTAGCGGCCGGTGCCGTCGGGGCCCTGGCTGGCGGCGGCGATGCGCCGCAGCAGGTCCTCGTCCTGGCTCGAATCGGCGAGTTCGCGGTCCGGCACGCGCACCAGCACGTCTTCGCGCGCCAGCACCGCGTCGGCCGGGTTCTGGTTCGCGAACGCGACGAAGCTGAACGCACCCGGATCGGCCATCGTGAAGCTGCCCTGGTAGGTGCCGGGTTCGCCGGGCACCGCGCGCAGGATGCGCTTCTCGGCGTTGCCGGCCGCGTCGCGCAGGAACACCGGCTGCTCCTCGGCGACCGCGGGCTGCAGCTCGGCGTCGTGCACGCGCAGCTGCACGCGGACCTTGTCGCCGGTCTCCAGCATGGTCTTGTCGAGGGTCAGCTCGAGCAGGTCGTTGCGGCGCTGCAGCCGTCCCGCGGCGAGGTGCCGCACGACGTTGCGCCAGAACGCGTCCATGTAGGTCTCGGCGTACGGATCGCGCCACATCCAGGTCTCGTCGGTGGCGATGAAGAACGTCGTGCCGCGCGGGTAGGGGCCTACGGTCACGATCGGCCGTTTGCCGTAGCTGTTCTGGTCGGTCGGGTGCCGCAGCAGCACGGTCGCGCCCGGCTTGGCGCGCTGCACCGGGTAGTAGACGCGGAAGCCCGGCAGGCCTTCTTCCCAGAGCCGCCGGTTGAACGACGGATCGCGCTGCAGCAGCAGGATCTCGTGCGGCTGCAGCGGGTTCTCGAGCAGCGGCCGCCACTGGCGGTCGCGCGGCGTCGGGTTCTGCTGCACGAAGCCGCGGTCCTCGAGCACGATCGGCAGCAGGTCCTCGACCGGCGTCGTGCGGTAGCGCTCCGGCATCGCCGCGTCGCCGAACAGGAAGCCGACGCCGCCGCCGAACTCGACGTAGCGGACCAGCATCTCGAGCCAGTTGCGGATGCCCTCCTCGCTGCTCGCGAGGCGCTCGGGCCGCACGTCGCCGAGCAGCACGCAGTGGTACTGCAGCAGCTCCTTGTCGGTGCGCGGGATGTCGGCCAGCGCCGGCAGCGACGCGCTGTGCTCGTGCGGGAAGCGCGGCGTCGCCTCGAACAGGTACGCCTGCATCTCGATGCTCGGGTCGACGCGCTTCAGGCACGCCTGCAGGCGCCGGTACTCCCAGCGCGGGCGTTCCTCGATGTAGAGCACGCGGATCTTCTCGTCGTTGACGCGCAGGAACCGGGTGTCCTCGTTGTCGTCGGCCTGGCTCTCCTCGGGCAGCGGCGCCAGCGTGAACTTCAGCGTCCAGTCGCCGGCTTCGGCGAAGGCGTGGAACACGCGCACGCGCGTGGTCTCGCCGTCGGCCGGCAACTCGGCCGGCGCGGTCGCCAGTGGCACGAACGGCCCGCCGTCGCGGGCGCCGTGCAGCTCGACGCGCGAGCGCTGACCGGCCAGTCCTTCGGCGCGAACGGTGACGTCGAAGCCGACCTCCTCGTCGCGCAGCGCTTCCTTGGGGCCCGGCGGCCCGACCAGCCAGGCGTTGCGCGGCGGCTCCGGATCGCCGACGCCGATCGTGTGCACGGTGATGCCGCGCAGGCCGTACTCGCGCGCCACTTCGACCGGATCGAGGCCGGAGTTGTTGCGCCCGTCGGAGACCAGCAGCACGGCGTCGACGTTGGTGCCGCTGATCGCCGTGCGGTGCAGGTCGAGTGCGTCGCCGAGCGCGGTGCGGTTGCCGCGCGCGGTCAGTTCCTGCAGCGACTGGATCGGCGTCGGCTTGCGCTGCACGCGGAACAGCCGCACGTCGTGCGTGGCGCGCAGGCGCGCCAACAACCCGTCGGGGCGCTCGAGCACCGCCTGTACCAGCTCGGCCCGCGTGCGCGCGGCCAGCGCCTCGGCGCCGACGAGCTGTTCGAGCGCCGCCTGCTGCTCGGCCGCCGGATAGCGGTCCTTGCGCTGCATGCTGGCGCTGTCGTCGACCAGCACGTGCACCTGGTTCTGCGTCTTGCGGTAGGTGGTGGTCTCGAACGCCGGCTGGAACAGCAACAGGCAGCACAGCACGATCGCGAGCCAGCGCAGCGCCGCCAGCACGATGCGCACCGGCCGTTCGAGCCGCGTCAGGCCGCCGTAGGCCCACCAGGCGAACAGCACGGAGCCGGGCAGTACGAGCAGCACCAGCACCCAGGTCGGCGGCAGGTTCAGGAACCGGAACGTCTCCTCGACCCAGGTCTGCGCGTTCGGGTCGGCGGCCGCGTCGGCCGCGGCGGGTTGCTGCGGCCACGGCAGCAGCGCCGGCGGCGGGGGGCGGAGCAGGGAGCAGGGCAGCGTCGCCATCGGTCAGTTCCGTCGCACCGAGACGAAGCGCGCCAGCGTGGCCTCGCCGAGCACGCACAACAGCGTCAGCAGCAGCAGCAGCGGACCGAGTTCGTTCTGCTGCGGCGTCTCGTCCTGTGCCGCGGTCGCCGGCAGCGCGTCGAGCACGCGCTCGATGCCCAGCGACTGGCGCGCCTCCTCGTGCGCGGCGTAGCGCAGTTCGCCTTCGTCGGGGTCGACGTTGACCGCGAACGGCAGCGCCACCGGCTCCTTGCCGCTCGGGCGGTCCAGCACCAGATCGACCGTGTAGAAGCCCGCGAACACCGTGTCGCCGATCGGCGGCAGCCGGAACCGGTCACCGGGCAGCGGCAGCGGATCCTCGGCGACCGGCGTGCGCGCGCGGCCGTCGCGTTCGGGCCGCTGCACCTGGATCTCCTCGGGGCGATGCGCCAGCGTGCAGGACAACTCGGCGCCGACCGGCACCAGGAACGGATCGACCGCCGGCAGCGCCAGCCAGCGCACCATGCCGTGCAGCAGCGGGAACGCGGCCATCGGGTCGTCGAGGCGGTTCCAGCGGTCGGGCCGGTACTCGGACGCCGGCGCCGAAGTCAGGAACAGCGCGCGGCCTTCGCCGAACTCGCGCCCGACCAGCAGCGGGCTCTGCACCGCGTCGGTCACGGTCGCCAGCACCTTGGCGTCCGCCGGCAGCGCTTCGGCGGCGGACAGGAACCAGCGGTGCACCGGGATCGCCTGCAGCACTTCGCGGTAGATCGGCTCCTCGAACTCGGCGAACACCGGGTGGTCGGGGGCGGTCATCACCAGCGCGCGCACGACCGAACTGCCGGCGCTGCCGCCGGTCGGTTGCAGCAGGCGCAGCGGCATCGGCCCGTCGCCGGCGCCGTGCAGCAGCAGGTTGAAGCTCTCGGCGTCGGTGTGTTCGCCGAACGTGACCAAGAGGCCGCGGCCGGCGCGCACCGCCGCGGCCAGCGCCTGCGCGCTGCGCTGGTTCAGCCGGTCGATGTCGGCCAGCACCGTGACGTCGTAGTCGCGCGGGTCGCGCTGGCCGCTCAGCAGCGCCAGCGTGTCTGTGGCCTCGACCGCGAACGTCGGCAGCGACGTCGGATCGGGGTCGAGCACCGACGTGTAGAGGTGCCGGTAGGCGCGCAGCGGGTCCTCGTCGGCCGCGCCGTCGACGACCAGCACGCGGATGCGTTCGCGCACGTCGACGGTCAGGTAGCGCTCGTCGTCGGCGGCCAGCGCGTCGCCCTGGATCGCCGCGCGCACGCGGCGGCGGCCGAGCTCGCGGAACGCGACCTGGAACTCCGCTTCACCCTCGGCGCCGGCCGGCACCGACACGACGCGGCGCTCCGGGGCCTGGCCGTCGACCTCCAGCGTGACTTCGCAGGTGGCGGCGCTGTCGGCGCGGTTCTTCAGCTGCACCGTGAAGCCGACCGGCGTGCGCAGCACCGCGGCCGGCTGCGTGATGCGCAGGTCGGTGATCTGCTGGTTGTCGGCGAGGCCGCCGCCCTTCTGCTCGGCGAACGGACCGGTGTCGATCCAGTGCAACCGCGTGCCGGGGTGCTTCTGCAGCCGTTCGCAGGTGTCGCGCAGCGTGTCGGTCAGCTCCGGCTGCGGCGGGTTGGCGGGGGCCTGCAGCGCCTTGCCGAACGCGCGCACTTGCAGGTCGGTCAGCACGTAGACCTCGGTCACCGCGTCGCCGCTCTCCTCGAGCAGCACCGCGACCTGCTGCAGCGCGTCGCCGAGGTCGCCGGCGCCGTCCTCGGGCTTCTGCAGCAGCAGCCACTGGCTGCGCGCCGTCGCGGTGTCCATGTCGCCGCGCACCAGGAAGCGCGGCCGCACACCGGCGGTCACCAGCGTGACCTTGTCGGCGTTCTGCGGATCCTCGTCGAGCCGGTCCAGCAGCCGGCCGACCAGCGCGCGCGCGCGCTCGAACGGACTCGGTGCGCCGCCTTCGCGCAGGCCCATGCTGTAGCTCGCGTCGAGGACCAGCACGTGGTGCACGGTGCCGCTGCCGGCCAACAGGCCGGCGGCCTGCTGCAGCAGCGGGCGCGCGATCGCCAGCGCCAGCAGGATCGGCACCAGGCACCGCAGCAGCAGCAGCAGCAGGTTCTCGGTGCGGAGCCGGTTGCGCTGCTTCTTGTAGGCGCGCAGCAGGAACTCCATCGCCGCCCACTCGCGCCGTTTGTGGCGCTGGCGGTTCAGCAGGTGGATCACCAGCGGCACCGCGAACAGCGCGACGCCGGCGAGCAGGGCTGGGTTCAGGAACTGCACGCTGCCGGCCTCACTTGCGGCGCTTGGCCCGCGCCGTGCGCGCGGCGAGGTAGCTGGTCAGCACGACGTCGAGCGGCTGGTCGTCGACGAGCCGCACGTAGTCGATGCGTTGCGCGAGGCAGCCCTTCTTGATCGCGGCCGCGAACGCCTCGATCTCGGCCAGATACGCCTCGCGCAGCGACTTCGGGTCGCACAGCAGTTCGGGCAGCTGCTCCAGGCCCTGGAACAGCGTCATGCGTTCGAACGGGAACTCGACCTCGTCGCGGTCCAGCACGTGGAACACGACCACGTCGTGGCCGCGGCTCTTCAACTCGCGCAGGCCGCGCAGGATCGCGTCGGGTTCGTCGAACAGGTCGCTGAAGATCAGCACCATGCCGCGCTGCCGCAGCTGGCTCGCCAGATCGTGCAGCACCGCGCCGACCTTGGTCTTCTGCTGGCGCGCCTTCGCCTGCTCGAGCGCCGCGAACAGGTTGCCGAGGTTCGCGCGCGTGTTGGACGGCGGCACCTGCCGCGCGACCTTGTCGTCGAACAGCGTCAGCCCGACCGCGTCGGCCTGCTGCTGGATCAGGAACGCCAGCGAGGCGCAGGCGGTCGCGCCGTAGTCGAACTTCGACATGCTGCCGTCGTGCGCGTAGTTCATCGACTCGCTCTGGTCGAGGAACAGGTGCGCGCGCAGGTTGGTCTCCTCCTCGTACTGCTTGACGACGAAGCGGTCGGCCTTGCCGAAGATCTTCCAGTCGAGGTGGCGCAGGTCGTCGCCGGGCACGTATTCGCGGTGCTGCGCGAACTCGACCGAGAAGCCGCGGTACGGCGACTTGTGCATGCCGGTGACGAAACCCTCGACGACCAGCCGCGCGCGCAGTTCGAGGCGGCCGACCTTGTTCAGCACGCGCGGGTCGAGGTAGTCGGTCGGGATCTCGGTCATCGGCGGCGGGGCTCGGGTCGGCGGCGGGGGAGCGGGGCGCCGGTCGGCGCCGCGCGCGTCACTGGGCGATGACCTTCGGCAGCTTGCCGTCGGTCAGGATCGTGCTGCTGTTCGGGTCGACCTCGGTGAGCAGCCGGTCGATCACCTTGTCGGTCGTGATGCCCTCGGCTTCGGCCGCGAAGCTGGTGATCAGGCGGTGGCGCAGCACCGGCTTGGCGACCGCCTTGACGTCCTCGGCCGAGACGTGGAAGCGGCCGTGCACCAGCGCGTGGGCCTTGGCGCCGAGCACCAGATTCTGGCTCGCGCGCGGGCCGGCGCCCCACTGCAGCCACTCCTTGATCCAGTCCGGCGCCTCGCCGGTGGTCAGGCGCGTCAGCCGCACCAGCCGCAGCGCGTAGTCGAGCACCGCGTCGGCGATCGGCACGCGGCGCACGATCGACTGCAGCGCGAAGATCTCGTCGGCCGACAGCACGGCGTGGATCGCCGTGTCGCGGTCCTCGGTCGTGCGGCGCAGGATCTCACGCTCTTCCTGCGCGCTCGGGTAGTCGACCTTCACCATGAACATGAAGCGGTCGAGCTGCGCTTCCGGCAGCGGGTAGGTGCCTTCCTGTTCGATCGGGTTCTGCGTCGCCAGCACGAAGAACGGCTTCGTCAGCTCGTGGCGCTGGCCGCCGATCGTGACCTGGTACTCCTGCATCGCCTCGAGCAGCGCGGCCTGCGTCTTCGGCGGCGTGCGGTTGATCTCGTCGGCGAGGATCACGTTCGCGAACACGGGGCCCGGCAGGAACTTGAACTCGCGGCGGCCGCTCGAGCGGTCCTCCTGGATCACCTCGGTGCCGGTGATGTCGCTCGGCATCAGATCGGGCGTGAACTGGATGCGGTTGAAGGAAAGCGACAGCACCTTCGACAGCGTCGAGATCAGCAGCGTCTTGGCGAGGCCCGGCACGCCGATCAGGAGGCAGTGGCCGCGGCAGAACAGCGCCATGAACAGTTCGTCGACGACGTGGTCCTGGCCGACGATGACCTTCTGGATCTCCGCCTTCATCGCGGCGTAGGCCTTCTGCAGCTTCTCGACCTGCTCGAGGTCCTTCGGATTCGGTGCGTTGCTCATGATCTCGTTGGGATGGGTGGCGGCGGCGGCGACGAACGGACGCCGGGCCACCTACGTTCGGGCGGGCGCGGCGGTTGGCGGAGAGTCCGCTTGGGACGGAACAGCGTCACGGAAACTTCGTCCTGCCTGCGCCGGGCGGCGGCGGATCGGTTTCCGGGTGCAGGCTGCACAGCTCGGCCGGCGTCAGGCCGAGCCGGTCGATCGCGACCAGGAGCGACTGCAGATCCTGCTGCGAGGCGGGCCCGAGCCCGAGCCGCGCTTCGTGGATCGCCTGGTCGTAGCTCGCGCGCAGCTGGTCGAGGTCCTGCTCGAGCGTCTCCAGCTCGGCGCGTTCGCGCACCGCGGGCGCCGCGTTGCCGAAGTAGAGCCACAGGGCCGTGCCGAGGCTCGCCACCGCGACCCAGTGCGGGAACGACGACGGGCTGTCCTTGGCCTCTCGGGTCATGATCGCGGCAGGCTGCGGATGCTAGCGGGCCGAGAGCGCCGGCGATAGCGGCGGGGCAAGGAGTTCGGGCGGGTGCTGGTCGGTGGCGATCAGGGCGCCGGTTCGCCGGCCTCGCAGCTCGGCCGCGAATCCGCGCGGCGTCAGATCCCGTACACCGCCGCCTGGCCGAGCTGCTCCTCGATGCGCAGCAGCTGGTTGTACTTGGCGACGCGGTCGCTGCGGCACGGCGCGCCGGTCTTGATCTGGCCGGTGCCGCACGCCACCGCGAGGTCGGCGATCGTGTTGTCCTCACTCTCGCCGGAGCGGTGCGACATCACGGACCGCATGCCGTTGCGATGCGCCAGGTCGATCGCGGCGATGGTCTCGGTCAGCGTGCCGATCTGGTTGACCTTGATCAGGATCGCGTTGGCGGCCTTGTCCTGGATGCCGCGCGCCAGCCGTTCGGTGTTGGTGACGAACAGGTCGTCGCCGACCAGCTGCACCTTGCCGCCGACCGCGGCGGTCAGCATCTGCCAGCCCTTCCAGTCGTCCTCGGCCATGCCGTCCTCGATCGAGAAGATCGGGAACTCGCGGCACCAGCCGGCCAGGAAGTCGACCATGCCCTTGCTGTCGAACGACTTGCCTTCGCCTTCGAGCGTGTACTTGCCCTTCTGGAACAGCTCGGTGACGGCGGCGTCGAGCGCGAGCACGATGTCGCTGCCGGCCTTGTAGCCGGCCTTCTTGATCGCCTGCAGGATGATCTCGAACGCGGCGGCGTTGGACTCGAGGTTCGGCGCGAAGCCGCCCTCGTCACCGACCGCGGTCATCAGCTTCTTCGCTTTCAGCTCGGCCTTCAGCGCGTGGAAGACCTCGACGCCCATGCGCAGCCCTTCGCGGAACGACGACGCGCCGATCGGCATCACCATGAACTCCTGGAAGTCCACGTTGTTGTCGGCGTGTGCGCCGCCGTTCAGGATGTTCATCATCGGCACGGGCAGTCGCCGCGCCTTGCTGCCGCCGACGTAGCGATAGAGCGGCATCCCGATCTCGGCAGCGACCGCCTTCGCGCACGCGAGCGAGGCGCCGAGGATCGCGTTGGCGCCGAGCTTCTGCTTGTTCTTCGTGCCGTCGACCTCGCGCAGCAGCGAATCGACGAGGTACTGGTCCTCCGCCGGGACGCCGAGCAGCGCTTCGCCGATCGTCGTGTTGACGTTGGCGACCGCCTTCGTGGTGCCCTTGCCGAGGTAGCGCTTCTTGTCGCCGTCGCGCAGTTCGACCGCTTCGTGTGCGCCGGTGGACGCGCCCGAGGGAACGATCGCGCTGCCGCGCGCGCCCGATTCCAGTTCGACTTCGACTTCGACGGTGGGGTTGCCGCGCGAGTCGAGAACCTCGCGGCCTTGCACGGAGACGATGGTGGACATTCGCGAGAAAGGGATAGCGAACGGTTCCGCGTCGCGCGAGCCCGCTGCGGCCATTCGCGGGCCGTTCCGGCGCGAGCGCCCTACACCCAGGAGTTGGTCAGCAGCTCGCCCATGCCGCCGGCGCCGGGAACGATGTACTGCACGTCGTTCAGGCCGCGCTCTTCGTCCCAGTGTGTGCCGGGCACGGCTGCGAGCGCGCGCGGGGTCGACAGCCCGCGGTCGAGGCGGCCGGCGTAGACCTTCACGCCCGGGTGGCCGCCGGTGACGCGGCGAAGCGCTTCGGGCGTGACCATGAGGTGCGCGGCGACGACGCGCAGCGGGTCGCTGCCGCCGAGTTCGCGGTAGACGTCGACGGCGCGGCACACGGTGCCGCCGGTGGCTCCCATCGGATCGGGAATCAGTACCAGCGCACCGTCGACGGGGCCGCCGAGCTTGCTGCCGTCGAGCCGCACGCCGGTCACGTGATGCTGCGCGTCCGTGACTCGCGACATGTTGAGGAAGTCGAGCCGCACGTTCTCCGGCGGCAGCACTTCGATCGCGGCTTCGTAGCACGACTGCGCCGGGAGGATGCCCGCGCGGATCACGGCGCAGATCACGAGCCTCGTCTCGCGGCAGAGCTGCGGGCCCTGCACGAACGCGCGCGGCTCGATCGCCGTCATACGCGTCGGCGAACGGGTCTCGCGCACCGGGAACTCGCGCGCGAGCACTTCCTGCAGGAGGCGCCGGTAGGCGGTGCGCACGAGGGCCGGCACTTCGTCGGTGCCGGTCTCCGGGCTGCCGACTGCGCACAGCAGCGTCGACAGGAACGGGTCGTCGAAGAGGTGGACGTCCGGGCCGTAGCGGTGGGCGAGCATGAGGGCGCGCGAAGCTTAACGCGGTGCTGGTGGGCCCCATCGGTGCAGCGGCCGCCTTCGTCTGCTAAGGTCCGCGGATGCTCGCCTCGTTGTTCCTCGGCCTCGTCGGCGTCCTCGTCCCGCAGGGCGGCATCGCGGACCCGCCGGTCGGGCTCTCGGTGGTGATCGTCAACGTCGGGCAGGGCGACGGCATCGTCGTGAAGGCGCCGAACGGGACCGTGCACGTGATCGACGCGGGACCGAACGGGCAGGGCACCGCGGCGATGCTCCCCGCGATCACCGCTCTCGCGCCGGCGGGCTACGGGTTCACGTTCCTCTCGCACTTCCACGACGACCACCAGGGCGGCCTCGACGAAGTGCTGAACGCGCTGCCGTTCACGACTGCTTACGACCGCGGCGACGTGAACCGCCCGACGGGCACGGCCGTGAACAACTACCTCGCAGCGGCCGGGGCGCGGCGCACGCAGATCACGGTTGGCACGATCTACGCGCTCGGCGGCGGTGCAACGATGCAGTGTCTCTGCGCGAACGGCAGCGTCATGGGCGGCGCGTTCGTCGATCCGACGGCGTCGGCGCAGGAGGAGAACTCGCGCTCCGTCGCGTTGCGGCTCGTGTACGGCCAGTTCTCGATGTGGCTCGGCGGCGACCTCACCGGCGGCGGCAACAGCACAGCCGACGTCGAGGACCCGGCCACGCTCGCGTGCGGCGACGTCGATGTCTACAAGATGAACCACCACGGTTCGAACACGTCGACGAGCGTGGACCTCGTCACGCGCCTGTCGCCCGAACTGGCGGTCGTGAGCTGCGGCACCGGCAACAGCTTCGGCCACCCGACGCCGTCGATCGTGAACCGCCTGAACCAGGCCGCCGCGGCGCGCATGCTGCTGTCGACCACGGCCGGCAGCGCCGCGACGATCGGCTTCGGGGTCGCCGGCAACATCCGGATCGACACGGACGGCAGGCGCTACCGCGCGACGGCGCAGAACGGCGACTTCCTCGACTTCTTCTGCGACGAGGTCGTGATGCCGGGTCTCGCCGCCGGTTCGGTTCGCATCAGCGAGGTGCAGCGCAATCCGAACCTCGTTCCCGACACCAACGGCGAATACGTCGAGGTGATCAACATCGGGTCGAAGCCGGTCGGCCTGCAGGGACTGCGCATCGCCGACAACTCGTCGACCGTGACCATCGCGAGCAACTTCGCGCTCCTGCCCGGGCGGCCGATGCTGTTCCAGGTCGACGGTGCGCCGTCGCGCAACGGCGGGCAGCCGCTCGGCATGACGCTGCCCTTCGGCACGATGTCGCTCGCGGACACGACGGACTTCGTCACGCTGAGCCAGGGTGCGACGACCGTCGACTCGCTGTCGTACACGACCGGGTTCCCCGGCGGTTCGGGCGTGGCCGCCGAACGCAGGGACCTGTTCGCCGCGAACACGGCGGGCAACTTCGCGGCGGCCACGACGCCGTTCGGCGCGGGGGATCTCGGTTCGCCCGGCAAGCGCAACCCTGCCGACACGACGGTGCACCCGACGCAGGTCGACATGACGCTCACCGCGGACACGTGCTCGCTGCACGCGACGGCGATCGGCAGCGACTTCGCGTTCAGCATCATCGCGCTGTCGGAGGACCCGACGCCGTTCCCGTTCCTCGACGGCGTGCTGCCGCTCTTCCCGGACGGTCTCTTCGTCGCGGCGCTGAGTGTGCCCGGCTGCCTCGGGTTCCTGCCCGCCGAAGGCTACCGCTCGTGGTCGTTCCCGATCACGCCGCCGAACCCGCTCACCGGCGTCACCGTCCGCGCGTGCCACTTCCTGCTCGACTTCTCGATCACGTCGCTGCCGGGCGTCTCGTCGGCGATCACGTTCGTACTCCCCTGATGGCCACTCCCGCGTTCCCGCCGTTCCGCATCCTGCTGTCGCGCGACCAGATCCTGCGCCGCACGAACGAACTCGCCCGCACGATCACCGAGGCCGTGCACGGCGAGCCGTTGTGCCTCGTCGTCGTCATCGAAGGCGCGCGCACGTTCGCGCGGCAGTTGCAGAAGCTGCTGCCCGGCAACCTGCCGCTGCACGAAGTGCGGGCGTCGTCGTACGGCAGCGGCACCGTCAGCTCGGGCGACGTGAAGCTGACCGTCGGGCTCGACGTGCCGTGCAAGGACCGCCACGTGCTGTTGCTCGAGGACATCGTCGACACCGGCCGCACGATCGCCGCATTGCGGACGCACTTCGCGGCGAAGGGTGCGCGCTCGTGCCGGGTCGCGACGCTGCTCAGCAAGCCGTCGCGCCGCGTCGTGCAGGTGCCGCTCGACTACATAGGCTTCGAGATCCCCGACGAGTTCGTGCTCGGCTACGGCATGGACCTCGACGGCCGCTACCGCGACATCCCCGACGTCGTCATCTACGAGAAGGCCGTCGAGCAGGCGTTCCAGCAGCAGGTCGCGGCGCGCTGACGCGTCCCCGACGTCAGTTGCCGCTGCACCGGTCGCAGTAACCGCTGAACTCCACTTCGCCCTGGAGCGAACCGTTTCCGCAGTTCGTTGCTCCGTCGAAGAACGCCAGAAACCAGGACCAGTACGTCTTGTCGCAACCCCAGGGGAACTCCTGGTGGGTGATGAGAACTTCGCCGAAGACCGGGGTCGTAGCGGACCAGTTGCACGGAGCGGAATTGTCGTGGAACGGCGTGGTACCGGTGGTGATGCAGAAGGCCGTGAAAGCGCAGTTGTCCGTCGGGACGCATTGCTCGTCGAACCAGCTGCATTCGCCTGGCTTGACCCCGAGGCTGGGCTGCATCTGCACGTGGCCCTGATGAGTGACTTGCCACCCATTCGTGAACCCGTCACCCTCCGCCTGATGCGCTTCGCAACCAGTGCATTCGCCGCGGGCAATGGCCGGATGCAGCGCAGCCGAACGCTTGGGTTGCATCGGAGCAGTGGTTGTGAGCGCCAAGCAGGCAAGAGAACACGCAGACAACATCACGTCGTTCATCGGGGTGCCTTGTCTTTGGAGTTGTCGCGGGCGAGGGCCTCCCTCACCCGGGCGAACAGCTCGGGCTGTGGCAGTTCCGGGCCTTCCTTGAACTTGACGCTGACCGCCCACTGATCCGCTTTGAAGGAGAAGATGAGTTCTCCCCTGTGGGGATTGTCCACGAACGTGGACCCAACCTTGTAGACGGGAGCACTCCG
>JAEUHR010000034.1 GCA_016794425.1 Planctomycetota bacterium
CGCCGGTGCCGACCGAGACCGCGGTCGTCGGCGACGTGATCCCGACCGCGACCGGTCCGGCCGGGGCCGCCCCGGTCCGGGTCGCCGCGCCCGGCAGCGAGATCGACCAGCTCGCGCAGCAGGGGCTGTTCGCGCAGGCGATGGCGGTGCTGCAGGGCGCGCAGGCCGCGGCGGCCGATCCGCAGCAGGCGGCGGCGCTGCAGCAGCGGCTCGACGCGATCCGCGCCGAGGCTGCGACGCGGCTGCAGGCGCTGGTCGCCGAGGCCGACCGGCTGGTCGCGGCCGGCCGCGCCGGCGATGCGGTCGCGCAGCTGGCCGCCGCGCGGTTCCAGTTCCCCGGTTCGCCGGACTTCGCCGCGCTGCCGCAGGCGCTGCAGCGGGCGCAGCAGGCGCTGACCGGCGTCAAGCCGGCGACCGACGACGAGGAAGAGGACGACGTCGCGGCGCCGGGCGGCATGCCGACGCTCGCGAACGCGCCGGCCGAGGGTGGCGCCAGTTCGGCGATCATGGAGCTGCGCGGCAACATGGACGCGATCCGGCGCGCCGACGAACACGGCGAGTTCGGCACGGTCGCGCGCCTGTTGCACGAGACCGCGGCGCTGGTGCGCGAGCGCGACGCCGCGTTCGCCGAACGCCTCGAGACCCGCGCGGCGGCGGCGGAACTGGCCGGTGCGTGGCACGAGCACGTGGTCGCGGCGCTGGCCGCGCGCGGCCCGCTGAAGGCGACGACGCGCCAGGGACGCGCGGTGACGCTGCGCGGTGCCGACGGTGAGCAGCTCGCCGCGTCGTCGATCGACGGCGATGCGCGCGTGTCCTGGCGCGAGGTGTCGGCGTTCGGGCTGTCGCTGCTGGTCGACGCGACCGAGCCGACCGGCCGCGCCGCGGTCGGCGCAGCGGCGTTGTTCTACGACGCCGGTGACGCGACCCGCGCCGAGGCGCTGCTGGCGCGCGTGCTGCCGAAGGAACCGGCGCTGAAACCGCAGGTCGACGGCGTGCTGGCGCACGGCCGCGGCGAGCCGGTCGACGCGCGCGGCTACACGCTGACGCGCGAGGGCTTCGTGTCGCTGCGCGCGGTCGAGCTGCGCAAGGAGGCGCAGAAGTTCGCCGCGCGGCTCGACGGCGTGCTGCGCGACCGCGATCCGGCGGCGCGCGAGGCGCTGCTGGCCGAACTGCTGCGCGGTTCGGCCGACCAGGTCGAAGTCGCCGTGATGGCGCTCAGCGCCGAGGTCGATCGGCAGCTCGCGAAGCTGCAGGCGAGCCCGCTGCCGAAGCAGCTCGAGAAGCTCGCTGCGCAGCGCGCGACGTTGGACGCGGCGCGCGCCGCGGCGCTGGCGCTGATCTACGACGAGGTGCGCTACTTCTATCCGTACAAGCCGCCGGCGGTCTCGAGCGACAAGTTCGCCGAGTACAACCGCGTGCAGGCCGAGGTCGACCGACTGGTCGCCGAGCTGCGCACGGTGTGGAAGGACGACCGTATCCGCGTGCGTGTGCCGGCGACGCTGCGCGCCGACGTCGAGCGCCTCGACTGGACCGCCGCGACGCTGGCGCGCATCGGCACGTTCGATCCGGCGCGGCTCGAACCGGTGGCCTGGTCGCGCACGCTGCCGGCGCTCGAGTCGATCGGCGTGCGCGAGTACTGCCGCACCGCGGCGGAGTGCTCCGCGCGCGAGAGCTGGCGCGACGTCGAGGCCTTCAACGCGATCGCGACCAAGGGCTACCCGTCGGCGGTGCGCGAGCTGCTGCGCATCACGAACGACTACCGCGCGATGTACGGCCACCGGCCGCTGGCGATCACCGCGGTGGTCTGCACCGCGGCGCAGGGCCACGCCGAGGAGATGACGCGGCTCGGCTACTTCTCGCACTTCTCGCCGACGCCCGGCCGCACCACGCCGTACGACCGCATGCAGCTCGCCGGCTACACCGCCGGTGTCAGTGAGAACATCGCGCTGTGCGATTCGCCGTCGGTCGCGCACGACGCGTGGTGCCACTCGTCGGGCCACCACCGCAACCTGCTCGACCCCGGCCACCACGAGATCGGCATCGGCGTCGACGGCCGCAACTGGGTGCAGAACTTCGGTTCGGGCGCCGCGCACGAGGCCGAGCCGGCCTGGGCCGCCGCGCGCGAACAAGCGCGCTAGGAACTGATGACCTGAGTGGATCACCGGCGATTTCCTGCGACCGCCGGGGCGTTCGGGACACCAAGCCTGCTGCCGTGCCCTTGGTGCGGGCTCCGGCGCCAGGTGATCCACTCAGGTCATCAGTTCCCGGTGACGTCGCTTCAGCGCGCCGCCGTCTGGCGCCCCGCGGTCGTTGGCGGCACCAGCGCCGCCGCGATCTCGCGCGCCGCCCACGCGTTGCCGGCCGCCGTCATGTGGCCGGCGAACCACTGCTGCTGCACCGTCGGCGTGCGCTCGGCGACGGCGAGGAACCGCGCGCACAGATCCAGCGTCGCGGCGCCGAGCGTGCGCGCGTGAGCCAGCACCTGCTGGGAACCCGCGTCGGGCCAGTGGCCTTGCAGCACCAGCAGCAGCCGCACGCCGCGCGCGCGGCAGTCGGGTACCAGCTGGTCGAGCAGCTTCGTCGCGATCGCCACGCCGGTGCCCGGCGGGTGCACGCGCACGACAGGCCGTTGCGCGACCCACCAGCTGGGTGCGAGGTTCCCGGCCAGAACGTCGACGAGCGCGCTGTGGCCGAGCAGCACGCGCAACCGCTGCGAGTCGAGTTCGTTGTCGACGGCGCTGTCCGGCACCGGCACGCCGCGCAGCACCAGCTCGCCGCCGCGCAGGTCGAACCACGGAATCGCCGTGAATCGTCGGCTCTCCTCGCAGCGCAGCAGGTCGTCCGGGATGAACGACAGCACCAGATCGGTCGCCGTCTGCGCGGCCAGCATGCGCTGCGCGCGCAGCACGCTCTGCGCGAAGCTGTAGCCGAACACGCCGCCGTTGCGGACCGGCCGCGCGAGTTCCTGCTCGAGCCGCGCCGGCCACGTCTCGGCGTCGCCGACCTGGTCGCCGAACGTGAACGAGTCGCCGGCGGCGAGCAGCCATGCGCCGGCGGGCCGCGGGGCGCCGTTCTGCCGCATGCCATCGGCGTCGATCGTGACCTGCGCGTGCCACTGGTTGTCGGCGCTGGCGAAGCCCGGCCGCGGCACGTAGCCGAGCAGCGGGTCGTGCGCGGCCGGATAGCTGCGGCGGATCAGGTCGATGCGCAGGTCGCGGTAGCTGCCGCCGAGGAACGGCGCGAACCCCTGTCGGCTGCGCCAGGCGCGCACGGCCAGCTCGCCGACCAGACACAGCAAGGCCAGCGGCACCAGCGCGAACACCAGCCGCTTCCGCCGCGACAGGCGGCGGCGCGGCGCAACCGTGGGCTCGGGCATCACCGTTCGCATCGGCGCCGGGCATCGATCCCTGTAGCGCCGGCGCCGCGCGCCGCCGTGACGCCCGCGGCATCGGCGCGCCGCGCGCGGCGCGCTAGCGAACCGACCGGACCGCGCTACGCTACTGCGGCGGCGTGCCGCGTGCCCCGGTGTCAGACGAGATCGAGATCACGGATGCGGAAGGAGAGGTGCGGCGGATCGCGCTCGGCGCCGCCGTCACCACGTTCGGCAGCGATCCGGCCTGCGAACTGCACTACCCCGGCGCCGGGATCGCGCCGCGGCACCTGCGCTTCGTGCGCACCGCGCGCGGCATGCGAGTCGAACCGGTCGCTGCCGGCGGCGCGGTCGAGATCAACGGCGAGCCGCGCTTCGCGAAGGAACTCGAACCCGGCGACGAGATCGCGGTCGGCGCGGTGCGGCTGCGCTGGCGCGGCGCGCGCACGGCGGCGCGGCCGGTGCTGCGACCGGCGGTGCGCCCCGCGGCGCGCGGCGGCAGTGCGGCGGCGGCGCCGCGTCGGCCGCGCCATCGCAGCATGCCGTCGTGGCTCTTGGTCAGTACGGCACTGCTGCTGAGTGTCGGCGGCATCGCGCTGCTCTTGAAGGCGCTGGCCGCGTCGGACTGGCCGCACAGTCCGCAGGACTACGTCGACCTCGCGCGCGCACAGTTCGGCAGCCACGATCCGCAGCGGGCGCTGGACACGCTCGAGTTCGCGCTGCGCGACGCGACCGGCCCGGTGCGCGACCAGGCGCTGAAACTGCAGGCCGACATCCGGCAGCTGCTGGTCGAACGCAGCGAGCAGGGCAAGGTCGACGCGGCGCGCCAGCAGCACGACTCCTTGACCGGGTTCGAGGCCACGTTCCTCATGTCGGAGGTGACGCGGCCGAAGGCGCGCGAGTTCGTGCGGCAGTGCGACCAGTGGCTGGCGCAGCACGCCGAGCTCGGGCGGCGGCACCGCGACGCGCTGCCGCTGCTGGCGTGGGTCGAATCGGCGCGCGCGCGGCACGCCGCGGCGGCCGCGCTCGGCGAGCCGGAGACCGCGGCCGACGTGTTGTTCGCGGCGCAGGCTCACCTGCGGTTCCAGTGGCGCGAGTATCCGGCCGCGATCGCGCGGCTCGACGCGTTCCTCGCCCGCACGCCCGATGCCGCGGTGCAGGGCGAACGCGACCGGCTGCTCGCCGACGGCGAGAAGTGGCTGCAGGGCAAGCTGCGCCAGATCGACAACCTGCTGGCGCGCGGCGACCGCGACAATGCGGCACGCGACCTGCTGGCGCTCGAACGCTTCTCGGTGCTGCCGGCGTGGGAGCCGCAGCTGCGCGAACGCAAGGCGCGGCTATGACGCGAACGCCGCGGCCGGCGCGCGGATCGCGCCGGGCACGTGGCCGTCGGCTTGCAGCGGCAGCTGCCAGAAGCCGATGTCGTGCCACGCGTCGAACTTGCGGCCGACGCGCGGCAGCGTGCCCTGGTAGCCGAAGCCGAGCTGCTCGTGCAGCCGCACCGATGCCGGGTTCGGCAGCGCGATGACGCCGATCGCCGCGCCGAAGCCCTGCGCGCGCAGCAGCGTGCACAGCCGGCCGTAGACCAGCGCGCCGATGCCGTGGCCGCGGCGGTCGGGCGCCAGGTAGACGCCGGTCTCGCAGGTCCAGCGGTAGGCGGCGCGCGTGCGGAACTCACCGGCCTTGGCGTAGCCGACCACGGTGCCGGCCTGCTCGGCGACCAGCCACGGGTAGAGGTCGATGCGGTCGCGCCAGGCGGCGCGCAGTTCGTCGGCGCCGACGTCGTCGGTGCCGAAGTGGATCGCGGTGTGGCGGATGTAGTGGTTCGTGATCGCCGCGATCGCCGCGAAGTCAGTGGCGGCCGCGAGGCGCAGCGTCGGTGCGCCGTTCACGGCGCAGCGCTCCGCCGCACCAGCTGCCGCGCGGCGGTGCTCGGCAGCAGTTCGCCGCGGGCGACGCGCGCGCGCGCCGCGGCCAGCGCGGCGGCCGAGGCCGGATCGGCGAGCCAGTCGGCCAGCAGCCGTTCGCGCACCGCGGTGTCGAGCCACTCGTCGGCCTGGTGCGCGCGGCGCGCGGCGAACGAACCGTCGGCGCGCCGCGCGGCGACCGTGCGTTCGATCGCCTGCCACAGCTCGTCGAGGCCGCGGCCGGTCACCGACGAGCCGACCACGACCGGCGGCGGCGTCGCCAGGCCCGCGTGCAGCACGCGCATCGCCAGCAGGCACTGCTGCGCGGCACGGTCGGCAGCCGCGGCGAGGTCGCCGTCGGCTTTGTGCACCAGCACGCCGTCGGCGAGTTCCATGACGCCGCGCTTGATGCCCTGCAGCTCGTCGCCGGCGGCCGGCGACAGCAGCAGCAGGAAGAAGTCGACCATGCCGTGCACCGCGACCTCGGACTGGCCGGTGCCGATCGTCTCGACCAGCACCAGGTCGAAGCCGGCCGCTTCGCACAGGAGCATCGCCTCGCGCGTGCGTGCCGCGACGCCGCCGAGCGTGTCGCCGCCCGGCGACGGCCGGATGAACGCGTTCGGCTGCCGGCTCAGCTCGCTCATGCGCGTCTTGTCGCCGAGGATGCTGCCGCCGGTGACCGCCGAACTCGGATCGACCGCGAGCACGGCGACGCGCTGGCCGGCCGCGCAGCGCCGCATGCCCAGCGCCTCGAGCAGTGTGCTCTTGCCGACGCCGGGGGCGCCGGTCACGCCGATCCGCAGTGCGTTGCCGGTGCGCGGCAGCAGCCGCTGCAGCAGCGCGTCGGCGTCGGCGGCGTCGGCGGCGCGGCGGCTCTCGACCAGCGTGATGCCGCGCGCCAGCGCGGCGCGGTCACCGGCCAGGATCGCGTTCGCCAGCGGTTCGATCGAGGTCACGGCGGAACGCTACGGGTGCGCCGCGGCGGCTCCAAGCTTCGGCGATGAAGGTCCCTTCACACGGCGGCGCGTTTCTTCATCAGGATGTCGTCAACCGCGACGGCGGTTGCGCCCGATCCGGGCTGGCATGAAGGCACGAGGCAGGATCTGGTGGTGGAGCTTCGGGGTGGTCATGGCGGCGTCGTCGGCGTGCGCGGCCGGCGGCGCGGCCGGAGCACCGGCAGACCTGGAGACCGCGGCGAGCGCGGGGGACACGCAGGCGATGTACCTGCTGGCGCTGCAGTGCGAACTGGGCAGCGCCGGTGCGCCGGACCCGCTGGCCGCCGCGCGCTGGTACACCGCGGCGGCGACCGCGGGGCACGCCGGGGCGCAGAACAACCTCGGCCTCCTGTTCCACGGCGGCGTCGGTGTCGAACGATCGTACGACACCGCGCGCCGGTGGTTCGAACGGGCCGCGGACCAGGGGTCGAGCCACGCGATGGCCAACCTCGGCGTGATGGCGCTCTACGGCCAGGGCATGCCGCAGGACTTCGCCCGCGGCCGTGACCTGCTGACCGCCGCCGCGGCGGCCGGCAACGCGCGGGCGATGACGGTGCTCGGCTCCGCCGCCTACGAGGGCTTCGGCGGCGAGGTCGATCGGGTCGAGGCGGCGCGCTGGTACGCGCCGGCCGCCGAGCGCGGCGCGGCGACGGCGCAGCATCGGCTCGGCCTGATGCTGCTGCGCGGCGACGGCGTCGCGCGCGACGAGGTCGCCGGAGCGCGCTGGTTGCGGGCCGCGGCCGAACAGGGCCACGCGGGTGCGCAGCACGACTACGGCCTGGTGCTGGCGCAGGGGCGCGGGGTCGAGCGCGACGTCGCTGCCGGCCGCGCGTGGCTCGGCAAGGCCGCCGCGCAGGGCCAGCCGCTCGCCGCGGCGCGGCTCGCGGTCGCCGACGGTGCCGCGCCGGCGGCGCCGGGCGGCCGCTGACTCAGCGCTACAGGTTCGCCAGGAAACTGATGACTCGAGTGGATCACCTGGTGCCGGAGCCCGGTGCTGGGAAGCTGCGCCGACGGTAGAAGCCGGGCTTCGGCCGGGAGATGCCGCTCACAGTCCTGGTGCGGGCACCGGGGTGGGGTGAATGCCAACGGGACTCTCCTGCCGCACCACAGGCACGGCAGCAGGCTTGGTGTCCCGAACGCCCCGGCGGTCGCAGGAAATCGCCGGTGATCCACTCAGGTCATCAGTTCTGCGTGCGGACGGTCAGCACCGGGCAGTCCGACAGCCGCACGACCTTCTCGGCGGTGCTGCCGAGCAACGCGTGCTTGAGGCCGGTGTGGCCGTGCGTGCCCATCACGATCAGGTCGGCGCCGAGTGCCTTCGTGGTCGCCAGCACCTGCTCGTGTGCTTCGCCGTCGCGCAGCAGCGTGTCGACCCGTGCGCCGGCGATCTTCGCCTTGACCGCCGCCAGTTCGTCGGCGGCGCGCTGGTGCAGTTCCTCACGCAGGTGTGGGAACGCGGAGGCCATGCCGAAGCTGCGCAGCGGGTAGTTCATCTCCGGGATCACGTGCAGCAGCGTCAGCTCGGCGCCGAACGATCGCGCCATCTCGGCGGCGTAGTCCACGGCGCGCGCGGCGGTGGGCGAGAAGTCGGTCGGGCAGACGATGCGGCGGATCTGGATCATGGTCGGGTGCGCTCGGCGCCTACGAGGGGTCGGATCCCCCGGTATCGACAGCCAACCCGTTCTGGGAGCTGCGGGCAAGTAGCCGTTGGCCGCAGGCACCCCTCGCGCCGACCCGTGGCCCTGAGGTAAGCATGTCGCGATGGACCTGGAACCGGACGGCATCGTGCCTCCCGACGACGGCGGCAAGCCCGGACGCGATCCCGTCGTGCAGCGCATCGAGGCGATGTTGGACGAGGACCGGTTCGAGGACGCGCTCGAGGCGATCCAGGAGGCGCTCGCCGACGGCGAGGGCAACCCGCTCGACCTGACGTTCCTGCTCGGCGACACCTATCTGTCGCTGGGGCGCGCTGCCGAGGCGGAGGTCCAGTTCCGCCGCGTGCTCGAACAGGATCCCGACTGCCCGTCGTCGCGCTGCTGGCTGGCGATGTCGCTGTTCCTGCAGTGGCGGTTCGACGAGGCCGAGGCCGCGGCGGTGGCGGCGCGCGAACTGCCCGACGCGATCGTCGACGCGCACATCGTCTACGGCGCGATCCTCGAACGACGCGGCCGGCTCGACGAGGCCGAGGGCTGCTTCGAGCGCGCCGCGGCGATGGCGCCCGAGAAGTACCCGCGGCCGGTCCGCATGACGCGGGCCGAGTTCGACCGCGAGGTGCGCATGGCGGTGCGCAAGCTGCCGCGCCAGTTCCGACAGGCGCTCGACCGCGTGCCGGTCGTCGTGCAGGACCTGCCCGACGAGTCGCTGGCGGCCGGCGAGGACCGCGACGAGGTCGGGCCGGACATCCTCGGCCTGTTCGACGGCGTGCCGTTGCCCGAGACCGACGAACTCGACCTCAACCACACGAAGCCGAACACGATCTACCTGTTCCAGCGCAACCTCGAACGCGCCGCCCGCGACCGCGCCGACCTGATCGAGCAGATCCGGATCACGCTGTGGCACGAACTCGGCCACTACCTCGGCTTCGAGGAAGAAGACATGGACGGCCTCGGCCTCGCGTGAGGCCCCAGGTGCCGGCGGTCAGCGGGCTTCGGTCTTGACGGTCTCGCCGAGGAACGTCATCAGCTCGCGCAGCTGGTCGTAATCGGGGTGGCGCAGGCGGAACCAGGTGTTGACCAGCCAGCCCTTCTCGAGCCCCTTGGTCGGTGTGCCGGCCTTCGGCACCGACTGCTCGTAGATCCACTCGCCGCAGCGGCGCAGCGCGGCTTCGAGGCCGCGGTGGCCGACGACGTGGCCGTCGCGGTCGGGTCGGATCTGGATCGACCCGGCGGCGAAACGGCGGCTCGGCCGTTCGCGGCTCGGCTGGCCGAGGATGCCGAGCGCCCACTCGCGGTAGACGTCGAAGTCGTTCGCGACCCGGTACATGTCCCAGATCTTCTCGCCGGCCGGGCGCGCGCCGATCTCGCCGAACTTCAGGCCCTTCGGCCCGAAGAACCACTCCATGTGCGTCGCCGCGTTGCGGATGCCGAGCGCGTCGATCACGCGTCGGTTCATCGCGCGCAGCTCTTCGTAGCCGCCCAGCTCGACGCGGTTGGTCACCGCGATCTGCGGCGAGATCCAGCGCTGCTGCGCGGCTTCGAGGCAGCCGGGGTAGTAGTGCGCCGCGAACTCGTGCCGCACGCCCGCGGCGTCGACGATGCTGTCGAAGAAGCCCTCGTGGCCCTCGATGAACTCCTCGATCGCGGCCGGCTTCTGCGCCGACGGGCGCAGCTGCTGCAGCGCCCGTTCGAGTTCGGTCGCATCGGCGCAGCGGTAGGTCGCCAGCGAGCCGAAGCCGGCGACCGGCTTCAGGATCACCGGGTAGCCCCAGCGCTCGGCGAACGCCGTGGCGTCGGCGGCCGTGTGCACGGCGCCGGACTGTGCGCACGGGATGTCGTGTCGGCGCAGGAACTCCTTCATCGCGACCTTGTCGCGGCACAGGCGCGCCGTCGCGAGCGGCAGGCCGGGCACGCCGAAGGCCTCGCGCAGCGCCGCGGCCACGTCGACCAGCGGCTCGTCGATGGTCTCGATGCGGTCGAACTGAGGCGTCGCCAGCTCGCGGGCCGCGCGTTCGACCGCGGGCTGGTCCAGCATGCGGCTGCAGTGGCGGTAGCCGTCCAGCAGCCGCGCCGCGGTCGGGCTCAGCTGCTCCTTCGGCGTCATGCCGAGGGCGGACACCTTGCCGCCGAGGTCCTTCAGGGCACGGAGGAAGCCGTGGTTGTAGACGTGCGTGTCGGGCGCCAGGAAGAGGACGTGCACGGCGCTCGCATCATGCAGGCACGCCGCACCCGGGTCCAACCCGGCTGCGTGACTGCGTGCGCAGACCTCCCGGGCCGAGGTGCGACCGGTGGCTGATGACTTGCGTGGATCACCGCGGCTGGCTGCGCCCGGGCAGCGGGCTCGGCGGCGGAGGCGCCCCCTGCCGCCGGCGCCGGTCACGCCGTCGGGGTGTCCGGGCGCGGCACGACCTTGCCGTCGCGGACCGTCAGCACGATCGTGACCGGGCCGTCGTTGCCGAGTTCCACCTGCATCGCCGCGCCGAATCGGCCGGTCGCGACCGGCAGGCCGGCTGCCGCCAGCTGGCCGGCGACGCGGTCGTAGAGCGGCGCCGCCAGCGCCGGCTCGGCTGCCGCCGTGAAGTCCGGCCGGTTGCCGTGGCGCAGTTCGGCGGCCAGCGTGAACTGGCTCACGACGAGGCAGCTGCCGCCGATCTCGGCCACGGATCGGTCCATCGGTTTGGCGTCCGGGAACAGTCTCAGCGCGGCGACCTTGCGCGCGGTCGCGTCGGCATCGGCGGCGGTGTCGCCGCGCTCGACGCCGACCAACAACACGAGCCCGCGTCCGATCTCGCCGACGGTTTCGCCGGCAACCGTGACGCGGGCCCAGCCGACGCGCTGTACGACGGTGATCACGGCGTCAGCCTACCGGACACGCGCCGCGACCGCAGCGGCGCCGGCGTCAGTTGGCCTTGACCGTGATCTTGGTCGGGCGCGACTCGGGCTGCTTTGGCACCGTCACCGTCAGCACGCCCTGCTTGTAGACCGCGTCGACGCCGTTCGCGGCCGCGTCGTGCGGCAGCGAGATCGTGCGCGTGAACTGGCCGTAGCGGTGCTCGATCCGGTGCCAGCGCTTGCCCTGGCTCTCGCGCTCGTCCTTGCGTTCGGCGCGGACCGTCAGCACGTGGTCCTGGACGTGGACCTGGATGTCCTTCTCGTCGAGGCCCGGCAGCTCGAACGACAGCTCGTACGACTGGTCGCTCTCGCCGATGTTCGTGCGCGGCGCCGTGTTGGCCTCCTGCGCGCCGTAGAACTCCTGCAGCGTGTCGCCGAACAGGCGGCCGAACAGGCTCTGGAACGGGTCGCGCAGCAGCGGGGTCAGGGACGAAGGATTGGTGGTGTTCTTCTGCATGTCAGTGCTCCTCGGGAATCGGTCAGGGCCCTGAGGCAACGCGTGTGCCGTTCCATGCCATGTTGGCCACGATCTCATAAGTCGATGGATAGTGGTTGGATGCACCGGAACATCTCTTCGAAGCGACGGCCAGAAACACGCCAGAATGGCGTTGCATGCCAACTTGGCACCAGGTTCCCGGTCACCGCGACATGCGCCCTTCAGGCCAGCAGGTCGGACAGCCGGCGGTCCCGGCCGAGCCGCGCCGCGCTGCGCGTGCTGCGGCGCCGGGCCTTGCGCGCCCGCCGCGCCGACGCTGCCGCGAGTGCGCCCACCAGCGCGGCCGCCGGCAGCGCCTCCGCGCCGGCGGGCAGGTGCGGCAGCCAGGCCAGCAGCATCCGCGTCGTCGCTTCGTGGTCGCAGGCGAGGCCGAGTTCGTGCTGGGCCCGCGCCACGCCGGGGGCGGCAGCGGGGGCACGGCTGCCGGCTGCGGCCGCCACCTCGAGCAGGTAGCGCACGCGTTTGCAGGCGATGCGCAGTTCGTGCACCGGTCCTGCTTCGGGCGTCGGCGGCAGCCGACGGGCGCGCTTCTGCAGGCGCCGCACCGCGCTGGCCAGCCGTTGCCGCGCGGTCGTGGCGACCGACACCGGCGGCGCCGCGGCGTCGAGGTCCGCCTGCAGCTGGCGCTGCGCGTCGAGGCGTTCGCCGCTGGCGAGCCAGGCACGCGCTGCGTCCAGCAGCTGGCGCCGCTGTCGGCTCGCGCTGTCCACGACTGCCGGCGCGGCGGCGCGCAGCGGTGCCGGCAGGCGTTCGAGCAGCGTCGGCAGCGTCGCCTGCAGCACGTCGAGTTCGCGCACGGCGGCCAGCCGGTGGCCGAGTTCGCGCAGGGCCGCGCGCACCCGCGCCTGCACGGGCTTCGGCCAGGCATCGCGGAACGCCCGCACGAGTTCGCGCAGCCGGCGGGCCGCGACGCGCAGCGCGTGCACGTCTGCCGGCGCGCCATCGCTGCGGACCGAGGCTTCCGCCTGCTGCAGTGCCAGCAGCTGCTGGCGCAGCAGGGCGGCCAGCGTCGGCGCGCCGTCGGCCGGGGGCGCCCCCTGCAGGCCGAGCAGGGCGCTCGCGTGGCCGGGCTTGTCGTCGCTCGCGGGCTGCAGCGGCAGCGTGCGCTGCAGCTGCTCGACCAGCCGTTCGCAGGCCGGCACGTCGTCGATCGCCTCGAGCTCGACCTCGAAGAACGTGACGCTGCGGCCGCGGGCCGTCGCGGTCGTGTGGTCGATCGCCAGCTCGGCCAGGTCCTGTTCCTCGCGCGCGACGAGGCGCCGCTCTCGCCGGGTCGCGAGGCGCAGCACTTCGCGCAGCGGGTGATCGAGCACGAACGGTTCGACGAGGTCGCGCAGCGGCGGCGGCAACGCGGCGGCGGTGCCGGGCGGAGTCGGCTGGGACCACGGCGCCTCGTACTCGAAGCGCTCGAACCGCGCCCCGTCGCGGCGGCCGCGCGTCTTCGCGGTCAGCTGGCGGCGGTCGCCGCGCACGCGCAGGCGCAGGCCGATGCCGGCCGCCGCCAGCGCGCCGCGGTCGTCGTCGAGGTAGACGTCGACGTGATGTTGCGTGCTGGCCTCGCGCAGGCTCGCGCCGGCCTCGCGCACGGCGGCGTCGACCGCGGCCACCTCGACGGCCGGTGCCGCGCGCAGCTTGAACTCGGTCTCGAGGGTGGGGGGCATGGTCGGTGCCGGCAGGGCGCACTCACGCTAGCACGAGCTTCGGCACGCGGCCGAACAGCTGCGCGAACAGGAGGCCCTTCTCCTCGACCGCCCTGGCCTCCAGCGTCAACCGCGTGCGCGGCTCGCCGCGCAGCGCTGGCGTGATCTCCATGCTGCCTTCACGAATCTTCACGGTCACCGCCTGCACGACGCCGGCGTGCTGCCGGTCGAGCGCGTCGGCGAGCCGCAGCAGCGCCGCCAGGCGTTCGAGCAGCGTGCGGTCGCGGCGCCGCAGCGCCGTGAACTCGGCGTGGTCGCGGCTCGGTGCCGACTTGCGGTGGTAGCGCGCCAGCAGGCCGACGAGGTGCCGCTCTTCGTCGGTCAGGCCGACCAGCTCGCTGGCTTCGATCAGGTACTGCGAGTGCTTGTGGTGGCCGTCGTTGTTGACCGACACGCCGACGTCGTGCAGCAGCGCCGCGGCCTCGAGCAGCACGCGGGCGCGCCCGCCGAGGCCGTGCAGTTCGCGCGTCTGGTCGAACAGCTGGCGTGCCAGCGCCAGCACGGTTTCGGCGTGGTCGGCTTCGAAGTGGAAGCGGCGGCCCATCGCGCGGCACGACGACAGCACGACGTCGACGTGGTCCTCGGCCGCGAACGAGTCGAAGTGGCCCTGGAACACCTCCTGCAGCAGGCCGTCCTTGATGCCGACCCGCGGCACCAGCACCGTCGGCACCGCCGCCAGTTCGCCGAGCCGCACGTAGACGATGCCGGCCGGCACGATGGTGTCGGCGCGATCCGGTCGCAGCGCGCGCCGCTCCATGCGCTGTTCGATCGTCATCGCCGCCAGTTCGTCGACCTCCTTGGCCAGGTCGGCCAGCTGGCTGGCCTCGATGCCGTCCTGGCGCCGCACGCCGCCGCGCGCCTGCACCAGATCGACCAGGCTCTCGATGTTGCCGCCGACCGCGACGTAGCGCACGAAGCTGCGGCCCTCGAAGCGGTCGACGATGCGGCGTTCGAGGCTGCGCAGGTGCTTGCGCATCAGTTCGACGAACGACTCGTTCGGCGTCGAGCTGTCGCGCAGCGATTCGAGCATGCGCAGCGCGCCGAGCCGGTACGAGTCGGCGCTCGTGACCTGGCCGTCCTCGACCAGCACGACCTCGACCGAACCGCCGCCGACGTCGACCAGGATCGACGCGCCGCGCCTCAGGTCGACCACGCGTTCGACCGCGAGCTTCAGCAGGTAGGCCTCCTGCGTGCCGGAGATCACTTCGATCTCGATGCCGCAGGCCTCGCGCACGCGGTCGATCAGCAGGTCGCGGTTGCGTGCGTCGCGCATCGCCGAGGTCGCGATCGCGCGGATCCGCTGCACGGCGAGCCGGTCGCACGTGGCGCGGAAGCGGCGGAACGCGTCGACCGCGTCGGCCATCGTCGCATCGGGAATCTGGCCGGCGTGGAACACGTCGCGGCCGAGGCGCACCGGCAGGCGGTGGTTCTCGAGCACGTTGACCGTCGGGCCGGTTGCCTCGGCGACGAGGAACCGGATCGCGTTCGATCCCATGTCGACGATGCCGACGCGTGCTGGGTCCACCATGTGCGCGCAGGCTACCCGCGCGCGGCGCCGCGGGAAGCGGGCCGTTCCGCTGAGTCGGCGGCGCGCTTCCGGTAGGCTAGCGGCGCCATGACCGCACCCGACGAGACTCCGAAGCCGCCGCCGGATCCGCTGTCGAGCACGCTGCAGCACGTGAAGAACGTGCAGCAGGCGCACGACCACGACGTGTCGTGGGGCAACCTGCACGACAAGGTCGTGCGCTGGGTCGCCGAAGCCACGCACCACCAGAACCTGCCGGCCGACAAGAGCCTCGACGACCTGACGCAGGAGGTGCTGCTGCAGATCTTCCGCGACATCGCCGAGTTCAAGGTCGAGCCCGGCGCGTCGTTCTCGGGCTGGGTGCGCATGATCGCGAGCCGCAAACTGAACGACTACTGGCGCCGCGCGCGCGCCAAGAAGCGCGGCGGCGGCAAGCTGCGCCACCTCGGCGACTTCGACGAGACCGGCGGCCGCGAGCACTTCGCCGACCCGCGCGTGCCGCGGCAGAGCATGCTGGTGCGCTACCAGGAGCTGCAGGACTCGCTGCAGCGCGCGCTCGGCGAACTCGGCGACAAGCACAAGCGCGTGATCGAGCTGCGCCTGTTCCAGGGCAAGAGCTTCGCCGAGATCATGCCGCTGCTCGGCTACACGAAGGAAGTGACGGTGCGCTCGCTGCACATGCGGGCGCTGCAGCGCCTGCAGGAACTGCTGGCGGAGTTCGGCCGCTGATCCGCGCGCTGCGGTTGGTGGTCGCGGCCGCCGTCGCCGCGGCTGCGCCGGCGCAACACGACGGCCGGCCGACCGCTCGCGTCGGCCGGATCGCCGAGGAGCTGGCGCCGCAGATCGACGGCCGGCTCGACGAAGCGTGCTGGCGCGACGCGCCGGCGCTCGGCGACCTGACGATGGTCGAGCCGTGGGAGGGCCGCGTGCCGACCCAGCGCACCGAGGTCCGCCTGCTGCACGACCGGCACGCGCTCTACATCGCGCTGTGGTGCTTCGACCGCGACGCGGCCGCGATCAGGGCCACGCAGCGCGCGCGCGACGCGCGGCTGGACCCCGACGACCGCGTCGAGATCCTGCTCGACCCGTTCGAGAACCGGCGCACGGTCTACTTCGTGCAGATCGGCGCCGGCGGCTCGATCGGCGACATCCTGATCTCGCAGAACGGCGGCCGGTTCGACAAGCCGTGGGACGCGGTGTGGTCCGGGGCGTCGACCGTGACCGCCGACGGCTGGTTCGCCGAACTCGCGATCCCGTTCCGCAGCCTGCCGCGGCGCGACGGCGCCGATCGGTGGGGGTTCAACCTGCGCCGCTACGTGCGCACCGCGAACGAGGAGTACCAGTGGGCCAACCCGCGCCAGGCGGTCTCGTTCTACCGCGCCAGCGAGTGCGGCACGATCGAGGGCTTCGGCGCGGTCGACGGCGGCATCGGGCTCGAAGTGGTGCCGTACGTGTCGCTGGCGACCACGCGCGACCGCCGCGACAGCGACCCCGACTGGCGCGGGGATCCCGACGCGGGCGGCGAGGCCTACTACCGCCTGACGCCGTCGATCACGCTGGCCGCGACCGTCGCGACCGACTTCGGCCAGACCGAGAACGACGACCGGCAGATCAACCTCGACCGCTTCCCGCTGTTCTTCCCCGAGAAGCGCGACTTCTTCCTCGACGGCGCGGGCTATTTCACGTTCGGCGCCGGCGAGGCCGGCGGCATGCGCTTCCTGCCGTTCTTCACGCGCCGGATCGGCCTCGCGGGGGACGGTTCGCCGATCCCGCTGCAGTGGGGCACCAAGCTGACCGGCGAGGCGGGGCCGCTCGAGCTCGGGCTGCTCGACGTGCAGACCGACCGCACCGCCGCTCTCGATCGCACCAACCTGGCCGTCGGTCGCGTGCGCTACACGCTGGACGAGCAGACCGCGGTCGGTGTGCTGGCCACGCACGGCGATCCGACCGGCGCCGGCGACAACACGGTTGCCGGCGTCGACGGCTACCACCGCGAACGCGACTTCGTCGGCGACCTCGACCTGCTGGTCACGTTCGACGCGATGCGATCGACCGGCGACAACGGCGGCGACGACGGCCACGCCGCCGGCGTCGACGTGCGCAGCGAGGGCGCCGAATGGGAGTTCGGCCTCGGCGTGCGCGAGGTCGCGGCGGACTTCGCGCCGGCGCTCGGCTTCGTGCCGCGGCGCGGCACGCGCCAGTCGCGCGCCGAAGCCGGCTGGCGGCCGCGCGTCGCCGAGGGCAGCGCCGTGCGCCGCTGGCTCTGCGACGTCGAGGTGCGCCACAACGAGTCGCCCGACGGCGCGCCGCAGGACCTCGCGTTCGAACTCGACGCGCTCGGCGTCGAGCTGCAGAACGACGACGAGGTGGCGCTGTTCGCGAGCCGGCGGTTCACGCGCGTCGACGAACCGTTCGACCTGTTCCGCGGCACGACGGCGATCGCGGCCGGCGACTACTGGGCCTCGCGCGCCGGTCTCTACGTCGCGACCAGCGAGGCGCGGCCGTGGAACGTGTTCGCCACCGCGTCGACCGGCGACTTCTTCGACGGCGCCAGCCACGAGTTCGACGCCGACTTCGCCTGGCGCACCTCGGCGTTGCTGCACCTCGGCGTCGGCTACGGCAGCGCGCTGGTCGACCTCGACGGCGCGCGTTCGTTCACGACGCAGGTCGTCAGCGGCAGCCTCGACCTGTTCGTGACGCCGGCGCTGAGCCTGCAGAACCTCGTGCTCTACGACAACGAGTCGCGGCGCCTCGGCTGGCAGAGCCGGCTGCGCTGGATCCACGCGCCGGGCGGCGACGTGTTCGCGGTGCTCGGTGCGAACTGGCAGCGCGACGACGACGGGTCGTTGCTGCCGACGCGCCAGGAACTGCAGCTGAAGATCGTGCAGTCGCTGCGGTTCTGACGCGGCCGGCGCGGCGCGTCAGTTGATCTTGCGGTCGGCCTTGCCGTCCGCCGGCTTGTCGGCCTTGTTGGACGCCTTGGCGCGCTTCGCTTCGGCCGGCGCCGGCGCCGGTGCGGCCACGGCGGGCGCCGGGCCGTGGAAGTGGAAGTGCACTTCGCCTTCCGCGTTGTTGACGACGATGCTGCCGGGTGCCGCCGGTGCGGCAGGCGCCGCAGCGGCCGGCGCGGCCACCGCTGGCGCGGCGGTCGCCGCCGCCTGCCGTTCGAGCTGTTGCTCGAGCGCGCGCTGCAGCTCGGCGTTGGCGCGCTCGAGTTCGTCGATGCGCGCCTCCACCGCCGCGTCGTGCTGCCGCTTCGCGGTCTGCGCCAGTTGGATCTGGTCGTTGGCGAGCCGCTCGGCGGCCTCGCGCTCCTGGGCCACCTGTTCGCGCAGGGCGGCGATCTGGCGCCGCTCCTCGGCGATGCGCGCGACGTCCTGTTCCCGCGACGCCTGCTTCGCCTTCTGTTCGGCCTGCACCAGCGCGCGCATCGAATCGATCTCGGCGCGCAGCTGCTGCACCTGGCTGCGGGTCTGCTCTTCCTTCTGGCGCACCTCCGCCAGCTGCTGCTCGCCGCGGCGCGCCTGCTCCTGGCGCGCCTGCTCGGCCGACTTGCGCTGCGCCTCGGCCGCTTCGAGCTTCTGCCGCAGTTCGGCGATCGTCGCCCGCGCGGACTCCTGCGCCTTGGCGGCGTCGCGCTGCGACAGGCCGAGCCGCTCGAGCTCGGCGGTGCGATCGCGCAGGGCCTTCTCCTGCGCCTCCAGCTGCTGGCGCAGTTCGGTGCTGCGCGCGGTCGCCTGCTGCAGTTCCTTCTGCAGCGCGGCCTGCTGGTCGGCGGTGCGCTTGCGTTCGGTTTCCGACTGCACGAACGCGGCTTCCTGCGCCTTCACCAGCTCGCGCATGCGCACCAGCTCTTCCTTGGCGCCGCTCAGCGCGTCGACGCGGGCTTCCTGCTGCTTGCGCTGGCCCTCCTGCAGCGACTTCAGGTACTCGTCGAGCCGTGCGAGGCGCTGCTCCACGCGCTGCACCGAGTTCTGCAGGCCGCGGTCGTCCTGGGACCGGCAGCTGACGAGGCAGCAGGGGAACGCGACGAGGATTGCCGTCAGCAGATGGATGCGCATCGAGGGTGCTCCGCGTAGGTTGGCGGCCGCCAGGGCCGCGGGCCGCGCAGGCTACCGCGCGATCCGGTTCCTGGAACCCCGGAGTTTCGCCAGCCGCCGCGCCCGTCCCCGAGTTCCCCCTCCCGCACCATGCCTTCGCAGATCTGCCTCGCTTCTGCCTGGGCCGGCGTCCACGGACCCGGCGACCCACGCCAGCTGCTGCTGTGGCTCCTCGACGCCCGCTTCGGTGGCCTCGCCGCCGGGCCCGGCCCACGGCCGATGCAGTGGCCCGCCCTCGCCGAGGCGGCGCACGACCTGCCGCTGCGGTTTCCGGTCGTGCGTGCGAGCAGCTACCTGTCGGCGACCTCCGCCACGGCCGGCCTGGCTGCGGCCAAGGACGGCGAACGCGACGTCGCCGTGCACGCGGTGCGGCAGGCGGCGGCCACCGGCCGCGCGCTCGGCTGCCGCACGATCGTGCTCGAGCCTGGCGTCGTGCCGATCGTGGGGGAGGTCGGCGACGACGACCTCGGCGATCCGTCGGTGCGATGGACGCCCGAGCGCCTGCAGGCGCTGCTGGCGCGGCGCAAGGTGGCGCGCAACGCGGCGTTGGACCGGGTCTGCCGCAACCTGTTCGCGCTGAGCCGCGCGCTGCCGGAGCACCGGTTCTGCCTCAGTGCCGGCCGCAGCCTGCTGGCGGTCGCCGACCGCGCCACGCTGCAGGACATCTTCGAGGACCTCGGCAGCTTGCCGCTCGGCTACTGGCACGACGCCGCGGTATGCGCCCGCCGGCAAGAACTGCTCGGCGAAGCGCAGGGCGAATGGCTCGAAGCGTTCGGTAACCGCTGTATGGGCATCGGGTTGGGTGATTCGTCCGGCGAAGGCCTCTACCAGCCGCCCGGGTCGGGCGGGGTGGACTACGCTCTGCTGGCCTCCTATGTACGTCGTCCCGGCACGCCGACCCCGGTGGTGCTGGAACTCGATCCCGCCGTCCCTGCAAGTGAGTTGCCCGGCATCCGGTCCTGCCTCGCCAAGTACGGCCTCTGGCTGTAGGGCGGTGCGACCGTCGGCCGATGCAACACCAGCGCCGCCCCTGGCGGCGGTCCTCTCGCCCCCCGACCCATCATGAAACCATCGTCGCTGGCCAAGCAGCCTGCACCGGGCAGTGCCCGGGCGCGGGCGGAAGCCCTGCGCGATCTGCTGCGGGGGCGGCACCGGCTGCTGGTGCTGACGCACAACAATCCGGACCCCGACTCGCTCGGCGGCGCGGTCGGTCTGCAGGAGTTCGCGCGCAAGGCGGCCGGCATCGAGAGCCGGCTGGCGATCACCGGCAAGATCCTGCGCGCCGAGAACCAGGCGATGGTGCGCGAGCTGGCGATCCAGATGGACCGCGTCACCGACGTGAAGCTGTCGGACTTCGACTGTGTCGCATTGGTCGACACCCAGCCCGGCTTCGGCCACACGCACGTGCCGACCGGCCTCGCGGTGGACATCGTGCTGGACCACCACGTCTGCCCCGACGCCAGCGGCAACCTGCGCGACGTCGCGTTCGTCGACGTGCGGTCGGACATCGGCGCGACCAGTTCGCTGGTGGCCGGCCACCTGCTCGAAGCCGGCGTGCGGCCCAGCGCCGAGGTCGCGACCGCGCTGGCCTACGGCATCAAGACGGACACGGCCGACCTGTCGCGCAACGTCAGTGAACTGGACCTGCGCGCCTGGGAGTTCCTGGCGCCGTTCCTGGACCGCAAGCGCCTGGTCGCGATCACGAACCCGCGGCTGCCACTCGCCTACTTCCAGACCCTGAAGGACGCGCTGAGCAAGCTGCGCCTCTACGACGGTCTCGTGTTGTGCTCGCTCGGCCGCACGCCGAGCGCCGAAATGGTCGCCGAGGTCGCCGACCTGCTGCTGCGCTACGAGGGCGCCAAGGCGGTGTTCTGCGGCGGGCTGGTCGGCACCAACTACCACGTGTCGGTGCGCACCGAGATCGGCGGCGACGCCTGGCGCCTGATCCGCGCCAGCATGGACGGCGAAGCCGGCAGCTGCGGCGGCCACGGCTCGGTGGCCGGCGGCGCGATCCAGCTCGACACGGCCGACGCCCGCACGCTGCGCCGGCTCGAGCGCCGGCTCGAGCGGAACATCCTGAAGGCGATGGGCATGGCCGGCACCAACCCGGCCGCGCTCGGCGCGGCGGACGAATAGCGAACTGCGGCGCCGCCGGCCGCGCGGCAACCCCGGCTGCCACCGGGGGCAGTCGCCCTGGGCGGCCTCCTTGGCGTATGCTCCGCCGTCCGCGATGCGCCGGCTCCTCACGTCGTTCCTGGTCCTGCTCGGCGTCGGCGCGTGGTGGTCGGCTGCGTCGCTGCCATCGACCGCAGATGCCGGCACACCGCCGCCGGTCGCCGCCGCGCTGTCGCAGCTGCGGTTCGTGCCGAACCACGGCCAGTGGCACCCCGAGGTGCGGTTCGCCGCGCTCGGTGACACCGCCGGTTGGTTGCACGACGACGGCTTCTCGCTGCGCTTCGAACGCTGGTGCGAACCCGCCGGTGCCGGCCACCGTGCCCACGCCGGCAACGTCGTGCGCACGCGCTTCCTCGGCGCCGCGGTGCCGACGTTCGTCCCGGGACGGGACCTGGCCGTGCGCAACCACTTCTGCCTCGGCCGCGACGCAGCGCAGTGGCGCACCGACGTGCCGAGCCATGCGAACGTGCGCATGGTGGGCGTGTTGCCCGGCATCGACGTCGAGTTCCGGCCGCTGCCCGAGGGCCAGCGCGGGGCGTTCGAATACGACCTGGTGCTGGCGCCCGGCGCCGACCTCGACCGCTTCGTCGCCGAATGCGAGGGCGTCGAGGCGCTGTCGATCGACGCCGACGGCCGGTTGTGTGCGCAGATCGAAACGCCGTCGGGCCCGGCCGAACTGGTGCAGCAGGCGCCGATTGCCTGGCAGGTGACCGAACACGGGCGGGTGCCGCGCACGGTCGGCTTCCGGCTGCTCGGCACGCGCCGCTACGGCTTCGTCGGCACCGACCTCGACCCGGCACTGCCGACGGTCGTCGATCCCGGCATCGTCTGGGGCACGTGGCTCGGCGGTGGCGCCAGCGACAGCATCAGCGACCTGGAGTGGCGGCCGGGCGTCGGCGTCTGGGTGGCCGGCTGGGCCGGTTCGACGGACTTCCCGGTCACGACCGGCGCCTACGACACGGTCGGCGGCGTCGATGCCTTCGTCGCGCAGCTCGCGCCGAACGGCCAGTCGCTGGTCTACGCGACCTACGTCGGCGGCAGCGGCGGCGAGGAAGCGCGCGCGCTGGCACTCGGTCCCGGCAACACGCCCACGATCACCGGCTTCACGGCCTCGACGGACTTCCCGGTCACGGCCGGCGCGGTGCGGCCGACGTTCAGCGGTGGCAGTCCGTTCCTGCAGGTCGGCGACGCGTTCGTCGTGCGGCTCGCCGCCAACGGCAGCGCGCTGCTCGCGTCGACCTACCTCGGCGCCAGCACCGACGACATCGGCGAAGACGTTGCCATAGCGGCCAACGGCGACGCGATCGTGGTCGGCTGGACGCTGTCGGCCGACTTCCCGACCACGCCGGGTTCGTTCCGACCGACCTTCGCGTCGATCCCCGGCATCGACACCGACGGCTTCGTGACCCGGGTCGCCGCGAACGCACAGTCGCTGGTGTTCTCGACGTTCCTCGGCGGCATCTGGAGCGACCAGCTGCAGTCGGTCGACCTCGATGCCGCGACCGGCGACGTGGTGGTCGCCGGCACCAGCGGCTCGCCGAACTACCCGACGACGCTGAACGCGTACCGGACCACCAGCGGCGGCGACGCCGATGCGGTGCTGACGCGCCTCAACGCCTCCGGCTCGGCGGCGGTCTACTCGACCTATTTCGGCGGCGTCAGCGCCGACGCCGGCCACGACGCGCGGCTGGCGGCGGATGGCTCGGTGTGGCTGGTCGGCCGGTCGGCGTCGTCGAACTTCCCGGTCACGCTGAACGCGATCCAGTCGACCAATGCGGGCGAGTACGACGCGTTCGTGAGCCACCTGAGCGCCAACGGCCAGAGCCTGCTGTTCTCGACGCTGCTCGGCGGGCCGGGGGCCGACGCGGCCCGTTCGGTCGACGTCGACGCGGTCGGCATCGCGATCGTCGGCGAGACCGCCGGCGGCTTTCCGGTCACGAACGACGCGATCCAGGGCACGTTCGCGACCGGCAGCCTCGACGGGTGGTTCACGCTGCTGACGAACGGCGGCGCGACGCTCGGCTTCTCGACCTACCTCGGCGGGGTCGCGCAGGACTTCCTCGCCGCCGTGCAGCTCGACGCGACCGGCCTCGCGGTGGTCGCGGGCTGGTCGTTCTCGGCCGACTTCCCGATCGCGCCGGCGGGCTACCAGGCGGTGCGCCGCGGCGTGCAGGACGGTGTCGTCGTCGCGATCGACCTGGTGAACCAGCTGCTGCTCGGCGTGTCGGTGGCCGCGCCGCCGCCCGGCGCGCCGACGACCGTGCCGCCGGGCCGGCACGAGTTGCTGCAGGCGGCACTGACCAACCAGACCGACCGCACGGTGACCGTCGAAGCGGTCGAGCTGCTGGTCGCCGGCGCCGGCGACGCGGCGGCCCACGTGCGCCAGCTCCGCGTCACCGCCGCGGTCGCGGGTGGTGCCGAGGTGCCGGTCGCCGGGCCGTTCGACGTCGCCGCCGACGACACCACGGTGCTGGTGCCGCTGACCTCGGTCGTGCTGCCGCCGGCCGCGGTGGCGGTGCTGCGCGTCGACGGCGACGTGGTCGCCGACGCCGCCGGTGCGACCGTCGAAGCGGCCAGCGCGATCGTCGACGGCGCGGCGTGGCATCTGCGCGCCGACGGCGCCGCCGGTGGTCCGACCGTGCGCGTGCTCGGCACGGGCCGCGCCGAAGGCCCCGTGCTGGTCGCCGGCGCGATGCCGGGCGACGTCGACGGCGACGGCGCGCCGACGATCCACGACCTGCGCGCGCTGCTGCAGCGCCTGGGCACCGGGGCGCCGGCCTACGACTGCGACGCCGACGGTCTCGTCACCGTGGCCGACGTGGCGCTGGTGCGCACCGCCGTGCTGGGCCGGCCGGCGCTCGCCGCGGTGCCGGCCGTGCTGCACCCGGGCGAGTGGTTCACGCTGCGCGGCGTGTTCGCCGGCACGCTGCTCGAAGCGACGCTCGGTGGCCGGGCCCTGACGCCGGGCCGCGTGACCGCGCGTGAACTGACGCTGCGCGTCGAGCCCGATCAGGCCACCGGCACCAAGGACCTGTCGGTGCTGCTCGACGGGCGGCGCGTCGTGCTCGCCACCGTGCTCGTGCAGTGACGCCGCGGCTCCTGCTGCTCGCCGGGGTCGACCCTTCGGGCGGCGCCGGCCTGACCGTCGACGCGGTCACAGCGGCGCGCCACGGCTGCCAGCCGCTGCCGGTCGTCACGGCGCTGACGGTGCAGAACCGGCATGCGTTCACGGCGCGCGAAGCGCCGCCGGCAGCCACGTTCGCGGCGGCGTGTGCGGCGGCGCTGGCCGACGGGCCGGTGCACGCGGTCAAGGTCGGATTGCTCGGCGACGCGGCGTTCGTGGCTGCCGTCGCGGCGGCCGTGCGGCCGCTCGTCGGCACCGTGCCGATCGTCGTCGATCCGGTGCTGGTCGCGACCGCGGCCGGTCCGGCCGCCTCGGCCGAACTCGCGGCGGCCTACCGTTCGCACCTGCTGCCGCTGGCCACGCTGCTGCTGCCGAACACGCTCGAACTCCCAGCACTCGGCGACGTCGCCGCCAGTGCCGCCGTGCTGCGCAAGGGCGGCCACGGCAACGGTGCGACCAGCGCCGACGTGCTGGTCCGTCGCGGCGCCGCCGACGTGGTGTTCGCGCGGCCGCGCCTGCCGGTCGGGCCGGTGCGCGGCACCGGCTGCGCGCTCGCGACCGCGATCGCGGCGCTGCTGGCGCACGGCCTCGACCTCGAGACCGCCTGCCGGCGCGCCGGCGACTGGCTGCACGGCCTGCTCGCGCGCCTCGGCTCGGCACCGGCGTCGGGGCTGCCGCGCCTGTTGCCGCTGCTCGACGGACCGCCGCCGTGGCCGTGACGGCCGCCGTTCACGCCGGGCCGTCGAACATCGCGCGCAGCAGCGCGGCGTAGCGTTCGGCGACCACGTGCCGGCGCACCTTCAGCGTGTGCGTCAGCAGGCCGTTCTCGGGCGTCATCGGCTCGGCCAGCACGCGGAACGTCGCCACGCGGTCGACCGGCCGGCAGCCGTTGTCGCGCACCAGCAGGCGGTCCAGCTCGCGGCGCAGCAGCGCGTGCACGGCGCGGCCGCGCAGTTCGCCGTCGACCGGCTGCCACTGGTCGCGCGGCAGCACGTGTTCGAGTGCGTCGAAGTCCGGCACCAGCAGCGCGCCGAGCGCCTTCTGGTCCTGGCCCGTGCAGACCGCCTGCGCGATCAGCGGCGAGGTCTTGATCACGGTCTCGACCGGCTCCGGTTCGACGTTCTCGCCGCCGGCCAGCACGATCGTGTCCTTGGCGCGGCCGGTGATCCAGACGTTGCCGCGCGCGTCCGTGCGGCCGAGGTCGCCGCTGTTGAACCAGCCGTCGGCGCTGAGCACCTCGGCGGTCTTGCGCGGGTTGTCGTAGTAGCCGCGCATCACCTGCGGGCCGCGGATCCACAGCACGCCGACCTCGTCGGGGCCACAGCGCGAACCGTCGTCGCGGCGCGCTTCGATCGCGGTGTCCGGCAGCGGCGGCCCGATGTGGCCGGGATCGTGCTGGTGCGGCAGCCGCACGGCCGCGACCGGACTGGTCTCGGTCAAGCCGTAGCCGTTGCGCAGCGGCAGGCCGACGCCGAGCAGCGTCTCGTCGACGTGGCGCGGCAGCGAGCCGCCACCGCTGACGCAGAGCCGCAGCCGCCCGCCGAACGCTTCGCGCACCTTGCGCAGCACCAGCGCCGACGCGCCGGCGTGCAGCGCGCGGTGGCCGAGGTGTGCGCGGCCGCTGCCGACGCGGCGCGCGAGCTCGAGGCTGCCGCGCAGCAGCCGGCCGCGCAGGCCCGGCAGCTTCTGCGCCTGGGCGACCAGCCCGTCGTGCAGCATCTCCCAGATCCGTGGCACCGCCGCGAACACGGTCGGTCGCACGGTCGCCAAGTCTTCCTTGATGCGGCGGCGATCGGTGTAGACCAGCTGCGCGCCGGTGCCGAGCGCGAGGTAGTCCATGATGCGCTCGTACATGTGCCAGGCCGGCAGCACGCTGAGGAACGAATCGGCCGCGGTGACGTGCAGCACGTCGCGCACCGTGTGCAGGTTCGCCAGCACGTTGCCGTGCGTCAGCATCACGCCCTTCGGCTCGGCGGTCGTGCCGCTGGTGTAGACGATCGTCAGCAGGTCGTCGGCCGCCACCGCGGCGCGCGCCGCGTCCAGCCGTTCGCGCTGGTTCGGCAACAGGTCGCTGCCGCGCTGCAGCAGCGCGCCGAGCGAATCGCCGTCGGCCCGGTCCAGCATCGCGACGACCCGCCCGAGCTCCGGCAGCCGCTGCTGCACCGCGCGCAGTTCGGCGAACGTGCGCTCGTCGTCGGCGAACGCGAGCCGGCAGCCGCTGTGGCGCAGGATGAACTCGATCTCGGCCGGGGTCGTGTCGCAGCCGCGCGGCACGTCGATCGCGCCGATGCTGGCCAGCGCCAGGTCGACCAGCAGCCACTCGTAGCGGTTCTCGGCCACGAGCCCGACGCGGTCGCCGCGGCGCACGCCGAGGTCGAGCAGCGCCAGCGCCAGCCGATCGACGTCGTCGCACAGCCGCGCGAACGGCACCGGCTCGGCGAGCTGGGCCCGCCGGCGCGGCAGGAACACCCGTTCGCCCTCACCGCGGGCCTGGGCCAGCAGCTGCGGGAACGTGCGCGGCAGCGTCATGGTCGGCACCGCGCGCAGGGCCGGGGCCGGCGCGGTAGGGGGGCGGAGAACCTGATGGGAACGCTTGACATCCACGGCCGCGATCCATACGAATGCGCGCCCTCGTTCGCCGTCAACCCGCCTGTGCGAAATGCGCGGGCCGGCCGGCGATCGACGACCCGCGGGTGTAGCTCAGTGGTAGAGCATCACGTTGCCAACGTGAGGGTCGAGAGTTCGAATCTCTTCACCCGCTCCAGTTTTTGTTCTCTCTAAGTCCTTGTCCGTCGCGCGAGATGCGCGCGAACCTGCCCTCGGGCAGCGCGGACCCTGTTCAACCCGTGCATACATCTGTGCACACACCAGGGATTCTGCGATGTCCGTTCCCCCGAAGGGCAAGTTCTCCGTTCCGAAAGTCCCGCC
>JAEUHR010000045.1 GCA_016794425.1 Planctomycetota bacterium
GCGCTCGACCATGAACAGTGAGCCGCCGAGGATCGCGCAGTTCACCGCGATCAGCGGCAGGAAGATGCCGAGCGCCGCGTAGAGCTTGGGGCTGAACTTGTCGACCGCCATCTCGACCACCTGCACGACGGCGGCGATCGACGCGATGAAGGTCAGGAACTGCAGGTAGCTGAGGTCGGTGTCCGGCAGCCCGGCCCAGGCCAGCGCGCCTTCGCCGAGCACGTAGTTCTGCAGCACCCAGTTCATCGGCACGGTCAGCACCTGCACGAACACGACGGCGATGCCGAGGCCGATCGCCGAGTCGACGCGCTTGCTGACCGCGAGGTAGCTGCACATGCCGAGGAAGAACGACAGCAGGATGTTCTCGACGAAGATCGAGCGCAGCAGCACGCTGGCGAGGCCTTCGTCACTGAACACGGCGAGCATCGCGGTCATGGTCACTTCTCCGAGTAGCCCGAGATCGAGCGCTGCACCCAGACGATGATGCCGAGCAGCACGAACGCGCCCGGCGCGAGCACCATCAGGCCGTTGTTGACATAGCCGGCGTCGTAGACGGCCTGCGGGATCACCTGCATGCCGAGCAACTTGCCGGAGCCGAAGATCTCACGGATCACGCCGACGACGGCGAGGATCCACATGTAGCCGAGGCCGTTGCCGATGCCGTCCAGGAAGCTGCGCCACGGCGGGTTGCCCATCGCGTAGGCCTCGAGGCGGCCCATCACGATGCAGTTCGTGATGATCAGGCCGACGAACACCGACAGCTGCTTGCTGAGGTCGAACAGGTAGGCCTTCAGGAACTGGTCGAACACGATCACGACGCCGGACACGACGACCAGCTGCACGATGATGCGGATCTTGTTCGGGATGAAGTTGCGGATGCAGCTGATCATCACGTTCGACAGCGCCGTCACCAGCGTGACGCCGATGCCCATGACCAGCGCCTTGTCGAGGCGCGTGGTCACGGCCAACGAGCTGCAGATGCCGAGGATCTGGAACGCGATGGGATTGTTGTCCCACAGCGGGTCCTTCAGCGCCTTGATCGCGTCGGGCCCGAACAAGCCGGCCTTCGTGGCGGGCGACGTAGCAGTGGACGTCATGGGTCAGCGTGGGGTTGCGGGTGCTGCGCTCACTTCGCGCGGAGGGTCTGCAGGTACTTGTCGAACGCGTCGAGGTCGGCCTTCACGAACTTGGTGATGCCGTTGCTGGTGATCGTCGCGCCGGAGAGGCCGTCGACCTTGTGGGCCTTGTCGGCCGGCACGGTCGGATCGACCTTGCCCTTCTTGACGATCACGCCGACGACGTGGCCCTGCTCGTCGCGGATCGACTTGCCACGCCAGGTCGCGCACCAGACCGGGTTCTCGCACTCGCCGCCGAGGCCCGGCGTCTCGCCGTGCTCGTAGAACGTGACGCCGCGCACGTGCGCGAGGTCGCTCTCGAGCGCGAGGAAGCCCTTGATCGTGCTCCACAGGCCCTTGCCGGACACCGGCAGGATGTAGGCCTCGGGCTTGCCGTCCGTGCCGGCGCCGACCGCCAGCACGCGGTAGCGCGTCAGCGCGCGCTTGGCGGCTTCCTTGTCGCCGCCGGCTTTCGCCTCGGCGACCGCGGCCTTGTTCAACGCGGCGATGTCGCCCGCGGTCTTGCCTTCGACCAGCTTGCCGGTCTCGGTGTCGAGCACGAGCTCCTCGACGCGTTCGTCGAACATGCGGCGCAGATCGGCCGGCGCCTTGACCTCGTCGGGTTGCACGAAGCCGGCCGCGATCAGCATGTTCTTCTGCCGGTCGAGTTCCTTGGCCGCTTCCTGGGCCGGTTTCAGGGCCGACGATGTCATCGCCAGCGCCGCACTGATCACGACGCAGACCGTGACTGCGAAGCCCATCACGTAACCGTTGCTGCTGGTGTTCATGCGCGCTTCAGCCTCCGCTTGATGTTCGCAGCGACGACGAAGTGGTCGATGCCCGGCGCGAACGCGTTCAGCAGCAGCACCGCCAGCATCGTGCCCTCCGGGTACGCCGGGTTGATCGTCCGCACGAGCACCGTGACCGCGCCGATCAGCGCCCCGTAGATCCACTTGCCGGTGCTGGTCTCCGGCGAGCTGACCGGGTCGGTCGCCATGAAGACGATGCCGAACAGGAAGCCGCCGCACAGCAGGTGCTCCCACGGCTGCAGCGACAGCGGGCCGGTCGTGGCGCCGCTCAGCGTGTGCATCAGGAAGGCGGTGCCGAGCAGGCCCAGCACGCCCGACAGCATCACGCGCCAGCTGCCGACGCCGGTGAACACCAGCCAGAACGCGCCGAGCAGCACGCAGAGCTTGCTCATCTCGCCGGCGCTGCCGGGCACGTTGCCGAAGAACAGGTTGCTGTGGCTGTAGGCGCCGCCGCCGAACGCCGCCAGCGCCTCGCTGGCGTTGCCGGTCGCCTGCTTGACGACCGCCAGCGCGGTCGGCTGCGAGTAGCCGTCGATCAGGCTGCCGGGCACGCCGATCGGCGACTGGTTGCCGGCCACCCAGACCATGTCACCCGACATCTGCGCGGCGAACGCGAAGAACAGGAACGCGCGCACCATCATCGCCGGGTTGAAGATGTTCATGCCGGTGCCGCCGAACACCTCCTTGCCGAGCACGACCGCGAACGCGACGCCGATCGCCAGCTGCCACAGCGGGATCGACGCCGGCACGATCAGTGCGATCAGCATGCCCGAGACCAGATAGCCCTCGGACACCTCTTCCTTGCGGACCACCGAGAACAGCATCTCGATGCCGAGGCCAACGCCGTAGCTGACGATCAGGATCGGCAGCATGCGCTGCAGGCCGAACACGATGTTCTCCATCGCGCCGGGCTCCGTGACGTTCGGCGGCACGATCGCCTGCAGCCAGCCGGTCACGTACGCGTCGGCCGTCGTCTTGCCCGCGGCGATCAGCGCGTGGATCGCGTGGAAGTGCTGGGCGCCGGCGTTCCAGATCGCCCACAAGAGGCACGGCAGCATCGCGACGATGACCGTGTTCATGACCCGCTTGAGGTCGACGTAGTCGCGGACGTGCGTGCCGGTGCGGGCGGCGCGGTGGTCGGGAGCGAACAGGAACGTCTCCAGCGCGTCGAACAGCGGCCACACCTTGTGCAGCTTGCTGTCGGGCGCGTGGTAGAGCTTCTTCTGCTTCTCGACGAGGTTGCGTAGGAACTGCACGGATCAGCCCTCCTTCTCCCACAGGTCGAGGCCCTGGCGCACGATCTTGCCGACGTCGATCTTGCACGGGTCGACGAACGTGCACAGCGCGACGTCTTCCTCGGTGACCTCGAGCAGACCGAGCTTGACGGCCTCGTCGATGTCGTTCGCCTGGATCGCGCGCACCAGGTAGCTCGGATGGATGTCGAGCGGCAGCACGCGTTCCCAGGCACCGATGTTGACGATCGGCCGGTGGCCGCCGTTCAGGCGCGCGTCGACGACGTACTCCTTCTTCGGCAGCAGCCAGCTCATCACGCTGCGCGAGAAGCTCAGCTTGCCGAACTGCGGCAGCGCCCAACCGAACAGGTCCCGCTTGCCGGTGCCCTCGGGGATCACGCTGACGGCGGCCGCGAAGTAGCCCGTGTGGCCGTCGGCGGCGATCGCGCGGCCGTGCAGCACGTTGCCGTCGATGATGCGGACGTCGCCGCCGATCGCCTTGCCGCCGTTCAGCGCCGCGACCTCGGCGCCCTGGCGCAGCCGGAAGTGGCCGCGCGCCGGCGCATCGCTGCCGCCGAGCGCGACGACGGTCTGCGCCGGGTAGCGCCCGGTGCGGGCCCATTCGCCGAGCCGCGCCACGTCCTGCAGGCGCAGCGTGTAGGCGATCTCGCCCGGCTTCAGCGGGCGGATGCGGCTGATGTGCGTGCCGACCAGACCCGCCGGATGCGGCCCCTTGAAGTCGTGCACCTCGACGCCGCGCAGGTCGCGCAGGTCGCTCTGGTGGTCGCCCGCCGCGCGCAGCGACAGGTAGACCTTGCCGCCGGTCAGCTTCTGCAGCACCTCGATGCCGGCCTGCACGTCGGCCTTGCGCCCCTGCACCGCGAATGCCGGATCCGCCGCCAGCGGCGCGCTGTCCATGCCGTTGACGAAGATCGCCACCGGCTCGCGGTCGCCGCGCACCAGCTTGCCGGTCGGGCGCTGGCGCAGCAGCGGCCACAGGCCCGCCTGCTTGATCGCCTTGACCACGGCGGTGCGGTCGCCGCTCGGCTTCGGCAGGTCGGCGAACGACTCCTTGCCGCCCTTGGCCGCCGCGTTGTCGATCACCGCGCGCAAGAGGAAGCGGCGCTCGCCGAACTCGAGCTTCGCGACCTTGCCGGTCGCCGGCGAGCACCACACGACGTCGCGGTCGACCTTGTCGAGGAACAGCGGCTGGCCGGTCACGACCGCGTCGCCTTCCTTGACCAGGGCCTTCGGCTTGATGCCGGGGAACTCGGCCGTTTCGAGCGCAACCGTGGCGGGTTCGGGCGCCGCCTGCAACTTCGCCTCGGGCCTGCCGGCGAGCCGGAGGTCGAAGCCCTTGCTGATCGTGTGGGTCGTCATCCGATCGAAGACCTGCTGCGGGAGAACCTCGCGGCGGAACGGCTCAGGTGCCGCATCCGCCCGGTGCGTCGGCGCCCGGGTCCCCGGCCGGCTTGCCGCAGCGCGAGCAGGAGCCGTCGGGGTTCATTCCACCGCACGAACCCGCGAGCCGACGACCGGCGAGTGCGAGCAGCACGACCGCCAGGACCGGCACCGAGAACACGACGATGGGAACGAGGACCGTCACCGAACCGACCGAAAAGAGGGGTCGAAAGACACTAGCGATTGGCTCCGCGATTGCGAGCGCGGCCGATGTTTTCGCCGCCGGGCCCGCTACGACGCACGGCGCCGCTGGACCAACTCGCACAAGCCCCGCAGCGTGTTGCAATTTCGCAGCGAGACGTCCGCGTCGTCGAGGCGCACGCCGAACCGCCGTTCGAGGAACTCGACGACCTCGACGACGCCGGCCGAGTCGACGATGCCGGAAGTGACCAGCGGCGTGTCGATGCCGAGCCCGTCCTCGCGCCCGTCGCGGAACCAGGTCGCGACGAAGGTGCGGATCTCGGCGAGGATCGCCGGGTCGTTCTGCGCGGGATCGGCGGGCATGCGGGGCGCTGGGCGGCCCGGCATCATGCCCAACGACCGGCGGCAGGCCAACGCCGCGACCGCCGCGCGGTGCAGAAAGCCGGCAGGCGGCGGCTTTCGCTCGCACGGCGGCCGGCACGACGGCATCGTGCGCACCCACCCGCATGGCCGAGCCACCCCCCGCCGCCCCGCCGCCGACCGGCCGGCGCTGGCGCCTGACCAACGTGCTGGTGCTGGCGACGCTGCCGGCGTTCGCGCCGGCGCTGGCACCGTTCGTGGCCGGCTGGCACTGGAGCCTCGACCTGCTGGCCAACTTCCCGGTGCAGGCGATGGGCGCGCTGGCGCTGGCGGCGGTGCTGCTGGCGGCGGCGCGCCGGTTCCGGGTCGCGCTCGCGTTCGGCGGCGGCGCGTTGCTGGCCGCAGCCGCGGTGGTGCCGGACTGGTGCGCCGGCCCGACCGTGACCGCCGCCGCGCCGGGCGCGACGGTCCGCGTGCTGAGCCTGAACCTGCTGCGCGGCGCCGAGGCGAACGGCCCAGCCGCGGTGGCCGCCGTGCGCGCGCACGACCCCGACGTGCTGTTCTGCTCGGAGCTGACGCCGGCGTGGCTCGCCGCGCTGGCGCCGGCCCTCGTGGACTACCCGCACCGCCACACAGTCGCCGACCCGGGCTACTACGGCACCGGCCTGTTCGCGCGCCTGCCGCTGCGCCAGGCCGCGAACGTGCCGCTCGGCGTCGACTGGGCACCGGCGGTGCGCGCGGTCGTCACCACCGCGGCCGGCGACATCGGCCTGCTCGGCGTGCACACGCCGCGGCCCGGCGGCGCCGAACGCTGCCGCAACCGCGACCGCGCGCTGGCGGCGATCGCCGGCGCGCTCGCCGGCCTGCCCGAACGCCGCCTCGTCGTCGGCGACTGCAATGCGACACCGTGGAACCACGCGTTCGGCGCGATGCTGCGCGCGGCGCGGCTCGACGCGGCCAGCGCACGCGCGTTCCGCCCGACCTGGCCGGCGCAGCTGCCGTGGCCGCTGCGCGTGCCGATCGACCACGTGCTGCTCGGCGGCGGCCTGCAGCTGGTGGCCTGCGAGGTCGGCGCGCCGTTCGGCAGCGACCACCTGCCGCTGGCGGCGACCGTGCGACTGACCGCTCCGTGATGCGGACAAGGGAGTAGTGCGCTCGGAGCGTCGCCGGCCGAAACTCGCCGCCATGCCGCGCTTCCCCGTCGCGCGCCTGCGCCGACCGCTCGCGATCGGCGCCGGCATCCTGGTCATGGGCCTGCTGCTCGCCTGGCTGATGGGCGCGTTCCACCACCGCGTGCCGCCCGGCGCACCGACCCGGCCCGCCGCCGCCCCCACCGGCGAACCGTTCACCGTGCGCACCGTCGCGGTGCCGCGCACCGAGACCGCGGTCGGCACCGTGCGCGCGGTGGCCGAGACCGTGGTCGCGTCGCGGATCCTCGGCCGCATCCGCTCGCTGGCGATCACACGCGCCGGCCAGCCGGTGCAACAGGGCGAACTGCTGGCCGAACTCGACGCGGACGACCTGCGCGCCGCCGCCGAGCAGGCCCGCGCCCAGCAGCGCGTCGCGGAAACCCGCCGCGACAAGGCCAAGGTCGACTTCGACCGCAGCACCGAACTGGTGCAGCAGGGCGTCGCCGCGCCGGACCGCCTCGACACCGACCGCGCCGCGCTGCAGGCCGCCGAGGCCGAAGTCGAACGCGCCCGCCAGGCGGTCGCGGCCGCCGACACCGCGCTCGGTTTCGCGTCGCTGCGCGCACCGCTCAGCGGCATCGTCGTCGACAAGCTGGTGCAGACCGGCGACGTCGTGCAGCCGGGCCAGCCGATCGCGAAGCTCTACGACCCGACGCGCATGCAGCTGGTCGCGGTCGTGCGCGAAGAACTCGCCGGTCGGCTGCAGCCGGGCCAGCCGGTCGACGTGACGCTCGACGCGCTCGGCGAATCGTGCGCCGGCACGATCAGCGAGATCGTGCCGATGGCGGCCGTGCAGAGCCGTTCGTTCGAGGTCAAGGTCACCGGCCCGTGCCACCCGGGTGTCGTCAGCGGCATGTTCGGCCGGCTGCACGTGCCGCTCGGCACCGCCGACGAACTGCAGGTGCCGGTGCGCGCGGTGCAGCGGATCGGCCAGCTCGACTTCGTGCAGGTGCTGCGCGACGGCCGCGCCGAACGGCGCTTCGTGCGGCTCGGCCGCCCGCGCGGCGACGCGGTCGAGGTGCTCGCCGGGCTGACGGCCGGCGAAGTGGTCCTGCTCCCGACCGCACGGTGATGCGATGCACAAACCGCACGGCGCGATCTACCGCATCGTCGAGACGTTCCTGACCGGCAACCTGGCGCCGCTGCTGCTGCTGCTGTCGCTGGCCGCCGGCGCGGTCGCGCTGCTGGTGACGCCGCGCGAGGAGGATCCGCAGATCGTCGTGCCGGTCGCCGAGGTCGTCGTCGACGCCCCCGGCGCGCTGGCCCTCGAGGTCGAGCGCCAGATCACGATCCCGATCGAACGCATCGTGCGCGGCATCAGCGGCGTCGAGAACGTCTACTCGATGAGCCGGCGCGGCCAGGCGGTCGTGACGGTGCGCTTCTTCGTCGGCGAGGACCGCGAGGACAGCCTCGTGAAGCTGCACACGACGCTGCAGCAGCACGCGGGCCGGCTGCCGCCGCAGGTGCGCGCCTGGCGCGTCGACGAGGTGTCGATCGACGACGTGCCGGTGCTGGCCGCGGTGCTGCACAGCCGCACGCTCGACGACCACGCGCTGCGGCGGCTCGCCGAAGAACTGCTGGCGCGGCTGCAACAGGTCGAGGACGCCGGCCCGGCGACGCTCCACGGCGGCCGCGCGCGGCAGCTCGCGGTCCGCGTCGACCCGGCGGCGCTGGCCGGCCGCGAGCTGTCGCTCGGCGCGGTCGAACGGGCGCTGGCCGCGGCGACCACAGCGGCCACGGCCGGCACCGGCCTCGCCGGCGACCGCACGGTGACGGTCGAGGCGACCGCGATCGCGCCGGACGCGCACGCGCTCGGCGAACTGGTCGTCGGCACGTTCGCCGGCCAGCCGGTGCGGCTCGCCGAGGTCGCCGAGGTGCACGACGGGCCCGAAGAACCGGCCGCGTACGTGCTGCTGCACGGCGGCGCGGCACGGCAGGCGCAGGACCGCGCGCCGGCGGCCGCGGTCGCGATCGGCGTCGCCAAACGGCGCGGCAGCAACGCGGTCGCGGTGACCGAGCGGCTGCGCGAACGGCTCGCCGAGCTGCGCGCCGAGATGCTGCCCGCCGACGTCGACGTGACGATCGCGCGCGACTCCGGCGCGACCGCCGACAGCAAGGTCGACGAACTGCTCGAAGGACTCTGGGTCGCGATCGCGATCGTCGTCGTGCTGATCACGATGATGCTCGGCTGGCGCGAAGCCGTGGTCGTCGCGCTGGCGGTGCCGATCACGTTCGGCCTGACGCTGCTGCTGAACCACCTGTTCGGCTACAGCATCAACCGCGTCACGCTGTTCGCGCTGATCCTGTCGCTGGGCCTCGTCGTCGACGACCCGATCGTCGACGTCGAGAACATCCACCGCCACCTGCAGCGCCGCGACCGCCCGCCGCTGCAGGCCGTGCTCGACGCGGTCGACGAGGTGCGGCCGCCGGTCATCACCGCGACGCTGGCGGTGATCCTGAGCTTCGTGCCGCTGTTCTTCATCACCGGCATGATGGGCCCGTACATGCGGCCGATGGCGCTGAACGTGCCGATCGCGATGCTGATGAGCATGGTGGTCGCGTTCACGCTGACGCCGTGGCTGTCGCACCTGCTGCTGCGCTCCGCCGCGGCGCACGGCCACGGCGCCGGCGCAGTGCCGCCCCCCGATGCGCACCCGCTGGTGCAGCGCCTCTACGCGGCGGTCGTCGGTCCGCTGCTGCGCCACCGCGGCGCCCGGCTCGGCGCGTTCGGCGCGACGGCGCTGTTGTTCGGCGGCGCGCTGTGGCTCGGCGCCTCGCGCGCGGTGCCGCTGAAGATGCTGCCGTTCGACAACAAGACCGAACTGCAGGTGCTGGTCGACCTCGACGAGGGCACCAGCCTCGAGCGCACTGCCGCGGTCGTGCAGGACCTCGCCGAACGCGTGCGCGGCCTGCCGGAGGTCACCGAGGTCACGTCGTACGCCGGCGCCGCCTCGCCGATCGACTTCAACGGCATGGTGCGCAAGTACTACCTGCGCCGCGCGCCGGAGCTCGGCGAACTGCGCCTCGGGCTGTTGCCCAAACACGCGCGCCGGCACCAGAGCCACGAGATCGCGCTGCGCGTGCGCGCGCTGCTGCAGCCGGTGGCGGCCGCGGCCGGCGCGACGCTCGCGGTGGCCGAACTGCCGCCCGGGCCGCCGGTGCTGGCGACGCTGGTCGCCGAAGTGCGCGGCCCCGTCGATGCGGCGCCGGCGGAACTCGACCAGGCCGCCCGAACCCTCGCGGCGCGGCTGGCGCGCGAGCCCGGCGTCGTCGACGTCGACACCAGCGCCGAAGCGACACCGACCGAACTGCACTTCGTGCTCGACCACCAGAAGGCGGCGCTGCACGGCATCGACGCGGCAACCACCGCGCAGGTGCTGCAGACCGCGGTCGGCGGCACGACCGCCGCGTTCCTGCACGAACCGCGCGAACTGCAGGCACCGCCGATCGACGTACGGCTGCCGGCGTGGATGCGCGCCGACCCACACTCGCTCGGCGCACTGCGCGTGCCGGGCCGCGACGGCACGCTGGTCGCACTGGCCGAACTGGGGCGCATCGTGCCGACGACGCGCCAGGGCACGATCCACCGGAAGGACCTCGAGCGCGTCGCCTACGTGACCGCCGAAGCCGCCGGCCGGCCGCCGGCCGAGATCGTGCTCGACGTCGACGCCGACCGCCTCGACGCGGCGGCGCCGCTGCCCGCAGCGGCGCCGCGGCCGCTCGCCGGCCGCACGATGCTGACCAACGGCGGCGGCGATCCGTGGGCGCTGCCGGCGGGCTTCGCGGTCGACTGGCGCGGTGAAGGCGAGTGGAAGATCACGCTCGACGCGTTCCGCGACCTCGGCCTCGCGTTCGCCGCGGCGTGCCTGGGCATCTACGTGCTGCTGGTGCACGAGACCAGGAGCTACCTGCTGCCGGTCGTGCTGATGCTGTCGATCCCGTTCACGATCCTCGGCATCCTGCCGGGCTTCTGGCTGCTGAACCTGCTGCTCGACACGCCGGTGGCCGGCGTCGGCAATCCGGTGTTCTTCACCGCCACCGGCATGATCGGCATGATCGCGCTGGCCGGCATCGCGGTGCGCAACTCGATCATCCTGGTCGACTTCGTGCAGGGTGCCGAACGGCGCGGCGCGGCGCTCGAAGACGCGATCCTGCAGAGCGGTGCGGTGCGGCTGCGGCCGATCGTGCTGACCGCCGGCGCCGCGATCCTGGCGTCGATCCCGATCACGCTGGATCCGATCTTCAGCGGGCTCGCGTGGGCGCTGATCTTCGGCCTCGTGGTGTCGAGCGCGTTCACGCTCGTCCTGGTGCCGGTCGCCTACCACTGGCTGCGTTGCCGCCGCGCCTGAGCTGCGCCGGCGGCGTGGTGGAATGGCGGGAGTGCATGGGAATCGAACCCACCGGGACCCGCTCGAGGCGGAACCCCACAGGTTTTGAAGACCAGGCCGAACACCAGCTCGGATGCACTCCCAGGTGTATTGGAAACAGCTACTTCTGTCGATCGTCCTTGGTTTCTTGCCCCACGAGAACGGTGTTTCGTGGGACCCATCGTCAGCAAGACGCGGCGGTGTTCAACTTGCACCTACACCTCGTAGACCCACGGTGGCCCCACGAGTCCCGAGCTGTCGATCTAGGTGCGAGCAGGAACCTGCCTAGGAAAGCGAGGAAGCCGTTCGTTGAGGAAACGCCCGGCCGTTGGCGGGCCAGCGTCCGCGATGGTGCGAAGCGGATCAAGGGAACGGTGCGCGAAACGCCGCAGCACGCCCACGGCGAAGCGGTTGCGATCCTCGACCGGCTCAAGGGCGCACCGCCCCCTCCGCTGCGATGACGTTGGCCGAATCCCTCGACGCGATCCTGCGTGACCGCGAGCGGCGCGAGCGACGAGACGCGACGGGCGACTCATACCGCTCCCACCTCGGCGCGTGGATCAAGCACTTCGGCGAGGGCAAAGTCGGCGGGCTCGCGATCAAGCACAACCTGACGGCGCTGACGCGGGCGATGCCGCTCGCGGGCGTCCCGAGAACCCTGCGAGGTCCGCCAAGCTGATCCGGCCGAAGGTGAAGAAGCGCGACCTCGCGCTGCGCATGTCGTGGGCGGAGGTGATGGCGGTGTTGCACAAGCTGCAAGAACTCGGCTTGAAGGCCGAGCTGGCGGTCCTGGGATTCATGGCCGGCACCGGCGTGCGACGCGCCGAGTTCGCGCGGATTAAGAAGACGGAGACGACCTCCTCGGCGAACGCATCATCAGCCCGATCGGCAAGACGGAACCGCGCGAGCTGCCGCTGGCTCGCGGTGCCGGCGAGACATCGAACGCGTGGCAGTGCGTCGAGCTGCTGCTCGGGCTGAACGAACGAAGGAAGGGCGAGGTACTCCTGATCCCTGGCGACGACGAGAGGCAGCGCGTCGAGTGGCTCCGGCAGGTCGTCGACCGCGCGCGAGCGCAGACCGGGCAGACCAAGCTCCAGCTCCACGAGCCGCGGCGTCCGTTCGCCAGCCGGGCCGCCGAGAGGTTCCCTGTGCCGGTCCTGTCCGCCCTGCTCGCGCATGCGCTGCGGGGCGTCACCGGGCTCTCTGTGCACTCTGACCAGAAGGCTCTGCGGGCGGGGATGGAAGACGTCTGGTCGGACTTCCGCACGGCGGAGTACGCCCCGCGAGTGCAACCGCATGAAAAGACACCGAGGGGGGGCACCAGCAACGAATGGGTTGCACATGTCGGTAGCCCTGCGTAATGTCCGCCAAAGGCCCTGGGTGACTTCATTCCCCTGACGCAGGATCCACTCGTCGTGAGCCCTCTTCAACTATCCCCAATGCGCCCCGCGGCGCGCGCCTGCCTCCGCGTTCTCCGGAATTGCGTGCTCTATGAATTGTGCGGACCAATCGCTCATCGATGCTTGATCTGCCTAGCAATGCTCACCGCGCTCGTCGCTCAAGACCTCGGTCCATGGACCGCACTCAGCAGCACCGACGGAAAACTCACTGTCAGGTGTGCGGCGTATCCCGATGGGCTTGTGACCCCACCCAGTAGCGGATTTGTAGCAGAGATTTCAAACCGCTCTCCCGAGGCAGTGGCAATCACAATTGAGGTGGAAGATCGCCTCTCCCCCGAGGAAGGAGTCGCAAAGCACTTCCTCGGCCTCGTACCACCATCTGCGACCATCACCACGTGCATACAAGGTGGTCGCGGTCAGATTCCGCCGATACGCATACTCCGCATCAACTCCGACGCCCCCAATCAGCATGACTATAAGCGTGTGATTTCCGACATCTTTGCGGGATTCCGACATCAGAGGCGCAACTCATCCGCCACGAACGACTTAGTACGCATCGCACTGGGAAAGGAACTTCAGCGCTGGGCACAGGCTCCTACGAGCTTGCACGACTTCGATGCTCTGCAAAGAAGCTACCGAGAGTTCCTGGAAGAACATAAGGACCTGGACGCAACCAAACTCGATCCCGCCGACGCCGCCGCATTGAGCGACATTCGCGTCCTTGTGATGACTCGCCCCAACTCCCCCCGTATCAAAGCTGGGCCTGACACCATAGTGTTCCCAGCGGGTCAGCCAAACGGCACTGGCGAGCCACCTTCGACGCCACCACCCGCCGAAGGTCGCGCCCCTGGCCATGCTCCTGCTGTCAAATCGCAACCCCGGCGCGAGCCCGTTCGCCCCGTCGATTCACTAAGCAGCCTGCTTGAGTCTCGCGACCCCACAACCAGCAAGGAAGCCCGTGACGTTGCCGATAAGACGTTGGAGGTGCTGGGAAATGAACTTCTTGGTCAAGCGATCCGAAAACACGATACTAACCTCCGGCAGGCGGCCAAGAACGGCATCGCTAATACTATCAAATCCATGGGGAACGAGGCCGTCGATGTCTTTACACGGACTCTAATTGCAACCCTGCCTGACGATCCGAGCTTTGACGTCAACGTCTACTACTCAACCTTCCTCAGCCCGACGACGAGGGTCAGCACCCCGTGGACCGCTTACAAGAATATCTCCGCCTATTTTGATGCATTGATTGGCCGCCCGCTCAGCGGCTTCTTCACCCCATAAACTCCCTGCAACTGGACGCCCGCACAGGTAGCCCTGATTTCAAGGCGGGCCGTCGATAGCACCAGGAGCACAGATGCCGAGACTCCACCTATCAGCCCCTTCTCTCAGCAAAGCGCGGATCGCCTCCGCAGGTCTGCGATCTGCTGTGATCACAATCACGGCCTTGTGTGCCGTGTCGCCTGTCTCACTGCGCGCACAGTCATACGACGCAACCATCAAGCAAGGGCAAGCACTGCTGGCGCGCGAAATGCTGCACGAGGCATTTCTCGTCGCCTCAGCCGCAATATCAATGGACAATGAGCGTTGGGAAGGCTACGCGCTGGCGAGCCTGGCGCTCGCGGCACGAGGCGAGAAGGCAGACGCAATTGCGTACGTGGACAAGGCCTTAGAACGCGCCCCCAAGGACAAGGCGGCAACATTGCGGGAAGTGCGTGCGAAGCTGGCATCCCCGGAGAGCGTGCGCTCACAGCAAGCCGATAGCGATGCTCGGCGCAAGCGGGACGCACTGACAATCATTGTTGACGAGGCTGATAACGCGAAATCTCCTGAATCGCGCATACAACTCTTGCGCGAGTTCATCACCAAGAGCACCGGGTTCACGGACGCAGACATTCTAATCACACGCGCCGCCGTTGCGATTGAGCTCGATTACCCGAAACTGGCATGGTGCATAGCTCAACAACTTGTATTGAGCGGCGCGCACAGGAGCGAAGATCCCAAAGTGCGGAGAGTCTTCGCGCACCTTGAGCGGAGGGGGTGGATCGAAGAGATGGGGACCCGCGACTTCAGCGCGACATCATTAGACGATATCCATAAACAAGCTCTCGATGGTGATTTGGAAGCCCTGGAGTGGTCAGCAATATCACACGAGCTAGGGAACGAGCATATAGAGAAGAACCTTGATCTGGCCGTCAAGTGGTACGAGAGGGCTGCCGAGCACGGCTCCCCGATCTCAATGAACGAGTTGGGTGTAATGTATCTCCATGGCAAGAATGTTGCTCAAGACCATGCTCGGGCTCTGAAGCTCTTCAAGACCGCGGCACAGTGCGGGTATCCGCGAGCCATGACCAATGTTCTCGTGATGTATCGCAGCGGTCTTGCTCTGGACCTGGGTGCGGCGGAGGCGCTCCAGCTAGGAGAAGGCGCTGCTAGGCTGGGCGACGCGTTCGCCATGATGCTTGTCGGGCTGATCTATGCTTCCGCCCCAGATGGACTGCGTGATGATGCAAGAGCCCTAGAGTGGCTCCGCAAGGCCGCGGATTTGGGTGAAGTCAAGGCGCTGTCTCGCGTCGGTGCATTCTACAAGTTGGGACGCGGCGTGCCCGCCGATCCGAAAATTGCCTTTCATTGGCTCTTGAAGGCGGCCAACGCAGGTGACGGCGACGTATACTGTATCGTTGCCGATATGTACCGAACGGGCGAGGGGGTTGCGGTCGACCTCGCCGAGGCAAAGTCCTGGTATGCGAAAGCTGCGGCCAATGGAAGCTCGCAGGCAGCTGAAGAGCTTGATAAGCTCAAGGACTAGCGACAGAGAAGGACGGCTATGATTGCGCTCAGGCTCGTGCGCGACGGCCACTCTGCAGAGCCAGCTCTGACTATGTCGGCGCCCGCCTGGTGACGGCCTGAGTCAGAGATGCCCTGACCTGGGCAATGGGCAGCGCGGGCCGCCTTCGGTGGATCATGCGATGGCAGTTCGCGCAGACCACCGCGACCTGCGCCACGCTTGTCGTCATTTCGCCTGTCCACTCGGACGGATCGCGTTCGGACAATGGGCCAAGTGGCGTGCCTCGGTGTAGCCCTCGCCGAGCTCGCCGTAGGCGATGCCGAAGTGGGAGGCACACACCATGCATGCGGTGCCGTGGTGGGCCTAAACAGTCGCTCTGGAGCCATGCGGTGGCCCTGCCTGCTGCCTTGTGGCATTCAAGGTCGTGAGCACATGCACACCGCGGAGCATCGCTGGAGCGCGACACCAGCACGAACACCCGCTCGAACACCAGGACGGAGACCAACGGGCCGTCAGCTTTGCACCAGCGAGCGACGTTGCCCCTCAGGGGCATCCCAGGTGCAAACTCAGGTAAATCGACGATCGGTTTCCGCCGACCTGGCACCGTTGCTCCATGGCGTTGTTCTCGGTTTTGAAGACCAGGCCGAACACCAGCTCGGATGCACTCCCGTGTGCTGGCGGCGCAGATGCTAGGCGCGCGGCGCGCTGCTGCAACCGCGCAACAGCGCATCGCACATCCCGATCTTCCCCTACGCACAGCGGCATGCGGGTCCCCCATCTGCTCTGCGCCTCAAGCGATGCCGCGCCACCGACGACAATCGGAGGCCGGCCCGCCGGCGCCAGGCCATGCCGACCCGCCGCCCGCAACCTGCCCGCATCCTGGTCGTCGAGAGCACCAGCACGGCCGCACTGCCGATCCTGCGCACGCTGCGCGGCGCCGGCCACTCGGTGCGCCACGTGCCGAACGGCGCCATGGCACTGCAGCGGCTCGCCGCCGAACCGTTCGACCTCGTGCTGGCCGAGTGGACCCGCCCCGAAGCCGACGCACTCGAACTGGTGCGCCGCATGCAGGACCAGCCGGCGCCGCCACCGGCCGTGATCCTGACCGCGATCGACGACCCGGCGGCGCGCGAACTGCTGTTCGACGCCGGCGCGACGGCGTTCGTGCCGCGGCCGTGGCAGGCCGCCGACCTGCTGGCCGCGGTGCACGACTGCCTCGAACGCGCGCGCGAACCGGTCGACGAACCGCTGCCGCCGCTCGCGCTGCCGGCGCTGGCACCGTTCCACTGCGTCTGCATCGCCGCCAGCACCGGCGGGCCGGACGCCGTGCGCACGCTGCTGCGCGCACTGCCGGCGACGGCAGCGGCCGCGTTCGTCGTGGTCGTGCACGGACCGGCCTGGATGCAGGTGTCGTTCGCGGCGGCGCTCGCCAGGGTGGCGGCGATGCCGGTCCGGCTCGCGGCACCGGACCTGCCGGTCGAACCGGGCCACATCTACCTGGCGCCGGGCGATCGGCACACGATCGTCGACGCCGCGCGCCGGCTGCAGTTGCTCGACGACGCGCCGATCCACCACGTGCGGCCCGCCGCCGATCCGCTGTTCCAGTCGGTGGCCGCGCTGTTCGGCCGCCGCAGTATCGCGGTCGTGCTGACCGGGCTCGGTCAGGACGGCACGATCGGCGCGAGCCTCGTCTTCGCCGCGGGCGGCCGCGTGCTGGTGCAGGATCCGGCGCACTGCGTCGCGCCGCCGATGCCGCGCAGCGTGCTCGCGGCAGGCGTGCCGTGCACGGTGCTGCCGCTCGACGAGGTCGCGCCGGCGCTGGTGCTGCTGCTGCGCGAGCACGCGGCTGCTGCCGCCACGCGGTAGGGGAAGCACCCCTCCGGTGCGCGCCGGAGTGCGACGACCGTAGGGGAAAGCTCCCTCGATCGCGGCCGCGTCCCGCTCGATACGCGGGCGGTCGAAGGCGCCTTGTGCGCCGCCGACCCACGCGAGACATGGACGACGTCGTCAAGGAGTTCCTGGTCGAGAGCCGCGAGAACCTCGACCGGCTCGAACACGATCTGCTGGCGCTGGAGCAGGATCCGGCGCAGCGCGACACGCTGGCCAGCGTGTTCCGCACCGTGCACACCATCAAGGGCACGTGCGGCTTCTTCGGCTTCGCCAAGCTCGAGCAGCTGACGCACACCGGCGAGACGCTGCTCGGCCGGTTGCGCGACGGCGAACTGACGCTCGACGCCGAACGCACCAGCGCGCTGCTCGCGCTCGGCGACGCGGTGCGCCAGATCCTGGCCGCGATCGAGGCCGCCGGCGACGAAGGCGACACCGACTGCGCGGACCTGATCGAACGGCTCGACCGCCTGCAGCGCGACGGCACGCCGGCGCCGGCCGCGGCACCGAAGCCGACGCCGGTGGCCGTTCCCTCCCCCGCGCCGGCCCCGGCACCGGCGGCAGCCCCGGTGGCCGCCGCGGCCGCGGCGCCCGCCGAACCTGCTGCCGCGGCCAAGCCAGCGGCCGCCGACGTCGATGCGCGTTCGGCCGTCGTCGACGCCAGCGTGCGCGTCGACGTCGCGCTGCTCGACGCGCTGATGAACCAGGTCGGCGAACTGGTGCTCGCGCGCAACCAGATCCTGCAGTACTCGGCCCAGCACCACGACCCGACGCTGGTCGCGACCACGCAGCGGCTCAACCTGATCACGACCGAACTGCAGGAGGGCGTCATGAAGACGCGCATGCAGCAGATCGGCAGCGTGTTCGGCAAGCTGCCGCGCGTCGTGCGCGACCTGGCCGGCCAGCTCGGCAAGCAGGTCGCGTTCGAGATGACCGGCGAAGAGACCGAGCTCGACCGCACGATCATCGACGCGATCAAGGACCCGCTGACGCACATCGTGCGCAACTCGGTCGACCACGGCATCGAGCGCCCCGAAGTGCGGCTCGCGGCCGGCAAGCCGGCGCAGGGCCGGCTGCGCGTGCACGCGTTCCACGAGGGCGGCCAGGTCAACATCGAGATCACCGACGACGGCGGCGGCATCGACCAGCAGCGCGTGCGGCAGAAGGCCGTCGAGCGCGGCATCGTCACGGCCGACCAGGCCGCGCGGCTCGGCGAACGCGAGACGCTGCAGCTGATCTTCCTGCCGGGCTTCTCGACCGCGGCGCAGGTCACGAACATCTCCGGCCGCGGCGTCGGCATGGACGTCGTGCGCACCAACGTCGAGAAGATCGGCGGCAGCGTCGAGCTGCAGAGCGAACGTGGCCGCGGCACGACGCTGCGGATCCGCATCCCGCTGACGCTGGCGATCGTGCCGGCGCTGATCGTCACCTGTGGCGGCGACGCCTATGCGATCCCGCAGGTCTGCCTGCTCGAACTGGTGCGGCTCGAAGGCGAACAGGCCCGCGCCGCGATCGAGTCGATCCTCGACGTGCCGGTGCACCGCCTGCGCGGCGCGCTGCTGCCGATGGTCTGGCTCGGCGAGCAGCTGGGCACCGGCGGCCGCGCGCCGGCCGACGGCGACACGGCGCTGAACATCGCGGTGCTGCAGGCCGGCGACCTGCAGTTCGGGCTCGTGGTCGACAGCGTGCAGGACAACCAGGAGATCGTCGTGAAGCCGCTCGGGCGGCTGCTCGACGGCGTGACCTGTTATGCCGGCGCGACGATCATGGGCGACGGCCGTGTCGCGCTGATCCTCGACGCGACCGGGCTGGCCGCGCGCGCGGGACTGGTCGCCAACGGCGCCAAGGCCTGCGAACCGCCGGCGCCGGACGCGGCCGACGCGGCGCCGGCGGCCGAGACCGCGACGCTGCTGCTGTTCCTGGCCGGCGACGCGACGCCGAAGGCGGTGCCGCTGGCGGACGTGGCGCGGCTCGAGGAGTTCGCGCCGTCGCGCGTCGAACACGCGAGCGGCCACCGCGTCGTGCAGTACCGCTCGGCGATCATGCCGCTGGTGCAGCTCGCCGAAGTGCTCGGCGGCGCCGGCACCACGGCGCCCGACGCACCGCTGCAGGTGATCGCCCACCACGGCGGTGTCGGCATCGTCGTCGACCGCATCCTCGACATCGTCGAGGAGCGCGTGCAGGCACGGTCGTTCGCGCCGCACCCGGCGCTGGCCGGCACCGCGGTCGTGCACGGCAAGGTCACCGAGATCGTCGACATCGACAAGGTCGTCGAACTCGCCGGACTGCGGCCCGTGACCGCGGAGGCCACCCGATGACCACCACCACCACCGCCGACCGCTACTGCACGTTCCGCATCGGCGCGTTCCACTTCGGCGTCGACGTCGGTCGCGTGCAGGAAGTGATCCGCCACCAGGCGATGACGCGCATCCCGCTGGCGCCGCCGGCGATCCGCGGCCTGATCAACCTGCGCGGCCAGATCGTCACCGCGGTCGACCTGCGCCGCGTGCTCGGCCTGCCGGACCGGGCCGACGACACGCTGCCGATGAACGTGGTCGTGACGTTCGACGACGCGGCCGCGAGCCTGCTCGTCGACGAGATCGACGACGTCGTCACGGTGCCGCCGGACTCCTGCGAGCCGCCGCCGAACAACCTCGCGCCGGCGCTGCGGCAGCTGCTGCAGGCCGTGCACAAGCTGCCGGGCCGGCTGCTGCTGGCCCTCGACGTCGACCAGGTGCTGCACGCGGTCGGCCGACCGCCCAGGCACCGCAACGGACCATCCGACCCACGAACCGAACCGACACTGCCATCGAGAGACCGACCATGACCGACGACCAAGGCACCACCGCGACCGCACCCACCACGCTCGACACGATCGAAGGCATGCGCGCATGCCTCGACCATCTCGAGGCCAACGTGATGTTCGCCGACAACGAACTGCGGCTGGTCTACGCCAACCGCCGCGCGATCCGCACGCTGCAGTCGATCGAAGAGGAGGTGCACGCGACGTTCGGCGTGCGGCTCGACGACATCCTCGGCGGCAGCATCCACCGCTTCCACCGCGACCCGCGCCGCATCGAACGCATCCTGCACGATCCGAAGGCGCTGCCGCGCGACGCGACGTTCTCGTTCGGCAAGGTCACGCTGCGCACCAGCATCAACCGCGTGCGCACCGCCGCCGGCGAGGACATCGGCTACATCGTCAACTGGGACGACGTCAGCGAGCAGGAACGGCGCAAAGCCGAGAAGCTGGCCGCCGACCGCGCGATCCAGGAGGCGCAGGAACGCGAACTGCGCCAGGCCGCCGAGCTGCGCGCCAAGGTCGACAGCATGCTGAGCGTCGTCAGCGCCGCCGCCGCCGGCGACCTGACGCAGGAGATCACCGTGTCCGGTGAGGACACGATCGGCCGGCTCGGCGACCAGCTGCGCCGCCTCGTCGTCGCACTGCGCGACAGCATGAAGACGATCGGCGGCAGCGCGCACTCGCTGGCCAGCGCCTCGGAGCAGCTGATCGCGACCAGCCAGCAGATGGGCGCCAACGCCGACGAGACCGCGCACCAGGCCAACACCGTCGCCAGCGCGGCCGAGGAGGTCAGCGCCAACGTGCACACCGTGGCGTCGGCGGCCGAGCAGTTCAGCGCGTCGATCAAGGAGATCGCGATGAACGCCTCCAGCGCGGCCAAGGTCGCGACCACCGCGGTCGAGGTCGCCGAGGCGACCAACACGACGATCCAGAAGCTCGGCGAGAGCAGCGCCGAGATCGGCGACGTGGTCAAGGTGATCACGTCGATCGCGCAGCAGACCAACCTGCTGGCGCTGAACGCGACGATCGAGGCCGCGCGCGCCGGTGAGGCGGGCAAGGGCTTCGCCGTGGTCGCCAACGAGGTCAAGGAGCTGGCCAAGGAGACCGCGAAGGCGACCGAGGACATCGGCCGCCGCATCGCCGCGATCCAGTCCGACACCGGCGGCGCCGTCAAGGCGATCGGCCGCATCGGCGAGATCATCAACCAGGTCAACGACATCCAGAGCACGATCGCCAGCGCGGTCGAGGAGCAGACCGCGACCACGGCCGAGATCGTGCGCAACGTCGGCGAGGCCGCGAAGGGCATGTCCGAGATCTCGAACAGCATCGGCAGCGTCGCCCAGGCGGCCGCCGACACGTCCGAGGGCACGCGCAACACGCAGTCGGCGTCGCGCGAGCTGTCGAAGATGGCCAGCGACCTGCAGACGCTGGTCGCGAAGTTCCGCGTCTGACCACCGAGCACCACGTGACGACCGCCACCCGCATCCTCGTCGTCGACGATTCCAGCGTCGCGCGCAGCCTCGTCGTCCAGGTGCTCACCGGCGAGCCGGGGCTCGTCGTCGAGACCGCCGCCGACGGCCAGCTCGCGCTCGAGCAGATCGACCGGCAGCCGCCGGACCTGGTGCTGCTCGACGTCGAGATGCCCGTGCTCGACGGCATCTCGACGCTGCGCGCGATCCGGCGTCAGCACCCGCGCCTGCCGGTCGTGATGTTCAGCGCGCTGACGCAGCGCGGCGCCGCGATCACGATCGAAGCCCTGGTCGCGGGCGCCGACGACTACCTGCCGAAGCCGCGCGGCATGGAGGGCCTCGCGGCGATGCGCGACCAGCTGCGCAGCGATCTGCTGCAGCGCGTGCGCTCGCTGTGCGGCCGCAACCGGCAGCCCGGCAAGCCGCGCCCGACCCCGACCGCCGCCGTGCTGCCGGCCGGTCGCATCGACGTACTCGCGATCGCGTCGTCGACCGGCGGACCGAACGCACTGGCCGAACTGCTGCCGGCGCTGCCGCGCGACCTGCCGGTGCCGGTCGTGGTCGTGCAGCACATGCCGGCGACGTTCACGACGATGCTGGCCAAGAGCCTCGACGCCAAGTGCGACCTCGAGGTCGCCGAGGGCCAGGACGGCGGCGCCGTCGTGCCGGGCCGCGTCTGGATCGCGCCGGGCGGCCAACACATGGTCGTGCGCCGCGACGGCGACAGACACGTGCTGGGGCTCAACCAGGAACCGCCCGAGAACTCGTGCCGGCCGGCGGCCGACGTGCTGTTCCGTTCCGTCGCACAGACCTACGGCTCCCGCGTGCTCGCGGTCGTGCTGACCGGCATGGGCAGCGACGGCTGTGCCGGCAGCGCGCAGATCCGGCGCGCCGGCGGCGCGGTGCTGGCGCAGGACGAGGCGACGTCGGTGGTCTGGGGCATGCCGGGCGCGGTGGCCCGCGCCGGCCTCGCCGACGCGGTGCTGCCGCTGACCGAACTCGCACCGGCGATCGTCGCCCGGCTCGCGGCGGGCCCCGTCGGCTGCCTGCGCCCGGCGGCGACGGAGGTGCGGCGATGAGCGGTTCGCTGGCAACCGAGGACTTCGAGTTCCTGCGCCGCGTCGTGCTCGACGACGCCGGCCTCGTGCTCGATCCCGAGAAGACCTACCTGATCGACCGCCACCTGGTGCCGCTGCTGCGGCGCAGCGGGCACGCGTCGATCCCGGCGCTGCTCGACGATCTGCGGCGCAACCCGCGTGGTCCGCTGCGGCTGCAGGTGGTCGAAGCGATGACCACCAACGAGACCAGCTTCTTCCGCGACGCGATGGTGTTCGAGTCGCTGCGGTCGGCGGTGATCCCCGAGCTGCTGCGCACCCGGCGCGCCAGCCGCGAACTGAACCTGTGGTGCGCCGCGTGCTCGAGCGGGCAGGAGCCGTACAGCGTGCTGATCCTGCTGCGCGAGCACTTCCCGGAGCTGGCCAGCTGGCGCATCCGTTACGTGGTCAGCGACCTGTCGCAGGAGATGCTGCAGCGCACGCGCGACGGCATCTACTCGCGGCTCGAGGTCGCGCGCGGCCTGCCGCCGGCGCTGCTGGCGAAGTACTTCGACGCGCACGGCGAGCAGTCGTTCCAGGTCAAGCCCGAACTGCGGCGCGCACTCGACGTGCGCTGCATCAACCTGGTCGCCGACTGGCCGCAGCTGCCGACGATGGACGTCGTGATGATCCGCAACGTGATGATCTACTTCGAGGTGCCGACCAAGCGGCGCATCCTGCAGCGCATCAAGTCGCTGATGGCGCGCGACGGCTTCCTGTTCCTCGGCACCGCCGAGACGCCGCGGCTGCTGGTCGACGACTTCGTGCGCGCCAACGCCTACGGCTGCTACCAGCTCTGCGGCGTGTGAGCCGTCCCGCCGGGCCCCTGCCCGGATCCTGGACGGCACCTGCTCGGGATCCGGACGCACGCCGGTAGGCTGTGCCGCCGGCACGGCGCTTGGATCCGGGGCGCCATCCCCCCGACGTGAGGTCGACGATGCGAAGCCTGGGACTCCTCCCCCTCCTGATCCTGCTGTGCGGCGGCTGCGGCGGCAGCAGCAGCAATCCCGCCGGCACCACCGGCACCACCGGCTCGGTGCTGGTCGTCGTCGACTCCGCGACCGGCAGCGACGCGCTGGCGACCTGGCAGGTCGACGCGGCGGTGCTCGCGACCGCCGACGGCGCGACGACCGCGAACCTGCTGGCGAACCCGCACCAGGTCCGCTTCGCCGACCCGACCGGGACCCCCGACGGTCTCGTGCTGCGCGACGCCCCGACCGGCGACTACGCCGCGCTGCACCTGCTGCTCGTGCCGCAGAGCGGCGCCGTCGTGCAGGCCGACGGCACGATCCTGCCGCTGGCCGGCACGATCGACCTCGTGGTGCCGATCGCCGACGGCCTGCAGCACTCGGACCTCGCCGACAGCTGGCTCGTGGTCGGACACAACGGCGCGCCGCCGACCGCGTCGCCGTGGCTGCCGCAGATGAGTGCGCGGGCCGACACCGCCCCGGTCGCGATGGACGGGCTCGACGTCGCCGTGGTCCAGGGCCGGGAGCTCGTCGCGCGCAGCCACCTGCACGCCGGCGCCCCGCTGCGCGTGCAGTTCGCGGCCGGCTGCGAGTTCACCGACGACCGCGGCGGCGCGGTCGGCGACGCGGCGGGATTCGTCGACGCGATCGGCCAGGACCAGGTGCAGCTGCTCGGCGACCTGCGGCGCGACGGCACGCTGGTGGCGCGGCGCGCGCACCGCAGCGGCCGCAACGACAACCCGCGGCTGATCGGCCGCATCACGGCGCTCGAACCGGCGACCAGCAGCTTCGTGATGGCCGTGCAGGCGCAGAACCCGCGCGGCGGCCCGGTGCTCGATCCGCTGCCCGACACGATCCGCGTCGACGCGTCGGCGGCGCGGCTGCACCGACCGGCCGGCCAGCCGCTCGCATTCGGCGACCTGCAGCTGCAGCACCTCGTCAAACTGAAGTGGCGCAGCCGCAGCGAACCGGCGGGCGAACTGCCGCGCTTCGTCGCCAGCGAGGTCGAGGTCGCGAGCGGCCCCGCCGCGATGCAGCCGGAGTGGCAGGGCCGCGTCGACGGGATCGACGCCGGGCTCGGCACGATCACCGTGGTGCCGCGCAACGACGACCCGATCGTGATCGCCGGCGTCGTGGTGCCGCAGGCCACGATCTCGGTGCTCGCCGACACCGTGCTCGAGCGCCGCGCCCGCCACGGTGGCGGCCGCACCACGATCCGGCTCGACCAGATCGTGCCCGGTCAGGACCGCATCTGGTGGCGCGGCACCGTGACCGGGCCGACCACGGTCGACGCGACCTGGGTGCGGGTGCGCGAGGAATGAACGACGGGCCCGAGGAGTTGCGGCAGCTGCCGGGGCCTCGGGTCGCCTTCGTCGAGGCCTACGCCGGCGGCGAAGGCCGCACGCTGCACGTGCGCTGCCGCGAGCGCGGCGATCTGGTGCTGAAGGTGCTGCCGCCCGGCATCGAGCCGGCCGAGGCGTCGCTGCTGCTGGCGCTGCGCCACCCGGCGATCCCGGCCGTGCGCGAGGTCGGCCGACTGCCGGACGGCCGCGCGTTCGTGCTGCGCGACCATGTCGCCGGCGAGCCGCTGGCGCGCCTGCCGGCCGACGCCGCCGCGCTGCAGGACGTGCTGCAGCAGCTGCTCGAAGTGCTGTCGTTCGTGCACCTGCGCGCCGTGCTGCACCTCGACCTGAAGCCGGCGAACCTGCTGCGCGACCCGCACGGCCGCGTGCACCTGCTCGACTTCGGCCTCGGCACCCGCCGCGGCGCGCGCGGCAGCGGTGGCACACCGTTCTTCGCGGCGCCCGAACTGCTGCTCGGCGGCGTGCCCGACGCGCGCGCCGACCTGTTCTCGGTCGGCGCGATGGTTGCGCAGACGCTGTGGCCCGGCAGTGGTCCACCGCTCGGCCGGTTCGTGGCGATGTTCCCGCGCGCCGACTTCTTCGCCGCCGGCGACCTCGACCCACTGGCGCTGCCGGCACGGTTCCGCGACTTCGTGGTGCGTTGCGTGTCGCGGCGGCCCAACCGCCGCTTCCCCGATGCACAGGCTGCGCTCGAGTTCCTGTGCGGCAGCAGCGGCCGCGCGTCCACCGAAGTGCTGGCACCGGATCCCGCGCTGCTCTACGCCGACGTGGTCGCGGCGGCCGGCAGCGGCACCGGCGACCTGCGGCTGCACGGGGCCGACGCCGCCGACCGACGCGCCGTGGCGCTGCACCTCGCGGCGACGCTGCCCGACACGACCGCGATCGAGGAGTCGGGCGACGCGGTGTTCGTGCGCCGTGGCGGACCGCCGGCGCGGCCGCTGGCGCTGCCGCCGCTCGACGCCGTGCGGCTGCAACCGCACGTCGAACGCTGCCTCGGGCTCGACGGCTCGGCCGCGGCCGCAGCCGCGGCGTGGCTGGCGCGGCACGGCGGCGCCGGCGCGGCGGCGGTGCGCGAGCGCATGCTGGCGCTGGTGCGCAGCGGCGAGCTGGTGCCATCGGGCAGCCGCTGGACCTGGCCGGCAGCCCGCAGCGGCCGGCTCGAGGATCCGGTCGCGGCACCGGCGACCGACCACACGCCGACGCCCGACGAAGTGCGCCTCGCGGCGCGCCGCGGCCGGCGCGAACACGCGATCGCGCACTGGCAGCGCGCCGCCGCCGCCGCGCCCGCGCGCGAAGCCGAGTTCCGTCGGGCGCTGGCCGAAGGCCTGCTCGACGGCGGCGAACCGGCGCAGGCACTGCCGTTCTGCGGCGACCTGCCGGCGCTGCGCGCGCAGGCGCTGCTCGACACCGGCCAGCTGGCGGCCGCTCGCGCCGAGCTGGCGCGCGCACCGGCCGGTGTCGCCGACACGCCGCGCGGCCGCCGCGTCGCCGGCCAGCTCGCGCTCGCCGCCGGCCACGTCGAGGAAGCGCGCCGGATCCTGCAGCACCCCGATGCGTCGCCGCTCGAACGGCTGACGCTGGCCGCCGCGCTCGAGCAGGCCGGTGACCTCGACGCCAGTGAACGGCTCGTGCACGAAGTACTGCAGGCGACGCAGGACCAGCCGTTCGCGCAGGCGAGCGCGGCGACCGTGCTCGGCCACGTGCAGCGCCGGCGCGGCGATCTCGCCGCGGCGCGCAGCAGCTTCGAGCGTGCCGCCGACCTGATGTACCGGCTCGGCCACGTGCGCCACGTCGCGACCGCGCTGCTGAACCTCGGCGTGATCGAGAAGGACCTCGGCTTGCACGACGCGGCGATCGGGCACCTGCGTGAAGCCCGCACGCTGTTCGAACACGTCGGCGACCCCGGCTACGCCGCGCGCGCCACCGCGAGCCTCGGCATCGCCGCACTGGCGCGCGGCGCCGCGGCCGCGGCCGCGCCGTGGCTGCGCGACGCGGCACGCGCGCTCAGCGCGCTCGGCGACGCCTTCGGCGCGCAGATCGCGCAGGCGATGCTGGCCCGCGCCCACGCCGAACTCGGCCAGCGCGACGCCGCGACCGAGCTGCTGGCCCGACTCGCCGACACCGACAGCGACCGCGTGCGCCAGATCGCCGCCGAGGCGCGCGCGCGCCTCGACGCCCCCGCGACGGCCGTCCGCCCCGACCCTCCGACCATGCCCGAAACCCGTCCCGACGACCGGCGGACGCTGTTCCGCACGTTCCTGGCCGTCAACCGCCAGCTCGCACAGGAGACCGACCTCGACAAGGCGCTGCGGCACCTGCTCGACGCCGCGACGACGCTGTGCGGCGGCCGGCTCGGCTACCTGCTGATCGCGCACGAGGACGGCATGCGCCGCGAGGTGCAGAGCGGCGGCGCCGGCCAGACCGGCCTCGCGTTCAGCCGTTCGCTGGCCCACCGCGCGATGGAGCTGCAGCGCACGCTGACCGGTGCCGACGCGCTGGCCGACCGCGACCTGCAGGACATGCCGTCGATCCGCAACCTGCAGGTGCGCTCGGCGATCTGCGCGCCGTTCCGTTCTGCCGGCGGCGTGAGCGGCGCGATCTACGTCGAACACGGCACGCGCGCCGACGCGTTCGACGACGGCGACAAGGAAGCGCTCGAGGTGCTGGCCGACCAGGCCGCGATCGCCGTCGACCGCATGCGCCGCGAGGAGGCGCTGGCCGCGGAACTGTCGCAGAGCCGCCGCGAACTGGCGATCGTGCGCCGCACGGCGCGCCGCGACGGCACGCAGCTGCTCGGCGACAGCATGCCGATGCGCGACCTGCGCGCGCAGATCCACAAGCTCGCGCCGCTCGAGCTGCCGGTGCTGGTGCTCGGCGAGACCGGCTCCGGCAAGGAACTGGTCGCGCGCGCACTGCACGAGCAGAGCCCGCGCCGCCGCGCGCCGTTCGTCGCCGAGAACTGCTCGGCGCTGCCGCCCGAGCTGATGGACCGCGAACTGTTCGGCCACGTGCAGGGCGCATTCACCGGCGCCGACCGCGACCGGCAGGGTCTGCTCGAGCTGGCGAACGGCGGCACGCTGTTCCTCGACGAGGTCGGCGACATGCCGCCGGCGCTGCAGGCCAAACTGCTGCGTGCGCTGCAGGAACAGGTGATCCGCCGCGTCGGCGGCACCGAGACGATCCAGCTCGACCTGCGTCTGGTCGCGGCGACGCACAAGGACCTGCGCGCGATGGTCGCCGGTGGCCAGTTCCGCGAGGACCTGTTCTTCCGGCTCGCCGCGGTCGAACTGCGCGTGCCGCCGCTGCGCGAACGCGGCCAGGACATCGTGCAGCTCGCCGAGCACTTCCTGCAGCGCCACGGCCAGACGCGCGGCCGCACGCTGCGGCTGTCCGGCGTCGCCCGCGCCGCGCTGCAGGACCACGCCTGGCCCGGCAACGTGCGCGAGCTCGACCACCTGATGGCGCGCGCCGCGCTGTTGTGCGACGGCGACGAAGTCGTCGACCTGCAGCTGACGCCGGTGCGCGCGGTCGCCGGCAGCACGACCACCACGGCGCCGGCCCTGCCCGAGCAGATGTTGACGCTGAGGGAGGCCGAACGGCGCGCGATCGTCGCGGCGATGCAGGCTTGCGGCGGCGACAAGGCCAAGACCGCCCGGGCGCTCGGCATCTCGCGCACCGCGCTCTACGACAAGCTGAAGCGCTACGAGCTCGGCGACTGACCGCGTTGCGGACACGAGGCGTCCACGGTGTCCGGAATCCGACCAGATCCGGCCGCGCCGCGGACCGGGCACGCCGCTTGTCTCCGACCGGGATCCGCCGGCCGGCAGCTGCGCCCGTACCACCGAGGTAATGCCGCCCCCCGGTCGGCTCCCCCGCGTAGGGGCCCTGTCCACGCGCCACCGCTTCTCTATCCTGCTCCGTCCATGCACGCCGCCGCCCTGCTCTGCGCCCTGCTCGGCTCCACGGCCGTGCTGGCACAGACGATCACGTTCGCCGAAGGCAATCCGACGTCGCTGTCGATCGTCGCCGTGGCCGAGAGCGACCCGAACGGCGGCGACACGGTGTTGCTGCAGGACATCGAACTGCTGGACCTCGAACTGACCGGCCGCACGCTGGCGCAGGCCGCCGACCCGAGCCGCGCACGCCTGTTGACGCTGCAGGGCATCGCGCGCGCCGAACTGCCGGGCGGCAGCCGCCTGTTCCGCTACCGCCGCGCCGCCGGCGCCTTCTGGGGATTCCTGCACATCGCCGCCGACGGCACGCCGCGCGTCGTGCTGGAGCGCGCCGGCAGCGGCCCGACCGGCAGCGGCGATCCGTTCTTCGACCGCATCGCGGTGTCGCCGGACGGGCTGTTCGCCGCGGTCGCGCGGCCCGCGGGGGGCGCCTGGCTGATCCGCCTCGATGGCACGGTGTTCCCGAGCACGGGCCGCGCCGACCGCCAGATCGCGTCGAACAGCTTCGAGGTGCTGCCGCTGTCGCTGCTGGTCGGTTCGCAGTTCGTCGCCTGGCAGACCGAGAACCCGACGCAGGTGTGGCGCTGCAGCACCGCCGACAGCTCAGTGCCGGCCGACGTGTCGCCGGCGCCGGTGCCCGGCTCGGACTTCAAGGACCAGATGGTGCTGTCGCGCGACGGCTCGACCTTGGTCTACCTCTACGGCCCGCAGAACCTGCAGCGGCTGTGGCTGGTCGGCACGACCGGTCCAGCGACGCTGCTGCCGCCGCCGCCCAGCAAGTACGAGGAACCCGGCTACCTGCCCGAAGACCCCGGCGAGCCGGCGATGCTGCTCAGCGACGACGGCGCGCGGCTGTTCTACGTCGACGCCGACGCGCGCGACGAGCTCTACCTGCTCGACACCGCCGGCGGCCTGCCGACGCTGCCGATGACCGTCGACGCGGTGTTCCAACCGTACATCGGCGCGCACATCCTGCCGCGCTTCGCGGCCGGCAAGCTGACGATCGCGATCGGCGATCCGGGCCAGATGGACTGGTTCCAGGCCGAACTGGCGCCGACCGGCGGCACTGTCGTGAACCTGACCGGCACCGGGTCGCTGTCGCAGCCGTTCCCGTCCGGCACCGTCGATCCGCTGCACGCGGTGGACGGCGGCAACTACCTGCTGGTCAGCGAACTCGGCAGCGGCGGCATGGTGCTGCGGCGCGTCGACCCGGCGACCGGTGCACAGGCCATCGTGCAGCAGGACCTGGTCGAAGCGCCCTCGGTCGGCACCGCGGCCAGCGGCACCGCCGACGTCGTCGTGCGCACACTCGCCGGTGACAACCTAGTGCACGGCCCGTCGGGCGTCACGCTGGCGACGCTGCCGCAGGGGCTGTTGCTGACGCCGCCGATCGCGGGCCCGGACTATCAGGCGACGTGGCTGCACCTCGACATCGGCTGGGGCGTCACGACCTACTACCTGCACGACGGCTCGCTGGTGTTCGGCCAGCTCGACTTCCAGCTGCAGCAGATCGCGCTGACCGCGCTCGGCGGCACGGTCGAACTCGGCTCGACGGTGCGCTACCTGGCGCCGGCAACCGCGGTCGTGCTGAACCGCCCCGCCGTGGCGCGGCGGCTGTGCCTGTCGGGCGTCGGCAACTGAGCCTGCGGGCGCCGGGCAGCCCGGCGGGGTTGGCCGCGGCGGCCCGGCTCGCTACCCTGTTCGCCCCATGCAAGTCTCCGCGAACGAACTGCGTCCCGGCACCCTGGTCTCACACGAAGGCCGCATGTGCACCGTCGTGTGGTGGAACATCCTGCGCAACGACCGCCGCGCGTTCGTGCAGATGCGCATCAAGGACCTGCAGAACGGCCGCGTCCAGGAACTGAAGGAGCACACCGACAGCAAGTGGGAAGTGCTCGACAAGGAAGAGAAGGACCTGACGCACTCGTACCGCGACGGCCTCGACGAAGTGTTCTTCACCGAGACCGGTGACGAGGTGCGCTGCCCGGTCGCCGCCGCCGAAGACGCGCTGAAGTGGCCGGCCGAGAACTACAAGGGCTTCTTCGTCAGCGAGCAGCTGGTCGCGGTGTTCCCGCCGAAGCACTCGGTGCTGACGATCACCGAGACCGCCCCGCCGATGCGCGGCGCCGGCAGCGGCACCAAGGAAGCGGTGCTCGAGAACGGCATGAAGGCGAAGGTCAACCTGCTCTGTGACGTCGGCGACAAGGTGCGCATCGACACCGAGACCGGCGAGTTCAAGGAACGCATCGCGAAGTAGCGCCGCGGCGCGCGCTCCCCCCGGTCGCACACGTACCGGTCGGGATGTACGCGCCGCACGACCGGCTGTTCGAGTTCACGTTCCGCCATGCCGCCCACGCTGCGGGCTGGCTGCGGTCGGTGCTGCCGCGCGGGCTGGCGGCAACCGTCGACTGGACCGGGCTGGCGCCGATCCGCGAGCGCTTTCCCGGCGTGCGGGCTCGACCGCACCTCGTCGACGCCGCCTTCGTCGCGCCGCTGCGCAGCGGCGGCCGCACGCTCGACCTGCTGCTGCCGGTCGAACACAAGAGCTTCGGCGACCCTGGCCTGGCCCTGCAGCTGCTGCGCTACTCGGTGCACCTGCAACGCGCGCTGCAGTCCGAACCGGGACACCCACCACCGGTGCTGGCCGTGGTGCTGCGGCACGGGCCGACACCGGCGCGGCCAGCGCCAGGCACGGCGTTGCCGCCGGGGCTGCGCCCGTTCCAGCCGCGGCAGCGCATCGTCACGGACGACCTGACTGCCTGCAGCGAAGACGATCTCGCGCGCCGCGGCCTGTCGCCGCTCGCCGAGCTGACGCTGTTGTGCCTGCGCCACCTGCCGCACGCGGCTCCCGCCGGAGTGCCGGCCGCGTTCGAGCGTTGGCAGCACCTGCTGCGCGCCGTCGACGCAACGGCCGCGCCGCCGTTCGCGCCGCCACTGGGCGCCGACGCCATCGATGCGATCGGCTGGTATGCTCTGGCGGCCACGGATGTCGAGTCGCTGCAGCTCGCCGAGACCTTCGCCCGGATCCTCCACCGCGACCCACGATCCATCATGAGCACGCTCGAACGCACGTTCCAAGCCGGCGTCCGCAAGGGGCACGAAGCCGGCAAGGCCGAAGGCAAGGCCGAAGGCACGAACGAGGGTCACGCCCATGCCCTGCTGCTGCAGCTCGCCCACCGCTTCGGTCCACTCGACGCCGCCGTGACGGCCCGGATCCGCGCCGGTTCGCGCGGCGAACTCGATCGCTGGACGCGCCGCGTGCTCGACGCCGCGACGATCGCCGGCGTGTTCGCCGAGGACGCCACCTGACCGCACCGGCACCGTCGGCACCCGCCGCGCGGACGACCGCCGTGCGACCGCGCCGCCGCGGGCGCCGCGCCGCCGCGCTGGCCGCCGCCCTGGTCGCCGGCTGGTGGCTCGCCGGCTTCGCCGCGGCGTGGACGATCACGATGCCGCATCCGGGCGCGATCCCGGCCTGGTCGGAACTCGACGGGCATCCGATCGAACCGGTGGCGACGACCACGCCCGACGGCACCGCGCTCGCCGGCTGGCTGGTCGCCGCCGGCGATCGCCGCACCGCGGTCGTGCTCGCCGCCGGCATCCGCGGCAACCGGCTGGCGATGGTGCAGCGCGCGCGCTGGTACGTGGCCCGCGGCATCACGGCGCTGCTGGTCGACCTGCGCGGCACCGGCCAGAGCGACGCGGTGCGCATCACGATGGGCTACGCCGAGGCCTTCGACCTGCTCGCGTGGCACGCGCTGCTGCAGGCTCGCGGCTACACCGCGATCGGCGCGCACGGCCAGTCACTCGGGGCGGCGGCAGTCGTGTTCACGGCCGAACGGCCGCTGCCGCCGCGCTGGGCGTTCGTCGTGCTCGAGGCCTGCTACCGCGACATCGACGCGGCGCTGGCCGCGCGTCTGCCGTGGCTGCCGGCGTGGCTCGCGTGGACGGCGTGGCCGCTGCACACGTGCGCCGGCTGGCTGACCGGTGTCGCGCGCAGCGATCTGGTGCCGCTGCGCGCGATCGAGCGGCTGGCGGCGCCGACGCTACTGGCGTGCGGCAGCGACGACACCAAGGTCGGCCCGGACGCGACGGCGCGGTTGTTCGCCGCCAGCCCGGCCGTGCCGAAGCGCCGCGTCGACGTGCCCGGCACCGGCCACACCGACCTCTGGCGTGCCGGCCCCACGCTGCCACGGGCCCTCGGTGCCTGGCTGACGGAACTCGGCCACTAGGGCCGCCGACGGCGCGGCGGCGCCGGCCGCTACGGACCGACGGCGGCGAACGCCGTGAAGCCGTCGAGCCACAGGCCGAGCCCGCAGGTGGCCGCCGCGCACAGCAGCAGCACGACCGCGGTCGGCAGCGGCACCGGCAGAGGCGCCGCTTCGCGCGGGTCCGTCGGGCCGGAGTCGCCGGCGAACAGCACGGCGCGCACGATCAGCAGGTACGACCAGGCCGCGATCGCGGTCGCGGCGACGAACGCGAACGCCGCTGCCAGCAGCGCCGGCGCCCCGAGGTCGGCGAACGCGAGCCGCAGCACGCCCCACTTGCCGAGGAAGCCGGCCAGCGGCGGCACGCCGGCGAGACTGGCGACGAACAGGCACAGCAGCGCGGCAACCCACGGGCGGCGGCGGCCGCTGCCGGCCAGTGCCGCGAGGTCACTGCCGCGCGGCCCCCGCTCGAGCAGCGCGAGGCAGACCAACGCGCCTGTGTTCGCCGCCGTGTAGGCGAGCAGGTAGAACGCGATCGCGGCCACCGCGGCGCGCTGCGGCGCGCACGCCGCGGCCAGCACGACCGCGGCGCCGTGGCCGATGCCGGAGAACGCGAGGATGCGCCGCGCGCAGCGCTGCACCAGCGCCGTGAACGACGCGAACAACAGGCTCGTGGCCGCGACCAGCGCGAGGCCGGCGGCCAGCGCCGCCGGCGCGGCGACCGCCGGCGGCACGACGAACTGCAGCGCGCGCACCAGCGCCGCGGCCGCGGCGACCTTCGGCAGCGTCGACACCGCCGCGACCGCGAGCGGCGGCGCGCCCTGGTAGACGTCGGGCGCGTAGCCGTGCAGCGGCACCAGCGCGAGCTTGTAGGCGATGCCGGCCGCCGCCAGCAGCAGCGCCGGCGCGACCGCGGCGGCCGACGCGGCGGCGAGGCCGCTGCCGATAGAGGCGAAGTCGAGGCTGCCGGTGGCGCCATAGAGGTGGCCGAGCCCGAACAGCATCGCCGCGCTGGCGACACCGCCGAACAGCACGAACTTCATGCCGGCCTCGGCGGCGCGGCGATCGCCGCCACCGCAGGCCACCAGCGCGTAGCTCGACAGCGCGACCAGTTCGAGGCCGAGCCACAGCGGCAGCGCGTGGCTCGCCGCCGCGGTGACGCCGGCACCAAGCGCCAGCGCGACCAGCGCCGCGGCGAGCACGCCGACGTCGCGCGCCGGCCGGCGGTCGCCGGCCGCGGCCAGCAGCTGCAGGGCCAGCAGCGCCAGGATCAGGCCGCGCGCGAGCCGCCCGATCGCATCGACCGCGAACATGCCGGCGCCGTCGCCTGGCGCCACGGCGAGGCACACGCCGGCCGCGGCGCAGGCAGCGAGCCCGAGCCACGGCGCGACACGGCGCGCGACCAGCGCCGGCACCAGGTCGGCCAGCAGGATCGCGCCGAGCCCGACGCAGAGCGCGAGTTCGGGCGCCGGCAGCGCCGCGAGCGGTGCCGGCAGCGTCACGCCGACCTCCCCTGCAGCAGCGCCGCGAGCAGCTCGCACGCCGGGCGCACCGCGTCGACCAGCGGCTTCGGCCACAGACCGAACACGACCAGCAGCACCGCGACCGGCAGCAGCGCCGCACGTTCGCGGCCGTCGCAGTCGCCGAACGCCGCCTGCTCGCCGTGGCGCAGCGGGCCGTAGGCAACGCGCTTCACGGTCCACAGCAGGTAGGCGGCGGACAGGATGCCCGACAGCGTCGCCGCGGCCGCGAAGGCCGGGAACGGCGCCGCCGCCGTGAACGACGCGGTCAGCACCAGGAACTCGCCGGGGAACACGGCCAGCGCCGGCAGGCTGGCACCGGCCAGCGCGCCGAGCAGCAACAGCCACGCGAACACCGGCATCGGTCGCGCGAGGCCGCCGAAGCCGTCGGCGCGGCGATGGTGCGCGCGGTCGTAGAGCACACCGACCAGCAGGAACAAGAGCGCCGACGACAGGCCGTGCGCGAACGAGAACACCAGCGCGCCGGCGATGCCGGCCGCGGTGCCCGAGGCGAGACCGAGCAGGCAGAAGCCGAGGTGCGAGACCGACGCGTAGGCGACCAGGCGCTTCAGGTCCGACTGGCCGAGCGCGGCCCACGCGCCCCACAGGATGCCGGCGAGGCCCAGCGCGCCGAGCGCCGGCGCGGCAGCCGCGGCGGCCGACGGGAACAGCGGCAGACCTATGCGCCACAGGCCGAACACGCCGAGCTTCAGCAGCACGCCGGCCAGCAGCACCGACACCGCGGTCGGCGCCTGCACGTGCGCGTGCGGCAGCCAGGTGTGCAGCGGCACCGCCGGCAGCTTGACCAGGCAGGCCAGCAGCACCGCCAGCAGGCCCAACACCGCCAGCGTGGTGCCGAACAGCGGCACGGCGGCGAACGCGTCGGCCTGCAGCGCGAGGTGGCGCAGGTCGAAGCCGCGCGGCACGTGCACGCGCGGCGCCGCCGCCGGGCCCTGCAGCACGAGCCCGTGCAGCGTGCCGTGCACCGGATCGACGTGCGCCGCCGCGACCACGCTCGGCACCGCGACCGAGCGGCCGTCGGCCGGCTGGCTGTTCCACAGCAGCAGCAGCACCGCCAGCAGCATCACGCTGGCGGCCAGCGTGTAGACGAAGAACTTCGTCGCCGCGTAGCGCCGCTGCTCGCCGCCGAACAGGCCGATCAGCGGCAGCATCGGCAGCAGCACGGCCTCCCAGGCGACGTAGAACAGCAGCAGGTCGAGCGCCGTGAACACCGCCGCGAGCGCCGCCAGCAGCACCAGCACCAGCGCGTGGTAGAGCCGCGGCCGATCGCTCTGCTGCCAGGCGGCGACGGTCGCGATCGCGGTCGTCAGTCCGGCCAGCAGCAGCATCAGCGCCGCCGGGCCGTCGACCCCGAACGTGAACGCGGCGCCGAACGCGCGGCTCCAGTCGTGCTGCTCGAGCCAGCGGAAGTCGGCGCCGGGCCGCGCCGCGAAGTCGGCGACCAGCAGCGCGCCGCAGCCGAGCACGCCGAGCCCGCCGGCCAGCGCGAACCAGCGCGCCAGGCGCGACGGCAGCAAAAGGCAAGCGGCCGCCAGCAGCAGCGGCCCGACGATGCACCCGCCGAGCGGCCCGATCATGCCGACCACCCCACCAGCACGGCCAGCGCGAGCGCCCCGAGCGCGATCGCCAGGTAGACGCCGACGCGGCCGCCGTGCAGCAGCGCGCCGGCGCGGCCGACGTCGGCGCAGCCGCGCGCGAGGCCGTCGACGACGCCGTCCAGCGATGCCGGCAGCGGCCGCGGCGCGCCGTCGAGTTCGAGCGCCGCGAGGCGCCGTTCGCCGCCGAGGTCGAGGCGCGCCACCACCGCGGCGAGACCACGGCCGAGGCCGCGCGTGAACAGTAGGTCGAAGGCGCGCTCGACGCCCCACAGTTCGGCGCAGGCCGTGTGCAGCGGGCGCAGCACGCGCGCCAGCTGCGCGGCCAGGTCGCGGCCGGCGCGCGGCGCCAACAGCCAGACCACGAGCGCGATCGCCGAGCCGAGCGCCAGCAGCACCAGCGCGACCGTCGTCGCGGTCGCGTGCTCGGGCCCGTGCGGCAGCGGCAGCCAGTCGCCGAACGTCCACGGCGCCGCCATCGTCGCCGGCACCAGCAGCACCAGCACCGCCAGCACGGCGCGCGGCGGATCGTGCGCCGCCTGCGTGACCTCGAGCTGCCGTTCGCGGCCGGCGAAGATCCGCAGCCACCAGCGCAGCAGGTAGACCGCAGTCAGCAGGCTGCCGGCGCAGGCCAGCAGGAACGGCCCGAAGCCGGGGCCGCCGGGCACCTTCGCGGCGGCCAGCGCGGCGGCGAGGATCGCGTCCTTGCTGACGAAGCCGGCGAACCACGGCGCGCCGCCCAGCGCCAGCACGGCCGCCAGCGCGAACGCCGCCGTGACCGGCATGCGCCGCCACAGGCCGCCGAGCCGCGCGAGGTCCTGGTGGCCGTGGCAGCCGTGGATCACGGCGCCGGCGCACAGGAACAGCAGGCACTTCGCGAACGCGTGCGTGAACAGGTGCGCGACCGCGGCCTCGCCGCCGCCGGCCGCCGCGCCGGCGCCGAGACCGGCGAACATCAGCCCGAGCTGGCTGACCGTCGACCAGGCCAGCACCGCCTTCAGGTCCCACTGCACGCAGGCGATGCTGGCGGCGAACAGGCACGTGAACGCGCCGAGCCAGCCGACCACCGCCAGCGCGTCGGGCGGGAACAGCGGCAGGCACCGCGCGACCAGGAACACGCCGGCCGCGACCATCGTCGCCGCGTGCAGGATCGACGACGCGGTGGTCGGGCCCTGCATCGCGTCGGGCAGCCAGCCGAGCAGCGGGAACTGCGCGCTCTTGCCGACCGCGCCGCAGAACAGGCCCAGCGCCGCCAGCACCAGAAGGCTCTCGCCCGACAGGCCGAACAGCGACGCCGCCGACAGGTCGGCGGTCGGCAGCGCCGCGAGCCGCGCGAACGACAGCACGTCGCCCTCGGCGCCGGTCTGCAGCGACACCGCCAGCAGCGCGCCGATGCCGACCAGGAAGCCGGCGTCGCCGACGCGGTTCATCACGAACGCCTTCCACTGCGCGTGCGAAGGGCTGAGCCGATGCTCCAGCACGCCGCGCGCGCCGCTGCCCTTCCTGGCCTGGTAGCCGGCGTCGTCTGCGGCCGCGGGCCGGTCGAACCAGAAGCCGATCAGCAGGTAGCTGCCGAGGCCGACCAGTTCCCAGCAGCAGAACAGGAGGAACAGGTTGTCGGCCAGCACGACGCCCTGCATCGCCGCGGCGAACAGGCAGAACTGCCACGGGAACCGCGCCGCCAGCGGTTCGTCGTGCATGTACCAGGCGTTGAACACCAGCACGACGGTCGCCAGCAGCGCGACGATCGCGGCCAGCACCGCGCCGGTCGGGTCGACCATCGTGCCGACGCCGAGCGTGAAGCGGCCGAGATCGAGCCAGGTCGCGTGCGGGCCGACGACGACGGCGCCAGAGCCGACGACTTCGACCGCCATCGGCACCGCCAACAGCGTCGCGACCAGCATCGCTGCCGCGGCGACCGCGTGTGCCGCACGCGCCGAACGCAGGCAGGCGCACAGCACGGCCGCGGCGGCCGGCAGCGCGAGCAGCAGCACCGACGTGGTCCCCGCGCTCACGAGCGCAGCTCCCGGTTCTGCTCGAGGTCGATGTCGCGCGTGCGCCGGTAGACCGCGAACAGCAGCGCCAGCGCGACCGCGGCTTCGGCCGCGGCGACGACGATCACGAACACCGCCGCGGTCTGGCCCTGCGGGTCCGCCGCCGACTTCGCGAACCGCCCGTAGGCCGCGAACTGCAGCGCCGCCGCGTTCAGCATCAGCTCGATGCCGATCAGCACGCCGATCGCGTTGCGGCGCGAGATCGCCGCGAACACGCCGGTCGCGAACAACAGCGCCGCGACCAGCAGGTAGCCGGTCGGCGCATCGGGACCGAACTCAGGCATGCTCGGCCTCCACCTCGGGGCGACGGTGCCGCTGCACGATCGCGACCGCGGCGACCAGCGCGACGGTCAGCAGCACGCCGGCCAGGAAGAACGGCGCGAACCACGCGCCGAGCAGCAGGTCGCCGATCGCGTCGGTGCTGCCGACCGCCGGCGGCACCACCGGTTCGCCGCCGCGCCGCGCCGCCAGCGCTTCGACGCCGCCGCGCACCAGACGCCACGCCGCCAGCGCCGTGGTCAGCGCGGTGCCGAGGGCGGCGAACCACAGCGCGCGCGGCGCCCGCTGGCCGCTGCCGGTGATGTCGCTGCTGAACAGCGTCGCGAACAGGATCAGCACCAGGATGCCGCCGATGTAGACGACGACCTGCACGCAGGCGAGCCACGGCTGGCCCAGGAACAGGTAGAGCCCGGCGGTGCCGAACAGGCTGACGCCGAGCAGCAGCGCCGCGTGCAGCAGGTTGCGCACGCTGGCGGCCAGCAAGGCGCCGACCACGGCCAGGGCGGCGCTGGCGGCGAAAGAGACCAGCGCGATCACGGCGTGCCCCCGGCCGGCGGCGGCGGTGCCGGCGGCGGCGCGGCGGCGGCGGCGGCCTTCGCCTTGGCGGCCGCCGCGGCGGCCTCCTTGGCGCGCTTCTTCGCTTCGCGCGCCGCATCGGCGGCCTGCTTCTGCTCCGGCGTGAAGTAGCCGAGGCCGTACATGCCGATCAGGTGCGGGCCGTTCGGATCGATGTGCTGGTCGAGCCAGGCGCGGTCGGCGGCCGCGAGGCTCTCGCGCGGCTGGTCGGCGAGCCGCTGCAGCCGTTCGACGTCGGGGGCGTCGAGCCGCTGGCCGAGCTGGCCCGAACTGCGGCGGAACAGGAAGCGGCTGCCGTCGTGGCGCGGGTCGACCTCGAACGCCGGCGTCATCGACAGCGAGTCGGTCGGGCAGGCGCGCACGCACAGACCGCAGTAGATGCACTTGCTGAGGTCGATGTCGAAGCGCGACGCGCGCATCTTGTTGTCGGCATCGCGTTCGCCGTCCATCGTGAAGCAGTCGACCGGGCAGGCCGTGTCGCAGGCGTGGCAGACGATGCAGCGCGGGGCGTCGTTGACCAGGTGGCCGCGCTGGCGCGCGCCGACGCGTTCCGCCGGCTGCTCCGGGTACTCACGCGTGATCGCGGTCGCGCCGCCGCTGCCGCGCAGGTTCTCGAGCAGGTAGTGGCCGGTCGTGCGCATGCCGGTCAGGCACGAGCGCACGCCTTCGACGACGTCGTGGACCCAGGCGAGGATCATGCGCCCTCCCCGGTCAGACGCCGCAGTGCCGGGTGGCGGCCGCCGTAGCGCGCGTTCGCGGCGCGCACCAGCACGACCGCGGCCAGCACCGGCACGATCCACAGCAAGAGCCACGGCAGCCACGACAGGTCCGGCCGCGGCCGCGCCGCGAGCCGACCGTAGGCCATGCCCTCGGTCGTGCCGCCGGCGACCAGCAGCGTCACCGCGATGCCGAGCAGCGACAGCAGCGCCAGCGGCACCAGCACGAGCCACGCGAGCCGCATGACCTGGTCGACGCGGAAGCGCGGCAGCGTCCAGCGGATCCACATCATCAGCAGGAACACCACCAGCGTCTTGGCGCCGAGGATCAGCGCGTGCAGCAGCGTCTCGAGCCAGGTCGGCAGCAGCAGCAGCCACTGTTCGCCGATCGGGCTCTGGTAGCCGCCGAGGAACAGCGTCGCCACCAGCGCGCCGATCAGCAGCATCTCGGTGTACTCGGCGAGCGCGAACATGCCCCAGCGCAGGCCCGAGTACTCGGTGTTGAAGCCAGACACCAGTTCGCTTTCGGCCTCGGCCATGTCGAACGGCGAACGCTGGCACTCGGCGAGGCCGGCGACGAAGAACACCAGCAGCAGCAGCAAGAGGAACGGGCCCTGGCAGACGTTCCAGCCGAGCAGCGTGAACACGCCCGGCGCGTACTGCTGGCCGACGATCGCGTGCAGGTCCATCGTGCCGCACCACAACACGACGCCGCCGACCGCGAGGCCGATCGGCACCTCGTAGCTGACCAGCTGCGCGACCGCGCGCATGCCGCCGAGCAGCGACCATTTGTTGCCCGAGCCCCAGCCGGCCATCTTCAGCGCGACGACGACCAGCCCGGACGTCGCCAGCACGAACAGCGCGCTGACCTCGGTCTCGAGCATCACCAGGTGCTGCGCGAACGGCAGCACGCACCACGGCAGGAACGCGCCGACCAGCGCCAGGTACGGCGCGAAGCGGAACACGGCGCCGTCGGCGCCGCGCGGCACGATGTCCTCCTTGCCGAGCATCTTGATGCCGTCGGCGACGAACTGGCCGAGGCCGAGCCGGCGCGACCACAGCAGCGCGGTCCGCACCGGCACCAGGTTGCAGAACGCCGCGAACGCGCGGTCCTGGCGCTCGCGCGGCAGCAAGCACAACACGGCGCGGAACACGAGCCGCAGCGGGCCGTCGAGGCCGGCCGAGTTCGGTCCCTTGCGGCGCTGGATCGCGGCCGCGATCTTGCGCTCCAGGATCTGGCCGAACGCCGCCACCGGGAACACCAGCAGCAGGAGCGGCGCGACCCACACGGCCAGCACCGCCAGCGTGACCGCGAACCAGCCCGGCGGGCCACCGGCGAGCCACGCGGCCAACGTGTCGACGGCGTGGCCGAGGCCGGTCATCGGTCGATCTCCGGCACGACGACGTCGAAGCTGCCGATCACCGCGACGACGTCGGCCAGGAAGATGCCGCGCATCACGTGCTGGAACATGCCGGCGGCCGTGAACGAGCCGGTGCGGCAGCGCACGCGGAACGGCACCTTGCCGCCGTCGCTGACGATCCAGTAGCCCATCTCGCCGCGCGGCGCCTCGGTGCGCACGTGCACGGCGCCCTTGGGCACCTTGCGCAGGATCTTGCTGACTTCGGCCTGGTGGCCGCCGAGCGGGTCGGCGGGCTTGTCGGCGGCCGGCGGCAGCAGCTGCAGCACCGCGCGGCACAGCCGCACCGACTCCTGGATCTCGAGCAGCCGGACCACGTAGCGGTCGTAGGCGTCGCCCTGGCGGCCGTGGCGACCGGCGAACGCCTCACCCTTCGGCACGCGCACGTCGAGTTCGCCGTAGATGCCGTAGCTCTCGTCGCGCCGCAGGTCGAAGTCGACGCCGCTGCCGCGCAGGTTCGGTCCGACCAGCCCCCACGCGATCGCCTGCGCCGCGTCGACCACCGCGAGCCCGGCGCAGCGGTCGCGGAAGATCGTGTTGGTCGTCACCAGCCGGTTGAAGCGCTGCATCTCGCGCTCGAACTGGTCCAGGAACGCCGCGATCTCGGCCACGGCGCCGTCGTGCAGGTCGAACGCGACGCCGCCGATCGTGACGTAGTTGTAGGTCAGCCGCTGGCCGCAGAGCTTCTCGAAGATGTCGTTGACGGCCTCGCGCTGCGCGATGCCGTGCAGGAACGGCGTGTAGGCGCCGACGTCCATCGCCATCGCCCCGACCGCGATCAGGTGGCTCGAGATGCGGTTCAGTTCGGCGACCAGCACGCGGATGCACTCGGCGCGGCGCGGCACGACGACGGTCGTCGCCGGGTCGCTGGCCAGCAGGCGCTCGACCGCGACGCAGTACGCGAGGTTCGCGTTCATCGCGCAGACGTAGTCGATGCGGTCCGTGTACGGCACGAACATCGGCCACTCGACGCACTCGCCGATCTTCTCGATCGAGCGGTGCAGGTAGCCGTGGTCGGGCGTGCAGCGCGCGACGACTTCGCCGTCGCTCTCGACGACGATGCGCAGCACGCCGTGGGTCGCCGGGTGGTGCGGCCCCATGTTCAGCGTCATGCGCTCGCCGGCCGGCGTCGACGCTTCGACGGTCACGAGGTCCCCTCCGCACGCGGCGGGCTGGTGCTGAACGACTGGCCGTCGCGCAGGTGCGGCACGCCGTGGTAGTCGGCCGGGTACAGGTAGTCCTTGCGCAGCGGGTGGCCCTGCCAGTCGTCGGGCATCAGGATGCGCCGCAGCTGTGGGTGGCCGGTGAAGGTCACGCCGAACAGGTCGAACACCTCGCGCTCGAAGTAGATCGCGGCCGGCCAGACCGCGGCCACGCTCGGCACCGCGCACGCCTGCCGCGGCGCGAACACCTCGAGCGTGATCTTGTGCCGGTGCGCGTAGCTGAACAGCAGGTAGACGACCGCGATGTCGTCGCGCGGCGGCGTGTAGGGGAACTGCAGCAGGTCGACCGCGGTCAGGTCCATCAGCGCGTCGAACCGCAGCGCCGGATCGTCGCGCAGGCACCGCGCCACGTCGGCCACCGCCGCCGCGGGCACGTGCAGGAACGGCCGGCCGTTGCTGGCGCGCTGGTCGCCGACCTCGGGGCAGACGGAGCGCACCGCGGCGGCGATCTGCTCGTGCGACAGCGCGGTCACGCCCTGCCCCCGTCGCCGGCCGGCGCGTCGGGCGGCGGCAGCTGGCAGCGCGCGCCGAACGGCGCCTCGTGGCCGGCGACCACGTGCGGCTCCGTGCTGCGTTCGCCGAGCGTGCGGTAGCGGCGCACGCGTTCGCGCAGCGCCATCACGCCGTCGATCAGCGCCTCGGGCCGCGGCGGGCAGCCGGGCACGTAGACGTCGACCGGCACGTACTTGTCGATGCCGTTCAGCACCGAGTAGCTCCACTTGCTGAACGGGCCGCCGCTGTTCGCGCACGAGCCCATGCTGACCACCCAGCGCGGCTCGCCCATCTGCTCCCACAGCGTGCGCACGCGGCTCGCCATCTTGTGCGTGATCGTGCCGGCCACGATCATCAGGTCGGCCTGCCGCGGCGTCGCGCGCGGGATCATGCCGAGCCGGTCGACGTCGTAACGCGGCCCGCCGGCCTGCATCAGTTCGATGCCGCAGCAGGCGGTCGCGAACAGCAGGTAGAACAGCGAGTGTTCCTTGCCCCAGGCCAGGAACTCGTCGACCGCGGTCAGGTGGATGCGATCGTCGAACGCGTCGCCGGGTCCTTCACGTCGGGTCATGGCCGTGCGCCTCCGTTCGTCGCCGGCCGGTCGCCCTCGACGGTGCGGTCCCAGGCGAAGCCTGAGCGCGCGCCGACCCAGCACAGCGCGAGGCCGAGCGCGAACACGAACGCCGCGACCTCGGCGAACACGAGGCCGCCGCGGCCGAGGCCGAGCCAGTGCAGGCAGCGCGGCAGCACCGGCCACAGCAGCGCCAGTTCGACGTCGCAGACCAGGAACGCCAGCGCGACGGTCGTGAAGCGGTTGTTGAACCGGAACCACGCCGAACCCTGCGGCTCCTCGCCGCACTCGTAGGTCGACAGCCGGCCGGCCGGCGGCGCGATGCGGTCCAGCACCCGCGTGACGACGCGCACGACCAGCAGCGCGGCGCCGACGACCACGAACGCGAGCAGTCCGACCACGACGACGCTGGCCCACGCGCTGCGTGGATCGCCGGATGCGGTGGCTTCGAACGGGATCGGAACGCCGGGCAGGCCTGACATTTCGCGGCCGAGCAGGGTAGCGAACGGGCAGGCCCGGGACAACGAACACGCGGCGCCGGTGGCGCCGGCCGATCACCGCACCCTCGCGCCCGGACCGCCGACCGGGCAGCATGCGCGGCCATGTCGCTGGCGCTGCTGCTGCTGTCGTGCCTGGTCGCGTTCGCGCTGGCGCACCGGCTCTACGGACGCCTGCTGGCGCGCTGGTTCGGCCTCGACGCGCAGGCGACCACGCCGGCCCACACGCACCGCGACGGCCAGGACTTCGAACCGACCCCGAAGTTCTACCTGCTGTCGCAGCACTTCTCGGCGATCTCGGCGGCCGGGCCGATCTTCGGCCCGATCGTCGCGGCGCTGTGGTTCGGCTGGGAGCCGGCGTTCTGGTGGATCGTGCTCGGCTGCATCTTCATCGGCGCGATGCACGACTTCGGCGCGCTGGTCGCGTCGGTGCGCCACGGCGCCTGCTCGGTCGCGCAGGTGCTGCGCACGCACCTGAATCCGCGCAGCTACACGGCGTTCACGATCTACATCTGGCTGGCGCTGATCTACGTGATCATCGCCTTCACCGACGTGACCGCGCGCGCGTTCGTCGAGGCACTCGACGCCGCCGTGCCGGGCACCGCGGCGAACGTGCAGGTCGCCGGCGCCGGCGTCGCGACCAGCTCGCTGCTCTACCTCGGCCTCGCGCTCGTGATGGGCGTGGTCGTCAAGCTGTGGCGGCCGCCGCTGTGGCTGGTCACGGCGGTGTTCGTGCCGGCGGTCGCCGGCGCGATCTGGCTCGGCCCGCTGCTGCCGATCGACTGGCGCAGCGACGGGCCGGTGCCGTCGCTCGGCTGGGCGTGGGCGATCCTGGCCTACTGCGGCGTCGCGTCGGTGCTGCCGGTCTGGCTGCTGCTGCAGCCGCGCGGCTACCTCGGCGGCTTCTTCCTGTACCTGACGCTCGGCGGCGGCCTGCTCGGGCTGTTCTTGCAGAACCCGACCATCGAATGGCCGGCGTTCACCGGCTTCACGGCGGCGAACGGCCAGCCGTTGGTGCCGTTCCTGTTCATCACGATCGCCTGCGGCGCCTGCAGCGGCTTCCACGGCCTGGTCTGCTCGGGCACCACCAGCAAGCAGCTCGACCGCGAACCCGACGCGCACCTGGTCGGCTACGGCGGCATGCTGCTCGAAGGCGTCGTCGCGCTGCTGGCGCTGGCCTGCGTGATGCTGCTGCCGCGCGGCAGCGCGCTGGCGGCCAGCACGCCCGACAAGGTGTTCGGCGTCGGCATCGGCTCGTTCCTGCACGAACTCGGCGTGCCGCTGCAGTTCGCGGTCACGTTCGGCATGCTGGCGTTCGCGACGTTCGTCTACGACACGCTGGACGTCTGCACGCGGCTCGCGCGCTACCTGTTCACCGAGTTCACCGGCTGGCGCACGCGCACCGCCGGCGTCGTCGGCACCGTCGTGTCGCTGCTGCTGCCGGCGTGGTTCGTCGCGCAGACCGTGACCGACGCCAAGGGCAAGGTCGTGCCCGCCTACACGGTGGTGTGGCCGCTGTTCGGCTCGACCAACCAGCTGCTGGCCGGGCTGACGCTGGTCGGCCTGTCGCTGTGGCTCGCGCACACGAACCGGAACGTCTGGCTGCGGCTCGCGGTCGGGCTGCCGATGGTGTTCATGATGGGCATGACGATCACCGCGCTGGTGCTGCAGATCGCGCGCGCCAGCGACGCGGTGCTGCAGACCGTCGCCTGCGTGCTGCTGGTGCTCGCGCTGTGGATCACCGTCGAAGCGGTGCTGGCGCTGTGGCACGGCCGCGGCCGCCGGCTTGCGGCCCGCGCCGCCGGCGGCTAGGACCGCGGCCATGCGCCGCCTGCTCGCCGCCGTGTTCGCCGCCGCCACCTGCCTGCCGGCCCAGGCACCGGCCGCACGGTTCGCGAACGGACCGCCGACGGAGCCGGCGTGGTTCCCGCTCGCGGTGTGGCTGCAGTCGCCGCACCACGCCGGCCGCTACCGGGAACTCGGCGTCAATCTGTTCATCGGCCTGTGGCAGGGCCCGACGCAGGCGCAGCTCGACGCGCTCGACGCGGCCGGCATGAAGGTGATCTGCGAGCAGAACGAGGTCGGCCTCGCGCACCGCGGCGGCACGATCATAGGCTGGATGCACCAGGACGAACCCGACAACGCGCAGGCCCGAGCGGTCGGCTACGGCCCGCCGGTCGCGCCGGCCGAGATCGCGCGCCGCTACGAAGCGATGCGCAAGGCCGACCCGACGCGGCCGGTGTTCCTGAACCTCGGCCAGGGTGCCGCCTGGGACGGCTGGCACGGCCGCGGCGTGCGCACGAACCACCCCGAGGACTACCCCGAGTACCTGAAGGGCTGCGACATCGGCTGCTTCGACATCTACCCGGTCACGCACACGCACCGCGACGTGCAGGGCAGGCTCGAGTGGGTCGCGCGCGGCGTGCAGCGGCTGCGGCAGGGCTGCCGCGACCAGAAGCCGATCTGGGCCTGCATCGAGGCCACGCACATCGACAACCAAGACGTGCGGCCGACGCCGCAGCAGGTGCAGGACGAGGTCTGGCTCGCGATCTGCGCCGGCGCACAGGGCATCGTCTGGTTCGCGCACCAGTTCGCGCCGTCGTTCGTCGAGGCGGGCCTGCTGCAGCACGACGAGATCCGCGACGCGGTGCGCGACGTCCATGCGGCGGTGCTGGCGGTGGCGCCGGTGCTGCACGCGGAACGCGCCGACGCCGCGGTCGTGGTGACGACCAGGCCGAAGGCCGAAGTCGCCGTGCGCGCGCACCGGCACGACGGCGCGCTGCACGTGTTCGTCGCGTCGCTGGCGCCCGGACCGGTGACCGCGCGCGTGCAGCTGCGCGAACGCAAGGCGGCGCAGGTGCGCATCGACGGCGGTGCCGCCGCAGCGCTGCAGGACGGCGCCTGCACCGTCGCGCTGCGCGGCTACGGCCACGCGCACCTCGTCGTCGAGTAGGCGCCGCGGTCAGCGCCCGCCGCGCCGCGCCAGCAGCGCCCGCGCGAACGGCACCAGGGCCGCGCCGGCGGCGGCGTTGCCGCGCACGTTCCAGTGTGTGTCGCGGCGCAGGTAGAGGTGCCGGTCGCCGTCGGCCAGCGGCGCCTCTTTGCGCAGCACCTCGGTGAGGTCGAGGCACGGCAGGCCGGCCTCGGCGCAGAACGCGACCAGCCGGTCGCGCAGCCCCCACCGCTGCGGCGGCGCGGCGCCGGCGGGCCAGGCGGCCGCGAGCCGCCCCCACAGCGCGTCCTCGACCATGCACTCGTCGGGGATCAGCAGCAGCGCGAACGGCACGTCGGCGCAGCGCGCCTGCATCGCGCGCAGTTCGGCCAGCAGCGCCGGCAGCCGCGGCGCCGGATCGCAGGCGACGCGCGCGCGCGCCAGTTCGAGTTCGAGGAACGCCGCTTCGGTGAACGTGCCCGGCTCGCGCGCCGGGTCGTGCAGCCACGGTTCGGCCGCCGCCAGGTTGCCGAGCCGCACGAGGCCCGCGTCGACGCCGGGGCCGAGCAGCCGCGCTATGCGGCGCGGCACCTCGCACAGCAGCACGTTGCCGCGGTCGAACCAGTCCGCCAACACCCGGTCGAGGCCGCTCCACGGCGGCGTCTCGGCGAGGTCGTTGCCGAGGAACAGCGCGACGAGGACCGCGTCGGGGCGCCGCGGCAGCACCACCGTCGTCAGCAGATGGTGGTACTCGGCCGGGCCGAGCCCGGCCCAGCCGACGTTCCAGACCGCGGTGCCGTCGAGTTCGCGTTCGGCGACGGTCGTGTAGTGGTACGCGTGCGGCACGACGCCGGCGCTGAACGAGTCGCCGACCACGGCCAGCACCGGCCCGCGCTGCGGCCCCGGCGGCTCGAACGGCGCGTCGACGCAGCCGTCGGCATTGGTGCGGAAGCCGAAGTGGTCGCCGCCGGGCGCGAACGCGTGCACGCGCAGCCGCTCCTCCACCTGCGCCGAACGGGCGGCCCACAGCGGCCCGGGCGCGAGCCAGCGCAGCGTGCGCAGCGCCGTCTCGCCGACCAGCAGCAGCAGTGCCACCGCGAGCAGCAGCAGCGCCGGCCGCGACGGCCGCCGCGCGGCGGCGGGTGCCCGGGCGACCGCGGCGCCGACCAGCGCCGCGAAGGCGACGCCGGCGATGCCGACGCGGCCGCGGCGGTAGTCGCCGGCCAGCAGCGCGTAGCCGAACCACAGCAGCACGGCGGCGACGAACGCGCAGCGCAGCCCGAAGCCCGGTGGCGGCGGCCGGCGCCAGACCCGCCACCAGCCCGCCAGCAGCGCCAGCGCGGCCGCCCCGGCGGCCGCGACCACGACCACGTCCTGCCAGGTCCGCAGCCCGCCGTGCTTCTGCCAGACGAACACGGCGCCGGCGCCGTAGACCGCCGTCGCGAGGGCGAGGCAGGTCGCGGTCGGCCAGCGGCGCGGAGACGGCATGGCCGGCCAGCAGAGCGCGACCGCCCGCCGCGGCAAGAGGGCCGATGTGTTTCGCCCGCCGTCAGGGCCGGCGGCGACCGCGCTGCCGGGCGCGTTCGAGCGCGCCGAGCACGCCCTCGGCCGGCGGCGGCGACGGTGGCGACGGTGGCAGGGCGGGTGCCGACGGTGGCGGCGTCGGTGCCGACGGCAGGGTCGGCGTCGCCGCCGGCGCCACTGCGGGCGCCGCCGCGCGCCGCCACCGCAGCGACGGCAGTTCGACGTGCAGCCGCCGCACCGCGATCTCGAGCAGCAGCACCAGCACCGCCGCCAGCGCTGCGAACGGACCGAGGTCGAGTCGGCCGCGGCTCGTGCGCGGGCCGGCGACGACCGCGTCGGCGGCCGGTTGCACGCTGCCGCCGGTCGCCAGCGCGAGGCGCCGCAGCAGCCGTTCGCCGGCGCGGGGATCGGGCTCGGGCTGCCACTCGGGCGAGTACGGCAGGCACAGCGGCGGCACGCGCACCGTGGCGCCGGCGACCTGCACCGCGGCGCGGTAGACGCCGTCGGCGCGCAGCGGCACGCGCGCCAGCAGCCGACCCGGCGCCGGCCGTTCGAACACGAGGTCCTCGCTGCGGCCGTCCGGCGTGGTGACGACGCCGCGCGCGGTGTCGAGCAGCGCCGCCTGCGCCGCGTCGACCTCGAGCGCGATCCGGCCCTCGCTGCCGACGCGGCTCGCATCGACGTAGAGCCCGGCGTGCTGGCCGCCGCCGAGCCAGCGCACCAGCGTGGCGAAGAAGTCGCCGTAACGGTCCCAGTCGGCGAGCCCGCCGGCCAGCGGGCCGTCGACTTCGCCGAGGAACGCGGCCGTGCGGCCGAGCCCGGCCTGCCGGTACGACAGCAGCGGCGCCGCGTGTTCGTCCTGCGCGATCAGCGCCACCTCGGCCTCGGGCCGCCGCCACGCCAGCGTGTAGCCGCCGAGCTCGGGGAACGTGGCCGGCACGTCGCCGAGCTGGCGCAGGCCCGGCAGCGCCGCGGCGGTGGTCGGCTGTTCGACCATCGACGAGCGCGCGACCTGGATCGTCTCCTGCGCGAACACGCGCGGCAGGTCGTTCGCGTCGAGCACGAACTGGCAGCGGCCGTTGCCGAGCCGCGCGATCTCGCGCAGCAGTTCGGCGTCGCTGTCGGTCTCGCTGCCGAGGCCGATCACCGACACGGTGACGCCGCTGCGCACCAGTTCGGGCACGAAGCTGCGGTAGTCGCCGGGCTCCTCGGCGTCGGCGGCGTCGGCGAACAACAGGATGTGGCGGTTCTGCTGTGTGCTGGCGGCGAGCTGCTGCGCGGCCGCGAACAGCGCCGCGCCGACGTAGATGCCGCCGCCCATCGATTCGATCGTGCGCACCTGCGCCGCCAGCGCCGCGCGGTCGGTGACCGGCTGCAGCGGCACCACCGTGTGCGGCGCCGAGTCGACCGCGATCACCGCGACCGCGTCGATCGGCGACAGCAGTTCGATCGCCGACGCGGCGCCGATGTCGGCGAGCTGCATTTTGGTCTGGCCGCCGGCGTCGACCTGCATCGAACCCGACCGGTCGAGCGCGATCGCCATCGCCAGGCCGAAGCGCCGCTGCTCCTCGCGCAGCTCCATCGTCACCGGCAGCACCTGCTCGACCGGCGTCTTGTGGAAGCCGCCGATGCCGAAGCTGGCCTTGCCGCCGGTCATCAGCAGGCCGCCGCCGAGGTCCTCGACCCAGCGTTGCAGTACGCCCATCGCGCCGGGAGGCAGTTCGCCGGCGGGCACGTCCTCGAGCACGACGCAGGCGGTGCCGTCGAGCGCGCCGAGCGACAGCGGCGCGCGCGGCGGCGCGACCGCGTCGACGTCGAAACCGGCCGCGCGCAACGACCGCGTCAGCCGATCCTCGCGGCCGCCCGGCGTCACGCAGACGACGCGGCGCGGCGCCGTCGCGCGCACGACGCAGAGGCCGCGGTCGTTCCACGGCACCGGATCGCCGGCGCGCTGCACCTCGACCGCCAGCTCGTGCTGGCCCGGCCGCAGCAGCGTGCGGCGGAACTGCAGCACGTTGCGCCCCGGCTGCAGCGTGGCGTCGCCCTCGCGCACGACCTCGCCGTCGGCCAGGAGCCGCCAGTGCGCGATCCCGGCGCGGTCGCTGACGACCACGGCCGCGAGTGCGAACGGCTCGCCGAGCGCGACCGCGGCCGGTGCCTGCAGTTCCACCACCGCCGTGTCGGCGCCGGCCGCACGCGGCACGTGGTGCGTGTCGATGCGCAGACCCTGCCGCACGACCGCGCGCGCGGCAGCCTCGAGGTCGCCGCCACGGTGCTCGCCGTCGCTCCAGACCAGCAGCGAACCGTGGCGGCCCGGCGGCACCAGCGCGGCGCCGGCCAGCACCGCGGCCGCGAGGTCGGTGCCGTCGCGGTCGAGCACGCGTTCGGCGTCGGGCCACACGAACGGCGCGCGCGGCGGCGCCGACACCGCCGGCTGGCGGCCGAACGCGACCACGCCGAGCCGGTCGCCGGGCCGCAGCGCCGCACCGACCGCGGCCGCGAACTCGCGCAGCTCGCCGTCGCCGCTCGGCATCGAGCGCGAACGGTCGACCACCAGCACGACGTCGCGCCCGTCGCGTTCGCCGGGCCACGACGGCTGCGCCAGCAGCGCGGCCAGCAGCGCGAGCAGCAGCACGCGCAGCGCACCGACCAGCGGCCGCGGCCACAGCCGGCGCCGCAGCCACAGCGCCGCCAGCGGCAGCAGCAGGAACGCCTCGGGATGCACGAACTCGATCACGCGCCCCTCCGTGCCAGCCACCACCAGTCGGCGAGCACCAGCAGGAGCAGCAGCAGCGCGAGCCAGCGCCGCTCGGCGGTGCCGTCGCGCAGGCCGGGCCCGTCGGCGTCGATGCGCGGCGCCTCGGGCCAGGTGCCGGTCGCGAGGTCGCGCAGGTCGCTCTCGGCCGGATCGACGAACCGCGCCGCGATACGGGCCAGCAGCCGGTCGTTGCTGCCGAGCACGCGGTGCACGCCCGGCTGCTCCGGCACGAACCCGACCAGCCGGTCGGTGGCCAGCGGCCGCCGCGCGCCGTCGGGCGTCTCGAGCACCAGTTCGCGGTCATCGCCTTCGGCCACCAGCGCGCGCCGGTAGCGCGCCTCCTCGCCGAGCAGCACATCGCCGGCCTCGGGCCCCGGCACCTCGCGCCGCGCGTGCTCGACCAGGTTGCTCCACAGCACCGGCCAGTCGGGCGCGCGCACGACGTTGCCGGCGCTGGCGTCGAGGTTCAGCCACAGGCGACGGCCCGCGTCGAGCGGCTCGTCGGCGACCAGCGCCTGCGCGCCGGCCGCGACCAGCACCTGCCCCGGCAGTTCGCGCGTGCCGCCGAGCCACGTGACGCCGGCGAGCGCCACGCCCTGCAGCAGCGGGTGCGTGCGGTCGACCACGAACGGACCGCGCCAGCCGGCGCGTTCGCCGTCGCCCGGCGCGACCAGGACCTCGGTCTGGCCCGGCCGCAGCAGGCCCGGCCGCGTCGCCACCAGCAGTTGCGCGCGGCGCGGATCGGCCGTGTGCCGCACGCCGCCGACCGCCGCGAACACGCGGTCGAGCGCGAGCCGGCGCCGCTCGTCGGCCGGCAGCAGGTCGCAGACGTCGACGGTGCGATCGGGCGCGGGCAGGAGCCACGCGACGTCGTCGATCGCCAGTGCATCGGCGCGCAGCTCGATGCGCACGTCGCCGGCGCCGGCCGGCAGCAGCACTTCGGCGTCGGCCACACCGTCGGCGAACACCACCTCGCGCGGTGGCTGCGGGACCTCGCCGAGCACGACCGTGAACGCCGTCGCCGCGAGGTCGCCGTGGCTGCAGAGGCGCAGCCGCAGCCGTTCGCCGCCGTCTGCTGCCGGCAGCCGCTGCGCGGTCAGGATCGCGGCGTTGGCGCGCGGTTCCCCGAACGCGACCACCGACAGGTCCGGCGCCGGTGCGACCGGTGCGGTGTCGGTCGCGAACACGATCTCGCCGTCGGGCCCGGCCAGTTCGCGCGCGAGGTCGAGCGCCGGCGCGGGGTCGTGCCGCCGCTGCACCGGCGACCACGCCGCCAGCGCCGCGCGCGCCGCGTCGGGCGGCACCGGCCCCGCCAGCACCGCCGGCCGTGGACCGGTGCGCAGCAGCGTCGCGCGGTCGCCGGCCGCCAGCTCGCCGAGCAGCCGGCGCCGTGCCGCGCCCGCGCGGGCGCGGCCGCCGGCGGCCGGCGACGCCGCGTCGGCGAGCACGCCGCC
>JAEUHR010000012.1 GCA_016794425.1 Planctomycetota bacterium
GTGCCGGCCGCGCACCAACCACGAGCCGCAGCAGCTGGCGCCTGGCGTCGTGCTGCGGCTGCTCCAGCGCAACCTGGAAGCCCAGGAACTGCTGGCGTGGCGGCAGGACTGGCGCGGGCTGTCGATCCACCCGACCAGCACCGACGGCACCGGCACTTGCGGCGCGGCGGCATGAGCGTGGTCCACGGAAAGCACCAGTTCCTACTGGCCGCGCGGCAGCCGTTCGGCCGGCTTCTCGCGGTAGAAGTCGCCGATGATGCGCCAGCACTCCTGTGCCGTCTCCGCGTACTGGAACAGGCCGAGGTCCTCGGGCGAGATCGTGCCTTCCTCGACGAAGAGGTCCCAGTTGATCAGGCGCTGCCAGTAGTCGCGGCCGAACAGCACGACCGGAATCGGCTGCATGCGGCGCGTTTGGATCAGGGTCAGCGCCTCGAACAGCTCGTCCATCGTGCCGAAGCCGCCGGGGAACGCGACCATCGCCTTGGCGCGCATCAGGAAGTGCATCTTCCGGATCGCGAAGTACTTGAACTCGAAGCAGAGCTCCGGAGTGATGTAGCTGTTCGGCTCCTGCTCGAACGGCAGCGTGATGTTGAGTCCGATCGACTTCGCGCCGACGTCGAAGGCGCCGCGGTTGGCGGCCTCCATGATGCCGGGGCCGCCGCCGGTGCAGACGACGTAGTCGCAGCGGTGGTCGATCTGGCACTGGCCCGAGACGATGCGCGCGAACTCGCGCGCTTCGTCGTAGTAGTGCGCCTTCTTGGCCACGTTCTCGGCGATGCGCACGCGGTGCTGCAGCCGCACGTCGTCGGGCTTCTTCGCCGCCGCCGCGCGGGCTTCGGCCAGGCGCCGCTCGGCCACGTCGCGCTCGACCACGCGCGTGCCGCCGAACACGACCACCGTCGAGGCGACGCCGTGGTCGTGCATGATCAGCTCCGGCTTCAGCAGCTCGAGCTGCAGCCGCACCGGCCGCAGTTCCTCGCGGCCCATGAAGTCGGGGTCGGTGTGGGCCTGGCGGTACGAAGTCGACAGCCGGATCGCGCGGATGCGCTGCGAGTGCTCGTCGTTCGCGACCGGGGGCGGAGTCGGTTGGCTCATGGCTCGGAGGTGCCGCAGCCATCGGCATTCCAGGGGCGTCGACGCGAGACTTCCCGGCGCCGCGGCTATCCTGCGCCGCGATGGCCACTCCGCGGCTGACCTACTGCGGCAACGTGCACGCGGCCGGCGACCTGGCGACGCACCTGGCGATGCTGCAGGCGCACGCGGTGCCGATCGCGGCGCACCGGCGCGCCGCGGGCCGCGCCTTCGGTCTCGGGGTCTGGTGGCCGGACACGCTGGCGTGCGAACTCGCCGGTGACCCGGCGGCCCGCGCCCGGCTCACCGACGCGCTCGCGGCGGCCGACCTGCAGCCGTGGACGCTGAACGTGTTCCCGTTCGGTGGCTTCCACGACACCGTCGTCAAGACCGCGGTCTACCGGCCGGACTGGGAGCACGAGGACCGGCTCGCCTACACGCGCACTTGCGCCGAACTCGCGGCGCCGCTGCTGCCGGCCGGCAGCGTGCTGCCGCTGTCGACGCTGCCGCTCGGCTACCGGGCGCCGGGCGAACCTGCGGCCGACCTGCGGCGCATGGCGCGCAACCTGGCGCGCTGCGCCAGCGCCTTCGCCGCGCTCGAGCAGCGCACCGGCGTGCGCTGCGTGCTCGCGCTCGAGCCGGAACCGGATTGCCTGCTCGAGACCTGCGGCGCGACCGCCGCGTTCCTCGAGCGCTGGTTGTTCGACGAGGGCGCCTGGACCACCGTCGGCGAGGCCGTGCTGCGCCGCCACCTCGGCGTCTGCGTCGACCTGTGCCACCTGGCGGTGGTCGGCGAGGAGCCGTTGGCCGCGCTCGCGGATCTGCGCGGCCGCGGCATCGAGGTGCCGAAGATACAGGTGTCGGCGTGCCTCGAACTGCGCGATCCGGTCGCGCTGGACCGGCTGCTCGCGTTCGCCGAGCCGCGCTACCTGCACCAGACCGTGGCCGCGGACGGCCGGCGCGCGCTCGACCTCGGCGAGGTGGCGGCGCGCCGCGCGGAGTTCGCGGCCGCGGGCCGGCTGCGGTCGCACTACCACGTGCCGCTGTTCTGGGACGATCCCGGTCCACTCGGGTCGACGCGCGCCGAGGTCGAACGCGTGCTGCGCGCGGTGGTGCAGGCGCCGGGCGAACTGCCCTTGCTGGAAGTCGAGACCTACACCTGGGACGTGCTCGGCGACTTCGCCGGCACCGCACCGCTGCACGAACGCATCGCACGCGAGCTGGATTGGGTCGCCGGATGCCTCGAACGCTGAGCGCCGACGCCGTATCCTGCGCGGCCCGATGATCCGCCTGCGCGACGTGCAGAAGAGCTATGCCGCCGGCACCGGCCGCGTCGTCGCCTGTGCGGTGTCGCAGCTCGACATCGCCGCCGGCGAACAGGTCGCCCTGGTCGGCCGTTCGGGCAGCGGCAAGACCACGCTGCTGCACATCCTGGCCGGCATCCTGCGTCCCGACCACGGCGAGGTCGAAGTGGCCGGCGCGCGCCTCGACCAGCTCGGCGAAGCGGCCTGCGACCGCCACCGCGGCCGGCACATCGGCATGGTCTACCAGACGTTCAACCTGCTGCAGCCGTTCACGGCGCTCGAGAACGTGCTGCTCGGCGCGCTGTTCGGCCGCGGCGCCGGCCACGCGATGCGCGACCGCGCCGCGGCGCTGCTCGCCGAGGTCGGTCTCGGCGACCGGCTGCACCACCGGCCCAAGCAGCTGTCGGTGGGGCAGGTGCAGCGGGTCGCGATCTGCCGCGCGCTGATCAACGACCCCGAACTGATCCTGATGGACGAACCGCTCGGCAACCAGGACCGCACCACCGGCGAGCAGGTGCTCGACCTGCTGCTGCGGCTCGCCGCCGCCGGCGGCAAGACCGTCGTGATGGTCACGCACGACCCGGCGTCGGCGGCGCGCATGCAGCGCACGGTCGACCTCGCGACGCTGAGGGCCGCGCCGTGAGGCTCTGGTCGATCAGTCTGCGCAACCTGCGCGTGCGGCTCGTCGCAACCGTGCTGACGACGGCGTCGATCGTCGTCGCGACGGCGCTCTACGCCGCGATCCTGGTCATGGCCGAGCAGACCGAGGCGCGCTACAAGGGCAGCATCGGCGGCTACCAGGCCGTCGTCGGGCCGAAGGACGCGAGCCAGCTCGAGCTGGTGCTGAACACGATCTTCAACGTCGGCGAGGCGCCCGGCCTGTTCCCGCTGCAGGTGGCGATCGACCTGCGCGCCGGCAAGGTCAGTCGCCGCGGCCAGGTGCGCTATGCGATCCCGCAAGCGCGCGGCGACAGCGTCAGCCGCCACGGCTTCCCGGTCGTGGCGACGCTCGACGAGATGTTCACCGCCTACGAGTGGCACGGCGCGCCGCTGCCGTTCGCGGCCGGCGGACCGTTCCGGTTCTCGTGGGACGAACTGCTGCAGCTCGGCGAGGAACTGGCCGCCTACGAGAACGGCCGCCGCGCCGGCGAGGCGCAGCCGCCGCCGCGGCCGCTGCTGCGGCCCGCCTGGCGCCAGGCGGTGGTCGGCTCGCGCGTCGCCCGCACGCTCGAACTCGGTCTCGGCAGCACGATCACGCCGGTGCACGGCAAGATGGGGGAGTTCGGCTACCACGAACACCCGGAGGCGTCGTGCGAGGTCGTCGGCATCCTGGCGCCGACCAACTCGCCGCTCGACACGACGATCTTCCTGCCGCTCGGCACGCACCTGCTGATCGACGGCCACGAGGCCGGCGTGTTCGTGGTCGAGATCCCGCCCGGCAAGACGCCCGACGACGCGAAGCGCCTGCCGGTCAGTGCGGCGCGCATCGGCCTGACCGCGATCGTCGTCGACCCGAAGGACCACTTCGGTGCGCGGATCCTGCGCACTGAGTTCGGTGCGCGCGCCGACGCGCAGGTCGCGTGGCCGCAGGACGTGGTGCCGCGGTTCCTGCGCGACATCGGCAACGCCGCCGACGTGCTGACCGTGATCGCGTGGCTCGTGCTGCTGGTCGCCAGCGTGTCGATCACGGTCGCGATCTACAACACGATGAACGAACGCCGCCGCGAGATCGCGATCATGCGGTCGCTCGGTGCGCGCCGGCTGCAGATCCTGGCGATCATCACCGGCGAGGCGGCGCTGCTGTCGCTGTTCGGCGCCGTGCTCGGCGTGCTCGTCTGCCACCTGGCCGCGCTGCTGCTGCGCGCGACCGTCGAGGACATGACCGGTGTACACCTCGACTGGCTGCAGTTCCGGCCCTGGGAAGCGTGGCTCGTGTTCGGAGTCACCGGCGTCGGCGCGCTGGCAGGCCTCGCACCGGCCGTGAAGGGCTCGCTGACGCAGGTGGCCGACAACCTGGCGCAGGACTACTAGGCAGCTCTCGGCCACGTCGCCGCGGGATTTGCTCCGGGGAGGGCGGGGCGCAGCCGATCGTCGAGTAGCATGCCCGACCGGACGCGGATCCCCGCGCGAACGCCATGACCAAGCTGTTGCCGATCCTGTTGCTGGCCACCTCGCTCGCGGCGCAGACGCCGCCGGACCAGCCGAAGCCCGCGCCTGTCCCAGCACCCGCTCCGGCCCCGGCGCCGAAGGTCGAGCCGGCCAGGCAGGAGCCGAAGCCGGTGACCGATGCGTCCAAGCCGCCGGCCACCACGCAGGATCCGAAGCCCGCGCCGACGGAGCCGCGTATCGACCGGCCCGACAAGGACCAGCCGATCCCGAAGGGCACCGACCCGGCCGACATCGCGGCGATGCGCAGCGCGGAAGCGATGCTGGCCGCCGAGCGCAAGCTGGCCGACCAGATCAAGGCCGGCAAGATCCCTGGCCTCGACCGGATCCTGCCGTTCGACGAGCTGTCGTCGTGGCCCTACGAGGACGGGCTCAAGGGCATGCCGCAGCGCATCAAGGAGCTGTCGGGCAAGCGCGTGCTGATGGTCGGCTTCATGCTGCCGATCGACGAGGTGCAGAACATCAAGGAGTTCCTGCTCGTGCAGTCGCTGTGGTCGTGCTGCTACGGCCAGCCGCCCGACATCCACGGCATCGTGCGCGTGGTGATGCCGAAGGGGAAGACGACCGACTACTTCTTCGACCCGCTGAAGATCGTCGGCACCTTCAAGGTCGAAGCGACGATGCTCGACGGCTACTGCGTCGACATCTACCAACTGCACGTCGAGAGCCTCGAAGCGCTGAAGTAGCGCACGCCGAGCTGCCGGTGGCAGCGGCGATTCGCGGATCGTGGCACAAGTCGTGACACCGCCGCGGCCGATAGGCCGAGGCGATGGTCTCCACGAACGAACGCAAGGCGCGTGGCTGGTCGTTGACGCTGCGCCTGTCCGTGGCCCTCGCTGCCGGTGCCTTCTTCGTCGCCGTGCTGCTGGGGTTCCTCGGCGCGGACCGCGCGGACAGCGAGGCCGTTCGGCGCGATGCGCAGCAGGACGTGCAGCTGGCGGCGGCGCTGGCGGCGCGCGCCGCACCGCTGCTCGACCGGGGCGACCTGATGCGGCTGTCGGTGCTGGCCGCGGTCGCGCGCGACCAGACCGGCGGGCGGGTGCTCGTGCTCGACCGCGGCGGCCGCGTCGTGCTCGACACGGCGCTGATGCTCGGCGACCGCCAGCTCAGCCTGCTGACCGAACAGGGGTTCCAGCGCACGACCGAACGCGCCGATGGCGTCGAGGTGCGTGAGACGCTGGCGCCGGTGGCGTTCGGCGGCGAACGGATCGGCGAGGTGCGGCTGCAGCGCGACGTCGCGCGTTACGCGCTCGGCTTCGACTTCTCGTGGTTCGGCCTCGTGCTGCTGTGCAGCCTGTCGCTGGTCGCGACTGCGGCGATCATGGGCCACCACTGGTCGGCGCGCGTTCGCAGCGCGACCGATGCGCTGATCCGGCTGTCGGCCGGTGAGGTCGGCGGCGTCGCCGGCGACGCGGTCGAAGGCGAACTGCAGGACCTCGGTTCGGCGCTGCGCGAGATGGAGCGCGGCGTGCAGGACGGCTTGCAGCGCGTCGGCGACGGCTATGTCGCGATGGCTTTGCAGCTGGTCGGTGGCCTCGAACGGGCGCGGCTCGTGCCGCCCGGCCACGGCGAACGCACCGCGCAGCTCGCCGGCCGCCTCGCCGACCGGCTGCAGCTGCTGCCGGCCGACCGCAGCGACCTCGAACTCGCCTGCCGTCTGGTCGACCTCGGCAAGGCCTGGGTGCGGCCGTCGATCCTGCAGAAGCACTCGGCGCTGACCGAGATCGAGCAGCAGTCGCTGCAGCACCACCCGGTGCACGCGCAGCAGCAGCTCGAGTGCGTGCCGGCACTGCGCCGGGTCGCCCGGATCCTGCGCCACCAGCTCGAGCGCTACGACGGCAACGGTTCGCCGGACGCGTTGCGCGGCGACCGCATTCCGCTGGCGTCGCGCGTGCTGTCGATCGCCGCGAGCTTCGACCTGCTGACCACCTGCGCCGCCGACCGGCCGCTCGACTGGCAGTCGGCGCTGCAGCAGATGGCGGCGGCGCGCGGCGAGGTGTTCGACCCGTGGCTGCTCGAGCTGTTCGAGGAGGAGATCCGCCGCGAACCGCCGCCGGCCGACGACGCGCGGCCGGTCATGATCGTGCCGACCGGCAGCCTGCCGTGGCGCCACGCGGAGGCCGAGGCCGCGGCGGTCGAGCCGGACGACGATGGCGACGTCGCCGTCGACGAACTCGAGGTGATGCTCGACGAACGCAACCCCGAGGACGCGTCGTGACGACGCTGCGCCCGCTGCTGCTCGTGGCGACGCTGTTCGCGGGCTGCGCGACGCGGCCCTCGGATCCGTTCGCGATCGCGCAGGCCGCGGCGCACCGCGACGACCTGCTCTCGGCACTGCTCGCCTACGACGCGGTGCCGGTGCTGCACCCGCACTATCCGGAAGCGCGCGCCGGTGCGGCGGCGGTCGAACTGCGCATGCGGCGCGGCCACGAACTGATGCTCCAGGGCCTGCTGCACCGCGGTGAGTGGCGCGATGCCGAGGCGCTGCAGTGCCTCGAGCAGGCGCGCACGGTGTGGCCCGATCTGCCGGGCGTCGAAGCGCTGATCGCCGCGACGCGGCACCGGTTGCAGTTGTTCGCGACCGAGCCCGCGGCGGTGCCGATGCCGGCTCCGGCGGTGGCGGTCGCGGCGGCGCCGGCCGTGGTCGAACCACCGCCGCCCGTGCCCGAGTTCGTGCCGACGGCCTCCGAGGACGAGTCGATCACGCTGGGACTCGTGACCGTCGAGTCGCAGCTCGGTCGCGGCGAACTCGAATCCGCGGTCGTCGACCTGCTGGAACTGGCGCGCCGGTTCCCGACCGATCCGCGCGTGCAGCGCCGGCTCGCCCGTGTGCTGCAGCAGCGGGCGCTGCTGCGCTACGGTCAGGGTGCGTTGACGGCCGCGCTGCTCGACCTCGAGCGCATCCTGGCGATCGAACCCGACAACGTCGAAGTCCTGACGTTGCTGCGCGCGGTGCGCGACGAAGCTGCGGTGCCTGCGGCACCGCTCTGAGCCGCGGTCGCGGCAGCAGTCAGCGGTGCGCTCCCGCGACGGTGCGGGAGAAAGGAAGCCGGGGGTGAAACTTCGGGAAAAGGGGAAGAAGGAGAGTCAAGTTTTTACGTCCGTCGCGGACAACCCCCGGCTGTGTGTCGGCTGCCCATCGCGACGACCCGGACGGCCGCCGTGTTGGACCTGTGTCTCGATTGTTGCTCTCGACCGCCCCGGTCGACTGGGAGACGCGCTGCGTTCCCGGCGAGCGTGCCTCCGTTGGTGAGCCTGGGCGGATTCGCGAAGCAATGTAGCCCGCCAGTGGGCGCGGGTCAACTCGACGTTCGCCGGCGGCGTTGCCGCTTCGGGCACAGTTCCAGGCCGTACGGACTAGTGCGCACCGCGAACCCCGCCGGCACCCACGTCGTCGCGGTGGTCTCTTCCACCGCGAGCGGACCGTCGCAAGTCGCGATGGTGTCGAGATCGCGGCGCAACACGCGCACGCTGCCGCCGATCGGCCGTCGGCGCACGGCAGCATGGCCCTGGTTGCCGCGCGACGGTGCCGGCGGCAGCGGGAACGGGCGGGGCTGCGTCTCCGCGCGCGCCACCACGCGCACCACTTCGATCGGCGCGTCGGCGACGAAGCCGTAGCGCCGCTGGTGTTCGCGCGCGAACCGCCGCGGCAGATCCGGCGCCAGCGGCAGGCGCAGTGCGGCACCCTGACCGGCGTAGCGCACCAGCACCTCGACGCGGCTCCGTGTCGGTACCTCGAGCGCCGCCGCGGCGCGCCGTTGCAGTTCGCGGCCCAGTGCGGTCAGGCGATGCAGGCCCGCACCGTCGGCGCGCAGGCGCACCGCCTCGCCGAGTTCGACCGACTCGCCGGCCAGCGCCAGGCCGAGCGCCGAGAACGCGCCGGCGTGCGGCGGCAGCACCGCGCGCGGCATGCCGAGCCGCTCGATCAGCCCGGCCGCGTGCAGACCGCCCGCGCCGCCGTAGGCGACCAACGGCACCGCCGCGGGATCGACGGCCCGTTCGGCGGTGATCACCAGGATCGCCCGCGCCATCGTCGCGTCGGCGATCTCGACGATGCCGCGCGCGGTCGCGGCCAGCGACATCCCGAGCCGGCGCGCGAGCCGTTCGACCGCGCGCACGGCCGCGTCGACGTCGACCGGGAACGCGCCGCCGAGCAGCGTGTCGGCACCGAGATGGCCGAGCACCAGGTGCGCATCGGTCACGGTCGGCTCATCGCCCTTGCCGTAGCAGGCGGGGCCCGGGTCGGCGCCGGCGCTGTGCGGGCCTATGCGCAGCGCGCCGCCGGCGTCGGCGTAGGCGATGCTGCCACCGCCGCAACCGACCGTGTGCACCGGCACCGACGGCAGCGGCAGCGGCAGGCCGGCGATCGCGCCGTCGCCGGTGTCGGCCGAGGCCTCGTCGCCGCACAGGCAGACGTCGGCCGAGGTGCCGCCCATGTCGAACGCGGCGGCGTGGCGGGCGCCGAGCCGCCGCAGCAGCTGCGTCGTCGCCAGCACACCGCCGGCCGGGCCCGAGAACATCGCGCGCGCCGGGAACTGCGCCGCCTCGGCGGCCGGCAGCACGCCGAGGCTGCTGCGCAGGAGCCGCAGCCGGCCGGGGCCGAGGTCCTGCTGCAGGCGCTGTGTGTAGCGGCCGACCACCGGTGCGATCGCGGCGTTCAAGATCGCGGCGCTGAAGCGTTCGTACTCGCCGAACGACGGCAGCAGCTCGGCGCTGCAGGTGATCGGCACGTCCGGCAGCGCCGCCGCCAGCGCGCGCGCGAGGCGCCGTTCGTCGCGTGGATCGGCGGGTGCGTGCAGCAACCCGATCGCGATCGCGGCCGGCCGCAGCCGCCGCACCGCCGCCACCGTGCGCTGCACCGCGGCGGCGGTCAGCGGCGTGACCACGCCGGTGGCGTCGCGCCGGCAGTCGACGCCGACGCGCAGCCGGCGCGGCACCGGCGGCACCGAGCGGTGCGGCGCGAACGCGTAGAGGTCGTCGCGATCCTGGCGGCCGATCTCGATCAGGTCCTCGAAGCCGCGGTTGGTCACGAACACCGTGCGCGCCAGCGCGCCGGTCAGCACCGCGTTGAGGCCGACCGTGGTGCCGTGCACCAGGTCGACCGGCTCGTCGGCGCGGGTCCGGACGGCCGCGAGGCCGGCCAGCACCGCGCGCGCCGGGTCGTCCGGCGTCGACGGCAGCTTGTGCACGCGCACGCCGCGCGGCGACCACCGCACGACGTCGGTGAACGTGCCGCCGGTGTCGATGCCGATGCGCGCTGCCACGGCGCGGACGTTAGCGGCGGCGCCGGTGCTTGCCACCGGACGTTGGCCTTCGCGACGGTCGGCCCCTAGCCTTGCCGCCCATGTTCGGCGCGCCGATGGCCGCGGATCTGGTGCAGCGAGCCCAAGTCGGGGTGGTGTTCACGTACGGGCTGATCGCGTTCGGCCTCGGTTCGATCCCGTTCGCGTGGCTCTCGGTCTGGGCGCTGCAGGGCCGCGACGTGCGCACGATCGGCAGCGGCAACCCCGGCGCGACCAACGCGAGCCGCGCGTTCGCCGGCAAGGGCGCGCGGCTGGCCGCGTTCCTGTCGATCTACCTGCTCGATGCCGGCAAGGGCTTCGCGGCCGTGCTGCTGATGGCGGCGGCCCACGGCGAATTGGTCTGGAGCACAGTCGCGGCGGCGCTGGCGGTGCTCGGCCACGTGTTCACGCCGTGGCTCGGCTGGCGCGGCGGCAAGGGCGTCGCCACGGCCACCGGCGCGCTGCTCGCGCTCGACTGGCAGGTCGCCGCGATTGCGCTCGGCGTGTTCTTCGTGGTGCGGTTCGCGACCGGCCAGGTGTTCTTCGGCAGCCTGGCGCTGGGCTTTGCGCTGCCGGTCGCCGCGGTGGCGCTGCAGCCGGACGCCGCGTTCGGCGAGCGGTTGCCGCTGACGCTCTTGTGCCTGCTGATCGCCGTGTTCCTGTTCTGGACGCACCGCAGCAACCTGAAGAAGCACTTCGCGGCGCGCGCCGCCTCCGGCGCATGAAGATCGCGATCCTCGGCAACGGCGGCTTCGGCACCGCGATGGCGCTGGCGCTGCACCGCGCCGGCCACGGCGTGTCGTTGTGGGGGCACGATCCGGTCTACACGGCGCAGATCGCGGCCATGCGGCAGAACCCGCGCTACCTCGACGGCGTCGCGCTGCCCGACGCGATCCGCGTCGCGCACCACGCCGGCGCCGTGCTGGACCGCGCCGAACTGGTGCTGCTGGCGGTGCCGACGCAGCACGTGCGCGGCGTGCTGACCACGGTCGGGCCGCACCTGGCCGCCGACGTGCCGATCGTGTCGCTGGCCAAGGGACTCGAGCAGGGTTCGGCGCGGCGTCCGTCCGAGGTCGTCGCCGAGGTGCTCGGCGGTCCCGGCCGCGTGTTCGTGCTCAGCGGCCCGAGCCACGCCGAGGAGATCGCGCGCGATCTGCCGACCACGGTCGTGCTGGCCGGCCACGACGACGCCGAGCTGCGGCGCCTGCAGGCCGCGCTGACGACGCCGGCGTTCCGCGTCTACCGCAACCGCGACGTGCTCGGCACCGAGCTGTGCGGCGCGCTGAAGAACGTGATGGCGCTGGCCGCCGGCATCGCCGACGGCCTCGGCTACGGCGACAACGCGAAGGCCGCGATCCTGTCGCGCGGCATCGTCGAGATGCTGCGCTACGGCCAGGGCCTCGGCGCCGATCCACGCACGTTCTTCGGGCTCGCGGGCGTCGGCGATCTGGCGGTGACCGCGTTCTCGGCGCACGGCCGCAACCGCGCGTTCGGCGAACGCATCGGCCGCGGCGAGACGCTGGCGCAGGCGCTGGCGGCGTCGCCGAAGGTCGCCGAGGGCGTCTGGACGGCGCGCGTGGTCGTCGACGAAGCGCAGCGGCGCCAGGTCGAGATGCCGATCGCGCAGGCGGTCGTGCGCGTGCTGCACGAGGGCCTGTCGCCGCGCGACGCGGTGCGCGAACTGATGGAGCGGGACCCGAAGTCCGAGGCCTGACGTGGTCTTCGCGTCGTTCGCGTTCCTGTTCTGGTTCCTGCCGCTGTTCCTGCTGGCCTACGCGGTGGTGCCGCGGCGCGCCCGCAACCTCGCGCTGGTGCTCGGCAGCCTGGTCTTCTACGGCTGGTGGCGGCCGCACTACGTGCTGCTGATGCTGGTCAGCGTCGCGATCGACTGGGCTGCGGCGCGCGCGATGGGAGAGGTCGGCTCGGGCCGCCGCCGCAAGGCGTGGCTGCTGGTTTCGCTGGCCGCGAACCTCGGCATGCTGGCGTGGTTCAAGTACGCGAACCTCGCCGTCGACACCTGGAACACGCTGACGCCGTGGCCGGTCGAGTGGGAACGCGTGCTGCTGCCGGTCGGCATCTCGTTCTTCACGTTCCAGTCGATGAGCTACACGATCGACGTCTGGCGCGGCGACGTGCGGCCGGTGCGCTCGTTCCTGGACCTGCTGTGCTTCGTGTCGATGTTCCCGCAGCTGGTCGCCGGCCCGGTCGTGCGCTACCGCGACGTCGAACGCGAACTGCAGCACCGCACGGTCGATCTGCGGCAGTGCAGCGACGGTGTGCTGCTGTTCGCGATCGGCCTCGCGAAGAAGGTGCTGATCGCCGATTCGGTGGCGCCGCTGGTCGACGCGGTGTGGGCGGCCGAGCAGCCGGGGCTCGCCGCCGCGTGGCTCGGCAGCTTCGCGTTCGCGGTGCAGATCTACTTCGACTTCTCGGGCTACAGCGACATGGCGATCGGCCTCGGGCTGCTGCTCGGGTTCCGCTTCCCGAGCAACTTCCTGTCGCCGTACCGCGCGCACAGCATCACCGAGCTGTGGCGGCGCTGGCACGTCAGCCTCAGCACGTGGCTGCGCGACTACCTGTACGTGCCGCTCGGCGGCAACCGCCACGGCGAAGTGCGCGCGATGCGCAACGTGATGATCACGATGCTGCTCGGCGGCCTGTGGCACGGCGCGTCGTGGAACTTCCTGCTGTGGGGCGGCATGCACGGCGCGCTGCTGGTGGTCGAACGGCGGCTCGGCAAGACCGCGCCGTACGCGCGGCTGCCGCTGCCGGTGCAGGTCGCGATCACGTTCGTCGCGTGGACGCTGACGATGATGGTGTTCCGCAGCACGACGGCCGGCGATCTGGCCCGCATGTGGAGCGGCGTGCTCGGTCTGCACGGCGTCGGCACGCTGCCGGCGCTCGGCCAGGACGCGCCGTTCGCGTGGGGTGCGCTCGCGCTCGGCCTCGGCATCGCGTTCGCGCTGCCGCGCAGCGAACAGATCGTCGCGCGCTGCCGGCCGCTGGTCGTGCTCGGCTGCCTCGGCTGCGGCCTGGTCGCGGTCTGCCACCTGCTGTCGGGCGGCTTCTCGCCGTTCCTCTACTTCCAGTTCTGACCATGACGCACGCCGCCGCCACGCCGCCGCAGTCGCCGGGCCAATGGGCCGTGCGGTGGTTCGCCGTCGTCGCGGCCGCGCTGCTCTGCGCCAGCGTGCCGCTCGTGCACCTGGTCTGGCACGGACTGCTGGGCCACGCGGCGCCGCCGATCCGCTCGCGCGGCCAGTCGACCGCGCCGGCGCCGACCGCCACCAACCTGCTCGACGGCAGCTGGATGCCGCAGAAGGAGCGCGAACTGCGCGAGGCGTCGCCGATCGCGTGGCGGCTGCGCAGCGGCTGGCTCGAACTGCTCTACCGCGCCGGGCTGCCGCGCAGCCCGCAGGTGCACGTCGGCCGCGACGAGTGGTTCTTCCTGGCGGCGACCGTGGTGCCGGACCGGGCGCGCTTCGACCAGCGGCGCGAAGTGCGGCGGCGGTTCTTCACCGCGGTCCGCGACCGCGTGCGCGCGGCCGGCGCCGAGCTGTTCGTCTGGTTCGTGCCCGACAAGGCGCGCGTCTACCCCGAGTTCGCGTACGGGAGCGGCGCGTTGCCGCCGGGGAAGGCCGCGGTCTACGGCGACGTGCTGGCCGAACTCGCCGAACTCGGCATTGCGACCACCGACGTCGCCGCGGCGATCGCCGCCGCGCGCCGCGCCGCGCCGGCCGAAGAACTGTGGTTCCGCCGCGACACGCACTGGCGGCCGTTCGGCGCGCTGGCCGCCGCGCGCGCCGCCGCCGCCGCGATCGAAGGCGGGCCGCTGGCGGCGCGGCTCGGACCGCGGCGGGACGTCGAACTGGCCGGCACCGAGTCGATCCGCATGGTCGGCGACCTGACCGCGCTGCTGGGCCTCGCCACGGTCGAGGAGCCCGACGCGCGCGGCACGCACGCGGTGCCGATGAGCCTGCTGACCGCGCGGCTCGCCGAGCCGCGCGACTACCACGGCATCGTGCTGCGCGAGGACGGCCGCGCGCTGCCGCTGTACGGCGACACCGCCGACGCCGAGATCGTGGTCGCCGGCACCAGCTTCAGCGAGGAGAACGGCTGGAAGGCGCTGTCGCTGGCGCTCGGCCGGCCGGTGCGCGCGGTGCTCGAACGCGGCGCCGGCGGCACTGCCCCGGCGCGCGAACTGCTGCGGCTGCTCGACGCGGGGCTGCGGCCCCGGCTCGTGGTCTGGGAGTTCGTCGAACGCGGCCTGTTCGAGGACGAGTGGCAGGACCCGCTGCGGTAGCGATGCTCGCGGACCGGGCCGCGATCTGTGGCCGGCGCCGCGCGGCTCTGGCACGATGGCGCCGATGTTCCGCTCCCTGGTCGCGTGCACGTTCGCCGTCCTCCCGCTGGCCGCGCAGGAGGCCGCTGCCGAGCCGAAACCGAAGCTGCTGCAGCCGATCGACCTGTTCCGGCTCGAATACCTGATGGTGCTGCCGGCCGAGACGCCGGTCGACTGGCTCGACGCCGAGCGGTACCTGGTGTTCGACGCCGGGCCGAAGGCGATGCCGGGCCAGGGCGTGCCGCGCTGGAGCGCCGTCGAGGCGCGCACCGGCAAACGCACGCCGTACGTCGACCACGCGGCGCTGCTGCAGGGCCTGGCCGGGGTCGCCGACGCCGAGGCGGCGCTGGCCGATGACGAGGCGTGGATCTGGAACGAGGATCACACGCGCTTCGTCGTCGACGTCGGCGGCGATCTGTTCGCGGGCGGCCTCGACGGCAAGGTCGTGCGGCTGTCGCAGACGCCGGACGAGCCCGAGGTCGGCGTGACGCTGTCGCCGGACGGGCGCAGCGTCGCGTTCATCGCCGGCCACGACCTGCACGTCGTGGCGGCCGACGGCGGCGAGGTGCGCGCGCTGACCGAAGGTGGCAACGACGACCTGTTCTTCGGTCGCCTCGACTGGGTCTACCAGGAAGAGCTGTACGGCCGCGGCAACTTCCAGGGCTACTGGTGGTCGCCGGACAGCACGCGGATCGCGCTGTTGCGGCTCGACGAGGCGCCGGTGCAGGAGTTCGTGATCGTCGGCGACTGGCCGGCGCGGCCGCCGATCGAACGCACGAACTACCCGAAGGTCGGTGAGCCGAACCCGATCGTCGACGTCGGCGTGATCGACGTCGCGACCGGTGCCACGCGCTGGTGCGACCTGAGCGCGTATCCGGCCGCCGACCGGCTCGTCGTGCGCGTGACCTGGGCGCCGGACAGCGCCGAGGTGGTGTTCCAGGTGCAGAACCGCGAACAGACGTGGCTCGACCTGCTGGCCGCCGACGCGGCGAGCGGCGCCGTGCGCAAGCTGTGGCGCGAAGACAGCGACTGCTGGGTCGAGGCCGGGCCGGAGCCCGAGTGGCTCGCCGACGGCGCCGAGTTCCTGTGGCTCAGTGAACGCGACGGCTTCCGGCACGTGTGGCGCTTCGCGCGCAGCGGCGAGCCGCGCGGCCGGCTGACCGAAGGCGAGTGGCAGGTGAAGGCGATCGTCGACGTCGACGAGGCGAACGGCTGCATCCACGTCACCGCCGACAAGGACTCGCCGCTGCAGACGCACCTGTACCGCGTGCCGCTGGCCGGCGGGCCGCCGCAGCGCATCACGCAGGGCCGCGGCACGCACGACGTGCGGTTCGCGCCGGACCACCGCACGTTCGTGACGACGTGGAGCGACGCCGAGACGCCGCCGTGCACGACGCTGCGCGACCTCGACGACCAGGTGCTGCGCGCGATCGCCACCTCGAAGCCGCAGCTGCTCGCGCGGCATGCCCCGGTCACGCCGCGGTTCGTGCAGGTGCCGACGCGCGACGGCTTCCCGATGGAGGCGGTGCTGCTCGAGCCGCGCGACCGCGCGGCCGGCAAGCCGTTCCCGGTGGTGCAGTTCACCTACTCGGGGCCGCACACGCCGCGCGTGCGCGACGAGTGGGGCAGCCGCGACCAGCTCTGGCACCAGCTGCTGGTGCAGCGCGGCTACACGGTGTTCGTCTGCGACAACCGCTCGGCCAGCGGCAAGGGGCGCCGCTTCGCGCGGGCCTGCTGGCGCCAGCCGGGCCAGAGCGAACTGCAGGACCTCGAGGACTCGGTCGACTGGCTGGTGGCGCAGGGTGCCGATCCGCAGCGCATCGCGATCTGGGGCTGGAGCTACGGCGGCTACCAGACGCTCTACAACCTGACGCACAGCACGAAGTGGCAGGTCGGCATAGCCGTCAACCCGGTCACCGACTGGCGCAACTACGACACGATCTACACCGAGCGCTACTTCGGCCTGCCGACCACCAATGCCGACGGCTACGCGCGCGGCAGCGTCGTCGAGGCCGCCGCGAACCTGCACGGCCACCTGCTGCTGCTGTGCGGCGCGATGGACGACAACGTGCACATGCAGAACAGCCTGCAGTTCCTGCACGCGCTGCAGCAGGCCGGCAAGGACTGCGACTTCATGGTCTACCCGCGCGTGCGGCACGGCATCGAGGACCTGCAGCAGCAGCTGCACCTGTGGGCGCGCTTCGAGCGCTTCCTGGCGGAGCACCTGTAGGCGTGGCGCGTGCGTTCGCCGGTCCGCTGTCGCGCTGGTTCGCGCCCGATGCGGCCGCGGCCGAACGGCTGTGCGCCGGCGTCGAGGCCTGGCGCTCCGACCTGCGGACGGCGGTCGCGGCCAAGGTCGCGGCCGACCTGGTCTGGGACGAGCGCGCGCCGGTCGCCGCCACCGCCGACCTCGGCGACAGTGGCTGGATGGCGCTGCGGCTGTTCGCGTTCTACGCCGAACGCACCGACCTCGAGCTGCCCGACACGGTGCCGGCGCTGCTCGAACTCGACCGCGAATGGCGCGCTGCCCACGACGCGAAGTTCGCGCGCAGCCGCTACGGCCACCTGCTGGCCTGCCGCGTCTGGCTGCCCGGCGACTTCCCGGTCACGCTGCGCGCGCCGCTGCCGGACGGCGACAGCGCCGAGATCGGTTCGGTCGCGGTGCTGCACGACCAGCTGAAGTGGCTGAACGACCGCACGTTCGCGGCCGACGCCGCCGCGATCGCCGGCTGGCGCGACCTGCCGGCCGCGCCCGGCGGTGAGCTGCTGGCGGCGGCGCGGCGCGGCTTCGCCGGCCTGTGGGCGACCGTGCAGGCGGCGCGCGCGGCCCGGCTGCCGCTGGTCGTCGACGGGCCGTGAACCGGGATTCGTTGCCGGCCCGGCAACGGCCGCGGATCGCTTCGGTAACCTGCGCTCACGGCGGGGCACGATGCGGCCCGGCGCCGGCCGAGGATCCTCATGTCGCGCAGCTGCTGCTTCCTGTTCCCGCTCGTGTGTTCGATCGCGCTGCCGGCGCAGACGACCCATCTGGTGGGCCCCGGTGGGTTCGCCCAGATCCGCGAGGCGCTCGCCGTCGCCGCTCCCGGCGACCGCATCCACGTGCTGCCGGGCACCTACGCGCACTTCGCGGTGCAGGCCGGCGTCACGATCCGGGCGCTGCTGCCCGGCACCGTCGACGTGGCCTACGACATCGCCTGGTGGACGCCGGGCTGCACGGCGAACTGCATCGGCACCGTGGAAGGGCCGACGACGTTCGCCGTGCCGCCGGGCCAGACCGCGCACGTGATCGGCCTGCGCTTCGTCGCCAACGACGTCGCCTACCCGCATCCGTTCTGGCACACGATCCGGCACCGCGTCGTGGTCGCGGCGGGCCGCGTGCACTTCGACGAGTGCGAACTGCGGTCGTCGACGACCGCGCTCAGGGCCGGCCCCGGCTGCGAGGTGCACCTGCGCCATTGCACCGTCGAGGCGGTCGGACCGATGGCGGCACATGGCATCCAGTTGGCGAGCGCGAGCCTGACGCTGGTCGGCGGCACCGTGCACGCGGCGCGCGTCGGCGCCGCCTTGTACAGCGGTGCCGGCATCGACGGCAGTGCCAGCACGATCCACGCCAGTGGCGCGACGATCCGCGGTGGCCTCAGTCTGTCGCCCGCCGGCAGCGGGCCCGGCATCGACGCCATCGGCGGGGCGCTGTGGCTGCACGGCTGTGTGGTCGAAGGCAGTTGCGCCGTGGGGTCGACGACGCCGTGGCAGCACGACGACTGCACGCTGGTGAACCTGGATCCGTTCTGCGCGGCGACGGCGCCGTCGTCGCTGCTCGGCGTGCAGCAGGCCGCGGCGCCGGTGGCCGGCGCGCCGTTCCAACTCGACTGGCACACCGACCCGAACGGCTTCGTCGCCGTGTTCGCGAGTCCGGCGCTGGCGCGCGTGCCGGTGCCGGAGCTGGTCGTGCAGCCGGTCTGGCTCGATCCGCTGCCGATGTTCTTCGCCACCATCGTGCTGGCCGACGCAGCGGGCGTCGCCGTGACGACGTTCGCGCTGCCGCCCGGCGCGGCGTTCGTCGACACCGAGCTGTGGCTGACCGGGGTCAGCGGCTTCGCGTTCCCGCTGCAGGCGAGCCCGCCGGTCGGCGGCATCCTGCGGTAGCGCCCCCCGGGCGGCTCCGCGTCGCAGCGCGCTGCGCACTGCCCGGCCTGACATGCCGGGCGGCGTAGCCACCTTGATGGCGCATGATCCAGTCTGCTGCCAAGGTGCCGGCGCTACGTGTGCTCGGCGACCAGATCCGCATCCTGCTGCCGCATCGGGCTTCGCCGGCCCGGCTGGCCGTCGCCGACCTCGTGGTGCAGCCCGGCAGCCAGGTGCCGCCGCACTACCACGCTGCGACCGACGAGTGCTACTACCTGATGGACGGGGCCCTCGAGGTGCAGGTCGGGGCGGCCGCGCATCGCTTGGGTGCCGGCGATTTCCTGCATCTGCCCGCCGGGACCGTGCACGGCTACCGGAACACCAGCCGGGAACCCGCGCACGCGCTGGTCTGGACCGTCGGCGAGCCGATCGACGCGTTCTTCGTCGACCTCGCGGCGCACGTGCGCGAACTGCCGCGCGACGCCGAGGCGCTGCAGCGCGTCCTGTCGCGCCACGACGTCGTGATGGTCGCGCCGACTTGCTGAACCCGGGCGGCGCCGCCGCCGACGCCGGCTGCCGGCGGCAGGAAAACGCCCGGCAGGCCGCAGCCTGCCGGGCTGGCAGAGAACTCCTGGCCGGACGGGCAAGCGACTTGGCGTCGAGCTTGGCCCACGTGCCGCGGCGCACGGACGGTCGCCGGTGGGCGCGTGGGTGGTGGAACCCGCGCGGTCAGGTAGTGCAATCGACGAACGCGCGGCGCGCCGCGTTCCGTCGGCGGCAACGGAATCTCGATCTGCTGCTGCCTGGCGTGGCCCACGCCCCGACCGGGCGCCCGGCTACTTCAGGCCGGCGTGCACGCGGTGCACGTCGTCGTGGCCGTCCAGGCGTTCGAGGAACGCCTCGACCGCGGCGCGGGCGTCGCCGTCGAGCGCGATCGGATCCTTGCAGCGGTAGCCGAGTTCGGCGGTCGCGACCGTCCAGCCGGCGGCGCGCAGCGCGTCGGCGACCGGATACATGTCGGTGCGGTCGGTGAAAAAGCGCGCGCCGGTCTGGTCGTCGGGGGTGTTCTCGAGCGGTTCGACGTCCTGCGCGCCGGCTTCGATCGCCGCGGCGTCGCGGTCCTGGCCGGCCTTGCCGTGCGTGGCCTCGACGATGCCGACGTGGTCGAACAGGAACGCGACCTTGCTGCCGAACTGGCCTTCCTTCCACATCGAGCGCAGGTCCGGTGCGGTGCGGTTCCGGTTCTCGGTCATGCACTCGACGATCACCGGCACGTTGTACGGGCCCATGCCCTCGTAGGTGACCAGCTCGTACTGGATCGCCTCGTCACCCTGGCCCGAACCCTTGGCGATCGCGCGCTTGATGACGTCGTTCGACACCGACTGCTTGCGCGCCTGCTCGACTGCGAGCGCGAGCCTCGGGTTCATCGCCGGGTCGGGCACGCCCATCTTCGCGGCGACCATGATCTCGCGGACCAGCTTGCTGGTGATCTGCGCCCGCCGGTTGGCGGTGACCTCTTTCTTGCTGTGCAGCCACTGACGGCCCATCGCGTTCGTCTCGTCGGTTCGGGTTCGGTTCGCGGTCGAGGCAGCAGGATCGCCGCGCGGAGGCATGCGGGCAAGGGTCGCGTGCCGCGGGCACGTGCGTTGCGAGCCGCGGCGCCGCGCGCGTCGGGGCGACCTGACGGCAGGACACGAATGCCTGCGGATCGCGGGTGCCCCGGCCCGGGGGGCTCGCTAGCCTGTCGCCACCCTCTCCCGCTCGTTCCAGGAGTCCGCGTTTGAGCAACGTCGCCGCCGTTTCCGCCGAGAAGGGCCATCCGCCCGGTCTGTGGATCCTCTTCTTCGCCGAGTTGTGGGAGCGCTTCTGCTACTACGGCATGCGAGCGTTGCTCGCGGTCTACGTCGCCGACCTGTTCTTCGTGCAGCAGAGCGAGGCGTCGCTGGTCTACGGCGCCTACACGTCGCTGATCTACGCGACCGGCATCTTCGGCGGCGCGATCGCCGACCGGCTGCTCGGCTTCCGCCGCTCGATCCTGCTCGGCGGGTTCGTGATGGCGCTCGGCTGTTTCGCGCTGTCGGTGCGCAACCAGGACTCGTTCCTGGTCGGGCTGTCGCTGCTGATCGTCGGCAACGGCCTGTTCAAACCGAACATCTCGAGCCTGGTCGGCAAGCTGTACCAGCCGGGTGACCCGCGCCGCGATGCCGGCTTCACGATCTTCTACATGGGCATCAACCTCGGCGCGCTGCTGGCGCCGCTGGCATGTGCCGCCGTGTCGCGCCTGTTCCCGAAGCAGGTGCCGCTCGACCAGCTGCCGCCGGGCCTCGACAAGGACGTGGCCTACCCGCAGTGGCAGCAGCAGGGCTTCGCCGAACTGCCCGACTACCGCTGGGGCTTCCTGCTCGCCGGCATCGGCATGCTGCTCGGCATCGTCACGTTCTGGCGCGGCCGTGCGCGGCTCGGTGACCAGGGCCTGCCGCCGCAGGGCCGCGAGGGCGGGACGCCGCTGTTGCTGGTCGTGCTCGGCTGCGCGGCGCTGACGCCGCTGGTCTACCTGCTGATCGCGAACAAGGAGTTCGCGTTCTACATCCTGATGGCGCTCGCGGTCGGCATGACGATCTACCTGATCGCGTTCGCGGTGCAGTGCTTCGGCGCCGGCGACAAGGTCGGCGGCCAGCGGATCTTCGCGCTGATCGCGCTGCTGCTCGCCAACACGGTGTTCTGGTCGGCCTTCGAGCAGGCCGGCAACTCGCTGAACTTCTTCGCCCGCGACTACGTGCACATGATCTCGCTGCCGGGCGGGAAGAACTTCGACTTCGAGTGGTTCCAGTCGGTGAACTCGCTGTTCATCATCGCGCTCGGTCCGGTGTTCGCCTGGACCTGGGTCTGGCTGGATCAGCGCCGGCGCAATCCGTCGATCCCGGTGAAGTTCGGCATCGGCGTCGTCTGCGTCGGCCTCGGCTTCGGCGTGCTGATGTGGGCGATGTCGTCGGTCGGCATGGAAGGCCGCGTCAGCTTCTGGTCGCTGGTCGCGCTGTACTTCGTGCACACCTGCGGCGAGTTGTGCATCTCGCCGGTCGGCCTGTCGATGGTGACCAAGCTGGCGCCGGCGCGCATGACCGGCCTGGTGATGGGCGCCTGGTTCCTGTCGATCTCGTGCGCCAACTTCCTGGCCGGCAAGATCTCGGAGTACGCGGCGACGGTCGACGAGAGCAAGGCGGAGGTCGCCGGCGGCGTGCCGATGTCGAGCTACTACCCGGCCTACGAGTTCCTGCTCTGGTACACGGTGATCGCCGGCGGCATCTTCCTGCTGATCAGCAAGCCGCTGAACAAGTGGATGCACGGCATCAAGTGACCGTCGGTTCTGCCCGTCCGCGCCGTTGAAGCCGGCCCCGCCACCTCTCCCCTCCTCTCGCTCCCGCCATGTTCACCGGCCACCCGCAGGGCCTCTTCCGGCTGTTCTTCATCGAGATGTGGGAGCGGCTCGGCTTCTACACGATCGTCGCGGTGCTGATGCTCTACGCGAAGGACACCGAGCGCGGCGGCCTCGGCCTGTCGGCCGACTTCGCGAACGAGATCTACGGCATCTACCTCGCGTTCGTCTACTTCACGCCGTACCTCGGCGGCCTGCTCGCCGACCGCTTCCTCGGCTACCGCAAGGCGGTGCTGATCGGCGGCCTCGTGTTCGCGACCGGCTTCTTCCTGCTCGGCAGCGGCCAGTCGTGGACGTTCCCGGTCGGCCTGACGCTGCTGTGCATCGGCAACGGCTTCTTCAAGCCCAACATCTCGGCGATGGTGGGCAACCTCTACGTGAAGGGGGATCCCAAGCGCGACGCGGGCTTCAACATCTTCTACATGGGGATCAACATCGGCGCGTTCACGGCCAACTTCCTGGCGGCCTACACGCGCAACGAGTGGTTCTGGGAAGCCGCGTTCCTCGCCGCCGGCGTCGGCATGCTGCTGTCGGTCCTGATCCTGCTCGGCAGCTGGAAGACGCTCGAACGCGCCGACCGCACGCCGGGCACGAACCCCGAGGACACGCCGTTCGGTGAGATCCTCGGCCGCATCCTGGCTCCGGCGCTGGTCGTCGGCGTGCTGGGCTGGGCGTTCGCGGCCTACGTGCTGCCGAAGGACGTCACCAAGCTCGTCAAGGCGACCGACATCGGCTTCCTGCTCGGCGCGATCCCGATCCTGCTGTTCTTCGTCAACCTGTCCAAGCGCGCCAGCACCGAGGAGAAGCCGGGCCTGCGCGCGCTGCTGCCGGTCTACCTCGCGGGCGGCACGTTCTTCATGGTGCTGCACCTGAACGGCAGCGCGATGACGACCTGGGCCGACGAGAACACCGTGCGCAACCTCGGCGCCAACGACCCCGTCGTGTTCGTCGCCGACACGTTCCCGGTGTTCGCGGACCAGGCGCTGCCGAGCTACTACCACAACGCCGCGGCCGACATCCCGCGGCCGCACCGCAGCACGCTGCTGCCGATCGCCACGACCACGCAGGCGAAGATGTTCGGCCAGAAGCGCATGGACGTGGTCAGCCTCGACGAGCTGCGCGGCAAGCTGCCGGCCGACGTCGCGGTCGAGGCGCTGCCGCTCCGTGGCGAACTGAGCGCCGAGCAGAAGGCGTGGAAGAAGTTCAGCGTCGAGGTGTTCCCGAAGGTCCTGGTCGAGGAGGGCACCGACGCGCACGGTCTGCCGGTCACGACGGTCAAGGCCGAGGCCGGCACGGAGGCGGCGCAGCGCGTGGCGTTCGTGCGCACGGCCGGCGACCAGCGCTTCGCGACGTTCCTGGTCACCGACGCCGACTTCACGGCGCTCTACGCCGGCGACCCGCCGGAACTGCCGCCGGGGCAGTACCTGCGCACCGCCAACCCGGAGCTGTACCAGTCGTGGAACGCGTTCTTCGTGATCCTGCTGACGCCGCTGCTGATGCTCTACTTCGCGTCGCTGCTGCAGCGCGGCGTCGACTTCAGCACGGCGCGCAAGATCTTCGCCGGCATGGCGATCACGGCGCTGTCGGCGCTGTTCATGATGGTCGCCGGCATCGTCGGCGAGGACGGCGCGCACAAGGTCAGCGGCCTGTGGCTGATGGGCTTCTACGCGATCGTGACGGTCGGCGAACTGTGCCTGTCGCCGATGGCGCTGTCGCTGGTGACCAAGCTGTCGCCGCGGCGGTTCGTCGGCCTGACGATGGGCGGCTGGTTCTTCGCCACCGCGGTCGGCAACAAGTTCTCGGGCTTCCTCGGCGTGCTGCAGGGAGCGCTGACGCCGACCGTGTTCTTCCTGGTGATCGCGGTCGCGGTCGCCGTCGTGGCCGGCTACATCCTGTCCGTGCTGAAGAAGCTCGACGCCGCGATCAAGCAGTACGGCGCGTAGTACGAAAGCGGCGCTCCGAACCAAGACCACCTCGCCGCGGCCGCCCCGCGGCGGCAAGATGCCCGCACCGATGACCCGCCTCACGCTGCAGACCCTCGTCGACCGGCTCGGCACGCTGGGACCGAAGGACATCACGCTGGCCGGGGTCCAGCAGATCGTCGGCGACGGCGCGCTCGACGAGGCGACGCTGCGGCCGTTCATCGGCGTGCGCACCGACAAGTACGCGCGGCGGCTCGTGCACCGCGGCCGCTGGTTCGACGTCATGGTGCTGACGTGGGCGCCGGGCCAGTTCACGCCGGTGCACAACCACGCCGGCAACTGCGGCTGGGTCCGGCTCGTGCGCGGCCAGATCAGCGAGGAGACGTTCCGGCTGGTGCCGGGCGCGTCGCTGCCCGACGCCGCGGTGGCCGCCGACCCCGGCGAACGCGGCGGCTGCGTCGGCCTCGAGCGCACGGGCAGCGGCGTGATCGCCGAGATCGGCGCGGTCGCGACCGCCGACCGCGTGCGGGCGATCCACCGGCTCGGCAACCCGGCCGCCGCCGGCGGCGACGCGACCGTCACGCTGCACGTGTACTCGTTGCCGCACGACAGTTGTCTCGCCTTCGACCTCGACCGCCGCACCTGCCAGCGGCGCGACCTGGCGTTCGATCCGCTGCCGGTCTGACGCCGCCGGCGCCTCTGCCGTTGCCGGCCAGCGGCGACCGCGTAGGCTGCGCCGCGCGATGACCGCCGTGCCGACTTCCGACGCTGCGCCGCGCGTGCCGGAACTCGACGGCGTGCGAGGGATCGCGATCGTCGCCGTCGTGGCGATGCACGCGACGCTCTACGCGAAGGTCGACCCGCGCGTCGCCGCCGAACCGCTGGCGCGCGCGATGCTGCTCGGCTGGTCCGGCGTCGACCTGTTCTTCGTGCTGAGCGGCTTCCTGATCACCGGCATCCTGGTGCGCGCGCGCGGCAGCCGCCACTACTTCCGCAACTTCTACGCGCGGCGGGCCCTGCGCATCTTCCCGCTCTACTGGCTGATCCTGGGCCTCCTGCTGTTCGTGCTGGAGCGGCCGCCGACCAGCGGCGCCGAGCGCGCGTCCTACCTGCTCTACTGGCAGAACTGGGCCTGGATCTGGCGCTTCGACGCGCACCCGGACCTCGCGCGCACGATCACGTGGTCGCTGGCGGTCGAAGAGCAGTTCTACCTGGTCTGGCCGGCGGTCGTGCTGCTGGTGCCGCCGCGCCTGTTGCCGCGGCTGTGCGGCGCGCTGATCGTCGCCGCGATCGCGCTGCGGTTCTGGATCCTGCCCGAACGCGTTGATGTCGCCTACTTCCTGACGCCGTGCCGGCTCGACGCGCTGGCGGCCGGCGCGTGCCTCGCGGTGCTGCCGCCGGTGCCGGCGTGGGCAGGTCGGTCGGCCGTCGTGCTCGGCCTCGCCGGCCTCGCGACCGTCGCGGTCGCGACGGGTTCGTCGCTGCCCGGCGACAACGCGCCGATGCAGGCGTGGGGGCTCGTCGCGGCGCTGACGACGGCGCTGGGTGTCGTGACGCTGGCGCGCCGCGACGGCCTCGTCGCGGCGGTCTGCCGCAACCGCGTGCTGCGCTCGTTCGGTCGCTACAGCTACTGCATCTACCTGGTGCACGTGCTGGTCGTGCAGTGGTTCGCGGCGCGGCTCGTCGACGTCGCGCAGCGGTCGCCCGAGACGCACGCCTGGCTGACCAACGACTGCCCGGCGCTGGTGCTGCTGCTCTCGTTCACCGGCGCCAGCCTCGCCACCGTGTGGGGCATCGGCTGGCTCAGCTGGCACCTGTTCGAGCAGCACTTCCTGGCGCTGAAGCGCCGCTTCGACGCCGCCGACGCGCGGCCGTGACCGCGCGCCGCGGTCGTCTCACCGGTCGACGTCGACGCGCAGGCCTTCGCTGGCCTGGATGCCGAGCGGATTCGCGCCGGTGACGAAGTAGCCCCACTGCATGCACAGGCCGACCGGGCCGGCCAGCTCCGGCAGGTCGACGCGCACGGTCGCGTGCCCGTTCTGGATCGGCGCCGGGATCAGCGTGATCAGACTGGTGAAGATGTCGGGCACGATCGTGCAGCCGGGCGCGCCGAACAGGCTGCCGGGCACGTTCGCGGCTGCGGTCGCGATCATCACGAACGCCAGCGAGTCCTCCGGCGCATTCTCGAGCCGCAGCGGCATGCCTTCGGAACCGACCTGCTGGCGGGCGGCGATGCCGTCGAGGTCGGCCCAGACGCCGCCGCCGCAGGCGAAACCGAGCAGCGTCGGCGGCTGCACCGCGACGTAGTCGTGGGTCGTGCCGTGTGCCACCGCCCCGCCGCCGCTGTCGGTCTCGGCGAACACGATCGGGAAGCGCCGGCTGCCTTCGTCGAACGTGGTCGCGATCGCACTCGGTTCGGCGCCGAAGACCGGCGCCAGCACCAGCGACTCGACGATGTTGCCGGTGTAGCCGACCTTGATCGACCGGTAGCGGTCGGTCGACTGCACCAGCAGCGTGCTGTTCCAGTGCGAACGGCTGGTCACGTCGAACGCGAGGCCGCCGTTGTCGAGCGTGTTCGTCGCCGCGCCGAGCAGCGCCACGGCCGCGTGCGGCAGCGTGCCGGTGCCGGTCGCGTGGTCGAAGTCGAGGCGCTGGGCCCACAGCGTCGAGCCGAGACGACCGGCAGGCTTCGGGTTCGGCAGCTCGAACGCGCGCGTCGTGTAGGTCAGCAGGTAGCGACCGCCGGCACCGGCGATCTCCGGCGTGATCGCGTGCACCAGCGGGTCGGCGTCGCTGGCGGTCTCGAGGCCGGTCGGCGTCACGATGCCGCTGCCCGCGATCGCGACCGTGGTCACGTCCCAGTCGTCGTTGGTGACGTTGTTGTTCGATTCCTGGAACGCCACCAGCCAGTGGTCGCCGACGGCGCTCTGGTTGACGACGGGCCGTTCCTGGTCGGCGTTGGGCCGCACCAGCACCGGGAACGGCGGCACACTCGCGCCGAGGCCCGGCGCCACGAACTGCGCGTCGTACAGGGTCGCCCAGACTTCGCTGTTGGCCGTGTTCGTCAACGGGCTGACCAACTCGCGCTGGAACGTGACCAGCAGCAGCGAGCCGGTGGTGCCGATCCGGCCGCCGACGTCCGGGCGCCAGTCGCTGGTACCTGCCGCGCCGGTCAGCGGGAACGCGGCCGGGCTCCAGGTGACGTCGTCGACGGAATGGCGATGGAAGTAGATGCGCGAGGAAGTCGGGTCCTCGTACTGCCAGACCAGCACGACGTGGCGGATGCCGGGGGCCAGCGCGATCCGGCCCTGCCGGCTGCTGCTGTACGTCGAGATCTCGCGGAACACCTCGATCACGGTGCCGGCGAAGCCGTCGCCGAGGCGCCAGAGCCGCAGGTCGGCGTCGCCGGCCGCGAACTCGTCGGTCCAGGTGAACCAGGTCCGCGCCTGCAGGTTCGGATCGCTGAGCGTCTCGTGTAGCACGTCGACGTCGTCGATCGCGGCGCCGATCGCGAGCAGCGTGTTCGGCGCGATCACCGGGTCGATCACCAGCGGGAACGCGGCGGCGGCCACGGTCTCGGCGGCGAGCTGCAGTTCGACGTGGCGACCGTCGGTCGCGATCGCGACCGGCGTGCGCACGCCGTGCGCGTCGATCGCGACCGCGGCGCCGTACTCGACCGCCGGCCGGCCGTCGGGCAGGCACAGCGTGAGGCCCGCGCAGCGCGCTTCCCGCGGCGCCAGCACCAGCGGCGTGGTCAGTTCGCCGCGCACCACCAGCGGTCCGGCCGGCGGCCGCACCGGCACGACGAAGCTCTGCTCGACGCCGTCGTCGCGCACGTCGTAGCGCTCGGTGACCGGGCCGAGGTCGTACTCGCAGCGGAACTCCGACCAGCGCGGCGTCGGCGGCGTCGCAGCGGCCGCCGGCGGCAGCAGTTCGTGGTCGCCGGCGCGCACCGACACGGTGCGCCACCGCAGCGGCTGGTGCGGCAGGGTCGGCCCGACCCGCGGCCGGAACACCATGCCGTCATGGAAGCTGACCTTGTAGCCGCGGCCGCTGGCCCAGAGTTCGGTCGGCCGGCCGTCGGGGGTGGCGAGGCCGGCGGCGATCGGCGCGCGCTGTTGCGCGGTCGGCAGCGGCACGGGGTGCGAGGTGGCGGGGGCTTGGCCGGGCATGCCGGTGGCGAGCACGGCGGCGGCGAACAGGGAGGTGGAGACGGTGCGGAGCATCAGACCGGGTTCCTTGCGATGGGAGTCGCCAGCGACACGCAATCACGGCGGCGGCGCCGTCACGAAATCGCTAGACTCGCGCGCCCATGGCCGACGCCGGTCCCGGTGACGTGACGCTGCTGCTGCGCCGCGTGGCTGGCGGCGACGCCGAAGCCCGCAGCCGGCTGGCCGAAGTCGTCTACGGCGAACTGCGGGCGATGGCGGCGCGGCAGCTGGCCGGCATGCGCGGCGCGACGCTGCAGCCGACCGCGCTGGTGCACGAGGCGTGGCTGAAGCTCGCCGGCCACGCGGACTTCGTCGGCCGCCAGCACTTCCTGGGCGTCGCCGGCAAGGCGATGCGCAGCGTGCTGGTCGACCACGTGCGGCGCAAGCGGGCGCAGAAGCGCGGCGGCGCGGCCGAGAGCCGGCAGCTCGACGACGCGGTGGCGTTCCTCGAGGCCGGCGAGGTCGACCTGCTGGACCTCGACGAGGCGCTCGGCGAACTCGAACGCGACGATTCGATGCTGGGTCGCGTCGTCGAAATGCGTTTCTTCGGTGGCATGACCAACCAGGAGATCGCTGCCGTCGAGGCGTGTTCCGAATCGACGATCGAGCGCGCCTGGCGCGCCGCCCGCGCGCGGCTGCGCCAACGCCTCGGCGGGGGCTCGGCGCCGTGAGCTGGCAGCGCGTCCGCACCGAGTTCGAACGCCTCTGCGACCTGCCGCGCGCCGCGGCCGATGCGGCGCTCGCGGAACTGGCGACCACCGACCGTTGGCTCGCCGACCAGGTCCGCGACCTGCTGGCGCAGGACGCCGCCGCGCCGGGGTTCCTGGAACGCGATGCAGCGCCGCGCGGCGCCGGCGCCGCGGTTGCCGCCGCCGGGCTGCGGCTCGGCCGGTTCGAGCTGGTGCGGCCGCTCGGTGCCGGCGGCATGGGGGCGGTCTGGGAGGCGCGCCAGAGCGACCCGGAGCGCCGCGTCGCGATCAAGCTGGTCGTGCGCGACGGCCGCAGCGAACGCGAGCGCTGGCGGTTCCTGCACGAGGTGCAGCTGCTGGCGCAGCTGCGGCATCCGGCGATCGCGACCCTGTACGAGGCCGGTGAGGACTCGGTCGGCGGCACGCCGGTGTCGTGGTTCGCGATGGAGCTGGTCGAGGGCGGCAAGGACCTGCTGACCTGGGCCCGCGAGCAGCGGCTGCCGCGCGCGGCGCGGCTCGCGCTGTTCGAACAGCTGTGCGAAGCCGTCGACCACGGCCATCGCCACGGCGTGCTGCACCGCGACATCAAGCCCGGCAACGTGCTCGTCGATCGCGACGGCCGGCTGCAGCTGATCGACTTCGGCGTCGCGCGGGCGCTCGGCGACGCGGCCGCAGTCGGGCCGCACACGGCCGCCGGCGAAGTCGTCGGCACGCTGCAGTACATGGCACCGGAGCAGCTGCGCGGTGACAGCGCGGCGATCGGCACGCCGGCCGACGTCTACGCGCTCGGTGTCGTGCTGTACCACCTGCTGTGCGAACGGCCGCCGTTCGACCTCGACGGGGTGCCGCTGCCGCGGATCGCCGCCATCGTGCTCGAACGCGAGCCGCCGCCGCCGCACCAGGTCGCCGACGTGCCGGTCGACCTCGGCTGGATCGTGCTGCGCGCGCTGGCGAAGGATCCGGCGCAGCGCTACCGCACGCCGCGCGACCTGATCGACGACCTGCGCCGCTGGCAGCGCCACGAGCCGGTGCTGGCGCGCGCGCCGGGGCTCGGCTACCGGCTGCGCAAGTACGCGCGCCGCCACCGCGTGGCGGTCGGCGTCGCGGCGATCCTGCTGGTCGGCCTCGGCGTCGGCTTCGCGACGCTGGTCGAAGGCCTGCGGGCGGCGCGCGCCGGCGAGCGTTCGGCGCGCCGCGGCGAGCAGCTGTCGCGCGAGGTCGCGCGGGTCACGATCGCGATGTTCGACGCGATCCGCGACGACCAGCGGAGCCGCGATCTGAAGGTGCACGAACTGCTCGACGCCAGCGCGCTGCCGGCGGACGGCAGCATCGAGCCGGCGGTCGAGTTCGCGTGGCGCGATCTGCGGGGCCGCATCTACGCGCGGCTGCGGCGGTTCGACGCGGCGCAGGAGGAGTTCGCCGCCGCGTTGCCGTTGCTCGACGCGGCGCTGGCCGACGAGGCCGACGCGGCGCTGCGCGAACGAAAGCGGGTGCTGTTCGACGCGCGGTTCGGCCGCGCACTGGCCAGCAGCGGCGAAGTGCCGCGCGGCGAGGCCATGCTGGAGGCGGCGGGGCAGCGGGCGGCGGCCTTCGGCGAGGACGTGCAAGTCGAGGTGCTGCAAGAGACTTGCCATTGGCTGTGGCAGGGCAACCGCTTCGCCGAGCTGCGCGCCAAGGCCGCGGACCTGCGCCGGCGCGCCGAACGGCTGGCTCAGCCGGAGGTCGTTCTGGCGGCCCTGTCGTACGAAGCCGACGCGACGCTCGGCCTCGGTGAACACGACGCAGCGGTGGAGCTGGCCACGGCCGTGCACTCGGCGGCCGTCGCCCAACACGGTGCCGATTCGCCGCGCGCGTGCCAGGCGCTCGCCGATCGCGTGCAGGCTCTGCACGAGGCGAGCCGTCTCGACGACGTCGAAGCGCTGTACCCGGAGCTGATCGAGTTGACGCGTCGGGTCTACGGGCCGCAGCACGACAACACGTTGGTGGCGTTGTCGAACCACGCGATGCTGCTGCAGCAGCGCGGGCGTCACGACGCTGCGATGGCAGCCATGCGCGACGTGTTGGCGGTGCACGACGCGCGTGGCGGTCCGCCGTCGGAGCAGCTGATGTCGCTGGTCAACAACCTCGGCATGATGCTGAACCAGCGCCGGCGCTTCGACGAAGCAGAGCCGCTGCTGCGGCGGGCCGGCGAGCTCGCGACGCGCGTGCTCGACGCGCGCGACCCGAACGGGCCGCTGATCCGCTTCAACCACGGCGCGTGCCTGGCGTGGATGAAGCGCTGGCGTGAGGCCGAACCGATCCTGCTGCGCGAATACGAGGCCGCGCAGGCGCTGCTGCCGGCCGACCACCCGGTGTGGAAGAAGCTGCGCCGCACGCTCGCCGATGCCTACGCGCAGAACGGCGACGAGGCCCGCGCGGCGGAGTGGCGGCAGTGACCGCGGGTCAGTCCTGAGCCGGCTTCTTCGGCCGCGGCGCGCTCGGATCGCTGCCGGTGCGGCGCACGACCGCGTCGCGCAGCAGCCACTCGATCTGGCCGTTGATGCTGCGCATCTCCTGCTCGGCCCACCGCCGCAGTTCCTCGAACAGCGGCGGCGGCAGCCGCAGCAGGAAGCCTTTCCGCTCCTCGGCCACGACTAGCCGTAGAGCGTGCCCGCGTTGACGATCGGCTGCGTGCCGCGCTCGCTGCACAACACGACCAGCAGGTTCGACACCATCTGCGCCTTGCGCTCTTCGTCGAGCGACACGACGCCGTTGTCCTGCAGGTGCTGCAGCGCCATCTGCACCATGCCGCAGGCGCCGTCGACGATGCGCGCGCGGGCATCGAGGATCGCTTCGGCCTGCTGCCGCTGCAGCATCGCGCCGGCGATCTCGGGCGCGTAGGCGAGGTGGCTGAGGCGCACCTCGAGCACTTCGATGCCGGCCATCTCGAGCCGCTTGGTCAGTTCCTGCTGCAGCTCGACGTGGATCGAGTCGCCGCTGCCGCGCAGCGAGGTCTCGGTCGCGTTCGGGCTGTCGTACGGGTGCAGCGCGGCGAGGTGGCGCAGCGCCGACTCGGTCTGCACCTCGACGTAGCTCTCGAAGTTCTCGACGTCGAACGCCGCCTGCGCCGTGTCGCGCACGCGCCAGACGACGACCGCGCCGATCTCGATCGGGTTGCCGCGCAGGTCGTTGACCTTCAGCTTGTCGCTGTTGAAGTTGTGCGCGCGCAGGCTGATCGTGCGGCGGCTCGCGAACGGGTTGATCCAGTAGAAGCCCGCCTGCCGCAGCGTGCCGCGGTAGGTGCCGAACAGGGTCACGACCTTGGCCTGGTTCGGGTTCACCAGCACGAGGCCACGCAGCACCAGGATGCCGATCGGGGCGCCGAAGAAGGTCAGCAGCAGCACGATGCCGACGATCAGCATCGGGATGCCGGCGCCGGGTGCCGGGTAGGGGAGCTCGCGCGAGTGGGTGCGGTCCGTCATGGCAGTGGTGGCGGGAGTGGAGGGCGAGGCGGATGATATCACGGTGATACAGGGTGGCCAGAGGCGGTGCCGATCTGTCGGTTGCGCTGCCACGTTGCCGGCCACACCCGGATGACCTCCGTCGATGCTCCCGTACCGCTTGCGCTGGCTGTTCGGTCTCGTCTCCCCGCTGCTGCTGCCGGGCGCGGCTGCCTACGGTCTGACCCGGCTGCTGCCGCTGCCGTGGGCCGTGCCGGCCTTCCTGGTGGCGGTCGCCGCGGTGGCGCTGGTCGGCTGCCTCGTGCTGCGCAGCACCGCCGTGCAGCAGATCACGTGGCGCAACCGGGTCGCCGGGCGCTGCCTGCCGTTCGCGCAGTGCATGGGCGGTGGCACGCTGTTCCAGGTCTACTGGTCGTCGGTGCTCGGCAGCACGGCGGTGGGCGGCTTCGTGTTCCTGTTCGTCTACCTGCACCAGCGCGCGGCGCTGCCGCCGTGGCCGCTGGCCGTCGCGTGGGGCATCGACGCGCTGACGCTGCTGTTCCTGGCGACCACGCAGACGCGGCTCTACCGGCACAGCGCGCCGACCGCGCGCCGCGGCCGGTGGTTCTACCTGGCCGTGGTGCTGCAGATCGTGGTCAGCACCGCGCTGCACCTGGCCGGCCATCCGTGGGCCGCGACGGTGGTCGCCGCGGGGCCGCAGATCGCGCTGCTGACGCCGATGGCGCTCTACATGCTGGCCGTGCTGACTGCCGGCAGCAAAGCCCGCTGGCGCTGAGCCCGGCCGCGCCGGCTCACGGCGTGAAGTCCGGCGAGAACGGCAGCGCGCCGAGGAACTGGCGGCCGTAGGCCTTGGTGCGCACGCGTGGGTCCATCACGACGACCTTGCCGCGGTCGCTGCTGCTGCGCACGAGGCGCCCGAAGCCCTGCCGGAAGCGCAGGATCGCCTCCGGCAGCGAGTGCGCGGCGAACGGGTCGAGACCGCGGGCGCGCAGCGCCTCGAGCCGCGCCTGCACCAGCGGGTGGCCGGGACTCTGGAACGGCAGCCGCGTCACGACCAGCAGCGTCAACGCGTCGCCGCGCAGATCGATGCCCTCCCAGAGGCTGTCGGTGCCGATCAGCACCGAGGTCGGTTCGGTGCGCTTCTGTTCGAGCAGGCGCTGCAGCGGCGCCTCACCCTGCACCAGCAGTGCGATGCCGGCCTCCTGCAGCGGCGCCCGCAGGCTCTGCGCCAGTCCCCGCACGAACTCCCACGACGTGCACAGCACCAGCGCGCGGCCGCCGTTGTCGAGCACGTGGCGCAGCGTGCGCTCGACGACTTCGCGGCGGAACGCCTCGGCCTGCTGCGACGGGTCGGGCATCGCTTCCTCGAGCACCAGCTCGACCTGGCGGTCGTAGTCGAACGGCGAGCCGAGCCGCAGGCAGCGCGCGTCGTCGAGGCCGAGCCGGCCGCGCAACCAGCCGAACTCGTCGTCGCGGCCGGTCGCCAGCGTGGCGCTGGTCAGCACCGCGGTGACGCCGCCGCCGAACAGGTGCTGCCGCAGCGCTTCGCTGACGTCGAGCGGCGCGCCGCACAGGGAGACGCCGTGGCGGCCGGGTTCGAGCCAGCGCACCAGCGGCGTCGCGGCGTCCGGCATGTGCACGCACAGCGCGCGCAGCGTCGCGCACAGCGCGTCGAGGCCGTTGGCGCGCGCCTGCAGCTCCATGCGCGCGTCGACCTCGGTCGTGCGCGCGGCCGCGGTGCCGAGTTCGGTCGCCAGCGCGCGCAGCACCGGTGTCAGCGGTTCTGTCAGCGTGCGGTCGCGCAGCGCGAGGCCTTCGCGCGCGCCGCCGGCGTCGAGTTCCTGCGCCAGCCAGGCGAAGAACGCCTCGTTGTGCTGGCGCGCTTCCTCCCACAGCAGCCGTGCCGCCGTGCTGCCGTGGCGCGACAGCAGGCTGCGTTCGCTGCGGCGGCCGTGCAGGCGGCGCAGGTGCCAGCCGACGGTGCCCGGGCCCACGCGCAGGCCGAGGCTCTCGGTCGCGGTGCGTTCGAGGTGGTGCGCCTCGTCGAAGATCACCGCGCGGTGCGGCGGCAGGTACGAAGCGCCGGCGATGCGCAGCGCGAGGTCGGCGAAGTAGAGCGCGTGGTTGACGACCAGCACCTGCGCGGTCTGCATGCGCCGCCGCGCGCGCTGCCAGTGGCAGTGGTCGTAGTGCTTGCAGGCGCGCTGCAGGCAGTTGCCGTGCTCGGCCTGCACTTCCTCCCAGACTTCGGCGTCGGGTGCGAACGCGAGCCCCTGGCGCGTGCCGTCGCGCGTCGTCAGCGACCAGTCGACGATGCGGCGCAGCTGGTCGTGGCGGGCCGGATCCTCGAACAGGTGCTGCTCGCGTTCGGCCTGGTGCATGCGGCGCAGGCACAGGTAGTTGTTGCGGCCGAGCGCCGTCACCGACGACCACTCGAACGGCAGCACCGCGTGCAGGAACGGCAGGTCCTTCTGCTCGAGCTGCTCCTGCAGCGCGATCGTGCGCGTCGACACCACGATCGGTCCCTCGCCCTGGTGTCGGTCCGCGTGCAGCGCCGCCGGCAGCAGGTACGCGAACGACTTGCCGACGCCGGTGCCGGCCTCGGCGACCAGATGGCGGCGGTCCGCCAGCGCGCGTTCGACCGCGGTCGCCAGCTCGAGCTGCTGCGGCCGCAGCTCGAACCCGGACAGGCGGCGCGCGATCGGCCCGTCTTCGCCGAGCAGCTCCCGCACGCCCGGCGGCGCCGTGTCGTCGCTCACGTGACGCCGTGCTCCGACAGCCGGGTCGGTGCGGCCGTGTTCTCGGGCAGGAAGTCCTGCGGCAGCAGCATGCGGCTGTGCTGCGGGTGCAGCCGGTCGTGCAGGACCGGCAGCGGTTCGGCGGTCGGCGCCGCGTCGAGCGCTGCCGCCAGACGCACGCCGAGTGCACCGTGCAACCGCACCCAGTGGCCGTGGCGCCGCACGATCGCGCGGTGGTCGCGGAACTCGTAGTCGATGCGCAGCATCTGCGGCAGCACCAGCGGCACGCGGTCGACGCGCACGACGCGGCCGACCGACACGTCGCCGTGCACCAGCACGTGGCGCAGCGTGAACGCGCCCGCCAGCCAGCCCAGCAGCAGCAGCGCGCCCGGCGCGACCATCGCGGCGATCCAGAACGGCGGGTGCAGGTAGTCGTGGTCGATCATCGCCAGCGCACCGCGGATCCGGTTGCGGTTCGGCTCGGCGACCAGCACCTCGACGTCGACGCGGGCGCCCGGCGCCGGCGCCGGTTCGGGCACGAACGCGTGGCCCTTCAGGGTCAGCGACACCGTTTCGCGCGCCCAGGGGAACTCGTAGTCGACCCAGCGCAGCGCGCGGTTGCCGTCGACGAACGGCGGCCCGACCGCCAGCACGGTGCCGGCGACGATGCGGCACGGGCCCCGGTCGAGCCGCGCCGTGTCGGACCACTTGCCGCCTTCCTGCAGGAACATCAGCCAGGCCAGCAGCGTGCCGCACACGACCAGCAGGCTGCCCGACGCCAGCAGCGGCCAGCGGTGCGCCAGCAGCGGCCGCAGGCGGATCCGCCGCGGCGCCGGTGGGATGCTGCGCACCTCGTGCATCATGCCACTGCACTAGAGCGCGACCGGGGGCGAACGTCGAGCCGCAGCGCGGCGGCGGCGGTCAAGGCCAGACCAGGGCGTCGCGCACCGAGCCGTGGCGCGCCTTCAGCACGCTCTCGAAGCTGCCGTAGCTCGGGTTCGGCAGCAGGATCCAGCGCGCGCCCCACCAGCGGTCGAACTCCGCGACCAGCCGGTCGCGCGCGCGGTCCGTGAACTGGCCCTCGGCGACCCGGTCCAGCTCGAGCTGCGTGCGCCGCGGTTCGACGCCCGGCGCGAAGTCGCCGAGGTTGTCGCCGACGAGCTGCAGCACGCGGAACCGTTCGGCTACGACGCGGCGGCGCGCCGCCTTGTCGCCGTGTTCGCCGGCGGTCAGCACACAATCGAAGCCGTCGCGTTCGTCGAGCGGGAAGCCGAGCTGGCGCAGGTTCGCGCGCGTGTCGCTCTCTTCGGTGCTCGGCCGGTCGCCGCCCGCATCGGCGCGGCGGTTCGTGACGTAGACGACGCGGATGCCGAGTTCGACCGCGCGCCGCGTGTAGGCCAACGCACCGGGCACCGCGCCGGCGCTCTGTTCGTGGCACCACGCGGCCCACGACGCGGGTTCGAAGCCCTTGCCGGCCAGCAGCTGGCGCGCCGCGTAGGTGGAGTTGTCGAGCACCGTCTCGTCGACGTCGAGCACCACGGCTGCCGGCAATCGAGCGGCTCCGTCGGCCGGTCCCTGCTCGAGGCACGCCGACCAGGTCGGATCGGCGAGCGCGCGCTCGAGCGCACCGGCCGCGCCGGCGTAGGCCTGCACGCAGGCCGCGTCGTATTCGGCGGCAAAGCGCATCCACGCCAGCGCGAGCGTCTGGTCGTGCTGGGGCGGCGGCGTGGTGCCGCAGGCGGCGGCGAGCGCGAACAGGAACGAGGCAGCGGCGCGGCGGCGCATCGGCGCATCGTGCGCGCTCGGCGGGGCGGAGGGAAGGGCGCGGCGGCGGTGGTCCGTCGCTGGCCCGCCCGCCCTCACCAGGCGAGCCGCAGCGTGCGGTCCACGTGCTGCACCAGCGGCGTCGGGATCGCGAGGTCCCGCGCCAGCTGCGGCCACCGCGCGAACGCCGCCAGCACCTCGTCGAGGATCCGCCGTTCGCGGCCGTGCGGCAGGCCGGCGTGGTCGGCCAGTGCCGCGAGATCCGCGCGCGCGAAGCCGGTGCGCTTGCCGTTGACGCTGAGCTGGTGCTGCCGCGTGAAGTCGCTGCCCTCGGCGTGGCACAGGTCGTAGGCCGGCGACAGGTCCCAGTGGCCGCGGCGGTCCATCACGAACGCGAAGTTCTTGACGTGGTCGTCCTGGTTGCAGCCGACCAGGTGGAACACCGCGCGGCGGAACTGCTGCTCGAACGCGGCCCGCGGCACGCCGAGGCGCTTCATGGTCAGGAACAGCTGCTCGTAGCTCGCGGCGCCGCTCTCGAAGTAGTCGAGGTGCGCGAGCGCCGCGAACGTCTGCACGAAGCGCTTCGTGCCGTCGGGCTCGCGGTCGAACCGGCGCGTCAGGAAGTGGCTGCGGCCGTTCTCCTGCAGCAGCCGGCACTCGCTCATCTCGATGCCGCAGGCCACGGCGAGCTGCGCGTACGCGTACTCGAGCAGACCGTAGCCGGCCGGGTCGACGACGCCCCAGTCGCCACTGAAGGCGACGCCGTCGAACTTGATCAGCCAGTGCTCGAAGCCCGGCGGCAGCCGGGTCTGCCCCGAGCGCACTTCCCTGGTGTTCGGGTCGAACGCGATCACCGCCTTGGCCCGCGCGCCGCCGGCAGACGTGCCGACGCTGAGGATGTCGAGCAGCGCCTCGTCGCCGGCGGAGCCGTCGAGCCGCGTCGCCAGTGCGTCCTTGTGCGCGAACGCCATCGCCGCCAGTTCGACCAGCTGCTGCAGCTCGAGCGGGCGGTCGTCGCGGCCCGCCGGCCCGGTTGCCGGCTCGAACTCGAGCGCGCCCATGCCGCGCGTGCCGGTGTAGCACAGGCGGTCGACGGCGTGGAACTGGTCCGGCGTGCGACCGGTGCGCGCGAGCCAGACGTCGATCAGCCGGTTGCCGTAGCGGTCCGGCAGGCTGTCGGCCAGCAGGCCCGGCAGGCCGTGGAACGAGCGCGGCGGCAGCTGCGGGAACGTGTAGATGCGGCGCTTGGCCAGCGGCATCACCAGCGGCGCGAGTTCGATGCCCGAGCCGGCGAACGCCGGGTCGTATTCGAACCGCGCGAACGGTTCGCCGCGGTCCATCGCGACGTAGCCGATCGCGGTGCCCCAGAGCTTGACCGTCGCCGTGGTCACCGCTTCTCGTCGCCCCAGACGAAGTCGGGTCCCGTGGCGGGCCGGCCGCGCCGCGAGCGCGCCGCGGCCTTGGCCTCGGCCATCGGCGATCGGAAGTTCTCGGGCAGCAGCTGGTCGATCGCGGCGGCGAGGCCGAGCGACTGCAAGAGCCGCAGCCAGGAGCCGAGCCGCGCGTCGCGCCCGTCTTCGATGCGGCGCACGGTCGCGACGCCGACGCCGGCCTCGGCGGCCAGGGCTTCCTGCGCCAGGCCTCGCTGCTTGCGGATCTGGGCGAACCGCTGGCCGAGTTCGGCGAGCACGGCGGCGGTGGGGGTCAGCGAATCGACCTTCATGGTGATCTTATACGATCGAACTGTTGCCGTTCATGGCATGAATCGATCGTATCAGATCGGTTCTTTTCGAACGCAAGGAATCGATCATAAAAGATCGAATTCTGGCGCAATTCGCCGCTCTCCGATCACGGACGATCGACCATTCGGCCAGGCGACCCTTCGGCGTGTTCCCGCACCAGCCAGGCGCGAAACGCCTGCAGCGCGGGCATCTCGGCGCGCCCGGCCGGCACTGCGAGCCAGTAGGCCTTGCCGGTCCGGACCAGGGTGTCGGGGAAGGCCTCGACGACGCGACCGGCGGCCAGTTCGTCGTCGACGACGAACGTCGGCAGTACGGCGACGCCGAGGCCCGCGATCGCCGCCTGCAGCACCATCGTGTGGTGTTCGAAGCGCGGTCCGCGGCGTCCGTCGATGCCGCTCAGGCCCTTGGCAGCGAGCCAGTCGTCCCAGCCGTACGGGCGCGACGAGATCTGCAGCAGCACCGCCGCGCCGAGGTCGCCGGGTTCGCGCAGCTTCGCCTGCTTCTTGTAGCCGGCGCTGCAGACGACGCGGACCTGTTCGTCCATCAGCTTCTCGAGCACGGCGCCGGGCCACTGCGCCTCGCCGTAGTGGATCGCGGCGTCGAGGTCCTCGGTCGCGAAGTCGAACGGCTGCAGTTTGGTCGAGAACTGCACCTGCACGCCCGGGTTCTCGGCCGCGAACGACGGGAACCGCGGAATCAGCCATTTGGTGCCGTAGGTCGGCAGGATCGCCAGGTGCAGCGTGCCGCCGCCGCGCCGCACGGCGCGCAGTTCGAGCGCGGCGCCTTCCAGGCGGTCGAACGCGGCGCGCACGTGTTCGAGGTAGCGCTGGCCGGCCGGCGACAGCCGGATGCGCTGCCGTTCGCGGTGGAACAGCTCGATGCCGAGGTGCTGTTCGAGCGCCTGGATCTGCCGGCTGATCGCGCCCTGCGACAGGTGCAGTTCCTTCGCCGCGCGCGTGATGCTCAGGTGGAACGCCGCCGACTCGAACGCCTGCAGCGCGGCTGTCGTGGGGAGGGAACGCGTCACTTCATGCGGCATCGTAATGAAGTCATGCGAACATGTCGTGTCCCGCGACCGACCGAAATCGCGCCGTACGGGTAGTCTTGTGCCCGTCGAGCGCCGATCCGGCGCCCGGCTGACGACCCGCAGCCTCGCGATCTACCATGCAGAATCTTCATGAGACGACCCTCTGGGCCCTGTTGGAACGCACCGTCGGCACGGTGCGGACCGCGCGCCTGTTCGAGGCGCTCGTGGTGCCGCCGAGCCTGTTGCTGCCGCGCGGCGAGCGCACGACGCGCGCCGAACTGGCGCAGGCGCTGAACATGCTGCTGTTCGAGGACGTGACGCGGCGCGTGCCGATGGCCGCGGCCTACGTCGGCGACAGCGTGCGCGAGGGGCGGCGGCTGGTGTTCGACCACGGCGCGCTGCGCACGGTCGCCGCGCCGAGCGGCCAGCTGCCGGCCGGCCACGAGGCGTTCCGCCGCTTCCTCGAGCCGCTGGGCTTCGAGGTGCGCGGCGTCTACCCGCTCGACCGGCTCGGCATGACCGGCCGCGCCTTCACGCACAAGGACCTGCCCGCGGCGATCGCGCAGTTCTTCGTCAGCGAACTGCACCCCGAGCGCTTCTCGCCGGAGTTCCAGCACGCCGTGCAGCGCGTCGTCGGCACGTCGCGCGACCCGCTGCCCGCCTGGGCCGAGCCGCTGCTGGCCACGCTCGCGTGCGACGGCGTGCTCGGCACCGCCGACGCCGAGCGCCTGCTGCCGAACCTGGTCGCCTGCTTCGACCGCCAGCACCGCGAGCCGAGCCTGGCCGACTACCGGATCCTGCTGGCCGAGTCGAACGAGATGGCGTGGATCGCCACCGAGGGCAACGCCTTCAACCACGCGACCGACCGCGTCGACTGCGTGTTCACGGTCGCCGACGCGCAGCGCCGCCGCGGCCGGCCGGTCAAGCCCGAGGTCGAGGTGTCGAAGAGCGGCCGCGTCAAGCAGACCGCGTTCCGCGCCGCGATGGTCGAGCGCGCGTTCGTCGGCGCCGACGGCGCGCTGGTCACCGAGGTCGTGCCGGGCTCGTTCCACGAGTTCATCACGCGCGACGAGGAAGCTCCGGGTGTGCTGGATCTGCGCTTCGACAGCGGCAACGCGACCGCGATCTTCGGCATGACGGCGAAGGCGTGAGCCGCGGCGCGTGCGCGAGTAGAGTTCGCCCGCGATGAGCGACGCCCTGGTCGATGCCCTGCGCCGCGCGCTCGGTGAGCGCGGTGTGCTGACGAGCCCCGAGGACCGCGCGCGCTTCGAGACCGGCTGGCGCTACGGCAAGGGCACCGCGCGCTGCATCGCGCGGCCGGCGTCCACCGACGAGGTCGCGACCGTGCTGCGGCTCTGCGACACGCACGGCGCGCGTGTGGTCGCGCAGGGCGCCAACACCGGGCTCGTCGCCGCGTCGACGCCGGACGCGGGCGGGGCGATGGTGGTGCTGAGCCTCGAACGGCTGAACCGCACGATCGACCTCGACGCGCACGGCCGCACGGTGCTGGTCGACGGCGGTGTGCTGCTGAGCCAGCTCAACGGAGCACTCGCGCCGCACGGCTTCTGGTTCCCGGTCGACCTCGGCGCCGACCCGCAGATCGGCGGCATGGTGGCGACCAACACCGGCGGCACGCGGTTGCTGAAGTACGGCGACGTGCGGCACAACCTGCTCGGCGTCGAGGTGGTGCTCGGCGATGGGCGCGTGCTGACGCTGCTGAACACGCTGCGCAAGAACAACACCGGCCTCGACGCCAAACACCTGTTCGTCGGCACGACCGGCGTGTTCGGCGTCGTGACGCGCGCGGTGCTCGCCGTGGCGCCACTGCCGAAGCAGCGCGCGACCGCGCTGGTCGGCTGCACCGGCGGCAGCGCCGTGCTCGAACTGCTGCGCACGCTCGAGCAGGGGCTCGGCGACGTGCTGTCGGCGTTCGAGGTGATGAGCAGGAACGCGATCGAGCCGGTGTTCGCGCACCAGCCGAACCTGCGCCGGCCGTGGCCCGAGCTGCCGGCCTACTCGGTGCTGGTCGAAGCGGCGACGACGCTGGACGGCGAGGACCTCGATCTGGCGGCGCTGCTCGAGAAGTTCCTCGGTGCGCACCTCGAGCGCGCCGGCGACCAGGTCAGCGACGTGCTGATGGCGCGTGGCGACGAGTTCTGGCAGATCCGCCACCACATCAGCGAGAGCCTGCGCAGCGAGGGCAAGATGCTCGCGTTCGACGTCAGCGTGCCGCGGTCGCGGCTGCCGGCGTTCACCGACGCCGTCGCTCTGCTGCTGCAGGCCGAGCACCCGCAGGTGCGGCTGTGCGACTACGGTCATTGGGGCGACGGCGGCACGCACCTGAACCTGGTCTGGCGCGAGGCGCAGGTGGCGGACTCGGCGGCGCTGGTGCGGACACTGCAGTCGCGCATCTACGACCTCGCGGTGCGCGACTTCGCCGGCAGCTACTCGGCCGAGCACGGCATCGGCCCGCACAACCAGGCGTTCTACGATCGTTACACCGACGCGAACGTGAAGGCGCTGTGCCGAGTGCTGGGTGGCTTCTGCGATCCGGCCGGGCGGCTCGGCACGGTGCGGCTCGGCGGCGAGAGGTCCTGACGATGCACCCGCTGCTGCAACTCGCGCTCGTGCTCTGTCTCGTCGCGGCGATGGCCGCGTTCGTGTCGGCGCGGCGCAGCGGGCAGACTCCGCGCGCCGCCGTCGCCCTGTCGGCGCTGCTGCCGATCGCCGCGACGATCGCGCTCGTCTCGTTCGCCGTGCGCCTGCACCGCACGTTCGGCGCCTGGCCGACGACGATCGGTACGGCCGGCTGGCCGGCGGAGCTGGTGGCTCACGCCGAACTCGCGCAGTTCGGCTTTGGCGTGCTGTTTCTACTCGCGTTCACGCTGCTGCCGCTGGTGACCGTCATCTTCGCCGCCGTGCCGCGTTGCCGGCCGTTGCAGCGCTGCACGGGCGCCTTCGCGCTGGGCTCCGCCGGGTGCTTCCTTGCGCTCGCGCTCACTCCGGCGGCGTTCCAGTATTGGTGGTGGGACTGAGTCCGCCGCGTCGGGCGCGGAGCGTGAGGAGTCTGCGAGCGAGCCGGGCGACGAGGCAGAGCGAGGCCAGGCCGCAGACGGCGAGCATCGCCGCCAGGCGCGACTGGCCGAGCGGTTCGGCGGCAAGTGTCGGCTGTGACGTCCATGGCGGTCGCCCCCTTGCGCGAGGGGTCGGCCAGTTGCAAGGGCGTGGAGCCACCCGACTACGACGGCGTGCCGGACTAACGGGTCAGGCCGAAGCGGCGCCGTGGGAAGGCGAAGGTCAGCGCGCACCATGGCGTGGGGCGATCCGATCGCGAACGCTCACCACGTTGGCGGAACGTCGCCGCGCCGACACGCTTCGAGCCGCCGCTGCAGCAGCCGCTGCTCCGGCGCCGAACTCGGCAGCGCCACGGCCCGCTCGAGCTCCCGCGCAGCGGCCACGTGGTCGCCGTTCGCCCAGTGCAGGTGCGCGGTCGTCGCCGCCAGCAGGAAGTAGTCGCCGAGCGCCTTGTCGTGCTGCAGCGGCGCGAGCGCGGCGAGGCCGGCCGCCGGACCGTCGAGCTTGGCGATCGCGACGGCGCGGTTCAGCGTGACGATCGGCGACGGCGCCAGCGCCTGCAGCCGGTCGTACTCTTCGCGGATGCGCCGCCAGTCGGTCGCCGCGTAGCTCGGCGCCGCCGCGTGCAGCGACGCGATCGCCGCCTCGCAGTGGAACGCGGTCAGCGTGTCGCCGCCGATCGAAGCGCGGAAGTGGTGGAAGCCCGCCGCGAGCCAGTGCCGGTCCCAGCGCGCACGGTCCTGCTCGGCCAGCGTCAGCAGTTCGCCGGCGGCGTCGACGCGCGCCGGCAGCCGCGCGCCCTGCAGCAGCATCAGCGCCAGCAGCGCGTGCACCGACGGTGTGGCGGTCGGCGCCAGTTCGAGCAGCAGCGCGGCGAGCCGCACCGCCTCGTGCACGAGGTCCTGGCGCACCAGCTCGTGGCCGGCGTGCGCGCGGTAGCCCTCGTTGAACAACAGGTAGACGACCTGCAGCACCAGCTCGAGCCGCGCTGGCAGCTCGTGCGCCGGCGGCAGCTCGAACACGACCTCGTCCTGCTGCAGCCGCGCCTTCGCGCGGACCAGCCGCTGCGCGATCGTCGCGTCCTTCTGCAGCAGCGCGCGCGCGATCGCCGGCACGCCGAAGCCGCAGACGGTCTTCAGGATCAGCGGCACGCGCGCGTCGGCGGGCACGGCCGGGTGCGCGCACAAGAACAGCATGCGCAGCGTGTCGTCGGCGATCTCGGCCGGTGCGGCCGGGGCGTGGCGCTGCGCTTCGCGTTCGGCCCAGAGCTGCAGCTCCTGTTCGACCTTCGCGGCGACCTTCTGCCGGCGCAACCGGTCGATCGCCAGGTTGCGCGCGACGCGGAACACCCACGCCTCGGGCTGGTCGGGCACGCCTTCGGCCGGCCACGCGCGCAGCGCGCGCAGCATCGCCTCCTGCACGACGTCCTCGGCGAGGTCGAGCCGTGCCGGGCCCAGCACGCGGCAGAGCCCGGCGACCATGCGGCCGTACTTGTGCCGGAACAGGTCGTCGACGAGGTCCGGCAGCGCGCCGCCGGCCACGCGCTACTCCTCGGGGCCGCCCATGAAGTCGATCTCGCGCACCTCGATGCTGCCGAACTGCAGGTTCGGATGGCCGTCGCAGAGCTTGACGGCGTGCGCGTAGTTGTCGGCCTTCAGCAGGTAGATGCCGCCGACGACTTCCTTGGTCTCGACGTACGGGCCGTCCTTGACGTCGACCTTGCCCTTGCCCTTGGGCCAGATCACCATGCCGCCCTGGTCGGTCAGCTTGTGGCCGGCTTCGAGCCGGCCTTCCTTGGCCAGTTTCTGGCCCCAGGCCTCGTACTCGCCGAGGATGCGGGCGAAATCGTCGGGGGTGAACTTGCTGTAGTCGGCGCTCACGTCGCCACGCAGGATCAGCAGGAACTTCGGCATGTCGTTTCTCGCGGGGTTGGGCCGGAACCGTCCGGCAGTCGACCAGCTTGACGAGCGGCGCGCGGCGGCCGCGACAGCGAGTCCGGAAAAATCGGCGGGGAGCTTCGCCTTGGCCCGGCCGAGGCCGGCGAGCTAGCATCCGCGCGCCACCGCTCTCCCCGCCGCGCGCGCCGTCCATGAAAGGTGACAGCCAGTCCTCTCCTCTCGACCTCCTGATCGTCGGTGCGGGTCCGGCCGGCACGGCCGCCGCGTGGCGCGCCCACGAGCTGGGCCTGTCGGTGCTGGCGATCGATCGCGAGAGCGTGCTCAGCATCCTGCGCGACTGGGCCGAGCAGGCGCCGCCGAAGAAGGTCGACGCCGACTACGGCGAGTGCGCCGACCTGCCGTTCCCACAGGGCGGCAAGCTGGTGTCACAGTTCGCGTTCCAGGACCAGGTGCTGGCGTCGGAGCTGTACCCGAAGTGGCTCGAGGTCTGGGACAGCAACAAGGTGCCGTACCGCAACGGCGTCGAGATCGGCAGCTGCGAGGCGGTCGGCAACGGCGTGCTCGCGGCCGAGCTGATCGAGCTGGCGACGCAGACCAAGAGCAAGGTCTACACGCGCAACGTGCTGCTGGCGCTCGGCAGCGGTTCGGCCGCCAAGGTGCGGCTGATGGGTGACGGTCGCGGCATCCGCTACAAGCTCGGCAACGTCGTCGACTACGTCGGCGCGCCGGCCTGCGTGATCGGCGGCGGCATGTCGGCGGCCGAGGCGGTCGTGACGATCGCGGCGGCCAAGTCCGAGGCGAAGGACAACAGCGACGTGTTCTGGTGCTACCGCGGCCGCAGCATGCCGAAGGTCGCGCAGGGCAAGGCGCTGGCGGCGCGGTTCTACGAGTCGTGGATGCAGGGCAACATCCGCTACCTGCCGCTCAGCGAACCGCTGGCCGTGTTCAAGGACGACGCCGGCAAGGAGTTCGTCGCCGTCAAGACGCGGCGCGTCGAACTGCCGCACCAGCCGCCGGAGCTGGTCTGCTACGAGTTCGAGAAGAACAAGGTGCTGGCGTTCATCGGCGCCGAACGGCCGATCGAGCTGCTGGCTTCGATGGGCATCAAGGAGTTCGCGGCGGCCGACGCGCCGGCGAAGAAGCGCTTTGCGGTGACGCCGCTGCGCGAGACGCAGGTGCCGGGCATCTACCTCGGCGGCAGCGTGCTGGATCCGGCGTTCATCGAGACCGGCGACTTCCGCCCCGACGCGCTGCAGTCGACCGTCAAGGAGCACCCGGGCTGCTTCAAGACCGCGATCCACGACGGCGTGCGCGCCGCCGAGACGATCCACAAGCGGCTGCGCGGCGGCGCCACCGACGAGGCGATCCGCGACCAGCTGGCGCAGCAGAGCCAGACGCTGGTGGCGACGCCGCGCCCGACCATCGCCACGCCGAAGGCCGAACCCGAGGATACGCTCGAACCGGCGACCGGCGCCCTGTTCGTGCACATCGGCCCCGGCGAGCAGGCGACGAAGACCGAGCACTTCTTCTCGGTCGGCGACACCGTCGTCGGCCGCACTGCGGGCCGCGTCGTGATCGGCGGCGACGCGCTGCTGCTCGACCAGCACGCGGCGTTCAAGGTCGACGCCGAGGAGTGCTACGTCACCAACCAGCCGTACGGCGGCGAGTGCTACGTGCGCTTCAACAGCGAACGCACGGTGCCGCCCGGCGCGACGATCGTCGCCGGCCGCCAGCGGCTGCGCGTCGACGTCGAGGGCGGCAAGCTCGTGCTGGTGCGGCTCGACAGCCGCGGCAATCCGAGCAAGAAGGTGCCGCTCGGGCGCGAGGAGCGCACGCTCGGCCGCGACGACCTCGATCCGCGCGACTTCGCGATGTCGCGTTCGCACTTCTCGATCAGCGAAGCCGGCGGTGTCGCGCGCCTGCGCGACCAGAGCCGCAACGGCACGTTCCTCGAGCTGCGCGGCACCTTGCGCCTCAACGAGGGTGACGAGGTCTGGATGGGCGAACAGCGCTTCAAGTTCGTCGAGATGCGCAGCGACGTCGTCGTCGGCAGCAGCACCGCCAGCGTGCAGAAGGCGCCGGCGCAGGCGCCGGCTTCGGTCGAGCAGACCGTCGCGTTCCGCCGGCCGTCGACCGAGGTCGCGCCGGCGCAGGCGAAGGCGCCGACTCCCGCCGCGGCACCGGCTGCCACCCCGGCCAAGGCGCCCGGCGGCGCGCCGACCGTCGTGCTGCCGGACGGCACGGCGATCCCGGCCGGACCCGACAAGCCGATGCTGGCCTGGCTGGCCGAGAACGGCGCCGCAACCGACGATTCGTCGTCGATCGGCGGCAAGGTCCAGACGCTGTGGGAGTGCTGGGACCAGGGCGAACCGTGCGACAGCGGCGGCAGCTGCGGCAAGTGCGTCGTGACGATCCTCGAGGGCATGGAGAACCTCAACGAGGCCAGCTCGCGCGAGAAGAACACGATCAAGAAGTCGAACAAGAAGCTCGGCGGCCGCCTCGACGAGGCGAAGTGCCGCCTCGCCTGCCAGTCGATGCTGAAGGGGCCGGTCAAGATCCAGCCGAGCGGCAAGACCGACGGCTGAGACCGGGCCGCGCTGCTCCGGCCTGCGTGCCTCGAGGCAGCTGCAAAGCGTCGGCGGCCCGCTGCGTGTTCAGAACGAGCCCACCTGGAGTAGCAGGGCGTTGGTGGCATCCACCAGGAAGAGGCTGCCGCTCGAACTGAAAGAGAGCCCGACGACCTGTTGGCGCAGCACGGTGCCGACCAGTGCAGGTGCATCGGGCACGCTGAACTGTGCGGCCACCGTGCCCGCTGTGGGGACTGCCGGGTCCAGGGCCAGCGGCATCACGATCAGCGCGCAACCGCCCCCGTAGGCAGCGAGCAGTGGCCCGAGCAGCAGATGGGTCGACTGCGTCCCGGTCACGGTCACTGCCAGTTGCTCCGTGGTGAGTCCGGTTGCGATGGTCCTGCAGGTGCCGCCGATCCAAGGCAGCTCCCGAGCCTCGAGTTGGCGGGTGCCAGAGCAGCCTGCCATGATCGCAATGGCCGTCGCGGGGCACGTCGTCGACACGCGCGCGAAGCGGGCGCGGACCGCGCCGTTGGCGAGCGCGAAGTCGCCGCCGAGCAGCAGGTCACCGTTCAACGCGAAGGCCAGCGTCCAGACGGTCGCGTCGACGGTGCCACCCAGCGGCGACCAGCTGACACCGTTCCACCGTTCGAGCGTTCGCGTCGAGCCAGCGGCGACCACGGGGCCGGCGACGATGTCCCCGTCCCCGAGCACGAGCAGGCTCTGAACTGGCCCGGCGGGCCCCGTGCCGAGTCGTTGCCAATCGACGCCGGTCCAGCGCAGCACGTCGGACCCGATGAAGTCCCCTGCGACGACGGGGGCGCCGTCTGCCCCGACGATCAGCGCGTTCGGCGGGGCGGCGAAAGACGGGCCGAGCCGGATCCAGGCGGTCCCGGTCCAGCGCACCACGGACTTGCCGCTGATCGCGATCGGGTCGCCGTTCGGCATGGTCGTGAGCGCGGTCACCGTTTCCCCGAGACCGTCGACGCCGACCGGGCTCCAGGTGGTCCCGTTGAAGCGTGCGACGTTGGTCGCCGCGGTGCCGCCGACCTCCGCGAAGTGGCCGCCCACGACGATGTCGCCATTCGGCAGTTCCACGATGGCGCGGATACTGCCCGTCGATTGCGCCAGGTTGGTCCAGGAACCCGTTGTCCACTCGCGCAAGACCGGTCGTGCAGTGGAACTCGCGGAGCTGGGGCCGGCGGCGAGCAGGCGCCCACTCGGCGTTGCATACAGTGCAGTCAGTGAGCTCGAGGCGGTCGGGCCGCTCTGGAATGCCCCGCCGATCGGTGTCCAGCCCAGGCCCGTCCACCGGTGCACCAGGCTGTCGCCGACACCGCCGAAGGCTGCTGCCGCGAACAGGCTGCCGTCGGGACGCACCGCCAGCCATCGGATCGACCCGACCAATCCCGGGTTCGTGGGAGTCCAACCGAGGCTGCCCCACCTCGCTACGTGACCGACGGACACGCCGTCCATGGACTGGAAGCCGCCACCGACGAAGACTTCATTGCCTATCACGGCGGTGGCACCGAGGTCCGTGCTCGACATGCTCGACGTGCCGAAGGTCACCCATGTCGTGCCATCCCACGCCGAGACATTCAGGCGCTGGCTGACAGAGGATCTGGTTGCGATCAGGAGACCGTTCGGCATCAGGGCGAGGTTCGACACGAAGGTGCCCACCGTCGTGAGCAGGTTCTGCCAGGTGGTTCCATTCCATGTCATGATGCCGTACCAACCTGCGGTGCACAGGTCGCCGTTCGGCATCACCAGCATGTCATCGGGGCGCCAGCCCATGTTGGCGATGACGGACCAGTTGGTGCCATCGAAGCGCTGCAGGCCGCTGAACATGAAGGTCGAGCTGCCTTGATCGAGGCTCGCGACGATGTCGCCGTTGGGCATTGCGACCGCAGGTCCGAACACGACGGTGCCTGCCAGCGCATTGGCGCCGATGGAAGACCACGCAGTCCCGTCCCACCGGGCTATGCCATTGGCGGGAAGCCCTCCCGCTGCCGTGATAGGACCTGTGACGACGATGCCACCGCCAGGCACCGGCGCCAGATGCCGAACCGCAAAGTACTGCGAACTGCTGACGACACCGCTGCCGAGAGCGTGCCAGTTGGTGCCATCGAAGCGAGCGACATTCGCCGCCGTGACGGTGCCAATGCCGTCGAACATGCCGCCGACGTAAAGGTCGCCCTGCACGTCCTGCGCGAGGTGAAGATGGGCCGGATACGGGCCGGGGCCGAAGGCTGTCCAGGTGCGCGAAGCAGGGTCGTAGAGGGCGAGGTTCTGCGCGGTCACGGAGCCGGCGACCTCGAATCGTCCGGACACCAGCAGACGCATGCCGATCGGACCAGGCCCGTCCGGATCGTAAGGCAGCAGGTCCGAGACCTCGCCCTCGACGCCGGCCGACCCCAGCACCGGTGGCCAGGGGTTGGAACACTGCGCGACCAAATGCTCGCTGGGGCAGGTTGTCAGCACGAACCCGATCCACGCAACAAGCGTCGAGACGAAGCGCGAAGCGCTGATCATCGGTAGTCCCTCCGGCGCGCAGGATACCTGCATTGCGGACAGACTTCCTCGGCTCTTCGGCGTCCGCAGCGCGGTCCGCCCGCCCGACCGGACGCCGTGCCAACTCGCAACCGACGGCGGATCAGCCCCGGGCGATCGGCCGGCCGAGCAGGTCGAGGTCCTGCAGCAGGAAGCCGTAGGTGACGCGCTGCAGTTCGGCGGCGCAGGTCAGTACGAGCCGGCCGTCGGGCGGCAGTGGCCCGGCGGCGCGGAACGTGAGCTCGCAGGTGTCGTTGCACGACGAGTAGCCGATCCGCTCGAGCGGCAGGTCGCCGTCGGTGCCGCGCACGACGGCGTCGAGCACGCGCTGCCGCGCGACTGCCAGCGCGAGCTCGAACACGGTGGCGCCGTCGTCCTCGGCCGTGACGCGCAGCAGGCGTGCGCCGAACACGTCGCTGCCCGCGCCTTCGACCAGTTCGGGCAGCGCGAGGTCGACGTCCTCGGTGCCCGAGCCGACCAGGCACGAAACGTGCCCGGCGAAACGGGCGAAGCCGCCGCCGCCGGGCAGCGGCAGCGCGAAGTCGAGCAGCACGGTCCGGCCGTCGCGGGTCGATTTCGGGAAGTGGCAGCGGCGATCCCAGGCCTCTGCCGGCAGCAGGTCGGTGCCGTCGGCGGCGCACAGCGCGTCGTACTCGGCGTCGTCAAGCGACAGGACCGCATGGTCGAGGTCGCCGGCGACAGTCAGTTCGACGCCGGGTCGACCCTGGCCCTGCGGCGCGAACTCGCGCTCGGCATCGGCCTCCCAGACGACGCGGCTCGCGACGATCCGCGCGTTCGCCAGCGGCACCGACGGCAGCGCTGCACGCAGGGACTCGGCCACGACGGCGAACGACGCCTGCGCCGCGGCGACCTCCTGTTCGTAGTCGAACTGCGGTGCGATGTCCGGCCCGGTGCAGAGTCGGACCGGGCCCTGCACGCCGAACTCGGCCAGCACTGCGGTCGGCGTGACTTCGCCCTGCTGCAGCAGGCGCAGCAGCAGCGCGTCGTCGCGCTGCAGCCGTTCGATCGCGTCGATCAGCTGGCGGCCTTCGACCTGCACGCGCACGCTGCGCGCGTCGAGCCGTTCGCCGCTGACGGGGCCGCGCAACGGGCCGGGTGCGCGCAGGATCGCGGTGCAGGTGAGGCCGCCGAACAGGTCGGCGAGGAAACCCTGCGCCATCGCCAGCTTCGCGCGTTCTTCGGCCAGCCGCGCCGCCGGGTCACCGGTCACCGCCGGGGTGCGCGCCGGTGGCGTCTCCTGCCGCGTCGCGATGCAGACGCCGCCGTCGGCCAGCGGCTCGACCACGAAGTCGAGCAGCGACACGTGGAAGCCCTGGCAGTGGAAGCGCAGCTGCGCCGGGTCGCGGAACCACGCCACCGCCTCGAACACGAGCCGGTCGCCCGCCGGTTCGCAGCGCAGATCGGCCCACGCGTCGACGCCGCGCGCATGTTCGAGTTCGCTGCGCACGAACGCGTCGGGCGCCGGCGCGCCGGGCCCGCCCGGGCCGCTCCAGCGCACGTGCACGCGGCCGCTGCCGTCGGGATTGAACGTGAAGTCGTGGTGCAGCTCGAGCGACATGGTGGGGGCTATCGGGAGCAGCGATCCGGCGGCGTGAACGCTGCCGGCGCGGCGCGGATTTTTCCGGGCGTTACGCCGCCGTGCGGGCAGGCTATCGGGCCTGACGCCGCCCCGCCCTCCCAGGAGGTGTCCGATGCCACGGTCCGCTGTTCGTTCGTTCTTCGGCGCTGCGACGTTGTTCGCCGCGTCACTGTGCGCCCAGACCACCTACGTCGTCGACCGGCTGAACCGGCCGGGCACCGACTTCCTCGACGTGCCGGCGGCGGCCGCGGCGGCGGCCGACGGCGACACGCTGCTGCTGCGTTCCGACGCGGGCGTCTACACGCCGGTCACCACCGGCAAGGGCCTGCGCATCGTCGGCGACGCGGTCGGGCCGGCGATCTTCTCGGTCGCGGCCGGTGCGCCGGGCTTCGTGGTCAGCGGCCTGCCGGCGGGCCGCGACTTCGTGCTGCGCAACTGCATGGTGCTCGGCACCGGCGTCGCCGCCGGGCCGCGGCTGCGCCTCGAGAACTGCCTCGGCCGCGTGCACCTGCAGCAGGTCGAAGTGGCGGTCTACACGGGTGCGGTTGCGATCGACGTGTTCGCCTGCCAGGCCGTGACGCTGCGCCAGTGCGAGGCGACCGGCACGCCGGGGCTGCGCGTGCAGAACGCGACCGCGTCGGTGATGGACACGCGCTGCTACGGCACGGCGGCGTCGACGCTCGCCGCACTGCCGGCGGCGCCGGGCCTGTGGCTGCAGAACGCCTCGGCGCAGCTGGCGAACGTGCAGGCGTTCGGCGGTCTGGCGTCCGGGCCGCTGCCGCCGGCCCCGGGTGCGTTCGTCGCCGGCGCGGTCGTCGCGGCGACCGGCGTCGGCGGCCTGCCGCGGTTCGTGGCCGGCGCCTACGGCACCAGCAGCGCGACCGGGCCGGTGCCCGCGGTCGACGGCCAGAACAGCCTGCTCGAACTCGATCCCGAAGTGCAGCTCGTGCCGCGCGGCGGGGCGGCGGCGGTGGTGGGCGCGACCCCGGTGTCGGTCGCCCAGGCCGCGCTGTCGGTGACCGGCAGCAGCGTGTTCTCGGTCGCGTTCGCGGCGAGCCCGACCGCGGCGCAGGTGACGCTGATCGGCTTCCCGCGCGATCCGCTGTTCTTCCCCGGCATCAGCGGCCGGCTGTGGATCGACGACGCGGCGATGCTGGTGCTGCCCGGCGTGCTCGGCGGCTTCGGCGGGTTCGCGGAGAGCCAGCTGCCGCCGGCGGTGACGCTGGTGCTGCAGGTGCTGAGCCTCGACACCGGCAGCGTGCAGCTGACGGCGCCCGCCGTGCTGACGCCGCGCTTCTGAGCCGTGCCGCCGCCGTCAGCGCCAGTGGAACTGGCGCTGCAGGTGGCAGTCGCGGCACAGCGACAGCGACTCGTCGGGCACCGGTACGGCCGCCAGCGTGTTCGCGGCAGCGGTCGCGCGTTCGTCGTGGCACGACGTGCAGGTCAGCGGCCGGCCGTCGAGGCCGTCGCCGCTGTGGCCCGGCGACAGGTGCGAGAAGCCGTTCGCAGCCGGCCAGGCGCGCGTCGGTCGCGACGGCGTCGCGTCGGTGCGCACGGCCGCTTCGTGGAACGAGCCGAACGTGCCGGCCGGCTGCGGGTGGCAGTGGCGGCAGGCGTTGCCGCCGACGTCGGCGTGGTCCTGGTGGCACTGCTTGCAGTCGCCGGCACCCGGCTTCAGCGTCGGCACCGCGTGCAGCGGGTCGGCGCCGTCGGGCGCCGCGAACGTGTGGCACGCAAAGCACCCGTCGGCGAGCGCGCTGCCCGGCTGGCCGAAGCGCGGGCTCTGCACGTGCGGCCCGTGCGGGAAGTCCGGCGCCGCGCGGCGCTGCTCGGCAGTCAGCTGCACCGGCACCGCTTGCAGCGTGCTGGTGCGTTCCCCGTCGGCGTGGCAGGTCTGGCAGGCGGCCTGCGCCGCCGGGTCGCTCGGCCACGCGAACACGCCGGCGGCGGCGGCGCGCAGCTCGGTCGCGCTGCGGCGGTCGCCGTGGCACGACAGGCAGCCGCCGCGTTCGTCCTTGCTGACCGCGCCGGCGGTGCCGTCGGTCGGCTGCAGGTGGCTCGCCGCCAGGTGCAGCGCGTGCCAGAACGGGCGTGCCTGCCGCGGCGCGCCGGGCACGACCCCGCCGCGCAGGTGGCACTCGGCGCAGCTGCGGCCGGCCGCGTGCGCGGCGAACTCGGCTTCGTGCAGCCGCCGGCCGGCGACGTAGCGGCCGCGCGTCGCGATCTGCTGGTCGAGGCTCAGCGCCGGCCGTTCGGTCGTGCGCAGCCTGGCCGCGATGCCGCCGTCGCTGCTGGCGTGGCACTGCCGGCAGCCCTTGCCGCCGTCGTCGGTGCCGTGCCAGGCGACGTTCCACCGGTGCGCGTCGTCGGTCGGCCGCCAGCGCGCGGCGTCGGCGTCGCCGATGCCCGCCAGCGGTGCGGCGCCGGGCACGTGGCAGGCGGCGCAGGTCGCGAACGGCACCGCCGCGAAGTCGCGCCGCTGCGGATCGTCGGGCGCGCCGAGCGCGTGGTCGGAGCGCACGTCGGCGTCGAGCGCGTGGCACACCGTGCACGGCATGCCCTTGGCGAGGTGCGCGTCGTGCGCGAACGCGACGCTGGCCAGCGGTTGCTGGCGCGCCGGGCCGACTGCCGGCGGCTGCACGCGCGCCAGCATCGTCGCGCGGTCGGCCTCGTGGCACTGTTCGCAGCGGCCGAGCCGCGCGGTCGCGTCGGGATGCAGGAAGTCGCGGCCCTCGTGGTCGCGGTGGCAGGTCGTGCAGAACGCCTCGTCGACGGTCTGGCCCGGCACCGACGCCGGCACGCCGTCGCCGAGCCACGGGTGCCGCCAGGTCGCAGGCGCCGCGAGGTCGCCGTGGCACTGCATGCACTTCTGCATCGTCGCGCCCTGGCCGCGGTCGTGGCAGGCGCTGCAGCCCTGTTCGCCGGCGATCTTCGCCGCCGCCGCGTGCGCCGCCGCGATCGGCAGGTCGGCGGCCGCGTGCGCGAACGCGTGCGCCGGCAGCAGCGGCCCCGGCGACGCCAGCGGTTCGAACACCGCGGCCACGAACAGCGCGGCCAGCAGCAGCACCGCCGCGACCACGGCCGCGCCGCGGTTGGCCCAGCGCAGCGCCGGGAACCGGCCGAACTCGACCTCGGCGCGCACCAGCGCGTCGGGGTCGTTGTCGAACACGCCCTTGGCCGGCCGGGTCCACGCGAACACCTGCCGCTGCACGTCGAGCGAGAGGCGCGCCGCGGCACCCTTGCCCTCGATGCGCGCGACCAGCTGCGAGCTGCCGAGCACGACGATGGCGCCGTCGGTCAGCGCGCCGGCGGCCGCCGCGGTGCGGCCGTCGATCCAGGTGCCGGTGACCGAGCCGAGGTCGCGCACGGTGAACTGCGCGCCGTCCCACTCGATGCGGCAGTGCCGGTCGGCGACGATCGGGTCCTCGACGACGACGTCGCAGCCGGTGCGCGCGCCGACCAGCACCTCGTGGTCGCCGGCGAACACGGCGGCGCCGTTCTGCAGCACGGTGATGCGCGCGCTCATCGGCGGGCCTCCCGCGGCGCGAACAGGCTCTGCGGCTCGCGCCGCGTGATCGCGGTCGTCGGGCAGTTGTAGACGCAGGCCTCGAACGGCAGACCGGCGCACAGGTCGCACTTCAGCGTCTTGCCGGCCACCGCGGTCAGCTTGCCGCCGGCGCCGGCGGTGCGCGGCTTCTCGGCGCCGTCGAGTGGCAGCGGCGCGCCGGCCGGCACGCCGCGGCCGGCGAACAGGCGGCCGATCAGCGGCAGCGACGCCAGGAACGACGCCGGCTGCGGCGCCGGTGCGGTGCCCGGATCGACCAGCCGGATCACACCGTAGGGGCAGCCGTCGATGCAGCCGGCGCAGCCGACGCAGTTGTCGTACTCGAAGCGGATCCGGCCCTGCGGGTCGCGCCGGATCGCCGCGTAGTCGCACGACAACATGCACTGCGGCACTTCGCAGTGGTAGCACGCGGTGACCAGCACCTCGTCGGTCACGACCGGCGTGCCGACCTTGCTGAGCCGCGGCACCGCGTCGTCGTGCACGTGCGTGCACGACTCGACGCAGAGGTTGCAGCGCACGCACTTGGTGCGGTTGATCACGAGCGCGCGACCGCCCTTGACCGACTCGCGTTCGACCATCACGAACAGTTCGTCGAGCAGGCTGCGGCTGCCGAGGTCCTGCGCGCTGCCGTGCCTGGCCGCGTCGACGACGTCGGTGCCGACCAGCCGGTTCGCGGCGCGCACCAGTTCGCCCTGCGCCGGCGCACCGAGCTGTGCCCATTGCCGCTGCGGGATCACGACCAGCGCCGTGCGGGTCAGCGCGCGGAACGTCGCCGGCCAGGTGCGGCCCGGGCTCGTGATCGCATGCTCGCCGAACGTCGCATTGCCCTTGTAGAACGCCAGCACGCGCGGCTTCGGTCCGTCGCCGACTTCGCAGGCGACCGCGCCGGCGCGCACCAGGAACACCGCGTCGGCGGGGGCACCGGCCTCGGCGATCACCTCGTTCTCCTCGACCGAGCGCAATTCGGCGCCGCGCTGCAGCGTCGCGATCGCGTCGTCGTCGAGGTCGCGGCACAGCGGCGAGGCGCGCAGGTGCAGGCCGAGCTGGTCGATGTAGCCGGTGTCGATGCGGGCGCGGAACGTGTCGTCTTCGGCGTAGAGCTTCGTGAACAGCCGCGCCTCGATCGCCGCCAGCAGCGTCGGCGCGGTGGCGCGGAACGTCGCCAGTGCCGGATGGTGGCTGTGCGCGCTGACTTCGCCGAACCACTCGCCCGGGCCGTAGCCGCGGTGTTCGTACGGGCTGCGCCGCGCGCGCGCGGCCACCGCGTCGACGCGGCCGCGCAGCACGACGAACAGTTCGGTCGTGCGGTCGCCCTGCGCGATCACCGCGGTGCCGGGTTCGACCTCGACGAAGCGCACGAAGCCCGGCCGCGGTGCCGTGCCCGGCGTCCACGCGAACGTGCCGTCGGTGATCGCCGCCTCCTTGCGCACGCCGTCGAGCAACTTCGCGTCGACGTCGGCGAACAGCGGCGTCGCGAGCAGATCGTCGATGCGGGCGTGGGCCATGGGCGACGGGTGGGCGGGGTCAGTAGTACCAGACGGCGAGCACGTGCACGGCGACCAGCGCCAGCAGCACGATCGAGCAGGGGACGTGCACGAGGCGCCAGACACGCATGCTCTCGCGCAGCAGGTTCAGCCGGCGCCAGGCGGCGGCGACGCGGTCGCGCTGGCCGGTCAGCGTCGCCAGCTCGCGCTGCCGGCGCTCGCGTTCGGCGTCGCTGGCAGACCGCAGCGCGGCGGCCGCGGCGGCGACCTTGCGGTCGTAGTGGCCACGCAGCGCGAACGCCTTCTCGACCGACAGCTCGCGCTCGGCGCGCGTCAGCCACGTCGGGCCCGCGGTCCACAGCAGCGCGCCGAGCACGCCGGTCGCGATCACGGCAGCACTGAAGCCGTTCAGCAACAGGCCGAGCCACGACGCCGAGCGCAGGCCGCCGTGCGCGAACACGACCAGCGCGGCGGCGATGCCGAGCCAGACGTGCACGGTCAGCCACACCGCGAGGCGGCCGAGCGGCTGGCGCTTCTCGACCACGAGCCGCACCAGACCGACCGCGCGCGGATCGGGTTCGGCGCGCACCGCCAGCACGCGCTGCACACCGAACTGCCGCAGGATCGCGGTCGCCTCGCGGTGCACCGCGGCGCTGCCCTGCACCTGCTGGCGCAGGGCCCGGTCCTGCAGTTCGGCCAGCGCCGACTGGGCCCGCTCGAGCGCGGTCAGCGGCACCTGCCAGCGGAACTCCGGCGACAGCCGCAGCCGGTGCGCGGCGCGGCGCACCGCGTACAGCGCCAACGCGACGTAGCAGGCGACCGCGAGCCAGCCGGATGCCAGCAGGAACGCGGTGTTGCCGCGGCTGCGGCTGCCGAACGGTTCACCGGTCGCGGCGCTCCAGACGAACAGCAGCACGACCGCGAGCAGGGTCGCGGCGATGAAGCCGTTGCGCCGGCCGCCCGGAAGCCACAGTGCGTGGTTCATCGCGGCGGTGCGCTCTTGCGGCCGCCCGGCCGCAGGCGCGCCAGCAGGTCGCGCAGCGCGTCGAGCAGGCTGCGTTGCCCGCGCGCGGTCGCGACGGCGGTCGCCCACTCCGCCGGCAGCAGCGGCGTGTCCATCAGCAGCACTTCGGCCAGCGACTGGCTCGGGTCGGCGCGCACGATGCGCTGCGCCTCGCGCGCCGCGTCGGCGGCGAGACGGTTGGCCTGCACCAGCAGCTTCGTCGCGCGTTCCTCGAGCCGCCGGGCGGCGGCCGCATCGGCGGGGTCGTCGACCAGGAACACCGCGCGCACGATGCCGAGCCCGACCAGCGAGTGGCGCTGCAACGGCCGCGAATCGCCGCGCAGCTGCGCGCCGTCGACGAAGCTGCCGTTGGTGCTGCCGCGGTCGCGCAGCGTCCAGATCGCACCGTCGAACGTGATCTCGGCGTGCAGTTCGGACACCGAGTCGTTGGGCAGTTGCACGTCGGTCGTCTCGGCGCGGCCGAGCGCGTTGCGCGCCTTCATCAGCCGCACGCGCCGCTTCATGCCGTCGCACTTGACGAACAACCGCGGCACGGCGTCGCGCACGCGCTGCTCGACGTCGCTGCCGGCGGCGGGCGCCGGGCCGAGCTTGCCGAGTTCCTGTTCGATGTCGGCCGGCGGCACCGCGATCGTCGTCGACCGGCCGGCCGGGGCTGGCGCGGCGGCGGGCGGCGGTGCCGGCGCGGCCGGAGCGGGCGGCGGCGGCGGCGGGGCCGGTCGCGGCGGGGCGGGTGGTGGGGTCGGCCGCTTGCCGGCCGGCGGGCTCGGCGGCGTGGCATCGCTCGGCGGGCTCTGCTGGCCCGGGCGGTAGCCGCCGCCCCATTGGATCGTCTGGTCGAGCGGCGGTGCGTCCTTCGGCGCCGAACCGGGCCGCGGCGCCGGCATCGTGTGCAGTGGCCCGTCCGCGGCGGCGGCCGGTGGTATCGGCGTCGGTGGCTTCGGCGCCGGTGGTTTCGGCGCCGGTGCCGGCGGCACCGGATCGGTCGCCGGCCCGCGGCCGATCGGGCCGCGCGCGACCATCGTCATCTCGGGTGCGGCACTGCTCGGCGGCGGCGCGTCGGTCGTCGGTTCGGCGCTGCGGACCACGCAGGTGGTGCGGCCGACGCGCACCGTCGTGCCGTCGAACAGCGGCCGCCGCATGCCCGGGGCGACGATCTGGTCGTCGACGAACGTCTGGTTGGTCTTGCCGATCGCCTCGAGCCAGACGCCGACCTCGTCGAGGCCGATGCGGAACTGTTCGCGGCCGACTTCCTCGTCGTCGACCGTCACGTCGACGCGGCGCGACCGACCGAACACCAGCGGGCGATCGAGGGGGACGGTCCTCGGCGGTTGGCCGAGCAGCTGCACGATCATCTCGAGGCGCGCCATCGGAGGCGGCGATGCTATGGCTCCGCCGGACCGGTTGGAAGCGCTGCGCGCCCTTCCAGTCCGAGCGTCGGCTGCACCGCCGCCCACACCCACGCGGCCGCCGTCCAGTGCAGCAGGACCCGCGGCAGCGTCGCGCGCAGGTGCGCGTCCAGTTCGTCGAGCGGTGACCACAGGAACGGCACGCACCACAGCGGTACTGCCAGCACGAGCCAGACACCGAGCGCCGGCGTGCGGCTGGTGCGGCCGTGCCACCACAGCTGCACGGCGATCGCCAGCGGCACGACGAACGCGAGCCCGAACGCACCGCGGCCGCAGGCCCAGGTGCCGATCGCCTGCAGCACGCGCGGCAGCCGGTCCAGCCGCTGCAGCGGTCGCCCCGGGTCGGCGAAGTGCGCGCCGACCACGCCGTCGGCGCCGCCGCCGCCGAGCCACAGCGCGGCGACCAGCGCCGGCACCAGCAGCGTGAGGCCGAACCAGCGCCAGCGCGGTGCCGCGCCGCGGCGGCGCAGCAGCGCGTCGGCGGCCAGCAGCAGCGCTGCGCCGGCGCCGGCGGCAGGCGCCAGCAGCAGCACGTCGGTGCCGGCGCCGAACGTGCGCAGGTCGTGCTGCAGCCACAGCAGCAGCGTGCCGGCCGCGGCGGTGGCGAGCACCGCCGCGCGCAGCGCGCGCGCGTCGCCGCGCAGCCACGCCGCCGCCAGCAGTGCCCCGGCGTACGGCAGGCCTTCGGGCTTCTGCAGCACCAGCAGCGCGGTGGCGGCGGCCAGCAGGCCGTGGTTGCCGGTGGCCAGGCCGCAGGCGGCGCCGCCGAGCCAGGCGCAGCACAGCGCGTCGCCGTAGCCGGAGTCGAAGCTGCCGCCGGTCGGCGACAGCCAGATCGGCGTCACGGCCGCCGCGACCGCGAACAGCCAGGCGATGCGGCCCGGATGGCCGGCCGCGCGCGCGGCGATGCCGACGGCGGCGACCGCGAAGCACCACGCCGCCGGGAACCACAGGCGTCCGGGCAGGCCCCAGCGCTCGAGCAGCGCCACCAGCAGCGGCTGCAGCAGCGGGTAGTCGCGGCTGTGGCAGTAGACCGTCGGATCGCGGAAGAACGGCTGCTGCAGCGTCGGCTGCGCCGCCAGCACGTTCGCCTTCAGGTCCCACGCCACGACGCCGTCCCAGTGCCGCGACGGCGTGGCCAGCGCGCCGTACGCCAGCAGCGCGGCGAGCGCGAGCAGCAGCGCCGCGCCGAGCGCCGTGACGGCGCGTGGCGCCGGCGCGCCCGGTGGCGGCGGCGGCCGATGGCGCCACGCGGCCGCGAGCCCGAGTGCCGCGCCGAGCGGCAGCAGCGCGTCGGGCACGGTGCCGTGCAGCGCCAGCCACGCGAGGCCGCCGCCGCCGACGGCGATCGTCGCGACCGCCGCGCCGAGCACCGCGCGCGCCAGCAGCACGGTCATTGCGGCGCGACCACCAGCGCCGTGCGCGTCGCGACCAGCACCGGCGTGCCGGCGTCGGCGTTCGCCGTGACCAGGAGCCGTGGCCACAGCAGCGCCGCCGCGAACTCGACCACGCCGCGGTCGGTGCCGCGCCGGCCGAGGCGCTGGCCGGCCCCGGTGCGGGCGGCCAGCTCGGCGATCGCGGGCGCGCCGTCGAGCCGCGCGTCGGCCAGCAGGTAGTCGGCGGCGCCGCGCTGCCGGTAGTCGGCGATGTCGGCGGCGCGGCGCGCGGTCACGCGCGGCACGCGCGCCAGACCCCAGACCAGGTGCGCGAGCAGCAGCGCCAGTACGGTCCACGACCAACGCGAAGAGGGCACGCCGGCAGCGTAGCTGCACGGCGCCGGACCGGAACGCCGCAGTTCGGCGGCGCGCCGGATTCTGCGCCGGTCCGCGGTCAGTTCCGGGGCGGTCCGCGGCCGATGAGGGCGCCATGCCGTCCCTGCTGCGCCGCTGCGTCGCTGCCGTGCGCATTCCCGCGAACGAACTCGCGTTCGCGGTGCGGGCCGGCGTCGCCTGGAGCCGCGGCCCGGCGACGCTGCCGCACGAGGACAAGTCGGGCCTGTTCGCGTGGCTGCCGGCCGACGCGGCGGCGGCGGCACACCGGCGCGCGGCGCGGCTCGAACGGCAGTACGACCTGGCGGCGCTGCGCGCGCAGTCGACCAACGCCGTCTACGCGCACAACCTCGCGCTGCTCGAAGGGCTCGAACGGCTTGCCGACGGTGCCGTGTGGCCGGTGCCGCCCGGCGCGCCGCTGCGCGCGCTCGACGTCGGCAGCGGCGACTTCCACTACGCGACCGCACTGCAGCGCTGGCTGGCGCGCGGCGACGGGGCGCGGCGGGCCGCAGCGCTGCACGGCGTCGAACTCGACGGCCACGGCGTCTACCGCGACGGCCACTCGCGCGCCGACCACGCGCGCGCGCACGCGGCGCTGGCGGCGGCGGCAGCACCGGTGCAGTTCACGGTCGGCGACGCGGCCCGCCTGCGGCTGCCGGCGCACGACGTGGTGACCGCGTTCCATCCGTTCCTGACCGTCTACCCGTTGCTGCAGTGGGGGCTGCCGCTGTCGCGGTTCCGGCCGCGGCGCCTGCTGCGCGCGTTGGTGGCCGCCGTGCGACCGGGCGGTTGGCTCGTCGTCGCCAACCAGACCGCGACCGAGTTCGACCGGTTGCGGGCGCTGCTCGCCGGTCAGCCGGTGGAACTGCTGCGCCGGGTGCCGCTCGGCAGCGACCTGGTGCCGGCGGCGGAACGGACCGCCGGGCGGGTCGGCTCGTTGTGGCGCCGGGGCTAGGCCGCCGGCCGCCGGGCCAGCCGATTGCTGCCAGTCGGCGCCCGTTTCGCTAGCATCCCGCGTCGCCCGGGCAGCCTGCCGCCCCCAGCCGGCTGCCGTTCCGCCTCATGTTCACGCTGCAGATCCTCGACCGCGGCCAGTCGTTCCTCCATTCCCTCGACGGCTCGGTGGTGCGCATCGGCAGCGCCGCCGATGCCGATCTGCGGCTCGGCGAAGCGGGGGTGTTGCCGCAGCACGCGCGGCTCGAACCGGCCGGGGACCGCGTGCGGCTGGTCGCGTCCGGCCCGGTGCGCGTCAACGACCGCGCGGTCGGCGACGCGGAGTTGCAACTCGGCGATCGCATCGAGATCGGCCGCGCGGTGCTGGTCGTCGGCCGCGCGGTGACCCGCCGCGCCACTGCCGACGAAGTGCTCGACGAAGCGCCGGCCCGCAGCCGGTCGCGCGGCGCCCGCACCGCGACCAAGCGCAAGGTGCCGTGGGTGCCGATCGGCGCCGCGGCCATCGTGCTGGCGGCGGTGGGCTGGATCGCCACGCAGCGCGACGATACCGACGGCATCCGCGACGGACTGGCGGTGGTCGAGCGGCTCTGCGACGACGGCCGCCTCGAGGACGCCGCGGCGACCCTCGGTCGCCTGCGGCAGGAGTGGGCGAAGGCGCCCGGCGACCCGTTGCGCCTAGTCGACGCGGCCCAGGAACGGCTCGACGCGATCCACGCCGAGATCGCGCGCATCGAGGGCCAGGTGCGCGATCCGCAGATCGTGCGCAGCTACGCCGACTGGATCCTCGAGCTGCGCCGCCTCGAGGACGGCGGCCAGCCGATCGAACGGGTGGCCGCGCGCCGCGTGCGCGCCACGTTGCGCGCGACCTACGACCAGCGCCCGGCGGGCGCCGTGGTCGCCGACCAGGTCGCCG
>JAEUHR010000019.1 GCA_016794425.1 Planctomycetota bacterium
CGCACGTGCCCGGCCCATTGAAGGGGCTCGGTATCACCTTCATCACCACGGGCCTCGTGGCGATGGCCTTCATGACCTTCAGCGGCATCTGAGGAACGACCCATGCAAGTCCTGATCGGCGTCGTCGCCCTGACCGCAGTCATCGTGCTGCTGGTCCTGGTGCTGATGTTCTGCGAGAAGAAGCTTGTCAAGAAGGGCAAGGTCAAGCTGCTGGTGAACGACGACCCGGCGAAGTCGCCCGAGGTCGACGTCGGCAGCAACCTGCTGATGGCCCTCAGCAACCAGAAGATCTTCCTGCCGCTGATCGCCGTCAACTGCGCGATCCTCGGCGGCTCGCTGTTCATGGTCGAGCGCAAGTACACGCTGGCGCAGGCGGTCACCTACGGCGTCGGCTCGGGCTTCGGCTGGGCGCTGGCGATCGTCAGCATGGCCACGATCCGCTGGCGCATGCGCACCGCCCACGTGCCGGCGCCGCTGCGCGGCCTCGGCATCACGTTCATCACCACGGGCCTCGTGGCGATGGCGTTCATGACCTTCAGCGGCATCTAGGAGCCGGCCCCATGCAAGTCCTGATCGGCGTCGTCGCCCTCACCGCGGTCATCGTGCTGCTGGTGGTGGTGCTGATGTTCTGCGAGAAGAAGCTCGTCAAGAAGGGCAAGGTCAAGTTGCTGGTCAACGACGACCCGGCGAAGTCGCCGGAGGTCGAAGTCGGCAGCAACCTGCTGATGGCGCTGTCGGCGCAGAAGATCTTCCTGCCGTCGGCGTGCGGCGGCAAAGGCTCCTGCGCGATGTGCAAGTGCCAGGTGTTCGAGGGCGGCGGCGACATCCTGCCGTCCGAGCTCACACACATCAGCCGCAGCGAAGCGAAGGAACACTGGCGCCTGTCGTGCCAGGTCAAGGTGCGCGGCCCGATGAAGGTCAAGGTGCCGGACGCGGTGTTCGGCATCCGCAAGTGGGAGTGCACCGTCCGCAGCAACAAGAACGTCGCGACGTTCATCAAGGAACTGGTCGTTGACCTGCCCGCGGGCGAGATCATCCACTTCGAGTCCGGCGGCTACATCCAGATCGACGTGCCCGAGTATCGCGGCCTGAAGTTCGCGGACTTCGACGTCGAGCAGCAGTACCGCGGCGACTGGGACAAGTTCAAACTCTGGGACCTGGTCGCCAACAACCCGGTGCCGTGCTTCCGCGCCTACTCGATGGCCAACCACCCGGCCGAGGGCAACATGGTGATGCTGAACATCCGCATCGCCACGCCGCCGCCGCGCCAGATGAACCTGCCGCCGGGCATCTGCTCGAGCTACGTGTTCTCGCTGAAGAGGGGCGACAAGATCACGATCTCGGGCCCGTACGGCGAGTTCCACATCAAGAAGACCAACCGCGAGATGATCTACATCGGCGGTGGTGCGGGCATGGCGCCGTTGCGCAGCCACATCTTCCACCTGTTCCATACCGAGAAGACCAACCGCAAGGTCAGCTACTGGTACGGTGCGCGCAGCAAGCGCGAGATGTTCTACACCGAGGAGTTCGAGGCCATCGAGAAGGCGTTCCCGAACTTCAAGTACCACGTCGCTCTGTCGGAGCCGCAGCCCGAGGACAACTGGACCGGCTTCAAGGGTTTCATCCACCAGGTCGTGTTCGACAACTACCTGAAGGACCACCCGAACGTCGACGAGATCGAGTTCTACCTCTGCGGACCGCCGATGATGAACACCGCCGTGCAGAAGATGCTCGGCGACCTCGGCGTCGAGAAGGAGATGATCGCGTTCGACGACTTCGGCGGCTAGCGGCGCGAAGCGCCGCGGCGCCGCCGAAGGCGCCGAACGCCTTTGCCCGCGCGCGCTGGCGAAGAGCAGCGCGGGCGAGGTGGCCAACTGGCGCCGACGCGCACGCGGCGTGGCGCGCGCGAGCGCGCGCCGGGGCGTGCGAGCGCCGCCGAAGGCGCCGACCGCCTTTGCCCGCGCGCGCTGGCGCAGGGCAGCGCGGGCGAGGTGGCCAACTGGCGCCGACGCGCACGTGGCGTGCGCGAGCGCGCGCCGGGGCGTGCGAGCGCCGCCGAAGGCGCCGACCGCGCGGTCAGCGCTGGATCTCGGCGGTCGCGCGCGGCGCTGCGGCCCCGCGTTCGGCGCCGAGCAGCTGCAGTTCGAACGTGATGTCGGGGTTGCTCGGGTGCCGAGCGACCGCGGCGACCATGCCGCCGCACAGCGCGTAGGGACGTCGCGCGTCGACGGCGACGACGTCGGCCAGCAGGGCGGGGCTGCCGTTCACGTCGATGCGCAGTGGCACCAGGAACGCGCGGTCGACGGCGGGCAGGCCTGCGGGCAGCCTCGGCGCCGGCACGCTGTGCTCGAACTCCATCGACATCGTCGCGCGGACGCCGAGGCCGGTCAGGATCGACCAGACGCTCGGCTTCTCGACCACCTGCCAGAAGTACTCGGCGAGCGCGTCGTCTTCCTGCACGACGTTCAGCAGCGCCAGGGTGCCGACGATGGCGGCGACGACGGGCTCGATGTCGGTGTCACCGGCGTCGACGGTGCTGCGCCCCTGGGCCACGAGTTCGCGCGTGAGGTCGATCGCCGGCAACAGGCCGCCGCCGAGCAGGCGCGTGGGCAGCCGGACCATCGAGCGGGTGAGCGGCTTGCCGTGCTCGTCGCTGACGGTGACGGTCACCGGCATCACACGCGAACGCAGTTCGCGCGGCTCCTCTTGCCCGTTCTTCATCACGGAGTACTGCCAGGTCCGGTTCTCCCACAGCCGGATCTTGCTGTCCCCGCCGTCGACGCGGGCGACCAGCTCCTCGCCCAGCAGCACCTCGAGGCGCAGCAGCCAGCGGTGCACGATCTCGCCCTTGCGCAGACGCAGCGCGAACACGACCGCGTCGTCGCCGTGCCAGGACGCGTCGTCGTGCCGTTCGTCGAAGCGCAGTGCGCCGGCGCCGGGGAACTCGGCCGCGGTCAGCGTCGGCAGCACCGTCGGATCGGGTGCGACGAGGGGGGCCGGGGCCGTGCTGCACGCGGCCGCGATCGTCAACCAGCAGACGCAGGGAAACACGTGCTTCATGTCGGATGGGGTGGGTCGCGTCGACTCTCGCGCACGAACCACAGCAGCATCGCAACCAGCGCGAAGTGCAGCAAGCCGCCGGCGTCGAACGTGCGCCACAGCGTCTCGCCGAGCAGCTTCTTCTGGCGCAGGGTCAGCGCGAACAGCACGCCGCCGGCCGTCAGCCACCACAGCCAGTCGCGGCGCCGGTGCGGGCCGCGGCAGAACAGCGCGAACGCGGGCAGCACCGCGGCGAGGTGGTAGACGCGCACCAGCGGCGCGAAGAACACCGTGGCCAGCAGCACCGCCGAGGTCTGCAGCGCCAGCCGTTCGCCGGCCGCGTGGCGCCGTGCGCGCCAGAACAGCGTCGCCAGCAGCCCGCCGAGCAGCAGCGACCAGGCGCCGCGCACGAACGTCAGCGCTGTGCGCGACAGGTCGAGCACGTTCACGGTGCGGCCGTCGCGGTCGAACGGCCGCGCCTGCAGCAGGTAGTCGAGCGTGCCGCGCACCGACGGGCCGGCGCCGTAGCGCACGATCGCCGCATCGCCCGGCGCGGCGATCGACTCGGTGATCGTGCGCCAGAAGTCGCCGAGGTGGCGCAGGTGCTCGGCGGTGCCGCAGAACGGCCACGGCACCAGCAGCACCAGCACGACGAACGATGTCGCCATCGCCAGCGCTGCGCGGGTTCGGCCCATCAGCGGCAGCGCCGGCAGGAACAGCAGCGGCGTCAGCTTCAGCGCCGCGGCGGCGCCGAGCCAGGCGCCGGCCGTGGCATCGCGGCCGCGCTGCAACTGCACGATGCCGGCGGCCGTGCAGGTGCCGACCCACAGGCTCAGCTGGCCGTGCGTCAGGTTCTGCGCGATGCAGCGTTGGAACAGCACGCCGAACACCAGCCACTGCCACCAGCGCAGCCCGCCGGCCGCGGCGGCCGCGCGCGCCGTGTCGCGCAGCAGCAGCGCCGTGCCGAGTCCGAGCAGCGCGCACCAGGCCCAGCGCGCGCCGGTGTCCGACAGCAGACCCAGCAGCGCGACGAACGGCAGCGCGGCGGTGTGCGGGTAGACCCAGGGCCCGGCCGGGTCGCGGTCGCGGAACAGGTCCGTGCCGCCGGCGCGCAGTTCGCGGGCGACGTCGAGGTAGATGCCGAGGTCGGCGTAGGTGCCGATCAGGTTCTTGGCGGCGAGGCCGAAGGCCGCGAGGCCGCACAGCCACGGCAGCCAGCGCTGCCAGCCTGCGGTGGGGGACGACTCCGGCATGGCGCTTCTCTATCGCGGCGAGCGGCCGGATACGATGCCCGGCCCGATGCCACCGCACGTTCCGCTCGCCCTCTCGTGCCTGTTGCTGGTCGCGTGCGGCGGTCCGCCGCCGGTGCAGCGCTTCGGCGGTCCCACCATGGGCTCGACCTACGAGGTCCAGTACGTGGCCTCTGTGCCGGCCGCGACCGTGCGCAACCTCGTCGAGCAGGAGCTGGCCGAGTTCGACCTCGCGTTCAGCCAGTGGCGCGACGACAGCGAGATCGCGCGCGTCAACGCGCACGCCAGCACCACGCCGCTGCCGGTGTCGCCGCGCTTTGCCGCCGTGCTGGCGCTGGCGCTGCGCGTGGCCGAGGTCACCGAGGGCGCGTTCGATCCGACCGTGAAGCCGCTGTCGGATCTGTACCGCAAAGCGAAGCGCGACCCACAGAACCGGCTCGACTCCGCCGCGGTCACCGCGGCGTTGCCGCAGATCGGCCATCACCGCATTGCGCTGCGCGACGGCGCGGTCGTCAAGCAGGCCCCGGAGGTGCAGGTCGACCTCGACGGACTCGTCGCCGGCGCCGCCGCCGACGCGATCGCCGAACGGCTGCACGAGATCGGCGTGCGGTCGTTCTTCCTGCAGATCACCGGCGAGGTGCTGGCACACGGCGAGAAGGCGCCCGGCGTGCCGTGGATCGCGGGGGTCGTCGATCCGGCGGCGGACGGCGCCGGCGGCGAGGTGGCGATCACGAGCCTGCCGCTGCGCGACCGCGCGCTGTGCACCAGCGGCGACTACCGCAACGGCTTCGTGAGCGGTGGTGCGTTCGTGCACCACGTGTTCGACCCACGCACCGGGCGCAACCCGCCGCATCGCGTCGTCAGCGTGTCCGTGCTCGCGCGGACCGCCGCGATCGCCGACGCGCTCGGCACCGCGCTGCTGGTGCTCGGCGACGAGGCCAGCAAGCCGCTGATGGTCCCGCTGAGCACGTTCGGCCCGATCGGCGTGCTGTTCCTGGTCGCCGAGGACGACGGTGGGCTGCGGCGCGTGGAGGTCGCGTGGCCGCAGTGAGGGCGAGCGGCTGCGTCGCGCTCGCGTTCGCGGCATGCAGCGCGCTGCCGCCCGGCGCCGAGTGCCGCGCGCGCGATGGCCGCGTGCTGAGGCCGCCGACGCTCGAGCCCGAACGGCGTGCCCAGCTCGAGCGTGACCTCGCGGCCGCCGAGGCGGCGTGGGCCGCGGCGCCCGACGACCGCGACGCCGCGATCTGGGTCGGCCGCCGGCTCGGCTACCTGGGCCGCCACCGCGACGCGGTCGCGGTGTTCACGCGCGCGCTCGCGGCCCGGCCCGACGATCCGTTCCTGCTGCGCCACCGCGGCCATCGCTGGATCACGCTGCGCGAGTTCCAGCGCGCGATCGTCGACCTGCAGCGCGCGGCCGTCGCCTGCCGGACCGTGCCCGACAGGGTCGAGCCGGACGGCCAGCCGACGCCGGGACGGCCGCCGCACGGCACGCTGCACTACGCCGTGCACTACCACCTGGGACTCGCGCAGTTCCTCGCCGGCGACTTCGCGGCGGCGGAGCGCGCTTGGCTCGACTGCCTGGCGGTCGCAGCGCACGACGAGGCGCGCGTCGCGGTGTCGCACTGGCTGTGGTGTGCGCGGCGACGGCTCGGCGACGTGGCCGGCGCGGCCGCCGTGGTGGCGGCGATCGGCGCCGACCTCGACGTGGTCGAGAACCGCGGCTACTGGCAGCTCTGCCGGTTCTACGCCGGTCGGCTGGCGCGCGCCGACCTGGTGCCGCCGGCCGGCAGTGCCGGGTCAGCGCTCGCGTTCGGCCTCGCGCACTACGACCTCGTGACCGGCGATCGCGAACGGGCTGTGGCGGCGTTGCGCACGCTGGCCGGGGCGTCCGGGTGGTCGGCGTTCGGCGTGATCGCCGCCGAGGTCGAGCTCACGCGCTAGGGCCGGGAAAAAAAGCGGGCCTCGGTGAGGCACCACCCCACACCGAGGCCCATCCCTGCCACTGGGCCCAAGCCCAGGCGTTTCTTTCCACCGATGGCCCCTGGTGCACGGCGCGTGCCAGCGGCACCGGTTTGCGCGGGGATTTCCTCAAGACATTGGCCAACAGTGTCTTGCAGGAGGAGCCCGCAGCGGTCCCTGCGTTGCCCGCGCCGCGACTGTCGGCCCCTCGTGGCGACTTCCCGACGGCCTGACGGAGACCCGTCGCGGCGCCGTCAGCGGCCGGCTTCGGCGGCCTTGGCGCGGTTCCACGCCGCATCGAGTTCGGCCAGCGAACGGCCGGCCAGCTCGTGGCCGAACTCGGCTTCGACGGCTGCGAAGCGGCGCTGGAACTTGTCCGCCGTGCCGGCCAGCGCGACCTCCGGGTTCACACCGAGGTGGCGCGCCAGGTTGCACAGGCTGAACAGCACATCGCCGAGTTCGGCCGCGATCGCGGCGGGCTGCCCGGCAGCCACGGCCGCGTCGAGTTCGGCCAGCTCTTCGTCGACCTTCGCGCGCGGGCCCGAGCGATCGGGCCAGTCGAAACCGGCGCGGGCGGCCTTCTCGCCGATCCGGAACGACCGCAGCAGCGCCGGCAGCGCCACCGGCACGCCGGCCAGCACGCCGCGCGGACCGCCGCCGTGCTCCTCGCGCTTCGTGCGTTCCCAGTTGCGGTACGCCTGCTCGGCGCCGTCGACCTTCTGTTCGCCGAACACGTGCGGGTGGCGGCGCACCAGCTTGGCGGCGGCGGCGGCGGCGATCGCATCGGCGCCGGTCGCGCCGCGCTCGCCGGCGATCTGGCCGATCATCAGCACGTTGACCAGCACGTCGCCGAGTTCTTCCCGCGCCCCGTCGTCGTCACCGCGGCGCAGGGCGTCGGCGGCCTCGAACGCTTCCTCGACCAGGTGCGGCGCCATGCTGGCCGTCGTCTGCTGCCGGTCCCAGGGACACCCGTCCGGGGCGCGCAGCCGCGCGACCGTCGCCAGCAGCGCGCGGAAGCCTGCCAGGTCGCCGGGGATGCCTGCGGTCTCTGCGGTGCTCATGGCCGCGAAGCTACCCGTGGCGCGCCCGGCCGCATCGGCCCGGCGCGGATTCGGCGTGCGGCACCGCGCCCGTTCCGTATCGTGGGCGGCTTCCACGGCGTCAGCGCCTTCCGTCGCGGCGCCGCACCCTTGCAACGACCATGGCCATCGAACTGCCTCCCCTGCCCTACGCGCTCGACGCGCTGGCTCCCCACATCAACGCCCAGACCCTGTCGATCCACCACGGCAAGCACCATCAGGCCTACGTGACGAACGGCAACAAGCTGATCGAGGGCACCGACCTCGCCGCGAAGTCGCTGGTCGACATCGTCAAGGCGACCGCCGGCAAGGCCGACAAGCAGGGCATCTTCAACAATGCCGCGCAGGTCTGGAACCACACCTTCTACTGGCAGTCGATGAAGCCGAAGGGCGGCGGCAAGCCGACCGGCGCCGTCGCGACGAAGATCGCCGCCGACTTCGGCAGCTACGAGAAGTTCGTCGAGCTGTTCAGCCAGGCCGGCGCGACGCAGTTCGGCAGCGGCTGGGCCTGGCTCGTGCTGAAGGGCGGCAAGCTCGAGGTCACCAAGACGCCGAACGCCGAGACGCCGCTGACGCAGGCCGGCTGCACGCCGCTCCTGACGATGGACGTCTGGGAGCACGCCTACTACCTCGACTTCCAGAACCGCCGGCCCGACTACATCAAGACGTTCCTCGAGCACCTGGTGAACTGGGACTTCGCGAACCAGAACCTCGCCAAGGCCTGATCGAGCGAGCGGCCGCCTCGGCCGCGGCACCGGCGTGACCTCGCACCGCAAGCGCAAGCAGAAGGCCCGCTCGATGGGCCTCACCGAGGCCGAGCTGCAGCTCTGCGAGCTGCTCGGCGAAGTGCTCGAGCTGCTGCGCTGGAACCAGGTGCTCGGCTACAGCAACCAGTACCTGTTGCACGAGCGGCTCGGCGTGCCGGCCGAAGAGCGCCATCGCGTGATGCGCGCCGCGGCCGGCGCCGTCGAGCAGGACGGCCGCATCCAGGACTGGGGGCGGCGTCTGATCGCGGTCCAGGACGCGCTGGAACGGATCCAGGCGCGCATGCAGCGCGACGCGGCCGACGACGGCACCGCGGCGGAGGCCGAGCGTGGCGACTGATCGGCGGCCGACGCCGATCAGCGGTTGCGTGATCAGCTTCCAGGAGGCCGACCGCATCGCCGACTGCCTGCGGTCGCTGTCGTTCTGCGACGAGGTCGTCGTGGTCGACAGCGGCAGCACCGACGGCACGCGCGCGATCGCCGCCGGGCTCGGCGCGCGCGTGATCGAGAACGCGCCGTTCCCGGGCCATGCCGAGCAGAAGCAGTTCGCGATCGGGCAGGCGCGGCACGACCACGTGTTCTGCCTCGATGCCGACGAGCGCTGCACGCCGGAACTGCAGCAGCGCGTGCGGGCGCTGGCCGCCGCCGGGCTCACGGCCGACGTCTACGAGATGCCGCGCCACAACCACTACCTCGGCCGCATCTCGCGCCACGGCCTGTTCGTGCCCGACCGCAAGATCCGGCTGTTCGACCGTCGCCGCGCGCGGTGGGGCGGGCGCAACCCGCACGACCGCGTCGTGCCGGACGCCGACGCGCGGTGCGAACGGCTGGCCGAGGGCATCGAGCACCTCAGCTACCGCGACTTCGCGCACCACCGGCGCACGATCGACTCGTTCACGCGCATCGCCGCCGCGGCGATGGCGGCCGAAGGACGGCGCGCGAACCCGTTCGACCTGCTGGTGCGGCCGCCGGCGGTGTTCGTCAAGAGCCTGCTGGTCAAGCGCGGCGTGCTCGACGGCTGGCGCGGCTTCGCGATCGCGGCGATGGCCGCCTACACGGACTGGCTGAAGTACTGGCGGTTGTTCCGCACCGCGCGGAGGCCCCGCGCATGAACGAGCTGCCGCGCGTGCTGCACCTGTTCGCGAACTACAAGTGGACCGGGCCGGCCGATCCGGCGATCCGCGCCGCGGCGCGGCTGCGCGCGCTCGGCGTCGACGTCGTGTTCGCACAGGGCTCGTTCGTGCACCGCGGCGGCGAGCATCGCGTCGCCGAGGAGCTGTGGCGCTGGCGGCTGCCGGTCGTCGCCGGGCTCGAGTTGCGCAAGCACTTCCACGTCGCCTCGCTGCTGCGGGACACCGCGGCGCTGCGCACGATCCTGCGCCGCGATCGGTTCGGCATCGTGCACTGCCACCAGCCGGCCGACCACCTGCTGGCCGTGCTGGCGTGCCGTCGGCTCGTCGACCCGCCGCGGATCGTGCGCACTCTGTACGAGCCCGAGCCGCCGCCGCGCGGCTGGCGCGAGCGCTACGCGTTCCGCCGTACCGCCGCCGTGCTGGCGCCGACGACGGCGGCTCGCGACGGCTGCGTGCGCGCGTTCGGCCTGCCGCCGGCCGCGGTCGTTTGGCAGGAACCGGTGACCGAACCGCGGCCCGCCGCCGGGCCCGACCGGCGCGCCGAGTGGGGCCGCGACGGGGCGCTGCTGGTCGGCATCACGGCGCGCATCCAGCCGCACCGCCGCTTCGACCTGTTGTGGCAGACCGCGCGCGCAGTGGTCGACGCGATGCCGAACGTGCGGTTCGTGCTGCTCGGCCGCGGCAACGAGACCGATACGCGCGAACTGGTGACCGCACCGATCGAGCGGCTCGGGCTCGGGCCGCACGTCGTGCTGCCGGGCTACCAGAAGGGCGCCGACTACGACGCCGCGCTGCGGTCGCTGGACGCGTTCCTGTTCCTGGTGCCGGGCAGCGACGGCACCTGCCGGGCGGTCTGCGACGCCATGGCGCACGGCCTGCCGGTGGTCGCCACGCGGCGCGGCATCCTGACCGAACTGCTGGCCGAGCGCCGCGCCGGCGAAGTGCCGGGTTTTGCCTGCGACGAGACCGCGCCGGCACTGGCGGCGGCGCTGCTGCGGCTGCTCGGGGATCCGGCGCTGCGGCGGCAGGTCGGGGCGGCGGCGCGGCGCCGTGCGACGCTGGACATGGATCCGCAGCGCGCCGCCGAACGCACGCGCGATCTCTACCGCACGCTCGGGCGGCCGGCCGGGACCGCGCCGTGAGCGACGCAGCCGAACTCGACCGCTGGTGGCAGACGTTCGTCGCCACAGGCCGGCTGCCGGCCGAACTGCCGCTGGTGCAGGGGCGGCTGGTGCGAGCGGTGCACCGGGGCCGACTGCCGTCGGGCGACGTGTTCGTCAAAGTGATGACGTTCCCGCGCGGCAAGGACCGGCTGCGCTACCTGCTGCGCCCGCTGCCGGGCGCGCACGAGGCGACGATGCTCGGCGCGACCGGCGCGGCCGGCATCCCGTGCCCCGAGGTGGTCGCGGTGCGCACCGCGCGGCGGTTCGGCCTGCCGCACCGATCGATGCTGGTGCTGCGCGCGCTGCCGGTCCGGACCGCCCCCGAGCCCGCCGCGGCGCGGCTCGCCGACGAGGCGGCGCTGGCGACGCGGCTGCTCGCCGCCGGCATCGTGCACCGCGACCTGCACCCCGGCAACTTCGTGCGGCTGGTGGACGGCCGGCTCGCGGTGCTCGATCTGCAGTCGGCCGGGCGGGCGCCCCGCGGCTCCTCGGCCGCGAGCCGGTTCGCGATCGCGGTGCGGTTGCTGCAGGACCGCGGTGACCTGCCGCCCGCCGAAGCGCAGCGCGCGCTGACCGCAGGCGGTCTGCTGGCCGACGCGGCCACGGTGGATCGCGTGCTCGCGGCGGCGGCACGCGCGCGGGCCGAGTTCCTGCGCCGCCGCATCCGGCGCTGCTTCGAGGTCGGCACCGAGTTCACGCGGCACGTGCGCTGGTGCGGGATCGAACACCGAACGCGCGGCGAACTCGCCGGCGGCCGCTGGTGGCGCGGCAACCGCACGTTGCGCCGCGCCTGGCTCGGCCAGCGCGCGCAGCACCTGCTCGAGGGTACGCCGCCGCGCTTCGCGGCGTTCTTGCAGAAGTGGTGGTGGCTCGGCGGCGGTGGTGCCTTGTATGCTCCGCGCGCGTGCAGCGAGGAGCGGTTCCAAGTCGACGTGCGCGAAGCTCTCTCGGCCTACGAGCGCCACGTTCACCGCATCGAACGCTCACGCTGACACCGGCAGGGAGGCGACGTGGCAGTCGAGCATCGTGACTCCGGCATTCCATCTGCTGCCGGCGAGGGTGGTGCCGCCGATGCGGCGGGAGACGGTGCCGCGGCACTGCAGGCGATCGCACCGCGGCTCGGCGGCGTGCGCCGTGTCATGTTCTTCGGCAAGAACATGTCGCGCACGCGCTGTTCCGGCGCGCTGGTCGACGCGCTGCGCCAGCACGGCGTCGAGGTGCGCTGGCGCAACCTGGTGACGTGGCGTCGCTGGTTCGGTTCGGCCGCGGCGAACCGCCTCGCCCGGGCCGAATTCCGGCGCTACCGGCCCGACGTCGTGTTCGTGTTCTTCCGCGATCTGCCGCAGACGCTGGCCGCCGAGTTCCGTCGCGATGCGCGGCTCGTCATCTGGTGCGAGGAGGCGCTCGAAGCGCTCGACGGTTCGATCGTCGACTACTTCGCGCTGGCCGACCTCGTCTGCATGAGCAATCCGGCGCGCTTCGCGTGGCTGCGCGAACGAGGGCTCGCCAACATGGCGTTCCTGATGAGCGGCTTCTCGCCGCGCTACCACCGTCCGGCAGCGCCGCAGCGGCCGGTGCGCGACGTCGCGTTCATCGGCGGGCCGGGCCGCCGGGGCCAGCGCGCCTCGTTCCTGGCCGAGATCGCGCGGCGCTTCGACACAGCGGTGTTCGGCCGCCACTGGGATCGCTGGCGGCACCTGCACGGCGGCCTGCGCGTGCACGGGCCGATCGGCAACCGCGGCTACGCGAAGGTCTGCGCGACCTCGCGCATCGTGCTCGGCATCAACGAGGTCAACGAGGACCTCTACTACTTCAGCAACCGCACGTTCCTGACGCTGGCCTGCGGGGCGTTCCACCTGACGCACTACGTGCCGCGGCTCGAGGACGTGTTCCGCGACGGCGAGCACCTGGTCTGGTACCGCAGCGAGGACGAGGCGCTGCAGAAGATCGAGGAATGGCTGGGCCGCGACAGCGACCGTGCCGCGGTCGCCGCCGGCGGCCACGCCGAAGTCATGCAGCACCACCAGTACCTGCACCGCATCGCGCGCATCCTGCACTGGCTCGAGGTCGGCCTGCCGCCGCTCGATCCGAGCGCGGCGCTCGGTGCGCTCGCCAAGGCACCCGAGGGGCAGCGACAGGGGTAGCGTGGGCGGGGTCGCGGCGCGGTATGCTCGCGCCGATGATGCACGCACTGCGTTCCACGTGTCTGTCGTTGCTCGGGCTCGTGATCGTGCTGCCGGCGCAAGAGTCCGGCGCCAAGCCGAAGCCCGAGCCGAAGCCCAAGGCCGAGAAGAAGCAGGGCCAGGACGGTGCCGGGCGGGGTCCGGATGCGAAGGACCCGGTGATGGCCAAGGACCCGGCGATCCTCGCGATCGACAAGTACCTCGACCGCAACAAGGTCGACACCAAGTCGCCGGGCTGGCGGCAGCGGCTGCAGGCGCCACCGCTGGCGCCGTTCGACCAGAAGAGCGAGTACTTCTGGCACCTCGAGACCTCGAAGGGTGTCGTCGTCGTGCGGCTGTTCCCGGACACGGCGCCGATGCACGTGACGGTCGGCATCTACCTGGCGCGGCTCGGCTACTACGACGGCCTGAAGTTCCACCGCATCATCAAGGGCTTCATGGCCCAGGGCGGTTGCCCGGTCGGCACCGGCGGCGGCGGCCCCGGGTTCACGATCGACGGCGAGTTCTTCGGCACGCGCAAGCACGACAAGCCGGGCATGCTGAGCACCGCGAACACGGGCATGCCGAAGACCGACGGCTCGCAGTTCTTCCTGACCTTCGTGCCGACGCCGTGGCTCGATGGCAAGCACACGATCTGGGGTGAAGTCGTCGACGGCATGGACGCCGTGAAGGCGCTCGAGGAGGCCGGCACGCAGGAAGGCACCGACATGAAGGACCCGCCGCAGATCGTGCGGACCTGGATCTCGGTCAAGAAGCCGGCGAGGGCCGACAAGGCCGCACCCAAGGACGCGAAGGAGACGAAGGAAGGCGCGGCGGACGGCGCCGGCGAGGCCGGCGGCAAGGGCAAGTCCTAGCGCCGTTGGCGCGCCAGCGGCTCGCTCTCGAGCGCCAGCGCGATCTTGCGCGCGAGGTCTTCGGCGAGTTCGACGCGCGCGGACGACAGGTTCTCGCCGATCGGCGTGCGGAACTCGGTGCGGTCCAGCAGCGGCCGCTCCAGCAGCAGCGTGCCGTCGCGGCGCACGAGCCGCAGCTTCACCGCCGCCTCGAGCGCACCCTCGCGCACCGGGTCGGTGCGGCTGCCGGTGACCAGCGTGCGCTCGCGCGCGTCGGTGAACACGACCTGCAACAGTGCGTCGGCCTGCCGGCGATCGGCCAGCGTCAGGTCGGTCGACACCGGCAGTTCGCGCGCGAGCGCCGCGCCGAGTTCGACCTCGAGCCGCTGGCGGTAGGTGTCGTTGCCGACCACGAACAGCGCCACGGTGCGCACACCCTGCTGCGGCAGGCCGCTGCCGAACGCGTAGCCGCAGCCCGCGGCCAGCAGCGCGCAGCCGAGCCCGATGCCGGCGCCGAGCCTGCTCACGGCCGCGCCTCCGGCAGCGTCGCCGCCGGCAGTTCCACCTGGCGCGCACGGGCTTCCACCTGCGCCTCGGTACCGTCGAATTCGGCGCGCGCGGCGATGTCGAGGTGGTGCCGTTCGCCGGGTTCGTTGCCGACGCGGCGGTAGAAGGCGGCGATGGTCACGTGGCGGCGCGCGCGCCACTCCTTGAGCCGCGCGAGCGCGTCGCGGGCCTGGGCCTGGAGATTCGGGTTCTCGGGCGGCGACTGCAGGAAGTCGTTCAGCTCGCGCACCGCGTGTTCCATCTTCGCGAGGTCGTAGTCGGGGCCCTGCAGGCTGTCGACGATGCTCATCGCGAACCGGAACGAAGCGTAGCCGACCCATTCGCTCTCGGGCCGGCGCCGCATCAGGTCGCGGTAGCGCTCCTGCGCCAGTTCGTAGTCGCCGTCGGCGTAGGCGAGGTCGCCGAGCAGCCGCAGCGCGTCGGCGAGGCGCGGCGTGTCCGGGTGGCGCGTGATCAGATGCTCGAGCACGGTGCGGCCGGCGCGGCGGTCGGACCAGAAGATCCAGAAGCCGCGATCCGAGCTGGCCAGCGGCTGGCCGATCTGCCACAGCATCTCGACCACGGCCGGCCGCAGTTCGCTGTGCGGATGGTCGTCGGCGAACGTCTCGAGCGCGAGGAAGGCCTCCCAGAGCTCGCCATTGCCGAGGTGGGCGCGCGCGCGGGCGACGTCGCGGCGGTCGCGCAGTCGCTTGGGGCAGGTTTCGTCGGACAGCTGGGCCAGCCGGTCCAGCGCGCGCGCGTAGGCCCGCGTCGTGACCAGCGCCTCGGCCTCGCCGAGCAGCCGCTCGGCGTCGGGCCCGGCCAGCGGCGTCGCCGCGCAGGCAGCGACCAGCACCAGCGACAGGGTCGGGAGCGGCATCGGACGGCGGCGCATCGAGGCCCCATGTTCGGGGTTCGGCGCCGCGGCGGCGAGCGATTTCCCGCGCGTCGTCAGTCCTGTTCGAAGAACAGCGCGCGCAGCCGCGAGCGCTGTTCGGTGGCGGCGGCGAGCCACAGGGCCGGCAGCGGCGCGGCGAGCCGGGCCGGGCTCGTCGCCGCCAGCTGCGGCCATTCGCGGCCGGGTAGGCGGTGCAGTTCGCGCAGCAGCGCCAGCGATCCGGCGCCGATCGGCTGTCGCGGCGCGCCGGCGTGGCGACGGCAGTAGAGGCCGAGGTCGCCCTCGTTGCGGAACGCGACTTCGCCGAGCGGCGTGCCGCAGCCGGCGCAGTGGTCGAGGTCCGGCAGCGCGCCGATCGCGGCCAGGTGGCGCAGTTCGAGGCCCAGCAGCACATGTGCCAGCGCCGGGTCGGGACACCGTTCGAGCAGCGCCAGGCCGCCGACCAGCAGCTCGAACACCCGCGGCTCGGGCCGTTCGTCCGGCATCGCGAACTCGCACAGCTGCGCCAGGTGGCTCGCGGCCAGGAAGCGGCGCGGTGCACGCAGGCCACGCCGTTCGCGCACCAGATCGGCCCGCACGAACAGCCGCAGACCGCCGCGGTCGGGGCCGAACGTCGCGCGCAGCTCGTTCAGGAAGTCGATGCGGCCGAGGAAGGTCGAGTCGGCCCGATGCGCGCCCTTGGCCAGGGCGGTGACGCGGCCCTGGTCGCGCGTCAGACAGGTGACGATGCGGCTCGACTCACGGAAGTCGCTGCGCCGCAGTACCACCGCGTCGGTCGGCGCCGTGGCGCGCTGCGGCGGTCGCGCTGCGGGCGCCGTGCCGCCGCGGCCGGTCAATGGCGGTCCTCGGCCGGCTCGGGGGCCTGCAGCGTCGCGCGCAACCGGAGGATCCGGCGTTCGTCGGCGGCCAGCACGCGGAACTCGACGCCGTCGATGACGACCGTCTCGTCGACCACCGGGATGTGGCTGCAGCGCGCGATCACCAGGCCGGCGACCGTCTCCCAGTCGCCGTCCTCGGGCAGCTCGCTGCCGAGCAGCTGGTTGACCTCGGCGACGGTGGTGCGCGCCGGCAGTTCCAGCACGCGGCCGGCTTCGACGACCTGGATCTGCTCGCCGTCCGGCGCCGCCGTCTGCGGGCTGTCGTACTCGTCGCTGATGTCGCCGACGATCAGTTCGATCAGGTCTTCGATCGTGGCCAGCCCGGCCGTGGTGCCGTACTCGTCGAGCACGATCGCCATGTGCTGGTTGCCGGCCTGGAACCGCCGCAGCAGCTGCGCGGCGCCCATCGTCTCCGGCACGAACAGCGGCTCGCGCATCATCGCCGCGATCGGGCCGCCGTCCGACGGCGCGTCCGCCTGCAGCAGGCGCAGCGCGTCCTTCACGTAGAACACGCCGACGATCTCGTCGATGCGTTCGCGGTAGACCGGATAGCGCGAGAAGCCCTGTTCGAGCGCGCGCAGCACCGCCGCGCGCACCGGCGTCGACTGTTCGAACGCGACGATGTCGGGCCGCGGCGTCATCACGGTCGTGACCTGCAGGTCCTTCAGGCCGACGATGTTGCCGATCCAGGTGCGCTCTTCGACCGCCAGTGCGGCGTCGGTCACCGAGTCGGCGACCGCGGCGATCACCTGCTTCTGCACCTCGGCGGTGCCGGCCTTCTGCGAGCGGCGCAGCCGGAACAGTTCGATGCAGAGCCGGGTCATGCCGAGCAGCGGCAGCACGACCGGGAACCGCAGCGCGTACCAGCCGGCGCGCACGAACGGCAGCACGGCCAGCAGCGTGCGTTCGGCGCGCAGCTGGGCGATGGCGACGGGCAGGCTGCCGGCGAACAGCAGCATGCCCAGCAGGAAGGCGCCCATCGCCCACGGCAGCGACGCGGCGTCGGTCGCGTGCAGCAGGGACCACAGCCCGAGCGTCCAGCCGGCGGCCGAGTAGACCGTGGCGACGACCAGGTATTCGGTGTCCCGGCGGGCGACTTCCTCGTCGCGTTCGGTGCGGTCCGACCGATCGGCCTCCTCGAGCGCCTGCGACAACAGCGACGGCGAGTAGCCGACCAGGCTGGCCGCCGCCAGCGTGCCGAACCCGGCCAGCGCCATGGCGCCGAGGCACACGCCCAGGTGCAGCGGCGACAGGGTCGCGGTCAGCGAGACGGTGGGCAGGTCGGCGCCGGCCACGAACGGGCCGGCAGCGAGGCCGGCGAGCGGGTGGGGCCGACGAGGTCGTCCTGGCAGAGGGTCTTCGGCGGGCGGGCTGCCGGCCGGGGACGGGGTGGGGTGACAGCTCGCTTCGGACACGTGGGGGCGCAGCATACGGCTTCGGGGCGGCCGCTGGGACGGCTTTCGTCGGCGCCGGGATCCCGGCTGCACTTCGGTCTCAGGTCGGCCCACTGCAACGGGTTGGGGCAGACGCCGCCGCCGCTCAGTGGGTTACCAGCGGCACCTCGTCGGTGCCCTCGACGTCGACCGAGAACCGGTTGCGGCCGTAGTCCTTGCTCGCGTAGAGCGCGTGGTCGGCCCGCTGCAGGATCGATTCGACCGAGTCGCCCGTGCGGTAGTCCGTCAGGCCGATCGAGATCGTGACCGGCAGCCCGAGTTCCTCGCCGCGCCGCTGCACGGCCGTGAACAGACGGGTCGCCAGCACCGTCGCCTCGTCGGCCGTCGTGTCCGGCAGCACGACCAGGAACTCCTCGCCGCCCAGGCGGCAGATCGTGTCCGACCGGCGCAGCGTCTGGCGCAGGACCTCGGCGGTCGCGCGCAGCGCCATGTCGCCCTGCAGGTGGCCGTGCGAGTCGTTCAGCTGCTTGAAGTGGTCCAGGTCGCACATCAGCACCGTCATCGGGTGCTCGGACCGCGAGGCGCGCGACAGCTCCTGGTCCAGCGTGACGAGCCCCATGCGGCGGTTGAACAGGCGCGTCAGTGCGTCGGTCAGCGCGAACTTCTGCGCGCGCTGGCGGCGCCGGCGCAGCAGCAGGTTCTCGATCAGCAGCGACCCGGTCATGCCGAGCGTCAGCGCCATCGCGATGTCCCGTTCGGGCTGGATCGGCGCGGCCGACAGCGAACGGTCCAGCAGCAGGAACGCCGGCGTCGCGAAGGCGCGGTTCAGCGGCACCGCCAGCAGCTCGTCGGTCGACAGCGCCGCGAGCACGCCCGCGTGCTGGCCGAACTCGGCGGTGATCCGGGTCGGTCGCTCCTCGAGCATCGCCTGGCGCAGCGTCGCCGCCTCGGCCGGCGTCGGCGTCAGCAGCGTGGTCGCCAGGCGCCGCGCGCTGGAGTCGGCCTTGCTGCGCACCAGCACGCGCGCGCTGGCCTGGTCCCAGCGCACGAACAGGGCGCGGTCGTAGCCGCCGTAGCGGACGCCGGCGGCGGTCAACGCGGTCACGATGCCGCGGTACGACTCCGAGCGCGTGCAGCCGAGCACGCTGAGCACGACGTCGTGCAGTTCGCCGTGCTGGCGGCCGGCGTGCAGGCTGGGTTCGTGGTCCTCGCCCGGGTCGGCGTCGGGCAGCGTCGGATCGAGGCCGAACGCGCGCAGTGTGCTCTCGACCTGGCGCCGCAGCTTCTGCGCGGCCACGAGGTCGCGCTTGTCGGCGGCCGCGAGCACCGCGCTGGCCGCGTCGGGGCCGAGGTCGTCGTCCGGGTGGCCGAAGTCCGCCAGTTCGGCCAGCAGTTCGGCGGCGAACACCAGGGCCGTAGCGTCGGCGGGCCGTTCGACCAGCGGCGAGCCCGGCGGCGCGCGGCGCGCGTCGAACAGTTCGACCAGGTCCGCCGGCAGCTGCCAGTGGGCGATCCACTGTTGGGGCGTGACCGTGACGTCGGTCTGGGTGCCTTGCTCGGCCACCACGTCGAGCCACTGCGGCAGGTCGTGCAGCAGGCCGAGCAGGTAGGCGTGCTCCGGATCGACCAGTCCGGTCTGCACGGCCAGTTCCTGGGCCGCCAGCGCGGTCGCGATCGCGTGCAGCCAGAGGCGACGCAGCCGCGTCGTGCCCGCCACGCCCAGCGTCGGGGTGCGCAGCAGCCGCCGCGACAGCGCCGGCCCGAGCCGGTTGGCCATCGAACGCACGGTCCAGCCGGTCGACGGTGCGCCGAAGATCGGCGCCGAAGCCGCGCGCAGCCCCCGCACGACGGCGAGCGGATCCAGCTGCAGGATGCGCACGACCTCGTCCTGCGTCACGGCGCGACCGCGCAGCTCGCGGCCGAGCCGGCGCCGCAGATCGCGGATCGCCAGCACCGACGGCAAGCTGCCGAGTGGATTCGTGGTGCGCGTGGAGGCGGTGGGAGTCGACACAGCCGGGTTCTCATCCCTTGTTCGGCTCCGCACGGCCCCGCGCTCAAGGACCGCTGGAGATGCTGGCTCGCAATGGTGCATCGGGTTCGGCACGGCTGCGCTGGAAGTTGTCCAAGTCGCTTTGCTGCAATGCTTTGTGGTTGGCATGGTGAACGGGCCGTGGGTTTCTTGCCGGGTTGGCCCGGCCTTCGCATTGCTCCCGTGGCATGAGCGCCTACCCCTCACCCTCGGCCACGCTCGACGCGACCGATCCACGCGCCTCGCTGCGCGAACGCGGTTTCGACCTGCTGCGCGACGCCGGCAGGTCGCTCGATGACATCCTCGGCGCCGGCGAGGCAACGGGCCCCACGCTCGATGCAGCGCTGGCGACCGGCCTGATGGACCTCTATCGCCGGTCCGGCGACCGCGACGTGTTCGACTGCCTCGTGCAGTGGGCCACGCCGCAGCTGTCCAGCCGCGTGCGGTCGCGCCTGCGCGCGGCCGGCGCTGCCTGCGACGCGCAGGAGATCCTGCAGGACGCGTTCGTCAACATCTACCGCTACCCGGACCGCTTCCGCGCGTCGCGTCCCGGTGCGTTCGCGGCCTGGTCGTCGACGATCGTCGACAACGCGATCCGGCGCCATCTGCGCGGCCGCCGGCGCGGCGCGAACTTCGCGGTCGGGGCACCCGAACTGCTCGACGATTGCGCCGACGTCGGCGAACGCGAGCCGAGCCTGCAGGCCCAGGACCACGAGGAATGCGCCGCGACGGTGCACGCCTACGCGCTGCTGCTGCACAGCTACCTGATGGCGTTCCGCACGCTGAGCGATCGCGAACGCTTCGTGCTCGAGATGGTGGAGGTGCGGGGGCTGCGCTATGCCGAACTGGCGCGCGTGCTCGACATCCGGCCGGAAGCACTGAAGATGGTGGTGTTCCGCGCCCGCAAGCGCGTGCTCGACCGCGTCGCCGACTGGCTGCGCGGCAGCCGGGCCCTCGCCGGCTGACCGGCCGGCCCGGGCTTGCAACGGCGCGCGCCGCGCCGATCCTGGCGGCATGGTTGCCGCCGTCGACCGTCTGTTCGTGCACTGCCGGGAGCTCGTCACGCTGACCGACGGGCCGGCCACCGGGCCGCGGCGCGGCCCGGCGATGCAGCAACTCGGCGTGATCGAGGACGGCGCGGTCGCGGTGCGCGGCGGCCGCATCGTGGCGGTCGGGCCGACCCATCGGCTGCGCAGCGAATACCGCGCCGAGGCCGAACTCGACCTGTCGGGCTTCGTCGTGCTGCCGGGTTTCGTCGACTGCCACACGCATCCGGTGTTCGCGCGCACGCGCGAGCAGGAGTTCCACATGCGCTGTGCCGGGGCCGACTACATGGCGATCGCGGCGGCCGGCGGCGGCATCCTCAGTTCGATGCGCGCCGTGCGCGAGGCCTCGCTCGATGACCTGACCGAGGCCGCCGAACGCCATCTCTGGGGCTTCGCGGCGCACGGCACGACGACCGTCGAGTGCAAGAGCGGCTACGGTCTGTCGCTGGTCGACGAGGCGAAGAGCCTGCGCGCGCTGCAGACCGCGGCCGCGCGCACGCCGCTGCAGATCCGGCGCACGTTCCTCGGCGCGCACGAGTTCCCGCCGGAGTACCGCGCCGACCGCGACGCCTACGTGCGGCTCCTGTGCGAGCAGATGATCCCGCAGCTGGCGCCGCTCGCGGACTACTGCGACGTGTTCGCCGAGCCCGGCGTGTTCGACCGCGAGCAGGCGGCCCGCGTGCTGGTCGCGGCCAAGGCGGCCGGGCTGCGGCTGCGTGCGCACGCCGACGAGATCCGGCCGATGGGCGGCGCCGAACTGGCGGTCGAACTCGGCGCCGCCTCGGCCGACCACCTGGGCCAGATCTCCGATCTCGGCATCGAGCGGCTGGCCGCCAGCGACACGGTCGGCGTGCTGCTGCCCGGCACGATCTTCTTCCTCGGCAAGCCCGGCTACGCGCCGGCCCGCCGCATGATCGCCGCCGGGTGCGCGGTCGCGCTGGCGACCGACTTCAACCCGGGCTCGTGCTACACGCAGTCGATGACGCTGATCCAGACGATCGCGTGCGTGCAGATGAAGATGACCGCTGCCGAGGTCATCACCGCGTCGACGATCAACCCGGCGTTCTCGCTGCAGCTCGACGCCGAGGTCGGCACGCTGCATCCGGGCAAACGCGCCGACCTGTGCGTGCTCGACATCCCGAGCTGGCAGGCGATCGGCTACGCGTTCGGCGGCAATCCGGTCGCGATGACGATCAAGGACGGCGAGCCGATCCTGGCGAACGTCACCGAGCGCGACCCCGATTGGTTCGAGGGCGGTTCGGAACCGCGCTGACCGCCGCGCGCAGCGCCGCGACCTCGGCGCGGTCGAGGCGGCGGCAGGCGCCGACCGGCAGGTCGCCGAGCTGCAGCGGCCCGATGCGCGTGCGGTGCAGGGCGAGCACGCGCGACCCGACCGCGGTCAGCATGCGCCGGACCTGGCGGTTGCGGCCTTCGGTGATCACGAGCCGCAGCCGCGTCGTCCGCGCGTCGCCGCCGAGCCGTTCGACGCGCGCCGGCCGCGTCGGTCCGTCGGCCAGCAGCACGCCGGCCGCCAGCTGCTGCAGCGCGTCGGCGCCGAGCTCGCCGCGGCACTCGGCTTCGTAGGTCTTCGCCAGTTCGGTCGCCGGCTCGGTGATCGAGTGTGCGAGGTCGCTGTCGTTGGTGAACAGCAGCAGGCCGGACGTGTCCTGGTCGAGCCGGCCGACCGGTGCGAGCCACGGCAGGTCCGGCGGCAGCAGCGCATAGACCGTGTCGCGGCCGTGCTCGTCGCGCGCGGTGGTCACGAGGCCGGTCGGCTTGTGCAGCATCCAGACCTCCTTGCGCGCGGCCTGCGCCGCACTGCCGTCGAGCGCGAGCCGATCGCGCACCGGGTCGACCCAGGTGTCCGGATCGCGCACCGTGCGGCCGTTCACCTGCACGCGGCCGGCGGCGATCGCCGCGCGCGCGACCGAACGCGAACAGGCGCCGGTGCGCGCCAGCGCGCGGTCGAGGGTCTTCTTGCCGCTCGTGGTCACCCGCACAGGATCCGCCGGCGGGGCGTGCGCCGCAACCGTCGCAGCGCCGCTGGAAACGCGCGCCGTCGGCGGGTACGCCACCGGGCCCCATGGCGCCGCTGCTCGAGTTCGTTCCCAATTTCTCCGAAGGCAAGGACGCCGCGGTCGTCGCCGCGCTGGTCGCGGCGATGACGTCGGTTGCGGGCGTGAAGTGCCTCGGCAGCGAACTCGACGGCAACCACAACCGCGCCGTCGTGACGCTGGCCGGGCCCGCTGCGGCGATCGCGGAGGCGGCCGTTCGCGGCGCGCGTGAGGCGATGCAGCGCATCGACCTGCGGCACCACCGCGGCGAGCACAAGCGCATGGGCGCGATGGACGTCTGCCCATTCGTGCCGCTGGCCGGTGCGACCATGGCCGACGCGGTCGCGACCGCGCGGGCGGTCGGCGCCCGCATCGGGCAGGAGCTCGGCCTGCCGGTGTTCCTGTACGCCGAGGCCTGCACGCGCGAGTCGCGCCGCGTGCTCGGCAACTTCCGCAACAAGGAGTTCGAAGGCCTGCTGCCGCTGGTCGGCACCGATCCCGAGTTCACGCCCGACTTCGGCCCGGCGAAGCTGCATCCGACCGCCGGCGCGGTCGCGGTCGGCGCGCGCAAGTTCCTGATCGCCTACAACGTCAATCTGCGCACCACGGACGTGCAGGTCGCGAAGGACATCGCCAAGGCCGTGCGCGAGAAGGACGGCGGCTTCAAGAAGGTGCAGGGCATGGGCTTCTTCCTCGACGACAAGCAGCTGAGCCAGGTGTCGATGAACCTGCTCGACTACGAGACGTCGTCGATCCGCACCGTGTTCGACAAGGTCGCGGAGCTGGCGCGGGCGCGCGGCGTCGAGGTCGCCGAGAGCGAACTGATCGGGCTGGCGCCGGCGGCGGCGCTCGATGCGGCGACCGCGCGGCACATCCGGTTGCCGCGCTTCGAGCCGGCCGAGCAGATCGTCGAAGCGCGGCTGCGCGCGCTCGGCGGCTGAGGCTCACTTCAGCGCGACCGGGACCTCGACGACCTGCGCCGCGTCGCTGTCGCCGCGCAGCAGCTTCACGCTGACGGTCTCGCCGCGCTTGCGGCCGCGCAGCACGCGGCGCAGCGCGTCGACGTCGCGCACCGGCGAGCCGTCGACGGCCAGGATGATGTCGCCCCAGCCGGCGATGCGCTCGTCGCGCAGTTCGAACGGGCGGATGCCGGCCGCGGCCGCGCCGGCGCCCGGCTCGACGCCGAGCACCGGCACGCCGACCTTGAAGCCCGTGCTCGGATCGACCGGCACCGCCTGGCCGACCGTGACGCCGAGGTGGCGTTGCGCGGCGCTGCCGTCGAGCAGGCTCGGCACGACTTCGTTGATCGTGTCGACCGGCACCGCGAAGCCGATGCCGGCGCTGGTGCCGCTCGGGCTGTAGATCGCGGTGTTCATGCCGACCAGCCGGCCGGCCGAGTCGAGCAGCGGGCCGCCCGAGTTGCCGGGGTTGATCGCCGCGTCGGTCTGGATCAGACCGTCCATCTGGCCCGACTCGCGCGTGCCGATGCTGCGGTTCAACGCGCTGATGATGCCGGTGCTGAGGCTGCGGTCGAAGCCGTACGGATTGCCGATCGCGAGCACGAACTGGCCGACCTTCAGGTCCGCCGACGAGCCGATCGGGATCGGCACGAGGCCGCGCGGCGGCGCGACGATGCGCACGACCGCGATGTCGTAGCGCGGGCTCGTGCCGACGACGGCGCCGTCGTAGAGCTCGTCGCCGAGCGCGACCTTCAGCTGGCTGCCTTGTTCGACCACGGTCTTCACGACGTGGTAGTTGGTCACGACGGTGCCGGTGTCGTCCCACAGGAAGCCGGTGCCGGTGCCTTCCTGGAAGCGGCGCAGGCCGTACATCGTGCGCGCCAGCGCTTCGGTCGTGATGTGCACGACCGACGGCGCGAAGCGCTCGAAGATCGACGTCGTCGTCTGCTCGATCGCCATCAGGTCGCCGCGCGGCTCGACCGGGCGCGGCGCCACGTCGGGGCCGCGCTGGAACCAGCCGGCGCGGTCGAGCACGAGGAACAGGCCCAGCGCGAACGCGGCGCCGGCCACCACGGTCGGCAGCATGCTCGGCCGCCGCGCTGGGAACGGAGGGTAGGCGGTCACGGCATCAGGCGGGGTTCGGCCACAGCGTGCGCCAGTCGCCGGCGGGGGCGCCCTGCTGCTGGCGCAGCGTCGCGATCGCCGCCGGGTGCAGCTGCACCTGTTCGAGCGCGGTCTGCGCCAGGACCTGGCCGCAGGTCTCGGCGATGCCCTCGGCGTGCAGGCCGTGGTAGCGGTAGATGTGCGCCGGCGTGCCCGACTTGCTGAACTTGACCACGGCCTTCGCGAGCTGCGGCACGCCTAGCACGGAGCCGAGGTTGTCGAGCAGGCCGATTTCGCCGTCGTGCACCGACACGATCGGTACGCGGCGACCGGCGAGGTCGATCGCGTCGCCCGGGCCGAGCGGTCCGGTCGTGCCGCCGGCGGGCCGCAGGTGCAGCCGACCGTCGACGCCGAGCGTCTGCACGAGGTGCCGGTAGCCGTCCTTGCGCGCCAGTTCGCCGCCCAGCAGGTCCGGCGACGTGACCACGGTCACGTTGGCGTAGACGCCGCGGTCCAGCAGCAGTTCGGCCGCCTGCACGGCCTCGGGCACCAACGCGCCCATCACGAACAGTTCGACGACGTTCTCGCCCGGCTGGTAGCCGCGGTAGCCGCGCCAGTCGATCAGCCGGTAGCCGCCGGCCAGCGCGTGGTCGCGCAGCACGGCGAGGATCTCGGCGTCCTTGGCGTGCGGCACTTCCTGTTCGTGCAGGCCGCCGTCCTGCGCGGTGAGGCCGAGCTGCGCGTCGGCCGGCAGATCGCGCTTCCAGCGCGCCTGGCGCCGCTGCCATTCGAGCAGCAGGTTCTGGTGCAGCGCGCGCGTGACGGCGCGGATCAGCACGCCGCTGCGGCCCTTGTTGTCGCGCGCGAAGTGGCGGCGGATCGCGTCGCACAGGATCCACTCCATTTCGATCGCGAACGCCGGCTCCCAGGTGATCAGGTTCGGGATCTGGATGTCGCTCTTCCAGCTGTGCTGCGCGCCCTCGGGCGCCAGCGTGATGCCGCTCGGCGTGCCGACCAGTACGAACGAGCTGCCCCAGTAGAGGTTGTAGTAGAGCTGGTCGAGGGCGCGCTTGATGAAGAAGTCGTAGACCGTCATCAGCGGCAGGAACGGGATGCCGGCGAGATGGCCCATCTTGCCGAAGCTGCCGACCGCGCTCATGCAGTTGGCCTCGGCGATCTCGAACCGGATGTGCCGCGTCCACGCCTCGTCGGTCGGCGCCAGCTCCGGCCGCAGCCGTTCGTGCAGGTCGAGTTCGGCCTCCCAGTTCGCGTCGTGCTTGGGGCCGAAGATCTTCTCGTCCATCGCCGGGTTGATGTTGGTCGACGTGCCGACGTCCGGCGCCATCGTCATCATCAGGTCGGCGACCGGATTCCAGCGCGCCTCCTCGGCGCTCGGCGCCTTGCCGGCCTTGTGCTCCTTGCCGGCGCGCGCGAGTTCGTCGTAGACGCCGATGCGCACGAGCTTGGCCGCGAGCTGGCCCCACATCCACTGTGTGTGCGTGACCGGCGCCAGCTTCAGGTTGATGTCGAGCGACGCGGGCATGCCGCCGTGCTGGTCGATCTGCGCCTGCACGCGTTCGCGGTTCGCGGCGCCCTGCGCCTCGAGCGCCTCGATGCCGAGCCGCAGCATCTGGCCGCGCTGCGCCAGGAAGCGCGCCTCGTCGCTGTCGGCGGCGAAGCGGCGGAACGGCCGCTCCAGCGACAGGCCCTGCGCCGCGAGGATGCGTTCGACCTCGTCGGCCTCGGGCATCGCCGAGTGGTTGCCGTTCGCGGCCACGCACTCGAGGCCGCGGCCCTTGACCGTGTGCGCGATCACCAGCGTCGGCCGCTGGCGGTCCTGCTTGCAGCGCTCGAACGTGCGCACGATCGCCGCCAGGTCGTGGCCGCCGGTGTCGTAGAACAACCGCACGACCTCGTCGTCCGACAGCGCCGCCAGCGGCTTCTCGCACGCCTTGTCCTCGGCGAGGATCGCCGCGCGCATCTGCGCCGGGTCGCGCTTCCACAGCAGCGCCTGGTAGTGGTAGTCGGTGAAGCCGCGCTCGAACACCGCGCGCAGCGCGTCGCCGCCCTTCCGCGCGAACACCGCGTCGCGGAACGAGCCGTGGCGCAGCTGGATCACCTCCCAGCCGTTGGCGCGGGCGGTGCCCTCGATGCGGTCGGCGTCGGTGCCCTTCAGGCCGCGGTTGTTCGGGATCCGCGTGCCGTCGAGGTTCTGCCGGTTGTAGTCGATGATCCAGGTGACGTTGCCGAGTTCGCGTTCGGCGACCTCGGGCAGCACCTCGAGCAGCGAGCCTTCGCGGAACTCGCTGTCGCCCATCATGCACCAGAAGTGCGGCTCGTCGATGTCCCAGCCGTGCTGCCGCGCGTAGCGGTAGGCGAGGGCCAGGTAGACCGCGGCGACCGGCGGGATGCCGACCGAGCCGGACGGCAGGAAACGCCAGCCGTCGGGGTCGCTCTCGGCGTGGTAGCTCTGGAACACCGGCGCGCCGTCGTGCGAGAAGCTGCGCAGCCGCGCCATCACCGCTTCGCCTTCGCCTTCGTCGAACCAGCGGCCGTCGGCGTGGCGGAACAGGCCGAGCGCGTGGTGCAGCGCGTGGTCGACCGGCGACGCGTGCGGCTTGCAGCAGATCACGTCGCCGGGTTCGCGCAGGTGCAGGTGCAGTGCGGCGAGGAAGTCGAGACTGCTGGCGCACGCGGCCGGATGGCCGCCGACCTTCGGGTCGGTCTTGTCGGCGTCGTCCCGGTGGTTCGCGACGTGGATCATCGCGATCATGTGGGCGAACGCGCGGCGCGTGATGCGCTCGAGCAGCGGGAAATCGGGCTTGCTGGCGACCTTCATGGACGACGGTGTGGCAGGTCGGCAGGGTAGGCCGCTTCGGCTCCGACCGCCACACCCGGGTCGCGCCGGAGCCACTGGCGGGGGCGCGACCCGCCGCCTCAGCGCCGCGCGAACCAGCCGGCCGCGACGTAGCCGGCGACGCCGAGCCACGCCGTCGCCGTGAAGCCGAACGTCATCGCCAGCGCCAGCGACGCGACGCCGGCCAGCACCGAGCAGGCGCCGTTGACGGCCCAGAACCAGGCCTTGGCCGGGTCGCCGAAACGCTGCATGCCGAGCGGGAAGTAGTGGCCGAGCACGAAGCCGACCGGCAGCAGCAAGAGCAGCGTGATGCCGATCCGCACCGCCTCGCCGGCACCGAGCGTGGCGACGAACAGCGGGCCGAAACCGGCGTTGCCGGCCGCCAGCAGCAGCGGCGCCAGCCACCACAGCCGGCAGGCTCGGTCGCCGTCGAGCCGCGCCGCGCGCAGCGAGCCGAGACCGGCGCCGAGCAGCAGGCCGCCGATCACGACCGCGGCGGCGAGGCTCGGATGGCCGAGGTAGAGCACGAAGCGCTGCAGCCACGGCACCTCGATCAGCATGAACGAGAAGCCGATTGCGGCGAAGAAGCCGGTGCCGCGCCAGAACCCGGGCGGCCGCCGCAGCCGGCGCGCGAACCCGAACGGCACGAAGAACAGCCACAGCGTCGCCGCGGTCAGCACCAGCATCAGCAGCTGCAGCGCCGCGACCGCTTCGCTGTTGACGCCGTAGCGGCGCGCGAACTCGAGGTCGATGCGGCCGAACACCGGCAGCGTCTGGAAGAAGAACGGCGTGTCGTCGGTCGGCGGTGCCATCACGAGGCCGCTGCGCTCCAGCGCGCCGGGGCCAGAGCGCAGCAGCGTCGCCGGATCGGCGGGGTTGTCCGGATCCGACGGGCCCGGGAACAGCAGGTCGAAGCCGCGCTGCTCGCAGACCTGCCGCAGCCGGTCCAGCTCCGCCGCCGTGAACGCGCGGCGGCTCGTCAGCACGGTCGAGACGTTGCCGGCCGCGACGACGGCGAGGTGCGCCGCCGGATCGGCCACACCGAGTTCGCGCAGCGCGCGGTCGTTCAGCAGCAGCAGCCGGCTGGCCTCGAGGCCCATCTCGCCGCTGCGCCAGCGGCTGGTCGCGACGAGGCCGTCCGGCGCCAGGCGTTCGAGGTAGAGCCGGTAGGCTTCGACCGTGTAGAGGTTGTTCTCCGACAGCGCGAACGCACCGGCCGCGGTCGCCGCCCAGCTGTCGATCAGCGAGATCTGGATCAGGTCGTAGCCGCCGCGCGAGCGGGTCAGGAACGAACGGCCTTCGCTGACGTGCGCGGTGACGCCGCGCGCGTGGTAGACGTCGCCGCTGAACTCGCGGAAGTGCCCCGACACCGCGGCGACGACGCCGCCGTTCAGTTCGACTGCGTCGACGTCGGTCGCGCCGGCGACCAGCGCGGTCAGGATGTCGCGGCCGCCGCCGCCGCCGATCACCGCGACGCGGCGCGGCGTGCGCACCTGGTGGCCGACCGCCGTGACGTCGTACAGCAGGTGCTCGAACTCGCGCAGGTCCGAGGTGTCGCCGTCGAACCGCGTCACCGGCGTGCCGGCGCTGCCGTCCTGCTGCATCCAGTACTCGTCGACCGCGACGTGCGGCGCGTTGCGGCCCTTGCCCCAGCCGAAGAACGCGTTGCCACCGCCGAGCATGACCTTCGGGTCGAAGAACGTCAGCCGCGCGGTCGGCGTCCAGCGCTCGTAGACCTTCGGCAGCGTCGACTCGTCGTAGCTCTTGGTCCAGCGCACTTCGAACGGCGTGCCGAACCACACCGCGCCGGCGATCGCCGCGGCAGCGCCGAGCGTCGGCAGCCAGTGCAGGCCGACCAGCCGCGCGGCCGCGATCGGCAGCAGCCCGAGCCAGGCGATCGCGTGCGGCGTCGGCGCCAGCGACAGCGCCGGCACGACCGCGGCCGCGGCCGTCGCCGCCCCGAGCAGGTCGGCGCCGTAGAGCCGGGCGACGGTGCGGCCGCGCGCTTCCAGCAGCAGCTGGCAGACCGCGGCGCCGAGCAGCAGCAGCGGCACCAGCAGGCAGGCCATGATCGCGACCACCGACCAGCCGCCGAAGCGGTTGCCGATCGCCAGCGTCGCGGCGGTCGCCGCCGGCAGCGCGAGGCCGCCGAGCAGCAGCGCCCACGGCAGCAGGCGCGGCCGCGGCGCGCGCAGCGCGAACCACACGCCCGGCACGCCGAGGCCCAGCATCGCCAGCGAGATGCTGAGGAACGCCCAGTGGTACCACAGCACGACGCTGAGCACGCGCGTCGCGGCGATCTGGAAGAACAGCACCGCGAACGACGCCAGCGCGATCGCGGCGAGGCGGGCGGGCTGTGCCCGTTCACCGGTGGCGTCTGCTGGCGGCTCGTGCATCGCGGCGGGACTCTAGGCAGCGCCACCGGCGATGGCCAGCGCCGCTGCGGTCCGTCGCGTCCGGTTCACACCATGCGCCGCACGTAGGCCTCGATGCGATCGAGGAAGTCGCGCGCCAGCGTCGGGCCTTCGAGCGTGCACACCTGCACGCCGTCCTCGTAGACCGGCGCGCGCGGCGCTTCGCCGGTGCCGGGCAGCGAGATGCCGATGTGCGCGGCCTTGCTCTCGCCGGGGCCGTTGACGACGCAGCCCATCACCGCGACCTGCAGCGACGCGACCTGCGGCTTGTCGCGCTTCCACTCGGGCATGCGCGCGTGCAGGAACTTCTCGACCTGCTGGCTCAGTTCCTGGAAGTAGGTCGACGTGGTGCGGCCGCAGCCCGGACAGGCGGTGACCTGCGGCAGGAACGGCCGGATGTCCATCGCCTGCAGGATCTGCTGCGCGACGCGCACTTCCTGCGTGCGCGAACTGCCGGGCTCCGGCGTCAGCGACACGCGGATCGTGTCGCCGATGCCCTGCTGCAGCAGGATCGCGAGGCCCGCGGTCGAGCCGACGATGCCCTTCATGCCCATGCCGGCCTCGGTGAGGCCGAGGTGCAGCGCGTGGTCGGTGCGGTCGGCGAGCGCGCGGTAGACGCGTACGAGTTCCTGCACCTTGCTGATCTTGCACGACAGGATGATGCGGTCGCGCGGCAGGCCGAGTTCTTCGGCTGCGGCGGCGCTGCGCAGCGCGCTCTGCACCATCGCCTCGAGGAACACGGCCTGCGCGTCCTGCGGGATCGACGAGCGCGCATTGGTCTCCATCAGCTGGCTCAGCAGCTCCGGATCGAGCGAGCCGGCGTTGACGCCGATGCGCACCGGCTTGCGGTGGTCGATCGCGCACTGCACCATCGTCGCGAAGTTCGCGTCGTGGTTCTTGCCCTTGCCGACGTTGCCCGGGTTGATCCGGTACTTGTCGAGGGCTTCGGCGCACGCGGGGAACTTCCGCAGCAGCACGTGGCCGTTGTAGTGGAAGTCGCCGATCAGCGGCACCGCGAGGCCGCGGTCGGCGAGGCGCTGCCGGATCTCGGGCACCGCGGCGGCGGCCTCCTGCGTGTTGACCGTGATGCGCACCAGTTCGCTGCCGGCGAGGAACAGCTCGGCGACCTGCGCCGCGGTCGCGGCGGCGTCGGCGGTGTCGGTGTTGGTCATCGACTGCACCGCGACGGGATGGCCGCCGCCGACGGTGACGGTGCCGACTCGGACCGGGACGGTCTGTCTGCGTGCTGGGACGAACATGCGGGGGGAACAGGATAGCGAGGCGGTCAGCGCGCCGTACCGGCCAGCGCCTGGATCGCGCGCGCCAGCCGCAGGTCCCGCTCGGTGATGCCACCGGCGTCGTGCGTCGACAGCTTGATCTCGACCTTCGACCAGACGTTGCGCCAGTCCGGATGGTGCTGCTGCCGCTCGGCTTCGGCGGCGACCGCGGTCAGGAACGCGAACGCCTGCCGGAAGTCGGCGAAGTCGAAGCGTGCGTGCAGCGCCGAGTCGCGGCGCGTCCAGCTGGGCAGCGCACGCAGCGCCGCGTCAATCTCGGTGCGGTCAGCAGGGTGGGCATGGTTGCATCATGCCGCGCACGCGGCCGGGACTGTCTGCCGCCAGGTCGTTCCGCGGGGCGATGCGCTCGGGTGCCGCGCTGCGCCGGGATGCGGAGGGTCCCGCTTGTGAAGGAGGTGCCGGTCGGTGAGGCTACGGCGATGAGGGTCGAGACGTGTTTCGGGTTTGCGGCGGCGGTCCTGTGCGCGGTGGCACCCCTTGCGGCACAGGGTGCGTCGGCGCCAGCGAGCAAGTACTTCACGCTCGAGTTCGCCGGTGGTGACAACGTGGCCGACCACGCAGCCAGACTGACGGGCGAAGCCGTTGCCGCCGCCGATGCGGCCGCGGCGGCGTTCGAGAAGGCCTGGCAAGCCAAGGTCACGAAGAAACCCAAACTCGTGATCCACTGCGACGAGGCCTCGTTCCGGGTGGTCGAGAAGTCCGCGTCGAAACTCGGCTTCCCGGTCGATCAGCTGTGCTTGCCGGACGCGTCGGCTGCGCACCTGCTGTTGTCGCGGTTGGCACCGGAAGTCGAATCGCGCATCGGCTTGCCCGAGCCGACCCGGCAGGGCCTGATGTTGTGCGCCGTGCGCCTGCTGGCGATGCAGGTTGCCGAGTCCGCGAAGACCGATCCGTGGCTGGCTTGGATCGTGGCCCATGGCGTGGTCGAGAGCTTGAGCAACCCAGCCGGGTCGTACGGAGTGGACCCGTCGTTCGATGCCCGACGCATGTCCCATGCGTTGAGCATCGGCACGGGGTACCAGTTCGAACTGCGGGCGCCGCTGCTCGTCACCGATGCCCCGCCGACCCATGACGCTTTCCTTGCCGAGATCAACGGCTGCGCCGTGCTCGCGCAGTTTCTCGCGCAGGAGAACGCAGGCTGGATCCGGAAGCTGCTCGGCAAGCCGCCCAAGGCGATCGGGGTCGTGCCGAACCGGTTGCGCGTGTTCGAGGCGATCGTCGGCAAGGACCAAGCGAAAGCGCAGGCACGTTGGCGGGCGATGCTCGGCACGCTGCGGCCGGTTTGGACGGCGGTCGGCCACGTCCGCGCGACCCAGGCGGGATTCGTTCTGGCGGGCGCTGCGGATCAGGTCGGCAGCCTGATGTCCCCGGTCCAGCACTACGAGGGTGGTTACGTCCTGCGCTGCCGCGCCACCATCGACGACGTCGGCGTGAAGGCACTGCACGTCCGATTCTGGCTCGAAGGCACGGAGACCTTGGCGGTGGTGTTCGAACAGGGGTTCTGCGCGCTGCGCGAATTGCGGGGGCAGGGAGGCTGGCAGAAGGCCGTTGCTTCCGCCAAGAGCCCGCACCTGCCGCTGCAGGCGTTCGACCTCGAGGTGCAGTGCGGGTCGACGATGCGAGTTCTGGTCGATGGCAAGGAACTCATCGCGGTGCCTGCCGAAGAGCGGATGCGAAACGGATTCGTCGGCCTCGCGGTCGGCGGCAGCTTGGCGACGGTGACAAACCTCCACATCGGACCGGTATCGCCCGCGAAGAAGTGACGGCGAGCGAACGCGGCTGTGGCAGTGCCCGGCCGACCAGCCTGCACACGATGCTAGGCAGCGGCGAAGGCCGACGTCAGCCCGGTGCCCGACCGGCGCACGGATGACCGCTGGCCGTCGACGACGACGGGGCAGCGAACGGCCCCAGCGTAGCGGTGCCGCGGCCGCGCGGGCCGGATAGTGTCCGCGCCTCGCATGTCCGCGCCCACCGACCCCGCCGCCGACTCCCGCCTGTTCGCGCACGGCCGGGGCCGCGTGCTGCTGTTCTGCTGGCTCGGCTGGGTGTTCGACTTCTACGACCTGATCCTGTTCAGCTTCACGAAGGGCAGTGTCGCGCGGGAGCTCGGCCTCGAGGTCACCGGCCCGGTCGCGTGGATCGAAGGCTGGTCGCTGCTGGCGACGGCGGTCGGCGGCTTCGGGTTTGGCCGCGTCGCCGACCGGATCGGCCGGCGCCGCGCGATGACCGCCAGCATCGTCGTGTTCTCGCTCGGGGCGCTGCTGACCGGGCTGGCGCAGGGCTTCTGGTCGCTGCTGGCCGCGCGCATCGTCACCGGGCTCGGCGTCGGCGGCGAATGGGGCATCGGCCACGCGGTGGTCGCCGACTACTGGCACGGCCGCCAGCGCGACCGCGTGCACGGCATCCTGCAGGCCGGCAGTCCGGTCGCGATGGCGCTGGCCGCGGCGGTCGGCTGCTTCGTCGCGCCGCTGCCCGAGGTCGGCTGGCGCGCCGTGTTCGTCGCCTCGTCGCTGCTGGGCCTGCTGGCACTGGCGGGGCGCTGGTCGATGCCGGGCCCCGATCGCGCGGCGGCTGCGGCCGAACGGCGCCCGGCGCGCGACCTGTTCGCGCCCGCGTACCGGCGCGCCTCGATCGTGCTGCTGGTGATCCTCGCGCTGCACATGGCCGGGTTCTGGTGCGTCTACGCCGAACTGCCGGGCGCGCTGATGCGCATGCACGGCGTCGCCCCGGCCGACGTCGGCTGGTTCCAGATCCAGGTCAACGCGGTGCACGTGGTCGCCGACGTGCTGTTCGGCTTCGCGGCGGCGCGCTTCGGCCGCGTGCGCGTGTTCGTGCTGTTCTGCCTCGTGTTCGCGCTCGGCCAGTGGCTGGTGCTGCAGCAGCTCGCGCACGTGACGGCCGACTTCGCGACGTTCACGCTGGCGGTGGCCGCGATGGGGCTCGGCGCCGGCACCTGGTCGTGCTTCGGCGCGCTGTTCGGCGAACACCACCCGCCGGCGCTGCGCGCGACGGCGGCGGCGCTGTTCTACTCGCTGGCGCGCGCGGTGCAGCTGCCGCTGAAACCGGCGATCGGCGCGGCGTTCGCGTCGACCGGTTCGTTCGCGCCGGCCCTGTGGGTCGGCATCGCCTGCGCACTCGGCTCGGCGCTCGCCGTGCTGGCGCTGCCGCGGCGCGCGCCGTAGCCGGGTCGACGGCCGGGCTGCGTTCGCTTCCTTCCGGCGCGGCGCCTTCCTACGCTGCCGCGGCCCTCGACCGGCGCCCCCCGGTCCCGCTCCTCGCTCCGAGTCGTCGCATGCACCACCGCTGGAAGCTGTTCGTGATGATGGTCCTCCAGTTCGCGATCTGGGGGGCCTGGCTGCCGCTGATCTTCGGCTACCTGCCGAGCCTCGGCTTCTCGGCCGGCCAGCAGGCCGCGATCCTGAACGCGTTCCCGATCGCGGCGATCGTCGGCATGTTCTTCAGCAACCAGTTCGCGGACCGCAGCTTCGCGGCCGAACGGTTCCTGGCGGTCAGCCACGGCATCGGCGGCGCCGCGATCCTGGCACTCGGGTTCGTGACCGACTTCTGGCCGTTCCTGGTGCTGATGTACGTGCACTGCCTGCTCTACGTGCCGACGATCTCGATCACGAACGCGATCGCGTTCGCGCACCTGAAGGACGCGCAGCGGGAGTTCGGCATCGTGCGCATGGGCGGCACGATCGGCTGGATCGTGGTCGCGTGGCCGTTCGCGCTGGTGTTCGTCGACTGGCCCGCGGTCGCGGCGGCGAACCCGCAGGGCTTCGTCGACTGGCTCGGTGCCGCGCTGGCGCACCCGCTGACCGGCGACGCGGCGCGCGCCGCCACGCGCTGGACCTACGTGGTCGCCGGCGGCGCGTCGCTGCTGCTGGCCGTGTTCGCGCTCGCGCTGCCGCACACGCCGCCGCGCGCGACCGAGAGCCTGGCCTGGGCCAAGGCGTTCCGGCTGCTCGGCCGGCCGTTCGTGCTGGTGCTGTGGCTGGTGGCGCTGGTCGACGCGTTCGTGCACCAGTGCTACTTCAACTGGACCGGCCGCTTCCTCGAGAGTTCGGCGGTCGGCATCCCGAGCAACTGGGTGATGCCGGTCATGAGCATCGGCCAGGTCGCCGAGATCCTGACCATGGCCGTGCTCGGTCCGGTGCTGGCGCGGCTCGGTTGGCGTTGGACGATGGTGGTCGGTGTGCTCGGCCACGCGGCGCGGTTCTTCGTGTTCGCGCACTTCCCGCAGCACCAGGATCTGATCGTCGCCGTCAACGTGCTGCACGGCATCTGCTACGCGTTCTTCTTCGCGACGGTCTACATCTTCGTCGACAGCCATCTGCCGAAGGACATCCGCAGCAGCGCGCAGGGCCTGTTCAACCTGATGATCCTCGGCGGCGGCGCGCTGGTCGCCAACACGTTCGGGCCGACGTTGTTCGAGGCCTACAGCACGCCCGAAGGCACCGACTGGCACCGCCTGTTCGAGCTGCCGATGTGGCTGGCGCTCGCGGCTGCGACCGCGCTGGCGCTGCTGTTCCGGCCGCCGGCGGGCAGTGGTGCGGCGGAAGGGTCGGGCGGCGCGGTGGACTGAGCCGCGTCAGCCGGTCGCGCCGGCGCCGGCCGCGGCCAGCCGATCGATCGGTCGGTCGGCGCAACGCAGCAGCAGCCGGAAGCACGCGCCGCCGCCCGGCCGGTCCTGGTAGTCGATCGCGCCGCCGTGCACGTTGGCGACCTCGGCTGCGATCTTCAGGCCGATGCCGATGCCGGCCGGCTTGTCGACCAGCACGTCGCCGCCCTGCGTGAACGAGTCGAACAGCCGCTGTCGCTCGTGCACCGGCACGCCCGGACCGCGGTCGGCGACCTCGATCACGTAGCCGCCGTGCACTTCGCCGACCGTCACGTCGACCTCACCGTCCTGCGGGCTCCAGGTCCAGGCGTTGTGCACCAGGTGGTAGAGCGCCTGCGTCAGGTGCTCGCGGTCGCCCTGCAGCATCGCGTCGGGAGCGCAGACGACGTGGAAGTCGACGTGCTTCAGTGCCAGCAGACTGGTCAGCCGCCGGCAGGCCTGCTCGCAGACCTGCAGCAGGCTCGTGCGACCGAGCGTCCAGCGCACCTCGCCGGCCGCGAGGCTGGCGAACTCCAGGGCGCTGCCGATGCGCTGGCCGAGCCGTTCGGACTCGCGCAGGATCGTGTCGAGGAAGTCGGCGCGCTCCTGCGGCGACGCCTCGTCGCCGAACTGCTGCAGCAGTGCCGCGGTCGACTGGATGCCGGTCAGCGGCGTGCGCAGTTCGTGGCTGATCGAGGTCAGGAACGCGTCCTTGGCGCGGTTGCCGGCCTCGGCGCGCGCGGCCTTGTCGGTGACGTCGGCGACCAGGGTCTGCAAGGTGGTCGCCATCGCGTTGAACGACCGCGCCAGCTGGCCGAGTTCGACGTCGAGGCCCCGGTCGTCGACGCGCGCGGCGAGGTCGCCGTGGCCCATGCGGTCGGCGGCGGAGGTCAGCGTGCGCAGCGGCCGCGACAAGCGCGACGCAGTGCGCACCGCGAACACGACGCCGAGCAGCGTCAGGATGCCGCAGGTCAGACCGAGCCACTGGAACGCTTCTTCGCGCAGGCGCTCGACCTCCTGCAGGTCGTACGACAACCAGGCGATGCCGCCGTCGCGGTGCAGCGGCACCGCGAGGCCGGTGCGCGCGACGCCGTCGATCGACGGGGCGACCGTGGTGCCACTGGCCGGCAGCGTGTGGTGCCGCAGGTGCAGCAGCGGCAGCAGGTCGGTGTGTTCGGGCAGCTCGTCGCGCCAGCTCGCCGCCAGCACGATGCCGTCCTGCGCGAACAGCACGTCGCGGCCCGCGATCGTGCCGATCGTCGCGGCCAGCGGATCGCCGACGCGTTCGCCGCGCACCAGCAGACCGAGCAGCCGTTCGCCTTGCACCAGGGGGGTCACGGTGACGAGCGCGAGCCCGCGGTGCAGGGGCCACGCGTGGTCGCCGGTCACCCCGGCGAGTGCGGAGGGGATTCCCGGCATCGCACCGAGGTCGGTGCCGGGCGGCCACGCGCCGCGGCTCGCGAGCACCCGCGCGTCGGTGTCGAGCACGGCGACCAGCGGCGCCTGCAGCTCTTCGAGCCGGTCGGCGAGCGTCGCCGCGTCGACACCGGGGATTGCGACGGTTGCCAGCAGCAACGGCGTGCGCGCGAACGCTTCGGTTTCGCGCTGCCAGGACGCGAGCCGCATCTCCATCTGCCGCTGGAAGCCGCCGCGGCATTCCTCGACCTGGCGCTGGATCTGGCCGGCGACGAACTGGTTGCCGAGTTCGCCGAGCACCGCGAGCGCGGCGCCGGCGAACGTGACGACCAGCGTCGTCACGCCGAGCACCAGGCGGCCGCGGAAGTGCAGGCGCATCGCCACGTCAGTACTTGTCCTCGTAGGAGCGGCCGTGCTTGTTGCGGTGCGGGGCGCGTGGGCGCGTCTCGCGCACCTCGAGGCGCATCTCGGTCGCCGTGTCGTCGGTGACCCGGATCGCGTGCCGCTGGTCGTCGGCGAGCGGGTGCCAGACGCGCAGCACCCAGTCGCCCGGCGGCACGTCGGCGATCGACCAGCTGCCGTCGGCGGCGCTGATCGTGGTGTGTGGCGTCGGCAGCACCAGCACGTCGGCGACCATCTCCGGATGGATGTTGCAGTGGACCTTGACCAGGCCCGGTTGCGTCAGCACGCGCTGCTGCGTTTCGCCGTTCCCGTAGGTGCCGAGATCGAACGCGTTGCCGCGCGACAGCGAGAAGACGTTGTGGAACACGACGTCGTCGTTCGGGAAGCGCACCGTCGTGCCCGGCGTCACGACCGTGACGGCCGGTGCGAAGCGGCGGCCGCGCTGCGTGATCGCCGGTGCGCGCGGCAGCGGCTCCGTGCGTACCCCGTCGCCTTCGAGGAACAGCACGATGTCGCCGCTGCCGGGTCGCGCGGTGCCGTCGGCTGCCTTCAGCGCGACCGTGCCGCTCACCGCGCCGCCGCGGTTGGGGAACAGACCGCGGCCGCAGTTGTCGTCGCGATGGGCGAGGTGGCAACTGGTGCAGCCGGACCGCAGGCGCGCGAAGTCGTATGCGTCGCTCGCCGAGCCGTCGCCGACCGGTGCGCGCAGGTCGGCGATGGCGGCGCGGATCGTCGCCAGCGCTGCCGCGGCGCCGGCTCCTGCGGGCAAGCCGTTCGATTCGAGATCACCCAGCGCACGATCGATCGACGCGAGCGGAGTCGCCAACGCGCTGCGCTCGCCGGCCTCGAGGGCCTTGCCGATGCCGGTGACGGCCGACGCGAGTGTGCGCATCGTCGCCATCGTCGACGGCGCTTCCTGCGCGACGACGCGGGGCAGCAACGACAGCAGAATGGTGGCCAGGACGCGCATGGTCAGAAGGTCACGACGAGTTCGGCGGCGGTGAAGACACGGGTGTCGTTCGGCAGGCCGCTGAGGTCGGTCGCGACCAGGTGGTCGAAGCCGACCTCGATCTTGGTGGTGAGCCTCGGCTGCCAGGTGCGGCGTAGCCCGAGGGCGAGCCGTTGCAGTTGCGACAGATCGAAGCCGTAGCTCGCGGCGCCGTTGCCGTAGGGGCGCGCTTCCAACCGATATCCTTCGGCGTCGTCGAACGTGCCGCCGCCGCTCCAGCGCAGCGTCGCGTCGAGGCTCGGCGCCAGCGCCACGGTGGGTTCGAACATCCACCACTTCAGGCTGCGATCGAACGCGTCGACGTCGTCGTCGATCCGGCCGCCACCGACCGACGCCTGGACGTGCAGGCTGCCGGTCACCTGCCAGAGCACGTCGAGACTGCCGAACAGCGAGCGGACCTCAGGGCTCGGGCTCGAGCCTGCGGCCCCGCCGGACACCGGTGCCACCACCGAACCGCCGAGGCAGAGTGCGGACTGGTCGGCTTCGTGCACGTAGTGCCCGCTGGCGCTGATGTAGAGACCGTCGATCGGTCGCGTGTGCAGCCGCAGCGTCGCGGCGGGGGCGATGCCCGATTCCGAGTTGCGGCTGTAGGTGCCGTCGGTCACGGCCGCGGCAAAGCCCCAGCTGCCGTGATCGGCGAATGCCATCACGCCCTCGTCCCAGCGGTAGGGCATCACGGCCGGGAAACCGATCAGGCGGTTCTGGTCCGGGTCTTCGAGTCGGTAGTACTCGCCGAACGGCAGGTCGAGTCGGCCGCAGCGCAGCTGCAGCGCACCGGGGCCGAGCGCGAGCGGATCGTCGAGCGTGACCCAGACCTCGCCGAGGCCCACTTCCGTGTTGCCGGCCTCCGGCAGGTAGTCGAGCCGAAGCTCGGCGAACGCATGGCCGACGTCGGGCACGTCGACGTTCACGAACAGCGTCGCTGCCTGGATGGCGAGCGTGCCGTCGGGTGCGCTGCCGCGCGCTTCCGTGTCGTACGCCCGCAACGCGACGAAGCCCGACAGCGAGAATCGTTCGAGCCAGTCGTCGAGCTGCTGCTGTGCACCACCGAGCACCTCTCGCATCGATCCGTGCTGGTGCTCGCCGAGGTCCGTCGATGGCGGTGGCTGTTGTGCGGCCAGGGTCGTCGCGAGCACTGCGACGCAGGTGGTTCGCGTAGGCGGTGGCATCGGTCGTTGCCGTCAGGCATCGGCCCCCCAGCCGCCCATACTTGATCCACACCCCTAACTGGTGCTTTCCGTGGACCACGCTCATGCCGCCGCGCCGCAAGTGCCGGTGCCGTCCGTGCTGGTCGGATGGATCGACAGCCCGCGCCAGTCCTGCCGCCACGCCAGCAGTTCCTGGGCTTCCAGGTTGCGCTGGAGCAACCGCAGCACGACGCCCGGCGCCAGCTGCTGCGGCTCATGGTTGGTGCGCGGCCGGCACCAGTTGCGGTAGGCGGCGAACAGGTCCAGCTGCCGGCGCAAGTAGCGCGCTTGCTTGCTCGCCAGCCACGACCGCCGGCGCAGCCGGCCACAGTTGTCGCGCAGCATCGCCTCGGTGTGGTTGATCGGAAACAGCGGGTTCCAGGTCGTCCTCGGCGCCTTGCCCGACACCGTCTCGTGCGCGAGCTGGTCACCGAACAGCTTCTGCTTCAACGAGCCGTAGAGCGCCTTCTCGTCGGTCAGCAGGGTCGCCCGACGTTCGCCGAGCAGCTCCTTGCAGCGCCGCAAGGCCAGCTGCACGCACAGCCGGCTCCGGTCGCGGCGC
>JAEUHR010000038.1 GCA_016794425.1 Planctomycetota bacterium
GCCCCGGCGCGGCCCACGGCGCCGCCGTCCGGCCCGCCGCGCGACGCCGCCGACCTGCGCGCGCGCACGCTGGCGCTGCTGCAGGACCGCGCGCTGCTGCAGGCGTCGGTCGAGCAGTGCCGGTTCGACGGGCCCGACGCGAACGGCCGGGTCGTCGTCACGCTGCAGAGCGAGCGCAAGCTGCACCACGACCGCCTGGCGTCGCCGGTGATCCAGCAGGAGCTGACGCAGGTCGTGCGCACCGCCGCGGCGGCCGACGTGCAGGTCGAGTTCCGCTTCGGCGGCGCCGGCGCGGCGCCCGCCGCGGGCGGCAAGCCCCAGCCGCAGGCTGCGCCCGGTCCCGCCGCTGTGCGCGTCGTCGAAGCGTTCCGCGGCCGCATCGTGCAGGTCAACCCGGACGACCGCCCGCGCCGCGCCCCGGCGCCGGGTGGTGACGAGCCGACCGACGAGGCGACCGACGGGCCGCCGCCGCCGGTGGCCGCCGACGACTGAAGGGCGGCGCCGCGGCCGCGGCGGTCAGCCCGCGCGTTCGCGGAAGAACGCGACCAGGTCCATGCCGGCCGGCGCCGCGGCGCCGAGCTGGCGCAGCAGCGTCGTGATCTGGCCGCGGTGGTAGCTGCCGTGGTTGACCACGTGCTGCAGCATCTGCTCGTAGGTCAGCGTCGCCAGCTGGCCGTTGAAGGCCGGATACGTCAGCGATCGCGCGAGCCCGGCCTGGTCGAGCCCGTGCACGAACGCGTGGCAGTCGGGGTCGAGCTTCGCCCAGGCCGCGCGCAGCGCGCCGAGGTCCACGAACTGCGTCGCCGGCGGCAGCCCGCGCGGCGTGCCGCCGCGCCAGCGCGACAGCCAGACCTCGTCGGCGCCGTAGAGGTGCGCGACCGTGTCGTGCACGGAGCCGAAGCTGCTGCCCATGTCGCGCCGGTATTGCTCCGGCGTCAGCGCGGCGACCGCGGCGAGCGCCCGTTCGCGAGCCCAGACGTGGTAGGCGAGGAGCTGCCGTGCTTCGCTCGGGGTCATGCGGTCGGTGTAGCGCTTCGGCCGCCGACCGTCGAGCGCGTCACTGCACGCGCGGCCGGGCCTCGAGCACCGTCGTGCCGGTGTCGTCGAGCGCCTCGATCGGGCCGACCCGAAGCTCGCGGTCGGCGGTCTGCACCAGCAGATCGAACGGTTCGCACGGCGGCTGCGTGATCGTGACCACGCCGTGCGCGTCGGTCGCCAGCGCGCCGGGCCGGTAGTAGCCGAGCATCGCGTCGATGCGGACGCGGGCGTTCGCGACCGGCGCGGCCGTGGCGTCGAGCACGCGCACCTTCGCCGTGCGCGTGCGCGCGGCCAGCGTGCGCCGTTCGTCGCCGCCGGGGCTCGCGGCCCAACGCAGCGGCAGCGCGACGTTGGTCCAGCCCGGGCCCGGCTGCGCTGGGAACGCCACCGACACGACGAACTCGCCGGGCGGCAGCAGCGTGCGGAAGCGGCCGTCGGCGTCGGCGACCGCGCGCACCAGCGAGCGCGGCCGTTCGCGCGTGAACGTCAGCTGCACGCGCGGCCACGGCGCGCCGTCCAGCGTCACTTCGCCGGACGCGCTGGCCGGCAGTGCGCCGTCGATCGCGAACGTGTGCTTGCTGGTGCCGCCCGCCACGACGACGTCGCCGAGCGGCAGCGGGTAGCTGCCGGTGTGTTCGTCGCTGCAGCGCAGCGGCGCCGACAGCCGCACGGTCCACGTGCCGGCCGGCAGACCCTCGAGCGCGAACGTGCCGTCGGCGGCGACCGCGGTGCGGGCGCCGGTCGTGTCGCCCTGCACGGCGGCGACTTCGATCGCGGCATCGGTGCCGCCGGCCGCCGCCCGCAGCCGGGCGAGCGCGGCGGGCGGGTCGCAGCGGCCGACGATGCGGCCGGCGGCGGCGACGACGATCTGCGCGGTGGAGCCGCGGCCGCGCATCGCGACCGGCACCACCTGCGGCAGGTGCAGCGCGCCGCGCACGCGCAGGTGCCAGTCGCCGTCGGGCAGCGGCAGCGACGCGCGGCCGTTCGCGTCGGTCGTCGCGGTCGCCACGACGATGCCCGGTTGCCGCGTCAGGTCGTCCGCGCCGGCGGTGGCCAACAGCGGCAGGTGCGCACCAGCGGCCGGTGGTTCGCCGAGCAGCGCCAGCACCACCTCGACGCGCGAGCCGGCGACCGGTGCGCCGCCGCCGTCTTCGACGACGACCGTCAGATCCTCGGCCTGGCCGAGCACGACCGGCAGTTCGCGCGGCGCGATGCCCTGGTCGACGGCGAAGTAGACCGGCGCGCTCGGCGGGCCGCCGTCGCGCGGGCGTGCGAGCACGACGTAGCTGCCGCTGGCGAGCCGCGGCACGGCGGTGCGGCCGTCGGCGCGGCCGCGGCTGCGCACCTCGCGCGCCACGGTGCTGCGGCCGAGCCGCAGCAGGAACGCGTCGAGATCGGCGACCGGCGCGCCGGTCCGATCGCGCGCGACCAGCGTCGTCGCCGCGTAACGGCGCATCACGACGCGCACGTCACCGGCGCCCCAGCGCGTGATCGGCTGCTCGCTCGCGAGCTCCAGTTCGTTCGCCGGGTCGTGCACGAACAACCGCACGTCGCGGTCGCCGGTGTTGGTGAACTGGCCGCTGCGGTGCAGCACGAACGTGCCGTCCTGGCGCGTGCGCGCGCTGCCGGTGGCGCCGTCGCCGTTGGCACGCAGGTCCAGCCGCGCCAGCGGCGCGCCGTCGGTGTCGACGATGCTGCCGCGGATCGACGTCGTCAGGTCCGGCGTCGCGGTGACGACGCGCACGAAGTGGCGGTCGACGCCGGCCGGCACGTGCACGTTGCGCGGCTCGATCAGGCCGCCGGCGTGGTTGGCCATCGCGTACCAGTCGCCGGTCGGCAGCGGCTCCGCGAAGCGGAAGCGGCCGTCGGCGCCGCTCTCGGCGGTCGCGAACGTGCGCGGCGCGAAGCCGGGCATCTCCGGCTTCACGACGGCCAGCAGCACTTCGGCACCCTCGACCGGCACGCCGCGGTCGGTGACGACCTCGCCTTCGACGATCGTTGCCGCGAGCAAGCGCACGTCGCCGACGTCGACGTCGACGGCGTGCGGCCGTTCGGCGCGCCAGCGCCCGGTCATCGGCGCGAAGCCAGGGGCCGCGATCGTCGCCGCAACCTCGTCGCGGCACGCGGTCGGGACTTCGAAGCGGCCGTCGGTCGCGCTGGTCGCGGTCGCCAGCACCGGGGCGCGGTCGCGCGCGGCAGCGCGTTCGCCGGCGTCGTGCAGCGTGACCGTCGCGCCGGCGATCGGCGTGCCGTCGGCGTCGGCGAGGCAGCGCCCACGGAGCCGGAACGTCGCTGGCGCGGCCGGCGCCGTCGTGCCCGCGGCCGGCGCCGCGTCGGTGCGATCGACGGTGGGCGTCGTCGCGGCTCCGTGCGGCGCTGCGGTCGGCGGCGGCGCCGTCGACACCGACGGCGGCGGCGCCGACTCGGCGGGCGGCCCCAGCGCCCAGGCCGCCAGCGCCAGCGCGGCGGACACGACGACGGCGAGCGGGAGGCGGCGGTGGTTCACGGCGGGAGCCATCCGCCAGGCCCTACGGGCCGGTCGGCCACGGTGCGAGATCGCGCCGCGTGCCGGTGCGCCGGGCCACGCGCCGCGGCTCTGTGGACGCCGCCGCCTGCGGCGACCCGGTCATGGGAAGACGGCGTGGAAGGAGACGAGGCTGCTCGGCAGCGGCAGCTGGTCCAGGCCCAACACGATCCCCGAACCGCCGACGCCGTAGGCCGTCGTGCCCGTGCCGACGACGACCTCGAGGCCCTGGCTCAGCTGCAGCGGATCCTGCGGAAACAGCTCGGGACTGAACATCGCGACCTGAGCGAACACGTGCAGACCCACGAGGTCGGGCACGAGGATCGTCGGCATGCCGGTGCCCGCGATCGGCGCCCAGATGTGGACGTCCACGAGCAGGCGATCGACCCCGTCGATCGGAACGTCCGCCGGCGCCAGCCCCAGCATCAGCAGTCCGGCGACGACGTTGATTTCGACGGTCATCGTCGTCGTGTGCTGGGCCCCGTCGGTGGCCGTGAACAGCATCGTGTGGCGCCCGATGTCGTCGCCGCCCGGTGTCCAGCAGAAGACCGTCGTGATCGACGGGGTCGATCCTGCTGCAGCCGCGGGGAGGGGCAGGGAGAACAAACCGTCTGCCGGCTGTCCGCTCACCGACAGCGACAAGGGTAGACCCGTGCAGCTGACGTCGCGGGCCGAGACCGGCACGGACACCGCCGAACCTGCAAACACCGTGATCTCGGCTGCCGGCAGTTCGTCGAGCCACGGTTCGATGTCGTGTTCGAAGACGCGAATCGAGCCGCTGACCGGAAACGGCACGGACAGCGGGTCCAGCGAAGACCCGGCAACCAGGTCGGTGGCGCCGTTGCCATCCGTGTCGGCCAGGCTGCACGCCGTGCCCATCCAATCACCGGGTCCGCCGAAGCGGGAGAACAGCAATCCCCCGGTTCGGCCCGAGAACACGTCGATCCGACCCGCCGAGGATCCGCCGGTCGCGTCGCCAGGACCACCCGCAGCGAAGTCCGGATACCCGTCGCGGTCGACGTCGCCGCCGCCGGCGACCGACCAGCCCAGGGACGTGTTGAAGCCATAACCGAGCTTCGTGAACAGGATCGAGCCAGTGGCGCCCGAGATCACGAACACGGCGCCGGAGGCGATGCCTGGGCCCCCATTCGAATTCGGGGTGCCGACCAGAAGGTCGGGCCGGCCGTCGCGATCGATGTCGCCCGCGGCAGCGAGCGCGATGCCGACTGTGTTGGCTGCGAACGGCGCTGCGACAGTGCGCAGGATCGAACCGTCGAAGCCGGAGTAGATCGTGACAAGGCCTGCTGGACCGGGCCCGATCGCGAAGTCCGCACACCAGTCACCGTTGACGTCGCCGCAGCGCCCGACGGCGCGCGCACTGGTCGAATACGCGTAGATGGTCGACCCGGTAGCGCCCGAAACCACGCGGGCGTAGGTGTCGCTGAGACCGCCGACGATCAGATCCCCGGCGCCGTCGCCGTCGACGTCGCCGAGCCCTGCCATGTAGCCGCCGAACCACGGGAGCTGCGTCGACCCGGCCAGCGCCCGGAGCAAGCGGCCGGACGCCCCGGAGTAGAGGCGGACCACGCCGGTCGAGTTGTTCTCGTACGGCGCCGACACGGCGAAGTCGTCGACCCCGTCGAAGTCGATGTCGTCGACGCAGTCGCAGACCGTGCCGAACCTGGACCCGGCCACTCCCGTCAGCACGTGCACCAGAGTGCCATCGCGGACCGAGCGGACGAAGGCGGTGGGTGGCACGGCCATCGGTGCTCCTGAGATGATGTCCACGGTGCCGTCGCCGTCGAAGTCACCGATGGCCAGGTCGTCGCCGTAGCGGCAGGCGCCGGCGAGGCACTGTGACACGCCGGCAATGCCGAAGGCCGCGCGCTCGCAGCTCTGGGCGCCGAGTGAGATCGTGAAGGCGCAGACGAAGCTGGCCCGGAGCAAGGCGGTGTGCATGGTGAGAACCGAGGCAGCGTGGCGAGGCCGCGAGGGCGAGGTCGCGCGAGGTTACTGCGCGGGCCGCGACAGCCGATAGTCCCGACCGGGTGCCGGTGCGTGCCACCGCGCTGGTTGGCCGGCCGCCGGCCACGCGGTTTGACAGGTCTGTCGGCCCAGGGGATCCTCGCCGGTCGTCGCCGCCCGCCGATGCCCATGCCCTACAACCTCGCCCTCGCCGCCGCTGCGGCGTCCCTGTCGTGCGCCGTGGCGGCGCAGGCCGTCGCGAACTTCGAATCGGGGCCGGTGGCGCCGCTGCGGCTCGCGGCCGACGGTTCGCGGCTGTTCGTCGCCGACACCGTCGCCGGCCGGCTCAGCGTGTTCGACCTGACGGTGCCGCAGGCGCCGTTCCTGGTCGCCGAGATCCCGGTCGGCCTCGACCCGGTGTCGGTGCAGCCGCGCACGCGCGACGAGGTCTGGGTCGTCAACCTGCTGTCGGACAGCGTCAGCGTCGTCAGCGTGCCGGAACGGCGCGTGGTCGCGACGCTGCGCGTGGTCGACGAGCCGAGCGACGTCGTGTTCGCCGGCGGCAAGGCGTTCGTCAGCGCGGCGACCACCGACGAGGTCGAGGTGTTCGACGCGGCGACGCACCAGGCGCTCGGCACGATCCCGCTGTTCGGCAAGGACCCGCGCGCGCTGGCGGTCGCCGCCGACGGCACGCGCGTCTACGCGGTCGTGCAGCGCAGCGGCAACGGCACCACCGTGCTGCCGGCCGGCGTGCAGGCGCCGCCGCCGCCGTGGAACACGTCGCTGCCGGCAGCGCCGGCGCAGGGCATCGTCGTGCGCGCCGACGATCCGGCGTGGGCGCCGCAGATCCCGTACACGCTGCCCGACAACGACGTCGCCGAGATCGACGTCGCGACCCAGGCCGTCGTGCGCTGGTTCCGCGGCGTCGGCACCACCAACACCGCGATCGCGGTGCACCCGGCGACCGGCGAGCTGTGGGTCGCGAACACCGAGGCGCGCAACCTGGTGCGCTTCGAGCCGAACCTGCGCGGCCACGCGATCGACAGCCGCGTCACGCGCATCACGACCGGGCCGGTGCCGGTGGTGACGCCGTTCGACCTCAACTCGGGGCTCGACTACTCGCAGCTGCCGAACCCGGCCGCGCTCGCCACGGCGCTGGCCGAGCCGTTCGGCCTGGCGCTGGACGCCGCGGCCGGCCGCCTCTACGTCGCCGCGCACGGCACCGACCGCATCGGCGTGCTCGACCTCGCCGGCAACGTGCTGGCGCGCATCGAGGCCGGTAGCACGCCGGGCGCGACCGTCGACCCGCGGCAGAAGCGCGGCCCGCGCGCGCTGGCGCTGCACCCGACCGCGAACCTGCTCTACGTGCTGAACCGGCTCAGCGACACGCTGCTGGTCGTCGACCGCACGACGCACGCGGTCGTGCGCGAACTGCCGATTGCGACCTGGGACCCGCTGCCGGCGGTGGTGCGGCAGGGGCGCAAGTTCCTCTACGACGCGAAGCTGTCGGGCAACGGCACGATGTCGTGCGCCGCCTGCCACGTCGACGGCGACACCGACGGTCTGGCGTGGGACCTCGGCGACCCGGCCGGTGTGCTGGAGCCGCCGCCGCCGCAGCCGTTCCCGTTCAACCTCGGCCTGACGATGTTCCATCCGATGAAGGGACCGATGACGACGCAGACGCTGCGCGGCATCGACGGCACCGGCGTGCTGCACTGGCGCGGCGACCGCACCGACTTCCAGGCGTTCAACGGCGCGTTCGCCTCGCTGCTCGGCGGCACGGCGCTGGCGGCCGGCGACATGGACGACTTCGCCGCCGCGGTCGCGACGGTGCGCCATCCGCCGAACCCGAACCAGCTGCTCGACCGCTCGCTGCGCACGGCGCCGGCCGGCAACAACGAGGCGGCCGGGCGCGCCGCGTTCCTGCAGAACGTCGTCACCGGCTCGCCGGTGATGGGCAACTGCGCGTCGTGCCACGCGCTGCCGGTCGGCACGTTCGGCCTCGTGATCAACGGGCCGACGATCCAGGAGCCGCAGCAGTTCAAGATCCCGCAGCTGCGCAACCTCTACCGCAAGGTCGGCTTCGAGCGCGCCGCGGCGCCGCAGAAGAGCGGCTTCGGTTTCCTGCACGACGGCGCGATCGACACGCTGGCGACATTCTTCGCGCAGCCGGTGTTCAACCCGTGGCCGTCGGCGACCAAGGACGACCTGGTGACGTTCCTGCTCGCGTTCGACACCGGCACGGCGCCGGCGGTCGGCTACCAGTTCCACCTGACCGCGGCCACGGCCGGCAGCCCGCAGGTCGCCGCCGACCTCGCGCTGGTCACCGCGCGGGCGGCCGCCGGCGACCTCGAACTGATCGCGCACGGCGTCGTCGACGGCCGGCTCGGTGGTCTGCTCTACGCGCCGGCCACCGGCCTGTGGACCGCGGATCGCACCGGCGCGGGCCCGTGGACCACGGCGCAACTGCAGAGCAAGGCGCTCGCCGCGGCCGCGAGCCTCGTGCTGACGGCGGTGGCGCCCGGCACCGGCCAGCGCAAAGCGCTCGACCGCGACGGCGACGGCGTGCGCGATGGCGACCAGGCCGGCAGCAGCTACGGCACCGCGACCGCTGGCTGCGCCGGCGAACCGCGCCTGTTCGCCAACAGCGAGCCGCGGCGCGGCAACCTGCAGTTCGGCTACGCGATGGCGAACGCGCCGGCGAACTCGTTCGGCGTGCTCGGCCTCGCGCTGGCGCCGTCGGCGCTGCCGGTGCTCGGCTTCACGCTGCTGGTCGACCCGGCGACGCTGGTGATCCTCGGCACCGCCAGCAGTCCGACCGGCGACGCCCAGTTCGCCTGGCCGATCCTGACCACCGAGACGCTGGGCCTGCACGTGTTCGCGCAGGTCGCCTGGCTCGACGCCTGCGCGCCCGAGCTGTTCAGCGCCTCGGCCGGCTTCGAGTTCACGGTCGTGCCGTGAAGGGTGGATGCCGGGCGCCCGTCCCGGCATGATCGCCCTTTTGCGAGGGAACGATGGCCTCCGGATTCGGTGACATGCAGAGCCTGCTGAAGCAGGCGCAAGAGATGCAGCGGCGCATGCAGGACGCACAGCGCTCGCTCGGCGAACGCATTCTCGAAGGCTCCGCCGGCGGCGGCGTCGTCAAGGCGTACGTGAACGGCAACCAGGAACTGCAGGCGGTCAAGATCGAACGCGCCGCGGTCGACCCGAGCGACGTCGAGACGCTCGAGGATCTGGTCACGATCGCGGTCAAGCAGGCGCTGCAGGCCGCGAAGGAGCTGCGCGACCGTGAGATGAGCAAGGTCACCGGCGGCATGAACCTGCCGGGGATGGGCTTCTGAGGTCGGAGCGGCCGGAGCCGGACGCGCCCGCGTCCGCCGCCGCTCCCGAGTCGAGCTTGCCGTGGCCACGCGCGATCGCACGATCGAGAACCTGATCGAACGCCTGCGGCGGCTGCCCGGCATCGGGCCGAAGACCGCCGAGCGGCTCGCGTTCCACCTGCTGCGCGTCGACGCCGCCGAAGCGCTGCAGCTGGCGCAGGCGATCGAGGCCGTGCGCGCCGCGGTCAAGACCTGCAGCCGCTGCTGCAACCTCGACGCGCAGGATCCGTGCAGCGTCTGCAGCGACACCACGCGCGACCGTTCGCTGGTGCTGGTGGTCGAGGACCCGCGCGAGATCGCGCGCTTCGAGGACACCGGCTGGCGCGGGCTCTACCACGTGCTGCAGGGCCGCCTGTCGCAGCTCGAGGGCATCCGGCCCGAGGACCTGACGGTCGACCTGCTGCTGCGCCGCGTCGCCGACGAACGGCCGGCCGAGGTGTGCCTCGCGACCAACCCCGACCTCGAGGGCGAAGGCACTGCGCGCGTGATCGCCGAACGGCTGCAGCCGCTCGGCGTGCGCGTGACGCGGCTCGCGCGCGGCCTGCCCGCCGGCGCGTCGATCGCGCAGGTCAGCGCGTCGATCCTCGCCGACGCGCTCGAAGGGCGGCGGCCCCTGGCACCGTGACCGAGCCGCTGCCGATCGACGCGGCGCTGCCGGCGGTGGTGCAGGCGCTCTCCCGTGCGCCGTCGCTGCTGCTGATGGCGCCGCCGGGCTCCGGCAAGACCACGCGCGTGCCGCCGGCGCTGCTGCCGCTGCTCGGCGACCGCGGCGGCGAGGTCGTCGTGCTCGAACCGCGGCGGCTGGCCGCGCGCGCGGCGGCGGCGCGCGTCGCCGAGGAGGCCGGCGACGAGGTCGGCGGACTGGTCGGCTACCAGGTGCGCGGTGCGGTCAAGCAGAGCCGCCGCACGCGGATCCGCTTCGTCACCGAGGGCGTGCTGGTGCGGCAGCTGGTGCGCGACCCGTTCCTGGAGGGCGTCGGCGCGGTCTGCCTCGACGAGTTCCACGAACGCCACCTCGAAGGCGACCTGGCGCTGGCGATGCTGGCCGAGGCGCGCGCGACCGTGCGGCCGGACCTGAAGCTGTGCGTGATGTCGGCGACGCTGGATCCGGCGCCGCTGCTGCGATTCCTGCCCGGCAGCGAGGTCGTCGAGGCGGACGGCCGGCTGTTCCCGGTGCGCGTCGAGCACCTCGCGCGCAGCAGCGACGACAAGCTCGAGGTGCAGGTGCGCGACGCGGTCGACCGCGCGCTCGACGAGACGGCGGGCGACGTGCTGGTGTTCCTGCCCGGCACCGGCGAGATCGCGCGCTGTGAGGAGGCGCTGCAGAACCTCGCGCGGCGCCGCGCCGTGCTGGTGCTGCCGCTGCACGGCCGGCTCGATGCCGGCGAACAGGACCGCGCGATCCGGCCGCAGGCGCAGCGCAAGGTCGTGCTGTCGACCAACGTCGCCGAGAGCTCGCTGACGATCGCCGGCGTCACCGCGGTGGTGGACAGCGGCCTCGCGCGCGAACTGCGTTTCGACCGCGGTCGTTCGGTCGACGTGCTGCAGCTCGAGCGCATCAGCGTCGCGTCGGCGACGCAGCGCGCCGGCCGCGCCGGGCGCACGGGGCCCGGCGTCTGCTACCGCCTGTGGACCGCCGCCGAGGAGCGCGGCATGGCCGCGCGCGCGACGCCGGAGGTGCAGCGTGTCGACCTGACCGGGCCGCTGCTGCTGGTGCGCGCGTTCGCGGGCCGCGACCCAGCGCAGTTCGGCTGGTTCGAGGCGCCGTCGGCGGACGCGCTGGTGAGCGCCGACCGGCTGCTCGGCGACCTCGGCGCGGTCGACCTCGCGGCCGGCACGCTGACGCGCTTTGGCCGCGAACTGCTGGAGCTGCCGCTGCACCCGCGGCTCGGCGCGGTCGTGCAGGAGGGGCGCCAGCTCGGCTGTCCGGTCGCCGCGGCGACCGCGGCCGTGCTGCTCAGCGACCAGGACCAGCTCGGCCGCGGCGACGGCGCCGACCTACTGGCCGCGGTCGACGCGTTCCTGCTGGCCGAGCAGCGTGGGTTCCCCGACGCGCTGTGCCGCGAATTCGGCGCCAGCGCCTGGCAGGCGCGGCAGCTCGTGGCGGCGCGCGACCGGCTGCTGGCCGGAGTGCGCGGCGGCGACCGCGATCCGGACGCGCTGCCGCGCTGCCTCCTGGTCGGCTTCCCCGACCGCGTCGCGCGGCGCAGCAAAGGTGGCGACGCGCGCCACGCGACGATGGTGGGTGGCCGCGGCCTCGTGCTGCCGGCCGCCGCCGACGGCCACGACCTGGTCGTCGCGCTGCGGCTGCTCGAGACCGGGCGCCAGCAGCGGTCGAAGGCGACGCTGGTCGCGGCGATCGAGGTCAGGGACCTCGAAGCGGTCGAACCGCACGCGCTGCAGGACGTCGTGACCGCCGAGCTCGACGAGGCAGAGGGCCGCGTCACCGCGGTGCGCGAACGCCGCTACCGCGACCTGCCGCTGAAGTCGTCGCGCGGCGGCGAACTGCCGGCCGGCCGCGCTGCCGAACTGCTGCTGCCGGTCGTCGCGGCGGATCCGTGGCGCTGGCTCGGCGAACAGAAGGACCTGCGCCGCCTGCTCGGCCGCGCGCGCTGGCTGGCCGAACGTCTGCCCGACGCGGGCCTGCCGGTCTGGGACGACGCCGCCGTCGCCAAGGCCGCTCTGGACCTGCTCGGCGACCGCAACGACCTGCGCGCGCTGCGCGACGCCGAGGTCGCCGAGTTGCTGCTGGCGCAGCTGTCGCCGCCGCAGCGCCGCGCGCTGGCGCAGTTCGCACCCGATCGCATCGAACTGCCGTCCGGCCGTGCCGCCGTCGTCGACTACACCGCCGCCGCCGGCCCGACGATCGCGGCCAGGCTGCAGGAGTTCTTCGGCCTCGCCGCGGTCGGCGCGCTGGCCGGTGGCCGCGTGCCGGTCGTGCTCGAACTGCTGGCGCCGAACCACCGCCCGGTGCAGGTCACGACCGACCTGCCGAGCTTCTGGCAGAACGTCTACCCGCAGGTGCGGCGCGAACTGAGCCGCAAGTACCCGCGCCACGCCTGGCCCGAGGATCCGCTGGCGGCCAATCCCGAGGCGCGGCCGCGGCGGCGGCGGACCTGACCGCAGCGCCGTTCAGCGGCCCGGTTGCGTCGGCAACAGGTCCTGGAAGTCGTCGCGGTCGAACAACGCCTGCAGCGCTGCGTGGCCGTTGGCCTGCGCCCGCGTGACCTGGGTCTCCTGCCGGGCGGCTGCGAACCAGCGGCGCCCCGACGCCAGGTCGCCGTCGCGCACCGCCAGCTCGGCAAGGCGCAGCAGCGCCAGGGCCAGGATCTGGCGGCCGAACGGACCCTGCGCGGCTGCGGCGCGCGCCGTGGGCAGCGCCGCTTCCCAGATCGTGCGGGCGTCGTCGTGTCGCCGCAGCTGCAGCAGCATCGTGCCGCGGTTCACGGCGATCATCGCCGCGGTCGCCTGGCGCACCGCATCGTCGGGCGCCTGCTGCAGCCACGCCGTCGCGCGCTGCGAGGCCTCGGCCATCCAGTCGGCGGCCGGCTCCACGTCGCCGACCGACATCGCCAGTTCGGCGGCCTTGCTGCACTGTTCGATCAGCGATCGTTCGACCTCGCCGCCGCGGCGCGTGCGGGCGATCTCGATCGCCTGTTCGATCGCTTCGCGCGCCTCCGGTGTGCGGCCGAGCTGGACCAGCACGCGGGCGCGGTTGCCGAGCATGGCCGACAGGTTGGCCTTGAAGTTCTCGTCGCCGGGGCTGGCCTGCAGCAGCGATTCGAGCTCGCGCTGGGCACCGTCGAGATCCGCCAGCGCTGCCTCGGCATCGCCTTTGGCCAGGTGGGTGCCGGCACGCTCGCCGAGTGCGATCGCCAGCTTGCGACGGTGTTCGGCATCCTCGGGCACGCGCCGCACGACGTCGGTCAGCAGGCCGACGGCGCGGTCGTGGTCCTGCAGCGCGCCTTGGCCGTCCTGCAGTTGCCGGCGCGCGGCGGCCCGCGTGCCGAGGTTGTCGGCGAGGCGGGCCGCGCGGTCGGGCAGCTCGGGCTCCGCTTCGTGCAGCCGTTCGAGTTCCGCCGCCGCCTGGTCGAGCCAGGCCAGCGCCCGTTGCCACTCGCGGCGCTGGTTGGCGAGCGCGCCGAGCCGTTCGAGCACGAGCAGGCGCGTCGAGAGCACGCCGGCCTCGGCCCGGTCGCTGGCGGCCAGCGCGTCCAGCCGCTGCAGCGCCTGCTCGAACGCGGCCATGGCGCGCGCGGTGTCGCCGGCGAGCGTGGCGGTGACGCCGCGGCTCTCGGCGGCGCGCGCGTGGTCGATGCGGCGTTGCAGTTCTTCGTTGGCGTCGGTGCCGTGCGGCGCCGAGTCCGCGGTCGCCGCGTCGACTTCGTCGAACAGGCGGTTCGCATCGTCGAAGCGCCGCAGCCGCGCCAGGGCGCTGCCGAGCGACAACCTGGCCGAGTGCAGCCGCGTCTGCAGGTCCGTCCGTGCCGGATGGCCGGCGACCAGCGCCTGCAGCAGGTCGACCGCCGCGCGCTGCTCGGCTTCGCTCTCCGCCAGTGCGTCGAGGCGGCCGAGCACGTCCGCGAGCTGCTGGCGTGCGATGGTGAGTTCGACGCCGAGCGCGACCGCGGCCTCGGCACCAGCCTCGGCCTGCAGAGCCTGCAGCGTCGCGATGGCGTCGCGCAGCAGCGTGCGGGCCGCGCCGAGGTCGCCGAGGTCGTACTTCAGCATCGCGAGCCGAATCGCGGTCCGGGCCTGCTGGGCGGCGACGAACGGTTGGCGCGTCGTGTTCGCGGTGGACGCGAGCAGGCGCTCGTAGAAGCGCACCGCGTCCTCGAGCAGGTTGCGCTGCAGGTTCTTCGTGCGCGGCACTTCGGCGAGCTTCGCCTGTGCCGTGCGGAACAACATCTGGTCGACGGCCGCCAGCGCGTGCCCGAGATTGGCTTCGGCCAGTTCGCGCTGCGTGTCGGCCAGGCCACGCTGGTGCTCGGCTTCCTTGCGCTGCGCGTCCGCGGCGTCGCGTTCGACCTGGATCTCGGCTCGCGCCTTCGACTGCTGCAGTGCGAACGCCAGCGGCGCCGGCACGCACAGCAGGAACGCGGACGCTGCGGATGCGGCGCGGCCCGGATGGCGCACGGTCCAGCGCCGCGCCCGCAGCAGCAGCGACGGCCGCCGCGCACGCACCGAGCGGTGTTCGAGGAAGGCGCGCAGATCGTCGGCGAACGCACTCGCGCTCGGGTAGCGGCGCAGTGGATCGACGTCCATCGCCAGCAGGCAGATCGCGTCGACGTCAGGGTGGATCTGCGGATTGCGGCGCGTCGGCGGCTCGCAGGCGCCGCCGAGGATGCGTTCGCGCGTCGTGCCGCTGCCGTCGCCGTACGGCAGTGTCAGAGTCAGCAGTTCGTACAGCGTGACGCCGAGCGAGTACACGTCGGTGCGGACGTCGATCGCGTCGATGGCGCCGCGCACCTGTTCGGGCGCCATGTACGGCAGGCTGCCGATCGCCGAGCCGGTGCAGGTGATGCGTTGCTCGCCGCGTGCCGTCGCCAGGCCGAAGTCGATCAGCCGCACCTTGCCGGCGTTGGTCAGCAGCAGGTTCGACGGCTTGATGTCGCGGTGCAGCACGCCCTGTTCGTGCGCATGTTGCAGCGCGGTCGCCGCCTGCAGCGCGAGCTGGCAGCAAACCGCGACCCACGCGCCGGCGAACACCGGGGCGTCGTCGACCCTGCCGAAGTCGTGCTTCTTCGCGGCCGCGCGGTGCAGTGCGGTGCGTAGCGCCCGGCCGTCGAGCATCGCTGGCGCGTTGCCGGCCAGTTCCAGCAGCAGTTCCTGCAGGCTCGCGCCCGGCACCAGTTCCATCGCGTAGAACGGGATGCCTTCTGCCTCGCCCGCAGTGAGGATCGGCACGATGCCGGGATGCTGCAGCCGGGCGACGGCGAGGATCTCGCGCCGGAAGCGTTCGCGGGAGCCGGCGAAGAACAACTGCTCGGGATGCACGAGCTTCAGCGCCACCTGCCGCTGCAGCGCGATCTGCTCGGCGAGGTAGACCACGCCCATGCCGCCGCGGCCGAGTTGCCGCACGAGCCGGAAGTCGCCGAGCCGGTCGGGCAGCGGGGTCGAGGCGGCAGGTGCGTGCAGGATGCCGAACGACTTCAGGAGCTCGAGGTGCGTGCGCAGTTCGGCCGCGTGTTCGGGGTGGGCGACCAGTAGCGCTTCGGCCGCGGCCGCATCACCGGCGTCGAAGGCGAGGATGCACCGCTCGAGCAGTTCGTCGCGGAAGGATGGGCGGGAGCCGGACATGGCGGCACAGCGGAGCGGCGCCCACGATACCGGCTCGCGGCCCCGGCGGCGCCGGCCGCGACGCACCGCGCGTGCCGACTGCCGCATTCCAGGACGGTCCGGCCGCGACCGCTCAAGATTCCGGCGCCTGGCGCCGAAAGTCCCTTGCGGACCGGACTTTCGCGATGACCCTCGAAGCACGCCTCGGCCAACGGCAGGAACAGCGTCTGGCGCTGTTGCCGCAGATGCTGCAGTCCATCGAGGTGCTGCAGCTGGCGACCGAGGACCTGTTGCAGTTCCTCGAACAGGAGGCGCAGCAGAACGAGACGCTCGAGGTGCACGCGGCACCGCCCGCGGCGCCCGAACCGCCGCCGGTGCGCGAGCGCGAGGACTCCGGCTGGGAGGAATGGCGGCGGGGTCCGGCCGGCGACGACGGCGACGCGCGGCAGGCGCTGTTCGACAACCTGCCGGCCGCGGCCGACACGCTGGTCGAGTTCGTGCGCCAGCAGCTCGCGTTCCGCGAGGTGCCGGCCGTGCTGGCCGACGCGGTCGTCGCCCTGGCCGAGCGGCTCGACGCGCGCGGCCTGCTGCCGTTCGACCTGCAGCAGCTCGCGGCCGAACTCGACCTGCCGCTGGCGCTGCTGTCGGAAGCGCACGCCGAGCTCTGCACGCTCGAGCCGCGCGGCATCGGCGCCGCCGATCCGGTCGCGGCGATGCTGCTGCAGGCCGAGGGCGACCCGGACCTGCCGCACATCGAGCGGCTGCTGCGCGAGCACCTGGACGCGTTGGGCCGCAACAAGCTGCCCGAGGTCGCGCGTGCGATGCAGCTGTCGCTCGACGAACTGTCGGCGCTGCTCGAGCGCATGCGCGGGTTCGACCCGCGGCCCGGGGCGGCGTTCGCCGAAGCGGCGGCCGCGCCGCTGCGGCCGGACGCCTACGCCTGGCACCGCGACGGCGTCGTGCAGGTGTCGCTCGACGACGGCGCCGTGCCCGAACTGGCGGTCAACAGCGAGTACGCGGCGATGGCCAGCGACCGCGGCACCGCCCGCGAAGTGCGCGACTACCTGCGGCCGAAGCTGCGCTCGGCGCGCGACCTGATCGAGGCCGTGCAGCAGCGGCAGCAGACGCTGCTGCGCGTCGTGCAGGCGGTGATGCAGGAGCAGCTGCCGTTCCTGCAGCGCGGGCGCAGTGGGATCCGCCCGCTGCGCATGAGCGAGATCGCGGCGCGGATCGGCATGCACACGTCGACCGTCAGCCGCGCGATCGCCGGCAAACACGTGCAGACCGACCGCGGCGTGTTCCGGCTGCGCGACTTCTTCGACGGCGGCCGCATCGACGCCGCGCCGAGCGCCGGCCAGGGCCGCCTCGCGGTCGCACAGCAGATCCAGGATCTGGTCGCCGCCGAAGACAAGAACGCGCCGCTGTCGGACGACGACCTGGTCGCCGCACTGCGCCAACGCGGCGTGCAGGCAGCGCGCCGCACCGTGACGAAGTACCGCAAGGAGCTCGGCATCCCGTCGAGCTACCAGCGACGGAGATTTGGAGGGGACGCATGAGCAGCTACGACCCGTTCGCGTACGGCCAGGTGAAGATGGGCGACGACGCCAAGGCCACCTCGGCCGCGCCGTCGAACCAGCCGGACGACATCCTGTTCGCCAACAGCGGCCAGTTGCCCGCCGATTCCAGCTGGGGCCTGCTCGAGGAGGACATGGGCAGCCTGCTGCCGGGCGGCACCGGCGGCGGCTCGATGTCGACCACGCAGTTCGGCGACGACGTGCTCGGCGCCGCACCGGCTCCCGCCGCGGCGCCGGTCAAGGCGCGGCCGGCCGCAGCACCGCGCCGCGACGTCGCGACCGCCGGCCGGCCGACGACGACGCCGGCCCGCCCGGCCGTGGCCGACGTCGCGCGCGTCGCGACCACGGCGAACGCAACCGCGGTGGCGCCCGCGAAGCCGGCGACCGCACCGGTCGGCACGGCGCCGGTCCGCACGCGCCGCCCCGGCGGCGGCGCGATGGCGGCCTGGGGGGCCCCGCTGCTGGTCGCGACGATCGGCGGCGGCGCGGCCGCCTGGCTCTACACGGCGCAGCAGAACCAGGTGCTCGGCGGCATCGTCGTCGGCCTGACCCTGGTCGGAACGACGTTCGCGCGCGTGTTCTTCCGCCGCTGAGCGACGAGCCGGCGCGGCTATCGTGCCGGCGGTGCCGACCTACCTGCTGACGATCGCCTACGAAGGGACGCGCTTCCACGGCTGGCAGCGTCAGGCCGGCTTCCGCACCGTGCAGCAGGAACTCGAACAGGCGTTCGCGGCGATCGGCTGCGGCGCCGTGCACGTCGAGGGTGCCGGACGCACCGACGCCGGCGTGCATGCGATCGGCCAGTGCGCGCACGTGCGGCTCGAGCGGCCGTTCCCGCCGGACCGCCTGCCGCTGGCGCTCAACGCGCGTCTGCCCGACGACGTCGCGGTGCAGGCGGCGCGCGCGGCGCCGGACGACTTCCACGCCCGCTTCCACGCGCGCGGCAAGCGCTACGCCTACCGCTGCCTGACGGCGCCGATGCGGCCGGCGATCGGTCGGCCGCTCTACCACTGGGTGCGCCGGCCGGTCGACACAGCTGCGATGCGCGCCGCGGCAGGGGTGCTGCGCGGTCGCCACGACTTCGCGTCGTTCGCGACCAATCCGGGCTACCCGCGCAAGCGCGGCACCGTGCGCACGCTGCACCACGTGCACCTGCTGCACCGGCCCGGCGGCTTCGACTTCGTCGTGCAGGGGTCGGGCTTCCTCTACATGATGGTGCGCAACCTGGTCGGCTCGCTGCTCGAGATCGGCTTCGGCAACCGGCCGCCCGGCTGGCTCGCCGACGTGCTGGCGGCGCGCGACCGGCGGGCGGCCGGGCCGACCGCGCCGGCTGCCGGCCTGTTCCTGCTGCGCGTGCTCTACGCGCCGGACCTGTCGCCGGCCGGCGACGAACCGGGTGTGACCGCGGCGCCCGACGACGCGGCGGCCGAATAGTGGCGCCCGCGGACCGTTGTCCGGCCGCTCCCGACCCATTCCATCCGCCATGCTCCGCTCCCCTGTGCTGTTCCTGTTCGGTTGTGCGCTCGCCGCCCAGGCGGCCCCGCGCGACCCCGCCGCGCTGTTGCCGACCTCGACCTACGCGGTGGTGCGCTTCGGCGGCCTCGGCGCCTGCCGCACCGCTGCCGGCGAACTGCCGGCGTCGGCGCTGGTGCTCGGCTGCCTCGCGCGGCTGCCCGCCGAGGTCCGCCAGCGGCACTTCGAACGCGGGCTCGACGAGGCCGCCGCGACGGCGCAGGACCTGCTGCAGCGGTCCGGCTTCGCGCCCGAGGACGTGCGGGCCGTGCTCGGGCGGCCGATGGCGCTGGCGGTCGGGCGGCCGACGCTGTTCGGCATGGGGCCGTCGATCTGTCTCTGCGTCGACCAGGGCTCCAGCGAGGCGGCGTTCGCGCGCTGCCGCGCGGCGCTGCGCGACCTCGTGGCGGCGAACTTGCCCGGCGTCGCGTTCGTGGAGGAGCGCATCGACGGACTCGATGTCGAACTGCTGCAGGTGCCCGAGGCACCGCCGCTGTACGTGGCGGCGATCGGCGGCCAGCTGGTGCTGACCAACAGCCGCGGTTACCTCGGTGAAGTCGCTGCCGTCGCCGCGGGGCAGGCGCCGTCGCTGGCGTCGCGCCTGGCCGAAGCACCCGACGCGGCCGCCGGGCCGCTGCTCGCCGGTCTGTTCGTCGATGCCGGTGCGCTGGCTGCGAGCCTCGCGCCGCACCTGCCCTACGAAGCCGACGCACTGGCCGATGCGCTGGGGCTCGGCGCGCCGTCGACGATCGCGGCCAGCTGCCGCGCCGGGCTCGATCGCCTGCAGGTCGGCATCGGCGGTCGCGCCGACGGCCTCTGCAAGGTGCTGCTGCGCGGGCCGACGCGGCTCGACTTCGCGGCCGCGTGTTCGCCGAACACCGTGCTGTTCGGCGCCGGCAGCGTCGACGCGCCGGGGCTCGTGCGGGCCTGGCGCGGCTTCGCGGCGCTGCTGCCGCCGGCGGCCCGCCACGAACTGCAGCGCGAGTTCGGCCGCGAGTTCGGCCGGCTGTTCGCCGACCTCGGTACGACGCCGGCCGCCGCCGAACGGCTCACCGCGGCGCTGGGCCCACAGGTGCAGTTCGCGTTGGCGCTCGAGAAGGGCGCGCTGCCGAAGCCCGAACTGCTGTGCCATGTCGCGGTGCGCGATGCCGACACGGTCGCTGCCGCGCTGCAGCGGCTCGAGGCGCGCTGCGCCGAACACGGGCTCGAGTGGCGCGAACGGCCCGCCGGCGACGCGGTGATCCGCTTCTGCAACGTGCGGCTCGGCGGCGACGGGCCGCAGCTGTCGCCGTGCTACGTGCTGCGCGCCGACGGCCTGTGGTGTGCGTCCGACGCCGCGGCGCTGGCGCGCGCGCTGCGGCAGGGCGAGGCGCCCGACGCGAGCCTCGCGGCGCAGCCGGATTTCGCGGCCGTCGTCGCCGCGGCGCGCGACTGCAGCGGCGTGCTGCACCTGCGCCTGTTCCGCACCGCCGAGCTCGGCTGGCGCAGCCTCGAGACGCTGGCGCAGCCGGCACTGGACGCCCGCCGCGACGAACTCGGCTTCGGCGCCGAGGTGCTGCCCGACGGCGAGGAAGCCGCCGCGGCGCTCGGCTGCTGCACCTGGAGCTACCGGATCGACGACCGCGGCGTCACCGTCGAAGCGCGCGGCACGCTGACGCTCGGCGCGGTGCTGGCGTCGCTCGGCGCCCTCGCCGATGCGGTGCTGGCGCGGGCCGGCGCGCGCGTGTTCTGACCGCGGCGGGTGCTCAGACCGTCGCCAGCGCGACCTTCAGCGGCGGCCGGCCGTCGAACGACGGGAAATCGTCGTCGACCGCGACCGCCGTCAGCGAACGCAGCGGCCGCCCGGCCTTGTCGGCGGCGCGCCGCAGCGCCCGGTGCCAGTCGGCCTCGTCGACGTCGGGCACGTGGTTGGTCGCCAGCACGCTGCCGCCGTCCGCCAGCGTGCGCAGGCACGGCTTCCACAGCGACGCGTAGTCGTGCACGACGTCGACGGTGCCGAAGCGCCCCTGCGCGAACCGCGGCGGATCCAGCACGACCAGGTCGAACGGCTGCGGCTCGATGCGCACGTACGGCAGGTGCTTGCCGCGGCGCTGCACGGGCTGGCCGGCGAGCTGGCGCAGGATCGGGATGCAGTCCGACAGCAGCGTGGTGCAGCGCGCGGGGTCGATGCCGTTGGCGGCGGCGTTGCGCTGGCCGACTTCGAGTGCGCTGGCGGCGAAGTCGACGTTGAGCACGCGGCTCGCGCCGGCGACCGCGGCGGCGACGCCGACGCCGCAGGTGTAGGCGAACAGGTTCAGCACGCGCCGCCCCGGCGCCAGCTCGCGCGCGACGCGGCGGCCGGCGCGCAGGTCGAGGAACAGCCACGGGTCCTGGCCGCGGTGGCGTGCCCGCACCAGGAAGCGCATGCCGGCTTCGGTGCAGACGTGTTCCTGCAGCGCGGCGTCGGTCGGTTGGTGCCACGCGAAGCCGGGCTCGGGCACGGCGCCGCGGTGGTGGTGGGCGACCAGCAGGTCGGCCGCCACGGTGGCGCGCACCAGTTCGCCGAGCGCGTCGATCGCCGTGCCCGGCAGCGGCGCGCGGAACGTCTGCACCAGCAGCAGCGGCCCGTAGCGGTCGACGGTCACGCCGGGCGCGCCTTCGGCGACGCCGTGCAGCAGCCGGTAGCAGTCGGTGCCCTCGGCGTGCAGGCGCGCCAGCAGGTCGCGGCGGCGCAGCAGCGCGCTCCGCGCGGAGTCGAGCAGCGCATCCACGGGGCGCGGATGATGGCGTGCCGCGCCGGGCTGCGCAAACCGCTTGCGCCGGCGCCGGCGATCGCGTCGGCTGTCGGCATGGCGAACGGCACCGACCTCCATGCCCTGCGCAAGGCGCTGCGGGCGCGGCTCGCGAGCGATCAGGACATCGTGCTGACCGCGGCCGACCTGCGGCTGCTGCTCGACGAACTCGGCCGGCTGCAGCAGAGCAACGACCGGCTGCGGCGGCAGAACCGGCGCGTGCGGGTGAAGCTGCAGCGCGCCGGCATCGCCGACGACGAGCCCGAGGGCGATGTGCAGGGCGAGCCGTGAACCGCTGGGCGGCCGGCGTCGGTAGCCCTTTGCCGTCCTCGCGCGGGCCGCGTAACGTGACGCCGCCATCGCGTTCGGCGAAGCCCAGTCGAGGAGAAAGCCCGTGACGTACGTCCGCCCGTTGCTGTCGTTGCTCAGCGTCCCGTTCCTGCTGCTGTCGGTGTTCGCCGGCGGTCTCGCCGCGCAGGACCTGCGGTTCGTGCACCCGGAGAAGTTCGAGCGTGCGACCAAGGCCGACGACAACGGCGTGCTGCAGTGGGCCGAACACGAGCAGGTCAAGTGCCCGACCTGCTCGGGCACCGGCAAGTTCAAGTGCCCGACGTGCGAACGCTTCTTCGACGACGCGCCGCACTGCATCGAGTGCAAGCGCACCAAGGAGGCGGTGTGCCGCGCCTGTGCCGGCGCCGGTCACTTCGCGGATCCGCTCGAGAAGGTCCTGTGCCCCGGCTGCCAGGGTGCGGGCTTCCTGCTCTGCGGCCTGTGCAACGGCGGTGGTCGCATCAAGGGTGAGGGCAGCGGCGACCGCTGGAGCACGTGTCCTGCGTGCCGCGGCGACGGCGGCTGGAAGTGCGGCTGTTGCGCCGGCAACCGGCTCGTCGATTCGGTGCCGCTGAAGCCGTCGCTGAAGGAGGCCAACGTCGCGGCGCTCGACAAGGCGATCGCGACGACCGATCAGGTGCTGGTGGCGCTGCAGAAGTGGTCGCCGGCCGAGCACAAGTCGTCGCGCAAGGCGGTCAAGGAACTCCTGAAGGAGCTGAAGGTCGCCGAGGCGGTCTACCCGGCCATGAAGAAGCTGCCGAAGACGCTCGAGGACGCGATGAGCAAGACCGCCGCCGGCGCGCAGTACCAGAAGCAGGAAGAGCGCGAGGGCGAGATCATGGGCGGTGTCAAGAACAGCGCCGAGTACTTCCTGAAGCACCAGAAGCGCATGATGGAACTGGCCAAGAAGCGCCAGGAAGCCAACGCGAAGCTGGCCGAGGAGAAGTGAACCCGGCGGCGGCCGCGAAACGGACCCTGCCGGAGCCGCGCCGCGCACGCTAACGTGCCGCGCATGCGTTCGCGCCCGTATGCCGGTCCGGCCGGCCTGTTGCTCTCCCTCGCCCTGCCCGCGCAGGGCCACGTCAATCCGACGCTGCTGGCGCCGCCCGCGGCCTCCGCGGCGTCGCTGTCGGCGTCCGCCGCCGTGTACGCGAAGGTGCGCGCCGCGGTGGTCTACGTGAAGGTCGAGGTCGACGGGGCGCGTGGCGCGTTCGCGATCGAACGCGCGAGTTCGGGCGTGCTGGTCGACGGCACCGGGCTCGTGCTGACGTTCCGCCACCTGATCCAGGAAGCGCAGGGCGCCGACGACAAACGGCTCGTCGTGCAGCTCGACGACGCGGCCAACACGGAACTGCCGGCAACGCTGGTGCGGGCCGACGAGGCGACCGGGCTGGCGCTGCTGCGGATCACGCCGCCCGCCGGCGCGCTGCCGTTCGTCGAAGTCGCGGGGCCACAACGGGCCGGCGAACCGGTCGTCGTCGTCGCGCGGCCCGAGGGCAAGGAGATGCTGGCGTTCGGTGGTGTCGCGAGCCCGGCGCTCGGGGCCGTGACGCTGCGCGGTTGCCGCTACGCGGTCGGCGACCTGTTCCTGACCGATTCGCGCAACGACGAACGCTGCGACGGCGCGCCGGTGTTCGACGCCGACGGCCGCCTGCTCGGCCTCTACGGCGCCGAGCACGTGCAGCGCGACAAGAGCGAGCCGACACTCGAGGACCTGAAGCGGCCGAGCTTCGGCGTCGTGGTGCCGGCCGCGGTCGTGCGCCGCACGTTCGCCGCCGAGTTCGCCGCCGCCGGCAACGCGACGCTGCGGCAGGCGCCGACCGCGTCGCCGTCGCCTTGGGCCGCGGCCGTGCAGCGTGTCGCGCCGGCCGTCGTGTCGGTGTATGGCGGCGACGGCGACTGGCCCGCGGTCGGCGGCGAGGATCCGGGCGCCGTGCAGCGCCGTGACGGGCTCGGCTCGGGGGTCGTGCTGAGCCGCCAGGGTCTCGTCGTCACCAATCTGCACGTGGTCCGCGGCGGCACGCCGCGCGTGCGCACCGCCGACGGCAAGGTGTTCGCGGGCAAGGTCCTGAAGTCCAACACCGCGACGAACCTGGCACTGCTGCAGCTCGAACTGCCGGCCGGCACGGTGCTGGCCGCGGCCGACTGCAACCCGGACGACGACGCGATCGTCGGCGAGACCGTGCTCGCGGTCGGCAACCCGCTCGGTACCGCCTGTGTCGTCAGCGCCGGCGTCGTGTCGGCGCGGCGCGACCGCGAAGGCGGCCGCATCCAGGCCGACGCGAACCTCGGCAACGCCAACGGCGGCGGTGCGGTCGTCTGTGCGCTCGGGCGCGTGCTCGGCATCGGCGATGCGGGCGCGGTCGATCCGATCGAGGCCCAGTTCGCGATGCGCGGCAACCGCGTGACGACCGAGACCAACCTGTCGACGTTCGTCGGCATCGCGCGCGTGCGCAAGCTGTTCGCCGCCGAGCTCGCGGCCGGTGCCGCGGCCGACGAGTCGATCGTGGCACCGGCGGCCGTGCCGGCGACCGACCGCGCGCAGCGCGAGAACGTGCTGACCGCGATGGTGCAGAAGGCCAGCGGCGCGCTGCTGAACGTCTACGTCGCGCGCAACGTGACCAAGGTCGACGAGGACGACCCGTTCGCGTCGATGAAGGAGCCGGAGCTGGTCACGCTCGGGCTCGGTTCCGGCGTGATCATCGACAAGTCGGGGCTCGCGCTCAGCAACTGGCACGTCGTCGACGAGGCCGTCAACCCCGACGGCTCGATGCGGCCCGACCACGCGGTCACGGTGCGCGTGTTCGGCGGCAAGACCTACCCGGTCAAGGTGCTCAGCATCTCGCGCGAGGACGACCTGTCGCTGCTGCAGCTGCAGCTCGAACCCGGCGAGGAGGTGCACGCGGTCGAACTCGGCAATTCGGACGCGCTGGCGATCGGCGAGAACACGGCGGCGATCGGCAACCCGCACGGCCGCGCCAACACGGTGACGTTCGGTCTGGTGTCGACCAAGGAGCAGAGCATCCGCGTGCGCGGTCGCTGGGCCAAGCTCGAGCACCTGATCGAGACCGACGCGGCGATCAACGGCGGCAACAGCGGCGGCGCGCTGCTCGACATGAACGGGCGGCTGGTCGGCATCAACAGCGCCGGCGGCGGCACGTTCAACAACAAGGGCTACGCGATCGCGGTCGACCACGTGCGGCGCCAGGTGCTCGGGCTGTTGTTCGCGGCCTACAAGCTGCGCAGCCCGGACCTCGGCCTGCGCGTGCTCGACGAACAGGGCCAGGTGCTGGTCATGGACGTCGACTGGCGCGGGCCCGCGGCGCGGGCCGGCGTGGCATCCGGCGACCGCATCGTGTCGTTGGCCGGCACGGAGATCACCTGGAGCCCCGGTTTCGCGATGACGCTGCTGCGGCAGACGGCGGGCCAGGAGCTGGAGCTGGTCGTCGACCGCAAGGGCGAACGCAAGGCGTTCCGCATCGCGCCGCTGCCGGCGGTGCAGTGGGGGCTGATCAAGATGGCTGGCCTGGTCTGCCGCGACCACGGCTTCGCCGAGAACCCCGACGCGGTGCGCGGGGCTGCGATCGCGATGCACCGGCAGGTGACCGGCGATCCGAGCGCGGAACCGACCGCGATCCCGCTGTCGCTGGTCGTCGTCGACCAGGTGCTGCAAGGCGAGCAGCCCGAGGGCACCGACCTGCAGGCCGGCGACTTCGTGATGGCGTGCGAGCTGCAGCGGGCCGACAGCGGCGCGCCGGTGTTCGTGCCGATCGACAGCGTCGACAAGCTGCGCGACCTGTTCAACGACCGCGAGCTCGGCAGCTACGACGGCGCCGAGTTCCCGCTGTGGGTCGCGCGCGGCGGCAAGGTGCACCGCACCGCGGTGCGCGCCAAGCGCCTGTTCTGGTGAGCGCCGCCGCCGCCGGCGGCCTCACTTGGCGAAGAACGAGCCCTTCGCGACCTGCTGCGAGCCGTCGCCCATCCAGGTCCACTGGAAGCTGATCTTGCCCTTCGGCAGCGGATCGAGCGGCCAGAACGTGACCATGCCGGGGGCCGTCGTCGTGCGGATGCGGCCTTCGTCGTAGACCAGCACGCCCTCGATCTTCTCGCCCTTGGGGCCCAGCACCGTGCAGCTCAGCGAGCCGCGGATGCCGACGCCACCGGTGCCGCCGGCGTGCAGCGTCAGCGGGAAGCCGATCGTCTTCTTGCCCTCGCGGCCGTTCTTGGCCAGCACCTTCTCCGCCTCGGGGCCGAGGTCGGCGACCTTGACCTCCGCGTCGTAGCGGTCCTGCTGGTCGTTCTGCTTCGGGAAGCAGCGGATGCCGGCGTTGGCCGCCGACGGCGCGCCGATGCCGCTGACGACGTTCATCACCAGCACGTCGCCTTCGAGGTAGGCGCCGACCGTGAGGATCGTGTTGTTGACCAGCGCGTCGCGGTAGCCGGGCACGTAGGCCCACTGCTCGAACATCTTCTTCGCGTTGCCGATGTTCGCCGGCGCCGCCACGATCGACATCTGCGCGAACAGGCTGCCGTTGTAGCTGCCGCCGAGGTCGACGCTCTGCGTGTGCAGCGACGCCGGGTCGCGCAGGTCCTTGTTCTTCTTCAGGTACTCCGCGTGCTCCTTGCAGCGCGTCGACAGGTTGGCCGACCACTTGACCGGCGTCGCGTCGAACTCCTTGCGCGCGGCGTTGAACGCCTCGAGCCACTTGTCGACACCCTTGCTGATCGCGCTGACCGGTGGCGTGTTGTTCAGGATCGCCTTCATGACCGGCGACGCGCCGGTCCAGAAGTCCTCCCACTCCTTGTCGAGCTGCGGCAGCGTGACGTCCGGGTGCTTCTCGGCGAAGCGCTTCTCGAACTCGGCCGGCTGCTTGACGCGCTGCTGCTTCAGCTCCTGCGCGATCTGGTCCATCGTGCGCAGCAGTTCGGGATCGCGGCGCATCATGTAGTCGCAGAACGACCAGGCCTTGATGCGCTCCTCGTTGGGGAAGTTCGATGCGTCGCAGAACGCCAGCATGTTCGCCGGCACGCCGCCGGTGCTCTTCCACGCCAGCTCGAGGCTGAGGTTCTTCCAGACCTCGAAGTCCGGCGACTGGAACTCGCGGTCCTCTTCGCTCGCGCTGGTGCCTTCCTGCCGCTTGCGATCGATCGCGAACAGCCGGTTGTTGGCGAACATCTGGCCGACGAACGTGTGGCCGATGCCCTCGACGAAGCCGGTCGAACCGAAGCCGGCATAACCCTGCGCGACGTTGCGCACGCAGGCGTCGTAGAGGGTCTGCACGCCGTCGGTGTTGGTGACCTCGGTGTTGCCGATCACGTCGGAGGCGCCGTGCTCGAGCTTCCACTCGAGGTCGGGCACCTGGTTGGCCTTCAGGATCTGGTGGTAGGCCTCCTTCGCGAACACGCAGGCCCACTCGGTGGGCCACTTGGAGTCCGAGTACTGCCACGGGAACGCGACCTTGCAGACCTGCAGCGCGCGCTCGGACCACTGCAGCGCGGTCATCAGGTTCTCGAGCTGGTCCGGGTCACCGTGCAGCGTGAAGTGCTCCGACTGCACGGTCACGTACGGGATCTGGGCGCGGTCGAGCGGGCCGCACGGCACGCCGCTGGCCTGCTTGACCTCGTAGTCGACCTTCGACTGCTCCTCGATCGCCTTCTCCATCGCCTTGCTGCGCTCGTACAGCGTCTTCTCGAGGTCGGTGCCGCTGAGCGCGCCGACTTCGATGTGCGCCAGCGCCTTCTGCGCCTCGGCGTCGTCGTCGACCCAGCGCAGCACCATCTGCCAGTGGTGGTTGGCCTTGTCGGTGCGGTCGGCCTTCGCCCATTTCTGCGCCTGCTGCTTGTGCGCCAGCGCCAGCTGCTTCTTCAGCGCCTCGTACTGGCTCTGCAGCGGCTTGCCTTCGGCGCCGCTGCCGGTGTCCTGCGTCGGGTAGGGGTTCTTCGGGTCCGGGTTCCAGCTGCTGCCGATCTTGACGTAGCCGAGGGCCTTCCAGGCCTCCTCGTTGTCGATGTCGTAGAGCTTGTGCACCTGCATCCAGACCACCTTCGCGATGCGCGGGAAGCCCTTGTCGAAGGCCTTCTTCGCGAACGCGTTCAGGGCCTTGGCCTGACGCTGGTGGAACTCGGCCTCGTCGTCCTGGGCCGCCGCAGTGGCCAGGAGCGACAGGACGCAGATGCCGGACAGGAACGGGCGGTGCTTCATGATGGGGCGGTGGGGCCGAGTGTACGGCCCGGCAGTCTAGCGATGCGCCGGTGCGGCCGCACCGCCGGCGCGCCGGGCGCCGGCATTCCGTTTGGTCGCGGTCGGGCCGGACGCCATACTGTTCGCCCCCCCGAACGGTCGCAGGACCGAACCCCTCCACGATCGGAAGCAGCAACGGATGAGCAAGGTCTACGACATCGGCGTCCTTCCCGGCGACGGCATCGGTGAAGAGGTGGTGCGCGAGGCACTGAAGGTGCTCGACGCGATCCAGTCGGTGCACGGCTTCCAGACCCGCCGCGAGCTCATGCCCTACGGCGCCGAGCACTTCCTGAAGACCGGCGAGACGATGCCCGAGGCGGCGTTCGACCGGATCCGGCAGCTGCACGCGGTGCTGTTCGGCGCGATCGGCGACCCGCGCATCGAGGTCGGCAAGCTCGAGTTCGCGATCATCGCCGGCATGCGGCACAAGCTCGACCTCTACGTGAACCTGCGGCCGGTCAAGCTCTACCACGAGTCGCTGTGCCCGCTGAAGGGCAAGCAGCCGAAGGACATCGACATCCTGTTCCTGCGCGAGAACACCGAGGATGCCTACGCCGGCGTCTATGGCCACACCAAGAAGGGCACCGAGCACGAGATCGCGCTGCAGGAGATGATCTACACGCGGCGCGGCACCGAGCGCATCATCCGCCACGCGTTCGAGCTGGCCGTGAAGCGCGGGCCGAAGCCGGGCAAGGACAAGCCGCAGGTGACGCTGATCGACAAGGCCAACGCGGTGCGCGCGCAGGACCTCTGGACGCGCACGTTCGCCGAGGTGGCCAAGCAGTACCCCTCGGTCGCCACCGACCACGCCTACATCGACGCGGCCTGCATGTGGATGGTCAAGAACCCCGAGTGGTTCGACGTCTGCGTCACGACCAACCTGTTCGGCGACATCATCACCGACCTCGGCGCGATGCTGATCGGCGGCATGGGCATCGCGTCGTCGGGCAACATCCACCCGGGCAAGGTGTCGATGTTCGAGGGCATCCACGGTTCGGCGCCGAAGTACAAGGGCACCGACAAGGCCAGCCCGCTGGCGACGATCCTGGCGATGGGGCTGATGCTCGACCACATCGGCCAGGCCGAGGCGGCGAAGGCGCTCGAAGCGACGGTCGAGGACCTGATCCGGACCGGGCGCATCCGCAGCCTGCGCGCCGGCGAGCACCGGTGCAGCGAATTGGGCTCGATGGTGGCGGAGGAGTTCCTGACGCGCGCGCGCGCGCAGCGGCGCTGACCCCGGTCAGACCGGCGGCGGGTCGGTCCGGATGTGCCAGCGCGGCGCGGCGGGCTGCGCGCCGTCGTCGGGGGGCTGCTTCGGGCTGCCGGACGGTGGGACCGGTGCCGGCGGCGAACCGGTGTCGCTGGGTGTGGCGCGGGCCGGGCCGGGGTGCGGGGCGGGTTCGCGTGGCATCGGGGGTTCCTGTTGCGGTCGGGATGCCTGTCCGTGTGCGACCGGGGGCACCCCGCCGACGCGTCCCCGACGTTGCGAGCGCGACCAAAGCGTTACGTGGGTCGGGCGATCGGGCGGCGTTACCCGCGCCGTATCGTGCCGGCCGTAGGCGCCGGCATCCGAGTCGCCCCATCCGCAGGAGAACCAGAATGAAGATCCGTGTCGTTTCCGCACTGCTCGCCCTCGCGCTGCCGCTCGCCGCGCAGGACCCCACGCCGACCGAGGCGCTGTTCTACAAGGCCTTCTATCTCGAGAAGGGCCAGATGGACTACGCGTCGGCGATGGTGCTCTACCAGCAGTTCCTCGAGCAGGCGCCCGAACACACTCTGGCCGCGCAGGCCGCCAAGCAGCAGTACCTGTTGCTGGACCGCACCGGCAAGACGAAGGAGCGCGATGCCTTCAAGGCGAAGTACGAGAAGCTGATCGGCGACGTGCAGGCGACCGGCGGCGACAAGGCCCGTCCGGCCGACGGCGCCGGCCGTGGACCCGAGGGGCAGGGGCGCGGCCAGGGCCGGCCCGATCCGGCCGCCCGGATCGCCGAGCTCGAGAAGGAGCTCGCCAAGGCCAAGGAGGCCGGTGACGACGCGCGCGTCAAGGAGATCGAAGAACAGATCGCCCGCGCCAAGCAGATGGCCGAGCGCGGCCGCCAGGGTGGTCGCATGGGTCTGTTCAGCGACAAGAAGCTCGCCGAGATGAGCGAGGACGAGCTGAAGCAGCTGAAGGACGGCCTCGGTCGCTTCGAGGAGATGGTCGACCGCATGCGCGAACGCGTCGGCGACGAGCAGGCCGACAAGCTCGAGGGGCACCTCGGCGCGCTGAAGAAGGCGCTCGATGCCGGCAAGCTCGACGAGGCGCAGAAGGAAGTCGACGCGATCCGCGAGGCGATGCCGCGTCGCCAGCGCGGTGGCGAGGGTGGCGGCGGCGGTGCCGGCGGTGCCGGTGGCGCCGGTGGCGGCGGTGGCCGTCGCGGCGGCAACTGAACCACGTCCGTCCGCGCGCACGCGGCCGCCGGGGCATGCTCCGGCGGCCGTTCGCATTTCGGGGCCGCGGGTTGCGGCCGTGCGACCACGCGCGAACACTGCCCGCATGGCCCGTCGCCCCGCCTGCGATCCGGTGCAGCTCGAGGTGTTCCACCACCTGACCAGCGCCTTCTGCGAAGAAGCCGGCGCCCGGCTGCAGCGCAGCGCGCAGAGCCCGAACATCCGCGAACGCCGCGACTTCTCGGTCGCGATCTTCGACGGCGACGGGCGCCTAGTGGCGCAGGCCGCGCACATCCCGGTGCACCTGGGCAGCGCCGGCGACGCGGTCGCCGCCGCCCGCGCGGCGCTGGCGCTGCGTCCCGGCGACGTCGTGATCCTCAACGATCCGTATGCGGGGGGCACGCACCTGCCGGACCTGACGATGGTGCGGCCGGTGTTCGCCGGCGGCCGGCGGCGGCCGCGCTGGTTCCTGGTCAACCGCGCGCACCACGCCGACATCGGCGGCGCGAGTCCGGGGTCGATGGGCATCGCGGCCGACCTGCATGCCGAGGGCCTCGTGTTGCCGCCCGTGCTGCTGCGGCGCGACGGCCGGCTGCGCGACGACCTGCTGCGCCTGTTCGCGCGCAACGTGCGCGGTGCGGCCGAACGCATGGTCGACCTGCGCGCGCAGGAGGCGAGCCTGCTGCAGCTCGAACGCCGGCTGCTCGCCCTCGCGGCCGAACGCGGCCACGCGTTCGTCGCCGCCGCGACCGACCAGCTGCTCGACTACTCCGAACGCGCCGGGCGAGCGGTGCTGCGGTCGCTGCCGCGCGGCGTGTTCACGGCGCACGACCACCTCGACGACGACGGCTTCGGCAACGGGCCGCTGCGGCTGCACCTGCGGCTGGAGCTGCGCGGCGACCGCGCGGTGTTCGACTGGCGCGGCACCTGTGACCAGGCGCGCGGCGGCGTCAACGCCAACCGCGGCATCGTGCTGGCGGCCTGCGTCTACGCGCTGCGCTGCCTGTGCCCGCACCGGCTGCCGACCAACGCCGGCCTGTTCCGGCTGGTCGACGTGCGCACGCGGCCCGGCAGCCTGGTCGAGCCGCGTTCGCCGGCGCCGGTCGCGGGTGGCAACGTCGAGACCAGCCAGCGGCTCGTCGACGTCGCGTTGGCGGCGCTGGGCCGCGCGGCCCCCGGTCGCGTGCCGGCCGCCTCGGCCGGCACGATGAGCAACTTGTCGTTCGGCGGGTTGCGGGCCGACGGCAGCGACTTCGCCAGCTACGAGACGCTGCCCGGCGGGGCCGGCGCCGGTCCGACCGCGGCCGGCCAGGCCGCGATCCAGACCCACATGACGAACACGCGCAACACGCCGATCGAGGAGTTCGAGCACCGGTACCCGGTGCGCGTCGCCGCGCTGTCCGTGCGCCGCGGCAGCGGCGGCCGTGGTGCGCGCCGCGGCGGCGACGGCATCGAGAAGGCGATTGCACCGCTGGTGCCGTTGCGCGCGACGTTTCTCGGCGAGCGCCACGCGAGCGCGCCGCCGGGAGCGGCCGGCGGCGCGGCGGGCCGCTCCGGTGCGCTGTGGCTGCGGCGCGGCGGCTCGCGGCGCCGGCTGCCGGCCAAGACCGCGTGCGACCTGCGCCCCGGCGACGTGCTGGTGGTCGCGACGCCGGGTGGGGGTGGCCATGGCCGCGGCTGACGGGCGCAGGCTCGCGTTCGTCTTGGCCGCCGCCGCGTTCGCCGCCGCCTGCGCCTCCGCGCGCTACGCCGCGTGTCCGCTCGAACTCGGCGGCGCCGCGCCGGCCGAGGCGTTCGTGGCCTGCCGTGCGCTGCTGCTGCAGCGGTACGGCGCGCTGGTGGTCGACGATGCCGCGACGTTCCGGTTGCAGACCGTGTGGGGCGCCGTCCCCGGCGAAGCCGCCGAACGGCGCGCGACGGTGTTCCGCGACGACGCCGACGAACTCGCGATCGTCGTCGAGCTGCGCCGGATCCGGCAGCCGCTGGTCGGGCTGCCGGCGTGGACCGCGCCGCGCGGCGATGCCGCGGCCGAACGCGAACTCGCGGCGGCGCTGCGCAACGAACTCAGCCGCTGACGGCGGCCAACGCGCGCCGCAGCCGTGCTTCGTGCGGCCACCGTCGGGCGGCTCGCGCCAGCAGCGCCAGCGCCGCCGCCAGCCGGCCACGCGCCTCGAGCACCCGCGCGCGCAGCAGCACGGCGCGGCCCGGCTGCGGTGCCAGCAGGCGCCGGTGGGCGCGCACCGCGCGCAGCGTGGCCGCGAACTCGGAGCGGGCGCAGTGTGCCTCGCCGAGCCAGAGCCACGCGACCGACGATCGCGGCCACACGCGCACGGCGTCGCGCAGCAGACCGAGCGGCGCATCGGCCGCGTCGAGGGCCCCGGCTCGGTGCCAGTGCCGCACCACGCGCCGCGCGTCGATCGTCGCGCGCCGCACGTGGAAGCGCCGGCCGAGCACGCGGATGCGCTGCAGACGGCGACCGGGGTCGGGCCGTGCGCGGCGTTCGGGCAGCAGGTGCACGGCACCGCGTTGCCGCAGCAGGTCGGCGGCGAGGCCGGTCAGCGCTTCGGCGAGGCGGGCGCGCCAGAACGCGTCGTGCTCGGCGCCGCCGCCGACGTGCCGCAGCAGCCGCTCGAGTTCGCGCTGCAGGCTCGGCAGCGACCGGCCGTCGCGCACCGCGCTGGCGGTCAGGTTGGTGCGGCCGTTGCCGAGCCGGATCCAGTGCGACGGCAGCTCCGGCAACACCGTGGTCGCCACCTCCGGCAGCGACGCCGACGGCTGTCCGGCCGGCCGCGCCGGCGGCACGCGCGGGCGCACGTAGAAGCGGTAGATCCAGCGTTCCGCCAGCCGGATCCAGCGCTCGTAACGCCCGGCATCGGTCAGCGCGACGACCTCGCGTGGGTGCATCAGGCAGTCGACCGCCAGCTCCTGCAGCAGGTCGCGCGTCAGTTCGGGCAGCTCGGCGCGGGCGAGCTGCTTCCAGGCGGCGATGCGCCGCAGTGCGCCGGGCAGGACCTGTTCGCCGAAGCTGTGCAGCAGCTCGAGTGCGGCCAGGCGATCGCGTTCGTCGGTGTGCATGGCGTGTGCTCCGTCCGCTCTGTCGTCGAACGGGGGCACGCCGCCGGAACGGACGCGTGACGCGGGCCGCCAAGGCGGTATGCTCCCGGGCTTTTTCCACCGGCGCCGATTCCATGCCCACCACCTGTGTCGTTGGCATCCTCTGGGGTGACGAAGGCAAGGGCAAAGTCATCGACTACCTCGCTGCCGAGGCCGACTTCGTCGTCCGCTACGGCGGCGGCCACAACGCCGGCCACACGCTGATCCTGCCGTCGGGCAAGCTGGTGCTGCACCTGGTGCCGTCCGGCATCGTGCACACGCACACCCGCAACGTGATCGGCAACGGCGTGGTCGTCGATCCGGTCCACCTGTGCGGCGAGATCGAGTCGCTGCGCGGCCGTGGCATCGCGGTCGAACTCGGCCGCAACCTGCTGCTCAGCGAACGTGCCCACGTGATCCTCGAAGCGCACCGCCGGCAGGACCACTGGGCCGAGAGCGTGCGCAGCGGCGGCCGCATCGGCACCACCGGCCGCGGCATCGGTCCGGCCTACGCCGACCGCTGCAGCCGCATCGGCCTGCGCCTCGGCGACCTGCTCGACGAGGCGCGGCTGCGCCGCGGCGTGCAGGTGATCGCCGAACAGAAGAACGCCTGGTTCGAACCGGTCGGCCTCGAACCGCTGCAGGTCGACGCGGTGGTCGAGCAGCTGCTGGCGGCCGGCGCCAAGCTGCGCGCGGGCATCGTCGACACCGGCGGCGTGCTGCGCCGCGCGTTCGCCGACGGCAAGCGCGTGCTGCTCGAGGGCGCCCAGGGCTGCCTGCTGGACCTCGAGCACGGCACCTACCCGTTCGTGACCAGTTCGCACGCCAGCACCGGCGGCGCGTTCAGCGGCACCGGCCTGCCGCCGCACGTGATGCGCGTGGTCGGCATCGCCAAGGCCTACGCGACTCGCGTCGGCGAGGGGCCGTTCCCGACCGAACTGAACAACGAGACCGGCGAGCGCCTGCGCGCCGCCGGCAAGGAGTACGGGTCGACCACCGGTCGGCCGCGCCGCTGCGGCTGGTTCGACACGGTCGCGGTGCGCTATTCGGGCGCGGTGTCGGGCGCCAGCGAACTGGTGCTGACCAACCTCGACGTGCTGCGCGGCTTCGCGCCGCTGCGGCTCGCGGTCGCCTACCGGCTGCCCGACGGCACGCGTACGACCGACCTGCCGGCGTTCGACCTCGACCGCGCCGTGCCCGAGTTCGAGGACCTGCCGGGCTTCGACGTCGACGTCAGCGAAGTGCGCCGGTTCGAGGACCTGCCGGCGAACGCGCGCAACTACGTGCAGGCGATCGAACGGCTGACCGGCCTGCCGATCCGCACGATTTCGGTCGGTCCGGGGCGCAACCAGGTCGTGCTGCGGTGAGCGCCGGCCGCGATGCCGGGGACCTCGTGGTGCCGCGCAGCGTCGCGGTGATCATGGACGGCAACGGCCGCTGGGCCAAACGCGCCGGCCTCGAACGGATCCGCGGCCACGAACGCGGCATCGACGCGGTGCGCACGACGGTGACCGAGTGTGCGCGGCTCGGCGTCGAGGCGCTGACGCTGTACGCGTTCTCGGAGGAGAACTGGCAGCGGCCCAGGCGCGAGATCGACCTGCTGTTCAAGCTGCTGCAGCGGTTCCTGATCGAGGAACGGCCGACGCTGATGCAGAACCGCGTGCGGCTCGTGCACGCCGGGCGCCGCGACCGGCTCGCGCCGGCGGTGCTGGCGCTGCTCGACGAGACGATCGCGGTGACGGCCGGCAACGACGGCATGGTGCTGTGCCTGGCGATCAGCTACGGCGGCCGGCAAGAACTGGTCGACGCCGTGCGCGCGCTGGCGCGGCGCGTCGCCGCGGGCGAACTGCGTCCCGACGCGATCGACGAGGCGGCGATCCACGGTGCGTTGTACCAGCCGTCGCTGCCGGACCCCGACCTGCTGATCCGCACCGCCGGCGAACGCCGCATCAGCAACTTCCTGTTGTGGCAGGTCAGCTACGCCGAGATCCACGTCTGCGACGCGTGCTGGCCCGAGTTCGGCGCCGAACACCTGCGGGCGGCGTTCCGCGACTACGGCAACCGCGTGCGCAAGTTCGGCAAGGTGCTCTGAGCCGTGGCCGACCGCGATCTCCGGACCCGCGCCGTGCTCGCGCCGACGATGCTGGCGGTCGTCGGCCTGGTCTACTGGCTCGACCTGTCCGGCTCACTCGGGCTCGTGCGCGGCACGCTGTCGGCGGTGGTGCTCGGCCTGCTCGGCATCGGCGCGGCCTGGGAATACGGCTGGCTGCTGCGCCGGGCCGGCTTCGCCGTCGCGCGCAAGACGCTGGTGGCGTGGAGCGCGCTGCTGCTGGCGAGCGCGTTCCTGTTCGGCTGGTCGGCGATCGATCGCGAGTTGTACCCGCTGGTGGCCGGCACGATGGCGCTGGCCTTCCCGCTGGCCGTGCGTTCGCTGCGCCAGCAGGACATGAAGACCGGCCTCGAACTGCAGGGCGCGACGCTGCTCGGCCTGGTGTTCTGTGCCTGGCCGATGTACCTGGCGATCGGCACGTGCTTCCGCCACCTGCCGTCGGTGCTCTACGTCGTGCTGGTCTGCAAGGGCGGCGACATCGGCGGCTACTGCGTCGGCCGCCTGTTCGGCCGCCACAAGCTGATCCCGCACATCAGTCCCGGCAAGACCGTCGAAGGTGCGCTCGGCAGCCTCGCTGCATCGGTGGCGATCGCCGTGTTCACACGCGGCGCGTTGATCGAGCCCGAGGTCGTGCTGCCGCTGTGGGCCGCGCTGCTGGCCGGCGTGGCGCTGAACTTCACGACGCAGGCCGGTGACCTGATCGAGTCGCTGCTGAAGCGGCGCTGCAACGCCAAGGACTCGTCGAACCTGCTGCCCGCGCACGGCGGCATCCTGGACCTGGTCGACAGCCTGCTGTTCTCGTTCTGCGCCTGGTTCCCGGTGCTGGTGTGGTGGACGTGAGCCCCGCCGCCGGGCCGACGGTCGGCCGTGTTTCTTCACGGCCCTCGGCTTGCGCCGACCGCCGCGGCCCGCCAGGATTCCCACGCCGCACGGCCCGATGACCGACGCCGACATCCAGATCCCGGTGCAGTCGACCGACGAAGCGCGGACGCTGCTCGGCCCACTGGACAGCAACGCCCGCCTGGTCCGCGAACTGCACGGCGTCAGCGTGCTGGCGCGCGACGGCAGCTTGCGGCTGCTCGGCGACGCGGCCCACGTGCACGTCGTGCAGCAGGTGCTCGAGGACTGCCTGGCGACGATGCGCGCCGGCCGCCGCCTGTCGGTGCAGGACGTCGCCGCGCGGTTGCGTGCGACGCTCGACCAGGAGCCGATGGGGGACCAGTTGGCCGCCGAACGCGGTGTGCGGACGCCGATGCCCGGCGCCGTGCGGCCCCGCACCGGTGGCCAGCAGGTCTACCTCGACAGCATGGAGCAGCACGACGTGGTCTTCGCGGTCGGCCCGGCGGGCACCGGCAAGACCTACCTCGCGGTCGCCAAGGCGATCGAGGCGATGAAGCGCGGCACCGTGCGCCGCATCGTGCTGGTGCGGCCCGCGGTCGAGGCCGGCGAGAAGCTCGGCTTCCTGCCCGGCGACTTCCAGGCCAAGATCGACCCGTACCTGCGGCCGATGTACGACGCCCTGCAGGACCTGCTGGACGCCCGCACGCGCGCGCGCTGGCTCGAGAGCGACTCGGTCGAGGTCTGCCCGCTGGCCTACATGCGCGGCCGCACGCTGAACCGCGCGTTCGTGATCCTCGACGAGGCGCAGAACACGACCGTGCCGCAGATGCTGATGTTCCTGACCCGCCTGGGCGAGGGCTCGCGCATGGTCGTGACCGGCGACCCGTCGCAGGTCGACCTGCCCGGCAACGTCACGTCGGGGCTCGCCGACGCCGTGCGCAAGTTGGGCGGTGTCGACGGGATCGGCATGGTGCGCCTGGACGCCAGCGACGTCGTGCGGCACGCGGTCGTGAGCCGCATCGTCACCGCCTACGGCGAGGACGTCGGCAAGCAGCCGCGGCGATGAAGCGGGCCGCGCGCGCGGGGCGGTTCGAACTCGTCGACCGGTGCCGGCCGCGCACCGACCCGGCGTTCGTGCGGCGCGTCGTGCGCGCGGTGCTGCGCCACGTCGGGCAGCCCGGGCTGCACGTGTCGCTGCTGATCACCGACGACGCGGAGATCGGCGAACTGCACGCACGTTTCCTCGGCGATCCGTCGCCGACCGACGTGATCTCGTTCGCGCTCGACGGTGGCGCCGAGCTCGTCGTCAGCCGCGAGACCGCGCGCCGCACCGCGCGCGCACACGGCCACACGCTGCGCGCCGAACTCGCGCTCTACATCGTGCACGGCATCCTGCACGTGACCGGCTTCGACGACGTGCGACCGCGTGATCGTGTGCGCATGCGTGCGGCGGAACGCGCGGTGCTCGCGCGACTGCGACTGCGAGTGACGCCGGTCGACGCGTGACGACGCGATCAGAAGTACGTTGCGTGTGGTTGCACGACTCGCACGCGGTGTGCTAGCCTTCGCGCGTCGTTCGTTCCTTCGGCATGCGTGACACGAGGTGGTGGTGGTCGCGAGACCGCGCCGCCGGCGACGCTCGGCGTCGCGCGCGTCGCGCCGTGCATCGAACGCGACCGACGTTGGTGGTCCTGATGTGGGTGGGTGGCACATGGTGAGCAACTCCGTTGGGGCAACGGTTCGCCGCGGGCGCGGCGCAGCCGGTGCCGGCGAGGACGGCGTCGCCGAGGACGCAGCCAGTCGCGCGCCGGCGCGGCTGCACGCGCAAGCGTCGGCCGACGAGTCGACCGAGGACTTGCTGCGGCGCTACCGGCTGCGTGGTTCGCCGGCGCTGCGCGACCGCGTGGTGGAGCGCCACCGCGGCGTCGTCGAGTCGATGGCGCACGGCCTGGCGCTGCGCCTGCCGCGCAGCGTCGACGCCCAGGACCTCGTGCACGCCGGCATGTGGGGCCTGATGCAGGCGATCGCCAGCTACGAGCCCGAGCGCTGCGAGCACTTCCAGCCGTTCATGCGGATCCGCGTGCGCGGCGCGATGCTGGACGAACTGCGCCACCTCGACTTCGTGCCGCGGCTGCTGCGGCGCCGGCTGCGCGAGCGCAACGAGGCCCGCGCGCGGCTGCGCATGGAACTCGAGCGCGAGCCGACCGACAGTGAGCTGGCGGCCGCGCTCGGCATCTCCGAGGCGGCGCTGCTGCGCCGCTGCGAGCCGTCGATGTGGCGCATCGTGCGCGGTGACGAGGGCGATCCCGACGAGGAGCGCTGCGAATCGCTGGCCGACGAGGGCGTCGAGTCGCCGATCGAGGCGCTGACGCGCCGTGAGCTGCTCGAGCTGATCCGCAGCAGCCTCGACCGCGTCGAGTGGCGCGTGCTGCAGCTGCACTACCTCGAAGGCCTGAACGGCAAGCAGGTCGCGCGCCGGCTCCGGCTGTCGCCGTCGCGCATCTGCCAGATCCACGGCCGCGTGCTGGCCAAGCTGAAGGAACGGCTCGACGTCTGACGCGGCCCCGGCGGCGCTGGCCGTGTCGCCGCTGGCGATGCGGCGTCGGTGCCGGCACGATGCCGCGCATGCCCGACGCGCGGACTCCGTGCCCCGGCGCTGGCACCAGCGCGTTCCACCTGCGGCACGGTGAGGTCTGGTGCGAAGCGGTGCCCCTGCGCGAACTGGCGCGGCGCTTCGGCACGCCGCTCTACGTCTACAGCCAGGCTGCGCTCGCGGAACGGTTCGCGGTGCTGCGCGCCGCGTTCGGTGCCGACGCGCAGATCTGCTACGCGGTCAAGGCGAACCCGAACCTGACGCTGCTGCGGCGGCTGCACGCGCTCGGCACCGGCTTCGACCTGGTCAGCGGCGGCGAGCTGCGGCGGCTGCAGGCGGCGGGCCTGCCGACCGCGCGCGCGGTGTTCGCCGGCGTCGCCAAGCAGGCGTGGGAGATCGAGGCCGCGGTCGCGGCGGGCATCCTGTTCTTCGTCGTCGAGACGCCGGCCGAACTGCCGCTGCTGGCGGGGGCTGCCGCCGCGGCGCGGCGCCGCGTGCGTGTCGCGTTGCGCCTGAACCCGGGTGTCGCCGCCGGCGGCCACGCCTACATCCGCACGGCCAGCACCGACACCAAGTTCGGCGTCGACCTCGGCGCGGCCGGCGCCGTCGTCGAAGCGATCGCGCGCGAGCCGTGGCTCGAGCTGTGCGGCTACCACGTGCACCTCGGCAGCCAGGTCCGCGAGGTGGCGCCGTACGCCGAGGCGCTCGAGCGTGTGCTGGCGTTCGTCGACGCGGCGCCGGTGCGGCGCGATGGCGTCACCTGCTACGACCTCGGCGGCGGCTTCGGCATCGCCTACGGCACTGGCGCGCCGCTCGACGTGCACGCGGTCGCGGCGGCGCTGCGGCCGGCGCTGGCGGCGCGCGGCTGGTCGCCGGTGCTCGAGCCCGGCCGCTACCTGATCGGCGACGCCGGTGTGTTGCTGACCGAAGTGCTGGGCGAGAAGCAGCAGCCGCGCACGACGTTCGTGCTGGTCGATGCGGCGATGAACGACCTGCTGCGGCCGGCCCTCTACCAGGCCGAACATCCGATCGTGCCGGTCGTTGCCGACCCGGCGCCGCCGCGGCCGGTCGACGTCGTCGGCCCGGTCTGCGAGACCGGCGACTTCCTCGCGCGTGGCCGGATGCTGCCGCCGTGCCGCCGCGGCGACCTGCTGGCGGTGTTGGGCGCAGGCGCGTACGGTGCGAGCATGGCCTCGACCTACAACAGCCGCCGCCGGCCGGCGGAAGTGCTGGTCGACGGCGAGCGCGTGGCGCTGGTGCGCCGCCGCGAGACCTTCGCCGAACTGTTCGCCGACGAGATCGACCTGCATGAAGACTGACCGAGCGACTGCGGGCGCCGCGCCGCGGCGCGGGTGCCGTTTTTGGCGGCGGACCGCGCTGCTGCTGGTCGCGCCGCTGGTCGCGGCGCTGGGCGGCTGCCGCTTCCTGGCCGACGAGTTCTCCGTCTACGACCGGCAGGCGCCGGCAGCGCTGGTGCGGCCCGACGCGGCGGTGTCCGCGCTCGCCGACCGGCCGTGAGCCGGCATGGTGTCGCCGCAGTTGAAGCAGGTCATGCTGGCGGCCGAGCATGCCGGTGAGCTGAGCGGTGCCGACGTGCGGCGCGGCGCCGCCGAGCATCCGGTCTGCGGCGACCGCGTCGAACTGTCGCTGCGCACCGACGGCGAGTGCATCACCGCCGTGCGCTGGCGCGCCGTCGGCTGTCCGGCCGCGATGGCCGTGGCGGCGTTGGCGGCGCGGGCACTGGTCGGCGCCAGCGGGGCGAACGCGGCGGCGACGCTGCGCGCGGCGCTGGCGGCACACGGCGATCTGGCGCCGCACGAACGGCACGCCGAAGCGCTGGTCGGCCGCGCGCTGCGGGCGGCGGGGCTCTGACCGTGCCGCGCTGGACCGACTTCCTGCAGCGCTTGCGCGGCGAGGCGCGCAGCGAGGACCGCGCGCGCACGCTGGCGATCCTGGCGCTGAACCGGCAGCTGGCGGCAGCGGCCGGCCGGCAACAGGTGCTGACCGTGCTGGTCGACGAGGCGGTGCAGTTGTTCGGCGCCGAGCGCGGCTTCCTGGTCACCGCCGCCGCGGCCCCGCCCGGCTTCGTCGTCGAAGTCGCGCGCAGCCTCGACCGCGAACCGGTCGCGAACGCGGCGCAGAAGGTGTCGCGCACGGTGCTGGCGCGGGCGCTGACGCAAGGCGAGGGCCTGTTCAGCGACGACGCGCAGGCCGAGGCGATCGGCGCGGCGCAGAGCGTCGCCGACCTGCAGCTGCGTTCGGTGCTCAGCATGCCGCTGCGCGTCGGCGACCGGATCCTCGGCTGCCTCTACCTCGACCACCGGTTCCGCGCCGGCGCGTTCTCGGAACGCGACCTGCCGTGGCTGATGGCGTTCGCGGACCAGGGCGCGATCGTGCTGCACCTGCACGAACTGCTGGCCGAGAACCGGGCCCAGGCGGCAGTGCTGGCGCAGCACAACCGCTCCCTGCAGGCGACCGTCGCGGCACAGGCCGAGGCGTTGGCGGCGCCGGCACCGCCGTCGCGCGAGTCGCTGCAGCACGCGTTCCCCACGCTGCTCGGCAGCTCCCCGGCGCTGCTGCGCGTGCTGCACGTGCTCGACCGCATCGCGGCGACCGAGCTGCCGGTGCTGCTGACCGGCGAGAGCGGCACCGGCAAGGAGCTGGCGGCCCGTGCGCTGCACGCGGCTTCGGCGCGGCGCCGCGGCGAGTTCGTCGCCGTCAACACCGCCGCGATCGCCGAGGGCCTGCTCGAGAGCGAACTGTTCGGCCACACGCGCGGCGCGTTCACCGGCGCCGAGCGCGACCGGCCGGGACTGCTGCGGCAGGCGGCCGGCGGCACGCTGTTTCTCGACGAGGTCACCGAGATGGATCTCGACCTGCAGGCCAAGCTGCTGCGTGCGCTCGAGGCGGGCCGCGTACGGCCGGTCGGCGGCGACCGCGAGTTCGCGCTCGACGTGCGCGTCGTCGCGGCGACCAACCGCGACCCGCGGCAGGCGATCGCCGACGGTCGGCTGCGCGAAGACCTCTACTTCCGGCTCGCGGTGGTGACCGTGCACCTGCCGCCGCTGCGGGAACGCATCGAGGACGTGGTGCCGCTCGCCGAGCACGTGCTGGCCGCGATCGCGCACGAACACGGTGCGCCGCCGCCGGCCGTCACCGCCGAACTCACGGCGGCGTTGCGGGCCCGGCCGTGGCCCGGCAACGTGCGCCAGCTGAAGAACGAACTGCAGCGGCTGTGGGCGCTCGCCGCCGGTGGTCCGCTGTCGCCGGCCCTGCTGTCGCCGGCCGAACCGGCCGCGCCGGCCGGGCCGCCGCCCGCGACGCTGGACCTGGCGCAGCTCGAACGGTGGGCGATCGACCGTGCGCTCGCGGCCGCGAACGGCAACAAGGCCGAGGCCGCGCGGCTGCTCGGCATCGGCCGTCGTACTCTCTACAGCAAACTCGACCCGCCGCGGCCGTCCTGACCGGACTGGTGCTTTGCGTGGAACGGGTGCCGCAGGTCGCCACGTCGGCCGGGCGTCAGCCAGGTGGGTCCCGTGGTCGTGCCACGGAAAGCACCAGTCAGGTCGGATCGTCCGGCTGTGCCGATTCGGCACACGTGCGCTGCCTCCGCACGCCGGGTGTCGACCGCCACCCCGGTGCGCCGGCTGCTGCGGCCGGCATCGCAGTTGCCCTAGTCCAGCGTGCGGTGCGCGACGATCTGGCCGATGGTGGTGACCCTGGCGGTGGCGACGGCGCCAGCGCCGGCTCAGGCTCGCCGCCTGGTCGACTGCGTCGAAGCACCGATCGCCTACGTGCGGCTCGACGCCGCCGCCGGCGCCGACGCGGCAGCGCCGCTGCGCCAGCTGATCGCCGACCCCGGCCTCGATGCGGTCGTCGCGCGCGACCAGGGCCCGTTGGCCAGCGCCTGGGGCCTCGTGCGCGGCATGTTGACGCGCAACTGCGGCGAGGTCGAACTGGCGCTGACCGGCATCGTGCCCGGCGCCGGCCGGCCGCTGCTGTTGCTGCGCGTCGAGCTGCCGGCGGCCGAGGCCGAGCGGCTGCAGGCGCGGCTGCAGCAGGGCACGATGGCCTCGGCGCACCGTTCGCTCGGCGGCCATGCCACCTGGCGCCTCGCGGCGGCCGGTGCCGAAGCTCCCGCGCCCGGCGAACTGGTCGAATTGACCGTCGTCGGCTCCGACCTGCTGGTCGGCAACGACGACCTCGGCATGCAGGAGCTGCTGGCGCCGGTGGCGCCGCGCACGTCGGCCGGCCCGCGCCGCGTGCTCGCCGAGGACCCCGGTTTCCGCGCGATGCGCGAACGGCTGGCCGTGCCGCCGGGCTCGCTGCTCGCGTTCGGCGACTGGCAGCGACTCGGTCCCGGTCTGCAGCAGGCGATCGCCGGCGTGCCGGGCGCCCTGCTCGATCGCTCGGGGCTCGGCGGCGCGCGCCGCGTGATGCTGTCGCTGGCGCCGGACCAGACCGCGTTCGCGGCGACGATGCTGCTGTCGTTCGAGGCGCCGGAGGCCGCCGATGCGGTCGACGGCTGGCTCGCGGCCGCGCAGAACGTGCCGGCGCGGCAGCTCGCGAGCGAACTGCCGGGTGCCGACCTCGGCGGCGTCGTGGTCGCGGTCGACCTCGCGGCGCTGGCGTCGCGGACCCACCGCGGCGAACACGTGCTGCACGACCTGCGGCACTCGTTCGAGGACTACGGCCTCGACTTCGACCGCAACGTGCTGGGGCGCCTGGGCGGGCTCGGCACCGTGCAGCTGCTGCTGCGCGACGGTGGTGAGGGCGCCGCGGCCGAAGTCGCCGCGGTCTACGCGCTGCGCGCGCGCAGCAAGGCTGCCGCCGCCGACCTGTTCGTCGATCTGCGGCGCGCGGCGGAAGCGCACGGCATCGGCCAGCTGGTGGCCGCCAAGGACCGCCGCGGGCCGGACGTGCTCGAGCTGCGGCCGCGCCGCGAACCGTCGCCGGAGCCGCAGCCGCCGATCTGCGTCGCCGTGGTCGAGGATGCCGTGTTGGTCGCGTTCGATGCGGCGACGTTGCGCAGCGTGCACGACGACTACCGTCGTTCGGCCCGCAACCGCGGTCGCCGTGATGCGGTGGTCGGCAGCGCCGTGCAGCGCATCGGCGGCGCGGCGGTCGCCGGGCTGTTCGACCTCGATCTGCAGGGACTGTTCGCGCGTCTGCTGCCGCCGGCCGCGGGACGCGACCTGTCCGGCATTCCGTCGCGCCACATCGGTTGTCTGTCGCTCGAACCCCGACCGGAGGGTTCGTTCGTACGCGTATGTGTGTTGTCGTCGCGGTAGCGCGTTCTCGGCAAGGCGCCGCCGGCCGTTCTTTTCCTTCCTGATCGCTCGACCGTCCGCAAGTCGGACGGTGATCGCATTCGGCGTCGCCGGGTGCCGCGCTCGCGCGGCGGCCGGCTACGCCGCGGATGCATGGACCCTGGTGGGGGGCCGGCCCAGTTAGTTGGGGCAGGTAGGGCCGCTCTCACCTTCCGCGTGTGTTGCGCGGACCGTGCATCCGCTGCTTCCACGGGCGCATGGCCGATTCGGCCGATCGTCGTTCCCAAATGTTGGGGCAGGCAGGAACGACGACCGGCCAACCGCGCGACGTAGCGCGGCGGCCATGCGCCCGCACCTTTTTCGGCCGGGCGCGGCGCGCAGAATGCGCGCATGTTCCTCGCTCTCGATCAGGGCACGACCAGCAGCCGCGCTCTCGTGTTCGACCGCGACGGCACCGTGCGCGGCACGGGCCAGCGCGAGTTCGCGCAGCACTTCCCGGCGCCGGGGCTCGTCGAACACGATCCACTCGAGATCGTGCACAGCCAGGTCGCCGCCGTCGACGCCGCGCTCGCGGCGGCAGGCCAGCCGGCGATCACGGCGGTCGGCATCACGAACCAGCGCGAGACGACGGTCGTGTTCGAGCGGCGCACCGGCCGGCCGATCCACCGCGCAATCGTCTGGCAGGACCGTCGCACGGCGGCGACGCTGCAGGCGCTGGCGGCGGCCGGTCACGCCGAACGGGTGCGCGAGCGCACCGGGTTGTCGCTCGACCCGTACTTCAGCGCCGCGAAGATCGCCTGGATCCTCGACCACGTCGCCGGCGCGCGCGCGGCCGCCGAACGCGGCGAACTGTGCGCCGGCACGATCGACACGTGGCTGCTGCACTCGCTGACCGGCGGCGCGGTCTGCGCGACCGACGCCAGCAACGCGTCGCGCACGAGCCTGTTCGACCTGCGGACCGGCGGCTGGGACGACGAGTTGTGCCGCCTGTTCGCGGTGCCGCGCGCCTGCCTGCCCGAAGTGCGCGACTCGGCCGGCGACTTCGGCGTCTGGCGCGAGCGCGGGCTGCCGTTCCGCGCCGTGCTGGGCGACCAGCAGGCCGCGTTGTTCGCGCACGGCTGCCTCGCGCCCGGCGACGCGAAGTGCACCTACGGCACCGGCGCGTTCGTGCTGCAGAACGCCGGCGCGGTGCCGCCGCGGCCGGCGCCGGGTGTGCTGGCGACCGTCGCGTGGCGGCTCTTCGGCGCCACGACCTACGCGCACGAGGGCAGCGTGCTGGTCTGCGGCGCCGCCGTGCAGTGGCTGCGCGACCAGCTCGGCATCGTGCGCAGCGCCGCCGAGCTCGAACCGCTCGCGCGCTCGGTGCCCGACAGCGGCGACGTCGTGTTCGTGCCGGCGTTCGCGGGGCTGGGCACGCCGCACTGGGACCCGTCGGCGCGTGGGCTCGTGATCGGCCTGTCGCGCGGCAGCTCGCGCGCCCATCTGGCGCGCGCCACGGTCGAGGCGATGGCGCTGCAGGTCGACGACGTGCTGGCCGCGATGCGCCCGCCCGGCGCCGCACCGGTGGCGCTGCGCGTCGACGGCGGCGCGGCCGCGAACGGTCTGCTGCTCGAAGTGCAGGCCGCGCTGCTCGGTGCGCCGGTGGTGCGGCCGGCGCTGCTCGAGGCGACCGCGTTCGGCGCGTTCCGCATGTGCCTGGTCGGCAGCGGCGTGGTCGGCGATCCGGCGCAGGCGCCGGCGCTGCCCGGCACGCCGCTGGTCGTGCACGGAACGCTGCCCGCACCGGCGGTGGCGCGCCTGCGCGCGCGCTGGCGCACGGCGGTCGAGCGCGCGCGCGGCTGGGCCTGAGCGGCGCCCTTTCTTGTCGCCGCGCGGCGCTCTACAAACGGGGTCATGTCCGCCACCGACCCCGACGATCGCGACGCGTCCGAAGAGCGCCCGGACGGTGCGGCGCCGACCGACGACGACACGGTCGCCGACACCGAAGGGGGTCGACCGACGACGCTGGTGGTCGAGGGCGGGGCCGGCAACTCGGTCGTGGTCCAGGACCAGCTGCCGGACACGATGTTCGTGTTCCCGCTGCGTTCGGCGGTGCCGTTCCCGAACCTGATGATGCCGCTGCTGCTCGATTCGGAGGCCGCGCGCGACATCGTCGCCAAGGCCGAAGCGCACAACGGCCACCTGTTCCTGGTGCTGCAGCGCGACGCGGAGAAGGAACCGCAGGCGGCCGCCGACCTGCACGAAGTCGGTGTCGTGACGCGGATCCTGCGCGTGCTGAAGCTGCCGGACGGCGGCATGTCGGCGATGACGCAGGGCCTGCGGCGCGCGCGTCTGGTCAAGATCGTGCGCGACAAGCCGCACCTGGTCGCCCGCGTCAAGGAGACCGTCGACGTGCCGGCGCAGGGCGCCCGCGGCCAGTCGTTGTTCCGGCTGCTGCAGAAGCAGCTGCGGCACCTGGCCGAGATCCAGGATCAGGCCGACACCGGCTTCGCGACGGCGCTGCTGAACGTCGAGGATCCGAGCCAGCTGGCCGACTTCACCGGCGGCATCGTGCGCAAGGTCGCCGACCGCCAGCGGCTGCTCGCCGAACCGGCCGTCGAGACACGGCTCGAGCTCGCGCTGCAGTTCGCGATGGCCGAGACCGAGCTGCTCGAGCTCGACAAGCAGATCCAGCGCGAGATCCGCGACAAGGCCGAGCAGGCGCAGAAGGAGTACTTCCTGCGCGAGCAGCTGAAGATCATCCGGCGCGAACTCGGCGACGAGAAGGATCCGCGCGCGATGGAGGTGCAGCGGCTCGAGGAGGCGATCGCGAAGGCGCGCATGCCGGAAGCGCCGCTGCAGCGCGCCAAGGAGGAGCTGACGCGGCTGCAGACCACGCCGGTCGAGTCGGGCGAGTACGGCGTGATCCGCAACTACCTCGACTGGCTGGTCGCGCTGCCGTGGTCGGCCGCGACCGTCGACGACACCGACCTCGGGCGCGCGGCGCGCGTGCTGGCCGACGACCACTACGGCCTCGACGAGGTCAAGGACCGCATCCTGGAGTTCCTCGCGGTGCGCCGGCTGCGGCCCGGCCACCAGGGTTCGATCCTGTGCCTCGCCGGGCCACCGGGCGTCGGCAAGACCAGCCTCGGCCGCAGCATCGCGCGCGCGATGGGCCGCAAGTTCTGGCGCTTCTCGCTCGGCGGCCTGCGCGACGAAGCGGAGATCAAGGGCCACCGCCGCACCTACATCGGCGCGCTGCCGGGCCGCATCCTGCAGGGCCTGAAGGCCTGCGGCACCAACAACCCGGTGCTGCTGCTCGACGAGGTCGACAAGCTCGGCAGCGACTTCCGCGGCGACCCGAGTTCGGCGCTGCTGGAAGTGCTCGACCCCGAGCAGAACCACGCCTTCCTCGACCACTATCTCGACGTCCCGTTCGACCTGTCGAAGGTGATGTTCCTCGCCACCGCGAACGTGCTGTCGCAGATCCCCGAGCCGCTGCGCGACCGCATGGAGGTGATCGAGATCCCGGGCTACCTGCTCGAGGAGAAGGTCGAGATCGCGCGCCGCCACCTGCTGCCCAAGCAGCTCGTGGCGCACGGCCTGACCGGCCGCCACCTGTCGGTGCCGGTCACGGTCTGGCGCCGCATCGTCGGCGAGTACACGCGCGAAGCCGGCGTCCGCGGCCTCGACAAGGTCGTGCAGCGGCTGTGCCGCAAGACCGCGCGCGACGTCGGCGAGGGCGGCAAGGGCAAGGGCAAGCTGAGCTTCGCCGAGATGGAAGAACTGCTCGGCCGCCCGCGCTTCAAGGCCGACGAACGGCGCCGGCGCCGCCAGCCCGGCGTCGTGCTCGGGCTCGCCTGGACGCCGGTCGGCGGCGACGTGCTGCACATCGAAGCCGTCGCCAGCCAGGGCAAGGGGGCGCTGCAGCTGACCGGCAGCCTCGGCGACGTGATGTCGGAGTCGGCGCGGCTGGCGCTCAGCTACCTGAAGAGCCGCGCCGAGCGCTTCGGCATCGACCTGCCGCGGCTCGCCGAACTCGACCTGCACCTGCACTTCCCGTCCGGGTCGATCAAGAAGGACGGCCCGTCGGCCGGCATCGCGATCGCCTCGGCGTTCCTCGGCTGTCTCGTCGGCCGGTGCGCCTCGATGGACGTCGCGATGACCGGCGAACTGACCGTCGTCGGCGAGGTGCTGCCGATCGGCGGCGTGCGCGAGAAGGTGCTCGCGGCGAAGAACTTCGGCCTGTCGCGCGTGATCCTGCCGGAAGCCAACCGCGCCGACGTGCTCGAGCTGAAGCCGGAGCTGGTCGCGGGCCTGCGCATCGACTACGTGTCGACGTTCGACGACGTCGTGCCGCTGGTCTACGACGACTTCCCGCTCGGGCCGGCGCCGCGGCCGGCCGCCGACTGCCGCCCGCCGCGGGCCCGCCGTGCGGCGCGGCGCCGGCGCTGATCGGCGGCGCGTCGGGCGCCGCTCATCGCCCAGCGGCAGATCGGGCAGGCGTCCGGATCGTGGCCCAGTGCCGGGCAGTGCGTGCGGCCGAACCAGATCAACTGCAGGTGCAGCGTGTTCCAGCGTTGCTGCGGGAACGTGCGCACGAGGTCGCGTTCGGTCTGTGCGACGCTGCGGCCGGAACTGAGGCCCCAGCGCCACGCGAGCCGGTGGATGTGGGTGTCGACCGGGAACGTCGGCACGCCGAACGCCTGCGCCAGCACGACACTCGCGGTCTTGTGGCCGACGCCCGGCAGCGCTTCCAGCGCCGCCGCATCGCGTGGCACCCGGCCGCCGTGCGCGGTGACCAGCTGTTCGGCCAGCGCGCGCAGCGCCTTGGCCTTCTGCGGCGCGAGCCCGCACGAGCGGATGTGGTGGCGGATGCGCGGCACCGACAGCGCCGCGAGTTGCTGCGGCGTCGATGCCTCGGCGAACAGCGCCGGCGTGACCTGGTTGACGCGGGCGTCGGTGCACTGCGCCGACAGCACGACCGCGACCAGCAGCGTGAACGGATCGCGGTGGTCGAGCGGGATCGCCGGGTCCGGCACGTGCTCGTCGAGGATCGCCTGGATGCGCGCCGCGCGTTCGTGCCGCCGCATCGCGGTGAGTCTGGCGGTGCCGCTCGGCCGGCGCCAGCGCGCAGTCGTTCCGCGGTGGTGACGCTGCTCGCCCCGGTCCGGCGCGGCGCGGCTGGCGCGCCGCGGGTACGGCCGTTGCCTCGCAGCGGCCATGCGCACGCTCGCCGTCGGCTTCGGTCTCGCCTGCCTCGCCGCGCCCATGCTGCCGGCCCAGCCGCCGGTGCCGGTGCGCCTGGTCGCCACCGTGCCGTTGCCCAGCGGCGGCGATCCGGCCGGCGCCGCGGTGCCGGTGGACTGCCGTGCGCTGGCGCTGACCAGCGACGGCCGGCGCGCCGTGCTGGTGCGCGGCGGCGAGGTGCTGGTCGTGCCGCTCGACGGGTCGGCGGCGGTGGTGCTGCCGGTCGCCGCCGATGCGGTGCGCGCGGTGGCCGCCAGTGGTGCCGGCGGCGACGTACTGCTGGTGACGGACCACGACGTGCAGCGCTGGCATGCGCCGCGCCGCGAGCTGGTGCAGTCGATCCGGCTGCCGGAACGGCCGGGCCAGCAGCTCCGCGTCTACGGCGCCAGCACCGGCTCCGGCAGTCTGCTGGCGCTGCGCGGCTGGTTCGACGGCACGCGGCCGTGGGTCGCGCTGCTGGACCTCGACACCGGCCGCTGCCGCGAGTTCGAGTTCGCGCACGGCTCGATGGCGTGGTCGCTGGACGGCGGCACCCTGTGGGTCGGCAGCGGCGGTCCGTTCGATTGCTGCAGCGAGCCGGACGTCGTGCGCGCGGTGCCGCGCGACGCCGGGCACTGGGACTCGATCCGCACGCCCGGTTACCACGAGGTCGTGTCGCTGCCGGGCGGCGGGTGCCTCGGCAGCGACTCCTCTGCCAACGCCTTCGTCGCCCGCGCGGGCAGGATCGTGCCGGTGCCCGGTGTGCTGTGGCACGGCTGCGTGCCGCTGTCCGACACCTGGCTGCTGGTCGCGTACGACGGTCTGGTCGTGCGCACGCTCGACGGCGCGGTCGTGCATCGGCTGCCGGTCGGCCCGGTCGACCGACTGGCCGGGGCGCGGCAGCAGCGGCTGGCCGTGGCCGTGGACCGCAGCGCGCTGCACGTGCTGGCGTGGGACGACCCCCTGCCGGAGCCGCTGCCGGCAAAGGCGCGCGTGCGGGCCGCGCGGCCGTGGTAGCCTGCGCGGCCCGATGACCGACGCCGAGTTCGCGCAGTGGTTCGAAGGCACCTGGAGCGATCGTGAGGATCGTGTGTACCGGTCGCTGTTCGGCGACCTCGGCGCCGGCGTCTACGCGGCCGAGCAGGTGTTCGAGCGGTTCGGCAAGGAGCCGCATCCCGGCTGGCGCAACCACGGCGTGTTCGCCTGCCCGCCGCACGGCACGCGCGCGCACTGGGTCTACGTGACGTCGGGCCTCAGCAACCCGTGGAACCTCGAGCGCCCGGGCCGGGACCCGTCGGGCTTCTCGGGGCTCGGTTTCGAACTGCTGCTCGAGACGCCGGCCGCGGCCGACTGGGCCGTGCCGCTGCTGCACAACCTGATGGCCTACGAACTGCTGGTCGCGGTCGGCAGCTACGAGGGCGCCGAGCTGCTCGAGTACGGCAACCGCGTGCCGCTCGGCGGCTCGATCACGCCGGCGTTCGACAGCGCGATCCGCTGGCTCCTGGTGGAGACGCCGCCGCACACGGCCGCGTCGTTCGAACTGGCGTCGGGTCGCGTCGACCTGTTCCAGCTGGTCGGCGTGACCGACGGCGAGGTCGAGTTCGCGCGCCAGACCAGCCAGGACATGCTGGTCGCGCTGCTGCAGAAGGAAGGTGCGTTCCCGCTGGTCGACGCCGCGCGCCGGAGTCTGCGGTGAACGACCGCGAACGGCCCCGCGCGACGCAGCCACCGCCGCTGTCGCCGTGCATCCGGGTCTGCCTGCTCGACGCGGCGCGGCGGCAGTGCCAGGGCTGTGGCCGCACGACCGCCGAGATCCAGGCCTGGCCGCTGCTGGGTGACGCCGAGAAGCGCGCGGTGCTGGCCGAACTGCCGGACCGGCTGCGCCGCGCACACGACTGACGACCGGCTCGCATCGCCGGCGCAGTGCCGCCGCCGGTGCGGCGGCGACCACCGGCGAGCGGCGCCCGAAGCTGGACCTGTGCACGGCGTTCTTGCACGATGCCGACGCCGATGGCCGACCCGACTCCGAAGCCGCCCGAACCGCCGCGCGCGCTGCGCATCCGCCCGCTCGCCGAGCGCAAGAACCTCGTGCGCAAGGAGGACTTCGCGCAGGTGCTGCCGCCGGTCGACGGCTTCCTGCGCTGGTTCGAGGCGCTGCCGGACATCTACGGCAGCAAGTCGCTGAAGCGGGTCGTCGACGCGATCGTGCGCGCGCACCAGCAGGGCCGCCAGGTCGGCGTGTCGCTCGGCGCGCACGTGCTGAAGGTCGGCCTGTCGCCGCTGCTGATCGACCTGATGCGGCGCGGCTTCATCACGCACGTCGCGACCAACGGCGCGTCGGCGATCCACGACTGGGAGACCGCCTACCAGGGCGCGACCAGCGAGGACGTGGCCGAGAACCTGCCGGACGGCTCGTTCGGCTTCTGGCGCGAGACGCTCGACGCGCTGAACGGCGCCGCGGTGCGCGCGCAGCAGCAGGGCGAAGGCCTCGGCCTCGCGATCGGCCGCACGATCCGCGACGCGGACCTGCCGTACCGCCACCTGTCGGTGTTCGCCGAGGCGGCGCGGCTCGCGATCCCGGCGACCGTGCACGTCGCGTTCGGTTGCGACATCACGCACATGGACCCGAAGCTCGACGGGGCCGCGCTCGGCGCCGCGACGCAGCGGGACTTCTGGGTGCTGGCCGACAGCGTCGGGCGGCTCGAACACGGCGTCTGGTGCAACATCGGTTCGGCCGTGATCATGCCCGAGGTGTTCCTGAAAGCCGTGTCGATCGCGCGCAACCGCGGCCAGCTCGGCAGCGACTTCCTGACCTGCAACTTCGACATGATCTCGCACTACCGCGCGGTGACCAACGTCGTGCAGCGGCCGCCGAAGGAAGGCCGTTCGGTGATCGCGATGCACGAGATCGTGCTGCCGCTGCTGCACCAGGCGATCCTGTGCACCGCCGAGGCGCGCGGCTGCCTGTCGGAGCCCCGCTGATGGCCACCTCGTCCGAGAACCGCCGGCTCGCCGACGTGCTCGAGGCGCTGCCGCCGTCGCGGGTGCTGGTGGTCGGCGACCTGATCCTCGATCGCTACGTCGACGGCAAGGCCAACCGGGTCTCGCCGGAGGCGCCGGTGCTGGTGTTCGAGTTCGACCACGAGCGCTACCTGCTCGGCGGCGCCTGCAACGTGGCCGCCAACCTGCGCGCGCTCGGGGCGTCGGCGTCGGTGCTCGGCGTCGTCGGCGCCGACGAGGCCGGGGCGCGGTTGCGCGCGCTGCTGCGCGACGCCGACATCGACACGCAGGCGCTGGTCGACGATCCGTCGCGGCCGACGACGCGCAAGACCCGCTACGTCGCCAAGACGCTGCAGGTGCTGCGCGTCGACGAAGAGAGCCGCGCCGCAGTGTCGGGTGCGGCCGAGGCCGCGATGCTGGCGCTGCTCGAGCAGCGGCCGTTCCCGTGGAAGAGCGTGCTGTTGTCCGACTACGGCAAGGGCGTGCTGACGGCGCGCGTGATCGCGGCCGCGATCGCCGCCGCGAAGTCGCAGGGCGGCGTCACCGTGGTCGACCCGAAGGGCAAGGACTACTCGATCTACCGCGGCGTCGACCTGCTGACGCCCAACCGCGAGGAGGCCGAGGCCGCGACCGGCATCACGATCCGCGCCACCGAGGACCTGCACCGCGCCGCGCAGCGGCTGCGCGAGATCACCGGCATCAAGACCGCCGTGATCACGCTCGGCAAGGACGGCATCTTCTTCGAGAAGGAAGACGGCAGCCACCGCATCATCCCGACCGAGGCGCGCGCGGTGTTCGACGTGACCGGCGCCGGCGACACCGTGGTCGCCGCGCTGACCTACTGCCGCGCCTGCGGCGTGCCGCTCGAAGACAGCCTGCGGCTCGCCAACCACGCCGCCGGCATCACGGTCGGCAAGCTCGGCACCTGGGCACCGTCGCGCCGCGAAGTGCTGGCGCGGCTCGGCGAGACGCCCGGCGGACCGAGCGGCAAGCTGCTGTCGCGCGAAGCCGCGATCGAGGTGGCGAGCCAGTTGCGCGCCGAGGGGCGGCGGCTCGTGTTCACGAACGGCTGCTTCGACATCCTGCACGCCGGCCACTGCGACTACCTGGCCAAGGCACGTTCGTACGGCGACGCGCTGATGGTCGGCATCAACACCGATGCCAGCGTGCGCCGGCAGCAGAAGGCCCCCGACCGGCCGATCAACGGCCTCGACGACCGCGCCGCCGTGCTCGGTGCGCTGCAGGCCGTCGACTACGTGGTGCCGTTCGACGACGACACGCCGAAGGCGCTGATCGAAGCGGTGACGCCGCACGTGCTGTGCAAGGGCGAGGACTGGCGCGACAAGGGGGTGGTCGGCCGCGAGTGGGTCGAGGCGCACGGTGGCCAGGTGGTGCTGGTGCCGCTGGTGGCGGGGCGCTCGACGACCAACGTGATCGAGAAGATCAAGCGGTCGGGCGGCTGAGCCAGCGCGCGCGGGGCGCGCTAGACTCCGAGTTCCCCGAACCGAGGAACCGTCGATGCGCAAGGCGTGGTGGTGGTCGTTTTCCCTGCTGTGTCTCGCGTCGTTCGCGCCGCAGCAGCCGCAGCGGGCCGGTGCCGCGCCGATCGTGCCGGCCGTGGCGCTGAGCGGCGCCCGCAGCGCCGTCACCGAGTCCGGCTACCACCGGCTGCGTTCGGCTGCGGACCTGGCGCGAGTCTGGCTCGCGCACCGCGGCGAACCGGCGCCCCAGGGCGACTACGGCTGGTTCTACAACCGCGCCGGCGTGCCCGAGGTCGACTTCGCCGGCTTCGAAGTGGTGGCGATCTTCGGCGGCACCACCTGGAACAGCGCCGGGTTCGCCGTCGAGGCCATCGACGACACGCCGGAGCAGCGTCGGATCCGCTTCGATCACAAGCACTACCAGACCGCGGGGGTCGACGGCGACGGCGGCGGCAAGCGCGCCACTCCGTTCGGGTTCTTCGTGCTGCCGCGCACCGACCTGCCGCTGGTCCTCGAAGAAGACGTGCAGGGTTTGATCGGGCAGCCACCGGAGTGGCAGCAGCGCGCGCGGCTCGCGGTCGAGTGAAACGCGCTCAGCGCGGCGACGCCAGCGCGTCGTCGACCGCGACCGTGCGGTTGGCGATGTCGACGCGGAACGACGCGATCATCGTCTCGTCGGCTTCGACCTCGTGCCACCGCACCAGCACGCGGTAGACCTCACCGGCGATCGGCTCGGCGCTCCACGGTTCGCCCTGCAGCGTGATCTCGCCGCGGCGGGCGCGGGTCTGCAGGTACTGCCAGTTCGTGAAGCCCTGGCCGAGGTCGCTCGAGTCCTTGGCGAGGTCGATCGCCTTCAGCCGCGCCGGGCTCAGGTCGGCGAAGCTGAGCTTCTCGGCGATCACGTCCCAGTGCGTGTAGGCGGCGTAGCCGCCGCCGCCCAGCACCAGCAACAGGAAGAACGCGTCGCGCTTCTCCATGGCCCCGGTGGCATCGGCCGAACGGCCGTCCCGGTTGAGCGAAACCGCTACCACGGCGCCAGCACGAGCTCGATCGTGGTGCAGCGCGCGGTCGGCGACAGCGACACCTGGATGCCGTCGCGCGGGGCATCGGCGAACTGCAACTGGCCCTGCACACGCAGCACGTAGCTGCCCGGTTCGAGTCCGAGCCACTGCAGCCAGCGGTGGCCGTCGTGCGCGAACACGAGGTCCGGCGTCGTGACGCCGTCCGGGCCCGCCAGCATCGTCGAGCGGCGCAGTTCGTCGTCGCTCGGCGGCTCGACGCCGTTCGGGACGACCACGTGGCCGAGCAGGCGGATGCCCGGCCACGGCACGTCGCACTGCGCGAACGCCGCCAGCTGGACCGACGCGACGGGCTGCTGGCCGGGTCGCGGCGCGTCGGCGAACGCGAGCCATCGGCCCGGCGGCAGCTGCGCCGCGAACGTGCCGTCCTCGGCGGTCCGCAGCCGGTGCTCGTCGTCGTGTTCGGCGTGCACCAGGTGCACGAAGCGGGCGCCGGGCACGACCGTGCCGTGGCCGTCGACGATGCGGCCCTGCAGCGTGCCGCGCGGCCCGGTGGGGCCGAAGTCGCAGCGCGCGTGCTCGCCGTCGTCGAGCGTCAGCATGCGTTCGCGGCCGGTGGCCCACGGCCCACGCTGCTCGAGCTGCACGTGGTAGCGGCCCGGGCCTACGGCCTCGAACGCGTAGCTGCCGTCTGTGGCGGTCGTGGTGCGGCAACCGCTGCCGTCCGGGCCGATGCCGGCCAGGTAGACGCCCCAGCCGGCGACCGGCGCGCCGTCGTCGCCGACGTGGCGGCCGCGGATCGAACCGGTGCCGAAGTGCAGGTACACGGCGCGCGGCTGCACGTTGGAACCGGAGCCGGCGACGTAGGCCGTCGTGATGCGCCACTGGTCGCCATGGTCGGCGCGCACCGCGACGTCGCCGCCGGCGAGGTCTGCGAACGCGGCCCGTCCGTCGGCCCCGGTCATGGCTTCGCGTTCGGGCGGTCTACCGTCGTGGCCCTGGTCCTGCAGCCGCACCGCGCCCACGCGCCAGACGCGCACGCGCGCCGAGGCGAGCGGTTCGGAGCCGCGCTGCACGTAGACGAACAGTTCGCCCGGGCCTGGCTCGTCGGTCGCCGGAGTGCTGGCCGGCACCGCCTCGCGGGTCGGCACGGCCGGCGCGATCGGTGTGGCTGCCGCGGCTCTGCCCGCCGCGGCGCCGGCCGGGTCGCCGGCTGCGGTTGCCGGTGCGGTCGCCGGCGGCAGCGGCCGCGGCGGCGTGGTGCGGCTCCACGGTGCCACCGCCAGCAGCAGCGCGACCAGCGCGAGCACCAGCCCGGCGCCGAGCAGCAGCGGTCGACGGTCGGAGCGGGTCATCGGCCGCGGCGCTCAGTTCGGTCGCAGCGTGGTGAGTTCGAGGTTGCCGAGGCCGAGCGGCGTGCCGTGCCAGGTCTGCCAGCAGAACGGCTGGCCGATCGACGCCGGCAGCGCCGGCACGAACCAGCCGCGGCTGGCGCGGCCCTGCGCGTCGAACTGGCCTGCCTCGACCACGATCGGCGTCGCGACGTCGACCTGGAGCATTCCAGAACGGGTGTCAGGCCCATGCCGCGATGCTACCGCCGCCGCCGCGCGGGCTCAGCGGTGGAGTCCGGCCGGCACGTCGACGACCGACCGTTCGCGCATCAGCGCCTCGATCGCGTCCGGGGTCGACGGCAGGTGGCCGGACAACACCTCGTGGCCGTCCTCGGTGACCAGCACGGTGTCCTCGATGCGGCAGCCCATGCCGCGGTCGCGCAGGTACGCGCCCGGTTCGACCGTGACGACCATGCCGGCTTCGAGCACGTCGACCGACGGGTCGTGCACGGCGAGGCCGACGTGGTGCGTGCAGCCGTGGTCGTTGCGGTAGCCGCGTTCGACCAGCATCGCGGCGCACTTCGCGTACAGCGCGCGGATGCTGGCGCCCGGCTTGACCTCGGCGATCAGCGCCTGCTGGATCTCGTACACGTCCTGCACGAGCCGGCGCTGCTCGGGCGAGAACGTGCCCGACGCCGGGAACGTGCGCGTGACGTCGCTGCAGTAGCCCTGCACGGTCGGCGCGTAGTCCATCACGATCAGGTCGTCCTGCTGCAGCTGCCGCGAGCACGCGTTGTAGTGCAGGATGCAGCCGTTCGGGCCGGCGCCGACGATCGCCGCGTACGCGTCGGGGCCGGCGCCGCGCAGCGCGAACACGTAGCGCGCGACCGCCGCCAGCTGGAACTCGTAGCGGCCCGGCGCGGCGGCGCGCATCGCCTCGGCGATGCCCTCGCAGGCGGCGTTCGTCGCGGCGCGCACCAGCTCGAGTTCGGCCGGCGACTTGCGCGGCCGCATCGCGTGCACCAGCGGCTCGAGGCTCTCGACGCGCAGCTCGCCGAACGTGGCCGTCAGCTGGTCGACCAGCGCGCGCTCGCGGCTGGCGCGGCCGTCGAGCCGGTCCTCGGCGATCGCCTTGGCGGCTTCGTCGGCGGTGCCCGGTGTGCCGCCGATCGGCGCCGCCGGTGCCGTCGGCACGAACAGCGTCGGCCGCTTGCCGTCGCGCGGCGCCAGCAGTTCGTCGAGCCGCCGCCTGAGCGACCGCACGTTGCCGACCGTGGTGAAGCCGGTGCGGGCGGCCGCGGCTTCGCCGGGCGCCAGGAAGTCACCGTTCCAGGTCGCCTGGAAGCGCGAGAACGGCGGCACCAGCAGTTCGTCGCGCGCCAGCGTGCCGTCGGCGGTGACCTCGAGCAGCAGCGCGAGGTCCGGTTCGCCGACGCCGGCCAGGTAGAAGAAGTCCTGGTCCTGGCCGAACGGTGCCATGCCGGCCGACTTGCCGGCGCCGCGCACCAGCACGACGGCCGGTGCCGCGACTGCGGCGATGCGGCGCGCCAGCGCCTCGCGTCGGGCGCGGAACTCGGCCGTCGGCAGCGGCGCCGCCGGCGCCGGCAGCGCGAGCCGCGCCGGCGCCTCGGGCGCCTGCGCGATCAGGTCCGACAACGACAGGAACAGGCAGCACAGGGCGGCTCGGCGCATGGCGGCACGATACGCTCGCGCGCCCACGGCGGAGAGCGCCGGCCCGATGAGTCGTTACCAGCACACGCAGACGAGCCCGCTCGGGGTCGCGTTCGCCGTCGCAGCCGGCGGCTGTCTCGCCGGCCTCGCGGTGACCGACGACCGCGTGATCCGCACCTTGTGCCTCGCGATGGCGGTGATCGCGGCGCTGTTCGCGGCGATGTTCTCGCGGCTGTCGTTCACCGAGACCGACGGCGCGCTGCGCGTGCGCTTCGGGCCGCTGCCGTGGGGCGGCACCAGCGTGCGCTACGACCGGGTGCGCCGCGCGCGGCGCACGCGCACGTCGCTGTTCGACGGGCTCGGCATCCACTGGTTTCCGGGCCGCGGTTGGACGTTCAACCTGTGGGGGCGCGACTGCGTCGAGGTCGCGACCGACCGCGGCGTCGTGCGGCTCGGCACCGATGCGCCCGACGACCTGGTCGCGCACCTGCAGCAGCGCAGCGGTTGCGCGATCGACTAGCATCGCGCCGATGCTGCGCACCATCTCCGGTTGCTTCCTGCTGGCCGCGGCCGTGCTCGCGCAGCGCGGCGAGGCGCCGGGCCACTCGCGCCACGGGTCGCTGTTCGACGACGGCCCGCGCCGCGCCGCTGTGCCGATGGCCGGCCTCGGCGACTGCGTGCACCTGCCGGTCGCCGGGCTGTCCACCGAGGCGCAGCGCCTGTTCGACCAGGGGCTCGTGCAGCTGCACGGCTTCTGGTACCACGAGGCCGAACGCAGCTTCCGCCAGGTCGCGGCGCTGCAGCCCGACACCGCGATGGCCTACTGGGGCATGGCGATGGCGAACGTCGAGCACAAGCCGCGCGCTGCCGGCCTGATCGCCGAGGCCGTGCGCCGCAGCGCCACCGTGCCGCGCCGCGAACAGCTGTGGATCGACGCGTGGGCGAACTACTACCGCGTCGACCAGGCCGCGCGCGACGAACTGCGCTCGGGCGATGCCGCCCGCGCCGCCGCCGCGGTCGCGGCGCTGGTCGCGAACAACGCGGTGCGCGACGAACGGCCGCTGGCGCTGCGCCTGATCGAGGACCTCGAGACACTGGTCGCCGACGACCCCGACGACATCGAGGCGAAGGCGCTGCTCGCGCTGCAGATCTGGCTCAACTACGACTGGGGGCAGGGCATCCCGATCGGTTCGCACGCGGCGGTCGACGCGCTGCTCGACCAGGTGTTCCAGCGCGCGCCGCTGCACCCGGCACACCACTACCGCGTGCACCTGTGGGACCAGCGCGAGGCCGGGCGCGCGCTGCGGTCGGCGGCGCTGGTCGGCGCCAGCGCCCCGGCGATCGCGCACCAGTGGCACATGGCAGGCCACATCTACGCGAAGCTGCACCGCCATGCCGAGGCCGCCTGGCAGCAGGAGGCCAGCGCCCGCGTCGACCACGACCAGCTCGCGCGGGCCCACGAGCTGCCGTTCCGGATCCACAACTACGGCCACAACCAGGAGTGGCTGTGCCGCAGCCTCACGCACCGCGGCCAGCTCGAGGCCGCGCTCGCGGTCGCGCAGAACCTCGCCGCGATCCCGCGGCACCCGCGCCACAACCCGTGCGGCGAACTGGACGGCGACGAGTCGTCGATCGCGGTCTACGCGCGGCAACGGTTCCAGTCGGCCTGCGAGGACCTGCGGGCGTGGCAGGCGGCGCTCGACCTGGCCGCGGCGGGCTGGCTCGACCGGACGACTGCGGTCGCCGCCGAACTGCCGCGCGTGGCGCTGCTGGGCCGCGCGCACTTCCGCCTCGGCCAGATCGAAGCCGGCGACCGCTTCGTCGCCGAGGCCGCGGAACTGCTGCGAACGGCGCGGGCCGCGCGCGCGGCCGCGGTCGATGCGGCCGAGGACGCGGCGTTGGCCACGCCGGCCGACGCCGGCAAGGTGCGCGAGGCGGTTGCCGAGGCGGCGCGGTCGGCCAGCGACCCGGTCCGCGCGGTGTTCGACCTGCAGCGCGAGCTGCGCGGCGAACGGCTGCTGGCGACCGGCGACGCGGCGGCGGCGGTGCGCGAACTCGAGGCCGTCGAGGGTCTGCCGAAGGCGCTGCTCGCCGACGCGCTGCTCGCGGCCGGCGAGCCCGGGCGCGCGATCGAAGTGCTCGAGCGCGAGGTCGCCGAACGGCCGCACCGGCTGCCGACCGTCGCGCGGCTCGTGCTGGCGCACGACGCGGCGCTGGCGCGTGATCCGGCGCACGACCCGCAGCGGGCACGCGACCTGCGCCAGGAACTGGCGGCGCTCGGCGTGTCGGCGGCATCGGCCGCGGCGCCGCGATCGCCGCTCGAGGCGCAGGTGCTCACCGCCGCGGCCGACCGGCCGGCCGCAGCGCCGGCGTGCCTCGACGGTGCCGCGACGCTGGCGCCCGCCGCCGACACGCTGCCGGCCGACTTCGGCGAACGGCCGCCGCTGCCGTCGCTCGGCCCGCTGTTCTGGCAGCCGTTCGCGGCGCCGGCGTTCGACCTGCCCGGTGTCGACGGCGGCCGGCGTTCGCTCGCGGCACAGCGCGGCCGGCCGACGCTGCTGGTGTTCTACCTCGGCTTCGGCTGCCTGCATTGCGTGCAGCAGCTCGAAGCGCTGGCCCCGCACGCGGCGCCGTTCGCGGCCGCCGGCATCGACGTGTTGGCGATCGGCAACCAGCCGCTGGCCGAGGCGCAGGAGCAGCTGGCGGCGCTCGGCACCGCGCGTTTCCCGTTCCCGCTGCTGGCCGATCCGGCGCTGGCCGCGTTCCGCGCGTTCGGCTGCCACGACGACTTCGAGGCACTGCCGCTGCACGGCACGGTGCTGCTCGACGGCGACGGTCGGGTGCGCTGGGTCGACGTGGGCGCCGAGCCGTTCACCCGCTTCGAGTGGTTGCTGCCGGAGTGCCGCCGCCTGCTGGCGCTGCCGGTGAGCGGCTGAGTTCGGCGCGGCGGCGGATGCCGCGCAGCATGCCGGCGAACACGTACGCGTGCAGCGGCAGCACCGAGTACCAGTAGCCCAGGCCGAACAACCCGCGCGGCCGGAACCGCGCGGTCTGCACCAGCTCGCAGGCGTCGGCGCCGCGGTCGTGGACTTCGAACTCGAGCGTCGCCGTGCCCGGCAACCGCATCTCGGCGACGAGCCGCAGCCGCCGCGGCGGGTCGACCTCGAGCACGCGCCAGAAGTCGAGTGCGTCACCGTAGCGCAGCGTGTCGGGGTCGCGGCGGCCGCGCCGGGAGCCGGGGCCGCCGACCAGCTTGTCGAGCGCGCCGCGCAGCCGCCACAGCCAGTCGCCGGCGAGCCAGCCGCGGTCGCCGCCGAGGCCCTGCACGACCGCGAACACCGCCGCCGCCGGCGCCGCGATCGGCATCGACCGCGCGTCGACGAACACCTTGCCGCCGGCCCAGTCCGGGTCGCCCGGCACGACGCCGGCATCGTGCCACGCGGTCTCGGGCCGGTCCTGCAGCGCGCGGGCGATCGCCTCGGCCATCGGCAGCAGCCGCTGCGGCATCAGCGCGGCGGCGTCGTGTTCGCGCGCGACCATGCGGTTGCGCAGGCCCTCGGCCAGCGGCCGCGCGATCCGGTGCGACACCGGCGTCACCAGGTGCACCCAGAACGAACTCAGCGCCGGCGTCAGCACCGGCACCGGCAGGATCCAGCGCCGGCCGAGCCCGAGCGCCTGCGCGGTCTGCTGCAGCAGCGTGCGGTAGCTGAGCACGTCGGGGCCGCCGATGTCGAACGACCGACCGATCGTGCGCGGTTCGTCGAGGCAGGCCACGAGGTAGTGCAGCACGTTTTCGATCGCGATCGGCTGCGACTCGGTGGCGACCCAGCGCGGCGTGACCATGATCGGCAGCCGTTCGGCGAGGTAGCGCAGGATCTCGAACGACGCCGAGCCCGAACCGACCAGCATCGCGGCGCGGAACGTCGTCACCGGCACGCCGGCCGCGGCCAGGCAGGTCTCGACCTCGCGCCGCGAGCGCAGGTGCGCGCTGAGGCCGGGGCCGAGTTCGCCGAGGCCGCCGAGGTAGACGATGCGCCGCACGCCGGCCGCCGCCGCCGCCGCGCCGAACGTGTGCGCCAGCGTGTGGTCGCGCGCCGCGAAGTCCGGGCCGGCGGTCGCCATGCTGTGGATCAGGTAGTAGGCGACTTCGACGCCGCGCAGCGCCGCGGTCAGTGCCGCTTGGTCGCTGCCGTCGCACTCGACGACGGTCGGCGTCGGCACGCCGCTGTCGAAGCGGCGGTCGGCGAGCTTGCGCGCGTCGCGCACGAGGCAGCGCACCGCGTGGCCGCGCTGCAGCAGGCGTCGCACCAGTCGGCCACCGACGTAGCCCGAGGCGCCGGCGACCGCCAGCGGGCGAGAGGAACCGGGTGCGGCGGCGGCCATGGGCCGTGGTTCGCTGCGGCGACCGACGGCGGATGCACTCGCACGAACCGCTGGAACTCTCGTTGCCGTCGCAACCTCCGCGTGGCATCCTTCCGCCGTCACCCAGCTCCCAGCGACCCTTCGGAGGCACAACTTTGGTCGTCGTTCCGCGCCGCCAGCGATCCAAGGACAAGATCGTCACCGACCGGCGCAGCCTCGCTGCGATCCTGTCCGGACTCCGAGCCAGCGGCAAGGTCGTCGTCGTCACCAACGGCGTGTTCGACCTGCTGCACGTCGGCCACACGCGCTGCCTCGAAGACGCCCGTTCGCGCGGCGACGTGCTGGTCGTCGCGATCAACAGCGACAAGTCGGCCGAAGCGCTGAAGGGCAAGGGCCATCCGGTCGTCGAGGCCGAGGAACGGCTCGAGGTGCTGGCCGCGCTGTCGTTCGTCGACTACGTGACCGTGTTCGAGGAGGGCACCGCCGATCTGCTGCTCGAGCAGCTGCGCCCGAACCTCTACGCGAAGGGCACCGACTACACGCTGAAGACGCTGCCCGAGAAGGACACGCTGAAGAAGCACGACATCAAGGCCGTCTTCGTCGGGGACAAGAAGGCGCACTCGTCGAGCAAGCTGATCCAGAAGATCCGCAAGCGGAAGTTCGACTGATCCGCGGGCCGCCCGAAGCCGGGCGGCATGGGCGGTTCCGCGCCGCCGTCAAGCCGCCGCGGCGGAGGCGCCGATGCGATCGGCCGATGGCGACCGCTGCCCCGAGCCCGACGACTCCGGCGACCTACACGGCGGTGCCGTTGGAAGGGCTGGCCGGGCGCGAGCAGGTGCCGTTCCCGCTCTATCTGCGCACCGCCGACAACGTCTGGGTGCTCTACCGGCCGTCCGCGTCGGTGGTCGACGACGGCCACATCGGGCGCCTCGTCGCCGAGGGCGTGCACAACCTCTACATCCGCGACGTCGACCGCGATGCGTACTTCGCGCGCGTCGAGAAGGTCATCGACCGGGTGCTGCTCGACCGCTCGATGCCGCTCGAACGCCGCGCCGACGTGCTGCACGGCGTCGCGGTGCGCGTCGCCGACGACGTGCTGGCCGCGATGCCGGACCAGGCGGTGCTGCAGCGCGCGCAGAAGGTCATGATGGCGACCAGCGGCCTGTTGCTGCGCGAGAGCCAGGGCTTCCGTGCCGTGCGCCGCGTCATGGGCGCGAGCCACGGCCTCGCGACGCACAGCCTCGGCACCAGCTTCCTGTCGCTGGGGCTCGCGCGCGCGCTCGGCGCCGATGCCGGCACGCTGCTGCAGGCCGGCCTCGCGGGCCTGCTGCACGACGTCGGCAAGGTCGGCCACGAGGCGCTCGACCACGATCCCGAACACGCGGTGCGCGGCGCCGAGTACCTGCGGACGCTGGGCCTGCCGGCGGCGATCGTCGAGGCCGCGCGCTCGCACCACGAGCGCATCGACGGCTCGGGTTATCCGGGGCAGCTGACCGGCCGCCGGATCCCGGAGCTGGCGCAGATCGTCGGCCTGTGCGACCAGTTCGAGGAGATCTACTCGCAGCAGGAACCGCGCGTCGGCGTCTACGACGCGCTGCGGATCCTGGCGCAGCTGCACCGCGGCGCGTTCGCCGAGCCGCTGGCGCAAGCGTTCGTGCGGCTGTTCCGCTGAGCCGCGCGGCTCAGCCGTGCTGGTCCGCAGGCACGCCGAACGCGCGCCAGTAGGCGTCGGCACCTTCGCGGCGCAGCGCCGCCGGATCGCCGTAGCCGAACAGGCACGCGATCGCGCCGAGGCCGGCGGCGCGCGCGGCGCGCAGGTCGGGCAGGCCGTCGCCGACCATCGTGCCGGCCGTGCGCGGCGCGCCGAGGCGTTCGAGCGCGAACCACAGCGGCGCCGGCGCCGGCTTCTTCTCGGCCAGCGTGTCGCCGCCGACCACGACCGGCAGCAGGTCGTCGAGCCGCAGGTGGCGCACGATCGGCACCGCGAAGCGCGAAGGCTTGTTGGTGACGACCGCGAGCCGGTGGCCGCGCGCGGCGAGCTGTTCGAGGTGCGCGCGCACGCCGGGGAACGGCCGCGCGTGCACCGTGCACTGCCGATCGTGGTGCGCGCAGTAGTCGGCGAACGCGGCGTCGAGATCGGCTTCGGCGGCTGCGGTGTCGGCCGGCAGCACCGGCGCGAGCGCGCGGCGCAGCAGCGCGCGGGCGCCGTCGCCGACGAACGACCGCACCGCCGCGGCGTCGAGCGGCGGCAGATCGCGGCGCGCGCGCACGTGGTTGGTGCTCGCGGTCAGGTCCGCGAGCGTGTCGGCGAGCGTGCCGTCGAGGTCGAACAGGAACGGCGGCGGGGCGGGCACGCCGTCGGTATACTGGCCGCCCGCCATGAAGTCCGCCGTGCGCCTCCTGCCTCTCGCGTTCGTGTTCGCGGCCTGCGGCACGGTCACCGACTGGAGCGAGATGCGGACCGCACCGATGCGGCTCGGTGAGTGCTACGACGGCCTCGTGTTCGTCGCGACCCACGACGGTTTCACGGCCGACATGACGGCGTGCGACCGCGGGCTCGGCCGCTGGCAGTCGCGCTGGCGCGAGCGGCAGCTCGGTCTGAACCGGCCCGGCCGCTACCGGCTGCGCGCCGAGGTGATGGTCGACGAGGGCTCGCCGGCGACCGGCTGGCCGATCCGCTACGCAGTCGAGCAGCAGAAGGTCAAGGACCTCGGCCGGTCGGACGACCCGCGCGACGAGGACTGGTCCGCCGACGGCCAGGACCGGGAACGGGAGATGATCCTCGGCGCCAAGCTGGTGCGGCGACTCGCACCGAAGGCGCCGTGAACGCCGGCCGGCGCGCGGTGGCGCCGATGCCACCGCAGCCACCGCGGCAGCGACGAACGGTCGCGTCCGGCTTGGCCGCGGGGGCGTGGTTCGCCGATCCTCGGTAGGCGCGCCATGGCCGAGCTGTCCGTCCTGATCGTCAACTACAACACGTGGCGCGAGTGTGCGGCCGCGATCGCTTCGCTGCGCCGGCACCCGCCGCGGCGCGCCGACGGTTCGCCGATGCCGTTCGAGTGCATCGTCGTCGACAACCTGTCGCCGCACCGCCCGGCCGACCAGATCGCCGCGGTCGAGGCCGAGCTGCGCCAGCTCGCCGAGCAGCAGGGCGATCCGGCCGCCGGCCGGCTGGTGCTGCACGGCGAGAACGGCGGCTACAGCAAGGGCATGAACGTCGCGTTCGGCCACAGCCGCGGCCGCTGGATCCTGGTCAGCAACCCGGACGTGATCTTCCCACCCGGCCTGATCGACGCGCTGCTGCGGCACCTCGAGAACGACCCGACCGCCGGCTGCGCGGTGCCGAAGGGTTTCTGGGATCCGGGGCTCGAGGGCCATCTGCCGCCGAACACGCTGCCGACGCTGTGGGACATAGCGATGACCACGCTCGGCGAGTTCTCGCGCCGGCTCAGCGTCGGCTACGCGCGGCGCCTGGCACGGTCCTGGGTGCGGGTCTGGACCGACCCGCAGCCGCGTTCGCTGCCGATGATGTCGGGCTGCCTGTTCCTGATCGATCGCGCGTTCTTCGCGCAGGTCGGCCGCTTCGACGAGCGCTACCCGCTCTACTACGAGGACACCGACCTGTCGCTGACGATCCGCAAGACCGGCCGGCGCGTCGTGCAGGTGCCCGGCGCGCACTTCATCCACCTCGTGAACCGCTCGGGCATGAGCGACGTCGCGACGATGACCTCGCGCCACGACACGAGCCGCGAGCTCTACTACCGCAAGTGGTACGGCCGGCTCGGCACGTGGACGCTGCGCCTGTCGCGCTGGCTCTTGCGCCATCCGGCTCTGCAGCGCTGGAAGAAGCTGCCGCCGCACGGACCGACCGTCGACCTCGGCGATCGCGTCGAACGGCCGTGCATCCAGCTGCCGCGCCACTGCGAGCGCTTCCTGCTGCTGCTGTCGCTCGACGCGCGCGGCTACCTGAGCGGCGGGTTCTTCGGCAGCGGCGATCGCTGGACGCCCAGCGACGCGATGTGGACCAACTTCGCCAGCACGACCTACTACTTCGAGGCGTTCGACCTGAGCTCTGGCCGCTTCGAGTCGCTGGGGCGCTGGCGCTACCGCTGCCTGTCGCACCTCGGCACGCCGCCGCCGGCACCGCCGCGGCCGGCGCCGGCCGGCGAGGTCGCCGGAGGCAAGCCGTGACCGCGCCGGTGCTGTCGGTCGTCGTGCTGAGCTGGAACACGAAGGACCTGACGCTGGCCTGCCTGCGCGCGCTGTACGCCGAGACGCCGCGGCACCCGCGCGAGGTCGTCGTCGTCGACAACGGCAGCGCCGACGGTTCGGCCGACGCGATCGCCGCGGCGTTCCCGCAGGTGCACCTGCTGCGCAACGCGGAGAACCGGCTCTACGCGGCCGGCAACAACCAGGGCGTCGCGGTCGCGACCGGCGCGTTCGTCTGCACGCTGAACAGCGACACCGAGGTGCGCCCGGGCGCGCTCGACCGGCTGGTCGACTTCCTGCAGGCGAATGCGGCGTACGGCGCGGTGGCGCCGCGGCTCGTCGATCCGGACGGCAGCGTGCAGCGCGCCTGCCAGCGGTTCCCGACGCTCGCGACCGCGCTGTGCTTCGACTCCTGGTGGGGGACCTGGTGGCCGGGATCGCGCGTGCAGGCCCGCTACCTGATGCGCGACTTCGACCACCTGACGTCGCGCGACGTCGACCAGCCGCCGGGCGCGTGCTTCGTGATGCGAAGCGACGAGTGGCGCGCGTTCGGCGGTTTCGACGAGCAGCTGGCGCTGTTCTACAACGACGTCGACCTGTGCCTGCGGCTGTGGCGCGCCGGGCGCCGGATCCACTATCTCGCCGATGCCGAGGTGCTGCACCATCGCGGCGCCAGCACGAAGAACTTCGCGCGCATGCTGGTGATCTGGCACAAGAACCGGCTCGCCTACTACCGCAAGCACTACGGCCGGCTCGGCGCGGCCTGGGTCCGGTTCTGCGTGCGGCTGCGCATCCACGAGGAATGGCTGCGCATCGGTCGGCGCAACCGGCACGATCCCGGCCGCCGCGCCGCCGAACGCGCGCACCTGCAGCAGGCCATAGCGGAGCTGCGTTCGTCGTGAAGGTCTGCTTCGTCACCGCGAACCACCCGCCGGAAGCCGTCGGCGGCACCGAGCAGGTGGTCACGGCGCTGGCGCGCGAGCTGCAGGGCCTCGGCACGGGCATCACCGTGCTGTCGGGCAGCGACGTGCCGCGCGGCAGCGCCGCTGCCGGGCCCGACGACGTGCGGCAGGAACGCTGGCAGGGCGTGCCAGTGCACCGGCTGTTCAAGCAGCCGGACGAGTACGACCGGCACGGCTTCGTGCGGCCGCGCCTGCTGGGCCTGCTCGGCCAGCTGCTGGCCCGCGAGGCACCGGACCTGGTGCACGTGCACTCGCTGGCGTCGCTCGGCACCGGCGTCGTGGCACTCGCGGCGCAGCTCGGCATGCCGGTCGTGATGACGTTCCACGACCTGTGGGTGACCTGTGCGCGGTTCTTCCGGCTGCCGGCCGGTGGCGTCGCCTGTCCGACCGGCACCGACCGCACCGCGTGCGTGACCTGCGTCAACGACGCGCTGCAGACCGATCCGGCGACGGTCGCGGTCGGGCTGCGCGCGCGCGACGCGGCGATCAGCGCCGACCTCGCGCAGGTCGCTGTGGCGACGGCGCCGAGCGCCACCGCGGCGCGCTGGGTGCGCGACTGCGCGCCGTACGGCCGCCCGATCGAGGTGATCCCGCACGGTCTGTTGCGGACGGTGCCGGCCGCCGAGCGCGCGGTGCCACCGGCCGCCGGCGAACGGCTGCGCATCGGCACGTTCGGCGGGCTGGTCGCCGAGAAGGGCGTGCGCGAGCTCGTCGCGGCGGTGGCCGGGCTGCCGGTCGAACTGCATCTGGCCGGGCCGTTCCACGACGCGGCGTTCGCGGCCGGCATCCGCGACCTCGCCGCGCGCAACGGCACCGGGCTGGTGCTGCGCGGCCGCTACGGCGACGGCGACCGGCACCCGGCGCGCGATCTGCACCTCGCGGTGTTCCCGTCGAAGTGCCAGGAGACCTACGGCCTCGTCGTCGACGAGGCGCTCGCGCACGGCGTGCCGGCCGTGGTGTCGGACGCTGGCGCGCTGGCCGAGCGCCGCGGCCACGGGGGCGTCGCCGTGACGCCGCTCGGCGACTTGGCGCCGGTGCTGCGCGGGCTGGTAACCTGCCGCGACCGGCTCGACGCGCTGCGCGCGGCGATTCCGGCCACGCTGCCGACGATCGCCGCGTCGGCGCGGCATCACCTCGAGCTCTACCGTCGACTCGCCCGCGCATGAACCACCGCTTCACGCCGCTGTTGCCGCGCGACCCGCTGCAGGGACCCGTGCTGGTGCTGGCCGCGCATCCCGACGACGAAGTCATCGGCGCCGGCGCGATGCTGGCGTTCCACGCGCGGCGCGGCCACGCGGTCACGGTCGTGCACGCGACCGACGGCGCCAAGGGCGATCCGGCGGCGCGCGAACACGACATCTGCGCGGTGCGGCGCCGCGAGGGCACCGAGGCGCTGGCGCGGCTCGGCGTCGGCGCGCCGGCGCACTGGGGCCTGCCCGACGGCGAACTGCCCGAACAGCTGCCGGCGCTGACCGAACGGATCCGCGCGACGTTCGCCGCGGTGCAGCCGCGCACGCTGTACTCGTTCTGGTTCGGCGAGGCGCACCGCGACCACCGCGCGATCGCCGCCGCGACCGCGGCCGCCGCCGGGGCGCTGCCGGCCGATTGCCGGTGCCTCTTGTTCGGCGTCAACCACGTCGTGCCGGGCGGCGTGCTGTTCGACACCACCGACGCGTATCCGGCCAAGTACCGCGCGCTGCAGGCCTACGCCTCGCAGAACGTCTACGTCGACCTGCCCGGCATGAGCGAACACCGCGACCGTGCCGCCACGGTCAACCTCGACATCGCCGGCGTGCTGTACGGCGAGATGTTCGCCGACCTGCGGCCGGCCGAGCTGCCGCGCGCGCAGCGGCTCGCGACCGAACTGCACGGCCTGCTGACGAGGGACGAAGCGTGACGCGGCCGACGGTGTCGCTGGTGATCTCGGTCTGGAACCGCAAGGCCGACCTGCGCGACAACCTGCGCGCGATCGGAGCACAGACGGTGCCGGCCGACGAGGTCGTCGTCGTCGACAACGCCAGCACCGACGGCACGCCGGAGATGGTGCTGGCCGAGTTCCCGCACGTGCACCTGATCCGCATGCCGCACAGCGGCTACGGCGCCTGCGAGACGTTCAACCTCGGCTTCGCCAGCGCGCGCGGCGAACTGGTCGGCATCCTCGACGACGACGTCGTGCTGCCGCCGACGTTCGTCGAGCAGATGGTGGCGAAGTTCGCGCAGGAGCCGGCGACCACCGCGATCCTGTCGCCGAAGGTGCGCGAGCCCGAGATGCCGCAGTGGTACCTCGACTCGCCGGCGGTCAACACCGAGCGCTGGCTGCCGACGTTCCGCGGCTGCGGGTCGATGGCGCGCGCCGCCTTGCTGCGGCAGGCGGGCTGGTACGACATCCGCTTCTTCATCTTCGGCAACGAGCGCGACCTGACGACGCGGCTCCTGAACCTCGGCTACCGGGTCAAGATGGTGCCGACGATCGAGGTGTTCCACAAAGCGCCGTTCGGCATGCGGCACGGCAAGCGCAGCCTCTACTACCACGTCCGCAACTTCTGGCTCTACGCGTTCAAGTACCTGCCGTGGTCGCAGGTAGTCGGCTTCCCGTTCGCGTTCCTGAGGCAGCGGCGCGGCGGCAAGCAGGCCGGTGCCGGCGGCGAGGTCGCCGACGCGGTCGGCACGATCGGCCTGTTCGAGAACATCCGGTCGGTGAAGTGGGGCTGGTGGGTGGTCGCCAAGGCGACGCTGGCGGCGCTGGCGAACCTGCCCTACTGCCTGCGCCACCGGCAGGTGTGCCGGCACCCCGACTTCGAGCCGCCGCTGCGGTGAGTGCGTACGGTCGCCGTTAGGGCGCCCGCGTCGCCGCTGGCGGCGGAAAATTCGCGGAATGCGTTGGCCGCCGCGGCGGGAAACGGCGCCTTGCCGCCCAAGGCCGAGCGTCCGCGAGGTCTTTCGCCGCCCGACCGCGAGACTCGTCCCGCGGTCGGCGTGGCGCCGAGAGAGATGTGCAAGGGAAGGGTGGCCGTCGGACCCGACGGCCACCCGTTTATCTGCACCGTGCGCGGCGCTGCCCGCACGCCGCCGGGGCCAACATCGCGGTAGCCCGCGGCAACACGCCCGCTAGCATCGCCGCGCTCGTGGTCAGCGCGATCGTCGTGAACTGGAACGGCAGGGACTACCTGCCGGCGTGCCTCGAGGCCCTGCTGGGCCAGGTGCCGCCCCCGTCCGAGGTTCTGGTCGTCGACAACCACAGCGACGACGGCTCGCGCGAACTGGTCGCGGCGCGCTTCCCGCAGGTGCGCGTGATCGACACCGGCCGCAACGCCGGTCCGTGCCACGCGCGCAACGTCGGCGTCGCCGCCGCGCGCGACGAACTGTGCCTCCTGCTCGACAACGACGTCGTGCTGCATGCGGGCGCCCTGCAGGCGCTGGTCGACGAACTGGCGCGCGACCCGCAGTGCGCGATGGTGCAGGCACGTTCGCTGTGCGGCGACGACCCGCGCGTCGTGCACTACGACGGCGGCCACCTGCACTTCCTCGGCACGCTGGTGCTGCGCAACTGGTACCGGCCGCTGGCCGAGGCCGACGTGCCCGACGGACCGATCGGCGCCGCGATCGCACTGTGCTTCCTGACCAGGAAGAGCGTCTACCGGGCGGTCGGCGGCTTCGACGAGCACCTGTTCATCCTCTACGAGGACAACGAGTTCTCGTACAAGCTGCGCATGCGCGGCCACACGATCCGGCTGTGCGCGCGGGCGTTGTGCACGCACCAGGCCGGCACCGCGGGCCTGTCGGTGCGCGGCGAAGCCGCGGTCTACCCGGGCCGCCGCACCTACCTGCACAGCAAGAACCGCTGGTACGTGCTGATCACCTGCATGCGCTGGCGCACGCTGCTGCTGACCGTGCCGGCGCAGCTGCTCTACGGCGTCGTCTACGCGCTGTTCGGCTGGCAGCGCGGCCACGTGCGCGACTGGCTGCGCGGCAAATGGCAGCTGCTGTGCCTGTTGCCGACCGCGGTGCGCGCGCGCGGGCCGGCGCAGCGCGGCCGCACCGTGCCGGACCGCGACCTGCTGGTGGCGCTGCCGATGACGCTGAACCCCGGCCTCGCCGAGGGCGGCGCGCGCGGGGCGCTGCGGCGCTCGCTGGACCGCTTCTTCGCCGGCTACTGGCGGCTGGTGCGGAGGCTGTGTGGCTGACCGCGCCGCCGAGCCCGCCGCGCGCGCGCGCACGGCGGCGCTGCTGCTGAACTGGCGCAAGCCGCAGCTGACGCTGCAGTGCCTCGCCGACCTGCTGGTCGTCGACGTGCCGCTGTGCGTGCTGGTGATCGACAACGGCTCCGGCGACGGGTCGGCCGCCGCGCTGCGCGAGGGCATCGTGGGCCTCGCCGCCGCGCACCCGCGGCACGAGGTCGTGTTCGCGGCGCTGCCCGACAACCTCGGCTTCACCGGCGGCATGAACCACGGGCTGCGCTGGGCCGCGCAGCGTGGGCTCGCCTACACGCTGGTGCTCAACAACGACCTGCGCCTGCCGCCGGACTTCCTGCAGCCGCTGGTCCTGGTGCTGGACCACGACCCGCGCGTCGTCGCGGTCGGGCCGACCGTGCTGCATCCCGACGGCACCGTCTGGGCCGAAGGCGGTGAACTGGCGTTCGGCCCCAACGCGCTGCGCCTGTGCCGGCACGGTCGGCCGCCGCGGCCGCGCGAACACGGCCCCGAGGCGGTGCCGTTCCTGCCGGGCGCCTGCGTGCTGCTGCGCACCGACGCGGCGATGGCGATCGGCGGTTTCGACGACCGCTACTTCATGTACTGGGAGGACGTCGACATCTGCGACCGGCTGCGCGAACGCGGCGGCCGGATCGTCTGGCTGCCGTGGGTCCGGGTCGTGCACGACGCCGGCAAGTCGTCGGGCGGCGGCCGTTCGCCGCTGCGCAAGTTCCTGATGGCGAACAACGCCGTGCGCTACCTGCGGCGCCGCGGCACCGTTGCGGGCTGGGCGGCGCTGCTGCTGTTCGACGTGCTGCTGTGGCCGCTGACGCTGCCGGCCGGACCGCGCGCCGCGTGGGCGAAGCTGCGTGGGCTCGGCAAGGGCCTGCTCGGCCACCGCGCCGGCACCGCCGACGTGCAGCGTTACCTGCCCGGCTGAGCCAGCCAGCGCGCGACCGCGGCGGCCCGCGCGGTGGCCGGCAGCGCGGCCAGTTCGGCGCGCTGCTGCCGGTAGACCGCGAGCGCGGCCGGCGGCAGCACCAGGTCCTCGCTGCGCGTGAAGGTGGCCAGCGGGTCGAGCTCCGCGTCGCCGGGCGTCGCCGCGGCCACGAACGCGGCCTCGGCGTTGCCGCGGTGGCGGAACGGCTCGAGGATCGCGGCATCGGTGGCCGTCGGGCCGGCGACTGCGGTCGCCAGCACGGTCAGCGTGCCGCCGCCTTCGAGCGCGCGTGCGGCCGCGAACAGGCGCTTGCCGCGCTGCACCGCGGCGGCGTCGCAGCCGGCGCAGAGCAGCCGACCGGTGGGGGCCAGCGCCAGGTTGTCGGCGCGCGCCAGCGCGGTCAGCGAGTCGCACAGCAAGACGACGTCGTGGCCGGCCTCGGCCTCGCGTTGCGCCAGCGCCAGCGCGAACTCGGCGACCGCGCCGTGCCGCGCCGGCGGTTCGTCGAACGTCGTCGCCAGCACCGTCGTCGCCGGCGCGTCGTCGAACTCGCGGTGGGCTGCGGCGTGCACTTCGGGCCGCTGGTCGAGCAGCAGCAGCACGCGGCGCAGCGCCGGCGTACGCTCGGCCAGCGCGCGCGCGAGCCGGCGCAACAGCGCGCCACCGCCCACGTCGGGCGGCAGCACGAGCAGCACGCGCTGGCCGCAGGCCCACGGCGCCAGCAGCCCGATCGCCGCGAGATCGCGGTCGTCGCCGGCGGCCAGCGGCAGCGGCCGCGTCGGCAGCACCGCGTGCCGCGCACCGAACGCCGCGCGCGCCGCCAGTTCCGCCTCACCGGCGCCGTTGGCGTCGTCGACGCGCGCGAGGCCGAGGCAGCGTTCGCCGGCGCGCGGCAACCGCACCGGGCCGCGCACGCGGTGGCCGGTGCGCAGCCGCAGGTGCCGGATCTGCGCCGCGCTGACGAACACGTCGTACGGCTTCGCTTGCACGTCGTGGCGCGGCGAGCGCAGGAAGCCGAACCCGTCCGGCAGCACCTCGAGCAGGCCTTCGGTGCGGCAGACACCGCCTTGCGCCAGGTGCTGCGCGACGGCGGCGACCACCAGCGTCGCCTGGTCGGCGGCGGCGTCCGGTTCGGTGCCCGCGGCCCGCAGTCGTGCCAGGAGCTCGGTTGCGCCGGCGGCGATCAGCGACTGGAGTTCCAGCGTCGGCGGGTGGTCGGCGAGCGTCATCGCGGGCCGGCCTCCAGGGCGGCCAGCAGTGCGGCGACCTGTCGATCGGTCGCGCCGAGGTCGCCGCCGTTGTCGAGCACGTGCTGCGCGCGGGCCCGCTTCGTGGCCAGCGGCGCCTGCGCGGCCTCGCGGCGTTCCAGCTCGCCGGGCGGCCAGCCGCGGGCCGCGGCGCGGCGCTGCCGTTCGGCCGCCGGGACGTCGACGAACGCGACCACGTCGCACTGGTCGATCAGGCCGTTCTCCAGCAGCAGCGGGACGTCGAGCAGCACGGAGACTCCATCGGCACGCGCAGCGGCCAGATCGGCGAGGATCCGGGCCCGGATCGGCGGGTGCAGGATCGCCTCGAGCCGTTGCCGCGCCGCCGGGTCGGCGAACACGCGGGCGGCCAGGGCGGCGCGGTCGAGCCGGCCGCCGGCGACCGCTTCGGGCCCGAACGCCGCCGCCACCTCGGCCAGCACGGCCGGCCGGGCTGCCACGTCGCGAGCCAGCGCATCGGCGTCGATGTGGCGCAGGCCGTGGGCCGCGAACCGCGCCGCGACGGTCGACTTGCCGCTGGCGACGCCGCCCAGGAGGCCGATGACGACGGGCGTTCGCGGCCGGAACGGGCGGGCGGCGGCGGTGGGCGGGACGGCTTCGGCCGGCATGGCCCGCATCCTGAGGTAGACTGCTCCGACCCGCAAGCTGGTTCGAGGCGCCGCCTTGCCTCGACTTGCGGACCTTTCTAAGATCCCGCACCCTGCGCCCTCGGTTTGGTCGGCTGCCTCACGGCGCCGGCCACACGCTGCATCGAGCCCTCGTGCCGCGTGTGACCCGGACCCGATCCGCCGATCCAACCTGCCAACCCGAGACGCATCCGAGCTCCCGACCTCTCCCGCGCCGTCCGTTCCCCGGCGGCACAGCACCGAACAGACCCCTTGGAGTCGATTCCGATGATCCATCGCCAGAGCGGCGCCGCCCACGTCCCGATCATGTTCTTCCTCCTGCTCCTGGTGATGTTCCTGGGAGCGCTGGGGTTCGGCTACGTGACCATGACGCAGAACAACGATCTGGAGCGCCAGATCGCCAAGGAGCGCGCCGATGCGCAGGTGCTGCGCAACAAGGCGCTGCTGATCGAGCACTACATCGAGGACCTCGGCCGCGTGGTCGGCAAGCCCGGCAAGTACGAAGGCCGCGCCGCGTCGCGGTCGATCTACGGCGACGCCGTGCTCGACTACCCGATGGTGATGAACCCCGAGGAGCTCAAGCAGCTGATGGCCGATGCCTGCCAGCGCGGCGGCGTCTCGGTCGCCTCCGGCCTCGAGAACGTGCTCGGCTCGATGGTCACGCGCGTGAGCCAGCTGCAGCAGCGCGCCGTCGAAGCCGAGGGTGAGCGCGACAAGGCGCTGACCGACAAGCGCGAGCTCGAGGGCAAGTTCGCCCAGGCCACCGGTTCGCACACTTCCGCCGCCAACAAGTGGCGCCAGGACCTCGAGCAGTCGCGCGCCGAGTTCACCAACGCGAACGCCGAGCGTGACCGCACGATCGGCTCGCTGCAGGAGAACGTGCGCCAGAAGGTCGACGAACTCACCACGGCGCGCGAAGAGCACACCGCGGAGAAGAAGAACCTGAACAAGGAGATCGACAAGCGCAACATCCAGCTGTCGGCGATGACGGCGCGCGACGCGCTGCGCAACCCGCCCGACGCCGCCGACGGCAAGGTCATCGCGGCCCAGGCCGGCGTGCCGACCGCGTTCATCGGTCTCGGCAAGAAGGACATGCTGGTGCCCGGCACCGTGTTCCGGATCAAGAACACCAACAGCCCGAACGTGAAGGGCTACGCGACCGTCACGCGCGTCGAGGACGAGCGCGCCGAAGTCGCGCTGTCCGGCATGGTCGACCCGATCGGCGACTGGGCCCGCGCCGGCGACCTGCTGTTCAACGAGCTCTATACGCCGGGCGTCACGCGCACGATCTTCCTGCTCGGCCGCTTCTCGGCGCCCTACAACAAGCCCGAGCTGAAGAACCTGCTGGTCCGCCTCGGCAACAAGGTCGTCGACAAGATGGCCCCGGGCGTCGACACCGTGATCCTCGGCAACGACCCGATCAACGATGTTGGCGACGGCTTCGTCGCGGTGCAGGAGTCGGACGAGTACAAGCTCGCCGCCGACCTGCGCGTCGAGTTCACCTACCTGAAGACGATCCGCGACCTGATCAAGCTCTGATCGGGAACTGATGACCTGAGTGGATCACCTGGTGCCGGAGCCCGGTGACGGCCGAGGTCCTGGCGCGAGCTCACGCCGCCACCGCGTCGCGCACCGTGCGTGACCCGTCCTGGCACATCGGGTGGATGCTGCGGTCACCCCAGTCCTGGCGCCACGCCAGGACCTCCGTGCGCCGCAGCTGCCGCGGCAGCAGCCCGAGCATCGCCCCCGGCGTCTCTTGCTCGCCATCGCGATTGAACCGCCGCCGGACGTAGTTGCGGTAGACGGTGAACAGCGCGAGGTGGTCCTGCAGCCGTTCGGCCAGCTTGGTCACCAGCCAGGACTTCCGTCGCAGTCGACCGCAGTTGTCCCGCGTCATCGCCAGCGTCACGTTGATCGCGAACAGCGGGTTGTGCGTGTCCCGGATCAACGTGCCGGCCGTCGTCACGTGCTCGAGTCGGCTGCCGAACACGCTGCGCGCGATCGTCGCGTAGCTC
>JAEUHR010000042.1 GCA_016794425.1 Planctomycetota bacterium
TCCAGCGCAACCTGGAAGCCCAGGAACTGCTGGCGTGGCGGCAGGACTGGCGCGGGCTGTCGATCCACCCGACCAGCACGGATGGCACCGGCACTTGCGGCGCGGCGGCATGAGCGTGGTCCACGGAAAGCACCAGTTCCCGGGCCGAGCTCCGGTCGCCGGCACCGACCGAGTGGCCGTTGGACCGATGCCACCGGCGCAACGCGCCGCCGCGGCGGCATTCGCCGGCACACGCCGTGGCGCATGGTAGGCTTCCGCCGCGTGACCACCTCCGTCGTAGCCAGCGAGGTCTGCCCGCCCGAGGTCGCAACCCCGTCGTCGGACGGCCCGGCGTTGGCGCGGCGGCACGGCGACCGCCGGGCGCGGCCGACGCCGATGTGGAGCCGCTACGCGCTGTTCGGCGGGCGCCGCCGCACGGTCCGTCGGGCGCACGAACGCGAAGGTGCGTTCGTCGACGTGCACGGCCATCGCCTGTTCCTGCTGGTGTGCGCGATCGTGGTGCTGAATCTGCTCGACGCGTGGTTCACGCTGTTGTTCCTCTCCTACGGCGGCCGCGAGCTGAACCCGTTCGTGCAGGCCGTGCTGGACCTCGAGAGCCATCCGTGGCCGTTCCTGGTCTTCAAGACGGTCGGCATCGGGATCGCCTGCGCCTTCCTGGCGCTGACCAAGAACTTCCGGCCGGCGCGCTACGGCCTGTGGTTCGTGTTCGTCGGCTACTCGGTGCTGCTGGCCTGGCATCTCTACTTGTTCACCTGGCTGCCCGCCTGAGCCGTGCGCTCGACAGCCGGCCCGGCGCCGGCGCATGATGGCGGCGATGGGTCGCCAACTCGCGAGGCCGGTGGCGTGCGCGTAGCGCGGATCGTCACGCGGCCCAACCTCGGTGGCCCGATGCGCCAGGCGATCGCGCTCTGGCATGCGCACCGCCAGCTCGGCATCGCGACGCTGCTGGTGACCGGCGTGGTCGGCGCCGGCGAAGCCGCGCTCGAACCGAGCGCGCTCGGCGTGCCGCGGTTGCCGTTCGCCGACGCGGTGGCGGCCGGACCGGCCGCGGCGGGCTGGGTCGAACTGGCCGACCTGCAGCGCGGTGTGGCGCCGTGGCGCGACCTGCGCGCCGGTCGCGCGCTGCGGCGGCTGTTGGCGGCGTTCGCGGCCGACGTCGTGCACACGCACACCAGCAAGGCCGGCTGGCTCGGCCGCCGCGCCGCGTTCGCGCTCGGCGTGCCGCGCGTGGTGCACACGTTCCACGGCCACGTGCTGCAGGACTACTTCGGCGGGCCGATGTCGGCGCTGCTGCGGCGGCTCGAACGGCGGCTCGCGGCGCGCACCGACGTGCTGGTCGCGGTCAGCGACAGCTGCGCCGACGAACTGGCCGCGGCGGGCATCGCGCCGCGCCAGCGCTTCGTGGTCGTGCCGCCGGCCGTGCCGTTGCCGGCGCCGCTGGCGCGCGCCGAGGCGCGGCGGCGGCTCGGGCTCGGCGAGGCGGTGGTGGCGCTGGCCTGCGTCGGTCGGCTCGTGCCGATCAAGCGGGTCGCCGATTTCGTCGACGCGGTCGCGGCGCGGCCCACGTGGCGCGGCGTGGTGTTCGGCGACGGCCCCGACCGTGCGGCGCTGGCGCAGCGCGTCGCCGCGCGCGCCGCGGGGCGGATCGAACTCGCCGGCGCGGTGCCGGACGCGGCGGCGCTGCTGCCGGCGTTCGACGCCCTGGTGCTGCCGAGCGTGCGCGAGGGCTGCCCGCTGGTGGCGGTCGAGGCGTTCGCGGCCGGCGTGCCGGTGGTCGGCTACGACGTGCCCGGCGTGCGCGATGCGCTGACCGTCTGGGGCGACGGGTTCCTGGTGCCGCCGGCCGAGGGGCCCGATGGGCTCGGCGCCGCGATCGCCCGCTGCCTCGCCGAACCGGCCGCCACCGCGGCCCGCGTGCGCCGAGCCCGCGACGGCGTCGGCCGGTTCGCGCCGGCGCAGGTGGCGGCCGCGCTGGTGGACCTGTACCGGCCGGGCAAAGCCGGCGTGGCGCGTTACGATGCCGCCGCCGAGGCATAGCCGCACTCGTCCCATGCCGCGTCCCGCCCTGTCGCTCCTGCCGTTGCTGCTCGCCGCCGCGTGCGGCGACATCGACGTGCGTTCGATCCGGACCGGCGACGTCGTGCCGGATGCGCTGGCCGGCGAGTGGCGCGGCGACTGGCAGTCGCAGCTCAGCGGCATCCAGGGCCTGCTGACGCTGCGCATCCAGGACTTCGCCGGCCAACCGGTCGTGTCGGTCCAGATCGCCCACCCGTGCGTGCCGCCCGACCAGTACGAGTTCCGCGTCGCGCCGAGCGGCATCGAGCTGCTCGAGGACGGCGAAGTGCTGTTCCGCGCCGTGTTCGGCGACAACCGCACGCTGGTCGGTTCCTACTCGTGCCTGGCCGACAGCGGCCTGTGGGACGCCACCTGGACCCGCGATCTGCCGCAGCTGATCGACCTCGGCGGCAGGTGGGTCGGCACGATCACGGTCGACGGCTTCCCGGCGCAGTCGCTCGAACTGCAGCTCGACCAGTCGGTGCAGAGTTCGGCGCTGGCGATGCAGGGCACGATGGCGCTGCCGGGCCTGCTGGCCGAACCGCTGGACCTGCGCGGCACCGTGCAGTTCCGCGACGGTGCCTTCGACCTGCTGCTGGTGACCGCGGCCGGCAGCGGCCCCCTGGTGCACATGCTCGGCACCGGCGCGACCGAGACGCGTTCGGTGCCGAACGGTTCGCTGCAGGCGGTCGTCGGGCCGCAGCAGCCGATCGTCGAGGCCACCTGGCAGGTGCAGTGGGTGGGGCCGTGAGCGCCGGCCGCGGATGAGCGACGCCTTCGTGGCCGACTTCCTGGGCGTGTTCGCGGTGCTGCAGCGCGGCGACCGCACGCTGTTCGTCGGCAACGAACGCCGCATCGGCGGGCGCGACGTCGCGACCTGGGACCTGCCCGGCGGGCGCGTTGAACGCGGCGAACTGCTGCACGAGGCACTGGCGCGCGAGCTGCACGAGGAGACCGGTCTGGTGCTCGACGGCGAGCCGAGCTTCCTGTTCGTGCAGGAAGGCGCCCGCAGCCGCGGCGGCGACCGTGTGCACGCCTGGCGCTCGTTCTTCTTCGCCGTGCAGGCCAGCGGCGAGCCGGTGGCCGGCAACGAAGTGCATGCCGTGCGGTGGCTGACGCCGGCCGAGATGCGCGCGGAGCTGACGGCGCCCTACCACGACAGCTTCCGCACCTGGCTCGAGCGGGGCGGCACGTGGTTCCGCAGCGAGTGGACCGACTGAAGCGGCAGCGGCGCCCCGCGGCGCGAGAATTCGTGCGACCGTCCGCGCCCGCGGCGCACTAGACGGCATGACACTCGCGACGGCATGTTGGGTCGGACAGCTGCTCTGCACGTTGCCGCTGGACGGGCGACCGGTGCGCCTCGGCCTGCCGGTGCCGGCGGCGGTCGTCACGCGCGGGCTGCGCGCCAGTGGCGGCGCGACGCTGCAGTGGCGGCGGCTGCCGATCGGGGGGGCGGCGCCGGACCCGGTCTGGGTCGAACTCGCGGTCGTGGGCCACGGCCGCGTCGCGATCACGGCCGGCGGTGCCGGTCCGCACGATTCGGGCTCGGGTCCGGCCTGCGTGCGCGAGGCGCTGCGCGAAGAGTCGCCGCACGGTCCGATCACGGTGACGCGGTGGCGCTGGTGCAACGGCGTCGTCGACGAACGGCGGCGGCTGCAGTGCACGGTGCCGCTGTCGCTGGACGGCGAGGCCTTCGCGGTCGCCGAGGCGGTCACCACCGACGGCTTCGACGCGGTCGCGCGGGCGGCGGTGTGGTGCCGGCTGCCGCGTTCCTTGCAGTCGGCCACCGGCGTGCTGCCGCCGGCCGGCCGCCTCGGTGAGCCGCTGCGGCGCGAACTGCTGGCCGCGCTGCCGGCGCTGCGCGAACTGCCGGGGCGGCGCGGTGCCGGCGACTACGCGCGCAGCGGCGGCATCGTCACCAACCTCGAGTTCGACACCACGCTGGCGATGCTGCGCTGCGCGCTCGCGAGCCGCGACGAGGCCGTGCTGGCGCGCGCGCTGCGCAGTGCGCGCCATCTGCTGGACCACGACCTCGATCCGCGCTCGGGGCTGCCGTTCGCGCACGGGCCCGACCACCGCAGCGGCAGTCCGGAGCCGGGCCATTGCTGGCTGCAGGGCCTGTTGTGGCTCGGCTGTCTCGCCGCCGACGACGACCTGCTGGCGGCCGCGCGTTCGCTCGGTGGCGCGCTGGCGGCGCGGCCGCCGACCGGCAGCGGCCGCGACGAACGGGCCCGCGACTTCGCCTGGCCGCTGCTCGAACTGGAGGCGCTGCTGGCGCTCGAGCCGACGCCAGAGCTGGCGGCCGCCGCCGACCGGCTGGCGCTGGCGATCGCCGCGCGCCACGACCCGGTCGCGCAGACGTTCCGCTTCGGCGAGGGCGAACTGGGACGCGGCCTCTACCTCGAACGCGCCTGGGTCACCGGCGGCATCGTGCTGCCGGCGCTGCGCGCGCATCTGCGGCGCCGGCCGGACCGCCGGCTCGCCGAACTCGTGCGCGGCGTCGAGGCGGCACTGGTGCGAGCGATCACCGCGGCGCCGCAGGGCGTGCCGCTGCTGTGGCGCACCGCCGGCGGCGAGTCGTTCGGTGTCGTACAGGCGTGCGCCGATGCGCGCGCCGTGATGCTGCTGGCGGGGCTCGCACCGGCCGAACTGGCGCGGTTCGCGCGCCGTGATGGCATCGCCGAACGGCTGGCCGGCACGATCGTGCCCGACGACCCGGACCTCGCGACCACGTGGACGATGGTCGCGCGCTGCGAGTGGGTGTGGCGCTGAGCCGGTCAGCGTGCCGACGGGCCCAGCACGTCGATCGTGCCGACCAGGTCCTCGTCGCCGCGCAGGATCGCGATCCGCAGGCCCTTGCCGCGCTGCGCTTCGAGGATGCGCGCCAGTTCGGTCGGCGTCGTGACCGGCAGCTCGCGCAGGCCGAGCCGGCCCGGCGCGAACACGGCCAGCAGCACGTCGCCGCGTTCGAGGCCGATCGCCTCCGCCGGCGAACCGGCACGCACGCTGGCCACGCGCAGCACCGCGGGAAACAGCGAGACGCTGCCGAACACGCGCTTGCCGCGGTAGAACGCGCGCGTCGCCCGCTCCGCGAGCTGCGGATCGTCGGCCGCGGCGACGGCTTCGAAGGCGGCGCCGATCGCGGTCCGCGTGATCGCGTCGACGCGCGTGACCGGCACCGGCGCGAGCCGCAGTTCGCTGCCGGCGCGGCGCAGGCGCAGCGGCAGCGGCTGGTTCGGCCGGGCCGTGACCATGCGCCGCAGGTAGTCGACCGGCGTCGCCACGCGCTGGTCGTCGATCCCGGTCAGCACGTCGCCGTCGCGCAGGCCCGCTTCGGCGGCCGGGCTGTCCGGTTCGACGCGCGTGACCGTCACGCCCTGCTCGCCTTCGCCGACCGCGATGCCGAGCCACGCCGCGTCGGCGGCGAGCGCGAAGCTCTGGCTCTGCAGCAGTTCGTGCTCGAACGCTTCGCGCACGACGTCGATCGGGATCGCGAAGCCGATGTTCTCGGCGCCCATCGCCATCGCGTTGTTGATGCCGACCAGCCGGCCGGTGATGTCGAGCAGCGCGCCGCCGCTGTTGCCCTGGTTGATCGCCGCGTCGGTCTGCAGCAGGTCGGCATAACTGCGCACAGCGCCGTCGGGGGCGCGCACCTGGATGCTGCGTCCCGTCGCCGACAGCACGCCGCTGGTGACCGTGTTGGCGTGGCCCTGCGGATTGCCGATCGCGATCACGGTCTCGCCGATCATCAGGTCGGCCGACCGACCGATCTCGGCCGCCTGCACCTTCTCCTGGTCCTCGAGTTCGAGCTGCAGCAGCGCGAGGTCGCGGGTCGCCGACGAACTCAGCACGCGCGCAGGGCGCTGCCGGCCGTCGCGCAGCTTGACCGAGACCATCAGCCGCTGGCTGTCGTCGCCGAGCACTGGCGCGACCACGTGCCAGTTGGTGATCACGAGGCCGTGGTCGTCGAGGATCACGCCCGAGCCCTGCCCTTCGGTGACCTGGCCGCCGCGCGCCAGCGCTTGCGGTGCCTGTAGGTAGATGCTGACGACGCTGTCCTGGGCCCGCTGCACGGCTCGCACGACCGGGGTCAGCCGCAGGTCGCGATCGCCGGCGTCCGGTTCGACGACCTGCAGCAGCGAAGAGCTGCGCTCGACGAGGCCGCCCTGCGCGGTCGCGCGGCCGATCGGGAACAGCAGGCAGACGGTCAGGCTGGTGAGGAGGTGCGCTCGGTGCATGACGGGTTCCTGGACGAACGAGCCTGCGGATCGCTCCGAGGCCATCGATTCCGGTCGGCCGGGGGCGCACGATACCCGACATGTTCTTCCGCTTCGTGACGTCCGTTCCGCTGCGCTGGGTCGACGTCGATTCCGCCGGGATCGTGAACAACGCCGTCTACCTGAGCCTGATGGAGCAGGCCCGGTTCCAGTACTTCCAGCACCTCGGCGTGCTGCAGCGGCCGGCGGTGCCGTTCGTGCTGGCCGAAACGACGCTGAAGTTCGAGCGGCCCGGACGGCTCGGCACCAACGTCGAGGTCGCCGTGCGCACCGGCAGCCTCGGCACGACGAGCTTCCAGATGGACTACGAGGTGCGCGCCGACGAGATGGTGCTGGTGACCGCGCACGCGGCGCTGGTGTTCGTCGACGGCGACCTGCGGCCGCGGCCGATCCCGGCCGACTGGCGCGAGGCGATCGAGCAGTTCGAGGAGATGCAGCGCTAACCGGCGGGCTCGGCGCCGACCGGCCGCGCGGCCAGGAACGCCGCCGCCCGTCCCGTGGGCCCGGCCGCCAGCAGCGCGGCGAGCGCGCTGCGCAGTTCGCGGTGGCCCGGCGCCGCAGCGTCCTGCGCCAGCACGTCGCCGGCGCCGAGGCCGCGCCAGAACGCCGCCTCGTCGCACGGCACCGGCGCGCTGCCGCGCAGCGCTGCGGCGCAGGCACCGGCGTCACTGCTGGCCAGCGCCCGGCACGGCAGCGGCCGCGCCGCGTGGACCGTGCAGGCCGACTCGCCGTCGAGCAGCGGGCACGGCGTGCCGACCAGCGCGTCCCAGCCCAGCCCGGCCTCGCGCGCGGCGACCGCGCGCACGCGCGCCGCCAGCGCCGGTCGCGCGGCGACCGCCGCGGCGAGCCGTTCGGCCTCGGCGAACGTGATCCCGACCGGCAGGTGGCAGCAGTGCGCGCAGCCGCGGCGGCACGCCCGGGTCGCCGCCGCCGGCACAGCCTCGAACAGCGGCTGCAGCGCCGCGTGCACGGCCTCGGCGCGGCTGGCGGGCGGCGCCGCAGCGCTGCGCGACAGGGCTCGGGCCGCGGCCGCGACACCGCGGTAGAACTCGGTCTGGCTCATGCCGCCGACCGCGTGGATCGGCGACGGCAGCATACGCCGGCACCCCGGGCCAACAACCGCGTGCGCGACCCGCTATCCTGCTGCGCGATGATGCGCGCGCGGTGGTGGTCCTGCGGAGTGTTCGTGCTGTGGTCGGCCTGGCTCGCGCTGCCGCTCGCGGCGCAGGAGCCGGAGGACCGGGAGGACTATGCGGCGATCTTGCGCGACGGCCAGCGCAAGCTGCTGCAAGGCGAACTCGGCACCGCGGCGGCGCGGTGCGACGAGATCCTCGCCGCCGCCGAGGAGGAGCCGGCCGACGCCAGGCCGGCCAGCGCGATCGTCGACGAGGCGCGGCTGCTGCTGCTCGACATCGACCTGCGGCAGGGTCGCTACGAGGCGGTGCGCGACGCGTTCGCGGCGGCGACGCCGGCGTTCCGCGGCCAGCGCGCCGCGGTGCAGCTGCACGCGACCGCGCTCGGCCGGCTCGGCGCCTACCTCGACGCCGCCGCGCTGCTGCAGCCGTTGGTGACGCAGAACGCCGACGACCTGCAGGCGCGGCACGAGCTCGGCGAATGGCTGGCGCGCGACGGCCAGCGCCGGCGCGCGCGCGAGCTCTGGCAGCAGAACACCGAACGCCCGGTGCCGCCGGACGCGCTGCAGCTGGCGTTCCAGGGCCGTTCGCACTGGCGGCTCGGCGGTCGCGACCACCTGGTCCAGGCCAGCGAACGGCTGGTGGCCAGCCTGCGCGCCGACCCGGACCGGCCCGAGGCGCGCACGACGCTCGGCACGGTGTACTTCGAGGCCTGGGGCGAGGCGCAGGGCTTCGAGAGCGGCGAGAAGCAGCTGGCCGAGGCGCTGAAGCGCAACGGCGACGTCGAGGAGGTGCTGCTGGCGCTGTACCGGATCCGCAGCGCCAACGGCGTGCTCGATCCGGCGAAGACCGAGGGCTTCCTCGAGCGCGTGTTCGACCGCAATCCGCGCAGCGTCGCGGCGATCACGCTGCGCGCCGCGAACGTGCTCGACGACCGCCGCTACCAGGACGCGGCGCAGCTGCTCGACTCGGCGCTGGCGATCGACCCCAACGACCGCGTCGCGTTGTGCCACCGCGCGGCCGCGGCGTGGCTGCTGCACGATGCCGAGGGCTACGCGGGGTTCCGCGCCCGCGCACTGGCCGGTGACGCCGGCTGGCCCGACGCCGACCGCATTCTGGCCGAGCACCTGGTCGCGCTGTACCGCTTCGCCGATGCGCTGCCGTTCTTCCACGCCGCACTGCAGGCGGCGCCGGACGACGTGCCGAGCCTGCAGGGCCTCGCGCGCGCCGAGATCTACACCGGCAACGGCAGCCGCGCGCGCGAACTGCTCGAACGCGCCGAAGCGCTGGCGTCGGGGCTCAACGATCCCTGGCGCAAGAACGCGCTGGCGGTGCAGAAGCTGCTCGACACCGAGTACACGGTCGCCGAGCACGGCCCGTTCCGCGTGCAGATGCACCGCGACGATGCCGAGGTGCTGTCGGCCTACCTGCTGCCGATCCACCTCGAGGCGGCGGAGGTGCTCGGCGCGAAGTACGGCTGGCAGCCGGACCAGCCGACCAAGGTCGAGGTGCTGCACACCTGGGACGACTTCTCGGTGCGCACGATCGGTTTCCGCGGCTTCACGGCGCTGGGCGCCTGCTTCGGCCGCCTGATCACGCTGGTGTCGCCGGTCGACGGCGATCTGCGCAAGCAGGACTTCATGTGGGAGGCCACGGCCTGGCACGAGTACACGCACGTGCTGACGCTGGGCCTGAGCCGGCATCGCGTGCCGCGCTGGCTGACCGAGGGGTTCTCGGTCTACGAGGAGAAGATGCGCGACCCGACCTGGGAACGCGGCATGGCGCGCGAACTGTTCGACGCGTTCCACAACCGCGACATCCCGCCGATCGCGTTGCTGAACCGGCTGTTCCGCGGCCCGCGGATCCTGTTCGGCTACTACCAGGGCGGCCTGATCGTCGAGCTGATCGCGCGCGACCTCGGCTTCGCCAAGGCGCTGGAGCTGCTGCGCGCCTACGGCGAGGACCTCGAGACCGAAGCGGCGTTCGAGCGCGCCCTCGGCATGCCGTCGCGCGAGTTCGACCGCCGGCTGCTCGACTTCGTCGAACGCGACCTGCTGCGCGGCATGCGGCTCGTGCCGCGCTTCGACGAGCGCGCGGTGCAGGACCTGCTGCTGCGGGCGGCGCAGGACCGGACCAACCTGAAGGTCCGCATCGACCTGGCGTGGGCCTGCCTGCAGCGCGACAACCCGGTCGACGCGGGACGCTGGCTGGCCGAGGTGCTGCGCGCGGAACCGGACCACGCCGGGGCCCAGCTGGTGCGCGCCGAGATGATGCGGCGCCGCAAGGAACCGGAGCAGGCGCTGGCGCACTGGCAGCGCGGCTTCGCCGGCGGCGCCGACGACTTCGACTCGCGGATCGCCTACGGCGACGCACTGCTGGCCGCCGGTGACGCCGACGGTGCCGCGGCGCAGTGGCAGCGCGCCAAGGCCTGCTGGCCCGGCTGCACCGAACAGGAATCGGCGCCCGAACTGCGGCTGGCGCGGCTCTACCGCGACCAGGGTGACGTGACGCGCGCGCAGATGGAGATGAAGGCCTACTGCCGCCGCACCGCGCGCGCGTTCGCGCCGCGCTGGACGCTGGCCGAGTTCGAACGCGACGGCGGCAACCGGGCGCTCGAAGCCGACTACCTGGTCGAATGCAACCGCATCGACCCGTTCCACCGCGAATTGCACGTGCGGCTCGGCGAAGCCTGGGCGGCGCTCGGCAAACCGGCGCAGGCCGCGCTCGAGTTCGAAGTCGCGGCGGCGGTCAAGCCGTCGATGGACCGCCGCTTCCGCGGCCGCGACGCGCGACCGCCGGCCGACGACGGGCCGGAGGATCGCGCCGAGCGCGGGGCGCTGTGGCTGCGCGCTGCGCGGCTGCGCCACGAACTCGGCGACACGCAGCGCGCCGAGCAGCTGCTGCAGCGCATCGGCACCGAGGCACCGGGCACCGAGGCGGCGGCCGAGGTCGAGGCGGTGCGGCGAGAGTGGCGACGCCCGTGACGACCTGCTAGCGTTGGCCCTCCGCCCACGCCGGGCGTTCGTTGCCGACGACCATGCTGCCCGTGCTCGAGGATTGCTGGACGCGCGTCGTGCCGCTGCTGCGCGAACGCGCCGGCGAGGCCGCCTACGGCGCCTGGCTGGCAGAGCTGCGGCCGGTGCTGATGGAACGGGGCATCGTCTACCTCGAGGCGCCGACCCGCCTGTGTGCCGACCGCGTGCGCGCGCTGTTCCGGCCGCTGCTGCAGGACCTGCTGTCGGCCGACTTCGGCATCGACCTGCAGGTCGAACTGCAGGCGCGCGAGACGCTGCGGTCGGACGCGCTCGAGGTGTCGCCGATGCAGCCGGTCGTCGACGACGGCAACCGCACCGTGCACCTGGTGCTGTCGAGCCTGGTCGCCGGCCGGCCGCTGCCGGCCAACCTGTTCGTGTTCCACGGGCCGAGCGGCGTCGGCAAGACGTTCCTGCTGCGCTGGTGGCGCAGCCAGTGCAGTAGTCCGGTGATGTGGTTCGACCTGCCGGCGCTGCTGCTGGCGTTCCAGTCGGCGCACCACGAGAAACGCGTCGATGCGCTGCGGGCCGAACTCGTGCAGGACCAGCCGCTGGTGCTCGACGAGCTGCATCGGATCGCCGACAAGCCGAAGCTGCAGCAGCTCCTGGCGACGGTGCTGCACGAACGCGAGGTGCTGCGGTCGCCGACGCTGTGCGCGTCGCGCTGGCACCCGAAGGACGTGCGCGCACTCGACGCGAAGCTGACCACGCAGCTGCTGGCCGGCTTCGTCGCCGGCATCGAACGGCCCGGCCCGATCGGCCGCCTGCGCTACCTGCGCGCGCTCGAGGGCGCGCCGTCGCGCAACGGCCGCGCGACCGTGGTCGAGTCGCTGGCGCAGCAGTGCAACGGCACGTTCCCCGAACTGCGCGCGGTCTGGGCCCGGTCGCGCGCGGTGCCGCCGAAGTACCTCGAACTGATCGATCCCGGCCGCGTGTTCCAGCGCGTGCGCGACCAGGTCGCGGCGCGCTTCGGCGTCACGGCCGACGACCTGCTCGGCAAGGGCCAGGGGCGGGCGCTGAGCCGCGCGCGCAAGGTGGTCGCGATGTTGTGCCTGCAGCAGGGGCTGCGCGGCAGCGAGGTCGGGCGGTTCCTGAACGGCCGCACGCGCGCCGCGGTCAGCTACATGGTGCGGTCGCTGCAGGACGAACTGGCCGCTTCGCCGGCGCTGCGCCAGCAGCTCGAGGGCTTGTTGTGACCTGGGTGGTGCTCGACGGTCCGGACGGCTGCGGCAAGAGTTCGCAGGCGATCGGGCTCACCGCCTGGCTGCGCGAACAGGGCCGCTCGGTCGTGCACGTGCGCGAGCCGGGCTCGACGCCGGTCGGCGAGGCGCTGCGGCAGCTGCTGCTGGCCAACACGACCGGCGAGCTGCAACCGGTGACCGAGGCGCTGCTGTTCTCGGCCGCGCGCGGCGAACTGGTCGCCAACGTGGTCGCGCCGGCGCTGCAGCGCGGCGACGTCGTCGTCGCCGAACGCTGCTACCTGTCGACCGTGGTCTACCAGGCGCTGGCCGCTATGCCGGGCCTGGACCTCGACTGGGTGCTGGACCTGACGCGGCGCGTGCACGGCGCGCACCTGCCCGACGCGATCTTCGTGCTCGACGTGCCGGTCGCGACGGCCGCCGCGCGCCGCCGCGCGCGCACCGACGACCGGTTCGAGGCGCGCGGCGAGGCCTACCACGAACGCGTGCGCGCGGGCTTCCGGCGCGTCTGCGAGCTCGAGGTCCGCGCGCAGCTGGTCGATGCGGCGCGGCCGTTCGACGACGTGCAGGCGGACCTGCGCCGCCGCGTGCGGAGCCGGCTCACGTGAGCGCGGCCGGCGGCGTCGGGCTGCAACGGCCGCTCGGCCAGGGCGCGGCGCTGGCGCACTTCCTGCGGCGCGCGCGGCGCCTCGAGCTGCCGCACGCGCTGGTGGTCGAGGGGGCCAAGGGTGGCGGCAAGAGCACCGTGGTGCGCTGGCTCGCCGCCGCGCTGTCGTGCCCGTCCGAACTCGACACCGACGAGCCGTGCGGCATGTGCCGCGTCTGCAGCCGCATCGCCAGCGGCGGACATCCCGACGTGCACGTGGTCGATCGCGCGCGCGACGAGGACGACCGCAAGGAGCACGGCAAGAGCTTCCACGTGATCAAGGTCGGCCAGGTGCGGCAGGCGCAGGAAGCGCTGTTGCGCCACGCTGTCGAGGGCCGCGCGCGCGTCGTCTGCATCTTCGACGCCGACGCGATGGAGGAACCGGCGCAGAACGCGCTGTTGAAGACGCTCGAAGAGCCGGGACCGGCGACGTTCCTGCTGCTCGAGGCGAGCCGGCCCGAGCAGCTGCTGCCGACCGTACGCTCGCGCGTGCAGCGGCTGCGCGTGCTGCCGCTCGCCGAAGCGATGCTGCGGCGCGAATTGCAGCAGCGAATTCCGCAGCGCGCCGAATGGCACGACGCCGCCGTACGGCTGGCGAACGGCAGCCTCGGCCGCGCCCTGCTGGCCTGCACCGAACGCGCGGTACAACTCCACGATCTCGTTCGTGCGGTACTGGCGACCACCAATGGGTTGCGTCCGCTGGCCACGGCGGCGGCCGTGCTGCAGGGCGAGCGCGAGCTGCGGTCGGCGGGGGATGCCGCCCGGTTGTTCCTGTGGCTGCTGCGTGCCGAACTGCGCGCCCGCAGCTCCGCCCTTGCGGAGTCCGCCGCCGGTTCCTACCCTGCAGCCGCTGCCGAACCATGGACTTCGTGGCTCGAATCGACGCTGGCCGCCGAACGGGATCTCGATCTGCTGATCCCGCCCGAGCAGGTGCTCACGGCGTGTCTGCTCGACCTGCGCGCGACGTAGTCCTTGCGGCGGTGGCAGTGGGGGATGCGCGGCCGAGCGGTCACTCGGGCGTGCTCAAGGGCGGTTCCAGATCGGCCGATATCGGTGGCGCCGACGCTCCGATTCGTCCCCGGAGGAACCGTTTCGATGGCTGCAGCTGAACAGGACCTGCTCGAAGACACCATCCAGGCAGTGCGCCGACGCGACCGTCGCTTCTCGCGCAACGCCTACTACTTCGTGCTCGACGCGCTCGACTTCACGATGTCGAACCTCGGCCGCGAGAAGATGACCGGCGAGGACCGCCACGTCGGCGGCCGCGAGCTGCTGGCCGGCATCAAAGACTACGCCGCCGACCAGTTCGGGCCGATGGCCGAGGTCGTGTTCGCGCGCTGGGGCGTGCGCGCACCGGCCGACTTCGGCGAGATCGTGTTCAACCTGATCGACGCCGAACTGCTGAGCCGGCGTCCGACCGACTCGCGCCTCGACTTCGTCGACGGCTTCGACTTCCGCACGGTGTTCGCCGAGAAGCACCGCCAGTCGCTCGATCGCATCGCGACGCGGTAGCGCAGCGCGGACTGGCTGCGCCCGGCGCGCGCGCCCTACACTGCAGCGATGCTGCCGCTGCGCCTGGCCATCCCGCTGCTCAGTTGCTGCCTGCCGCTGCTCGCGCAGGCCCCTGCCGCCTGGCAGCGCCCGCCCGAGGTCATCGCGCAGCTGGTCGAAACGCCGCCGCCGCCCGATGTCGGCCTGTCGCCGCGCCGCAGCTGGCTCGTGCTGACGACGCGCGAAGCACTGCCGACGATCGAAGTGCTGGCGCGGCCACACCAGAAACTGGCCGGGCTGCGCATCGATCCGGCGCTGCACGGGCGCCAGCTCGGCACGCGCGTGACCTCGCTGCGGCTGCGGTCGCTGGCCGACGGCAGCGAACGCGCGGTGCCGATCCCGATCGGCCACTGGTCGGGCCCGTTCTGGAGCGCCGACGACCGTGCGTTCGCGCTGGTGCGAGCTGCCGAGGGCGGCGCCGAGCTGTGGCTCGCCGATCCGGCGACCGCGCCGCCGCGGCGGATCGACGGCGTGCGGCTCAACACCGTGCTCGGCGGCGGCGTGCAGTGGCTGCCCGACCAGCGGCGGCTGCTGGTCCGGCTCGTCGTCGAGGGCGAAGCGCCGACGCGGCCCGCGGCGCCGGCCGGCCCGCAGGTGCAGGAAGTGCGCGGCGGCACCAAGGCGCAGGTGCGGACCTACCAGGACCTGCTGCAGGACGCGCACGACGAACGGCTGTTCGAGCACTTCGCGACCTGCCAGCCGGCCGTCGTCGATCCGGCCGGCGACCGGGTCGTGCGGCTCGGGAGCACCGGCCTCGTGGTGCGCGACGAGCCTTCGCCCGACGGCGCCTGGCTGTTGGTCGAACGGCTGCAGCGACCGTTCTCGTATGCGGTGCCGTACCCGATGTTCCCGCGCACCGTCGAGCTGCGCAGCCTCACGACCGGCGCCACCGTGCGCGAGGTCGCGCAGCTGCCGCTGCAGGACACGGTGCCGATCGGTGGCGTGCCGACCGGGCCACGCAGCATCGACTGGGTGCCGGTGCTGCCCGACACGCTGGTCTTCTGCGAAGCGCTGGACGGTGGCGACCCGCGTAACGAGGTCGAGCACCGCGATCTGGTGTGGCGCGCGGCGGCCGCCGGCGGCGAGCCGCAGCCGTGGTTCCGTTTGCGCCATCGCTTTGCCGGCCTCGGCTTCGCCGACGACGGGCGGACCGTGCTGGTCACCGAGTTCGACCGCCGCACGCGGCGGCAGTGGGTGCACCGCGGCGATGCAGTCGACGCCGCGCGGCCGCTGGCGCTGCTCTACGAACGCTCGACGCAGGACGCCTACGGCGATCCGGGCCGTCCGGTGCGCGAGGTCGCCGCCAACGGCGCGGTGCTGCTGCGGCTGCGCGAAGGACGGCTGCTGTTGGTCGGCGCTGGCGCGTCGCCGGACGGCGAGCGCCCGTTCGTCGACGAGTGGACGCTGGAGTCCGGCGCCAAGCAGCGCTGGTTCGAGGCCGCGGCAGGCCGCTACGAGACGTTCGTCGGTCTCGCCGACGAGGCGGGACGGCAGCTGCTGCTGCGCAGCGAGTCGCCGACCGAGCCGCCGTCGCTGGTGGTGCTCGACCGCGCGAGCGGCGCCCGCACGACGCTGCTGGCGTTCCCCGATCCGGCCGCCGAGCGGACGCGCGGCGTCGAGAAGCGGCTGTTGCGCTACCGGCGCGAAGACGGTGTCGAGCTGTCGGGCACGCTCTACCTGCCGCCGGGGCACCGCGACGGCCAGCGCCACCCGACGCTGATCTGGGCCTACCCGCTCGAGTACACGCAGGCCAGCGACGCGGGGCAGGTGCGGGCCGCGCCGAACCGCTGGCTGCGGCTGCAGGGCAGTTCGCACCTGTTCCTGTTGCTGCACGGCTACGCGGTGTTCGACGACGCGGCGATGCCGATCGTCGGCCCGCAGCGGACCGCCAACGACACGTTCGTGCTGCAGGTGCAGCAGAACGCGCGCGCCGCGGTCGCCGCACTCGAGGCCACCGGCGCCGTCGACCCGCAGCGACTCGCGGTCGCCGGCCACAGCTACGGCGCGTTCATGACCGCGAACCTGCTGGCGCACACGGACCTGTTCGCGGCCGGCATCGCGCGGTCCGGCGCCTACAACCGCACGCTGACGCCGTTCGGCTTCCAGAGCGAGGACCGCACGTTCTGGGAGGCGCCCGAGGTCTACCACGCGATGTCGCCGTTCGCGCACGCCGATCGGATCCGGCGGCCGCTGCTGCTGATCCACGGCGCCGACGACGACAACAGCGGCACGTTCCCGCTGCAGAGCCAGCGCCTGTTCGCGGCGATCCAGGGCCACGGCGGCACCGCGCGGCTGTGCCTGCTGCCGCACGAGGCGCACGGCTACCGCTCGCGCGAAGGCGTGCTGCAGTGCCTGGCCGAGATGTGCGACTGGCTCGATCGGCACCTGGCGCCGCCGCGCGCCGAGACCCGCTAGTGCCGGTCGGCGCGGCCCGCGGTCAGCGGCGCGGGGCGCGGTGGATCGCGTCGATCGCCGCCAGCGCCGCCTGCGCGAGTTCGGCGTCGGTGTCCTGTGTCCAGTCGATCAGGAACGGCAGCGCCTCGGGCTGGCCCAGTGCGCCGAGCGAGCGCAGCGCCAGCAAGCGCTGGTTGCGCGGGGCGCCCGGCTTGGCCTGCAACAGCAGCTTCTCGACTGCCGACTGCGGGCTGGCGTCGAGGCCGCGCAGCACGCGCTCCCAGTGCGCCTCGTGCTCGTCGTAGAAGCGGATCCGCTGCAGCGCCTGTTCGGCCGCCGCGCGCACGTTCTCCTCGCGCTCGCGCAGCAGGGCGAGCAGCGCCGGCACCGACTCGCGGTCGAGCCGTTCGCCGAGCCGCTGCGCGGCGTCACGCCGGATCGAGGGCTTCGGATCGCGCAACAGCGTGCGCAGGTGCTCGATCGAAGCCGGCACGCCGTAGCCGGCGAGCTTCAGCCCCTCGGCGCGCACGAAGTCGTGGCGGTTCGTCAGCAGGCGGTCGACCGACGGCAGCTCGGCCGTGGTGCCGGTCCACAGCACCTTCGCGGCGGCCCATGCCAGGTTCGGCGAGGGGCCGTCCAGAAGCGCTTCGATCTCGCTGCGGTAGTGCAGGACGACCGCCTCGGGGAGCAACGTCAGATCGGCGTCGCTGTCCGGTGCCAAGCGCGTGCGCATCCAGGCATCGAGTTCGCCCTGGCAGCCGCGGGCGAGCAGGCGGGCGTAGGCCACACGCTGCCATTCGAACGACGTCGCATGGCGCACCAGCCGGGGCAGCAGGCGGTCGGGCACGGCGTCGATCCGCAGTTGCTCGGGCTCAGGCAGCTGTTCGGCCGCCGCCGCCTGCGCGATCACCGCTTCGACCTGTTCGTCCGTGAACGAGTGCCGCGGCGTCGAGTCCTCGTACAGGAGCCAGGTCAGCGGCGTGACGAGCAGTTCGCTGTTCGCTGCGACCATCGGCCAGCGACCGGCGATCGCCAGCCCGGCCGCGTCACTGCGCCCGAGCAGGGCGATCAGCAGGTCGGTGCGGCAGGAGTCGGGCAGCGCGGGCTGCTCGATCGCGTCGCGCACGGCGCGGCGCACCGGCTCGGCGTCGTTGCGGCGCAGCAACTCGACCAGCGCGTCGACGACCTGGCCCAGGCGCCATCCCTGCGTCTCCGCCGCCCGCAGCACTGTGGCCAGCGCCGCGGTGAGCCATTCGGCGGCCTCCACGTGGCCGGTGCGGGCGATGGCCATCGGCATCGACAACGCTTCGCCGCCGGCAGTGGTCCGGCGCAGCACCTCGAACGCACCGGCCGGCAGTTCGACGCGCCGGAAGGCCCACAGCACCTGCTGCAGCGGTTGTGGCTGCCAGGCATCGAGGCGCGCCAGAACCGCCGGCGCCGTGGCGTCGGTCAGCCACGCGGCCACCGGGCCGGACGGTTGGTGGCCGAGTTCGAGCCAGGCGAGCAGCGTCGGCGTCGGGTCGACCGCCAGCGGCAGCGTGATCGCGTCGATCGCGAAAAGCAGCCAACGCTGGGCCGCCCCGGGCAGCAGGCGCGGCGGCGGGCTGCGGCGCAGGCAGCGGTCGAGGTGCGGCAGCAGTTCGGCGGCCGTGGCGGCGTCGAAGGCGCCCTGCCAGACGACACCGTTGCGTTCGTGTTGCGGCAACTCGGTCGGTATCGCCGGGACCTGGTCGTTGGCCAGCATCTCCGGCAGGCGGTCCAGCAACAGCGCCATCAACGCCGGCGAAGCCTGGGCACTCGTGGTGCGCAGGAAGTCCTGCGCGGCGGCGCCGACTTCCGGGTCGGTGCTGGCCAGCGCCTGCTCGACGATCGGCACGATCGTCGCCACGATGCCGGGGTCGACGCGGCGTGGGCTCAGCCAGCGCAGCAGCCACCGCTGGCGCGGCCCGTCCTTGCGCAGCGCTTCGACCAGCGTCGCCTGGGGCAGGCGTTCGGCCAGCTCGGGACCCCACTGCCGCGACTGCAGCACGGAAAGGGCCAGCTGCGGCTCGTCGTCGTGCAGGTACTCGACGGCGACCGCCAGCAGCTCGGCGCTGCGCAGCGACGAAGCTGCGGCGGCGGCCACCGATCGCAGGCGGGCATCGCGGCGCGCGTCGCGCAGGAACGTGGCGGCCACCGGGCCGCCGAGCCGCCACAACACCGCGGCGAGCACCGTGCCGGTCTCCGGGTGGTAGCTGTCGGCCGTGCGCATCGCCTCGAGTGCGGCGGCGACTTCGTGCGCGGCCGGCTCGCCGAGCCACAACAGCTGCTCGGCGGTCTCGGCATCGAGGCCCGTCACGGTCGTGGCGGCCGCCGGTGCCGTCGCGTCGACGGCCCGCTGGCTCTGCACGCGGGCCACCAGTTCGCGCGCCTTGTCGCGCAGTGCGCGTTCGCGCGCCGGATCCTGGCCCGGCGCCGGCTCGATGACGGCCCAACTGGACTTCGCGGCGGCATCGAGGAACGGCTGCGCCTCGTCGTTCCGGCCGAGCCGCACCAGCAGGCTGCCGAGCCGGTGGTTGGCGTAGGCGCGCACGGCCGGCGCCAGCGTGCCGGCCAGCGCGTCGCGCCACAGGCGCTCGGCCTGGGCCAGGTCGCGTTCCTGCTCCTCGACGGCGATCACCGCCGCGAGTTCGACGCGTGGGTCAGGGACCTGCTGTGCCGCGACCGCGGCCGTGCACAGCAACGAGGCGAACCAGTGCTTCATGGTGACGATGGGACACCGGCGGCGCCGGCAGCCGGTCCGCTGCCGGTCAGATCGCTGTCAAGCGGATGTCAAGGCCGGGCGTCGTCGTCGAGCCGATAGCCGACGCCGTGCACGGTCAGCAGGTGCCGCGGCTGCCGCGCGTCGTCCTCGAGCTTCTGGCGCAGGTTCAGCACGTGCGTGTCGATCGTCCGGTCGCCGACGAACTGGTCGCCGCCCCAGACCTCGCGCAGGAAGTCGGCGCGGGCGACGGCGCCGCCCTGTCGCTGGCGCAAGAGCCGCAGCATGCCGGCTTCCTTCGGCGACAGCGTGTGCGTCGTGCGCCCGCGCACGATCGTGAACGCGGCCAGGTCGACGCGCGCGGCGCCGATCGAGAACTGCTGTTCGGCGGCGGTCGCGGTCGTGGTTCGGCGCCGCAGCATCGCCTTGACGCGCGCCAGCAGCTCGCGCAGCGAGAACGGCTTCGTCACGTAGTCGTCGGCGCCGAGTTCGAGGCCGAGCACCTTGTCGCCTTCGCTGCCGCGCGCGGTCAGCAGCAAGACCGGCAACGCGGCGTCGCGCTGGCGCAGTTCGCGCAGCAGTTCGAGGCCACTCGGGCCGGGCAGCATCACGTCGAGCACCGCGAGGTCGAAGCGTTCGCCGCGCAGCGCCGCGCGCGCCTCGTGGCCGTCGGCTGCGGTCGTGACGTCGAGTCCTTCGCCGCGCAACGCGTCGCGCAGCGCGGTGCGCAGCGTCGCGTCGTCTTCGACCAGCAGCAGGCGGTGCATCGTCACGGGGCGGGCGGGGTGTCGGCGGCGGCGAAGTGGAACGCGAAGCACGCGCCCGGTCCAGTGGCCGGCGCCGTGCAGACCAGGTCGCCGCCGAGCCGGCGGGCGATCGTGCGGGCCAGGTGCAGGCCGATGCCGAGGCCCGGCGTGCTGCCGTGCGCGTGGCGGCTGCCGCGCACGAACCGTTCGAACACGCGCTCGGCTTCGGCGGCCGGCACGCCGGGGCCGTGGTCGCGCACGGTCACGGTCAGGCCTGCGTCGGTGCCGGCCGTCGCGACCTCGATCGGGCCCGCGGGCGCGTACTTGCGGGCGTTGTCGAGCACGGCCAGCAGCGCCTGCACGAACGCCGCGCGGTCGAGCCGCACGGTCCTGGCGCCGGCGCCGAGCCGGTCCTGCACGATGCGGCCGTCTCGTTCGGCCACCGGCGCGAACAGCCGCAGCGTCGCCGCGACCACGTCGTCGAGCGTCAGCAGCTGCACGTCGAACGCGCGTTCGCCGCGTTCGAGCCGGCCGAGGTCCAGCACGCCCTCGATCAGCACCGACAGCCGCTCGGCCTCGCCGGCCAGCATCGCGTAGTACTGCTGCTCCTGGCCGCGGGCGCGGCCTTCGGCCAGCATCTCGCCGAGCAGCCGGATCGCCGCCAGCGGCGTCTTCAGTTCGTGCGTGACCGTGGTCAGGAACTCGGCCTGTGCGCGTACGGCTGCGGCCTCGCGGCGCTGCGCGCGCGAGCGCTGCACGAACGTCGCCGCCAGCGCCAGCAGCAGGGCGCCGAGCAGCGCCGGCAGCAGCCAGCGTCGTTCGCCGTCGGTCGCGGTGGTGGGGCGCAGCGCGCGCAGCCCCGGCACGCCGGCGAATGCGACGTCGGTGGCCGCGAATTCGGGTTCGACGAGCCAGGGCCATTCGGCCAGTGCGCCGTCGCGGCCGGCCCGCTGCACGGCCGCGAGCCATTCGGCCGGCGTCACCAGCGCCGCTGCCACGCCGCCGTCGGCGTCGGTCTGCCAGCAGACCAGCGCGTCGCTGCCGGCCGGCGCGAGCCCGGCGGCGCCGCGGTCGCGCAGCGCGCCGAACGCCTGCTCGAGCCGTTGCAGGCGCGTGCGGCGCGCGGTGATCGCTCGGTGGTCCGCAGCGAGGTCGGCGGCGTCGGGCAGGCCCGCGAACACCGGCTGTGGCAGGAACGGCAGCAGCTCGCGCAGCTGCGGCACCGACGGGCGGACGGTCGCGGGCAGGCGGGCGACCGCGGCGACCGCAGTGGCGACGGTCGGCCGCGCCAGGTCGGCCGGCGCGACGTCGCGCAGCCGCGCGGCGAGCGCCTGCTGCAGCTGCTCGACGCGAGGTGCGCTGCCGGCGCGATGGCTCTGCCACAGCGCACCGGACAGCACCAGCAGCCGCTGCGGCGCCACCAGCGGGCCGGCCAGCAGCGTGTCGTACTCGCGTTCGGCGGCCGCAGGGTCGCGGGCCGCGAACTCGGCCGTCGTCGCACGGTCGAGGCGCTCGGCGACCACCGCATCGACGTCGGCGTCCGTCGGCAGCGCGTGCAGCCAGCCGATCGTCGCGTCGACGACCACGCGCTCGGCGCGCAGCGTCGTGCGCACCTCGGCGGGCAGGGCGCGCAGCACCTCGGGCGCCGCGACCGCTCGCTGCAGCAGGCGCTCCGCGACCAGCTCGGCGCGCGCATACTCGGCGGCCCGCACGCGGTGGGTGAGTTCGTCGGCGCGCCACAGCACGAAACCCAGCGTGGTGACGAACGCCACGCCGATCAGTGGCCACCAGCGACCGTGACGGTCACTTCTTCGGTTCGCGGCCATGCCGGATCACGGCCCAGCGCTGGTCGTAGACGAACTCCGGCGACTGCTCGTAGTCGTGGCACTGCACGCACAGCACCGATGCCTGCACGCCACCGTGGATGCCGAGCCGGTTCTGGGTCGGGTTCTGCATGTGGTCGCTGCCCGGGCCGTGGCAGCGTTCGCAGCCGACGCCGGCGAGGTGTGGCGTCTCGTCGAACGACACGAAGCCGGTCTGTTCGCGGTAGCCGACCACGTGGCACGACACGCAGTCCGGGTAGTGCGTGACCGGCCAGCCGTAGCGCTTGGGGTCGGCTTCGGCCTTCTGCAGCGTCTCCCAGGCGTGGAAGTGCTTGCTGGCGGCGAACGCTTCCCAGGCGCTCGGGTGGCAGGTCTTGCACATCTCGCTGCCGACGTAGGCGGCGCCGTTGGGCGTCGGCTGCTGGCGCGCGAGCTGCTCGAGGATGCGGTCCTGCTTGACCTGGTCGCGGTGCGCCAACAGCAGCTGCTTGACGTCGGGATCGCCGCCGCCGCCGGGCACCGTCTTGCTGCCGGCCAGCGGCACCAGCTCGGTGACCACGTGCGGGCCGTCGGTGGTGCGCGCGAGTTCGACCTCGAGCAGCACGCGGCCGCGGATGCCGGCGAACACCATGCGCGTCGCGCCGACCGGCTCGGCGTGCGCCGCCGGTTCGACGCGGTCCTCGTCGCAGCAGACCACGAGGTCCGGCGCCGGCTGCAGCGTCGGCACCAGCTCGCGCGCCTTGGTGTCGCTGGTGTGCAGCAGCACGATGCGCAGCGTCGCCGGGTCGGCGTCGACCAGCGCGCGTTGCCAGGCCTCCGCCGGTGGCAGCAGGCGCACCGGCGCATCGTCGGCCTGCAGCGCCGGTGGCAGCGACAGCGTCATCGCGGTGGTGCGGACCTTCTGGCCGCGCACGTCCTTCTCGACGAACGGCCGCACCGGCCAGTCCTCGCGCGAGCTGACCAGGTCGCAGGCGACGGCCGGCGTGTCGGCCAGGTAGGCGGCCCACTCGTCCAGCGGCAGCGCCAGGTCCTTCGGCCCGACGCCGAGTGCGTCGTAGCGGTGCGCCATGCCGGTCAGCACCTGCACGGCGGTGAAGAACTTCTGCCGGTCGAGTTCGTCGGCGCCGGCGACCAGGTCGCCGCCCTCGAGCAGCAGGTCGTACGAACGGCGTTCGCCGATGTGCTGCATGCGGCGCGCGAGGCCACCGAGCTGGCCGCTGGCACAGCCGCACGGTTCGAGGCGGCCCAGCATCGAGCCCGAGATCAGGATCCGGACCGGGTCCCCGGGCGGCGCCGACGGCAGCGGCGCCGCCGTGGTGCCCGGCGCAGCCGAGCGATCGCCGGTGCACTGCACCAGCGAGGTTGCGGCGCACAGCAGCGGCCAGAGGGTGAAGACGGCGAGCGAGCGACGGAAGGTCATGGGCGACGGGTCGGGAAGGCGACGAGGTCGATCGGCAGGCGGCGCGTGCGGTCTGCGGGCTTGGCGACTTCGATGCGGCCGCGGAAGCCGTCCGGCTGGCCCGAGAGGTAGCGCACGAGGAGCCGGTGTTGGCGGGGTTGGCCGGGGACGGGGTCGAAACGGCACGCGAAGCTGCCGGTGGCGTCGCGGCCGGCCTCGTCGACGATGCGGTCGACTACGAACTCCGCCGGGCGGCTGCTGTCGTGGTCGGTCAGCACCACGAACTGGCCGCTGGCCTCCGCTTCGGTCTGCTCGCGCGTCAGGTCGGCGCGGAACGACACCTTCGCCATCGGCGCAGCTTCGAGGTCCGGCACGACCTTCCACGTGACCGGCACGACGACCGTGTAGCCCGACGCGAGGTCGGTCGTGACGCGCACGAGGGCGCGCTGGTTGCCGAGTTCGCGCGGTTCGCAGCGCACGCGCAGGGTCACGCCGCCGTCGCGCGGCTCGAGCGTGGCGTGCGCGTCGGGATGGTCGGTCGTGGCGGCGAGGAAGCGCACGCCGCGGTGGTGTTCGTCGCCCTGCAGGTCGGTGAGCAGCTCGCCCGGTCGGCAGGTCGGCACGCGGCCGAGGTCCATCGCCGCGAACGGATGCAGGCGCACCGGCGCATCGATGCCGAACCGCAGCAGCAGCGGCCACCGCACGCGCGCCGCGCCGGTCGGGTCGGTCGGGGACTGCAGGATCACGAAGCCGCGGCTGGTCGCCAGCTCCATGTCGGCCGCCTCGCGGATGCCGGTGTCGATCGTCACGCGCGCGACCAGGGTCTCGCCGGGCTGCGGCGCGTTCTCGCTCGCGGGTCGGCCGTCGACCGGCCGTTCGTGGCCGGCGGTGTCGCGCAGCACCAGCGTCGCGTGGCCGCACGAGCAGTCGAGCTGCACGTGCAGCGGGATCCACTCGCCGCCGAGCGCGCCGAGGTCGAGCACGAAGTCGTGGCTGCGCGACTCCCCGTGCGGGATCACGCCGAACTCGTGTGCGAGCGGTTGCGGTCCCTGCGGCGGCGGTTCGGCCGGTCCGGCTGGTCCTGCCGCCGGCTCCGTGGTGCCGCCACAGGCGACCAGGATCAGGGTGGCCGCGCACGCCAGGGTTCGCATGGCGGCGCATAGTAGGCGTTCGCCGCCCGGCAACGAGCGGCAACCTGGGCCGTACAGACTCGCGGCCGCGCCCCAGGTGGGAAGCGCGGCCGCGAGGGTTGCCGGAGTGTCCACCGGCACAGGAGCACGCGACGGGCCAGGTGCGGGCGGCTGTGGCGGTTGCCTTGGCAACGGCGGCTCGCGCGCCGCGCGGCCGGGCACCCTGCCCGATCGTGGCGGCGCCACCATGGCGCCGCTGCCACACCGTGGCAGGCGCGCCGGTCAGTTGGCCAGCAGCCCGTGCCGCTTCAGCTTCCGGTGCAGGGTCGTGTAGTCGATCTGCAGCGCGCGAGCGGTCGCGGCCTTGTTGCCGCCGTGGGCCGCCAGCGTCGCGGCCAGGATCTGGGATTCCAGCGCGTCGGTCGCCGCGCGCAGCCGTTCGGCCAGCGGCAGCGACGCGTCGTCGGCCTCTGCAGCGTGGGCGACCGCGCCGTGGTCGGGCGTCGCCGCCAGGGCCGCATCGACATCGCCGCGGTCGAGTTCGTGCGAGCCGCCGAGCACGACCATGCGGCGCACGGCGTTGCGCAGCTCGCGCAGGTTGCCGGGCCAGGCGCGCTGGCGCAGCGCCTGCTCGGCGGCCGCCGTGAAGCCGCGCACGTGCCGGCCCATCTCCTGGTTCGACTCGGCCAGGAACAGCCGTGCGAAGTGCACGATGTCGTCGTGCCGATCGCGCAGCGGCGGCAGCAGGATCACGAACTCGGCGATGCGGTGGTAGAGGTCGACGCGGAACCGGCCGGCGCCGACGTCCTGCGCCAGATCGGCGTTGGTCGCGCAGACCAGCCGCGCCTGGAACGGCACCGGTGTGCTGCCGCCGACCGGCGTCACGGCGCGCTCCTGCAGCGCGCGCAGCAGTTTGGCCTGCAGCGCCAGCGGCAGGTTGCCGAGTTCGTCGAGGAACAGAGTGCCGCCGTTCGCCATCGCGAACAGGCCGGTGCGGGCGCGGTCGGCGCCGGTGAAGGCGCCCTTCTCGTGGCCGAACAGCTGGCTCTCGAGCAATTGCTCGGGCAGGGCACCGCAGTCGACCGCGACGAACGGGCCGGTGGCGAGCGGCGACAGCGCGTGGATCGCACGCGCCGCGACCTCCTTGCCGGTGCCGGACTCGCCGCACAGGAGCACCGACAGCGTCGCCTGTGGCGCCACCAGTTCGATCGTGCGGCGCAGCGCCTGCGCGGCGCGGCTCGGACCGAAGTCGAGCTGGGCACCCGGCAGCGAACTGCGCAGCTGGCGCACTTCGCTGCGCAGCGCGTGCTGCTCGGCGGCCCGCTGCACGGTCAGCAGCAGCCGCTGCTGGTCGAACGGCTTCGCCTGGTAGTCGAACGCGCCTTCCTTGATCGCGTCGACCGCGGTCGCGAGGTCCTCGACGGCGCTCAACAGCACCACCGGCACGTCGGGTGCCCGCTGGCGCAGCTGGCGCAGCAGCTCGAGGCCCGGCACGCGCGGCATGCGCATGTCGCTGAGCACGACGTCGGGCTCGGTACGTTCGAGTTCGGCCAGCGCTTCGGCGCCGTCGCCGGCCTCGACCACGGTGAAGCCTTCGTCCTCGAACAGGCCGCGCAGCACCCAGCGCAGGTCCGGTTCGTCGTCGACGATCAGCAGGCGAGGACTGCGCACGGCGTGCCTCCGCTGGTCGGGGTCGGGGCGGTCGAGCCGGCCTCGGCCGGCAGCAGCAACAGCGCGCGGGCGCCGCCGCGATGGCGCGGCCGCAGGTCGAGCCGGCCGTCGAGCTCGCTGGCGATGCGGCGGCAGCTCGACAGGCCGAGGCCGGTCCCGTTCGGCTTCGTGGTGTGGAACGGCGTGAACAGCTCGGCGCGCGCGGCCGCCGGCAGGCCGCTGCCGCGGTCGTCGATCGCGACCGCGGTGCGCCGCTGCGAGCCGAACCGGAACGTGCGGGCGCGCAGCTCGATGTGGCCGCCGGGCGGCGTCGCCTGCACCGCGTTCAGCACCAGGTTCAGCAGCGCCTGTGCCAGCAGCGTCGGGTCGGCGTAGACCGACGGCGTGCCGTCGATGCGCAGTTCGATCGTCAGCTGGCGCCGCCGCGCTTCGACCTGCACGAGGTCGCGCACCTCGGTGAGCGCATCCTCGGCGGCCTTCTGGCACGGTGCGCTGGCGCGCGGCCGGCCGAGGTCGATCAGCGACGCGATCGTGCGGTCGGCCTTGTCGATGTTGCGGCGGATCACGTCGGTGTGCTGCGCGATCTCGGCCTGGCTGCGCTGCTTCCGGCACAGCGACTCGGCCGATCCCTTGACGATCGCCAGCGGGTTGCGCAGGTCGTGCGCGATCGTCGCCGCGAGTTCGCCGAGCAGGCCGCGCCGGTCGGCGTCGACCAGGCGCTGTTCGAGCTGCGAGCGGGCGGTCTCGGCCTGCTGCAGTTGCCCGGTCTGGCGCCGCAGGTGTTCGTCGAGCAGCCGGTGGCTGGCGAGCACCCGCGGGATCCACAGCATCAGGCCGTAGGCGATCAGCGTCGTGCCGAGCAGGAACATCGCGCCGCGTTCACAGACCTCGCGCAGGTAGACGAACGCCGGGTGCAGCGGTTCGAGCGCCGCGAAGTGGATCACGGCCGCCAGCGTGAAGCCGAGCCACAGCACGAAGAAGCCGCCGCGCACGAGGCCCATCGCCTGTCCGTGCAGTTCGGGACTCTGCTTGCCGGTGCGCCAGAAGAACCAGAACAACAGCGCGAAGTAGCCGGGCCGCACGACCGCGGCCAGCGCCGGCGGTGGGGACGGCCACGCCAGCAGGATCGTGAACACCGTCAGCAGCGCGCAGCTGGCGCGGGCGCCGGGCAGGTCGGCGAGCTTGCTCGGTGCGGGCGGTGCCAGCGGGGCCATGCCGGACTATCGGCTGCCGGCACCCCGCGGCGTGACCGCGCGCCGTGGCTCAGGGCCCGGCGGCGGCCGCCGCCAGCTGACCGGCGTCGGTGCCGCCCTGGCGCAGGTCGCGCACCATCTGCGCGACGGCCGATTCCATCAGCGGGCCGGGGCACTGCGTGGCCTTGAAGTCGCTGTGGCAGTGGATGTCGCCGGGGCCGAACCGGTGCTGTTGCATCAGCTGCTGCACGAGGCGGCGCATCGCCGTGACCTGGGCCGGCGTCGGACCCTGGCCGCCGCGGCCGCGCAGGAAGTTGCCGAGCACGCAGATGCCGATGTTCTGGCGGTTGTTGACGCCGCTGGCGTGGGCACCCTGCCAGCGCATCTCGCGTCCCTGCCAGATCCGGCCGGCAGGGTCGATCAGGTAGTGGTAGCCGATGTCGCCGTAGCCGCGGTTGCCCATGTGCTCGCGCTGGATCCGCAGGATCTGCGCCGCACAGGCAGCCGGCCGCGTGTCGCGGAAGTACATCGCCGAGTGGTGGATCGTCACGCGGCGCGGTGCGCCCATCGGTTCGAGGTTGCCGCGGTCCTCGGCCTGGGCACCCCACGACTGACGGCGTTCCACCGCGATGGCGGCCGCGACCGCGGCCGGCGCGGCCGTCGGTGCCAGCGGCTCGAGCCCGGCGATGCGGCGCTGCAGCTCGGCGTCGATCGCCAGTTCGCGCGCGCGCTCGAGGTCGTAGCGGCCGCGTTCCGGCTTGCCGAGCTGCGTGTAGGCCTCGGCGCGCAGGTAGCGCGCATAGGCTTCCTCGTTCGGCGAGGGCTTGTTGGCGCCGTAGATCACCTCGGCCGCGGCGTCGATCGCGGCCTGTGGTCGGCGGCAGTGCAGCTCGAGGAACGCCCGGCGCAGCAGCGCCGGTGCCGAGCGGGAGCGCGCCAGGGCGTCGAGTTCGACCTCGGGGTCGAGCGTCGGCGGCGTCAGGATCGAGGTCGACGAGATCGTCCGCGGCAGGTCTGCCGGCGGTGCGGTCAGGCTCGGTGCGGTCGAGACGCACGCGGGCACGGCACACAGCAGCAACAGCCCGGCGCACCGGGCCCACACGGTCGAGACGAACGGGCGTGGCGCCCGCGGCCTGAGTTCGGACACTGCGACTACCCTCCTGGGGCGAGCCGGCGCCGGGCTGGCGCCGTTCGTCACCGCGGCCGGAAGCCTAGCGGCGCGGTGGCCGCCTTGCCACCGCTCCGTTGGCGCCCGGCGGCCGGCGTCGGCCGCCGCCGTCCGGATGGACCTCATGGTGGGCCGGCGCCCCGCCGATAGGGCCCGTGGAGGAAACCGCCCGACCATGTTCGCTCAGGTGTCGATCCAGCTCACGGGTCCGATGGACCATCTGCGTCTGGTCTGGCAGACGGGCGAGACCCTGCTCGACTCGGTGGTGTTCGACGACGACCCCGAGGGCACGCGCTACAACGTGCTGGTCGCGCTGCAGGAGATGGTGACCAACGTGCTGCGGCACGCCTACGAGCTCGACGAGACGCGGCCGATCCAGGTCGTGTTCGAGCTGACCGACGACTCCTTCCAGATCGTCGTGCGGGACCAGGGGCCGGCCTTCGATCCGCTGGCCTACGACACGACGGCGTGCGAGGACGAGAGCATGCCGCAGGAGAGCGGCGGGTTCGGCATCCACATCGCACGGGCGGTCATGGACCAGGTCGAGTACCGCCGCGAGAACGGCTGGAACACGTTGCGGATGTCGAAGTGCGCGCGGGTGAACGCCAACACCTGAGGCGTGCGTGACGATCACTCCCGGTTCCACCGAACTCCTGGCGGCGATCCCGCGGGTCCTGGACGGCGTCGCCGTCCGGGTCGTCGACCACGACGGCCAGTCGACCGCCGTCTTCGGTACCCCGCCGGCGCAGATCGCGGGCGAATTGCGCGCCGAGCTGCCCGACGGTGCCGTGGTCGCCTCGTACGCGGCGGCCGACGCGGCCACGCGCGGCCTCGTCACGTCACTGCTGGAGGTGGTCGCCGACCGCGAACGCCTCGAGAGCGACATGGAGAGCATGATGCCGCGGTCGACGCTGCTGCTCGAGCAGCTGTCGATCTACAGCGACACGCTGCCGCGGCTGGCCGCCGGTGACAGCACCGAGATCGCGTCGGGTGGCGTGCGGGCGTGCCATCGTGCGACCGAGGCCCGGCGCGTGGTCTACCTCGACTACGACGCGGCGCGCGGCACCTGCGACGTCGTCGCGGACTTCCAGCCGCACGGCGCCGAGGCGCCGGAGCCGATCGACGCGACGTTCGCGGTCGAGGGCTTCGTCGCCGAGGTGCTCGCGCGCGAAGACGTGCAGATCCGCGACGTGCCGCGCGAAGGTCGCCTCGGTGCGCCGGGCTCGCCCGAACACGTGGCGCGGTCGCAGGTGCTCGGCGTGCCGATCACCTACGGCCAGGGCGACAAGCGCGTCGTGCTCGGCGCGATGCTGCTGTGCGACAAGCTGGCCAGCTACGCCGGCGCCGAGGCGCCGCGCTTCGGCAACGAGGAAGTGCAGGTCGCGCACTCGTTCGCCGCGATGCTCGGCGCCGTCATCGGCGCCCGCAAGACCGCCGAGCTCGGCAAGGAACTGACGATGGCGCGTGCGATCCAGCGCCAGATCCTGCCGGCCAACGCGGTGGAGCTGGCGGGCTTCGACGTCGCCGCGGAGTACCGCGCCTGCGGTGCGGTCGGCGGCGACTACTTCGACTACGTGCCGCTGGCCGACGGCCGCCAGATGGTCGTGATCGCCGACGTCTCGGGCCACAACCTGGCGTCGGGCATGATGATGGTCAGCGCGCGCGCGATGCTGCGCACGCTGGCGTCGGTGCGCAGCGAGCCAGCGCAGGTGTTCGACCAGCTGGCGGCGTCGATGTACGACGACCTGGTGCGCACCGAGCGCTTCCTGACCGCGGCGGCGATCGCCGTGCGGCCGTGCGAACGCACGGTCGACTACGTCAGCGCCGGCCACAACGACCTGCTGGTCTACCGCGCCGCGACCGACGCGGTCGAGACCGTGGCCAGCGAGAGCACGATCCTCGGCTTCGTGCCGGACCCCGGCTACGTGTCGCGGCAGCTGCGCCTAGCGCCGGGCGACTGCCTGCTGCTGTTCACCGACGGCATCACCGAGGCGACCGACGCCAACGACGAGATGTTCGGCGACGACCGGCTCGCGGCACTGCTGGCGCAACTCGCGCCCGGCCGTTCCGCGCGCGCGATCGTCGACGGGGTGCTTCACGAATTGGACCGGTTCCGATGCGGCCGCGAAGGCCTCGACGACGTGACCATCGTCGCGATCCGCTGCGTCGATGACGGAGGTTGCCGATGACCCAGCGCACGATCCTGGTGGTGGACGACGAGCCGTTCATCTGCCGCTCCTTGACGTTCGTCCTGCGCAAGGACAACTACCGTGTGCTCGAGGCGCGCAACGGCGAAGAGGCGCTGGCGATGATCCGCGAACAGCGGCCCGACCTGGTGTTCCTCGACGTGATGATGCCGAAGATCAACGGCTTCCAGGTGACCGAGCAGGTGCGCGCCGATCCGTCGCTGGCGAACGTGAAGATCATCCTGCTGACCGCGAAGGGGCAGGAGAGCGACCGCGAGGTCGGCAAGCTGGCCGGCGCGAACGACTACATGACGAAGCCGTTCAGCCCGACGCGGATCCTCGACCGCGCCCGGGAGATCCTCGGACAGGGCTGATCGGCTCGCTACGCTGCGCGCCGTGCGACGGCCGCAGAGTCACGACCAGGAGCCGCGGCGACCGCGCGGGTGCCGCCGATGAGTGGTGCGCCGCGCCTCGTCGCCAGCGACGACGGCTTGCTGCGCCACGGTCCGGCGCGCGTCGTCTGGCAGCTCGGCCTGCCGCTGGCGCTGGGCCTCGCGTCGCACGCGCTGATCAATCTGGTGGACCTGCTGCTGATCGGCCGGCTCGGCGAGGCGGCGGTGCGAGCCGCCCATGTGGCGACGACGTGGAACTTCGTGCCGATGATCGTCGGCAACTGCGTGACGACCGCGCTGCTGGCGCGGCTGTCGCGCGCGCTCGCCGCCGACCGCCCGGCGGCGCGGCAGTTCCACCGGCGCGCCGAGTGGTGCCTGCTGTGGTTCGGCGCGCTGGTGTCGCTGCTGTCGGCGGCGCCGGCCAGCGCGATGGTGGCGTGGACCGGCATCGAGGGGGCGGCGGCCGACGACGCGGTGCACTACCTCGTGGTGTCGAACCTCGGCTGCCTGCCGATGTTCGCGCTGATGCAGACGACGGCCGCGATGCGCGCAGCCGGCGAGGCGCGCATGCCGCTGCTGCTGCTGCTGCTCGCGAACGTGCTGAACCTCGGCCTCGACCTCGTGCTGCTGTTCGGCTGGCCGGCGCTCGGCCTGCCCGGCATCGGCGTCGTCGGCGCCGCCTACGCCAGTGTCGCGGCGCGCACCGTCGCCGCGGTGCTGGCGTTCGCCTGGCTGGCACGGGCACGGCATCCGCTGTCGCTGCGTGCCGTGCCGGCCGCCGTGCCACCGCTGCCGGTGCTGCGGCCGCTGCTGGCCGATGCCTGGCCGCAGGTGCTGCAGATCGGCCTGCGCGCCGGCGTCGTGCTGGCGCTGACCGCCGTCGTGCAGCGCCGCTTCGGCGACGCCGCGGTGGCGGCACTGGGCATCACGACGCGGCTCGACACGTTGATCCTGTTCGCGGCGCTCGGCTTCGCCAACGCGGCGACCGCGTATTCCGGACGCGCGGTCGTCGTCGGCTGGCCGGATGCGGCACGCGCCGCCGGCCTGTGGGCGGCGGCGGCGGCCGGTGGGTTCGGCGCGCTGCTGCTCGCGGGCTTGTGGTGGGGCTGCGAACGGATGGTCGGCTGGTTCCTGCCCGATGCGACCGGCGACGTGGTCGACGTCGCGGTCGCCTACGTCGGCAGCGTCGGCTGGAGCCAGGTGCTCGGTGCGGTGGCGCTCGGCGCCATCGGCGCCGTGCACGGCGCCGGTCGCATGGTGTTGCCGCTGGTCGTCGACGTGGTCGGGTTCGGGTTCGTCTACGGACCTCTCTGGTGGTGCGCCGCCAGCGACGCCGACCTCGCGACCGTGTTTGCGTCGCTGGTCGCCGGCATGGCGGTGGTCGCGGTGCTGCACGTCACCGTGGTTGCGTTCGGCCGGTGGCCGCGACCGCGGTAGCCTGCCGGTTTGGCAGCGCCCGACCGGCGAGAGCCTGCCAGATTGGCGTCCCCGGCGGCGGGTCGTGGGGCCGAACTGGCTGCAAGCCATTGGGTTACGGGCGTAATCGTAGCCGGGCACGCCTTTTGGTCTAGCGCCGCGCAGGCCAGGCCCACCGAGTGGCGGTGGGTCGGGCCGGTTTGATTTCGCAGCATCGCCCTCGACCGCCCGGAGCGGGCGCCGCGGGCACCAGGAGTGACCATGTCGAAGATCGTCGGAATCGACCTCGGAACCACCAACTCGGTCGTCTCGGTGATGGAAGGCGGCGAGCCGAAGGTCATCGCCAACATGGAAGGGGCGCGTACGACCCCGTCCGTGGTCGCGTTCACGCCGAGCGGTGAACGGCTGGTCGGCGCGCCGGCCAAGCGCCAGGCCGTCACGAACCCGACCAACACGATCTACTCGATCAAGCGGTTCATGGGCCGTCGTCACCACGAGGTCGGCGACGAGGAGAAGATGGTGCCCTACAAGGTCGTCGGCGGCGCCGACGAACTGGTCAAGGTCGACATCGGCGGCAAGCAGTTCACGCCGCCCGAGATCTCGGCGCAGATCCTGCGCGCGCTGAAGGAAGCGGCCGAGGCCTACCTCGGCGAGGGCGTCGACCGCGCCGTGATCACGGTGCCGGCCTACTTCAACGACAGCCAGCGCCAGGCGACCAAGGATGCCGGCCAGATCGCCGGCCTGAAGGTCGAGCGCATCATCAACGAACCGACCGCGGCGGCGCTCGCCTTCGGCCTCGACAAGAAGGCCAAGGGCAAGAACATGAAGATCGCCGTGTTCGACCTCGGCGGCGGCACCTTCGACATCTCGGTGCTCGACGTCGGCGAGGGCGTGTTCGAGGTCAAGGCCACCAACGGCGACACCCACCTCGGCGGTGACGACTTCGACGAGGTCATCATCCAGTGGCTCTGCGACACCTTCAAGAAGCAGACGGCCATCGACCTGCGCAAGGACCAGATGGCGCTGCAGCGGCTCAAGGAAGCCGCCGAGAAGGCCAAGGTCGAGCTGAGTTCCGCCGCGCAGACCGCGATCAACCTGCCGTTCATCACCATGGACGCGACCGGGCCGAAGCACCTGAACGAGAATCTGACCCGCGCCACCTTCGAGAAGCTGGCGGAGGACCTGTTCGAACGCTGCCGCGGCCCGGTGCTGCGCTGCCTGCAGGACGCCAAGATGAAGCCGTCGGACGTCGACGAGTGCATCCTGGTCGGCGGCAGCACGCGCATCCCGAAGGTGCAGGCGATGGTGAAGGAGATCTTCGGCAAGGAGCCGAACCGCTCGGTCAACCCCGACGAGGTCGTGAGCCTCGGCGCGGCGATCCAGGGCGGCGTGCTCGGCGGCGAGGTCAGCGACGTGCTGCTGCTCGACGTCACCCCGCTGTCGCTCGGCATCGAGACGCTCGGCGGCGTGATGACCAAGCTGATCGAGCGCAACACGACGATCCCGACCAGCCGTTCGCAGGTGTTCTCGACAGCGGCCGACAACCAGCCCGGCGTCGACATCCACGTGCTGCAGGGCGAGCGCGAGTTCGCCAACGACAACCGCACGCTCGGCCGCTTCAAGCTCGACGGCATCCCGCCGGCTCCGCGCGGCACGCCGCAGGTCGAGGTCACGTTCGACATCGACGCCAACGGCATCCTGTCGGTGACCGCCAAGGACAAGGGCACGGGCAAAGAGCAGAAGGTCAAGATCGAGGTCGGCTCGGGCCTCAGCAAGGACGATGTCGAGCGCATGGCGCGCGACGCGCAGTCGCACGCGGCCGAGGACAAGAAGCGCCGCGAGGTCGTGGATCTGAGGAACCAGATCGACTCGATGGCCTATCAGGCCGAGAAGCAGATCAAGGAGCACGGCGACAAGCTCGACGCCGCCGCCAAGGGCAAGCTCGAGGCGGCGATCGCCGATCTGCGCAAGGCCGGCGAAGGTGACGACGCGGGCAAGATGAAGGCCGCGGTCGCCAGCTTCGAGCAGATCATGCAGACCGCGAGCGCGAGCATGGCCGCCGGCGGCGCCCCCGGTGCCGGTGAGACTGCGGGTGCCGGCGCCAAGACCGGCGGCGGCAGCGACGAGGACATCAAGGACGCCGACTTCGAAGTCAAGTAACGGCGACTGGTGTCACCGCGCGTGAGCCGCCGGCGATGGGGTGAACTGCAGCTTGCTGTTCACCCCATGGCGTCCGCCAGGTAGGGGCCCGCCGCAATTGGGCTGCAATCGGCTACGCGACCCGCCAGCGGTGCGTATCGTCGCACCGTGCGCGAAACGCCAGGCCCGTCGGACGCCACCCGCCTGCTGCTGGCTGCAGCTGAGGGAGACAAGGCAGCGGCCGACAGCCTGCTGCCGCTGGTGTACGACCAGCTTCGGCGAGCTGCACAGATCGATCTGGCGCAGGAGCGTGCCGAGCACACTCTCTCGGCAACCACCCTGGTGCACGAGGCCTACCTGAAACTGGTGGGACCACGCGTGGTGCCGTGGGCAAGTCGCGGTCACTTCTACGCCGCGGCTGCCCAGGCCATGCGGCGCATCCTCGTCGATCACGCTCGGGTGCGCGGCAGGCGAGGCGGCAGCCCGGTCCCTTTGACCGGACTGGGGGACGTCGCCGCGCTGGCCGGGGCAGGTTCCGAACAAATCCTGGCAGTCGACGAGGCGGTGGGTCGCTTGGAGCGCGAGGACCCGGATGCCGCGGCCATGGTCCGGCTGCGGTTCTACGCGGGCCTCAGCGTCGACGAGGCGGCGGCTGCCATGGGGCTGTCGCCGCGCACGGCGGCGCGGTTGTGGACCTACGCCCGTGCAGCCCTCTTCCGGGACCTGCGTCCCGACTCGTGACGAGCCATATGCCTGATACCACCAAGCAGCAGGCCCGCCGCCTGTTCATGGAACTCGCCGACCTCGCGGATCCGGAACGGACCGCCGCGCTGGTCCGAGCCTGTGGTGACAACGCCACGCTGCGCAACGAGGTCGAGGCGCTCTTGCGCGCCGACCGGTCGGCCGGTGGCTTCCTGTCGAGCCCGACGGCCGCGGACGCGCGGCGGGCCGCGACGCCCTCCGGGCCATCGTCGAGCGAGGCGGCAGGTGAGCAGATCGGCCGCTACAAGCTGCTCGAGCAGATCGGCGAAGGCGGCATGGGCACGATCTGGATGGCGGAGCAACGCGAGCCGGTCAAGCGCCGCGTGGCGCTGAAGATCATCAAGCTCGGCATGGACACGAAGCAGGTGATCGCGCGCTTCGAAGCCGAGCGCCAGGCGCTGGCGATGATGGATCATCCAAACATCGCCAAGGTGCTGGATGCAGGCGCCACCGAGACGGGCCGGCCGTACTTCGTCATGGAGTACATCAAGGGCATCCCGATCCTCGAGTACTGCGACCAGGCGAAGGTCGACACCGAAGCGCGGTTGCAGTTGTTCACCAACGTCTGCCACGCGATCCAGCACGCGCACCAGAAAGGCATCATCCACCGCGACATCAAGCCGTCGAACGTGCTGGTGACGCTGCACGACGGCCTGCCGGTGTGCAAGGTGATCGACTTCGGCATCGCCAAGGCGACCAACAGCGAGCTGACGACGAAGACTCTGTTCACCGAGCACCGGCAGATGGTCGGCACGCCGGCGTACATGTCGCCCGAGCAGGCCGAGATGTCCGGACTCGACATCGACACGCGCAGCGACATCTACTCGCTCGGCGTGCTGCTGTACGAACTGCTCACCGGCACGACCCCGTTCGACATGAAGGCGCTGCTCGAGAGCGGGTTTGCCGAGATGATGCGCACGATCCGCGAGGTCGAGCCGCACAAGCCGAGCACACGCATCTCGACGCTCGGCGACACCGCATCGCGTACGGCGCAGCAACGGCACGTCGACGTCAAGAAGCTGAGCTCGCTGTTGCGCGGCGACATCGACTGGATCGTGATGAAGTGCCTGGAGAAGGACCGCTCGCGGCGCTACGAGACGTCGAACGGGCTCGCGGCCGACATCCAGCGGCATCTGAAGGACGAGCCGGTGACAGCCGGCGCGCCGGGCGCCGCCTACAAGCTGCGCAAGTTCGCGCGGCGCCACCGCGGCCAGGTGTTCGCAGCCGGCATCGTCGCCGCGGCGCTCGTGCTCGGCGTGATCGGTACGACGATGGGCATGATGCGGGCACTCGACGAGAAGCAACGCGCCGACGCGGCGGCTGCAAGGGCCACGCTGGCGGCGGCATCGGAGGCGCGGGCCAACCTCGCCGCGCAGCAGAACGCCGAGCAGGCCATCGCCGCCGCGACCCTGGCGGAAGCGGCGAAGAACGAAGAAGCCAAGGCCAGGATGCGCGCCGAGACCATCAGCGAGTTCGTGACCACCGCGCTGCAGGCTGGCGATGCCCAGAATGAGGGAGGCGGCCAGGACATGACGATTCTCGCGGCGATGGACAACGCGATCGCGGACATCGATGCGGGCCGGTTCCGGGGGGACCCGGAGGTCGAGGCTCAGCTGAAGGGCACGATAGGGATGATCCTACTGAACAACGGTCGCCTGCAGCAGGCCGAGCCGCTGCTCGCCCAGGCGCTGGAGATGCAGCAACGGCTCCAACCAGGCGACCACCAGAGCCTGGCGGATGCCCTGGACGGACTTGCCCGAGTGCGGCGGGCCATGGGCCGTTCGGTGGAAGCCGAAGGGCTCTGCGTCCTGTCACTGGCGATGAATCGGCGGCTGTTTCGGGGCGACTCCCCGAATGTGGCGACAGCCCTGAACAGTCTCGCACAAGCGCGATCGGACCTCGGCCAGTTCGAAGCGGCCGAGTCACTCTTCATCGAGGCGCTGCAGATGTTCCAGCGGCTCTTCGATGGCGACAACCAGTCCGTCGCGGCGGCACTGAACAACGTCGCGACGGTTCGGCAGTCGCTGGGTCGCTTCGCTGCGGCCGAACCGCTCTCCATCCAGTCCCTGGAGATGCTCCAGCGGTTGTTCCAAGGCGACCACCCGAGCATTGCATCGGGCCTGCACAACCTCGCAGGTGTACGCGGGGGTCTGGGCCGTCACGCGGAGGCCGAGCCGCTGCTGGTCCAGGCACTGGCGATGAACCAGCGGCTCTACAAGGGCGACCATCCCAGCGTTGCAGCGAGCTTGCGCAGCCTCGCGAGAGCGCGGCATGAACTGGGCCGCCTGGAGGAAGCGGAGCAGCTGCACGTCCAGGCACTGGCGATGAACCAGCGAGTCTACCGGGGCGACCACCCGACCGTGGCCATCGCGCTGAACGACCTCGCGAACGTGCGGCAGCGGTTGGGTCGCCACGCGGAGGCCGAGTCGCTCTTGATCCAGGCGCTGGCGATGAATCGGCGGCTCTACCAGGGCGACCATGCGGACATCGCCCACAGCCTCAAAGCTCTCGCGGTCGAACTGCAGCAGCAGGGCCGCTGCGCGGAGGCAGAACCGTTGAGCATGCAGGCGCTCGAGATGGAACAGCGGCTGTACCAGGGTGACCACGTGGAGGTGGCGGGCAGCCTCAACAACGTTGCGTTCCTGCGGATGGAGCAGGGCGACGCGGCGGGGGCCAAGCCGGTGTTCCTGCAGGCGCTGCAGATGAACCGGCGGATGTTCCCCGGCGATCATGCGAGTGTCGCGTTCAGCCTGCAGAGCCTTGCTTCCGCTCATGGCGCCCTCGGCGAGTCATCCGCGGCACGAGCGCTGCTCGAGGAAGCGCTGGCGATGCTCGAGCGGCTGGAGCCACGGGGCTCCGCGCTCCAGGCCCGCGTACTTTGGAAGCTCGGTTCCGTCGACCTCGCGGGCGTCGGCGCGGCTGCCGCCCTGCCACGTCTCGAGGCGGCCGTGGTGATGGGTGAAGCGCACCTGGGGTCCGATCGTGAGCGCCTGCAGGAGTACCGCGACACGCTGGTCAGGTGCCGGGCCGCGATCGGGGCGCAGCAGCACGAGTAGCCGCCGAGGCCGCCGGCGAGCTCCGGGAAACGGAACGACCAGCAACGCCTCCATCTATCCGCAGCCTCGCCGACAGCTTCTGCGATGGTCGTTGGTTTCCTGGCGCGAAGCACAGCGAGGCCGAACCAATGCCATCGACGGTCGCCGCGGCCTGGCGGCCGAGGTCGGGGCAGCCCGCAGGTGATGCAGCTCAGCCGCCGGCCAACCTCACCTGGTGGCCGGCCTTGCGCAGTTCGGCGACGATGCGTTCGCGGTGGTCGCCCTGGATCTCGATGGCGCCGTGCTTCGACGTGCCGCCGGTGCCACAACTCTGCTTGAGCTTGCGCGCCAGCGCCTGCAGTTCGTCGCCGCGCAGCGGCAGACCAAGCACGACCGTGACCGGCTTGCCGTTGCGCACCACGCGGCGCACGCGCACCACGCCGTCGCCGGCCGGCCGGGTCGTCCTGGCGGCAAGCTGGCACCGATCGCACTGGCCTTTCCCGGCCGCGCCCCTACGTTGGGCGCCACGCCGTGGCAGGCGCGCGGCGGTTACCCGGTCGGTCACCGGGGACTATGGCAGCCGCCGAGGCGCTGCGGTCGATGATCCGAGTCCGATGATCCGAGTTAGGGACCTGAGCAAGCGGTTCGGCCCGACGGTGGCGGTCGACCAGATCTCGTTCGACGTCACGCGGGGCGAGGTCGTCGGCTTCCTCGGCCCCAACGGCGCCGGCAAGACGACGACGATCCGCGTGCTGTGCGGCTATCACCCGGCGACGTCCGGCACCGCGACGATCGCCGGTCACGACGTGTCGACGGACTCGCTGGCGGCGCGCCGGCAGATCGGCTACCTGCCCGAGAACGTGCCGATCTACCCGGACCTGCGCGTGATCGAGTACCTGCGTTACCGCGCGTCGCTCAAGGGCGTGCCGGCGCGCGAGCGCCGCGCCGCGGTCGCGCGCGCGATGGCCAAGGCCGGCATCGAGGAGGTCGCGCGCAAGCTCTGCGGCCATGTCTCGCGCGGCTACCGGCAGCGTGTCGGCCTCGCCGACGCGCTGGTCGCCAACCCGCCGATCCTGATCCTCGACGAGCCGACGTCGGGCCTCGATCCGAACCAGCGCCGCCGCATCAAGCAGGTCGTGCGCGACCTCGCGGCCGAACACACGATCCTGTTCTCGAGCCACATCCTGACCGAGGTCGAAGACGTCAGCACGCGCATCCTGGTGATCCACCGCGGCCGGCTGCGCGCGGACGGACCGCCGCAGGATCTGGTCGCGCACAGCGCGGCGCGGCACCTGCGCGTGGTCGCGGCGTGTGCCGTCGACCGTCTCGCCGATCTGCTCGCCGGCGTCGCCGGCCTGACCGTCGCACGGCGTTCACCGCTGGCGCCCGCGGTCGGCGCCGTCGAGGCCGCGGTCGCCGCCGGCAGCGATCCGTCCGCCGAGGTCGGCGAACGGTTGCTGCGGGCCGGCATCGCGGTGCACGAACTCCGGCTCGTGTTGCCGACGCTCGAGGAGTACTTCCACCTGATGACCGAGGGCAGCGATCGCGACGAAGAACGTCGTCTCGCCGACGATGCCGTGGCCGGAGGCGCCGCATGAACGGCGCCTGGGTCACGTTTCGCAAGGAGATGCTGTCCTACTGCACCAGCCCGGTCAGCTGGATCATCGCCGTCGTCTTCTACCTGTGGCGTGGCTGGGAGATGACGCTGGTCGCCGAGCAGTTCTCCTACTACCGCGGCGACCAGGACCTGTTCCCGGCGTCGACCTACAGCCTCGGCAGCACGTTCCTGATGGTGATGCTGGTGCCTGGCATCCTGACGATGCGCTGCTTCGCCGAGGAGCGGCGCAGCGGTTCGATCGAGACCCTGATGACCGCGCCGGTGCGCGACGGCGAGGTGGTGTTCGGCAAGTGGCTGGCGGCGGCGGCGTTCTTCGCGCTGCTGTGGCTGCCGAGCGTGTTCGTGTTGCAGGTGCTGCAGCTGGCGCCGTTCTTCGGCGCCGACCTCGCGTTCGGGCCCGTGTTCGCGGCCTACCTCGGCATGTTCCTGCTCAGCGGCATGCTGCTCGCGTTCGGCTGCTTCGCCAGCAGCCTGACCGACAACGTGCTGCTCGCGGCGGTGCTGGCGATGCTGTTCAACTTCGCGTTGATGCGGCTGCCGCAACAGCTCGGCGCGCAGCTCGGCGAGGTGGGGCAGAACTACTACGTGCGCGAGCTGCTCGACAAGCTGGACGTGATGCGCAACTTCACCGAGTGGTTCGCGCGCGGGCTGGTCGACACCAGCCAGATCGCGTTCTATTGCGGCGGCGTGCTGTTCTTCCTGTTCCTGACGACGGTCAGCCTGTCGTCGCGGAGGATCGCATGAACGCGCGCCGCTGGCTCGGCGTCGGCAATCTGGCGCTCGCGGCGCTGCTGATGCTGGTCGTCTGGGTGCTGCTGGTCTGGGTCGCGGCGCGCCCGGCGCTGAAGACCCTGATCGACCTGACGCCGCAGCACGTCAACTCGGTCGATCCGGCGACCGTGGAGTTGCTCGAAGAGCTGCGCGCTGCGCGCACCGAGGTGCAGTTCCACCTCTTCTATCCGCCGATGCAGGGCGGTGGGCGGGAGGAAGCGGAGATGCAGGGCCTCGCGATCCGCACGCGGCTGCGCGACCTGACTCGCGTGCTGCTGCGGCGCTACCAGTGGCTCGGCGGCGACCTGGTGACGATCCAGGAGCACGACCTCTACACCGACGTCGCCACCACGCGCGAGGCGGCGCAGCGGTTCGACTACAAGTCGGCGGAGCTGGACACCCTGGTCGTCGCGGTGAAGCCCGAGGGTCGCGAGCTGCGCTACCGCAAGCTGTCGCTGATCGTCGACCTGGCGACGATCGATCTGCCCGGCATGCAGCAGGGCGCCGGACCGATGCGGCGCGCGGCGGTGCCGGTCCTGAAGGACTACAAGGGCGAGGAGCAGATCTCGTCGGCGTTGAAGAGCCTGTTGGTCCAGGGCACGCCGGTCGCCTGCTTCCTGACCGGCTACGCCAAGGACGTCGACCTGAACGGGGCCAGCGGCAGCGGCTACGCCAGCTTCCGCACCGCCCTGCAGCACGCCGGATTCGAGGTGCGCGACTTCGACTTCCGCGGCAGCGAGGGCCGCGTGCCGCCCGACGCCGCGCTGGTCGTCGTCATGGAGCCGCGCAGCGATTTCACCGACAGCGACGCGCAGGCGTTGTTCGACTACGTGCGCCGGGGCGGGCGGCTGTTCGTGAACTACGCCTGGGCGGGTCTGCCCGACTGGAATCCGACCGGCGGCAAGCTCGGCGAGCTGCTCGGCTACGAACTCAGCACCGCGCCGGTGTTCCACCTGATCTACGACTCCGGGCGCGCCGGTGGCCGCGGCATCGACGGCCCCGGGGTCGAGAAGCTGCAGCTGCAGGGCAACCTGTCGCACCCGGTGACGCGCCGTTTCGTGACCTCGGGCCGGCCGCTCGAGGTCGCCGCCGCCCGCGCGATGCAGACCCGCGAGGGCCGCGCCGCCGGTGTGCATGCGGCGGAGGAACTGCTGCAGACCGGTCCTTCGGCCTGGCTCGCCGGCATCGATCCTCGCGATGGGCGTGTGGACCTGCGCGCTCCGTCGATCGGCCTGCGCCCGTTCGTGGTCGGCATGTCGATCACCGTCGACGGCGAGGCCGGCACCGGCACCGCGACGGCCGGCACCGCCCGCACCGGCGAGGTGATCCTGGTCTCGGGCGTGTTCTGCAACAACGCCGGCATGGGCATGTTCGGCGACCTCGCTCTCAACATCTGCAACTGGATGGCGGAGCGCCGCGTGCTGCTCGACATCCAGGGCAGCCGCTACGAAGCGAAGCACCTGCAGTTGACGCCGCAGCAGCTCGGCCGCGTCGGCAACTTCCTGGTGTGGGGTGTGCCGGGCACGTTCTTCGTGCTCGGCTTCGTGGTGTTCTTCGTGCGGCGGAGGGTCTGATGGGACTGCGTGCGATCGTCTTGCTGGTGCTCGTCGTCGGCGGCCTCGCCGCGGTGCTGCTGCTCACCGACGAGAAGCGTCCGGCCAGGGACGTGGCGGAGGTCGCCGTGCTCGACGGCCGCTCGCTGCGCGAGGCCCGGCGCATCTGGTGGCAGTTCGAGGGGCGCCCGCCGGTCGAGGTGTCGCGCACCCCCGACGGGGGTTTCGGCCTGACCGAGCCGATCGTCGACGCGGTGTCGCCCGGCTACCTGAAGCAGATCTGCGATGCCTGGGATTCGGCGCAGATGCGCGCCGTGCCGCTGCAGGACGATGCCGAGGGGCGTGCGAAGGCCGGCTTCGAACCGCCTGAGCTGCGGTTGCTGGCGGAGTATCCGGACGGGGCGCGCCTCGCGGTCGACGTCGGTGCCCCCGGGCCGCTCGGGACGTCCCGCTTCGTGCGCCGCGACGGCAAGATCTGGGAAGGCGGCGACGCCCTGTTCGAGAGCCTGCGCGTCGGCGTCGACGACCTGCGCGACCGGGCCGTGTTCCGGACCACGCCGCAGCTGCTGCGCGAACTGCGCGTCGAACAGCTGGCGGCGACCGGCAAGCGCGAGGCGCTGCACCTGCAACGCAACGGCGACGAATGGCGCCTGCTGGAGCCGGTCGTCGGGCGCGCCGACGCCAACGCGGCGGCCCGCTTCGTCACCGCGGTGCTGTCGCTGCGGGTCGACGACTTCGCCCCCGGCGCCGCGCGGCTGCCGACGACCGAACCGGCGATCGTCGTCACGGTGCGCGGCATGCAGGGGGACGAGACGGTGAAGCTGTGGCTCGAACGCGGCCAGATGTACGGCCGGCTGCCCGGCCGCAACGTCACGTTCAGCAGCGACAACCGCCAGTACGGCCAGATCTTCGAGAACGCCGCCGAGGCGCTGCGCGCGCGCATCCTGGTGCCGCTCGGCAACGTCTACGAGCAGGTCGGCGAGGTCGTCGTCGACCCGGGCCAGGGACGCGGCGAACGGCTGCGGCTGCTGCGCGACGGCAGCCTGGGCGAATGGCGCCTGGTCGAACCGGTCACCTACGCGGCGGCGGCGACGCCGTGCAACGAGACGCTGCAGGCGATCAACAACCTGCACGCGGTCGAGTTCGTCGATGCGGTCGAGGGCGGCCCGCCGGTCGCCGCGGACCCGCGCCTGGGGCTGGCTGCGGGTCGCCTGCAGGTCAGCGTGCGGTCACCCGAACGGACGGAGCCGATCGATCTGTGGTTCGGTGACGAACTGCGCAAGAACGATCTCGACCTGGTCTACGCCTGCCGCGCCGACGAACCGGCCACGGTCGTGCTGGTGCCGAAGCTGCCGGTCGACCATCTGCGCCGCCCGTGGACCGACTACTGCGATCGCGCCCTCGTGCGCCAGAGCGCGCCGATCGAGTGGCTCGACCTCGCGCGCCGCACCGGCGCGCGCCGCAGCTTCCGCCGCGCCGGCGAACACTGGCAGCTCGACGGCGCCGCCGGCCAGCACGACGACGTCGGCAGCTTCGCCAACGACGTGCTGCGCGACATCGACGGTCGGCGCGTGGTCGACGTACGCGGCGAGGCGTTCGCGATCGCGGACTGGACGCTGCTGATGCGGCGCGAGAACGGCGACGAACTCGGGCGTCTGCGGGTGTGGGAACGTGGCGGCGACGCGCCGCTGGTCGTGCAGAGCGGCGACTCGGGGCCGGTCGGCTTCGAGCTGGCGCCGATCCACGACAAGCAGCTGCGCGCCCTCTGGCAGTAGCCGCGGCGACGCGAGGGTTGCCGCCGGCGGCCGCCGGTGCCTATCGTCCGGACCGCATGGCCACCAAGAAGTCCGCCGCCAGGCCGAAGCCGTCGCCGACCAGCCCGCCGCCGGGCGCGTCGGGCCGCCGCTACTGGTTGTTCAAGTCCGAGCCGACCAGCTACGGCTTCGATCGCTTCCAGCGCGACGGCCGCACGTCCTGGAACGGCGTGCGCAACTACCAGGCGCGCAATCTGCTGCGCGACGAGATCCACGAGCACGACGGCGTGCTGTTCTACCACAGCAACGCCGCGCCGATGGCGGTGATGGGCATCGCCCGGGTCGTGCGCGCCGGCTACGCGGACCAGACGGCGTTCGACGCGACGAGCCCGTACCACGATCCGGACAGCGACCCGGACCAGCCGACCTGGTTCCAGGTCGACATCGCCTGCGTCGCGCCGTTCGCACAGCCGGTCACGCGCGACCGGCTGAAGGCCGTGCCCGAGCTGCGGCAGATGGTGCTGCTGCAGCGCGGCAGCCGGTTGTCGGTGCAGCCGGTCACGTCCGCCGAGTGGCGCACGATCCTGCGGCTCGGCGGCGTCGAGGAGAGCTGGTGAGGCCTGGCGCGCAGGCCTGGCTGCTGGGTGCGTCGTTTTCGCTGTGCGCCTGCGGCGGCGAGCCGCCGGGCTACGACGACCCGGCGGCGGCGCTCTACGACCCGATCGCCGACGTCTGTCTGGTCAGCAACGTGCACGGCGCGCCGCTCGACCGCGACGGCAACGGCTACCTCGCCCGCGTGCACGCCGACGGCAGCATGCAGCGCCACTGGCTCCGGGGCGGCGCAAACGGCGTCACCCTGCATGCGCCGAAGGGCATGGCGTTCGCAGGCGACCTGCTGTGGGTCGCCGACATCGACGTGCTGCGCGCGTTCGATCGCGCGACCGGGGCCCCGCGCGGGGAGGTGCCGATCCCCGGCGCGACGTCGCTCGAAGGGGTGTCCGCGGGGCCGGACGGCGTCGTCTACTGCACCGATTCGGGCCTCGATGCGGCGGGCACGCCGACCGGCACCGACGCGATCTGGCGCCTGCCGGCCGATCGTTGGCCACCGCCGGAACCGCCGCGGCCACTGCTCCGCGGCGCGGACCTGGGGCAGCCGCGCGGCCTCGTCGCCCGTGCGGCCAGCGTCTACGTCGTCAGCTGGCGCGACGGGCAGTTCTTCTCGGTCGACGGCAAGGGGCGGCGCACCGATCTCGCCCGGGCGCCGGCGACGCAGCTCGACGGTCTGGTGCGCGTCGAGGACGCCGCGGGCAGGGGCGCCTGGTACGCGACCAGCCGGGCCGCGGGTTGCGTCTACCGGTTCGATGCCGGCGGCGGCTGCGCGCCGTTGCCGGGCTCCTTCGAGCAGCCGGGCGGCTGCGGCTACGACGACCGGCGCCACCAGCTGCTGGTGCCGCTGTGCCGCAGCGATGGCCTGCAGCGCATCGCGCTCTGATCGCCGACGTCGCGCGATCGCCACAGTGCTACCGGTGGCAGGTCCATGCGGTAGAGTGTGCGGACCATGAGCGCGCGTGCGGCGACCAAGGAAGCGACCGAGACCAAGACGGCACCGAAGACCTCGTTGGCGCCGCCGTGGAACGTGATCGTGCACGACGATCCGGTGACGCTGATGACCTACGTCACGAAGGTGTTCATGCAGGTGTTCGGCTACCCGCAGGAGCGGGCGCACCGGCTGATGATGGAGGTGCACAAGTCGGGGCGCTCGGTGGTCTGGACCGGGGCGCGGGAGCAGGCGGAGCTCTACGTGCAGAAGTTGCAGGCGCACCATCTGCTGACCAGCCTCGAGGTCGTCGATGCCTGAGCGTCGCCGTGTTCGCACACCTGCCGACCGGAGGTGCGTCGGCGGCGGCCTGCGGGTGCCCGACGCAGCCCGGTGCGAGGGTCGATGACGATGTGGGCCGGCCGCGTCGACGAAGGCTATGTGTTCGGCGGCCTGTCCGCGGGCTGTGTCGAGACCCTGAAGGGCGTGCCGATGCTGCTCGAGAGTGCCGACGTGCGGGTGCGCGAGCGCCTGCTGCCCGAGACCTGCACCGACGGCGACGACGAGGAGCACTGGCGGCGTCACGCCGTGCCGGAGCTCGAGCGGTTGTTCGCCTCGCGGGCCCAGCTCGTGCGCCGCGACCTCGCCGGCCTGCGCAAGCTGGGCAAGTCCGACACCCAGCTGCTGCTGATCCCCAACCAGCACGTCAACGCCTGGCTGGCGGCGTTGAACGCGGCCCGGCTGGCGCTCTACGTGCTGAACGACCTGAAGGCGTCGCACCTCGAGGCCGACGGCTTCGCGGCGGCGACGGCGAAGCAGCAGGAGGCGATCCTGCGCATCCACGTGCTGGCCGAGGTGCAGTCGGTGCTGCTCGGTGACTACGAGATCGAGTCCGGCGGACCGATGGAGTCGCTCGACCCCGACCGCATCGACCTCGACGGCGACCTGGACGATCTCGACGACGTGACGCGGCCCGATCCCGAGTAGTTCTCAGCGCGCGACCAGCGAGAACGCGACCGGGCTGTCGTCGCCGACCACGAACGGGATGGTCGCGTGGCCTTCCCACGCCTCGCCGGTCCAGGCGATCGCTTCGTAGCTGCCCGGCGCCATGTAGACCAGGAACTCGGCGCGCCCCTGGCCGGCGTTGCCGTCGATCTCCAGCACGGCGGCGCCGTGCCAGATGTGGGCCTCGCCGACCCTTCGCAGCGCCAGCGACACCATCGTGCCGGCGTTGGTCGGCGCCCGCACGACCACGCGCCGCGGCACGCCGGCCTGCAGCTGCATGTCCTGCTGCCGTTCGACGCCAGCCTGCAACTCGACCACGAGGTTTGCCGGCGCCACCGACGTTCCCTGCACCTGCAACACGTGGCGGCCGGGCGGGGCGGACGCGAAGCGATAGGTGCCGGCCGCGTATTCGCCGACGACCGGCTGCGCGTCGGTCAGCAGCCGGATCTGCAGGTCCGCCGGCGACTCGCCGTTGGGACCGATCACCTGGCCGAACAACACGGCGCTGGCATCCAGCACCAGCGTGCCCACGGAGTCGGGCGGGCCGGCCGTCACGTCGAGGTTGGGGCGGGCGAGCCGCGCGTAGCCCGGATACTCGGCGTACAGATCGATCGTGCCCGGCGGCACGGCATCGAGCAGGAAGGTGCCGTCGGCCAGCGCCTGGAACCGCGCCTGCTCCTGGCGCTGGTGATGCCAGCAGATCAGCGTCGCGGGCACGGGTTCCTGGGTGCTGGTCTGCACGCGACCGGTCAGCGCGCCCCAGGCGGGCTGTCGGTCGACGGCGATGCGCACCGGACCCTGGCCGGGCATCACCCCGCGCTGCACGGCGTGGGCGAAGGCGTTCGGCGGCGCGCCTGGGGCATGGACGAACACGTCCAGCATGCCGGTCCCGGGCAGCCGCACGTGGAAGAAGCCGCCGCTGTCGGTTCGGCCGGTGGTCGTGCCGTCGCGGCTGCGCAGCACCAGGCGCCAGGTCGGCAGGCGGGCGCCGTCGCGATCGACCAGTTGACCGCGCAGGAAACCCGCGTCCTCCGGCGGCCGCAGCGTCGCCACCCAGTGCGCGACTTCGCCGGGCAGCAGTTCGAGGCGCGTCTGCGCGCGGCGCGCCGTCGGTTCCGCGGCGCGGGCCGCACCTTCGCGTGCGGTCAGCCCGACGGTGCCGGGCGGCAGGCCGGTGAGCTGGAAGGTGCCATCGGCTGCGGTCGTCGTCGCCACGCTGTCCAGGTCCTCGCTGGCCCCGGACCACACGCGCGCGTCGGCAACCGGCGTGCCCTGGTCGTCTTCGACGCGGCCATGGACCTCGCAGCCGGGCCGCAACCGGATCTCGACGACCTGTGCCGCGCCGGCCCCGAGCTCCACGACGCCGCGCTGGAAGCCATGGCCGGCGGCGCGGGCGGCGAACTCGATGCGGCCCGGCCGCAGGCCCTGCACGACGAAGGCGCCGTGGTCGGCGCTGCGCACGCGCCGCGGTGGCGCGGCGAGCGTGGCCCCGGCCGGCGCTGCGGCCACGGAACGGAACTCAAGTTCGGCGTCGGCGACCGGTTGACCGGTGCTGTCGACCACCCGGCCCTGCAGGCGAGCCGGCGCGGTCAGCAAGCTGAGCTGCACGACCATCGACGTCGGCGCGCGCGTCGGATCGGCCTGGACCGCCACCGGCCACATGGCCGACGGGGCGTAGCTCGGATGTTGGGCGCCGAGTGCGCCGCCCACGGCGAGGACCACGTCGAAGCTGCCATCGGCGCGACTGCGGCCGACGCGGCACAGGCGCGACCACGGCGGATCGCGCTCCGCCGAGGGCAGCAGCACCAGGTCGGCGCCGGCGATGCCGCGACCGGCCGCATCGACCACGGTGCCGCGCACGATCCCGCGCGCGCGGAACTGCAGCGTCAGGTGCAAGGACATCTCCGCCTGCAGCCGCACCTGCGCCGGCGCCGCCACCGGGCAACGTACGGTCGCCAGCGTGTCGTCGCCGCCGGGGATCTCGAAGCGGGCGAGACCGCGCGCATCCGTCAGCCGCCGCAGAAGTTCGTCGGCCGGCCGGCCATCGAGGACCACTTCGACCTCGACGTCGGGCACGGGTTCGGTCGCCGGGCTCGACATGCCGCCGCCGGCGGTGGGCGGCGGCGCGGATTCCAGGCCGGGCGCCGCCGGACCGCTGGGGCGCAGCACCTCGACCACCAGGACGGCCACGCGTTCGTCGCCCGGCGGTGGCGCGGGTTCGACCCGGTCCGGCCGCGGCGCCGAGCTGGCGTCGCTGGCTGCCGACGCGGCGGCAGCAACATCGCCGGTGGCGGCGCTGGACCCGCTGGCGACCCGGGGCGCGCCCGGATCGCCGGGCCCGGTCGCGAGCGGCGCTGCCGGCACCAGCGGGATCATCGGCGTCGAGGTCGGAGCGCGCTGCCACAGGATGGCCAGGCCGGCACAGATGCACAGCACGGCGATGGTCAGCAGCAGCCAAAGTCGTCGCATGTCGATGCCACTACGCAGGTTGACGGTCCGGCAGATCTAGATTCTCGCACCGCTGGCCCATTCCGCAAGGAAACGGCGGCGCCCCGAACGGCTGGTCAGCCGATCGGCGATCGCCCGCACCAAGGCGCGCGCCGAAGCCGGGCGTATCAGCCATGCCAAGGCGCGCAGATGCAGCGACAGCGGCAGGTCCGAGTCGCGCATCAGATCCTCCAGTTGCGTCGCGGCGTCCGCCGGGGCCCGGCCGAGCGCCGCGAGGGCCACCAGCCAGTTCGCGCGAAGTTCGGGCAGATCCAGCTCTTCGACCAGCGCCGGCAGCTCCGCATCGGGATCGCCGAGGCGCAACAGGTAGCTGCGCGCCATCGCCTCGCCGAGCCGGTCGTTGCCGGTGCGGGCCAGATCCACGGCGAGGCGCAACAGGGTGGTCGCCTGGTCGTCGCGGCGGCGCCAGAACAGTCGTTCGGCCAGGAACAGCGCCGCCCGGGCGCCGTAGGCCGGCAGCGACAATCGCTCGGCTTCTTCGATCGCGATGCGCAGGTCGCGCGCGGCATCGTCGTCGCCGAGCACGGCCCGGACCTGGCCGCGGTAGAGGTGGAGGCGCAGGCGCACGCGCGGCAGGCGGTCGGCGGCGGGGTCCTGTTCGACCCTCTGCAGCGTGCGCTGCGCCGTGGCGTAGTGGTGACTCAGCGCCTCGACGCGCGCCAGGTCGATCAGCAGGTGGCAGCGCAGGTCGTCCTGCTCGGGCGGCAGGCGCTTCAGCGCGGCGTGCAGGTGCTTGAGGCCGTCGGCCGCCTGGCCGCGATACAACAGGATGCGTCCGTGCAGGCCGTGGGCCTCGGCCGCCAGGGCATCCGCGCTCACCGTGGTGCGCGGCGCCAGGTCGTCGTGCACCGACTCCAGCAGGCTGATCGCCACGAGCAGGCGGCCGAGGTCGAGTTCGCTCGCCGCGAGGCCGGTGCGGGCCTCGGCCGAGGCCTCGACGTCGTGCAGATGCTGGGCGGCGCGCTCCGCGTCGCGGAACGCGCGCCCCGCCGCCTCCGCCTGGCTCGCACCGGCGCGCGCCTTGCCGGCGAGCAGCAGGAAGCGCAGCCGCCGCCGTTCGTTGGTGGCGGTCGCCGGCACCTGGCCGAGGTGCACCTGCAGGCGGCCGAGCAGGCGCAGCGAGGTGCGCCGCGAGCCGGCGCGCACACGCGCCGCGAGGGCTTCGAGCAGGGGGTCGAGACAGGCCTCGTGCTGCAGCGCCTGCGACAGGTGCATGCCGATCTCGAGCGCTCGGCCGCCGCGGGCCTGGAGCAGGCGCGCGGTCGCCAGGTGCAGGCGTTCGCGTTCCGCCGCCGGCAGGTGCTGCAGCAGGGCCTTCTTGAAGTCGGGATGCCGGAACGACACTTCGCCACCCTGCGCCCGCACGATGCGGCCGCGGAACAGCGACAGCGTCTCCAGCACCGCCAGCTCCGACAGCTCGGTCAGCTCGGCCAGCACATCGAGCGCGCAGTGGTCGCCGAGCACGGCGGCGGCCGACAGCACGAGCCGCTGCTGCGGCTCGAGGCGCTGCACCCGTTGGCGGAAGCGCTGCACGTGGCCGGGCGCCGGCCGCGGCGCGACCGAGGGCTCGAGGTCGTGGTAGTCGCCGGCGCGGCCGCGCAGCCGCCCCTCCTGGGCGAGGTGGTCGAGCGCCTCGACCAGGTTGCCGGGCACGCCGCTGAGCACCTGATGTGCGTCCTGCAGGAACGGCTCGACCTGTTCGCCGTCGCGGAACAGCGCGCGCCCGAATGCCAGGAACTCGGCCTCTTCGAGGCCGGCGAGATCCAGGCGCAGGTCGACATCGACGCCGGCGCCGTCGACGCCGGCGGCCAGCAGCAACAGCAGGTGCTTGCTGCCGCGCTGCGCCATGAGGCGCTGCAGCACCAGGCGGCCACTGGTGTCGAGCAGTTCGGCGTGGTCGACGCGCACCACCAGCACGCGCCCGGCGCGCGGCAGCTGCAGCAGCGCGGTCGCCAGCCGGTCGGCGCGCACCTCGGGCGGCTCGGTGCTGGTGCCGAAGGCCACCGCGGCGATCGCGACGGCCTCGGCCTCGTCGGCGGTGAACAGCGTGCGCGCGCCGGCGGCCGCGCGCTGGCGCGCGTTCGGCGAGTTGCGGTCGTCGCCGCGCAGCAGCAGGTCGAGCAGCGAACTGGCGAACGGCTCGCCGTGGCCGAGGCCGCTGTCGGCGTCGCCGCCGAGGTAGAGCGGCGGCTCACCGAGTTCGAGCCAGCCCTGCATGGCCTCGTCGAGCAGCCGGCGGCGGCCGATGCCGTCCGGGCCGGCGACGCAGACCACGCTGCCGTGGCCGCTGCGCGCCTGTGTCAGCTGCGCGTCGAGCCGCTGCAGTTCGTTGCGCCGGCCGCAGAACGCCGTCTCCGCGGGCCGCCGCATGCGCAGCAGGCGGCGGCTGCTGGCCAGCGCCGGCGCCCGGGCCTCGTGGCGCCGCCAGTATTCGGAGTGTTCGCCCTGTTCGAGGATGCGCGCGACCTCGGCCGCGTCGCGCGGCCGGCGGTCGGCGTCCTTCTGCAGCAATTCGAGCAGCACCTGCTCGAGCAGCGGCGAGATGCGCGTGCGCAGGTGCGAGGGCGGCGGGGGCGGCCGGTTCAGGTGCGCGTCGAGCATCGCGTCGGGCTGGGTCGCGTCGGCGAACGGATGGCGCCCGGTCGTCACCTCGTAGAGCACCACACCCAGCGAGTAGAGGTCGCTGCGCGGCCCGGTCGGCTCGCCGCGCAGGGTCTCGGGCGCGGCGTAGGCGACGCTGCCGGCGAGCCCGAGGCCGGAGCTGCGCCCCGGCGACGAGCCGCTGCCGCCGCTGCCGCCACCGATCGCGCCGAACGGCCGCGCGAGGCCGAGGTCGACGATCTTCAGCTCGCCGTCCGGCGTCAGGATCAGGTTCTCGGGCTTGACGTCGCGGTGCACCAGCCCGCGCCGATGCAGCGCGAACAGGCCCTTGGCCGCGTCGGCGCCGATGCGGCGCGTCAGGTCCTCGACCGGCGCGCCGGAGCGGGCGACGAAGTCGCGCAGCGTGGTGCCGCGCACGTACTGCATGACCAGGTAGGTGGTCTGCATGCCGAGCAGATCGATGGTCTCGAAGCCGTAGATCTCGGCGACGTTCGGGTGGCGCAGCTTCTGGCCGAGCCGGCCCTCGGCGAGCAGGCGCGCGTGGGCGCGCGCGTCGGCGACCAGCTCGCGGCGCAGGAACTTGACCGCGACCTCGGTGCCGGCTGGCTGACCCTCGTAGTCGGTCGTCAATCGCGCGCGGTAGACGGTGCCCGACGAGCCGCTGCCGAGTTCCTGCAGCAGCTCGAAATGGCCGGCCAGCGAGTGCGCGTAGTCGCGCGCCGCGGTGCTCGCGGAGTCGGTGTCGTCCTGTTCGCCGGCGCCAGCAGCCACCGGGATGTTCTATCGTCGTCGCCGCCGGCGCGCATCGCGTTTCGCGCCGTTGCACCCGGGCTCGTGCTCTGCGATCGTTGCGCGTCACGAACCCTGCCGCATGGTGATCCGCCTCTACAACTCGCTGAGCCGCTCGCTCGAAGAACTGCGCCCGCTGCGGCCGGGCAAGGTGACGATGTACCACTGCGGGCCGACGGTGTACAGCTCGCCGCACATCGGCAACTTCCGCAGCTTCCTGTTCGCCGACGTGCTGCGCCGCTTCCTCGAGGACCAGGGGCTCGTCGTCACGCAGGTGATGAACGTCACCGACGTCGGCCACCTGACGCTCGACGACATCGAAGGCGGCGAAGACAAGCTCGAGGCCGCGTCGAAGCAGACCGGCAAGACCGCCTGGGAGATCGCCCGGCAGTACGAGGCCGAGTTCCACGACTGCCAGCGCCAGCTGCACGTGCGCCTGCCGCACCACATGCCGCGCGCGACCGACTTCATCCACCAGATGGGCGAGATCATCGACGACCTGCTGCAGAAGGGCGTCGCCTACGAGCGGAACGGCAACGTCTACTTCGAGGTCGCGAAGTTTCCCGCCTACGGCCAGCTGTCCGGCAAGGTGCTCGACGAGCTCGAGGCCGGCGCCCGCGTCGCCGTCAACGAGGAGAAGAAGGACCCGCGCGACTTCGCGCTGTGGAAGGTCGACAGCAAGCACCAGATGCAGTGGGACGCGCCGTGGGCGGGCGGCGCGCGCGGCTTCCCCGGCTGGCACATCGAGTGCTCGGCGATGGCGACGCACTACCTCGGCGACCAGATCGACATCCACACCGGCGGCGAGGACAACATCTTCCCGCACCACGAGTGCGAGATCGCGCAGACCGAGGCGCACACCGGCAGGCGCTTCGTGTCGATCTGGATGCACGCGCGCCACCTGCTGGTCGACGGCACCAAGATGTCGAAGAGCCTCGGCAACTTCTTCACCGTCGCCGACGTGCTGCGGCAGGGCTACTCGGGCCTCGAGCTGCGCTACGCCCTGGTGCGCGTGCAGTACCGGCAGTCGCTGAACTTCACGTTGAAGGGGCTCGACGAGGCGCGTTCGGCGATCGCGCGCGTGCAGCAGGCGCGGCAGCGGCTCGTGCGCGTGCGCGATGGGCTGGATCTGCCGGGTGTCGACGACCTCGATGCCGCCGTGCAGCAGGCGAACGCCGCGTTCACGGCCGCGATGAGCGAGGACCTCAACGTCAGCGAGGCGCTGGCGGCCGTGTTCGAGTTCGTCAACCAGTGCAATCGCGGCGCCCCGTCGATCGCCGCCGCGAAGGCCGGGCTGGTCGTGTTCGCGCGCTTCGAAGACGTGCTCGGCTGCTTCGGCTCCGAGCCGAAGGCCGACACCACCGCCGACGCGCCGCCCGAACTGCTGGCGCTGCTGGCGCAGCGCACCGCGGCGAAGAAGGCCAAGGACTGGGCCGCCGCCGACGCGCTGCGCGACCGCATCGCCGCCGCCGGCTGGAGAATCGTCGACGCGCCGGGTGGGGCGCGACTGGAGAAGGCCTGACGACGGCCCCTTGGGCGTATTCTGTCGGTGCGCGCGGCGCGCTAGCCTCGCCGTCCCAATCCAGGAGCCCCATGCACACCCGTCTCGCCGGCCTTCTCGTCGTCACCTTCCTCGCCGTTCCGTGCCTCGCGCAGAAGCGCGCGGCCGCCACCAAGGAGCCGTCGTTCGCCGAGGCCGTCGAGCAGGCCAAGAAGGCCTTCGACAGCAAGGAATACGGCGCCGCGATCAGCGCGCTGCAGGCGGCGATCCGCGCGGCGCAGAAGCTGCAGCGGGTCGCGATCCTCGCCGCGTTGCCGCAGCCCGAGGGCTTCACCGTCGAGGACGAGGCGGTCCAGGACACCGACGGCCTGCCGTTCGCCGCCAGCATGGCGGTCATGGGATCGGTGCTCACCCGGCACTACCGTCAGGGCGACAGCAAGCGCATCGACGTCGAGGTGATGGCCAACTCGCCGATGGTGCCGATGCTGACGATGATGATCGCCAATCCGGCGCTGGTGAAGGCCGATGGCGGCGAGATCGTCGAGTACGGCAAGCACAAGGCGCTGCTGAAGCCGAGCGGCGACAGCGGCCACGAACTGACGATCCTGCTGTTCGACAAGCACGTGGTGAAGGCGACCTGCCAGGACATGACGGTCGACCAGTTGTTCGCGGTGTTCGACCAGGCGGCCGTCGACCGGCTCGAGCAGGCGCTCGGCAACTGAACGGCACGCACCGGGTCTCACGGTGCCACGGTGCCGGTTCGCGCGTGCCGCGTTGATCCGATGGCACTGGCCCGATCGCGGCCGCGCCGTCCGGTCGGCCCGCAGTGCCGATATCGGCGCCATGAAGCTGCTGCACGGGCTGCTCGCGACTGCCGCGATCGTGGTACTGTCGTTCGCGCTGACGGCGGTGGCGGTGCTCAGCCGCCTGGACGGTCGCACCGACTTCGCCGTCGAACCGCTGGTGCGCGGCGACCTCGGTGGCCTGTTCGCGTCGCGGACCGTGTGGCGCGCGTTCCCGGCGCTGCCGGATGCAGCGGGCCTGCTCGCGTTCGGGCCCGCGGCGACGGTGCTGCTGCTGGCGGCGGTGGTGCTGGCGGCCGCGCGCCGGTGGCGGCACGTGCCGCCCCTCGTCTGGCCGGCGGTGGCACTGGTGATCGGCCTGGTGCCGTACGCGATCGGTGCCGTGGCGTTGCGCGGCAACACGGTGCCGCAGGCCACCGGCGCCTGGCTGGTCTGGATGCTGCTGGGGCCGGCCTACGCCGCGGTGGCCTCGCTGCTGCTGCTGCTGCTCGGCCACTCGACCCTGTGCGGGGGCCGCGCGGCCCGCAGGATCGGGCACCCGGTCGCCATGGTGTCGTAACATCGCGCCGCATCCGGTCCGCCGCGTCGGCGAACCGCGTTGCCGTGAACCCGATGCGAACCAACCCACGACCGACGGCTGCCGCGGCGCTGTTCCTGTTCTGTCTGTCCTGTTGCGGCACCGGGCAGGCGCCGGCACCGGTGGCGCGCACCGTGCCCATGCCCGCCGACACGCCGCCTGCCGTTGCCACGAGCCCCAACATGACGAGCCCCGAGCGCAAGCCCATGTCCGCCTACAACCAGCTGACCGCCGCCGAGGCCAAGGTGATCCTGCAGAAGGGCACGGAACGCCCCGGCACTGGCGAGTACACCGACCTCGAGGCCGACGGCACCTACATCTGCCGTCAGTGCAACGCGCCGCTCTACCGCTCGCAGGACAAGTTCCACAGCGGCTGCGGCTGGCCGAGCTTCGACGACGAGATCCCGGGCGCGATCGAACGCCACGACGACAGCACGCTCGGCATGGAGCGCATCGAGATCGTCTGCAGGAACTGCGGCGGCCACCTCGGTCACGTGTTCCACGGCGAGCGCATGACCGAGAAGAACACGCGCCACTGCGTCAACTCGGTGTCGATGCGGTTCGTGCCGAGCGGCCAGGACCTGCCGCCGCCGATCGTCGCCGGCAAGCGCCCGTAGCGCCGCCGCCGTCAGCGTGCCTGATCGCTCCACAGCGTCAGGTCGCCGCCGGCCAGGCGTTCGCCGTCGCACGCGGCGTGGCCGCGCACCATCGCCGTCGGTCCGAACTGACGCACGAGCCCGACGTGGTAGTGGATCGTGGCGCCGGCCGGGGGCCGGCCGTCGATCGTGAAGCGCTTGACCGCGACCAGCATGCCGCGCGGATCGCTGGGCAGTTCGTGCTCGGCGAACGCCTGGGCGAGCAGCACGGCGGCGGCCTGCGCCAGGCCTTCGATGGCGCCCAGTTCCCACGGCAGCGCGCCCGGCCCGTCCGGCTCACGGCCGGCGACGACCACCGCCCGGAGCGTCGCGGCGAGCACGCGCTCGAGCCGCAGGATCGGTGCCCGATGTGGCACGACGCGCAGGATCGCCGGCTCGACGGGGGCGTGCATGCCGGCATCGGAACGGCAGGCGATCGCGGCGGCAAGCGTGCACTGGCAGCCGCGCCGCGGCACGATCGCGACCGTGGCTCCTGCGTCAGACCTGCTGCTGCACGACGTGTCGATCGACGCCGGCGCCGACCCGCGCGCCCTGCGCGCGACGCTGCGGGTGGCGGCCGGCCACCCGATCCTGGCCGGTCACTTCCCCGGCGCACCGCTGGTGCCCGGCGTGCTGCTGCTCGAGGCCGTGCGACAGGCCTGCGAACGTGCCCTCGCGCGCACGTGGCGCATCGCGGCGATCGAGGAGGTGCGCTTCGCGCGGCCGGTCGCGCCCGACGAGTCGGTGTCGCTGCGTGCCGCCGTCACGCTGGCCGGCGGCGACCGCGATGTCGAGGTCGACGGCGAGTGGCGGGGCGCCGCCGGGCGAATCGCCACGTTCCGGATGCGACTCGCGCCGGGCGGTGCTTGAGACCGCCGCCGTCGACCGCGACACTGCGCGGCATGGTGCGCGTGTCGTTCCCGCAGGTGCTGCAGCGCCACGTCGCCTGCCCGCCGGTCGACGTCGAGGCGCGCACCGTGCGCGAGGCGCTCGAGGCGGCGTTCGCCGTCTATCCGCGCGTGCGCGGCTACCTGTTCGACGATGGCGGCGCGCTGCGCCAGCACGTCACCGTGTTCGTCGACGGCGACGTCGTCACCAACCGGACGACCCTGGCGCAGAAGGTGCGCGCCGAGGCGCGCGTCGATGTCCTGCAGGCACTGTCCGGCGGGTGAGCCGCCGTTCCTCACGATGCACACGATCCTGATCTGCACGCGCAAGGGCCTGTTCACCGCCAGCAAGCGGGGCCGTAGCTGGTCGATGTCGGCGCCCGAGTTCCGCGGCGTGCCGGTGTCGATGGCGCTGTTCGATCCGCGCGACGGCGCGCTCTACGCCGCCGTCGACCACGGCCACTTCGGCGTCAAGCTGCATCGCCGACGGGGTCGCACGTGGCAGGAGCTCGCGGCACCGGCCTACCCGCAGCTGCCGAAGGGCAAGGTCGAGAAGGAGGGCGGCGGCCGGCCGTGGCCGCGCACGCTGAAGCTGATCTGGAGCCTCGAGCTCGACCCGCGCACCGAGGGGGGGCTCTGGGCCGGCACGATCCCGGGCGGCCTGTTCCACTCGGCGGACGCCGGCGCGTCGTGGCAGTTGAACACGGGCCTGTGGAACCAGAAGGCGCGCCAGAAGTGGGCGGGCGGCGGCTACGACACGCCGGGCATCCACAGCGTGCTGGTCGATCCGCGCGCCGGCGACCGCGTCACCGTCGGCATCTCCTGTGGCGGCGTCTGGCGCACCGACGACGGCGGGCGCACCTGGCGCAACGTCGCCGAGGGCATGCGGGCCGCCTACATGCCCGCGGGGCGGCAGTTCGACGTCGACGTGCAGGACCCGCATCGGCTGGCGCTGTGTGCCGCCGATCCGGACCGGCTCTGGTGCCAGCACCACAACGGCATCTTCGTCAAGCCGGGCGCCGCCGCCGCATGGCGCGAGGTGAAGGCGAAGGCGCCGAGCCGATTCGGCTTCGCGGTCGCCGCGCACCCCGAGGACCCCGACACCGCCTGGTTCGTGCCGGCGCAGAAGGACGAGTGCCGCGTGCCGGTCGGCGGCCGCGTGGTGGTGACGCGGACCGCGAACGGCGGGCGCTCGTTCGACGTGCTGACCGCGGGCCTGCCGCAGCAGCACGCCTACGACCTCGTCTACCGGCACGGCCTCGACGTGGCGGGAAACGGCCGTTCGCTGGCGATGGGTTCGACCAGCGGCCGCGTCTGGCTCAGCGAGGACGGCGGCGACGGCTGGCGCGAGTTCGCCGCCAACCTGCCGCCGGTCTACGCGCTGCGCTGGGTCGGCCCGTGAGCACGGCACCCCGGTCGTGGTCCGTCGCCGCGCTCGCGTTCGCGTTCGGGCTGCTCGCCGCGTGCACCTGTGTGCGCCGCGACAGCCGGCGCACGCTGGACCTGCTCGACACGAACCTGACGCCCGCGTCGTCGGCCTGGCGCGCGGTGCTGCTGCCGGTCGCGATCCCGGTCGGCTGTTCGGCCCTGCTCGCCGACAGCATCGTCGTCAATCCGATCCACGCGATCGACGACGCGTGGGGCGACACGGTCGAACTGCTGTGGACCTGGCGCGAGGAGTCGACGCTGCGGCGCGTGCTGTTCACACCGTTGGCGGCGTTGGGCACGCCGATCGTGTTCGCCTGCGACTGGCTGGGGCGCAGCTGCCTGCCGCTGTCGCCGCGCCAGGAGGCGGAGCGATGAGGCGGGTGCTGCGCGTGCTGTGCCTTGCCTGCGTGCCGCTGCTCGGCGGTTGCGCCTGGACGTTGCGCGAGAACCGCCCGGTCTGGAATGCCTTCGAGGAGAACCTGGTGCCGGAGTCGCCGACCGGCTTTCTGCTCGCGCTGCCGGTGACGGTGCCGCTCGGGTTGGTGTCGATCCTGGCCGACACGTTCGTCGCGCATCCGCTGCAGGTCGTGGACGACGCGTACCACGACAGCGCCGATCTGTGGCGGAACATCGACCTCGAGCACGCCTACTACACCGAGGCCGGTATCGTACCGCTGCGCGCCGTGGCGACGCCGGTGTGGTACCTGCTGTCGTTCCTCGGCCGCAGCATGTTCGCCTTCGAGTCGCCGGCCGAGCGGGACGCCCGGCGAGTCGAACGGCAGCAGCGGCACGAGCGGCAGGCAACGGCTGCCACGCTGCGTTGGCTGCGGCGCCTCGCCAATGGCGCCGACGAGCCGCTGCGCGGCCGGCCGCCGGCGGAGCTGGACGACGAGCTGCGGGCGGCGCTGCAGCGCGCGTTCGCCGCTGGCACGGCGCTCGGTCGGATCCGCCTCTACACCGAGTGCGCGGACGAGTCGGTGCTGGCGGCCGAGGTCGACTGGGCGGCCGGGCTCGCGGATCCGTCGGCGGTGGTGCGCTACCGGGTGCTGCAGGTGATCCCCGGCGCGGTGCCGGTGGCCGAGGAACTGCTGCTGCGGCTGCGGCAGGACCCGGACGAGGCCGTGCGGGGTCTGGCGAGCCAGTTCCGGGCCAGGCAGCGGTAGCGTCGGCAGCGCGTGCTTGCGGCCGGCGCCCGCGGTCGCTGTCATGCCTGCGTGCAAGAGATCACGCTCACCGAAGCCGAAGCGGGTCAACGCCTCGACCGCTACTTGCGCAAGCTGCTGCCGGCGGTGCCGCTCGGCGCGATCTTCCGGCTGCTGCGGCAGGGCGACATCCGCGTCGACGGCAGGAAGTGCAAGGGCGACCTGCGGCTGACCGCCGGCATGAAGGTCTCGCTGCGCCTGCCGGCCGCCGAGATCCGGCCGGCGCCGAGCCGACCGTCGGCGGGGGGGACGAACGGTCGCGACGACCTCGACGTGCTCGATCTGCTGCCTTCCCCGGACCTCGGGCCGGCGCGCGGCAGGGCGGCGGCCGACAGCCCGCTGGCGCCGCGCATCGTGTTCCGCGACGACCAGGTGCTGGTCGTCAGCAAGCCCGCCGGACTCGCGATCCATCCGGGCACCAGGCAGGAACACTCGCTGACCGGCTGGCTGCAGACGCAGCGGCTCGGCGTGCGCACGGCGACGTTCGCGCCGGCGCCGGCGCATCGGCTCGATCGCGGCACGTCGGGGCTGGTCGTGATCGGCCTGACGCCCGACGCGCTGCGCGGCCTGACGGCGGCGTTCCGCGAGGGCACGGTCGACAAGGTCTACTTCGCGGTCGTGCACGGCGTGCCGTCGCGGCCCACCGGCACGATCACCGCGCCGCTGTGGCAGGATCCCGACGCCGACCCGCGCGCGGCCAAGGTCCTGGTCGACGAGCGTGGCCAGCCGGCGCGCACCGACTACGAGCTGGTCAAGCAGGGCCGGCACATGGCGCTGTTGCGCGTGCAGCCGCACAGCGGTCGGCAGCACCAGATCCGCGCCCACCTGTCCCACATCGGCCATCCGATCGTCGGCGACCATCGCTACGGCTCGATCGCGGAGGTCGGCCGCGGTTTCCTGCTGCACGCCGGCGAGCTCGCGTTCCCGCACCCGCGCACCGGCAAGAAGGTGCGCTACAGCGACCCGATGCCGAAGGACTTCCACAAGCTGCTCGATCCGGACTGAGTGCGGAGTCCCCGTCAGGCGAGCGGGCGCAGCACGCCGTAGCCGCCGTCGGTGCCGAGCACCTGGCCGTCGAGCCAGCTGTTGGCCGGATCGAGCAGGAACGCGATCGCGCGCGCGACGTCGGCGGCGGTGCCGATGCGGCCGCTGGGGTTCTGCTTGCCGGCCGCCTCGCGCATGCCGGGCCGTTCGAGCAGCGCCTGCGTCATGCGGCTGTCGACCAGCGCCGGCGCCACGCAGTGGAAGCGGATGCCGCGCCGCGCGTGCGTCGCCGCCGCCGCGCGCGCGAGGCCGATCAGGCCGGCCTTGGCGGCGGCGATCGCCTCGTGGTTGGCCAGACCGAGCGTCGCCGCGACCGAGCTGCAGAACACCACCGCGCCGCCCTTCGGCAGCAGATCCGGCGCCGCCATCGTCACGCCGAACGCCGACGACAGGTTCACGTCGAGCACGTCCTGCCACTCGGCTTCGCTGGTGCGATGGGCGGGCTTGAGCAGCAGCGAGCCGATGCAGTGGGCGATGCCGGTGACCGGTGCGTCGCCGCAGGCGTCGCGCAACGTCGCGGCCAGCGCGGTTGCGGTGACGGCAGGCAGCACCTGGTGGCGGGCGCCGAGCGGCTCGGCGACGGCGCGCAGGCGTGCCGCGTCCCGCGCCAGCAGCACCAGCGAGGCGCCGCGTTCGGCGAGGTGGGCGGCGAGGGTCGCACCGACGGCGCCGGTGGCACCGAGCACGACGAAGGTTCCGGAATGGCTGTCGGTCACGGCGGGATCTTCGCCGCCACGGGCCGCCGGATGCGGGCCCGCATCCAGGCCGGGCGGGCGCGCGAACCATCCAGCGATGTTCAACTGGCTCCGACGACGCCGCCAAGCGGCTCATGTCCGCCGTCTGCAGGCCCGGCACCTGCAACTGCTCGAGCAGGCGCGCGACCTGCAGCGCGGCGGCGACATCCGGCAGTTCGCCACCCGCACGGCCGAGGCCGAGGCGGTGGCACAGGAACTGGAGGCGCTGGAGGCCGCGGCGGCCGATGACGACGCGGCCCGTTAAGCACTGCGCCAGCTGCGGCCGGTCCTTCGCGTGGCGCCGCAAGTGGGCTGCCTGCTGGGAGCGGGTGCGGCACTGCAGCCAAAGCTGCGCGCGGCGTCGGCCCAGCGAACGCGACCTCGTGCTCGAACGGGTGATCATGGAACTGGTGGCCCAGCGGGCGGCGCCGGCCACGATCTGCCCGTCGGAGGCAACGCGCCTGGCCTGCCCGAACGACTGGCCGGCGTGGCTGGAGCGCACGCGCGCGGCGGCGCGGCGGCTCGTCGCGCGCGGCGTGCTCGAGATCGTGCAGGGAGGACGGGTCGTCGACCCGTCGCAGGCGCGCGGAGCGATCCGGCTGCGGGCGCGACGCCGCTGATGCGCGGCAGCGGGCCAGCGGGTACACCGGCGCCATGCCGCCGAGAGCCACCGTGTCCGAGCACGAACGCCTGCAACAGGACGCCGCACGGGAGCGCAACTGGTCGCGCTGGGGCGCCTACCTCGCCGAGCGGCAGTGGGGCACGGTGCGTGAGGACTACAGCGCCGACGGCAACTGCTGGGCGTATCTGCCGCACGACCACGCGCGCAGCCGCGCCTATCGCTGGGGCGACGACGGGCTGCTCGGGCTGACCGACCGCCAGTGCCGGCTGTGCTTCTCGTTCGCGCTGTGGAACGGCAAGGATCCGTTCCTGAAGGAGCGGCTGTTCGGCCTCGGTGGGCCCGAGGGCAACCACGGCGAGGACGTCAAGGAGGAGTACTTCTACCTCGATGCGCTGCCGACCGCGTCGTTCCTGCACGCGCTCTACAAGTACCCGCAGGCGGCGTTCCCGTACGAGCAGCTGGTGCAGGAGAACCGGCAGCGCGGCCGCGACCAGCGCGAGTTCGAACTGGTCGACACCGGCGTGTTCGCGGACGGCCGCTACTTCGACGTGTTCGTCACCTACGCCAAGGCCGACACCGACGACGTGCTGATCGAACTGACGGTGCACAACCGCGGCCCCGAGGCGGCGACCCTGCACGTGCTGCCGCAGCTGTGGTTCCGCAACACGTGGGCCTGGGGTCGCCGCGGCGAGGGCTACTGGCCGCGCGGCGTGATCGTGCCCGACGGTGACCGGCGCGTGATCGCCAACGGCGCCGACCTGCCGTCGATGTCGCTCGAGCTCGACGAGCCGGAGCACGGCGCCGTCAAGTCGCTGCTCGCGACCGAGAACGAGACCAATACGCGCCGCCTGTTCGGTAGCGGCGATCCGCTCGGCTTCAGCAAGGACGCGTTCCACGAGTACGTCTGCAACGGCAACTCGGTCGCCGTCAATCCGACGCAGAGCGGCAGCAAGGTCGCGTGGCACTGCGTGCTCGAGGTGCCGCCCGGCGGCTCGACGCGCGTGCGGCTGCGGCTGCGACCGGCGGCGCAGAAGGAACCGAAGGCGTTCGGCCGCTCGTTCGAGACGACCGTGGCCGCGCGGCGCGAGGAGGCCGACGCGTTCTATTCGGAGGTGATCGGCGACGCCGACGCCGAGGCCGCGCGCATCCAGCGGCAGGCCTACGCGGGCCTGATCTGGAGCAAGCAGTTCTACCACTACGACGTGCGCACCTGGCTCGCCGGCGATCCGTCGCAGCCAGCGCCCCCGGAGGCGCGCGAGGGCGGCCGCAACAGCGACTTCCAGCACCTCTACAACCGCGACGTGCTGTCGATGCCGGACAAGTGGGAGTACCCGTGGTACGCGGCGTGGGACCTGGCCTTCCACATGATCCCGTTCGCGCGGCTCGACGCGAACTTCTGCAAGCAGCAGCTGCTGCTGTTGCTGCGCGAGTGGTACATGGCGCCGAACGGGCAGATCCCGGCCTACGAGTTCGGCTTCCACGACGTGAATCCGCCGGTGCACGCCTGGGCCTGCTGGCGCGTCTACAAGATGACGGCGCAGCGCGGCCACCGCGACCAGGTGTTCCTGGCGCGCGCGTTCCACAAGCTGCTGCTGAACTTCACCTGGTGGGTCAACCGCAAGGACCTGCACGGCAAACACGTGTTCGGCGGCGGCTTCCTCGGTCTCGACAACATCGGCGTGTTCGATCGCAGCCAGCCGCTGCCGACCGGCGGCCACCTCGAGCAGGCCGACGGCACCGCGTGGATGGCGTTCTACTGCGCGACGATGCTCGGCATCGCGATCGAACTCGCCTGCCACGACCCGGCCTACGAAGACGTCGCGTCGAAGTTCTTCGAGCACTTCGTCGCGATCACGCACGCGATGAACACGCTCGGCGGCACCGGTCTGTGGGACGATGCCGACGGCTTCTACTACGACCAGATCCACACCGACGGCCGGTCCGAGAAGTTGCGCATCCGTTCGCTGGTCGGGCTGCTGCCGCTGATCGCGGTCGAAGTGCTGCCGCTGCCGACGATCCGGCGCCTGCGCGGCTTCGACCGCCGCATGCGCTGGTTCCTCGCCAACGAACGCGACCTCGCATCGCACGTCAGCTTCGGCGGCGAAGGCGACGAGGCGGCCGCGCTGCTGGCGATCCCGTCGCGCGCGCAGCTCGAGCGCGTGCTGCGCTACCTGCTCGACGAGAAGGAGTTCCTGTCACCGTTCGGCGTGCGGTCGCTGTCGGCTCGGCACCGCGACAAGCCGTTCGTGCTGCACGTCGGCAAGGACGAGTACCGCGTCGACTACACGCCCGGCGAGAGCACGACCGCGATGTTCGGCGGCAACAGCAACTGGCGCGGGCCGATCTGGCTGCCGGTGAACTTCCTGCTGATCGAGGCGCTCGAGCGCTACGGCCGCTTCTACGGCGACCAGTTGACCGTCGAGTGTCCGACCGGCTCCGGGCGCCGCTGCACGCTGCAGCAGGTCGCCGACGAACTGGCGCTGCGGCTGACGCGGTTGTTCCGCGCCGACGCGAGCGGCCAGCGCCCGTTCGCCGCCGAGGACCGTCGCTTCGCCGACGACCCGCACTGGCAGGATCTGGTGCTGTTCCACGAGTACTTCGACGGCGACACGGGCCGCGGCTGCGGCGCGAGCCACCAGACCGGCTGGACCGCGCTGATCACGCGCTGCTTCGGCGGCGCGCGCGGGGTCGCGGTGGCGGGGGCGTAGGTTCGGGCCCTTCGGTTCGCGAACCGTCGCCGACGACGGCAGCGCGGGCACCTTGTAGCCCAGTCGGCAGGGCCTCATGATCCAATACCAACCAAAGGGGCCCGCATGCGCCGTACTGCTCTGATCGACCTGCTCGCCGTCGCGTTGCTCGGGCTGGCGAGTCCCGCGCAGGCGTTCGTCGTCGACGCCAACAACGGCCCGGGCACGGATTTCACGAGCCTGACGGCAGCGTTCGCATCGCTGCCCGATGGCGCCACGGTGACCGTGCGAGCCGGGACCTACAGCGCCACCTTTCCGTTCCCGACCCTGGTCGGCAAGGGTGTGACGATCCTCGGGGAGCCCGGCGCACAGGTGTGGGGCATCGGGTTCAGCGGCCAGTCCGCGGGCCAACGCGTCGTCGTCAAGGGGCTTCGCTTCGGCAGTACCGGTGGTCTGTTGCAGTTCGGCGGAGTGATGCTCGATGCGTGCGGCGGTCCGGTGCTCCTCGAGGACTGCACGACGGACACGCAGGCAGGGTTGTCCGTGGTCCAGTGTCCGCAGGTCTCGGTGGTCCGGTGCGAGTTCCTCCACGCGCAGTGGTTCAACACCAACCGGTTCGACCATTCGACCGTCGTCTGCGTGGACACGCAGCTGTCGGGCAGCACTACTTCGGCCGGCCTCGCGCTCACGTCAGGGACGACGCAGCTCGTACGGGGTCACGTCGAGGGCGGAAGTCTCGCGGGTCCGTACACCGGCATGTTCGGTGTCGACATGAACGGCGGCCTGCTGCGCCTGCTCGGCGATGGCGTGGTGGTCGGCGGCACCGGCTATACCGGCCAGGTCGCAGCGATCAGCGGCAGCGGCACCGTGCGCAAGTCGCCGGCGTTCGTGCTCGGGGGCAGCGCCATCCCGTTCGTCCCGATCGACGAGGGCTGGACGACCGGCACCGTTGCCCCCGTCGGCGGCGTCGCGACCGGGCGGTTGCACGGATCGGCGAACCTCTACGGCGGGTTGGTGCTCGGCACGATCGTGTCGCCTGCCGCCCTGCCGGGCATCGCCGGGACGGCTTGGGTTGACGCCTGGGGTTTTGCAGCGGTCGGGCCGCTCGGGGCACCGCTGGCCTGTTCGGTGACGGTGCCCGATCTGCCGGCCCTGCGCGGCATGGCGTTCGGCTGGCAGGGCGTGACGGCCAGCGCCACCGCCGGATTGGTGATGACCAATCCGGCATGGCTCTGCGTCGAGTGAATGGCCGCAATCCTGGCGGCCCGAGTCGCTTGTCCGCCGACCCTACTTCGCCCGCACCTTCACCGTCTCGCCGACCTTGTTCAGCATCGCGCGCAGCGTGTCGTAGTCGGGATGCCGCATGCGGAGCCACGCGTTGGCCATGTAGCCGCCCTCGACGCCCTGCGTGGCGACGCCGACCGGCGTGTGCTGGTCGAGGATCCACTCGCGGAACTCGCGCTCGATGCGGTCGAGTCCCTCGTAGCCGCTGATCGTGCCGTCGCGATCGGGCCGCAGCGCGATCATGCCGGCCGAGTACTTGCGCGACGGCCGGAACGGCACCTTCTCGTGCACGATCGCGTGGCCCCACGCGGCGTACAGATCGAACTCGTTGGCGGCGCAGTAGAGGTCCCAGACGCCGACGCCCGGCGGCCGGCAGCCGATCTCGGAGAACTTCAGGCCCTTCTCGCCGAAGAACCACTCCATGTGCGTCGGCGAGGTCCAGATGCCGAGCGCCGAGATCACCTGCTGGCCCATGCGGCGCAGCTCCTGGTAGTGCTCGGTGTCGATGCGGTTCGTGCAGACGATCTGCGGCGAGATCCAGCGCGTGCGCATCGCCTCCAGCACGTTCGGGAAGTAGTGGCAGGCGAAGTCGATCACCGGTTTCCCGGCCACCGACAGCGTGTCGTAGAAGCCCTCGTGGCCGGTCAGGAACTCCTCGATCGCCACGGTGCGGCCCTGCGCCACGCGCAGCGCGTCGAGCGCGCCGGCGAGTTCCTGGTCGTTCTGCACCTTGTGCGTGCCCGACGCGCCGGCGCCGTCGAGCGGCTTCAGGATCAACGGGTAGCCGACCTGCTTGGCGAACGCTTCCGCGTCGGCCACCGTCTGCACGCGCGCGCTCTGCGCGCAGGCGATACCGGCCGCGCGCACGGCGTCCTTCATCGCCGGCTTGTCGCGGCACAGCCACGCGGTCTTCGACGTGGTGCCGTGGATCTTCAGGTGCTCGCGCACGTGCGCGGCCGCCATCACGTGGGCCTCGACCGTCGCCTCGAGCCGGTCGACGCGCGCCTTCTGCGACAGGCGCTTCACGGCCTCGGCCAGCGCGTGCTCGTCGACGACCGAGCGCACGCGTTCGAACTGGAACAGGCCTTCGCGCAGCTCGCTCGGCAGCGCCTCGGGCGGGCGTTCGCTGATCGCGGAGACGCGCGCGCCGGTGCTCAGCAGGCCGCGCAGGAACTCGCGCTGGTTGCGGGGGAACGACGGTTCGACGAAGACGACGTGCATGGTGGTGGAGGGGCCGTCAGAGACCGAGCAGCGAACGATACAGCGCGACGTACTCGGGACCCTGCCGGTCCCACGAGAAGTCCTGGCGCATGCCGTTCTCGACCAGCTGCCGCCAGCCGCGCTGGTCGCGCCAGTTGCGCAGCGCCCAGTCGATCGTGCCGGCCAGCGCCTGGCTGCTGAACTGGTCGAACAGGAAGCCGGTGCCGCGGCGCGTGTTCGGGTCCCACGGCTGCACGGTGTCGGCGAGCCCGCCGGTGCGGCGCACGATCGGCGGCGTGCCGTAGCGCAGGCTGTACATCTGGTTCAGCCCGCACGGTTCGAACCGGCTCGGCATCAGGAACAGGTCGCTGCCGGCCTCGATCCAGTGCGCGAGTTCGTCGTGGAAGCCGCGGTAGACCGCGACCTTCTTCGGCCAGGTGTCGCGCAGCCACTGGAAGTACACCTCGTGCTTCGACTCGCCGCTGCCGAGCACGCACAGGCGCATGTCCTCGCGCTGCAGGAACACCGGGATCGAGTCGGCGAACAGTTCGAAGCCCTTCTGCGCGGTCAGCCGCGACACCACGCCGAACACCGGCGCGCGCGGGTCGTGCGGCAGCGACAGGCGCTGCAGCAACGCGGCCTTCATCTTCGCCTTGCCGGCGAGGTCGTCCGCCGTGAAGTGGTGCGGGATCAGCGGGTCGGTGGCCGGATCCCAGGTGCCGTAGTCGACGCCGTTGACGATGCCGACCAGGTCGTGGCTGCGCGTCTTCAGCAGTTCGTCCATGCCCATGCCGAGTTCGGCGGTCTGGATCTCCTGCGCGTAGGTGCGCGACACGGTGGTCAGCTTGTGCGCGTGCAGCACGCCGGTCTTCAGGCACGAGAAGCGGCCCTCGCGCAGTTCGCCGTGGTGCAGGTGCGCGCGCTGGTCGCCGAGTCCGATCGTGTCGAGCTGCGCCTCCGGGAACGAACCCTGGTAGCCGATGTTGTGGATCGTCAGCACCGAGCGCGTGCCGGCGAACAGGCGGTCCCAGGCGTAGACGGTCTTCAGGTAGAGCGGCAGCAGCGCGGTGTGCCAGTCGTGGCCGTGCACGATGTCGGGCGCCCATTGCCAGCGCTGGCAGGTCTCGAGCGTCGCGCGGCACAAGAACGCGAACCGCAGCGCCTCGTCGCCGTCGCTGGTGTAGATGTCGGGCCGCGCGTACAGCTCGGGGCAGTCGACCAGGTAGACCAGCACGTCGCTCTGCGGCAGCGGCACCGTGCGCAGGCCGAAGCGGATCGTGCGCTGCGGGAACCGCACGTCGATGGCCTGCAGTTTCGCGACCGGCGTGGTCTTCACGTCGCTGTCGGCGATGCGCTTGTAGTACGGCAGGAAGATCCGCACGTCGTGGCCCGGGCCTTTCGGTGCCTTCTGGCCGAGCCACCGGCCGAGGCCGCACAGCACGTCGGCGAGGCCGCCGGTCTTGGCGAACGGAGCGACCTCGGAGGCGGCGAAGCAGATGCGCAGGGGACGCATGGGCCGGATGTTGGCACGACCCGGGACGGTGGGCGAGCAGATTTCGGTGGCGGCCAGACCGCTGTCGCGCGGGGTGGCCATGGCGGGGTCCACGCCGCCGCTGGTCGGCGTGACGTTCCTGCAACAGTGGTTCCCGTTCGAGGTCGGCGGGACCGGCTTCGTCGAGATCACCGCGACCAACGCGCTGCAGCTGACGGCCGGCCAGTTCCGACCGCGACCGGACGCGCGCCTTGGCAGCGCGCGGTGCCAGCGGCTAGCCTGTGTCGCCCCGCATGGTGCACGTCGTCTTCGCCATTCCGTTCGCGATGGAGAACACGCTGCGGTTCGCCAGCGCGGTGGCGCGGCTGCCGGGCGTCGAGCTCAGCGTGGTGTCGCAGGACGCGGCCGAGAAGTTCCCGGCCGAGTTCCGCCAGCAGCTGCACGGCTTCCGTCAGGTCGACGACGCGCTGCAGCCGGCACAACTGGTCGCGGCGATCCAGGCGCTGGCGCAGCAGCTCGGGCCGGTGCAGCGGCTGCTGGGCATCCTGGAGCAGGCGCAGGAAGCACTGGCGGCGGTGCGCGAGCAGCTGCGAATCCGCGGCATGGATCTGCCGACCGCGCGCAGCTTCCGCGACAAGGCGCACATGAAGGAACTGTTCGCAGCGCACGGCGTGCCGTGCGCGCGGCACCGCCTGTGCGCCGACGCGGCGATGGCGAACGCGTTCGCGCGCGAGGTCGGCTTCCCGCTGGTCGGCAAGCCGCCGGCCGGCGCCGGCGCCAAGGCGACCGCGCGGCTCGATTCGGCGGCCGATCTGCAGCGCTTCCTGCAGCAGAGCCAGCCACGGCCCGGGCGCGAAGTGCTGCTCGAGGAGTTCATCCGCGGCCGCGAGTTCTCGTTCGACACCGTCACGCTGCACGGCCAGCACGTGTTCCACAACATCTGCTGCTACCACCCGACGCCGCTCGAGGTCATGTCGGACCCGCGGCAGCAGTGGTGCGTCGTGCTGCCGCGCCAGATCGACCAGCCCGAGTTCGCGCCGATCCACGTGGTGGGGCCGCGCGCGCTGGCCGTGCTCGGCATGTGGACCGGCATGTCGCACCTGGAGTGGTTCCGCCGCCAGGACGGCAGCATCGCGGTCGGCGAGGTCGCCGCGCGGCCGCCGGGCGCGCAGTTCATGACGCTGATGAGCTACGCGCACGACACCGATCTCTACCGCGCGTTCGCGCAGCTGATGGTGTTCGAGACGTTCGCGCCGCCGCCGCGCCGCTACGCCGCCGGCGCGCTCTACCTGCGCGCGATGGCGCCCGCCGGCAGCACCGGCGCCGCCGCCGCGCGGATCACCGCCGTGCACGGCCTCGACACGCTGCGCGAACGGCTCGGCGACCTGGTCGTCGAGGCGCGCCTGCCGCGGCTCGGCACGGCGCCCGCGACTTCGTACGAGGGCGACGGCATCGTCGTCGTCCGCCACCCCGACACCCGCGTCGTCGAGCAGGCGCTGGCCGAAGCCACGCGCCTGCTGCGCATCGAGCTGGGCTGAACCTGCCGCCGGCCGCAACCCACGAGGAACCCATGCACGTCGTCTACCTGAGTCCCGGATTCCCCGCCGAGATGCCGCTGTTCGTGCGCGGGCTCGCCGCGGTCGGCGCCAAGGTGCTCGGCGTCGGCGACCAGCCGGCCGCGGCGCTGCCGGCCGAGGCCCGCGAAGCGCTGCACGACTACCTGCAGGTGCGGTCGTTCGGCGACGAGCCGGCCGTGGTCGAGGAAGTGCGCCGGTGGCTGCGCGGCCGCGAGGTCGACCGCGTCGAGTGCCTGTGGGAACGGCTGATGTACCTGGCCGCGCGGCTGCGTGAGTCGTTCGGCTTGCCGGGCATGTCGCGCGCGCAGACCGAGATCTTCCGCGACAAGGAGTCGATGAAGCAGGCGGTCGAGAAGGCCGGCCTGCGCGTGCCGCGGCACGGCCGCGCGCGCAGCAAGCACGAGGCCTGGCAGGCGCTCGAGCGCTGCGGCTTCCCGGCGATCGTCAAGCCGATCGACGGCGCCGGCAGCAAGGACACGTTCCGCTGCAACGACCGCGCGGAGTTCGAGCAGGCGCTGCAGCGCACGCAGCACATCGACGAACTGTCGATCGAGGAGTTCATCGAGGGCGAGGAGCTGACCTACGACACGGTGTGTGCCGGCGGCCGCGTGCTGTTCGAGAGCGTCGCCTGGTACAAGCCGAAACCGATGATCCTGGCGCAGAACCCGTGGATCTCGATGCAGAACATCGTGCTGCGCGACCTGACCCAGGAGCTGCCGCGGGCCGGCGTCGCGCTCGGCCGCGACGTGCTGCGCGCGCTCGGCTTCGACACCGGCTTCACGCACATGGAGTGGTTCCGCAAGCCCGACGGCGAAGCGGTGTTCGGCGAGATCGGCGGCCGGCCGGCCGGTGCGCGGCTGGTGCACGCGATGAACTACTCGTGCGACGTCGACCTGTTCCGCGGCTGGGCCGAGGCGGCCTGCTACGGCCGCCTGACACAGGACGTCAGCAAGAAGTACAACGTCGCGATGATCTTCAAGCGCGCGCAGGGCGAAGGGCTCGTGCGCGAGCACCGCGGCCTGCGCGAACTGCTGCAGCGCTACGGCCCGCACGTGGCCTCGATCGAGCTGACGCCGATCGGCGCGCCGAAGCGGGACTGGCAGAAGGTCGTCGTCGGCGACGGCTGGATCGTCGTCCGTCACCCCGACCTCGGCACCACGCTGGAGATGTCGGAGCGCTTCGTCAACGACCTGCTGGTCATAGCCGGATGAAGTCGCGGCTGCGCCGTGGCGTCGCGATCGCGGGCGCGTTCCTGTTCGCCGGGATCGGCGCCGCGTGCAGCCGCGCGCCGGTGGCCGCGCGACCGCAGCGGCCGCCGCAGCCGGTGCAGCTGGTGCGCGTGGCCGACGAGGCGCTGCCGCGCACGTTGTCGGTGAACGGCGTGCTGGCGGCGCAGGAAGAGCTGGTGCTCGGCCTGCAGGTCGGCGGCCGGCTGCTCGAGCTGCCGGTCGACACCGGCGACGTCGTCGCGGCCGGCGACCTGGTCGCGCGGCTCGACCCGCGCGACTTCGAACTCGAACACGCGCGTGCCGACGCGGCGCTGCGCGCGGCGCACGCGCGGCTCGGCATCGGTGCCGGCGACGATCTCGGCGGCGTCGACCCGCAGGCGACCGCGCCGGTGCGCGAGGCCCGCGCCGTGCTCGACGAGGCGAAGCTGTCGCGCGATCGCATCGCCGAACTGGTGCAGCAGCAGCTGCGGCCGCCGGCCGACCTCGAGACCGCCGACGCGGCGCTGGCGGTGGCGATGAGCCGCCGGCAGCGCGCGCTCGAAGAGGTGCAGGCGCTGCTGGCCGAAGCGGCCGAGGCGCGCGTGCTGCTGGCACAGGCCGACAAACGCCGGCACGACGCCGTGCTGGTGGCGCCGTGGCCCGGCCGCATCGCGGCGCGGCACGCGACCGCCGGCGAGGTCGTCACCGCCGGCGCGCCGATCGTCACGCTGGTGCGCAACGACCCGCTGCGGCTGCGCCTGCCGGTGCCCGAACGCGCCGCCGCCGAAGTCGCGATCGGCCAGCGGGTCTCGTTCACGGTCGATGGCCAGGACGGCGTGCGCCGCGAAGGTCTGGTGGCGCGGCTCGGCGCGGTCGTCGACCGCGACAACCGCACGCGGCTGGTCGAGGCGACGATCCCGAACGACGGTGGCGTGCTGCTGCCCGGCGCGTTCTGCCGCGCCGAGATCGTGGTCGAACCGCTGGCGCGCGCGCGCACGCTGCCGAAGGCCGCGGTCGTGACGTTCGCCGGCGTCGCGCGCGTGTTCGCGGTCGACGCCGGCAAGGGCGGCGAGCCGCCGCGCGCGCGCGGGCTGGTGGTCGAACTGGGCCGCGACCTCGGCGACCGCTGGGAGATCCGCGCCGGCGTCGACGCCGGCACCGAGGTGGTCGGCAAACCCGGCGACCTGCGCCACGGCGACGCCGTCGTGGTGGGGGGCTGACGTGCGCGGCCTCGCCGACGTCTGCATCGGGCGACCGGTGTTCGCGACCATGCTGGTGCTGGCGATGGTGACCGCCGGCGCGGTCGGCTTCGCCAACCTGTCGGTCGACCGCTACCCGTCGATCGACCTGCCGAACGTGACCGTGCGCACCGAGCTGCCCGGCGCGTCGCCGGAGGAGGTCGAGGTCTCGGTCAGCTATCCGATCGAGGAAGCCGTCAACACCGTCGAGGGCATCCAGGAGCTGCGCTCGATCTCGGCGCCGAACACGTCGCTGGTGTTCCTGACGTTCGACCTCGACCGCGACATCGAGTCGGCGGCGCAGGACGTGCGCGACCGCGTCAGCCAGGCACTGCGCCGGTTGCCCGAGGACGTCGAGCCGCCGGTCGTGTCGAAGTTCGACAACGACAGCCGGCCGGTGCTGACGCTGGCGCTGTCGGGGCCGCGGTCGATCCGCGAGCTGACCGAGATCGCCGACAAGCGGCTGAAACGGCGGCTCGAACGCAGCCGCGGCGTCGGCGAGGTGCGGCTGACCGGCAACCTGCAGCGCACGATCAACGTCTGGCTCGACGCGGCGCGGCTCGCCGCCTACGACCTGCCGGTCGACGCGGTGCGCCAGGCGATCGCGCGGCAGAACGCCGACGTGCCCGGCGGCAACGTGACCGACGACCGCAGCGAACGCACGCTGCGCACGCTCGGGCGGCTGGTCGACCCGCGGTCGTTCGACGACCTCGTCGTCGCGACGCGCGAAGGCGTGCCGATCCGGCTGTCCGACCTCGGCACCACCGAAGACGGCACCGAGGAACCGCGCTCGTTCGCGCGCCTCGACGGGCTGCCGTGCGTCGTGCTCGAGGTGCGGCGCCAGTCCGGCGCCAACACGGTCGCGGTGATCGACGGCGTCGCCGAGGAGCTCGAACGGCTGCGCGCCGACCTGCCGTCGGACCTGCGCCTCGAGACCGTCGCCGACCAGTCGCGCTACATCCGCGCCGCGCTGCACGAGATCGAGTTCCACCTGCTGGTGGGGTCGATCCTGGCGGCGCTGGTGGTGCTGTGGTTCCTGCGCAGCTGGCGCGCGACCGTGATCGCCGGCATCGCGATCCCGGTGTCGGTCGTGACCACGTTCGGCGTCATGTGGGCGCTCGGCTTCACGCTGAACGGCGTCACGATGCTGGCGCTGGTGCTGATGGTCGGTGTCGTGATCGACGACGCGATCGTCGTGCTCGAGAACGTGCAGCGCTGGGCCGACGAGAAGGGGCTCTCGCCGTTCGAGGCCGCGCGCGGCGCCGTGCGCGAGATCGCGCTGGCGGTGCTGGCGACGACGCTGAGCCTGGTCGTGATCTTCGTGCCGGTGTCGTTCCTCGGCAGCGTCAGCGGGCGCTTCCTGTTCCAGTTCGGCATCACGTCGGCGGTCGCGGTGCTGGTCAGCCTGGTGGTGTCGTTCTCGCTGACGCCGGCGATGTGCGCGCGGCTGGTGCGGCCGTCGACGCGCGCGCACGCCGTGCGCGCGACGCTCAGCGAGCGCGGCTACCTGGCGCTGCTGCGGCTGTGCCTGCGCTGGCCGTGGACCTGCGTCGCGGCGGGGCTCCTGGTCGTCGCCAGCTCGGTGCCGCTGTGGGGGCTCGTGCGGCAGGACTACATCCCGAGCGACGTCGACGAGGCCGAGTTCGAGATCAACGTCGACGGACCCGACGGCGCCAGCGTGCACGCGATGGACCAGGTCCTGCACGCGGTCGAGGCCGAGCTGCGGCAGGTGCCGGCCGTGCGCACCGTGTTGACCACGGTCGGCGGCGGCTTCCTCAGCGGCGTCGCGTCCGGCAACGTCTACGTGCGCATCGCGCCGCACGCCGAACGGCGGTTCTCGCCGGGCCGGCTCTGGCACGCGACGCTGGCCGGCGAGCCGCTGGCCGCGTTCCGCGACAACTACTCGCAGGGCGACGTGATGCAGCAGGTGCGGCAGCGGCTGCGCAAGCTGCCCGACGTGCGGATCGCGGTGCGCAACCAGCGCGCGTTCAACATCGGCGGCGGCCCGTTCGACGTCGACTTCGCGCTGCGCGGGCCGGACCTGGTGCAGCTGGCCGACTACGCCGAACGGCTGCGCCAGCGCGCCGGCGAGGCCGGGCTGGTCGACGGCACCGTGACGCTGCGCCTGCTGCGGCCCGAACTGCGCGTCGCGATCGACCGGCCGCGCGCGGCCGAACTCGGCGTCGAGACGCAGGACATCGCGACCGCGCTGCGGCTCCTGGTCGGCGGCGTGACCGAGGCGTCGCGGTTCCGCGACCCGCTGCTCGACGAGGAGTACGACGTGCGGCTGCGGCTGCGGCCCGAGGACCGCACCGGGCCCGAGCGCTTCGGCGAACTGCTGGTCGCGCGGCAGAACGGCGAGACCGTGCGGCTCGACAACCTGGTCGACATCCTGCCGGCGACGACCGCGTCGCGCATCGACCGGCTCGACCGGCAGCGGCAGGCCAGCGTGCGCGGCGGCGTCGCGCCGGGCGCGGCGCTGGTCGACGTCGTCGCCGGGCTGCGCCGACTGGCCGGCGAACTCGACATGGGACCCGAGTACGTGACCGCGGTGTCGGGCCGCGCGCGCGAGTTCGAGCGCTTCGTCGGTGAGTTCCTGCTCGCGTTCGCGATCGCGATCGCGTTCATGTACATGGTGCTGGCGTCGCAGTTCGAGAGCTTCTGGCAGCCGGCGCTGATCCTGCTGGCGCTGCCGCTGTCGCTGCCGTTCGCGCTGCTGTCGCTGTGGCTCGGCGACCAGACGCTGAACCTCTACTCGCTGCTGGGCCTGCTGGTGCTGTTCGGCATGGTCAAGAAGAACGCGATCCTGCAGGTCGACCATACCAACCAGCTGCGCCGCCACGGCCTCGCCGCCTACGACGCGATCGTGCAGGGCAGCCGCGACCGCCTGCGGCCGATCCTGATGACGACGCTGGCGTTCGTCGCCGGCATGATCCCGCTGGCGGTCGGCACCGGTCCCGGTGCCGAGGAACGCAAGGCGATCGCGATCGTCGTGATCGGCGGCCAGATGCTCAGCCTCGTGCTGACGCTGGTGCTGACGCCGGTGCTGCAGTGGCTGGGCGCCCGGCGCCGGTCAGGCGTTCAGGCGCCGGCGGCTCCGGCTTCGGCGCCGGCGGTGCCCGGGTAGGGGAACCGGATCCAGGTGCGCAGCCGCTGGTCGGCGGCCAGCAGGCGGAACTCGCGGTGCAGCCGGTCGAGTTCGTCGGGGTCGAGCAGCCGCTTGACCAGTGGGAACAGGATCTGGTTCTCCTTCAGCACGTGGGCCCGCGTCAGGTCGACCAGATTGCCGGCCGCGGCGGCGAGCCGGTTGCGGTCGCGTTCGCGCAGCGCTGCGTCGATGCGCTGCTGCCAGAACCGGCTGCGCAGGTGCTCGTCGCGCAGCGACGCGGTCGGGCCGTGGTCGGCCGCGAGGCCGTGCGCCTCGAGCGCCGGGAACAGCAGCCGTTCCTCCTTGGCGTGGTGCAGACCCGCGTCGAACTCGTCGAGGAAGCGCAGCAGGTCGGCCCAGAACGCCTCGCGCAGCGCCTGCTCGGCCTCGACCCGGCGGCTCTCGCGTTCGACCTCGTCGAGCACCTGCAGGATCGTGCGGTGCTCACCGAGCAGAACCTCGATCGGTCCGTCGGTCGACGCCCAGGCGAACGAACCGCCCAGCGTGCCACCCATTGCTCCGGGTTCCATGGTGCGGGAACTCTAGATCGGTCCGCGGCGCCGGTCGGTGGGCCGAGCTGCGCACCGGCGGTGGGCCGAGTGCGCAGCCAGCCGGCCGGAAATCCCGGGCCCGGTTTCGCCGGCCGCGCGGCGGCTCCGTAGACTCCGCGCCCCGAGGATCCCGATGAGCAACACGACTCTCCCCGTCGCACGGCAGGTCCGCCTGCGCACCCTGTTCCCGGCGCTGTTGGTGTTCGGCGCCTGTCTCGGCACCACGACGGCGCAGGTCCGCAAGGAACTGGGCCGCATGTGGACGTTCGAGGCGGTGCCGGTCGGCTGGTTCCAGGAGGCCTACGACTTCACGCCGACCCAGCAGTGGCTCGACCACGCGCGGCTGTCGTCGCTGCGGCTCGGCAAGCGCAACGAACAGGCGCCCGGCGGCATCCAGTGGTTCTGCTCGGCGTCGTTCGTCAGCCCGCACGGCCTGATCATGACGAACCACCACTGCTCGCGCGACGCGATCGCCGGCGTGCAGGGTGAGGCCGACTGGCTCAAGGACGGCTTCTTCGCCGGCGGCTTCGAGGCCGAGGTCCGACTGCCGGGCTTCCTGGTCTCGCAGCTGGTCGCCACCAAGGACGTCACCGCCGACGTCGCCGCGCAGGGCGCCGACGCGGTGCGCGCGGCCGCCGAGAAGGCCGAGCCCGGGCTGCTGCACCAGGTGATCGCGCTCTACCAGGGCGGCAACTACCAGCTCTACAGCCACCGCGTCTACGACGACCTGCGGCTGGTCTGCGCGCCGCACGGCCAGAGCGCGCACTTCGGCGGCGACCCGGACAACTTCTGCTACCCACGCTGGGGGCTCGACTTCACGTTCCTGCGCGCCTGGGACGGCGACCGGCCGCTCGATTCGAAGGCGCACTGTTTCACCTGGAAGACCGAGGGCGCCAAGGAAGGCGATCTGGTGTTCGTCACCGGCAACCCGGGCCGCACCGGCCGCCTGCAGACCGTGGCGCAGTGTGAGTACCTGCGCGACCACTTCTATCCGGGCCAGCTCGACCGCCTGCGCGGCCTGCTCGAGCAGCTCGGCGAACAGGCCAAGGCGAGCCCGGCCAAGGAGAAGGAGCTGCGCCCGCGCATCCTCGGCATCGAGAACCAGCGCAAGGCCTTCGAGGGCTACCTCGACGGCCTGCAGAACCCGCGCATCCTGGCGATCAAGCAGAAGGCCGAAGCCGACCTGCGCGAGGCGGTCGCGAAGGATCCGCAGCTGCAGCAGAAGTACGGCGACGCCTGGGACCGGGTCGCCGCGCTGCAGCAGCAGAAGGTCGACGCGACCGGCGACCGCGCCAAGCTGCAGGAGCTGACGGCGCAGGAAGCCGAGCAGAACAAGCGCATCGGCGAGGCGTGCTTCGCGGTCTACGGCACCTCGATTCCGCCGGACGCGACGATGTCGCTGCGCATCAGCGACGGCATCGTCAAGGGCTACCCGATGAACGGCACGCTGGCGCCGTACTTCACGACGCTCTACGGCCTGTTCGCGCGCCACCACGAGTTCGGCGGCGAGCACCCGTTCGACCTGCCGCAGGCGTGGCTCGACAAGGAACAGGAGCTCGACCTGAAGACGCCGTTCAACTTCGTCGCCACCTGCGACATCATCGGCGGCAACTCGGGCTCGCCGATGGTCGACAAGGAGCTGAACGTCGTCGGCCTGATCTTCGACGGCAACATCGAGATGCTCGGCAACAACTACGTGTTCGACGACGCGGTCTCGCGCACGGTGTCGGTGCACCCGGCGATCATCGTCGAGTCGCTGCGCAAGGTGTACGGCGCAGGTCGTCTGGCCGACGAGCTCGAGCGCAAGGACCCGAAGCCGGCCGATGCCGCCGGCAGCGCGACGCGCTGACGCAGATCACTCGGCGCGGGTCGGCTCCGTCGACGGCCCGTGCCGGTGGAACATGTGCACGCCGAACGCGACGCCGGCGAGGCTCAGCAGGTAGAGGGTCGGGAACACGAGCACGTGCTCGAGCCAGATCAGCCAGAACTGCTGCGCGCCGGAGCCCGGCGCGAGGCGCGGGTCGAACTGCATCTGCGTCATCGGATTGACGATGTCGATCACGTCGGTGACGTCGAGACTGGTGCCGAGCCGGTGGTCGCTGGCGTACTTGCTGAACAGCGCCGCCGGCAGCCGTGCGCCGATCGTGCCGGCGCTCAGCGTCACGAACAGCGGCAACAGCCCGCTGGCCTGGCGCGCGGCGCCGATCGCCAGCGCGAGGCCGGCCGGGTAGAGGAAGCGGTCGATGCCGACCGGCTGCACCAGCGCCGATGGCGCCGCCAGCGCCTGCATGCCGAGCCAGGCCGCGGTGGCCGACCAGGCGAAGCACATCGCGACCACCAGCGGGCTGCGGGGCGGCCGGGTGCCCAGCGTCTGCAGCACGGCGCACCACAGCAGCGCGAAGCCGGCGAACGGCAGCGGCCACTGCCAGCCCGGCGCCGTGACCGCGCCGGTCGGGAACGCGACCATGCTGACCTCGAACGCGGCCGGCTCGAAGCCGGCGTAGGTGTGCACCGTGGTCAGCGTGCGTTCGGCCGGGCCGGTGACCCCGAGCGCCACGCCGGTCGCCGCGGCCAGCAGCAGCAGGACCTGGGCGGGGCGCCGCAGCCGCGGCAGCGGCAGCGCGAGACCGAGCGCCACGTAGGCGGCGAGCTGGAGGCAGGCGAGCAGGACTTCCATTTCTTCGGGGCGGGCGGCGGGGGGGGCGCCGAGCGAACGGTGGGGTGGGGCGCAGGTTTTCGGGCCATGCCACCGCACATGCCACAGTTTTCCCCGGCTGCGCTTGCTGACCCCGGCTGCGCTCGCTAGCGTGCTCGCCCTTCCAAGGACCGAAGCACGATGCCCAAGCAGAAGACCAAGAAGGCGGTGGTCAAGCGCATGAAGCTGACCAAGACCGGCAAGGTCAAGTTCCGCCACGCCTTCACGTCGCACATCATGGTGCGCCGCAGTGCGAAGCGGAAACGTCAGTTGCGCCAGAAGGGTCTCTGCAAGGGCAAGACCGCTGCCAACATGGCCATGTTGCTCGGTGGGAGGTAACCAAGCATGTCCCGCGCCACCAATGGTCCCGCCACGCGCCAGCGCCGCAACCGCGTCCTGAAGCGCGCGAAGGGTTTCCGCCAGGGTCGCCGCAATCTGTACAAGATGGCGAGCGCGACCACGCTGCGCGCCGACGCATTCGCGTTCTCGGGTCGCCAGCAGAAGAAGCGCCACTTCCGGTCGCTGTGGATCACGCGCCTGACGGCCGCGGTCCGGCAGCACGGTCTGCGCTACTCGGTGTTCATCCACGGCGTGCAGAAGGCCGGCATCAAGCTGAACCGCAAGGAACTCAGCGAGCTGGCGATCCACGACCCGACGGTGTTCGCCGCGATCTGCACCAAGGCCAAGGCCGCGGTCGCGTAACCGCTGCCGTCTGGTCGGTGAAGCGTCGGCGCTGGCTTGCTGCAGCGCCGCGTTGCTGTACGGAGGTGGGTTGCATGGACACGACGGCTCGACGAGAGCACTGGCTGCGCGCGATCGCCGCGGCCGCCGACCCCGCGGCCCTGGCCGCCATCGACACGCGCCTGTTCGGCCCGAAGGGCGAGGTGCCGGAGTTCGTGCGCAGCGTGACGGCGCTGCCGAAGGACGAACGGCCGGCGTTCGGCAAGGCCGCCAACGCGGTCAAGGTCGAAGTCGAGCAGGCGCTGGCCGCCCGCCGCGAGCAGTTCGCCGCCGCCGCGCTGGCGCAGGAACTCGCCGGCTCGGCGTTCGATCCGACCGAGCCGGGGCCGCGCGCCGCACGCGGCACGCTGCACCCGATCACGATCGTGCAGAACGAGCTGGTCGACCTGTTCACCAGCATGGGTTTCCGCTGGGAGGACGGCCCCGAGGTCGAGTCCGAGTACTTCAACTTCGACGCGCTGAACATCCCGGGCGACCATCCGGCGCGCGAGAGCCAGGACACGTTCTGGTGCAAGGCGCAGCCGGGGCTCGGCCGCAACCTGCTGCGCACGCACACGTCGCCGGTGCAGGTGCGCACGATGCAGCGGCTGACGCGGCAGGGTTTCCATGCGCCGCTGAAGGTCGTCGTGCCGGGCCGCTGCTTCCGCAGCGAGACCGTCGACAAGACGCACGAACACACCTTCTACCAGATGGAAGGTCTGGTCGTGGACCGCGACGTCAGCACCGCGAACCTGATCCACACGATGAAGACCTGCCTGCGCGTGATCCTCGAGCGCGACGTGCAGGTGCGGCTGCGGCCCGGCTTCTTCCCGTTCGTCGAGCCCGGCTTCGAGCTCGACGTCAACTGTCCGTTCTGCAGCGGCCGCGGCTGTTCGGTCTGCAAGCAGTCCGGCTGGATCGAGATCCTGCCGTGCGGCATGGTGCATCCGAACGTGCTGCGCCAGGGCGGCATCGACCCCGAGGCCTACACCGGCTTCGCGTTCGGCATGGGCCTGCAGCGCGTCGTGATGCTGCGCTACGGCATCGACGACATCCGTCAGTTCATGGGCGGCGACCTGCGCTTCCTGCGCCAGTTCCCGGAGGTGGCGCGATGAAGCTGTCGCTGCGCTGGTTGTCGCGGCACGTCGACCTGACCGGTCTCGAGCCGAAGCAGATCCTCGCCGACCTGACGATGAGCACGGCCGAGATCGAGGGCCTGGAGCGCTTCGGCGACGGGCTCGAGTGCCTCGTCGTAGGCCACGTGCGCCAGTGCGAACGGCACCCCGATGCCGACAAGCTGTCGGTCTGCCAGGTCGACCTCGGTGCGGCTGGCGGCGTCGTGCAGATCGTCTGCGGCGCCGCCAACGTCGCCGCCGGCCAGCGCACAGTCGTGATCCGGCCCGGCGACACGCTGCCGGCGCAGGGCGGCAAGGGCGCACTGAAGATCAAGGCGTCGAAGATCCGCGGCGTCGAGAGCAACGGCATGATCTGCTCCGAGGCCGAACTCGGCCTCGCCGAGGCAGCGCCGGGCATCCTGGTGCTGCCGGCCGACGCGCCGATCGGCGCGCGCTTCGTCGACGTGCTGCACGTGCAGGACTGGGTGTTCGAGATCGACAACAAGTCGATCAACCACCGCCCGGACCTGTGGGGCCACTACGGCTTCGCGCGCGAACTGGCGGCGATCTACGGCCGCGAGCTGAAGCCGCCGGTCGTGCCGGTCCCGTTCCCGGTCGAAGGCCGCAGCGTCGCGGTCGAGATCCGCGACCGCGACGCCTGCCCGCGCTACTGCGGACTCGTGATCGACGGCGTGGTCGCCGGCCCGTCGCCGCACGAACTGCGCTGGCAGCTCGCGGCGGTCGGCCAGCGCGCGATCAACCTGCCGGTCGACCTGACCAACTACGTGATGCTGGACCTCGGCCAGCCGATGCACGCGTTCGACGCGCGCCACGTCGGCACCGGTCCGATCCGGGTGCGGCGCGCCAGGGACGGCGAGTCGATCACGACGCTGGACGGCCACAAGCGCAAGCTGACGGCGCAGGACCTGCTGATCTGCAGCGGCGACAAGCCCGAGGCGCTGGCCGGCATCATGGGCGGCGAGGGCACGATGGTCGAGGCGGCGACGACGACGCTGTTCCTCGAGTCGGCGAACTTCCACGCCGCGACGATCCGCCGCACCAGCATGCGGCTCGGTCTGCGCACCGACGCCAGCGCGCGCTTCGAGAAGGCGCAGGATCCGGCCAACGCCGAACTCGCCGTGCACCTGTTCGTCGACCTGCTGCGGCGCTACTGCCCGTCCGCGAAGCCGCTCGGGCCGCTGGTCGACCCGGCGGGCTTCCGCTACGAGCCGAAGCGCATCGTGCTGCGGCGCGCGCGGCTGCACCAGAAGCTCGGGCTCGCGCTCGAGGATCCGCGTGTGCTGGGCATCCTCGAGTCGCTGGAGTTCGGCGTCACGGTCACGGCCGCCGGCTTCGAGGTCGCGGTGCCGAGCTTCCGCGCCACCAAGGACATCGCGATCGAGGACGACCTCGTCGAAGAGGTCGGCCGGATGTTCCGCTACGACAACATCCCCGAGGTGCCGCTGCGCGGCGTGATCGAGCCGCCGGTGCGCAACGAGGAGCTGTTCCTGCAGCGGCGGCTGCTCGAGGTCGCCTGCACCGACCTCGGCTGCAGCGAGGTCTACAACTACAGCTTCGTGCCGGATGCGGTCGTCGACGCCTGCGGCGCGGCGGCGCACGCCTACGTGCTGGTCGAGAACCCGACTGCACCCGAACAGTCGCGCATCCGCCGCCACGTGCTGCCGAGCCTGCTCGCCAGCGCCGTGCCGAACCTGCGCCAGCACGCCGAAGTGCGGCTCTGCGAGCGCGGCAAGGGCTACCACCCGGAGATGGCCGACGAACACCAGCTGCCGCACGAGGTGCACGAGCTCGCGTTCGTCTGGACGCGCCGCGACGGTGCGCACCCGTTCGGCGAACTGCGCGAGGCGATCGCCGCGCTGCTGGCGCGGCTCGGCTATCCGGCCGAACTGCAGCGCGTCTGGCACGGCAAGGACCAGCCGTGGGTGCACCCGCACCGCGCCGTCGCGATCGACCGCGACGGTTCGCCGGTCGGCTTCGTCGCGCACCTGCACCCGGCGATCGCGCGCACGATGGCGCTGCCGGCGACCACGGCGATCGCGTGCCTCGACGTGCGCGCGCTGCTGGCGAACGGCCGCAAGATCGCGCGCTACCAGCCGGTGCCGACGTTCCCGCCGCTGCCGGTCGACGTCGCGCTGCTGGTCGACGAGGCGGTGTCGGTCGCGCAGGTGGCCGAGTTCCTGCGCACGGTCGGCAAGAAGCTCGTGCGCGACGTGCAGCTGTTCGAGGTCTACCGCGGCGAGCGGCTGCCGGCCGGCAAGAAGAGCCTGAACTTCACGGTCACGCTCGGTGCCGACGACCGCACGCTGACCGACCAGGACGAGGGCAAGTACCTCGGCAAGGTCCGCGAGCAGGCGGCGTCGATCGGCGGCGAGCTGCGCGGCTGAGTGGCCGGTGCGCCGCGGCACGTCGGCACGGTTCAGCGTCGGAACGTGAACGCCAGCAGATCGACGCCGTCGCGGCGGATCTCCTGCACGATGCGGTGCTCCCGCGCGGCGAGGCCCTGCCAAGCCGCGGTCGACATCGCCATGCCGCGCACGACGACGCCGAAGCGCTGCAGCAGGGCGCCGGTGCACTCCCAGATCTCCTGCCGCTCGCCGAGGGACAATGCGTCGACGACGGCGACGACCTCGAGGTCGGCTTCGTCGCCATGCAGGCGTGCGCCGAACACCCGCAGCAGCCGCAGCCGCGGCCCGAAGCGCTCGCGAAGGTAACCGGCGTAGGCGCCCAGTGCCTGCCGTTCGCGGTGGTGCAGCGCCTCGTGCGGCGGGTTGGGGTACGGACCGAGCGGCATGGCGCGGACGCTAGCCCTGGCCGTGAAGTCCGGCAAGGAGCGGCGGCGATGGCCCGGCCGCGGTACGAAAAGCGCATGCGCGTCCACCTGATCGACGGCACCTACGAGCTCTACCGCAGCTTCTACGGCGCGCCGCCAGCGACCGCGCCGGACGGCCGCGAGGTCGGGGCGGTGCGCGGCATGCTGGCGTCGTTCGCGGCGCTGCTGCGCGAACCCGACGTCACGCACGCAGCGGTCGCGTTCGACACGGTGATCGAGTCGTTCCGCAACGACCTGTGGGCCGGCTACAAGACCGGCGCCGGCATCGACCCGCCGCTGTGGGCCCAGTTCCCGCTGGCCGAACGCGCCGCGCGCGCGCTCGGCCTGACGGTGTGGTCGATGGTGGAGTTCGAGGCCGACGACGCGCTGGCGACCGCGGCGGCGCGCTTCGCCGGCGACCCGCGCGTGGTGCAGGTGCGGCTGTGCACGCCGGACAAGGATCTGGCGCAGATGGTGCGCGGCGACCGCATCGTGCAGCTCGACCGGCGCAAGCAGCTGGTGCTCGACGAGGCCGCGGTGCGCGCGAAGTTCGGCGTCGGGCCGCAGTCGATCCCGGACCTGCTGGCGCTGGTCGGCGACGAGCAGGACGGCATACCGGGCGTGCCGCGGTGGGGCGCCAAGTCGGCGGCGACGGTGCTGGCGCGCTACGAACACCTGGCGGCGATCCCGCGCGACGCCGCCGACTGGGACGTCGCCGTGCGCGGCGCCACAGCGCTGGCGCAGAGCCTCGCCGAACACCGCAGCGAAGTCGCGCTGTGGCACCGCCTCGCGACGCTGCGCACCGACGTGCCGCTGGCCGAGTCGCTCGACGACCTGCGCTGGCGCGGGCCCGCCCCGGACCTCGCGCCGCTGTGCCGCGAACTCGGCTACGAACGGCTGCTCGAACGCGTGCCGCCGCCGCGGCCGTGACCGTCAGTCGCGGAGCCGTGCCACCAGGTCGCGCACGAAGCGCGCGGTCAGGCCCCACAGCAGGTCGCTGCCGATCTCGAAGTGCGGGCTGATGCGCGGCTGGTAGCCGGTCGCGGTCGGCGGCGGCGTGCGTTCGCGCCAGCGTGTCTCGTCGCGCAGGTCGGCGAGCGGCACGTGCAGCACGCGCACGACTTCGCGCGGGTCCGGCACCAGCGGCACCGGCTCGATGCGCGCGACCAGGCAGTGCACCAGGATGCCGGACGAACTCTCGCGCGGCGGCAGCATGCCGAGCACGCGCACGGCGTCCCGGGGCACCGCGACCTCCTCGTGGCACTCGCGCAGCGCGCAGGCGATCGGATCCTCGTCGCCGTGCCGCATGCCGCCCGGGAAGCCGATCTGGCCCGCGTGCTGGCGCAGGCCTTCGGGCCGCACCGCGAACAGCAGGTGGTCGCGGCCGTCGCGCGCGACGATCGGACAGACCACCGCGGCGAGCCGCAGCTCGGTGCTGAGCCACGGCCCGGGCTCGGGCAGGCGCTGCAGCAACAGGGCGTCGAGGTCGTTCGTCGCGGACACGGTAGGGCCTGCTTACCCGCGCCGGCGAACCGGCGCCACCCGGGTGCAGCGCCGCGCACGGTGTCCGTTCACCGCACCTGCAGCACCGCAACCTTCAGGTAGCGCGTCTCCGGACACTCGAGCGCGACCGGGTGGTCGGCGCCGGCGCCGCGCAGGTAGAGCAGCCGCACGTCGCGCCGCGCCTCGGCCGCCGCGTCGCGCAACAGGCGCACGAACGCGTCCTCGGACACGCTGCCCGAGCACGAGCAGGTGACGACGACGCCGCCGCGGTCGACCTTCTCGAGGCCGAGGCGGTTCAGGTCGCGGTAGCGCGCGAGGCCTTGTTCGATCTCGTCCTTGTTGTGCACCCACTTCGGCGGGTCGAGCACGATCAGGTCGTGCGCGCCGGGCTGCGCCTCGCGCAGCAGGTCGAACGCGTCGCCGTGCACGGCCTGCAGCGTCAGCTGGTTGGCCTTGGCGTTGTGCCGCGTCTGGGCGACCATCGCCTCGTCGAGGTCGGCGGCGACCACCTTGGCGGCGCCGCCGGTGACCGCGTTCAACGCGAAGCCGCCGCTGTTGCAGCACAGGTCGAGCACCGAGCGCCCCTTGGCGAGCTGCCGCACGAGCCAGCGGTTGTCGCGCTGGTCGGCGAAGAAACCGGTCTTGTGGCCGGTGCCGGCCTCGACGGCGTAGACCAGCCCGTGTTCGCGCACGGTGGTCGCGACCGGCTGCGGGCGCGGCACCTTGTCCATGCCCTCGCGTTCGGCCCAATCCTTGTCCTGCAGCAGCACGAGCTTGGCGCCGGTGTAGCGGCGCAGCAGCCATTCGCCGAGCGGCTCGAGCTGCTGCTGCATGCCGAGCGAGGCGACCTGCGCCACGAACGCCGCGCCGAGCTTGTCGAGCACCAGGCCCGGGAAGCCGTCGCCTTCGGCGTGCACCAGCCGGTAGGCGTCGGTGTGGCGCGACAGCCCGAGCACTTCCTCGCGCAGCTGCACCGCCTGCTGCAGCGCGCGGACGAAGTGGCCGCGCACGTCGGCGGTCGCCTCGTCGGCGAACATGCGCAGCGCCAGCTCGGCGCGCGGGTTGTAGAAGCCGGTGCCGACCAGCTTGCCGTCCCGGTCACGCACCACGCAGGCGCTGCCGGCCGGCAGCGGCGCGTCGGGCTTCTGCACCATCTTGCGGTAGAACCACGGATGGCGGCCGTGCACGCGCACCTTGAGACGCAGCGTCGGCAGCGGCCGCGCCGGATCGGCGGAGCGGCGGCTCATCGGCCCGTCTTGACCGGCGCCGGGGGGGCAGTGGGCAGCGGCCGCGGCTCGGCGGCGAGCTTCTCGAGCAGGATCGCGACGCCCTTCTCGAGCTGCGGGTCGCGGCCGGCCAGCAGCGACGGCAGGTCGTTGTCGACCTCGATGTCGGGTGCCACGCCTTCGCCTTCGATCGTCCACTGCTCGCCGACCTCGGTGTTGCCGAACTCGGGCACGTTGACGGTGCCGCCGTCGAGCAGCATGCCGCGGTCGGTGATGCCGATGATGCCGCCCCACGAGCGTTTGCCGACCAGCGGGCCGAGGCCGGCCTTGCGGAACATCGCCGGGAAGATGTCGCCGTCGCTGGCCGAGGTCTCGTTCAAGAGGCACACCAGGTGGCCGTGGAACAGCGCCTGCGGGTAGGGGCGGTAGCCGGTCGTGCGGCCGAAGGTCGCCATCAGCAGCTTGCGCGACAGGCGGTTCAGGATCATCTGCGAGACGTTGCCGCCGCCGTTGTGGCGGTCGTCGATCACGAGACCTTCCTTGTCGCGCTGGCCGTAGTACTGCTTCACGAACTCGCGGATGCCGTCCTGACCCATGTCGGGCAGGTGCAGGTAACCGAGCCGGCCCTGGCTCAGTTCGGCGACGCGGCGGCGGTTCTGCTGCACCCACTCCAAGTAGTGCAGCTTCTGCTCGCTGCCGATCGGCTGCAGCGCGACCGTGCGCGCGCCGTCGGCGGTCGGCCGCGCGTGGACCAGCAGCGTGATCGTGCGGCCGGCCTTGCCGCGCAGGAGCCGGTACGGGTCGACATCGGGCTGCAGGTTCTCGCCGTCGATCGCCAGCACGAAGTCGCCCTCGCGCAGGTCGACGCCGACCGCGGTCGCCGGCGAACGGTACATCGCGTCGTCGTTCTCGCCGCGCAGCACGCGCGCGATCCGGTAGGCGCCGTTGGCCGCGTCGAACGTCAGCACGAGGCCGGGCAGTGCCGCCGACGGGCGTGCCGGCGCGCCGAGGTCGCCGCCGGCGATGTAGGCGTGGCCGACGTTCAGCTCGGCGATCATCTCGCCGAGCACGTAGTTGAGGTCGCTGCGGTGCCGCACGTGCGCGACCAGCGGCGCGTAGCGGTCGCGCAGCGCCTGCCAGTCGTGGCCGTGCAGGTTGGCGACGTAGAAGTAGTCGCGGTAGCGGCGCCAGACCTCGTGGAAGATCTGCCAGTGCTCGTCGGCCGCGACCTTCTCGACCGGCAGGCCGCGCAGGTCGAGCGTCTTCTGGCCGTCCTTGCCCTTGGTCGAGGCTTCGGTGACGACGAACTTGCCGCCGGTGCGCACCATCACGTGCGCGTGGTCCGGCGACAGCGCGTAGCCGCTGACGTCGTTGGCCAGCACTTCGCTCTTGCGCTCCTCGACGTCGTAGGCGTGCAGCGTCGCCGGCCGGTCGGTCTCGCGGCCGTAGTAGGCGCCGCCCTGCACGTTGTAGAGCACGCCGCGCGGCACCGCGACCAGGCCCTCGTAGTTGTCGAGCGGCACCGGCAGCGCTTCGACGCGGTCGGCGAGGCCGTCCCAGTCGATCGCGATCGGCGCGTCGAACTTCGGCGCCGCGGTGTCGGCCTTCGCCGGTTCGACCGCTTCGTCGCTGCGCGCCGGGAACAACGGCGGCAGGTCCTTGCGCAGCGCCAGCGCGAAGATGCCGTCGGCGCGGTCGATCTGGAAGTCCCACTCGTAGGTGGTGGACAGCCGCGGCTGGAAGCCGCGCAGGCCGACGAACCAGAGCCGTTCGCCGCGGCCGTCGAAGGCCGGCGTGTGGTCGTCCGCCAGCGGCCGCGACACGCGGTGCAGCGAGCGGTCGGCCAGCGAGAACACGAACACCGCGCGCAGCTCGGTGCCGGTGGTCATCGAGAACGCCAGGTGGCCCGAACACGGCGACCACACCTGGTCGCGGATCTGGCCGCGCGGTTCGTCGGCTATGGTCACCAGTTCGCCGCCCGGGACCGAGCCGAGCCGCAGCACGCCGTCCTTGTCGCCGAACGCGAGCCACTTGCCGTCCGGCGACCAGCGCAGGTCGCCGAGCTGCACGGCGAGCCCCTGCGTCAGCTGGCGCGGCGGCGTGGCGCCGGCATGGTCGACGAGCCAGATCTGCTCCTCGCCGGTGCGGTCGCTGACGAACGCGACCTGGCTGCCGTCGGGCGAGAACGTCGGCTGCTTGTCGTGGGCGCCGGGCGTGCGCGTCAGGTTGCGCACGTCGCCGTGTTCCTTCGGCACCGTCAGCAGGTCGCCGCGCGCCGCGAACAGCGTGCGCCGGCCGCCCGGGCTCAGCGCGAAGTCCTCGATCAGGCCGCTGGCGTCGACCGTCGTCGGTCGCAGCCCGAGCCCTTCGTCGGGCACGCGGATCGCGATCGCCTGTTCGCGGCGGCTCGCGCAGTCGAACCAGCACAGTTCGCCGCCCTTCTCGTAGACGATGCGCGCCTCGCCGGGGCCGCCCGAGCTCGGCCAGCGCACGTCCCAGGTCGTGCTCGAGGTCTCCTGCTGCACGGTCTTGGTCTGCAGGTCGTACGACCAGAGGTTCAGCGTGCCGCTGCGGTCGCTGGCGAACCAGATGCGGTCGCCGATCCACATCGGGTCGCGGTCGGTGCGCGGGTGCTGCGTGACGTTCTGCGTCGTGCCCTGTTGCGGGTCGAACACGAACAGGTCCTGCGCCCAGCCGCCCTCGTAGCGCTTCCAGGTGCGGAAGTCGCGGAACAGCGGCGAGTAGACGATGCGCTCGCCGTCGGGCGAGAACTCGCCGGCGCCGGCGGTCGGCATGGGCAGCGGCACCGGCAGGGCGCCGCGCTGGCGCGCGACTGCCGGCATCGCGACCGTGTAGAGGCGGCCGCCGGCCGGCGACCACGCCTCGCGCAGGCTGCGGAACAGCACCGCGGTGCCGTCCGGCGTCCAGCCGTAGACCTGGTTGTCGTAGCCCCAGCGGTCGGGCAGCGGGCCGCGCGCCGGGTAGTGCGTCAGCTGGCGCGGTTCGCCGCCGTCGCTCGGGATCACGTAGACCTGCTCGTCGCCGTCGACCTGGCCCGTGAACGCGATCCAGCGGCCGTCCGGCGCGAACTTCGCGAACAGCTCGACACCGCGCGCCGAGGTCAGCCGCGTCGCGGTGCCGCCGGCCAGCGGCGCCAGCCACAGATCGCCGCCGTGGGTGAACACGACGCGGTCGCCGTGCAGATCGGGAAAGCGCAGCAACTTCGTCTGCGCGGGCAGCGGCAGCGAGGCGAGGGCGCAGAGCAGCGAACACGGCAGGCGCAGGTCCATGCGCACACAGGACTGCGCGCAGCCGCGCCGCGCAAGCTCGACCCGGTCGACCGTGCACGCGCCGACGCTGCGGTGCGACGGCGCGCTCGCCGCCGTTGCCGGTGCCTTGGCGACAGGGAGCCCATTGTGGCGCGGCGACCTCGGGGTAGGCTGGGTTTGCCCGTCTCTGCCCCGTTCGTCTCCTTTCCGTGCCCAGAACCATGCAACGAGCAGTCGTCTCCCTCTGCTTCCTGGCTGCCACCGCGGCCGCGCAGTCCAACACCGTGCCAGGCCTCGACGGCAAGTTGGACGTCGTCAACAACTTCACCTACCAGGGCCGCCGCGGCGCCGCCTACCCGAACGGCGAGATCGGGGCCGCGATGCTGAACACGATGTGCAACCCCGGGACCGTCAACATCCCGTGGTACGCGGCGTGGGACGACGGCAACCCGATGGGTGAGAACCACCCGAAGTTCGGCTTCCTGATGGTCCGCGTCGCCAACGACAAGATCGAACAGATCAGCGACCGCAGCTTCTGCAAGCACGCGTTCACGTCGACCAACGGTAGCGGCACCTGCGGCACCTGCATCAGCCCCGGCACCGGCCAGCTGATGGGCGTGCACTGCAGCGACACCTACGGCGTCGGCAACAACGCCGACCGCAACTGGCTCGGCCCGGCAGACGAGATCAACCCGTGGCTCGGCACCTGGTCGCGCACCGGCAGCTACTTCGACGTCGGCGACGCCGGCACCGGCACGGTCGACGGCATCAAGAGCCTCAGCACCACCGGCTACGACTCGGTCAAGTACCGCGTGACGATGCGCGAGGTCGACCTGACCACGGCCGGCGCGCAGTACTTCTACGGCATCCACCTGGTGCACGAAGGCGAAGCGCTCGCGAACCGCTGGGACAACCTCGCGTCGCGCGGCTGCACGCCGACCTGGAACGGCTCGACGTGGACGTTCCCGAACAGTGCCGTCGGCCAGGTCTACGGCTCGATCCTGCAGCACTGGACCGGCGCGACGCTGAACAGCAACAGCAACGGCAGTGACGACGGCCGCTTCTTCGTCGCGGTCAAGACCACGGCGCTCGGCGGTGGCGTCTACCACTACGAGTACGCGGTCCACAACGCCGACAACTCGCGCGGCGCGGCGACCTTCTCGGTGCCGATCGACGCGGCGGCGACCGCGTCGAACTTCACGTTCCGCGACATCGACCAGAACGCGCTGAACAACTGGACCGCCGCGCGCGTCGGCAACGAGATCGTGTTCTCGGCCCCGCCCGGCAACGCGCTGCGCTGGAACACGATCTACAACTTCGGCTTCAACGCCAACGTGGTGCCGTCGGTCGGCATCTGCGAACTCGACCAGGCGCTGCCCGGTGCCGGCGCGCTGTCGGTCACGGTCACGACCAAGGTGCCGAGCGGCCTGCCGGGTGCGGACTTCGCGCTGGTCGGCCAGGGCTGCGGCGACTGCACGGCCTCGTTCTACGAGATCGCCAACTTCGACCTCGCCAACCGCAAGATGAAGTTGACCTACGCGGGCGGTGGCTACTCGGTCGCCGACAGCACGGCCAACTTCGTCGCTCCGACCGGCGGCAACCTGAGCCAGACCGACGACGACCAGGACATCTACAACCTCGGCTTCTCGCTGCCCTATCCGGGTGGCACGACGACGCAGGTCCGGATCTGCTCGAACGGCTTCGTGTCGCCGGCCGGTGACAACGGCACGACCTACACGCCGTCCAGCAGTGCGTTCCTCAGCGGCAACGCACGGTGGGCGGCTTGCTGGCGCGACCTGACGCCGAGCGGCGCCAACAACGTCTACGCACAGACGGTCTCGGGCATCGCCTACATCACCTGGCAGAACGTGCCGAACTACAGCCAGACGGGCAGCGCCAACACGTTCCAGGTGCAACTGCACCCGAACGGCGACGTGCACGTGATCTGGCAGGCGATGAGCGCCACCGGCTCCGCGGCGCTGGTCGGCTGGACGCCCGGTGCGGCCAGCGATCCGGGCCCGCGCGACCTGTCGGCCGACATCACCAGCGGCTTCACGGTCTGCGCCGACGATTCGCTGGCGCTGGCGATGGCGCCGTCCGCTCGGCCGATCCTGAACACCACGGTGAACCTGCAGATCACCAACCTGCCGGCGAGTTCGCTGGGCGGCGTGATGGTGTTCTCGCCGACCGAGATCCCGGGCGGCATCGACCTCGGCTTCCTGAACATGGCGGGCTGCTTCGGCTACCAGCTGCCGGACATCCTGGGCTCGTTCTTCGCGGCGCCGCCGCCGTCGGTGAACTGGCCGTTCACGGTGCCGAACGACAACGGCCTGGTCGGCCAGACGACGATGTTCCAGGGGCTGATGATCGCGCCGGGCTTCACCGGCTCGGGCTTCCTCACCACGAACGGCGTGCGCTTCCTCTACGGCCTGCTGTAGGCCCGCGCGGCACGTGCCGTGCTCACCGGCCCGGGTCGGCGCGCCGATCCGGGCCGGCGCACGTACGCGGCGCCGGGCGGGGTTGTGCATCGACACAGCAGCGATAGGCTGGCTGCACTCGCCGCCTGCCCGCTCGCGGTCCACCTCGGTTCCGATGCCCAAGTCCCTCTCCCTGTCCGTGCTCGCGCTGGTCGCGGGCGGTCTCGCAGCCCAGTCCAACACCGTGCCCGGCCTCGACGGTCGCCTGACGATCGTCAGCGACCTGACCTACCAGGGCCGCACCGGCGCCGCCTACCCGAACGGCACGATCGGCGCGGCGATGCTGAACGAGATGTGCAACCCGGGCACGGTCGACATCCCGTGGTTCGCGGCGATGCAGTCGAACCACCCGAAGTTCGGCTTCCTGGTGGTGCGCGTCGCCAACGACCGCATCGAGCAGATCAGCGATCGCAGCTACTGCAAGCACGCGTTCTTCTCGGTCAACGCCGACGGCAGCTGCGGCACCTGCCAGTACCCGGGCAGCGGCAGCGAGATGGGCGTGCACTGCTCCGATACCTACGGCGTCGACAACAACGCCGACCGGACCTGGCTCGGCCCGGCCACCGAGATCAACCCGTGGCTCGGCACCTGGAACCCGGTCGGCAGCTACTTCGACATCGGTGATCCGGCGCAGGCCGGCTACCCGCTGGCGGCGGACGGCGCGCGCAGCCTCAGCACCGGCTCGTTCAACGCCGTCAAGAACCGCGTCACGATCAAGGAGAGCGACCTGATCACGGCCGGGGCCGCCTACTACTACGGCATCCAGCTGATCCACGAGGGGGAGGCGCTGGCCAACCGCGGCGACAACCTCGCGTCGCGCGGCTTCAGCGCGAGCTGGAACGGCAGCACCTGGACGTTGCAGGACAACGCCGTGCCGCAGGCCTACGGTTCGATCCTGCAGCGCTGGTCCGGCGCGACGGTGAACAGCGCCGGCAACGGCACCGACGACGGCCGCTTCTTCGTCGCGGTCAAGACCACGCCGCTCGGCGGCGGCATGTACCACTACGAGTACGCGGTCCACAACGTCGACAACCAGCGCGGCGGCGCGACGTTCGTCGTGCCGATCGATGCGGCCGGCACGGCGTCGAACTTCACGTTCGGCGACATCGACGACAACGCCGCCAACAACTGGACGGCGGCGCGCGTCGGCAACGAGCTGGTGTTCTCGGCGCCGGTCGGCAACGCGCTGCAGTGGAACACGATCTACAACTTCGGCTTCGACTGCAACGTGCAGCCGTCGACAGGTGCCTGCGACATCGACCAGGCGTTGCCCGGCGCCGGTTCGCTGAGCGTGTCGGTCACGACCAAGGTGCCGAGCGGCGTGCCCGGCGCGGACTTCGCACTCGTCGGCCAGGGTTGCGGCGCCTGCGCGGCGTCGTTCTACCAGTCGGGCGCGTTCGACCTCGCGAACTCGAAGATGCGCCTGAGCCTGGTCGGCGGCGCCTACTCGATCGGCTCGAGCGCGGCGGCCTATGTCGCGCCGACCGGCGGCAACCTGAACCAGGGCGACGACGACCAGGACGTCTACAACCTCGGCTTCTCGCTGCCCTACCCGGGTGGCACGACGACGCAGATCCGGATCTGCTCGAACGGTTTCGTGTCGCCCGCGGGCGACAACGGCACCGACTACACGCCGTCGGTCGCCGCGTTCCTGGCCGGCAACCCGCGCTGGGCGCCGTGCTGGCACGACCTGTCGCCGACCGGCGCCGGCAACGTCTACGCGCAGACCATCGCCGGCGTCGCCTACGTGACCTGGCTCAACGTGCCGAACTTCAGCGACGGGGCGCTGAACACGTTCCAGATGCAGTTCCGCGCCACCGGCCAGGTCGACTTCGTCTGGCAGGCGATGAACCCGTCGGGCACCGACTACGTGGTCGGCTGGACGCCCGGTGGCGGCGCGTCGAACCCGGGCTCGCGCGACCTGTCGGTCGACGTGCCGCTCGGCTTCTCGGTGTGCGGCGTCGATTCGGTGGCGCTGGCGATGACCGCGTCGGCGCGGCCGATCGTCAACACCACGGTGAACCTGCAGATCACCAACCTGCCGGCGAGCTCGCTGGGCGGCGTGATGGTGTTCTCGCCGACCGAGATCCCGGGCGGCATCGACCTCGGCTTCCTGAACATGGCGGGCTGCTTCGGCTACCAGCTGCCGGACATCCTGGGCTCGTTCTTCGCGGCGCCACCGCCGTCGGCGAACTGGCCGTTCACGGTGCCGAACGACACCGGCCTGGTCGGCCAGACGACGATGTTCCAGGGGCTGATGATCGCGCCGGGCTTCAACCCGGCGGGCTTCCTGACCACGAACGGCGTGCGTTTCCTCTACGGCCTGCTGTAGCCGCGGCGTCGGTCACGCCTCGGGGCGCCGCGCCGGCGCGCCGGGGCGGCAGCGCAGCAGCGCCGCGGCGACCAGCGCCGCGGTCTCGGTGCGCAGCACGTGCGGCGCCAGGCCCGCGGCGACGAACCCGGCCGCCTGCGCGGCCTCGGCCTCGTCGGCGGCGAAGCCGCCCTCGGGACCGATCAGCACCAGCACGTCGCCGGTCGCCGGCGCCAGCGCCGGCAGCGGCGGTGCCCCGGGCGTCGCGACGAACCGCGCCGCCGGCAGCGCCGCATCGCGCAGGAACGCCGCCAGTTCGCGCGGCGGCGCGATCGTCGGCAGCCAGTCGCGGTCGCACTGGCCGGCGGCGGCCCGCACGATGCGCTGCCAGCGTTCGAGCCGTTCGCCCTGCGGCCGCGTGCGCGCGGTCCACAGCGGGTGGAACACGTCGATGCCGACTTCGGTGCCGTGTTCGAACAGCCACTCGGCCCGCTGCAGCCGCGGCGGCGCGAACGCGATCTGCACGCCGCTGCCGACCGCCGCGGCCTGCACGCTGGCGTCGACCTCGAGGTCGACCGCGTGGCGCCGCACCGCGGTGACCGTCGCCATGGCGCTGCCGCCGCGGCCGTCGGCGAGCCGCAGCGAATCGCCCGGCCGTGCGCGCAGCACGTGGGCGAGGTGGTGGGCCAGGTCACCGTCGACCGTGGCCGGGCCCGCAGGCGGCAGCGGCTGCACGAAGAAACGCGCCGGCATCGGCGGCCAACGTAGCGCGTGGTCCGGCCGGTACGAAGTGACAGCAACCGCTTGCGGCTCGCGGCAGTGCAGGTAGCTTGTGCCGGCGTCCGCCGCGCCCCGCCCCAGGCGCCGCGAACCCCGGCGGCCCGCGTGTCCCGCGGTGCCACGGCCCGGTCCGAGACCCCTCCGCATCCGCATGGCCAACTACGTGCTCGAGATCCTCGACGGGGATCGCGCCGGTGACGTCCTGCCCGTGAGCGATCGCGCGCTGCGCATCGGCCGCAAGCCCGGCAACGACCTGGTGATCGCCGACGAGAAGACCTCGGGCGTGCACGCCGAAGTGGTGGTGGAAGGGGATCGCCACGTGCTGCGCGACCTCGGCTCCACGAACGGCACGTTCCTCGACGACAAGCGCGTCACCGAGATCGTGCTGACGCCCGGCGACATCGTCACGGTCGGCCGCGTGCGGCTGAAGTTCCGCGACGCCGCCGCCCCGGCCGCGTCGGCCGACGGCGACCTCGCGGTGCGGCGGCTCGATGCGGGCCGGCTGCAGCGGCGCGGCGGTTCGACGGCGGTGTTGGGCGTGGTGCTGGTCGCCGTGCTCGGCGGTGCCGGCTGGTTCTGGTGGCAGAGCCAGCCGAACGCGGCCGACAACGGCGCGGCGCCGGCGAAGCAGGCGCCGCTGGTCGTGACCGGCAACCGGCTGGCGGCGCCGGTCGCGGGCTGCGAGGACGAGTCGGGCTGGAACCTGCGCGCCGGCGGCGGCGGCTTCCAGCCGGCGGGCACGACCCACAGCGGCCGCGGCGCGTTCGAAGCGCTGCGCGGCCAGGCGGACGATGCGGCGGACTTCGCGCTGGCGACGCTGCAGGAAGCGCTGCCGGTGTTCGGCGGCCGCACGATGACGATCGCCGCGCACCTGACGACCAGCGGCGGCGGCCTCGCCGGTCTGCGCGCGGTCTGCTTCGCCAACGGCGACGCGTCGCCGTTCCGGTTCCGCACCGGCACGCCGATCGTCGCCCACGACGGCTGGCAGCGGGTCGAGGTCGTGGTCGCCGTGCCGGCGGGCTGCGACCGCCTGCAGCTCGAGGTGGTGGCGGTGTTGCCGGCGGCCGACGCCGCGGCGGCGGTCGACGACGTCGCCGTCGTCGAAGGTGGCGCCGCGACCGCGGTCGAACAGAAGCTCACCGAATCGAGCCAGACGCTGCAGGCGACCGGCGCCGCGCTGGCGGTCCGGTCGGTCGACGCCGACAACCCGGCGACGCTGCTCGACGTGCTGCCGCTGACGACGCCGCCGGCGTTCGCCGGCCTGCAGCGCGCGGGCCTGGTGGCGCTGTCCGACCTCGGCGCGAAGGTCTCCGCGACCGCCGGCGAGCGCAGCTTCCGGATCCAGGTCGAGGGCACCGCCGACGTGCAGCTGGTGTTCCCGGCCGACGCCGCGGGCGGCCTGATGGTCGACGCCGGCGGCGCCGGCTTCGTCGCGGCCGCGGCCGAGACGCAGTTCACCGCCGCGGCGCTGCTGCTCGGTGACCGCGCGACGCGCGCGCTGCTGCGCTTCGACGCGGCCACGGCCTGCGCCGGCCAGGTCGGCGGCGGCCGGTTCCGGCTCGGCGTGCAGGCGGCCGCGTTCGAGCTGGTGCTGGGCTTCCGCGGCGAGCGCCAGCAGGCCGCCGAACTGGTGCGCCAGGCGCAGCAGCTGGTCGCGGGCAGGGAGCCCGGTCGCGCGCTCGAACGGCTGCGCGAACTGGTGCGCACGGTGCCGATGGACACCGAGGTGCTGGCGCAGGCCCAGGCGCTGCGCACGCAGGTGCTGGCCGCGCAGAGCGCCGAGCTGCAGCAGCTGCAGGTCGACCTCGACGAGGCGGCGTTCTTCGACACGCGCGGCGGCTTCGCCCGCGTCGTGCGCGGCCTCGACGACGTGGTCGCGCGCTACGGCGAGGCCAACCTCGAGGATGCTGCCGCGGTCGCGGCGCTGCGCGAACGCGCGGTCGCACGGCTGCGCACGATCGACGCCGCGGCGGTCGCGGCCGAGGCGCAGCGCCTGCGCGATCTGTCGCAGGCGTTCGCGGACCAGAACCAACCCGGCCTCGCCAAGGTCGTGATGACCTACGTCGAGCAACACCTCGCACCGAAGTAGCCGAGAGCAGGATCCCGACCCATGGCCAACAAAGCCACCGCCGTCGACATCGGCAGCCACAGCGCCAAGGTGCTGGTCGCGACGACCGGCAAACACGGCGTACGCGTGCTGCGCTTCGCCGGACTGCCGCGCGGCGAAGGTGAGACCGCGATCTCGCTGGCGCAGGCCGGCATCCCGCTCGCGGGCTCGGTCTGCGGCCTCGCCGGCCGCGACATGACGCTGCGCTACAGCCAGGTGCCGCCGACGCCGGACTGGCAGCTGCGCAACCTGATGGACCTCGAGATCCAGGACCTGGCGCAGCAGTCGGGCGGCACACTGTCCGCCGACTACAACCTGCTGCCGGCCCAGGACGAGGAAGCCGGCGTCGAGACCGTGCTGCTGGCGCTGGCCAAGGACGACGCGCTCGAACGGCTGCAGGGTGAGGTCGAGGGCGGCGGCGGTTCGGTCGCCGCGTTCGTGCCGAACTGCACCGCGCTCTACAACGCGTTCCTGAAGTGCGGTCCGGTCGAAGCCGACGCGGTCGTGTGCCTGGCGAACATCGGCCAGGAGACGATCGACATCGCGCTGGTCAAGGGCACCGATCTGCTGTTCGCGCGCAACCTCAGCGGCGGCACCAAGGTGCTCGACGACGCGATCGCGGCGGCGTTCCAGGTCGGCGGCCGCAAGGCCGAAGCGCTGAAGAAGGACCTGCTCGACCTCGATCCGACGAGCCGCGGTCGCTACGCCAGCGGCCAGGCCGAGAAGGTCACGATGGCGGCCGGCGGCGCGGCCGGCTCGCTGACCGCGGCGATCCAGAGTTCGCTCGCGTTCTGCAAGTCGCAGACGAAGATCGCCGACCTGCGGCTCGACAAGGTGCTGCTGTGCGGCGGCGGCGCGCGGCTGCGCGGCCTGCGGGCGATGCTGCGCGAGGCGCTGCGCGCGCCGGTCGAACTGTTCGACCCGTTCCAGAACCTCGACCTGTCCGAGCTGCCGCCGGCCGACGCCGAGCAGCTGCAGGCGATGCGGCACGAAGCGGTGGTCGCGCTGGGGCTCGCGGTCGGCCGCCTCGACGACACGCTCTACGCGCTCGAGATCCTGCCCGAAGCGGTGCGCAAGCGGCAGCGCTTCCAGCAGCGCACGGTGTGGAACATCCTCGCCGGCGCCGTGCTGGTGGGTCTGCTCGGCCTGCAGGCCGTGCGTGGCAAGGCCGACCTGGCCGACGCGCAGTCGTCGGTGGAAGTGGTCAAGCGCCGGATCGCCACCGCCAACGCGCTGCACGGCGAAGCCGAGGCCGTGATCGCGCAGAACAAGGTCGAGCGCGCGCTGGTCGACCACCTGGCGGCGCAGGCCCTGCCGCTGCACGGGCTGTTGCGCACGAGCCGCGCCGCGGTCGCGCACCTGCCGCCGCAGCTCTGGATCAAGAAGCTCGAGGTCGGCAGCGCCAGCGCGCGGCAGAAGCGGCCGCAGGTCGTGATCGACGGCGCCGGCAAGGAGCTGAACGGCGTCGAGGTCGGTCGCGTGGTGCAGGATTTCGTCAGCAAATTCAAGGCGGACCCGCTGCTGACCGGCGCCAGCGCCGTCATGAAGCCGGGCCAGACCGTCGAGAGCACGCTGCTCTTCCAGCTCACGGTCGAGTTCGAGGAGGGCAACTGATGGATCCCGGCGCGTTCGTGCAGGAGAACAAGAAGTGGCTGATCGGCGTCGCCATCGGCGGCGTCGTCTACCTGGTCGCCAGCGCGGTGCTCGGTTCGATCTACGATGCCGAGGGCGCGCGCCGCGAGCAGCGCAACCTGCTGCGCCAGGCCGGTGGCACGCCGCTCTACGACAGCGCCGCGCTGACCGCGGCGAAGACCGAGGCCGAGCAGTTGCAGGCCGAACGGCAGCGCCTGCAGCAGGAACTCGCGTTCGTGCCGCAGGCGAAGTACGAGCTGGCCGGCCAGGGTGCCGCCGACGAGTACCTGTTCCAGGTCGGCCGCGCGCTGAAGCAGGCCGTGCTGAACGCGGCCGCCGAGCGCGACGTGCAGATCGCCGACAAGGACGTCGTCTGGGAGGTGCCGACCGGCGTCGACGAGATCCGCGGCGTGCTGTTCGGCCTCGAACTGCTCGACGAGTTCACGCAGCGGCTCTACGCGGCGCACGACGCGACGCGCGCCGCGAACCCGGAAGCGCCGGGCCTGCGTGCGGTCGGCAGCCTGCGCGTGGAACCACGCCGCGGCCAGCGCAGCGCCGCGCGCGCGACGCGCCCCGGCGACGTCGATCTGCGCGACCTGCTGGTGCAGGAGCGCGTGTCGTTCCAGTTCCAGGCCGACGAGCCGACCTGCCAGCGCGTGCTGGAGTCGTGCCGCAAACCGGGCCGCACGCTGGTGCTGGAATCGTGGCAGATCCAGGCGCCGGCGCGGCTGGGCGAACCGTGCAGCGTCAAGGGCACGCTGCAGGGCATCGCATTCAAGGACCGGGAGTGAGGGAGCCGTAAGACGTGGCCATCCGCAAAGAACAGGTCCTGGTGCTGGTGACGCTCGCGGTCGGCGCCTGGATCGCGAAGTCGCTGCTCGCCGAACCGGCGCGGTCGGCGACGTTCCAGCCGTCGAAGATCGAATACGCGGCCAAGGCGGTCGCGCCGACCGTACTGGCCACCGACGCGCCGCGGCCCGGTGGTCGCGCCGACTTCTGCACCGAACCCAGCGAGACGCGGCCGTTGCCGCCGCGCGTGCTCGACTTCCCGCCGCACGCGCCGCTGTCGGTCGCCGCGGTGCCGCTCGAGATCGGGCCCGACCACGGCCACCTGTGGGCGGTGCGCCTGGACGGCACACCGGTCGAAGGCGTCACGATCCAGACCGTCGCCGAGGCGGCACCCGACGCCGCGGCGGCGGCGCCACCCGACGGCGACGCACCGCAGGGCAGCGACCGCGCCGCGCTCGAGGAGCGGGCGGCGCGCACCTACGACCGGATCTGGGTCCGCAACCAGAAGGCGCCGCACTGGGGCGCGATCGAGCCCGACGGCCGCGACCTGTTCGAACTCGAGGAGAAGCGCGACTTCGAGGGCGTCGAGGTGCGCATGCGCCTCTACAAGCTGTCCGAAGGCAAGCTCGGCAGCCTGATCACCTACGGCAAGGACCCGGCGCTGCAGATCGAGCGCATCGAGCTCGCGGCCACGCTGCGCAACCAGGTGCAACGGCGCGTGCGGCGCGTGCCGGCGCTGGCGTCGCACCACGAAGAGCGGCGCGCGCTGATCGAGTGGCTGCTCGAGCAGGCGCGCACCGCCGACTGGGTCTACGACGTCGCGATCGAGCAGGCCGACATCTACCGCCAGGTGTCGCACGGCGACCTCGAGGGGTACCGGCTGCAGCAGCGCGTGCTGCAGGCGCGCGGCGACCTGGCCGGCGAGTTCGCGCTGCTGGACGGTCTGCAGGGCGATTTCCGCGAGTCCGCGTTCCGCTACGAAGGGCTCGGCGTCGTCAAGGCGCGGCTCGGGCTCGTGCGCGAGGCCGAACAGGACCTGCGCCGCGCGGTCGAACTGGCGCCCAACGACGCGCGGCCGCACGCCGCGCTGGCGGAGTTCCTGCGCCGGCAGGACCGCAGCACCGACGCGCTGGTCGCCGGCCGCAACGCCGAACGCACGTTCGGCAGCCTGCAGAACGCCGCCGACCGCGTGCGTGTCGCGCGCGCGATCGTCGCCTGCCACCTCGCGGTCGCCGACGTCGATGCGGCGCGCAACGCGCTGTCGCTGGTGCCGGCCGAGCAGCCGCAGCCGTACCTGGTCGGTTGCGTCGCCTACGCGGCCGGCGACCTCGGCATGGCGCTGGCGGCGTTCCGCCAGGCCAGCAGCGGCCTCGACGGCGGCGCAGCCCAGCTCGGCCAGGCGGCGTGCCTGCTGCGGCAGGGTCAGTGGCAGGAGGCGCACGACCTGTTCGTGCGCACCGCCGACCAGGAGCCGCTGCTGCGGCACCGCGCCGCGACCGGGCTCGCGCTGCTGTTCACGCGGCTCGGGCAGTTCGACAGCGCCAGCGCCTGGCTCGACCGCGCGTTCGAGGCGGCGCCGACCGACGCCTACGCGTTCTACCTGCGCGGCCGTGCGCTGCGGCTGCAGGGCCAGCTCGCGGCCGCCGCCGAGGCACAGAGCGCGGCGCTGCGCGAGCACGACGACTTCGTGCACGCGATCGCCGAGATGGCGGCGGTGCAAGGGCAGCGCGCGCAGGAAGGTCGCGGCAACGACCAGGCCGAGGCCGCGATCGCGGCCAAGCGCTACGCCGACCGCGCGGTGGCGCTGGTGCACCAGCCGGCGGTCGAGCTGTTCGAGCTGCAGGGCCTGCACCACTTCGCCGCCGCCGACGCGCGCGGTGCGCGGGCCGCGTTCCTGGCCGCGCGCGACCTCGCCGCGACCGAGGCCGACAAGCTGTTCGCGAAGGGCGGCACGGCGCTGGTCGACTACAGCCGCGGCCTGGTCGAGGACGCGACCGCGGCGCTGCAGCGGCTGGTCGACGACCTGCCGAAGGACGCGCCGATGCGCGCCTGGGCCGACGCGACGCTGGCGGCGATCTACGACCACGCCGAGAAGGAACTGCTCGAGGACGGCTTCGCGCGCAGCGAGGTCGGCAACGTCTGGGGCGGCGAACGCGACGGCAGCAACGGTGCGGCGGTGCAGGACGATGCGCTGGTGTTCCGCGTGCCGGCCGGGCGCTTCGGCGGCGGCGAGATGACCGCCGAACGCACCGGCGCGGTGCAGAACGGCAAGAACTTCCTCGCGGTCGGCTGCACGCTGCAGCTCGGCGCCGCACAGTCGGCCGCCGAAGGCGAAGCCGGGCTGCGCATCGAACTGCAGCGCGGCGGCGGCACGCACGAGCTGCGCGCGATGGTCGGCGTGCGCGAGGGCCAGCCGTACGTGCGCATCCAGGACGGCCGCGAGGACGACGTCAAGCTGACGCCGACCATCGCCGGCTTCGACCGCACCGGCGAACAGCGGCTCGAACTGCGCGCGGTGCCGCGCGGCGAGCTGCAGTCGCGGCAGCTGACGCTGCAGGTGTGGTGGAACGGCCAGCTGCTGGCGCAGCACGAACTGAAGACGCTGACCGGCAACACCGCCGGCGTGCTGAAGACCGTGCTGTTCGCCGGTGGCCCGAAGGGCGCCGCGATCGACGTCCGTTTCGACGACTACCGGCTCGAACGCCGCAAGGGACGCTGATGCACCCGACGAACCCGATTTCGCCTCCGAACCCGCACCCGACCCCGGTCTGCCGCGCCGAGCGCCGCGCCGGCTTCACGCTGATCGAGCTGCTGATCGTGATCGCGATCCTCGGCATCCTCGCCGCGGTGCTGCTGCCCAACATCCTCGGCACGCAGGCGGCTGCCAACGAGACCGCGACCACCGCGGTGATGCTGGACCTGCAGACCGGCTGCGGCGCGTTCGCCAACGAGCACGGCTACTTCCCGCCCGACGATCTGCGGCATCCCGAGGGCCCGGCCAAGCAGGGCTGGAAGCCCGACAACGGCATCAACACCGGCATCGAGTCGCTGGTGACGTTCCTGAGCTTGCAGCGGCGCGGCGGCAAGGACCTCGGCAGCCTGTCGGACCGGTTCGCCAACACCGACAAGGACGACCACGGCGTCGAGCACCCGCTGCTGAAGCAGCGCGGCCGGATCGAGCTGACCGACGCCTGGGGCCTGCCGCTGGCCTACTTCCAGAAGCTCGGCATGGAGAAGGCCCAGCAGGTGGCGCCGGCCGAGGGGGATCCGATGCCGGTCAAGGCCAAACGCCGGGCCGACGGCACGTTCCATGGCGCCGGCAAGTTCCAGCTGCTCAGTGCCGGCAAGGACGGAACCTTCGGTACCGACGACGACCTCGTCTGGCCGGAGAACTAGTAGCTCCCGATGCCCCGGCCGCCCGCACCCGCCCCGACGCCCCGCCCCGCTCCGGGCTTCACGCTGCTGGAGCTGCTGGTCGTCATCGGCGTGATCTCGGTGCTGCTCGGCATCTCGATCGGCTTCCTCGGCAAGACCGACCCCGAGCAGATCGCGCGGTCGATCCTGGCCGGCGAGACCCGCGCCGCGCAGATGACCGCGCGCGCCGAAGGCGTCGCCACCGAGGTCTGGGTGCGGCCCGGCGTCGACGGCCAGGCCGGCACCGTGCAGGCGCGGCTGCTGCAGCCGGCGGCCACGTTCCACCTGGAGCCGGGCGATCGTTTCCTCGACGAGGTGATGCGGCCGCAGCTCGCCGGTGAGGACGTGCCGGCGGGTCGCTTCGGCCACGGCCGCCGCAGCCTCGACGGCGAACGCGCGGCGCTGTTGCGCTGGCCGCTGCGGCCGGCGGCGGTCGACCTGCGCGACGGGTTCGTGCTGCGCGTCGACCTGCGGCTCGAGCGCCGGCGCTCGTGCACGGTGGCGCGCTTCGGCCAGACCGGCGAAGTGCTGCTCGACGACGAGCTGCGGCCGCGGCTGCGATTGCGGCTGCGTTCGGCGGCCGGCGGCACCACACTCTGCGGCATCGAGGTGCCGCAGGCGCTGCCGCTGCGCACCTGGTGCACGCTCGAAGCCGCCTGCGACGGCCAGCGCGCCTGGCTCGCGGTCGACGGCCAGGAGCTCGGCAGCGCGGTCGCCGACGGCGGTCTCGTGCAGGAGGACGACACCGCGCTGGAGCTGTCGCCGGTCGAGGCGACGGTGCCCGGCACCGTCGACGAAGTGCGGCTGTCGGTGTTCGCGTTCGCGCCGGCGCAGGACCTGCCGATCGAGTTGCAGCCGCAGAAGGTCTACCGGCTCGGCTTCGACACGCGCGGCGAACCGATGTCGAACCCGACCGTCGAGTTCGTGGCGCCCGAGGAGGCACGATGAGGACTACCGAACGCGGCATGGCGCTGCTGGCCGTGCTGTTCGCGCTGATGCTGCTGGCGCTGCTGGCGCTGCCGTTCGCGGTGTCGATGGGCGTCGGCGCCGAGGCGGCGTCGCGCGAAGTGCACCGCGCTGCGGTCGAGCAGGCCTCTGCCAGCGTGCGCGACCTGCTGCTCGCCGACGCGGCGCTGTCGGACCCGGTGTTCGATCCGACGCCGGCGCACGACGGCAGTGACGAGTGGCCGACCGGCGTCGAACTGCCGAAGGCGTTCGAGCCGCTGCGCGAGGACGGCCGCGTGCTGCTCGGCGGCGAGGTCTGGGACACCCAGCGGTTCTTCGCGCTCGACGGCGTGTCGCCGCTGGTGCTGGCGAACCTGCTCGGCACCGCGGTGCGGCTGCGCGAGGACCTGCTGCCCGAAGCCAAGGCGATGCTGCTCGACGACACGCAGCACCTGCCGGCGAGCGGCATGGTCTGGGTCGGCGGCGAGCTGATCCGCTACGGCCAGAAGGACGACCAGGGCCTGCTCGACCTGGCGCGTGGCCTGCTGCAGGACCAGGGTTTCGCCGACGGCGCCGAGCCGATCGCCGCCGGGTCGCTGGTGCTCGACTACCGCTGCATCGAAGCGGCCGCCTGGCCGTTCACGCAGCGCGCGCACGGCGGCGGTCGGCGGCCGTTCGCGTCGGTGCGCGAACTGGCCGAACTGGGCCGTGGCGAGGTCGCCGGCTTCACGGCCGACGAACTCGACGTGCTGGCCGCCAACCTGTCGGTCGACGCGATGGCGCAGACCGCCGCGACCTGGGGTCGACCCGAGCGGGTGTTCGACCAGCTGCAGGCGGGCAAGTCGAAGTCGCTGCGGGTGAAGTCGGCACTTCATGTCGGCGCCGGCAGCACGGTGCGCATCACGAACCAGGCGACCGGTCTGCAGGAGTGCGCGCTGGTGATGGCGGTCGAACAGGAACGCGGCACCGCCGACCTGCCGTTCCCGGTGTTCCGGCTCGACCTGCTGGTGCCGGTCGCCGCCGACTACCCGGCCGTCGTCACGGTGGTGGAGCCGCTGATCCCGGCGCCGGTCAACATCAACACCGCCCCGGTCGAGGTGCTGACCGCGCTGCTGCGCGAACTGCGCCGCGGCGCCAGCGTGCGCGTGCACGACGCCGACGGCCGCCAGCGCACGGCTCCGCCGCCGTCGCTGTCGCCGGCGGTCGCGCGCGAGGTCGCCGAGGAGATCGTCGCGCGCCGCAGCGGCGACCCGAGCGACCCCGGCTACGGGCCGTTCACGGGCTGGCGCGATCTGATCGAGCGCGTGCTGCGGCCGCGCCTCGACGCCGCCAGCAACGCGCAGAAGAGCCTCTGGCTGACCGTCTATCGCAACCTCGAGACCGGCCGCGACTGCACGCTCGAGATGGGCACCGCGCCGATCTGCTTCGAGTCCGGGCCGTGGGTCGGCTACCGCGCCGCCGCCAGCCGCGCGCGCAGCGTCGTCGCGCCCGGCGTGGTCGGCCGCCACGAACGCACCGGCACCGCGGTCGCGGTGCCGGGCTTCACGCTCGAGCAGAGCTGGAACACGCAGCGGGCGTTCGAGGAGGCGTTCCGGCTCGACCGGCGCGCGCCGTTCTGGACCACGACGCCGATCAACCTCGGCGCGCTGCAGCCCGGCGAGACCGGCAACGACCCGGCGCCGCGCTACTTCCCGCACCTGGTGCCGATTGCGTTCCCTGGTCTCGGCCTCGGCGAGCCGCGCTACGCCAACGACGATCCGGCCGACGTCGGCATCGAGCCGGCGACCGCGACCACGCCGAGCAGCCAGTGGGCGGCGATGCGCGTGCTGGCCACCGACACGTTCGCGCAGAGCCCGAACCCGCGCGGCCACGACGTGAAGAAGGACGGCCCGTACCGGATGCAGAACACCGGCCCGAGTTCGGTCGGCAATGCCGGTGGCGGCACGGCCGGCGGCAACGCCGGCGGCGGCAACACCGGCGGCGGCCGGCACGACCGGATCGCGTTCCCGTTCGCGGGTCCCAACAGCTTCGTCGACCGCTTCGCCGTCAGCTTCTGGGTCGAGCCGCAGTCGCTCGAGGGCACGACGCTGTTCGACCACGGCGACGGCGACCCGGACCGCAACCGCATCGCGCTGCACGGCCGCGACGGCAACCTGGTGTTCGAGGTCACAGACGAGGCCGGCATCGATCCGAATCCCGGCGCGTCGCCGGCCGGCGTGCCGCGCACGGCCAGCGAGTGGACGCTGCCACTCGCCGAACTGCAGTTGCCGGCCGACACGCCGCTGCACCTCAGCGCTTCGGCCTACGGCAACCGGCCGAACGACCTCGCCGTCGCCGTCGACGGCATGAGCCGCGGCAAGCAGAAGTTCGTCACCTACCTGACCACGGCGATCCCGGCGTTCGACCCGACGCTCGGCAACAACCTCGACGACCCGCCGGGGCGCACCGGCAGCGAGCGCTACCTCGGCCTGCCGGTCGAGAGCACCGAGGGCTTCCCGCCGCAGGGCGTGTTGCGCATCGGCACCGAGTTGTTCGAGTACTCGGGCCTGAACGGCAACACGTTCGACTGCGTCTGGCGCGATTCGATCGGCGGCCGCGGCGCCCGCATGTGGGGCCGCGAGTTCCGGCCGTCGATCCCGGTCGATTCGAACGGCGAACCGACCGTCGACCTCGAGCAGCTCGCGTCGACCGGCGTCAACCTCGACGTGTTCCCGTCGCACCCGGTCGGCGCGCAGGTCGAGTTGTACGGCTACTCGACGCTGCTCAGCGACGACTCGCCGATGATGCCGGGCACGACGCGGCTGGCGAGCTCGATCGGCGGCTTCGCGGTCGCGCGCGGCTGGCTCGGCAGCAACGCGCGGCCGATCACGATCGCGACCACGCCGCCGTTCACGATCGGCACCGGCCTCGACGAGACCTGGACCGGCGACCTCGAACTGTGCGACCCGGTGCCGACCGGCCGCCAGGATCCGCAGCCGGCCGCGACGGCGATCACCGACGCGTTCCCGACCACCGGCGGTTACGCGCTGCTGATCCAGCGGTCGCTGATCTGGCAGGGCAACTTCCCGGGCACCGTCGGCAACGGCTCCTCGACGCGCGCCGGCGGCGTCGAACTGATCCGCTACACCAGCCGCAACGGCAACAAGCTGACCGGCGTGCAGCGCGCGCAGACGCTGCCCGGCGACGACAACCAGATCTCGCGCGACCACTACGAGCCGGGCCGCGCGCAGCGCTTCGTGACCAACTTCGAGGACTGGCCGTGGGATCCGGCCGATCCGCAGACGCTGTGGGACGACATCCCGACGCTGATCGTCTGGGTCGTGCCGGTGTCGCTGCCGGTGCAGGGCGGCGACTACGTCTGGGACCCGGCGCAGACCGGCCTCAGCGAATGGGTGCAGCTCTACCCGGACGGCGGCGACGCCAACGACACCGAGTGGGTGCGCTACGACGTGCTCGCCGACCGGCAGCACCTGGTGCGCGCGAACCGCGCCCGCTGGGACAGCCTGCGCTGGCAGCTGACGCGCACGTCGACGCGCGACACGGTGCAGGTCGGTGGCCTCGGACCGCAGACGGTGCTGTCCGATTCGAAGACGCCGCCGTGGGGCACCGTGACCGCGACGTCGGGCTTCATCGGCTACGTGCCGCAGGTCGAGTCGGACTTCCCGCAGATCTTCGCGGCGCGCGACGCGCTGCGCTTCCGCGGCGATCCGTTCACGCGCACCTCGTCGCACGCGCACACGAACTCGGTGGTGATGCAGTGCCAGCGGCTGCAGCTGAATCCGAGCAACTGGGGCGCGTTCGGCGGCCGCGTCGGCCGCTTCGACCGCGTCGCGATCGTGCAGGGCTCGACCGCGAGCGGCTCGGTGCGGCCGCCGGTCGAGTGGCACACCGTGAACTGGAGCGCGCGGCGGTTCGGCGCCGACAACCTCAGCACGCAGAAGCCGGCCGAACTGCTGGGGCCGTGGCCGTTCCAGCTGGTCGCGTTCCAGGACGGCGTGCAGGGGCGGTTCATCGGACCGACGAGCGGCACCGTGCCCGAGGACCCGCGCCAGTACGACCGCGTCGTGAAGTTCCCGAGCGGCGAGCTGCCGGCGGCCTACTGCGAACAGGTGCACCTCGGCAGCGGCGTCGGTGGCCAGCAACCGATCACCGGCGTCGTCGACGAGGTCGAGGTCGTCGCGCACGAGATCCCCGATCTGGTGGTCGAGACCGCGTTCACGGCCAACGCCAACACGTTCGATCTGGTGCCGTCGCTGACGTTCCACGCCGCCGGCCCGTGGCAGCCGGGCCAGAACTTCGTCGACGAGTGCCCGACCACCGGCGGCCTGCTGCAGATCGACGGCGAGATCCTGGCCTACCAGGCGCGCAACAACGGCACGTTCACGGTCGCGGCGAACGGCCGCGGCCTTCTGAACACCGAGGCGCGCGACCACGACCGCGGCGCCCGTGTGCGGTTCCTGTCGCACCGGCCGGTCGCGATCCTGAACAGCGGCGTCGGCATTCGCGACGACGCCCTGTCGGTGACCAACCTCGGTGCCTTGCCGCGGCGCACCGGCACGCTGCTGCTGGGCCGCGAACTGCTGCACTACTGCTGGGCGCGGTCGTCGGGCGGCGCGGCTGTGCTGGCGATGCCGCGCTGGTTCCCGCCCGGCGAGGACGCGAACAGCCCGCAGGCGCGTGGCCTGTTCCGCGGCCGCTTCGGCACCACGCCGCAGACCGGCCAGAGCGGCGAGGCGGTGGTCGGCTTCCCGTTCCGCTACTGGGATCGCCACGCCTCTGCCAGCGACGACCCGGAACTGGCCTACGCGCAGCTGACCACGACCACGGCGCCGTCGTTCTTCCGCACGCTGCGCTGGCGCGAGGAGAGCCGCGACGCGCGCGTCGACGTCGTCTGCCTCGTGCGCGCCGACGGCCGCGCGCCGTTCGCGGCCGATCCGGCGACCACGCCGGACCTGTGGCGTTTCGAGCAGCCGGCCGACGCCGCGACCGCGCACCGGATCGCGACGCAGGCGTCGCGCCTCGAGATCCGCTTCGCGACCGTCTACCGGCCCGGCGTGCTGGACCTGGTCGGCTTCACCGCGCACGGCTGGAAGACCACGGCGCGGGTCGAGGACGTGCGCCTCGAGTACGACGGCCAGCCGCGCATCGTCGACGAACGGGTGACCGCGCGATGAACCGTTCGCCGCGATCCACCGGCTTCACGCTGATCGAGCTCGTCGTCGTGATGGGCATCCTGTCGGGTTTCCTGGTGCTGCTGGTGCAGCTGGTCGACACCGGTCTGCGCCTGTTCCAGGAAGGCGAACTCGGTCAGCTGCTGGCCGACCGCACCAGCCGCGTGCAGAGCGTGCTGACCGCCGAACTCGGCCAGCTGCGCGGCAGCGGCACCGGCCGCGACCGGGACACCGTCGACGACCGGCTGGTCGTGCAGCGGCTGCCGCTCGGGCTGCCGCCGCTGGCCGAACGCGATCCGACCACGGTGCAGGTGCTGCGCGCCGCCGTGCACCTGCCGGCCGACCGCGAGTCCGTGCTGCGCGATGCGCTGCTGGCGATGCGCGCGCTCGAGGCGCGGCCGGAACTGTCGCCGGCCGAAGTCGACCAGGCGGTCGCGGCCGCGCGGCCGACCGAGCCACTGCGCGGCATCGGCAACCTGCTGCTGGTGCCTTGGCGCCAGGAGGGCGCCGACGACGCGCTGCTGGAACTGCGCGCCGCGTGGTTCCTGCCGGACCAGAAGGTGCCGGTCGGCCCCGAGCGCAGCGTCGATCCGGCGACCGTCGCGGTGCCGGGCAGCGCCGACCTGCCGGGTCTGGTCGTGATGCAGAACACGACCGTGCTGCTGCGCGACCTGCTGCACGTCGAGTTCCTGCTGTGGTCGCAGACCACGACCGCGTGGGGCAGCACGCCGGCGGCCGAGCTAGGCAGCGGCGGCAGCAGCCCGGAGGCGATCTGGGACAGCGCCCGCGGCGGCTGGCTCGTCGACGCCGCGTCGGGCGGCGCGTTCGCGTTCGACCGCGGCACCTGGAGCGCCGCCGATCCGACCGACGACGTGCAGCCGCACGCGATCCTGGTGCGCGCGGTCGTCGCACAGCCGGACCACGTCGCGGCCGAGGGGCTCCTGGCCGACGGCATCGACGCCGACGACCAGGGACTGGTGCTGGTCGACGGCGACCGGTTCCCGGGGCCGAGCGACGGCGGCTGGATCAAACTGCGCGGCGAGTGGATCCGCTACGGCAGCCGCGACGGCGACGTGCTGCGCGGCCTGCAGCGCGGCCAGCGCGGCACCAAGCCGCGCGCGCACGACGCCGGCGTGCGCGTGCACGTGGGCCGCAGCGTCGAGTTCGTCGTGCCGGTGCCGCACGCGAGGGACGACTGGAATGGCTGACCATCGCCGAGCCGTGCCCGCCGGCGCCGCCGGCTTCACGCTGGCCGAGATGCTGGCCGCGCTCGGCATCCTGCTGTTCGGCGTCACCGCGCTGCTCGGCGCGCTGTCGTCGAGCGTGGCGCAGCGCCGCACGACCGACGCGCGGCTCGCCACCAGCGCGCTGTGCGACCTCGCGGTCGCGCGGCTGCAGCAGGAGGCCGTGCGCCGCCGCGCCGACGGCGCCACCGACCTCGACCTCGAACTGGCGCCGCTCGAGGACCAGACCGCCCCGGGCTTCCCCGGCATGACCTGGTCGGCGCGCGCGGTCGTCGACGACACGCGCCCCGACGTCTGGCTGATCCGGCTCGAGATCCGGTGGCTCGAAGAGGGCGACGAAGTGACCGAGGAGTTCTTGCGCGTACTGCCGCGGCAACTGCCGCTGCGGGCGCGTGTGCTACGGTTCCGGGACGAGAACCCCGGGACCTCCGCGAGGTGAGACCATGATCGCGACCATCCGTTCGTTCGCCGTCGCCTGGGCGATGCTGCTGGCCTTCTGCGTGCTGCCGGCGCAGACGCTGCAGCTCGCGTCGGGCCAGGTGCTGCTGGCCAAGGTCGAGGAAGCCACCGGCGAGGGCCTGCGCGTGCGGCGGCTCGACAACGGCGGCGTGCTGGACCTGCGCTGGGACCAGCTGTCGCCGGTTTGTGCCACCGCGATCAAGCGCGCCAACGACCTGATGGGCGACTCGCAGGACGAGATCCTGGTGCGCGCCGACGAACTGGAGTTCCTGGTCAACGGCAGCAGGCAGACCCGGATCGGCAAGATCCAGGGCGTCGAGGACGGCGCGATCGTGCTGCAGGTCAAGGGCAGCCAGTTCCGCATCCCGCGCGGTGAGCTGCGCACGACGCGCACCGTCGAGGTGCCGGCGATGCAGGTCTACACGAAGGACGAGTTCTACGCGATGCGGCTGCAGGAACTGCGGCCCGGCGACTCGGCCGACAAGCACATCCTGGTCGCCGAGGAGATGATCAAGGTCCGCGACTACGAGCACGCCGACCTGCACCTGCAGAAGGCGCGCGAACTCGGCAACAGCAACAACGCCGGCCACCTCGAGCAGCTCGGGCAGCGCCTGCAGCGCTACAAGGAAGCGGCGAAGGAGCGCGAACTGCTAGACCAGATCCAGGCGGCGCGCAGCCGCGGCCAGCTGCCCGACTTCGAGAAGGGCACCAAGCTGATCGCCGACTTCGCCAAGCAGTTCCCGCAGTCGAAGCTGAAGCAGGACTTCGAGCTCGAGAAGAAGAAGTTCGGCGAGGCGCGCACGCGCTACCTCACGCAGCAGGTCGCCGAGCAGTTCCGGCGTTCGATCCAGGTGCTGGCCGAGAAGAAGGCCGCCGACGCCGGCACGGCGCTGGCCGCGGCGCGCGAGTACGCCGAGAGCAAGATGACCGACGACATCCACGCGCGTGTCGCGCAGCAGCTGCGGCTCGAAGTCGACGAGGTCAAGCAGCTGTGGGGGCAGCGCGACCGCACGCCGGTCGGCAAGCGCACCGAGCACTTCTCCTACGGCATCGGTTCCTGGGTGCTCGGCGAAGAGGCGATCCTGAAGGGCACGCGGCAGGGGGATGCCAACGCGAAGCAGAACGCGCAGGCGTCACCGCCGGTGGCCGGCAACACGCGCCAGGTCGAGGCGCTGGCGCGCGCGTTGCGCGAGGCGCTGGAACGGCGCCGCGCGCAGGTGCAGGGCCAGGGTGGGCAGGCGGCCGAGCAACAGCCCGACGACTGGTGGAACGAAGCCTCGCGGCCGGAGCGCACCAGCTGGCTGCGCGCCTACTACGCGGAGTTCGGCGGCCAGCTCGTGATGACGTTCCAGACCGTGTCGCCGTGCATCTCGTGCTACGGCGACGGCACGACGCCGGAGATCGATCCCGAAGGCAAGCTGGTGCGCAACAAGTGCTTCCTGTGCCAGGGCACGAAGTGGCTGCGGTCGTTCAAGGCCTACTGACGCGCGGCACCCTGCGCGGCGCCGGGCTCGCGGCCCTGGTGCTGGCGGGCTGCGCCGGTGGGCCGCCGCGGCGCGAAGCGAAGCCGGCGGTGGCGGTGCGCGACGACGCGGCGGCGCTGCCGGCGGTGGCGGTCGTGCCGGGCGTGCAGGACCCGGCGCCGGCCGACCTCGGGCCCGAGATCCTGCTGCCGAAGGGGGACGAGCCCGACGCCGAGATCGCGCGCATCGGCGACCTGGTGCTGCGCCGCAGCCACGCCTACGCGCGGCTCCTGACCGCACACCCGAAGCTCGCGCTGTCGGCGGTCGACCTGCTGGTGTTCGACGTGCTGGTCGCGCGCCACGCGCAGCAGTTCGGCATCCGCGTCGATGCGGCGCGCGTCGAGGCGCTGGCTGCGGCCGAGGAACGCGCGATCGCGCAGCAGGTCGCGGTCGAACTCGGCCGCGACATGGACCTGGCGACCTACGTCTGGCGCCTGTTCGGCATGCGGCTGTCGGACTGGCGGCAGACGCTGCGTGTGCGCACCGCGCAGCGGCTCTACCAGGGCTACGTGATCCGCTACCTGGCGCTGCGCGAGGACCGCGTGCAGGTGCGCTTCCTGGTCCACAAGGACCCGAAGGTCGTGCAGGAGGTCGTCGACAAGGTCCGCGCCGGTGCCGACTTCGCGACGCTGGCGCTGCGCCACAGCGAGGACCCGACGCGGCGCGACGGCGGCATGCTGCCGCCGTTCGGCCGCGGCTTCCGCCATCCGATCGTCGCGGCGGCGTTCACGCTGCAGCCCGGTGAAGTGTCGGCGCCGTTCGAGGCGCAGCACGGCGACGAGGCGCGCTGGTTCGCGGTCTACTGCCTCGCGCAGATGCCGGGCCGCGACGTGCCGTTCGCGGCCGTGGGCGACGAGATCGACCGCGACCTCGTCGAGCGACCGCTGACCGAGCTCGAGACCAACGCCTACACCCTGCGCTGGCGGCCCGGACTCGAGGCGCCGCCGAAGTGAACGTGGGCATGACAGCGGTGCTCGCACACGCTACAACGCAACCGCAATGGACGACATCTCGCGTGACCTGCCGCCGGACACGACCGCTGCCGATGTTCCCACTGCGCGGGCGAAGGGCCCGGACGAACTGCGTGCGTTCGAGCGCGGCGAGGTCGCCGCGGACCTGGTCGTGAGCAACCGCGTCCCCGAAGTGCCGTCCGAGCCCGACGTGCCCGAGCCGGGCCCGCGCTTCCGCGCGCCGGAGCCTGCCGGCGAGGTGCCGCTCGAAGAGCCGGCGCCGGGCATCGACGCCGACGCCGCTGCCGCCGCACTGGCGGCTGCCGCCGAAGCCGTCGAGATCGAGGAAGACCTCGGCGTCGACGACGCCGAAGGCCTGCCGGCCGTGCCCGAGCTGCAGGATGCGGCGGCGGTCGCGCGGGTCGTGTTCGTGCTGATGCTGACGTCGCGCGAAGGCCTGTCGCTGTTCCGGCTCGCGCAGGCGTGCAACACGACGCAGAAGCTCGTCGAGGAGGCGCTGGTGCTGCTGCAGGCGCAGCTGCAGGGCGCCGGCCTGCCGGTCGAACTCGCGCGCAACGGCGACACCGTGAAGTGGATGTCGGCGCCCGACGCGTTCCCGTATCTGCAGCGGCTGCGCGGCGTGAAGAAGCTCGAGAAGCTGTCGCCGGCCGCGCTGGAGACGCTGGCCGTGATCGCCTACCGGCAGCCGGTGATGCGCAGCGAGATCGAAGCGATCCGCGGCGTGAAGGCCGGCCCGATGTTGCGCACGCTGCTGCAGCACCGCCTGGTGCGCGTGACCGGCCGCGCCGACGTGCCCGGCCGCCCGCTGCAGTACGGCACCACGCAGCACTTCCTCGAGCGGTTCGGGCTCGGCACGCTGCAGGAGCTGCCGAGCATCAAGGAGTGGAAGAACCTCGGCTGAGCCGCGGCGCCGGCGCCCGCGAACGGCTTGCATCGCGCCGCGCGGTTCCTAGACTGTTCGCCCGCACACGCGTCCCGGTCGTCTAGTCCGGCCCAGGACCCCAGATTTTCATTCTGGTAACACGGGTTCGAATCCCGTCCGGGATACCAACTGCATGGGCCCGCTGCCGCGAGGTGGCGGGCCCGTCGTCTTGCTGGTCGCGCGGTCCGTTCGTTTCGCGTCGATGGCCGATCCTGCGCCCGATCTCCTGACGCTGGTGCGGCGCGCCGGCACCGCCGTCGGCGACGCGCCGTTGCTGGCAGTGGGCGACGACGTGGTGACCGGCCGCGCGCTGCAGCACCGCGTCGAAGCCGCCGCTGCCGGGTTGTTGGCGGCCGGCTTCCAGCCCGGCGACCGGCTGGCCGTGTTGCTGCACCGCTGCACCGACGAGGCGATCGCGATCCTGGCCGCCGCGGCGGCCGGCGGCCTCGCGGTGCCGATCCACGGCAAGCTGAAGGACGACCAGGTCGCGCACGTGCTCGGCGACGCCGAACCGTTCGCGGTGGTCGCCAGTGCGGTGCGGCTGATCGCGCTGCGCGAGCCCGACCGCGTCTTGGCTGGCCGCCGCTGCTGGCATGTCGGCACCGAGCCGCTGCCCGGCGGCAGCGCGCCGTTTGCGGCGCTGGCCGGCTCCGCGGCGGCGCTGGTGCCGCCGGCAGAGCGCCAGCCGGCGGCGCTGCTCTACACCAGCGGCAGCACCGGCAAGCAGAAGGGCATCGTGCAGGACCACCACAACCTGGCGCTGGGTGCGGCGCTGGTCGCGGGCTACCTCGGTCTGCGGCCCGACGACCACCTGCTGGCGCTGCTGCCGCTGAGCTTCGACTACGGGCTGAACCAGCTGCTGTCGGCGCTGCACTGCGGTTGCCGCGTCACCGCCGCCGACCACCTCGGCACCGGCGAACTGGCGCAGCTGCTGCGCCGCCACCGCCCGACCGGGCTCGCCGGCGTGCCGTCGCTGTGGCACGAGGTCGCCAGTGGCCTCGCGGCCGGCACGCTGACCGCCGCCGACGGCCGGTCGCTGCGCTACGTGACCAACAGCGGCGGGGCGCTGCGCACCGCCGACGCCGCGGTGCTGCGCCGCGAGTGGCCGCACGTGCAGGTGTTCGCGATGTACGGCCTCACCGAGGCGTTCCGCAGCGCCTACCTCGACCCGGCCGAGTTCGACCGCTGCCCGGAGTCGTTCGGGCGGCCGCTGCCCGGCGTCGAACTGCTGCTGGTCGATCCGGCGTCCGGCGCCGTGCTGCACGGACCCGGCACCGGCGAACTGGTGCACGCCGGCGCGCTGGTCGCGCACGGCTACTGGCGCCGGCCCGAGGACACGGCGCGGCGCTTCCGACCCGATCCGCGCGGCGGCGGCGGCACGGTCGTCTACTCGGGCGACATCGTGCGCCGCGATGCCGACGGCCGGCACTGGTTCGTCGGCCGCACCGACCGGCTGCTGAAGGTGCAGGGCCACCGCGTCTCGCCGGACGAGGTCGCCGCCGCGGTCGCCGGCATGCCGGGCGTCGGCGAAGTGCACGTCTACGGCGTCGACGGCGGCGCCGACGGGCATCGCATCGTGCTGGTCTGCACCGGTGATGCCGGCGACGCGGGGCTGGCCGACCGCGTGCGGCGCCAGTGCCGGGCGCGGCTGCCGTCCTACATGCAGCCGGCCGTCGTGCGCGTGCTGCCGGCGCTGCCGCACAACCAGAACGGCAAGGTGGACGAGGCCGCGCTGCGCGCTTCGATGGGGCCGTGCACCGACGCCACCTGAACGAACTGCTGCGGCGCTACGCCGAGGCGTGGCCGGCCGAACGCGCGCTGGCCGAGCGCTTCGCCGCGTTCGCCGCGGCCCACGCGGACTGCCTGCTGCGCAGCTGCGTGCCGGGCCACATCACGGCCTCGGCGTGGATCCTGTCGCCGGACGGCGGCAGCGCGCTGCTGACGCACCATCGCAAGCTCGGCCGCTGGCTGCAGCTCGGCGGCCACGTCGACGGCGAACCCGAGATCGAGCGTGCCGCGCTGCGCGAGGCGCAGGAGGAGTCGGGCATGCCGCAGTTCACGTTCGTGCCGTGGGCGGGCGACCGCCTGGTGCCGCTCGACCTCGACGTGCACCCGATCCCGGCGCGTGGGCAGGAGCCGCGCCACGACCACTGGGACGTGCGCTTCCTGCTGCAAGCCGCCCCGGGACAGCCGCTGGTCGTGTCCTCGGAGTCGCGCGCGCTGCGCTGGGTGCCGCAGGTCGAACTGGCGGCGCTGACCGACGAGGTCAGCGTGCTGCGGCTGCAGCAGAAGGCGATCGCCGTCGGCGCGCGGTAGGCGCGGCGGTGCCGATCGGCGACAATGCGCCGATGCCGGAACCCGCTGCTCCGCCGCCGGTCGACGCGCCGCGCCCCAAAGGCGTGCTGCGGCCGCGGCTCTGGTTCGTGTTGGCCGCGATCGCGGCCGTGCTGGCCGGTCGCGGGCTCGGCTGGTTCGGCGGCGGCCAGGGCCCCGTGGTGCCGCCCGCTGCGGTGCCGGCGGACCTGCCGGCGGTCGCATCGCCACCGCCGCCGCCGCCGAGGAAAGCCGACGGCGTGGCGAGTGGTGGCGGCGCCGCCGCCACTCCGGCCCCCGGGCCGGCGAGTTCGGCGCCACCCGCGGCTGCACCGTCGGGTGAGCCGCCGAGCACGCCGCCGGCGGCGGTGCCGGCGCCGCCCGCGGCCGCGCCCGTCGTCGAACCGGCACCGGCCGCCGTGGCCGATCAGGCCGGCGTCGACGCCGACCGGCTGCACACGCTGCTGTCACTGGTGGCGAGCCGCCGGGCCGCCGGCGAACTCGGCGCCGCGCTGGCCGCCGTGCAGCGCGCCGCCGCGCTGCCGCTGGCCGCAGCGCAGCGCGAGGCCGTGCAGCAGGCGCAGCAGCAGGTCGACGGCGCCTGGCACGATGCCTGCGAACGCTTGCAGGCCGCGCTGGCCGAGGGCCGCGTGCTGTTGGTCGCGGCTGTGCTCGACGATCTGCTGCGCGATGCCGACGCCGCGTTCGCGGCCCGCTGCGCCGAGCAGCTGCAGCTCGCCGGCGGTGCGCTCGACCGCGCACCCGCGGCCGGACCGCTGCCGTGGCCGGTGGCGGCACCACTGCCGCGCGACCGCGGCGTGCGCACGCGGCTCGCCGGCGCCGAGGTCACCGGCCGCGTCGTCGACGGGCGCGCCGACCAGGTCACGCTGCGCGTCGAAACCGAACACGGCGTGACCTTCCCGACCGTGCCGGTGGTGCAGTGCGAACCGACGGTGCCGACTGCCGACGAGGCCGTCGAGCAGGGTTTCGCGGCCTTGCAGGCCGGCCAGCCGCGGTTGGCCCGCCTGTGGCTCGCAGCGGCACGACGGATCGGTGCGACCGCGGCCACGCCGCGCGCCGAACGGCTCGCGCAGATCCTGCAGTGACCCCGCAGCGTCCGGCGCGGCGATCTGCAATACTGCCCGAGCGCCGGCGTAGCGCCGGCGTCCCTCCGACCTCGCTCCGACCATGGCCAGCACCGCCCAGAAGATCACCGTCCGCCACGGCGACCGGAACTTCGGTCCCTATGTCCTCGACGACGTGAACCGCCTGCTCGCCGAGGGGCGCCTGTCGCACAACGATCTGGCCTGGGTCGAAGGTTCGCCCGAGTGGGTGCGGCTCGGCTACGTGCCGGGCACGATGGCGGTGCCGCCGGTGCGCGGCATGGTCGACGGGGAAGCCGTGTCCGATCGGCGCATCGTGCCGGCGTTCCTGCTGGCGTTCTTCCTCGGCGTGTTCGGCGTGCATCGCTTCTACTGCGGCCGCACCGGCAGCGGCATCGCGATGCTGGTGGTGACCCTGACGCTGATCGGTTCGGTGGTCACGGCGATCTGGGCCACGGTCGACTGGATCCTGATCGTCTGCGGCGTGTTCCGCGACGGCGAGGGCCGGCGGATCACCGAGTGGACGTGACCGGCGCTTCGGCGCGGCGGCCGACCAGCAGCAGGAACGCGGCCATCGCCGAGAGTCCCGCCAGCAGCGCGAGCGGCCACCAGCCGGGCCCCAGCGTGACCATCGGCAGGTAGCCGAACAGCACGGTCGCGGCGCTGGCCAGCAGCGCATAGGGCAGCTGCGTGGTGACGTGCGCCAGGTGGTCGCACTGCGCGCCCAACGAGCTGAGCACCGTGGTGTCGCTGATCGGCGAACAGTGGTCGCCGAAGATCGAGCCCTCGAGCACGGCGGCGATGCAGAGCAGCATCAGCCACGGCCCGCCGCTGGCCGGGTCGCCGAGGAACGCGCCGTCGGTGCCGAGTTCGTGCGCGAGCACGACCACGTTCGGCAGCAGGATCGCCATCGTGCCGAAGCTCGTGCCGGTCGCGAACGCGATCGTGCCGGCGGTGGCGAACAGCACGATCGGCAATGCCGCCGGCGACAGCGTGTCGCGCACCAGCGTGGCCAGGAACATGCTGGTGCCGAGGTCGTGGCAGACGTGGCCGAGGCTCCAGGCGCAGAACAACACGCCGACCGCCGTGTAGAGCGCTTTGGTCGACCGCAGCGAGGTCAGCGCGATGTCGGCCGGTCGCATCAGGCGCTGGCCCAGCGTCAGCGCGACCGCGGTGCCGTAGGCGGCCAGCGACGCCCACAGCAGCGCCAGGTCGCTGTGCGCGTGGGCCAGCAGGTGGCGCACGCGGTCGCCGAACGTCGCCAGCGGCAGCGCGCTCGGTGGCGCGGCGAGCCCGTTCCACAACATCGCGCCGAGCGTGCCGAACACCAGCACCAGGAACGGCAGCACCGCGTTGCGCGCGCGCTGCGGCGTCTGCGGCTCCGGCCGCAGCACGGCCTGGTCGACGTCGACGACACCGTGCGCGTGCACGGCCTGCACCGGACCGCTCTGCCGCGCGCGGCGCTCGGCCGCCAGCATCGGCCCGAAGTCGCGGCGCAGCACCGCGACCAGCACGACGAGGCCCAGCGCGAACAGCGAGTAGTAGCGGAACGGCAGCGACTCGAGGAACACCTCGAACGTGTCGTTGGCGGTGTAGGGCGTGCCGTTCTCGCGCGTGACCTGCGTCAAGGGCAGCCGGTACTGCGACATCTCGTAGACGACCCAGGTCGAGAACACCGACAGGCCGGCGACCGGCGCCGCGGTCGAATCGACGATGTAGGCCAGCTTCTCGCGCGACACGCGGCGCCGGTCGGTCAGCGGCCGCATCGCCGTGCCGCACAACAGGCAGTTCGTGTAGTCGTCGAAGAAGATCAGGATGCCGCAGACGAACGTGCACAGCTGCGCGCTGACCGGGCCGCGCACGTGCCGCTGCAGTCGGCCGACGAGGCCGTGGATGCCGCCGTTGCGCGTCACGACGCCGACCGTCATGAACAGCAGCGCGACGAACAGCGTGATGTGCAGGTAGAAGTCCTCGAGCACCGACCGCTGCCACAGCGCGCTGTGCAGGTAGTGCCAGGCGCCGCCGAACACGGCCTTCAGCCAGGGCACGGCGGCGCCGGGCGTCGCGGTCGCGATGTGCGCGATCGCGCCGGCCAGCCCGCCGACCAGCAGCGAAGCCAGCACCGATCGCGTGACGAACGCGAGGCCGATCGCCAGCACCGCCGGCAGCAGGCTCCAGCGTGACGGGTACGGCGCGACCAGGTCCGCTTCGCCGCCGTTCGGCTGCGCGAGCTGCGCCGCGATGCCGCGGTCGCCGGCGCGCACCGCCAGCAGCAGCGTGCCGAGGGTGGCGTCGACGCGCGTCGGCTGGCCGGCGAGCGTGCGGGCCTGCGCCCACTCGGCGGCCATGCGTTCGTAGCGCTGCTGCTCTTCGCGGCGCCGATCGGCGTCCTCGATCGGCGGGCTGGTCAGCAGTTCGACCTGCAGCGCCGGAATCCTGCCGTCCCGGTCGCACCACGCTCCCAGCGGCGAATGGTGGTCGTCGAACAACCAGTCGCGCACGCGCAGCCAGGCCAGGTGCCGGTGGTGGGCCGGGTCGTGCGGCGTCGGCACCAGTGCGAACGCCACGCCCAGCACCAGGGCGATCAGGGCACGTGTGCGCAGCGTCATCGGGGGCGACCGGTCGACGTTGTAGCGCGGCCGCGGTGCCGCTGCACATTTTCGTCGGCGCGTCCGCACCGGCGCCGTAGCGTTCGCGGGCCATGCAGTCGGGCCAGCTGCAACGTCGTCTCGGTCTCACGTCGGCGATCTCGATCACGGTCGGGGCCGTGATCGGATCCGGCATCTTCCTGAAGCCGCTCAGCGTCGCGCAGAGCCTGCCCAGCGAGGCGTGGATCCACGCGCTGTGGATCGGGCTCGGGCTCGTGTGCCTGTTCGGCGCGTTCGCGTACGCCGAACTCGGCGCGATGTTCCCCGAGGCCGGCGGGCAGTACGCGTTCCTGCGCGAGGGCTGGGGGCGCCTGACCGGCTTCCTCTACGGCTGGACGTTCTTCTGGGTCATCAACGCGGGCACGGTGACGGCGCTCGCGCTGGCGTTCGCCGAGAACCTGCTGCCGGTGTTCGGGGTCGACATGGCCGCCGAGGCCGAGCACCCGTTCTGGCTGCGCATCGTGCCGATCGCGATGATCGTCGTGCTGGCGCTGGTCAACCACTTCGGCGTCGTGATCGGCGCGCTGGTGCAGAACGTGTCGACGTTCGCGAAGCTCGGCGCGCTGGGGTTGATCGTGCTCGGCGGCTTCTTCGCCGCGGGCGCGCCGGCGCCGGCGCCCGGCGTGGCGGCGCCGGCTGCCGCGACGAGCCTGACCGTGGCCGGGCTGGTCAGCGCGTTCATGGGCATCTTCTGGGCCTACGAGGGCTGGTACCAGATGCCGTTCAACGCCGCCGAACTGAAGCGGCCCGAACGCAACCTGCCGCTCGGCCTGATCGGCGGCATGGTGATCCTGATCGCGGTCTACCTGTTCGTGAACGTCGTCTACCTGCGCGTCGTGCCGTTCGCCGAGATGCAGGCGATGCCGGCCGGCACCGCGTCGACGCAGGTCGCGACGCTGACGGTCGCGCGCGTGTTCTCACCCGAGCTCGCCGGCTACCTGACGCTGCTGATCGCGATCTCGATCTTCGGCGCCGCCAACCCGAACATGCTGTCGTCGCCGCGCGCGTTCTACGCGATGGGGCAGGACGGTCTGGTGCCGGCCGCGCTGCACCGCGTCAGCCCGCGCTGGGGCACGCCGGTGGTCGCGATCTGGGTGCAGGCCGCGGTCGGCGTGCTGCTGGTGCTGCTGCTCGGCACCTTCGGCGACACCACCGAGTTCGTCGTCTTCGCCGCGTTCCTGTTCTACGCGCTGACCGTCGCGGCGGTCTATCGTCTGCGGCGCGCGCGGCCCGCCGCCGAGCGTCCGTACCGCTGCACCGGCTACCCGGTCACGCCGGCGCTGTTCATCGCCGTGGCGGTCGGCTTCGTCGTTGCCGTGCTGCAGGATCCTGCGGCCCAGAAGAACGCGCTGAAGGGCCTTGCCATCGTGCTCGCCGGGCTGCCGTACTACTTCTGGTGGACGCGGCGGCAGGGTGCCGCCGAGCCGCCGGTGGCGTGACCGCAGCGGTGCGCTAGAGTCGCGGGCATGTCGGACCTGCAGTTCTCGCTGTTCTTCCTGGCGCTGCTGGTCGGTTACGTGGTGGTGCACCTGCGCCTCGTGCGCTTCGAGGAGCACCTGCAGAAGCTGACCGGCATCCGTTCGATCGACGACCGCCTGCGCAACCTCGACGAACAGATGCAGCAGCTGATCCAGGTGCTCGAGAAGTTCGCGCTCGACCGCGTCGAGAAGCGCCTCGACCGCCTGCACGACGACCTCGAAGACCTGCGCGAAGCGACCACCGAGGTGCGCAGTGCAGTGGTGCAGATCCCGGCTCCGGTCGCGGCAGCGCCGGTGGCCGCGGCGGCCGCGAGTGCGCCCGAACCGGCCGGCGTGCGGGTCGCGGCGCTGGTCGAGAGCCGCCTGTTGCAGCTCGGCTACGGCAACCTGCAGATCCTGACCGACCTCGCCGGGCTGTCGCAGGACCGCGACGTCGAGGTGCAGGTCGAGTGCGAGCGCAACCACATGCCGGTGAAGGGCCGCGTGCTGGTCCGCAACGGCGCCGTGCGCGACGTCGCGCTGCAGACCGTCGCGACGATGTTCCCGTAGGCAGTCCCGCCGGACCTAGGCGTCGAGCCAGGTGCGGAACTCGTCCGGCGCCGGGTCGGCGAACGTGCAGCGCTGGCCGGTGTCCGGATGGTCGAACGCGAGTTCCGCCGCGTGCAGCAGCTGCCGCCCGGGTTCGCCGGCCGGTGCCGCCGACGCGGCGCCACCCTGCTTGACGTGCGCGACGAACGCGAGGTAGTCGGCGTCGGGGCGGCCGTAGAGCTTGTCGCCGACGATCGGGTGGCCGGCGGCCTCGAGGTGCACGCGGATCTGGTGGGTGCGACCGCTGCGCGGCACGCACCGCAGCAGCGTGCGGCCGCGACCGACGGCGAGCACCGTGAACGTGGTCGCCGCGGGCTTCGCGGCCCGCGCATCCGGTGCGCAGCTGCGGCGCAGCGCGACCTCGCCGCCGACCGCGTGGCCGATCGACAGCGTGACCTCGAAGTCGGCGGCGACGACGCCGCGCACGACCGCGACGTAGCCCTTGTGCACGCTGCCGGCCGCGAACTGGCGCCGCAGTGCGTCGCGCGCCGCCGCGGTGCGTGCGACCACGCACAGCCCGCTGGTCTCGCGGTCGAGCCGGTGCACGAGCTGCAGCGACGGCGACTGCAGTCGCGTCTGCAGCAGGTGCACGAGCGTGTTGCGCACGAACGGCCCGTCGGCGTGCACCGGCAGGTGGGCGGGCTTGCGCACGACGACGATCGCCGCGTCGTCGTGCAGCACCGTGATGCGATCGTCGACCGGCGGTTCGGCGTGCGCGCGGTGGTAGACGAGTTGCATGCCGGTCGCGAGGCGCGCCTGCGCCGTCAGCGGGCGGCCGTCGCAGCGCAGGCGGCCATCGGCGATCTCACGCAGCCACGCCGCGCGATCGTGGTAGGGGAAGCGCTGCAGCAGGTAGTCGAGCAGGGCCTTGCCGTGTGCCGCGGCGGGCACGCGCGAGCGCAGTTCGAGTTCGTCTGCCGGGGGCACGTCGGCATCGTCGTGCCGACCGCGGTTGCGACCAAGCGCCGGTTGCGGAACGACGGGGTCGCGGAAGGACACTCTCGCCGAAGGACACTCTCGCGGAACGGTCCGGTCAGGCTTCGCTCTGGCGGCGACGGCGGCGCAGCAGCGCCAGGCCCGCGAGGCCGGAACCCACCAGCAGCAGCGTGCTCGGCTCGGGCACGGGCTGCGCACCATCGGTGCCGTCGCCGAACTCACCGGGCAGACCACCGTCGGTGCCGTCGGGATTCTGGGTCGGGTTGTCGGTCGGCGGCACGACGACCGTGGGCGGCTCGACCGGATCATCCCCCTTGACGACCGGGTCGGTGGACTTCGTCGGTTCGTTGGTCGGCGCCTGGGGCGAGTCGCCAGAGGCGAACATGCTGCCGCTGTGGTCGGCACAGGCGGCGAGCACGAGGCCGAGACTCAGGGAGAGGAGCAGATTCAGGCGCATGGTTGGATCGGGCATCGGCGAAGCCGGCGCGAAGATTCAAGCAACCGCCATGCCGATTGGAAGGGGGGCGCTGCGGTCGTGCGCGCGCGTTCGTGCGCATCAGCGCAAGCGTCGCTCCCAGCGCGCACTCGGTGCGGCGAGCGCGGTCTCGAACTGAGCCTTGGCGCACCGCGGTGGCGCGCGGCGCCGACGCAACGGTGCGAATGGGCCATCGCAGGCGACGCGATGGCATGCCGCCGTCTGGCGACGCGGACGGTTGCCGAGCCGCCGTGCAGGCGGTGCATCGGAACGCGCGATCGCATCGGCCGGCGCCGCACACGCTGCGGTGAGCCGCAACCGTGGCGCTTTCCGGACGGTGTCGCGTCGGAAAGACGACGCGCAGCTCAGCGCAGTTCGGGAAAGCAATCCACAGTGCGGTCCGGCTGCATCACGTAGAGCTGGTCGTCCCGAGCGGCGACGCGGCTGCCACGGCGCGCGCGGTCGATGCGATAGAGCGGCGTGCCGCTGGCGAGGTCCAGCACCTGCAGACCCGCGTTGACGACCGGCACCACGAGGCGCATGCCGACGTGCAGCGCCGGTCCCGACCAGCGCACTTCGAGCTGCGGGATCGGCGGCACCTCGGCGCCGTCGGCGAGCCGGCGGCGCACGATCCGCTCGGGCGTGACCAACAGCACCTGGCCGTCGACCGCCAGCGGTGGCCCGAAGACTTCGGCGTCGAGTTCGGCCGACCACGCGAGCGTGCCGGTCGACGTGTCGATGCAGTGCACGTGGCCGCGGTCGTCGGCGACCACGAGCCGCGCGCCCGCCAGCACCGCCCACGGCGCCGCGAGGCCGTCGCAGCGCAGCTGCCAGGCCGGCGTCAGGCCGGGCAGCGTGTGCGCGGTCACGAGGCCACGCTCGCCGATGCAGAGCACCGTGCTGCCGCCGGCGAGCACTTCGCCCTGCACCGCTTCCGGCAGCGCGGCGTGCAGCTGCGTGCGGTCGTCGAGGTCGATGCAGTGCAGGCGCTGGTCGGTCGTGATCGCGAGCAGGAACTTGTCGACGCGTGTCGGCATCGCTTCGACCGGCAGGTCCGGCAGGGTCCAGAGCACCTTGCCGGTGCGGACGTCGATCGTGCGCAGTTCGCCGTCGAGCGAGGTCACGTGCACCTGATCGCCGCGCACGAGCGGCCGGCCGAGGTAGCCGGAGAGGTCGCCGGTCGCGGCCTGCCAGCGCGTGGTGCCGGTGGCCGGATCGACCGCGCGGATCACGCCGCCGCGGTCGACATAGAGCGAGAGGCCACCGGCCAGCACCGGCGCCTGCTCGACCGGATGGTCGAAGCGCAGCGAGCGCGACGGCTCGAGCACGAGATGGCCGGTCCAGGCGCCGCGCTCGTCGCCGGTGATCGTCGTCTTCGCCGAGCGGAAGCCGTCGAGCACCAGTTCGAGTTCGTTCTTGGCCGCCGGCACGAACGACAGCGTCATCGGCGTCGTGCCGACCACGGCGCCGTTGCACACGACGCTGGCGCCGGGCGGGTAGCTCTCGAGCCGCAGCGGCAGCCGCACGAGCCGGTCGAACGGCACTTCCGGATAGGCCTGGGTGAGCGCCCGCAGCTGCTGCTGCGCGGTCGCGAAGTCGGCCGCGGTCGTGGCGCGTTCCAGTTCCTCCAGCAGGCGGCAGATCGTCGCGTTGCGCGCGACCTGGTCGCGGAAGTGCTGCTTCGTCGCGGCGTCACCGGCCGGCGCCTGTTCGAGCTGCCGGTACAGCTCCAGCGCGCCGGCGAAGTCGAACGCGGCCTCGCGCTGCTTGGCCGCCTTGAACATCGGGTCGAGGCGGCGCTCGTGCTCGTTGCGGTGCAGGGCCTCCTCGTAGGCCTGCGTCAGGTGGGCGGCCGCCGCGAACAGCGAACGCGTCTGCGGCAGCAGCGTGCCGACGCGGTCGCGCTGCTCGGCGGCGACGAACTCCGGCAGCTTGTCGGCTGCCTGGTCGAGGCCTTCGTACAGCGCGAGCAACGCCGGCGGGCAGATCGCGTGCAGGTCGTTGCGGTGCGCGTCGAGGTCGCGGCGGTCGATCAGCGTCGAAGGTTCGGGCGGCAGGCCGTGCGCGATGCTCTTGGCCGCCTGTTCGAGACCGTCGAGCACGGCTTGCAGGCGCGCCGTCGCGGCCTCGGCGACCTGCTCGCGCAGCGACGGCTCCGCGTACAGTTCGCGGTAGATCGACATGCTGCGCGAGACGTCGCCGGTGTCGAGCGCCGCCGCGGCTTCGTTGATCCGGTCGGTGATCGTGCGCCGGCGATGCCGCTCGAGCCGCGTCTTCTCGGCGGCCTCGGCGAAGTCGATGCGGCTGCGCAGGTCCTCGATCGCTTCGCAGCTGCCGATCTGTTCGTGCCAGTGGTTCAGGCGCTCGCGGGCGCCGGCACGGTTGCCGGCGGCGAGCAGTTCGGCGACCTCGGCGTCGGCCTGCTTGACCGCGGCTTCGAACGTCGACTGCTGCCACCAGACGATGCCCATGCCGCCGAGCAGCAGCGAGCAGGTCACGATCGCCACGGCGCGCACGATGCGGCCGAGCCGGGTCTGCCGCAGCAGGGTCAGCCGCTTGCGGATGTCGGTGCGGGCCCGGTCCAGTCGCAGGATCGACTCCAGCGTCTCGACCAGCCGCGGCCGGTCGCCGAGCGCTTCGTGGGCATCGGCGAGCTCCATCAGCGCGTGGATCGCGCCTTCGACGTCGCGCAGCTTCTGCCGGGCCCTGGCCTCGCGCACCAGGATCTGCGGCCGCATCGTGCCGGTGGCGCGCGCGTCCTCGGCGATCTCGACGACCGTCGACGTCAGGTCGGCTTCGAGCAGCGCGTCGAGCAGGTCGATCGTGCACTTCTCGAGCTCCGGCGAGTCGGGCGGCGAGTGCGCCAGCAGGATCGTGCGCAGGAAGCTGTTGGTGCCGGGATCGAGCGGCGCCAGGTCGCGCGCCCGGCGCGCCATCGCCAGTGCGGTCTCGGGGTCGGTCTGCAGCTGCGCGGCTTCGAGCAGCACGACGCCGGCCAGGCGGCGCTCGCCGGCGCGCTCGAGCGCAGCGGCCATCTTCTGCACGACCTCCGGCGAGCGTTCGCCGGGCCGGTCGCGCAGCGTCTGCAGCAGCACGATCGCGCGCCGTTCCTGCGACTCCTCGGCGCACTGCATCGCGACCTGCGCGAGCCGGTCGTCGTCGATGTTGGCCAGCAGCCCGCCGCGTACGAGGTCGCGCGCGGCGCGTGCGGCCTCGAACAGGCTGTGGATCGTCTGTTCGGCGAGAGCGCGGTAGGTCGAATGGCCGTCGGCGGCGGCGAGCAGCGTGCGCACGCACTCGTCGAGTTCTTCCGGGTTCGACGCGTCGGCGATGCGGTGCGGCACCTCGTCGAGGCTGCCGATCGCCGCCAGGATGCCTTCCCACTCGTCGGAACGGCGCGCCACCTCGAGCAGCAGGCTGTTGACCTCGAACTCCGGGCAACTCTCGAACGCGGCGCGCTGGTTCGGGTCGGTCAGTTCGCCCTTGTAGAACTCGAACGTGCCGTGCTTCCACGTGAACAGGCTGAACAGGTCCTCGGCGACCTGCATGCCGGCGACGGCGTCGATCTGGTCCTGCTCGAGCAGCCCTTCCTTGACCAGCAGCTGGCCGAGCGGCAGCCGCTCCTTGCGCTGCAGCACCAGCGTCGAGCGCAGCTGCTCGGGCTGCAGCAGGCCGGCATGCACCAGGCGCTGGCCCAGGCGGCGCAGCGCGACGCGCGGCGGCACCTTGATGCGCACGGTGCCGTTGTGGCAGTAGACCTGGCGCTCCTCCAGGGGGTTGCGCACCAGCAGCACGCCCTCCATCTTCGACATCGCCAGTGTCTGGAAGATGTCGGCGAGCTGGATCTGGTCCAGGTCGCCGCGCATGGTCACGGTCTGGCTGTCGGGTTGGACCTCCGGCGGCGGCGCTTGCGCCTCGTCGCTCGCTGCTGCGGACAGCAGGAAGTCGACTTCGGCGTCGTTCAGGATCTCGCGGCTCTCGCTCATGCCAGGACAGTCACCACGACGCAGACCGCATCGGCCTCGGGGACCGGGGGCGACCTGGGCGTCGAGTCTCGCCGCGGCTATCGGCGTACTCGCCGCCACGGCTCAATCCGGAGTCGGCCAGTCGCCGGTGGTGGACGGGGGCGACGTCGGCTGGCTCTCCGCGCGCGAGGAACGGTTCCGCGAGCGCTTCCAGCAGCTGCTGCTGGTGCCGAATCGGGACCTGGCGCAGGGCTGGCAGCTGGCGGCCGACGTCGGCCGGCCGGCGGTGCCGTTGCTGTGGGACATGCTGCAGAGCGAGCGCTCCAACGTGGGCCGCCGGCTGGTGCTGCTCGGCGCCGCGCTGGCGGCCGGCGGCATGGCCGAGGACGAGCGGCTGCTGGCCTGGCTGGGCCAGCAGAAGAGCATGTTGGAGGAACGTACACTGGCGGCGATGTGGCTCGCCGAAGGGCCGCGGCGGCCGCGCGGCGTCGATGCGTTCGTGGCGCGCTGCCAGGGGCCGGCGCGCACGCCCGAGCCGGTGCTGCGCGTGGCGGTGCGGCTGGCGGCCGCGCGGTTCCCCGGCGCCGAGACCGAGGACAGCGTCGGTCCCGAGGAGGATCCGGGCCTGGCGGCCGCGGGCGCGTTCGGCGGCATCGCGGTGGCGGCGTCGCTGGCGCAGCGGCTGTGGGACCTGCGCACGCCGGTGCGGCACGCCGAGCTGTTCTGGCGCGGCGCGCTGCTGGCCGGCGCCCGCGGGCTGGTCGGCGACCGGCCGGTCGACGCCGACCTGTTGCAGCGTGCGCGCGAACGCATGGCGCTGACCGGCGACCAGAACGCGCCGGTGCGCGCCGCGGCGGCGTGGTACCGGCTGCGCGCCGGCGACCTGCGCCAGGAGGGGGCGCGGCCCGAGTGGGACCTGCTGCAGATCCTGGTCGCCGAGAGCGACGGCGCGCGGCGCCTGCGCGGCTGGCTCGGGCCGGTGCCGCAGCCGCGCGACGAACAGCCGGCGCGGCTCGCGGTCGCGTACGTGCTGTCGCGCCAGCCGGCCGAGGTCGTGGCGGACCGCGAGTCGTGGGCGGGCGACGCGCGGATCCGCGCCCACGTGGCGGTCGCGCTGGCGTGGCGGCTCACCGGCGAGACCGACCCGAAGCCGATCGCCGAGGACCTGACGACGGTGCCGGAGTGGGCGTTCGTGCGGTGGGCGAGCGGCGCCACCGTGCAGCCGGTGCCGGCGCTCGACGACGGACCGCTGCTGACCGCGGCGCAGCTGATGGCCGGCGAACGGCTGCCGCGCGCGGCGCTGCGCCAGGTGCTCGAGGACACGCTGTGGCGCTGGGGCAGCCATCCGGGGCTGTCGGCCTGGGAGCAGGAACGCCTGCTGGTCCGCGACCTGCTGCTGGTCGGCAGCAACACCGGCGGCGGCAAGTACGCGCCGCACGTGCGACCGACCCAGATCTACCGCCCGACCGGCATCGGCCGCGACGACGAGTTCTTCACGGTCGCCGTCGCGTTGCACGAATTCCTCGGGCGGCCGCGCCTGCCGATCCCGGCCGAGCACCGGCTGCGTTGACCCGGCTCTGCGCTTGACCGTGCACCGGGCACTGGCGACCATCGGGCGCCGGCCGGTGGGGGTGCCCCGTGCAACGCGGTGGCCCGCGTACCGTTGTCCGGCGCCTGGCCGCCCGGTGGCCGCGACGGACCGACCCGCATGACGACCCTGGAGAACGACGGCAACCTCGCCCGCGCGACCGAAGTCGAGGGCTACAAGGTCCTGCCCCCTTGCGTGATCTACGGCAAGATCGGCCAGGGCGGCATGGGCGCGGTCTACCGCGGCCGCCACCTGAACCTCGACATCGACGTCGCCGTCAAGTGCCTGAAGCCGGAGCTGGTCGGCGGCGACGACCAGTTCGTGGTGCGGTTCCGCCGCGAGGCCCGCGCCGCGGCGCAGATCAACCACCAGAACGTGATCCGGGTCTTCGACGTCGCCGAGGACCAGGGCCTGCACTACCTGATCATGGAGCTGGTGCAGGGCGAGACGGCGCGCGAACGCGTCGCGCGCAAGGGCAAGCTCGCGGTCGGCGAAGCGCTCGAGATCGTCTACGGCGCCGCGCTCGGGCTCGCCGAGGCGCACCGCAAGGGCTTCGTGCACCGCGACATCAAGCCCGACAACATCATGATCTCGTCGAGCGGCCAGGTGAAGGTCGCCGACCTCGGCCTGGCCAAGCCGCAGGTGCGCGACGACCACGCCTCGATGCTGTCGGGCACCAACGTCGTGATGGGCACGCCGCAGTACATGCCGCCCGAACAGTGGGAGAGCACCGCGGCGGTCACGGCGGCGGCCGACGTCTGGGCGCTCGGCGCCACGCTCTACTATCTGCTGGTCGGCGGCGAGGCGATCCAGAAGGACTCGCTGCCGAAGATCATGCAGCGCATCCTGCTGCAGCCGTTCCCCGACGCGCGCGAGAAGCGCAGCGACGTGCCGGCCGACGTCGCGGCGGTGATCGCGAAGGCGACCGCCACCGCGATCGCCGACCGCTACGCCGACGCGCAGGAACTCGCCGACGCGATCCAGGACCTCGGCACGCGGCGCGAGTCGCTGCGCGACAAGGGCGCCGCGCCGACCGGTTCGGTCAGCAACCAGGTGTTGTCGCCGCCGCCGGCGACGACGCTGGCGAAGATCAAGTTCTGGCTCGACAAGCAGGGCCAGGAAACGGCGTCGCCGCCCGCGGTCGGCCCGCAGGGCACGATGGTGCTCGACGGTGGCGCTGGGCGCACGATCACCGAACTGACGCTGAAGCGCCGCAGTCCGGTGCCGTGGATCGCGGGGGCCGCGGCGCTGCTGCTGCTGGCGATCCTGCTGGTGGCGATCGGTCCGTGGCGGCGCGGCGGCAGCGGCATCTTCGCCGAAGCCGACCGCCTCGAAGGCCTCGGTCAGTACGCCGCGGCGATCCAGGAGACCAATGCCGTGCACGCCGCCGATCCGAGCCTGCCGTCGGCCCTGCGCGGCGAACGGCTGGCGCGCCTGCACGCCGCCTGGGCGCGCGAACTCGGCGCAGCGGGGCAGTGGAACCAGGCGCTGCTGCAGCTGGAGCAGAGCCTCGCGCAGCGCGACGGCGAAGCCGCCCGCCGCCAGAAGACGGACCTGCTGGCGCGCATCCGCGGCGTGCTCGACGGTCGCCTCGTGCGCACGGCGCCGGCGACCGCCCCGGTGCCGCGCGGCGCCGCGGTCGAGTTCCAGGGCCGGTTCGACGACCTCGACGATCCGATCGTGCGCGCGCTGCGCATCGGTGGTCGCCCGGTCGATCGCAGCGCCGGTGCGTTCACGCTGTCGGTCGACACCGGCGGCCGCGACCAGGTCGAGGTCGAGGTCACGCTGAGCAACGGCGAGGGGCTGGCGTTGTCGCCGTGGCCGATCGTCTACGCCGCGCCGGCCGTCGAGCCGACCGCGGTCGACGTCGAGATCACGCCCGCGACCGTCGAGCTGGGCCATGCCGCCGAGGCCGAGCTGGTCGTGCGCACGTCGCCGGGCGCCGAGGTGCGCATCGACGGCGGCGTGGTGGCGGCCGAGCCGGACGGCACGACCCACCGCTACCGTGTGCGCTCCGACGCCGAAGCGCCGGCGCCGCTGGCGGTCGTCGTGACCGCGCCGGGGCGGCGCGAGGTGCGCCGCTCGGTGCCGGTGCAGCGCCGTGCGACGCCGCTGGCCTGGCTGCGCCAGCCGGCGCTCGACGGTGCGCGGGCGCTGCGCGGCGAGTGGGTCACCAAGGAGACTTCGCTGCGGCTGTCCGGCCAGGTCGACGGTGGTCCCGCGACGCTGCGCATCGGCGGCCAGGACGTGGCCGCCGAGTGGACGCCGCAGGGCGCGTTCACGGCGACGGTCCCGCTGCCTGGGCCCGGCGAGCACGTGCTGCGGATCGCGGTCGTGCAGCGCTTCCGCACCGCGGTCGAACAGGACCTGCGCGTCCGCGTGCTCGGTGCGCCGGCGTTCGAGTTCACGGCGCCGACCAAGAACGGCGATGTGGCCCAGGCCAGCAGCTATCCGATCACGCTGCACACCGACGCCTGGACGACGTCGGTGTCGGCGCGGCGTGACGGCGTGCTGCTGCGCACGGCGGCGCCGGCGGCGGACGGCATGGTGCGGCTCGACGTGCCGCTGCAGGTCGGCGCCAACACCATCGACGTGACGGCGGTCAACGTGGTCGGCCTCGAAGCCGTGCAGCGGCTCGAACTGCAGCGCGTGGCCGGGACCGCGCCGGTGGTCGGCGGCCAGGAGCCGCCGGTGGTGCCTGCCGGTGGCAAGCCGAGCATCCTGCAGATCGTCGTGGTCGACGGCGGTGAGGAGCGCGCGGTCGTGAAGGGCCGCAGCGTGTTCGTGCGGTCCGGCACGTTGCTGCAGGTGCGGTCGACCGACCCGGACGCGATCGTGCTGAATCGCGACAAGGAGCTGACCACCGAGGACTTCGTGCTGCAGGCGGGCAGCAAGCTGCTGGCGGAGCCGCTGCGCTGCGAGGTCAAGGTCAAGAACGGCGCCGGCGTGTCCGAGGTGTTCAAGTTCGGCGTGCAGATCGACGACACGCCGCCCGAGTTCACGGTGACGGCGCCGGTCGCGGCGGTCGGTGCCGGTGTGCCGTTCGTGGTCGCCGGCACCTGGAAGGACGAGTTCGGCGTGCGCAGCATCACCGTCAACGGCATCGAGGCCGAGGGCGCCACCGACGGCGGCCGCGGCACGTTCCGGCTGCAGCTGGAAGGCATCACGGCCGCGGTCGAGCTGCCGCTCGTGATCACCGACCGCGCCGGCAACCGCGTGCTCGGCACGATCCGCATCGAGCCCTGACCGGCGCTGCCGCCGCGGCGCGTCAGAATGCGGCCAGCGCGGTCGCCAGATCGGCCGGCGTCAGTTCGGGTCCCGGGCTCAGCCGCACCGTGCCAGCCGCCGCGGTGCCGAGATGCGCGTGCAGCCACGGCGCGCAGTGGAAGCCGCTGCGGACCTGCACCGAGGCGGCCGCGAACAGGGCGCCGAGTTCGCTGGGATCGAGCGTGTCGTGCACGAAGCTCAGCACCGGCACGCGGCGCTCTGGCGGCGGCAGCAACAGCCGCACGCCGGGCTTGCCGGCGAGTCCGGCAGCCAGCGCGTCGACGTGGCCGAGGCCGCGCGCGAGCAGTCGGGCCGGCGTCTGCTCGGCCAGCCACTCGAGCGCGGCGCCGAGGCCGAAGATCGCCGGTGTGTTCGGCGTGCCGGCCTCGAACGCCTGCGGCCATTCGGTCGGATGTTCGTCGAGGGCGCGGCTGCTGCCGGTGCCGCCCTGCTTCTGCGGCGGCAGCGGCACGCGGGGCTGCGCGGCGACGAAGCCGATGCCGGGTGGACCGTGCAGCGCCTTGTGGCCGCTGGCGACGACGACGTCGGCGCCGACGCGCAGGTCCAGCAGGCCGGCCGTCTGGCTCGCGTCCAGCACCGTCGTGCAGCCGACGTCGCGGGCCGCGGCGCAGATCACCGCGGCGTCGAGTGCCGTGCCGGTGACGTTGCTGGCGTGCGCGAACACGCACACGCGTGGCCGCCAGCGCTGCAGCGCGGCCGCGAACGGTGCCGCCGGCAGGTCGCGCGCGGCGTCCGGTGGCAGCACCTCGAGCTGCAGGCCCCGTTCGCGTTGCAGCGCGACCAGCGGCCGCACGACCGAACTGTGTTCGAACGCGGTGGTCAGCACGCGATCGCCCGGTGCCAGCAGCGCGCGCAGCACGAGGTTGAGCCCCTCGGTCGCGCCGGACACGAACGCGATCCGCGCCGGCGGCACGCCGCACAGCGCGCCGAGCCGTTCGCGGGTCGCGGCCACGGTGCGCGCCGCCAGCACGCAGTTGGCGCCGTCGCCGCGGTCGGCGCTGACGCCGACCGACTCGAACCACCGGCGCACCGCGGCCAGCACGGCGGGCGGCTTCGGAAAGCTGGTGGCGGCGTGGTCGAGGTGGATCACGACAGACCGATCCAGCGATCGTAGAGCGCGCGGGCCCGCAGCGGGTCCTGCACGCCGAACAGCAGCGCGCGGCCCGAGGCGAACACGCTGAAGCGGACGCCGTCGGCCTCGAACCGCAGCAGGTGCTCGGTGCGTTCGAGGCGCGCCGTCGCGCTGCCGAGGCGCCTCGCCAGCGCGTCGAGATCGAGGTCGCGCCGGTCCGGTGGGTCGACCTGCACGGCGTCGCGGCCGCACAGCGTCACCGCCGACGCCGGCGGCGCGTCCAGCGCCGGGAACGCGCGGCCGGAGCAGGTCGGGCAGTCGGCGGCCGGCTCGGCGCGCAGCGCGAGCAACTGGTAGCTGCCGCGCCACACGTCGCAGGTGTAGACGCCGCGGCTCGGCGTCGCACCGACCAGCAGTTTCAGCGCCTCGGCGACCTGGAACGCGCTGACCGCCGCGATCGCCGGCGCCAGGATGCCGGCGGTCTCGCAGGAGCCGACGTCGGCGCCGTTCGGTGGTTCGGGCCACAGGCAGCGCAGGCACGGCCCGCCGACCGGCACGACCATCGCGGCACCCTCGGTGCCGACGGCGCCGGCGTAGATCCACGGCCGTTGGTGCCGCGCGCACCAGTCGTTCAGCAGATAGCGCGTGGGGAAGTTGTCGGTGCCGTCGAGCACGACGTCGGGCAGGGCCGGCAGCGTGGCCAGGAACGCCGCGGTGCAGTCCGCCACGTGGCCTTCGATCGCGACGTCGCGGTTGGCCGCAGCCAGGCGCTCGGCGGCGGCGACCGCCTTCGGCAGACCGCGCTCGGCGTCCGCCTCGGTGAACAGCACCTGCCGCTGCAGGTTGCTCCACTCGACGATGTCGCGATCGACCAGCCAGAGCCGACCGATGCCGGCGCGCACCAGCGCGTCGGCGGCGTGCGTGCCCAGAGCACCGCAGCCGACGACCAGCGCGGTCGACGCGCGGATCCGCCGCTGACCCTCGAGCCCGATGCCGGCGAGGCGGGTCTGGCGGCTGTAGCGGTCCACGGGCGGGCGGGGAGAAACGGCGCGGCTCGTCGCGCCGGCGGTCGGCGCGCTACGACTTGTAGTAGTCGCGGTTGACCGTGGTGAAGTTCTTCCACTCCGCCGGCAGGTCTTCCTCGGCGAAGATCGCGCTGACCGGGCATGCGTCGACGCACAGGGTGCAGTCGATGCAGTCGTTGGGGTTGATGTAGAGCTGGGGGTCCGTGTCCTTGCCGTGGATGCAGTCGACCGGGCAGACGTCGACACAGGCCTTGTCCTTGACCGAAATGCAGGGTTGCGCGATGACGTGCGTCATGTTGGAGGGGTTGCTCGGAGCAGATTCCGGGGCCACAGACTAGCCCGTCGCGCGGCGGTTGCCAGCGCGAGCTGACGGTGGGCTGCGCGCGCCACCGACCCGGGCCGGGCGCCGCGACTTCGGACCGGGTCTGGTCGGGTCCGCAGCGGGCTGCTCAGATGCGCCCTTCCGCGTTCCCACCCCCGCATCGTGGAGCACCTCATGCATCGACACGCTCTTCGCACCTTGTTCGCCGCGGCCTCGCTGGTCAGCTTCGCTTCCGCCCAGACGATCACCTGGGGCCCCGTGTTGCCGTCGGTTGCGGCCAGCGACGTCAGCGTCAACGGCCTGCTCGTATTCGCCGGCAACTCGCACGGTCCCGGCACGCCGATTCCGGCGACGGTCAACGGCGTGACGTTCGTCGGCGGCTTCCAGCCGCTCGACTGGAACGGCTACATCACCAGCGGCCTGAACGGTTCGACCACCGGCGACGCGGAGTACGACAAGCTGCTGAACGGCTCGCGCGCGATGCAGAACGCGTCGGCGCCGCCGGACAGCAACCCGACGGCGTGGGGCGGCGTCCGCCTCGACACGCTGGCGACGCTGAACCCGGGCTACACCTACGAGGTCCAGGTCTGGTTCACCGACCAGCGCACGGGCAGCCCGACGAACGTGCTGTACGACCGCGTGATGACGCTGAGCTCGGCGTGGGGCACCGCGACCGTGGTCGGCGGTGTGGTCACGAACCTGCCGTCGATGACGCAGGGGCCGCTGTCGGGCCCGATGGAAGCCGATCCCGACAACGCGCCGGCGGTCAGCTCGCCGGACACGGTGTTCGGCACGCACTGCACCGGCACGTTCGTCTACGTGCCCGGCGCGGAACTGTGGCTGCTGATCCAGGGTTCGCACCCGGTCGCGACCAACGTGCTGCAGCCGCACATCACGGCGCTGCAGATCCGCGATCTGTCGTCGGCGTCGCACCAGAACTTCGGCACCGGCTGCCACACCGTGGTGCCGATCGACGCGACCAGCTGCATGCAGCAGTTCGCCGGTTCGCCGGCCGCGAAGGCCGCGCTCGACAACAACGCCGTGCAGTTCCTGCTGACGCCGACCGGCTACGTCGCCAACTGGATCCCCGGTGGTGGGGCGCTGTTCGTGCCGCCGACCAGTGGTCTGCCGGGGCCGACGGCCGACGACCAGGTGGTCACGATCACGCCGTCGATCGCGGCGCCGATTCCGGGTGGGACCACCGCGCAGTGGTCGATCTCGTCGAACGGCGTGCTGACCGCCGGCAGCGTCGGCAACCAGGGCACCAGCTGGACGCCATCGCTGGCGGCGACCGCGACCGCGACCGGCCTCGCCTGGTATCTGTGGCGTGACTGGAACCCGGCCGAAGCCGGCACTGGTCCGATCGTCTACGAAGAGGTCGGTGGCGTGCTCTACATCACGTGGAACGCGGTCGAGGCCTATCCGGTCGGCACCGTGAACCCGGGCACCTGGCAGTTCCAGATCGACCTGAACACCGGCACGGTCAACATCGTCGTCGTCTCGTTCGAGGCTGGTCCCAGCACTGCGCCGGTCGTGTGCGGCTGCACGCTGGCCGGAGCGGGCCCGACGCCGGTGTCGCTCGACCTCGCGACGCAGCTGCCGTTCGTGGTCGACCCGATCCCGCCGGGTTCGCTGTCGCCGCTGACGCTGTCGGCGGCGCCGGCGCCGGTGATCAACCCGAGCACGCTGGTGACCTACACGATCGGCGGCATCCCGGAGTACCAGCCGAGCACCGGCATCTACCTGTCGACGCTGTTCCTCAGCGTGAACCCGCTGCCGGGCGGCTTCGACCTCGCCGGCATCCTGACGACCGTGCCCGGCTGCAAGGCCTACATCGTGACGCTCGACCTGAACGTCGGCACCGCGGTCACGCTGGCGCCGACCAACACGGTGCCGGTGACGTTCGCCGCGCCGGCGTTCGCGCCCGGCAACGTCGTCGCGGCGCAGGCCGTCGGCCTGTTCAACGGCGCGTTCCCGCTGCTGAACGGTGAGTCCGGCGGCTTCGTGCTGAGCAACGGCGTGCGCAGCACGACGCAGCTGCAGTGAGGGTGGCGCGGGCCTGGTTCGTCGGCTGCGGCCGGCGGACCCGCCCGCTGCGGTGCGGTTGGCTCGCGTCGTGGAGCGAACGCGTGGCACGGCCGGCGACCAGCCGGCGCCAGTGGGCCGGCAGACCGTGCAACGGGCCCGGCGGGTGAGCCGGCGCGAGGCGCACCGCGTCGCGTAGGATCGGTCCGCCGCCGATGCTCGACGACACCCGGAAGCAGCGTTTCGTGCAGTGGTTCGCCGACGGCCGCGAACTGCCGATGATCGCGCCGACACGCGGTGGTGACAGATCCTGACAGCGACGGTCGGGAACCGCGGGCCACCGGCTGGGCGGGCTCGTTCTCGACGTCGGCGATCAGCGCAGCTTGCGACGCACCGCCGCGTCGTTCGAGGAGATGGTGCGAGAGCAGGGACTCGAACCCTGAAGAGCTTTCGCTCGCGGGTACCTAAAACCCGTGCGTCTGCCAGTTCCGCCACTCTCGCGGCAGCCGTTGCGGCGCGCGAGGGTAGTGGCGGCGCCGCGTCGCGCCAAGCCCGGAATGAGACCGGCGTCGGCGCGCGGGTCCAGCACCGAGACCTGCCTTCCGATGTCCGGCGCACGGCTGCGCTGCGTATTGCGGCGCGGCTGCCATGCAACCGGGACGTCACCATGCTCCATCCTGTTCCTCGCTGGCAGTGGTCCGCGCTGCTCCTGCTCGCTCTCGCCGCCTGCGGCCTCGAAGGCGAATCGACCGGCGCGGCCGGTGATCCCGGTTCGGGCGGCGGTCCCGGCGGCCCTGGGGGCGTCGGTAACCCACTCGACATCGCGCTCGAGTTCTCGGTGACCAACGAGCACACGACGCCGCGCACGGAGACCGTCTGCGCGTCGGTGCCGTTCCCGCAAGGCGGCTACGCGAACGCGAACAACCTGGTCGTCAGCGGCCATCAAACGGCGTGGCTGCCGCTGCAGCGCTGGGCCGACGGCAAGCTGAAGGTCGCGCAGGCGCAGTTCACCGACACGTTCGCGCCCGGCGAGACCAAGACCTACCGCGTCGCGCGCGACGAGGCGTCGCTGCAGGGTGCGTTCGTGCGCAACAACTGGGTCAACCAGATGCTGCCCGGCCTGCAGTTCGGCGCCGAGGTCAAGGACACGTTCTCGGTGCCGTACCGCTCGTTCGCGACCGGTACCGGTTCGGTCGTGCAGTCGTCGCCGCTGGTGCAGACGACGCGCTGGCGCACCTACCATACGGCGGTCCCGGGCCAGACCGGCATCGGCCGCGACTACCTGACGTCGACGTTCTACGCGACCGAGTACCGCGACATGCCGATCGTGGTCGTCGACTGGATCGTCGGCAACGACTACCTGGGCGCCGACACGGTGCCGGCCGGCAACACGGATCCGAACCTGCGCATCCTCGGCCCGGCGGACGTCAAGGAGGCGCGCTTCCTGTGCAAGGGCGCGACCGGCGTGCTGCCGTACCGCGCGACGCAGGAGGCAATCGCGGCGCCACAGACCACCGGCGACGGCTTCACCTCGTTCGTCGTGATGCAGGACACCTGGATCGGCGACGCGCAGACGCGCCGCTACCGCTTCGTGCTGCGGTTCGAACCGGCCGGCGCCGCCACGACCGACGCGCAGACCTGGCAGCAGACCGCGACCGCGATGCAGCTGCAGCCGCTCTATCCGCTGGCGAAGCAGCAGACGTGGCAGCTCACGGCCGCCGCCGGCCTGCTCGGCGGGCCGATTCCGGGGCCCGTGAACGGCCGGCAGCTCGCCGAAGGCGAGTACTTCAGCTGGGCCGGCGCGAACCACTTCGGTACCTGGGGGCTGCGCGGCGACGTCGCCGCGACGGCAGCCACCGGCACGCCGCGCAACCAGGCGCTGACGCCGGACCTCGCGCACGCGATCCAGGGCCAGTATCCGAAGCTGCTGCAGAAGCTCGAGCAGCTCGCCTGGGCACAGGCGATGCGGCCGTACCATTTGTGGAACCTGCAGGTCGGCGCCGAGCAGGGCATCCTGCTGTGGGGCGGCACGCCGCTGCTGCTGGTGCCCGGCGAGTCGCTGGGCCGCCGCGCGCTGGCGAACGCCGACCCGTATCCGGCCTACCGCCAGTTCAGCGCCGGGCAGCATCCGGCCCACGGCTGGGAGCCGTTCGACCACGAACACTGGAGCTGCGACCACGTGTTCGACTACTGGACCTTGAGCGGCGATGCGTGGGCCAAGGAAGAGCTGCGCCAGCTCGGCCAGAGCCTGAAGGGCCTGATGCGCCTGCAGACCTACTACACGGCCGGCGTGCAGCCGGCGCGCGCCGAGGGCTGGTGCATGCAGGGGTTCGTGCAGTGCTGGCTCGCGACCGGCGACGACGCGCTGAAGCAGTACGCGTTGCGCCGCGTGCACGAGATCGTCGACGTGCAGCGCAAGAAGAACCATCCGAGCAAGGCCCTGATGTTCCAGGGCAACTACCCGTCGACCGGGTATCCGTACGACCACGAGTTCTTCATGCCGTGGCAGCACGGCGCGGTGCTCTACGGTTATCTGGGCGCCTACAAGTTCTTCGGCGACGCGAAGCTGCTCGAGATCGCCGAGGACGTCGTCGACTGCGTGCAGTACTCGTGGGTCACCAACGTGAACACGACGAACTTCGGCTTCGTCGCCAACGGCCTGCGCTACTACGTGCCGGCCAGCCACAACCTGGTGCCGGTGCCGGCCAACCACTGGGACAGCCTGCCGTTCGGCATCCACTGGGGCGACCACCCGCTCGGCGGCGCGCACACGTTCCTGATCGGCGGCCTGCACCATCTGGCGGTCATGACCGGCGACCTGTCGGTGCGCACGCGGGCGCTGCAGTACGGCGGTCTGCTGCTCGGCACGCTGTCGGACAGCGGCCGCTGGAACAAGTGGAACTACTGCCTGCCGATCCAGTACGCGCCGTAGCGCGTCACGCGTCGCTGCCGCCCGCCGCCGGCGACCAGCGCACGGCGCGGCCGCAGCCGCAGCGGTAGACGCCGGTCGGCACGGCGCCGCGCACGGCGCTGGCCAGCCGCGCGCCGCACCGGCACACGACGCCGGCGAGACGCGCCGGGTTGCCGAGCACCAGCGCGTGCGGCGGCACCGACCGCGTCACCACGCTGCCCATGCCGACCATGCAGAACGCGCCGAGCTCGAGGCCCGGGCCGATCGTGCAGTTGGCGCCGATCGACGCGCCGCGCCGCACGACGGTGGTCAACGTCGCCGCGGTTGGGCTGCTCGGCAGCGGCGCGCGCAGGTCGGCATCGGCGGCGCGCGGCGCCAGTTCGTTCGTGAACACGGTGTGCGCCGCGACCATGACGCCGTCCTCGATCGTGACGCCGGCGCAAACGTAGACGCAGGCGTTCAGCTTGACGAGGTCGCCGATGCGGACGTCGTAGGCGACGTAGGTCTTCTCGCCGACGATGCACGAACGGCCGATCTGCGCGCCGTGCCGCAGGTGCACGCCGTCCCAGATCGACGTGCCGGCGCCGATCGTCACGCCCGGCTCGACCAGCGCGGACGGGTGGACGCGGGGCGGCTGCGGGTCGGACATCGCCTCGATCATGCGCGGCCCGCGCCGGTCACGGAAGCGTCGCGTCGCCGACGTCGCACCAGGTGCCCGACTGCGCGGCGCGGTAGGCCGCGGCGACGAAGCGAACCGCGGCAGCAGCGTCGTCGGCGGTCGGGCTCGGCGCCCGCGTGCCGGTGCAGGCGGCGGCGAAGTCGGCCAGCAGCGCCGCGAACGCAGCGCGTTTGTCGTAGCCGCGGCCGAGCACCTGCCAGTCGGCGTCGTGGCGGCGCCAGCGCGACTGCTGCCAGCCGAGTTCGATCGCGCCGTCGTCGCCGCTGAGGCGCACGTACCACGGCTGCGCGAACGGCACGCGCCACGACAGGTCCGCGGTGCCGAGTACGCCGGCCGCGCTGGTGAACTGCAGGTGCACGGTGTCCTCGACCACGAGCCCCGGCGCCGGTGGCGGGCACGTGGCCGCGACGCGCGCCAGCGGTCCGAGCAGGCAGCGCGCCAGGTCGGCGACGTGCGGGCCGTTGTCCATCAGCACGCCGCCGCCCGAGCGCAGCGGGTCGGCCTGCCAGCGGCCGGCCATCGCGACGCGGCCGGCGAACACGTTCTCGTAGCGGCGCAGCGGGCCGATGGCCGCTTCCGCCAGCAGCGCGCGCGCGGCGGCGACGTCGGCGCCGTGGCGGAACTTGCTGGCCAGCACGAGCCGGCGATCGGCGGCGCGCGCCACGGCGAACAGGCGCTCGGCCGCGGCGGCCGTCGGCACCAGCGGCTTCTCGCACAACACGTGCAGGCCGGCGGCCAGCAGCCGCGCCGCCTGCGGTTCGTGCAGGTGCGGCGGCGTCAGCACCAGCGCCGCGTGCAGCGGCAGCCGTGCGGCGAGCAGTTCGTCGAGCGACGCGAACGCGGGCACGCGGCCGCCGGCGATCGCCGCGCGCGCGGCCGGATCGGGGTCGGCAACCGCCGCCAGCTGCAGCGCCGGCACGGCCGGCAGCGCCTCGGCGTGGCTGCGCGCGATCGCGCCGCAACCGACGAAGGCGACCCGCAGGCCGTCAGCCACGCGCGAGGTCCTCGGCTGCCGCCGCGATCGCGGCCGCGACGCGCGCGGTGTCGTCGGGCCGGTAGCGCTCGTTGATCGGCAGCACGACGACGGACTCGAGGCCGGCCGTGGCGCCGGGGTAGCCGTCGCGCGTGAACGGCGGCATCGGGCCGTCGCGGCGCGGGTTGTGCTGCAGCGGCAGCCAGGTCACCGGCGCGCGGCGCCAGTCCTGGAACAGCGCGCACTCGAACGCGGGCTTCTGCACGTAGCGCGGCACGCAGTTGATGCCGGCCTGCTGCATGCGCTTGCCGAGCGCGAGCGCGCCGCCGGGCAGCACGCCGGCGTCGACGTCGAACGCGAACTTCCAGTACGCGTGCGTGCCGTACGGCGGGTCGTCGGGCAGCCGCAGGCCGCGCACCGCGGCGAGCCGCGCGCGCAGGTCGGCTGCCACCGCGCGCCGCCGCCGCACGACGTCGTCGAGCTTCGGCAGCTGCGCCAGCGCGACGGCGCCCTGCAGTTCGCTGAGGCGGCCGTTCAGCGCCGGGAAGGTGTGGTCGGGCTTCGGATCGCCGTAGCCCCACGCCTTGTTGACGAACAGGAACAGCCGCCGCGCCAGCGCGTCGTCGTCGGTGGCGACGATGCCGCCCTCGCCGGTCGTGATGTGTTTGCCCTGCTGCAGCGAGAACGACGCGATGCGCCCGAACGTGCCGACCTTGCGGTCGCCGATCGTGGCGCCGAACGCCTGCGCACAGTCTTCGATCACCGGCAGGTTGCGCGCTCGGGCCAGCGCCAGGATCGCTGCCAGGTCGCAGGGCAGGCCGAACAGGTGCGTGACGACGATCGCGCGCGTGCGAAGGGTGAGCTGCGCCGCGATCGTCGCGGCCGTGACGTTGCGCGTGGTCGGGTCGACGTCGGCGAACACCGGCACGGCGCCCTCGTACAGGATCGGCGTCAGCGCGCCCATGTCCGTGATCGGCGTCGTGACGACTTCGTCGCCGGGCTGGAGCCCGAGTGCTGCGATCGCCGCGTGCACGGCCATCGAACCGCTGTTGCAGGCGATCGCGTGGCGCGTGCCGAGCCAGCGCGCGAACGCGCGTTCGAACGCGGTCACGAACGTGCCGCGCGTCGAGTTCAGCGTGCCGCTGCGGATCGCGACGGCGACCAGCGCGACCTCGTCGTCGCCGAGCGTGCGACCGGTGTGGTCGCCGTCACTGGGCAGCGTCGGGCCGGCGCCGGCGGGTGCGGGGGCGGGCGTCGGCCTCGCGTCGTCCGGCGCCGCGACGATCGCGTCGAGCACCGCGCGGATCGCCGCCGCGGCGTCGCGGTCGCCGTACGGATGCGGTGCCGGCTGGCGCTGCAGCGCCCGGTCGAAGGCCTCGGGCAGCCGTTCGCCGCGCGCGCCGACCAGCTGGCTCGCGCCCGACCGCACGGTCTCGGGCCGCGCGGTTGTCACCGCGGCGAGCAGGCACGGCACGCCGGCGACCGCGGCGAGAGCCTGGTAGCCGGCGCTGTCGGTGACCAGGACGCGTGCGCGGCGGGCGGCGTCGAGCTGGCCGCGCGCGTCGAGGTTGCGGCGCAGTTCGATGCCGGCCGGCAGCTCGATCGCCAGCCGGTCGAGCGCCGGCGCGAGCCCCGGAGCGGCGGCGTGCACCGGCAGGCCGTGCGCGCGCGCGGCCGCGGCGACCCGGGCCAGCAGTTCGCCTAGCGCCGTGGCGTCCGCGCCGGCGTCGGCGTGTTCGAGCGCGAGCCAGACGAACGGCGGCACCGGCGCCGGTGCGCCCAAGGCCGCCAGTGCGGCCGGCAGCAGGCTGCCGACCGTGTGGATGCGGCTCGTGGGCAGGCCCTCGCGCGCGAGTTCGAGCTGCTGCAGGTCGGTGGCCACGCACCAGTGCGTCGCCGCGTGGTCGGCCGCGCGGCGCCGGCGCTCGGTGCGATCGGCAGCGTCGCCGCTGCGCTGGCCGGCGTCGACGCGCACGAGCGGCACGCCGGCATCGAGGCTCCAGGTGCCGGCCGCGCGTGCCAGCGTGCCGTGGCCGGTCGTCACGACCAGGTCCGGCGGCAGCAGTTCGGCGGTGCGCGCCAGGAAGTCGATCGCCGCGGCGTCGCGACGGGCTCCGGTCTGCTCGGGCAGCGCCGCGCCGGAGGTGGTCGGCCGCAGCCCCAGCGCCGCGGCGTCGCGCGCGCCGTCGGCATCGCCGAACCAGGCGACGTCGACGGTCCAGTGCGCCGCGCGGCAGGCGTGCACGAGGGGCGCGAGCCCGAAGGCGTCGCTGCACGAGCCGACCGCGACCAGGACGCGCGCCAAGGCCGACTAGCCCGGACCAGGCTGCTGGTTGAGGCGCACCGCGACGACGCTGAGCAGGTCGTTGACCGACTTCTCGATGCGGTTCACGGCGGCGACGTTGTCGAGCACGATCGCCTTCTTGCTGGTGGCCGGCTGGAAGATCAGGCGGCCGCTGCGCAGCAGCAGGTACTCGGCGACGTCGTAGATCTCCTTGTTCATCTCGAGCCCCTCGGTCGACCAGCGCTGGATGTCGCCGAGGTAGCCGTGGTGGTGCAGGATCTCGCGCGCGTTGACCTCGTAGTAGTGGAACCGGCTGTTGACGAACACGACCAGCAGCAGGAAGCCGAGGCCGGCGCTCAGGAAGCCGTAGAACGCCGTGTTCATCTGGATGTCGATCGAGCCGAACACGCGGCCGAGGAAGCTGGTCAGGTCCCACTTGTTGTCGACCCACAGCACCAGCAGCACCGCCGCGACGATGCCGATCACCAGCGTGATCGATTTGATGCGCGAGAAGTCGAACGAGAAGATCATCAGGTTCATCAGCAACACCAGCATGAAGGTGTTGCCGAGCACGGTCGGCCCGACCAGCCCGAGCCACGACAGCAGGAAGAACACGGTCGCGACGACGAACGACGGGTAGAGGAACACGATCTTCGGCCACGGCCGGATGATCACGCTCTCGACCGGTGCGGCCGGCGTCAGGGAAGGCGCGGGGGTGTTCGAGGTCATGGGCAGGAGGTGGGGCGCCGACACGGCGGCCCCGCGGCCCGCAGCTACGTGCGGGCCGGCGCAGGATTGTGGACAGCCGCCGCGGCCGAAACCAGCGTCACGCGTAGCTGTCGACCGGCGGGCAGGCGCAGACCAGGTTGCGGTCGCCGTGCACGTCGTTGACGCGCGCGACGGTCGGCCAGTACTTGTGCACGCGGGTCCACGGCGCCGGGAAGGCCGCCCGTTCGCGCGAGTAGCCGTGCCGCCATTCGCTGGCGGTGACTGCCGCGGCCGTGTGCGGGGCGTTCTTCAGCGGGTTGTCGAGCTTGTCGAGCTTGCCCTGTTCGATCTCGCGGATCTCGTCGCGGATCGCGATCAGCGCGTCGCAGAAGCGGTCCAGTTCGGCCTTCGACTCGCTCTCGGTCGGCTCGATCATCATCGTGCCGGCCACCGGGAAGCTGATCGTCGGCGCGTGGAAGCCGTAGTCCATCAGCCGCTTGGCGATGTCGGACACCTCGATGCCGGAGCTCGCCTTCAGCTGCCGCACGTCGACGATGCACTCGTGCGCGACCATGCCGTTCTGGCCGGTGTAGAGCACCGGGTAGTGGCCCTGCAGCCGGCTGGCGATGTAGTTCGCGTTGGCGATCGCGACCTGCGTCGCGCGGCGCAGGCCGTCCGGGCCCATCATCGCGATGTAGGCGTAGCTGATGGTCAGGATCGACGCGCTGCCCCACGGCGCGGCGCTGATCGGGCCGATCGCGTGCTGGCCGCCGGTGCGCACGACCGGGTGGCCGGGCAGGAACGGCGTCAGGTGCGCGGCGCAGCAGATCGGCCCCATGCCGGGGCCGCCACCGCCGTGCGGGATGCAGAACGTCTTGTGCAGGTTCAGGTGGCAGACGTCGGCGCCGAGGTCGCCCGGGCGCAGCAGGCCGACCTGCGCGTTCATGTTGGCGCCGTCCATGTAGACCTGGCCGCCGTGTTCGTGCACGAGGCGGCAGATCGTCTTGATCGCCTCCTCGAACACGCCGTGCGTCGACGGGTAGGTGACCATCAGGGTCGACAGCCGGTCCTTGTGCTCGGCGAGCTTCTTCTGCAGGTCGCCGAGGTCGATGTTGCCGTCTTCGTCGCAGGCGACGACCACGACCTTCATGCCGCACATCGCCGCGCTGGCCGGGTTGGTGCCGTGCGCGCTGCTCGGGATCAGGCAGACGTCGCGCTGCTCCTGGCCGTTCTTGCGGTGGTAGGCGCGGATCACCGACAGGCCCGCGTACTCGCCCTGCGAGCCGGCGTTCGGCTGCAGCGAGCAGCCGGCGAAGCCGGTGACGTCGCCGAGCCAGCGCGACAGGTTGTCGAACAGCTTCTTGTAGCCCTTGGCCTGATCGAGCGGCGCGAACGGGTGCAGCGCGCCGAAGCCCGGCAGCGACACCGGGTACATCTCGGCGGTCGCGTTCAGCTTCATCGTGCAGGAGCCGAGCGGGATCATCGAGGTGGTCAGCGACAGGTCCTTGTGCTGCAGCCGGTGCAGGTAGCGCAGCAGTTCGTGTTCGCTGTGGTACTGGTGGAACACCGGGTGCGTCAGCCAGGCGCTGGTGCGCGCCAGCGCGCCGAGGCTCGGCGGCACCGGGTCGAGCGGCAGCTGCAGCGGGCTGCCGCCGAACGCCGCGAACACGTCCTGCAGGTCGGTGGTCTCGACCGTTTCGTCGAGCGACACGCCGAGGCTGCCGTCGCCGAAGTCGCGCAGGTTGATGCCCTTCTGCAGCGCGTTGGCGAGCACCTGGCGCGCGTCCTTGGGCCAGACGCGGATCGTGTCGAAGCGCACGCCGTCCTGCACGCGGTGGCCGAGCGACGCCAGGCCCTTGGCCAGCGTCTCGGTCTGGGCGCGGATCCGGTCGGCGATCGCGCGCAGGCCGTCGGGACCGTGGTAGACGGCGTACATGCTGGCCATCACGGCCAGCAGCACCTGCGCCGTGCAGATGTTCGAGGTCGCCTTCTCGCGGCGGATGTGCTGTTCGCGCGTGCCGAGCGCCAGGCGCAGCGCCGGCGCGCCGGTCGCGTCGACGGTCATGCCGACGATGCGGCCCGGCAGCTGCCGCACGAACGGCTTCTTCGCGGCCATGAACGCCGCGTGCGGGCCGCCGTAGCCGAGCGGCACGCCGAAGCGCTGCGAGCTGCCGCAGGCGACGTCGGCGCCCATCTCGCCGGGCGACTTCAGCACGCACAGCGACAGCAGGTCGGCCGCCACGGTCGCGTAGCCGCCTGTGGCGTGGATGCGATCGATCGTCGGCGTCAGGTCCTCGACGCGGCCGTCGGTGCCCGGGTACTGCAGCAGCCCCCCGAAGTGCGCGGCCGTGAACACGGTGCTGCGGTGGTCGCCGACCTGCACCTCGATGCCGAGCGGCTCGGCGCGCTGCTGCACGACCGCGATCGTCTGCGGGTGGCAGTTGCGATCGACGAAGAACGTGCGCGCCGCGTCGTTGCCGTGCAGCCGGTGGCACAGCGTCATCGCCTCGGCCGCCGCGGTCGCTTCGTCGAGCAGCGAGCTGTTCGCGACCTCGAGTCCGGTCAGGTCGAGCACCAGCGTCTGGTAGTTCAGCAGCGCCTCCATGCGGCCCTGCGAGATCTCGGCCTGGTACGGCGTGTACTGCGTGTACCAGCCCGGGTTCTCGAGCACGTTGCGCTGGATCACGGCCGGTGTCAGCGTGCCGTGGTAGCCCATGCCGAGGTAGCTGCGCAGCACGCGGTTCTCGGCGGCCAGCGCGGTCAGTTCGGCCAGCACGTCGCGTTCGCTGCGCGCCGCCGGCGTCTGCAGTTCACCCTGCCAGCGGATGCTCTTCGGGATCGCCCGGTCGCACAGATCGTCGAGCGAGCTGCAGCCGAGCGTCTGCAGGATCGCGGTCAGCTCCGCGTCGCGCGGGCCGAGGTGGCGGCGTTCGAAGATGTCGTGGCGGGGGAAGGCGGAAGGCGTGCTGGACATGTCGGGGTGGCCGGCGCCGGGGCGCGCGAGCGGCGCAACAGGATAGGGACCTGGCGCGCCGGGTTGAAGAGGTGCGCGGCGCCGGCGGGCCGTGCCGAACCGCACAGCCGCCGCGTTCCGCACCGGCTGCGGTCAGGCCCGGGCCGCGTCGATCGCCGCCAGCACCGCGTCGGCGTCGGTCGCGGCGTTGCCCGGTCCGAACGAGAGCCGCAGCACACCTTGCGGCGTGCCGAGTGCGGCCAGCGCCATTGGCGCACAATGGCTGCCGGCGCGCACCGTGATGCCGTGCGCCGCGAAGTGGGCTTCGGCGCGCGCCAGCGGCAGCGCGTCGAGCACGACCGCGACGGTGCCGGTGTGCGGGCCGTCGCCGCCGAGCACGCGGCAGCCCGGGCGGTCGCGCAGCGCCGCGCGCAGCTGGCGCGCGAGCACCCGTGGCCGTTCGCGCACGGCGGCCGGCGCGGCGGCGAGCCAGGCGCAGCCGGCGGCGAGGCCGTGCGCGGCCGGCAGGTTCACGGAGCCGACATCGCAGAAGCCCGGATAGGTCGCGAACGGCGCCGCCGCGCCGCCGTCGCGGTGCAGCTCGCAGACCGCGGCCGGACACGCGAACGCCACGCTCGGCGCGGCCCAGAAGCCGCCGATGCCGAGCGGCCCCTGCAGGCCCTTGTGGCCGGCGAACACGGCGAGGTCGACGCCGAGCGCGCGGACCGAGAGCGGCACGGTGCCGGCGAGCTGCGCCGCGTCGAGCAGCACCAGTGCGCCGTGGGCGTGGGCCAACGCTGTGATCTCGGCCAGCGGCAGCAGTTCGCCGGTCACGTTCGAGGCGCCGGTGCAGGCGACCAGCCGCACGCGGCCGCGGCGCAGCGCGGCGGCCAACGCGTCGAGGTCGAACGGCGTGCCCGGTCGGTAGGGGACCGCGACGTGCTGCACGCCGCGTTCGTGCACGAGCTTCTGCACCGGTCGTGCCAGCGCGTGGTGCTCGAGGCTCGACGTCACGACTGTGTCGCCGGCCTGCCACGGCAGGTCGCCGAGCGCGAGCGCCAGCGCCTGGGTGCACGACGACGTCAGCAGCAGGCGTTCGGGGGCCGGCAAGTCCAGCGCCGCCGCGATCGCGCCGTGCGCGGCGGCGTAGCAGGCGCCGTGCTGTTCGATCGGCAGTTCGAGCGCCGCGCGCACCGCCGCGACCACGGGCGCGGGCTTGGGCCAGCTGGTGCCGGCGTGGTTGGCGTGCAGCGTCACGACAGCGGCGGCAGCTGGCCCGCGCGCACGTAGGCCTGTTCGTAGAGGAACAGGCCGCCCCACAGCAGCACCGCGCACAGCGCCAGCGACGCCGGCGCCCCGGCGCCGACCGCGAGCAGCAGCAGCGCCAGCACGGCAGCCGCCGTCGACGTCGCCATGCCGGCATGGAACGCGCCGAGCCGGGTGCCGGGCCACGCCGGCACGCGCGGCAGCAGCGCCGCGGCCATGCGCGCGTTCGCCGTCTCGTGGTGGCCGAGGTGCTCGAACAGGCCGAGCCCGTGGTGCACGACCGCCATCGCCAGCACGAACAGAGCGAGGCGCAGGTCCGGCACGAACGGCAGCAGCGCCATGCCGCCGAGCGCGAGCGCCTGCACCATCAGGTGCGGCAGCAACAGCCGCGTGCGCTGCCACAGGTCGCGGCCCTCGCACTGCGCGAACAGGAACGCCGTGTAGGCCGCGGTCAGCGAGCCGGTCACGAGGTTGGTCCAGCGCAGCCCGTCGGCCAGCGCGTGCAGACCGAGCAGCCGCGCCGCGACGATCGCGGTCGTGATCGCGCCGAACGCCATCAGCACCCAGGCGCCCTTGACCAGCCAGCTGCGCGTGTTGGGCCGCAGCACGATCGACAGGAACTTGTGCGGCCGCTTCAGGTCGGCGACCAGCAGCACGTTGGTGACCGCCAGGAACACCAGCGCCAGCAGTTCCGGCAGGTAGTCGCGCACGGCGCCGTCCGCGCCCATGAACGCGACGAACGGCGCCCACAGCGCGGCGCCGGCGGCGATGCCCTTGGTGACCAGGTAGGCCGACACCTTCCAGCCCCAGTGCACCTTGTGGTCGACGTCGAGCGCGGTGCGCGCGTCGGGTCGGTAGAAGCGCGCCTCGTCTTCGGGCGACAGCGGCACCTTCGGCAGGCGCCGGTCGCTCCACAGGTACATGTCGGGCTCCTGCGCCGTGCCCGGCTCCAGCGTCGCCGGGTGGGCGCCGAGGTAGAACACGTTCGGGCCGGTGCCCTGTTCGACGCGCCGCGCGACGGCGCCGGGCACCTCGGCCAACAGCCGGCTCGCCGGGCTGTTCGGGTCGTGCAGGTCGCCGCTGACGATCGCCGTCTCGGGGCAGACCACCTCACAGGCCGGCTTCAGTCCCTGCTCGACGCGGTGGGCGCAGAAGTGGCACTTCTCGGCGCCGCCGGTGTCGTCGTTCAGGTAGAGCGCGTCGTACGGGCACCCCTGCATGCAGGCCTTGCAGCCGATGCAGACGTCCTTGTCCAGGTCGACGATGCCATCGGGCCGTTTGTGCAGCGCCGTGACCGGACAGATCGTGACGCACGGGGCCGACGTACACTGGTTGCAGCGCAGCACCGCGAAGTGCCGGCGCACGGTCGGGAACGCGCCGACCTCGGTGTACTTGACCCAGGTCCGGAAGTCGCCGATCGGCACCTCGTTCTCGGACTTGCAGGCGGTGGTGCAGGCGTGGCAGCCGATGCATCGGCGCTGGTCGAGGACGAATCCGTACTGCATGCGGTCCGGCGAGGGGGACGGCGCACCATAGCAACCCGGGTGGGGGGCGCCACCTTCCCCTGGCGCACGAAATTCGCCTCCCGGCTTGCGCAGAAGCGGTCCGCCAGCGATCGTTCCCGCCACTTGCGACCTCCTCGGGCGCGCTTTGGTTGGTCCGCCTGTTTTCGCAGATCGATCGGGAACCCCTGCAGAGCTCGCTTTTCCCAGTTCGTTGGCACCAGGGGCTTGGCCCTTTCTCCGCTGGTGCGGCATCAGAGCAAAGGGTGAAGTGATCGTCAGATGGGTACGAGACTGTACGTTGGCAACCTCTCCTTCCAGACCACGGAGGACTCCCTCCGCGCCGCGTTCGAAGGCGATGGGCGACAGGTGACGGAAGTGAAGATCATGCTCGACCGGGACACCGGCCGTTCGCGTGGCTTCGCGTTCGTCGAAATGGCAACCGAGCAGGACGCGCAGAACGCGATCGCCGCCATGAACGGCGCCGACGTCGACGGCCGTCCGCTGCGCGTGAACGAGGCGCAACCGCGCCAGGAAGGCAGCCGTGGCGGCTTCGGCGGCGGCGGCGGTGGTGGCCGCGGCGGCTTCGGCGGCGGCGGCGGCGGTGGTGGTCGCGGCGGCTACGGTGGCGGCGGCGGCGGCGGTGGCCGCGGCGGCTACGGTGGCGGCGGCGGCGGTCGTGGCGGCGGTGGCCGCGGCGGCTACGGTGGCGGTGGCGGCGGCGGTGGCCGTGGCGGCGGTGGCCGCGGCGGTCGCGACGACCACGGTGGCGACGAGTGGTAATCGCTGCGTAGCGCTACCACTGCAGTGGCCGGTGTGCTCCCGCACGCCGGCTCGACCGAAGGGCTCGCTACGGCGGGCCCTTCGGCTGTAGGGACCGTGCCTGGCCGAGGGCGGTGGCTTCGGGGACCGCCGGTGCGCGGCGGGACGTCAGTTGCGGGCGCGGTCCGCCGCGGGCGGCGTCACTGCCGCGTGGTCGGTGCCGGGCGCACCGCCGAGGGGCGCGAAGCCGGCCAGGTCCAGCACGCGTTCGACCAGCCGCACCCGCTCCTGCATCGACAGCGACTCGACCGGGATGTAGGGCACGTCGAACACTTCGAGCAGCAGCTTGACCATGCCGTCGATGCGCACGACTTCCTCCCATTCGAGGCCGGCGCGCACGCCGTCGGCGATCACCAGTTCGCGGTGCGGGCGCAGGAAGAACACCAGGCCCTCGCGCACCCACTTCATGTAGTCGCCAAGGCGCCGGTCGCGGAACACGTCGCCGAGGATCGTCGAGTGGTGCGCCGCGTAGGCCAGGTTGCAGAACGCGCGGTCGCTGACGAACGGTCCCGCGACCTTGTGCTCGGCCTCGATCTGGCGATGGAACACCTCGCGCTGGTAGCGGTTGACCAGGTCGATGTCGGTGCGCAGCGTGTCGAGACGCGCTTCCATCTCCGCCAGCACGCCACGCGCGACTTCGGCGATCATCGGCACGCCGTAGTGGTCCCGCACCCAGCGGGCCAGGGTGGTCTTGCCGGTGGCGTGAGCGCCGACCATGTAGATCCGGGTGGGCGCCGTCGCGAGCGAGCGGTTCGGGAGCATCGGGGCACGGTAGCCGCCCCGGAGTTCCGGGCAAGCTGCCTAGTCGCCGGCCGCCGCCTCGCCGCCGCCGGTGCCGTGCTCGGCGGCCTGCAGCACGAGCCGCGCGCGCCGTGACACCGAGGGCTCCGCGAAGGCGCGCTCGACCACGGCCTGCGGGGCGCCCAGCGTCTGCAGCAGCAGGTCGGCCAGCAGGCCCGGCGGCGCCGATTCCGGCAGCGGCAGCGGCTGCTGCAGGCGGGCGCTGGTCGCCTCGCGCAGACGGCGCGTCAGGTCGGCGACTTCGACGTCGTCGGCAGCGATCTCGACGAACGGCGCGCAGCGCACCTGCCGGTAGAGGCGGTCGCTCGGCACCTCGACGAAGCGCACCCGCGACAGGCCGAGCACCAGGATCTGGTAGCGACCGTCGGCGAGCCGTTCGTGCCGCAGGATCTCACCGAGCCCGGCCACCGGCAGCAGGTCCGGTTCGCCGTTCGCGTCGCGGCCGCGCGTGCGCTGCGTGCCGATCACGAGCCGCCCGGGGCCATCGAGCAGGTCGCCGACCATCTGGCGGTACCGCGGCTCGAACACGTGCAGCGGCAGCACCTGATGCGGGAACAGGAACGCCCCCGGCAACGGGAAGATCGGTACGCAGGAACTCGGCAGCGACACGTCCACGCTTGGGCCGCACGATACCCGGCGGCAAGGGTCGTGTGGGCGGCGCGCAGTGCTGAGGCGGCGCGCCGCGGGCTGCTCAGTACTGGTAGATCTCGGTCGCGGTCGGGCCACCGCCGACCACCAGGACCGTGGCGTCGGGCAGGTTCACCGCGACCGGGAACAACCGCGGCGCGGCCATGCTGCCGGTCGGCGCGATCGAGTTCGGACCCTGGGCGAAGCGGTCGCAGGTCTCGGTCGGCACGAAGCCGAACGTCGACGTCGGCACGTCGATCGTCAGCTGGAAGCCGCCGACGATCAGCGCGCCGCCGCTCGGCAGCGGCGCGACCGCGGCGCCGGCGCGGCCGACCTGCATGCCGTTCACGGTCGCGAATGTGCCGAAGCCGCCCAGGAACGACGGCGTGAACAGCTGGCAGTCGGTGCGCGTCGTCAGCACGAGGTCGGCGATGTTGCCGGTGGTCAGGAACGTCGTGAAGTCGAGGTTCAGACCGCCGACCAGCAGCACCTTGCCGTCGCTGGTGGGCGCGGCCGAGTGCAGGAAGCGGCCGCCGCTGAAGAACGACGGCAGGCCGAAGCTGTTGGTGTTCGGGTTGAAGCGGTAGGCCGTGGCCGAGACCGTCGGCAGGTTCAGGATCGGCAGCAGGCTGATGCCACCGGCGACCAGCACCTGGCCATTGGTCAGCGTGGTCGAGGTGTGCAGCGCGCGTGCCTCGAGCATGTTCGGGCCCGGCGCGAACGTGTTGGTGGCCGGGTCGAAGATCTCGGTCGAGCCGAGCAGGCCGGTGAACAGCGACAGCGGGTTGGCCAGGTCGAGCGCCGACAGGCCGCCGGTGATCAGCACCTTGCCGTTGCCCATCAGTGACGCGCCGTGGCCGGCCCGCGGCGACGCCATCGACAGCGTCGTCGTCGTCTGCGCGACCGGATCGTAGACCGCGGCCGCCGCGGTGGTCTGGCCGGTCGTCAGGTCGAGCCCGCCGGTGAACAGCACGCGGCCGTCCGGCAGGCCGGTGCTCTGCGAGAACAGGCCGACGCCGAACGTCACGCCGGCGGCTTCCCATTCCTCGGTGCGCGACTTGTAGCGCTGCGCGACCGGCCCTGAGCCGCCGACGAACAACAGCTCCTTGTTCGGCGCGACCGCGGTCGTGCCACCGGCGATCGGCACTGGCGGCTGGTTCAGCGGCTCCAGCCACGTGCCGGTGTGCTGCGGCGTCACGCGCACGAGGTTCGACGTGCGCCACGGACCGCCGCCGCCGAGCACCTGGAACGAATAGGTGAACTGCGCGAAGAACGGATCGTCCGGAATCACCACCGCGGGTGTCGCGGCGCCGGTGCCGTTGGTCGTGCCGACCCAACCCGGGATCGCGAACGACAGGTCGACGAGCCGCAGCGGAATGTCCATCGTGACGCCGTACGCCGGCAGCGGCGTCGGTTCTTCCCAGAGGTCGACCGCGAGCGCGTAGAACTCGTTCGGCTGGCCCAGGATCGGCAGCGTCGTCGGGCCACCGAGCGAGCCGCCGACTTTGTCCAGCGACAGATTCTGTGCCGCGAGCGGCGCAGCGGTGACGGCGAGGAACAGCGCAGTGAAGGTGTGGTGCGGTCGGGTGGTGGCCATGTCCGGCAGTATGACCCGGCCGCGATCGCCGGGCCACGTACGGCTCATCCGCCGCAGCGCATCAGCGGGCGCGCCACTTCGCCAGCAGCTCGCGTTCGCGTTCGGCCTTCATGCCGGCGCGCCACTCGCGGTCGCCGCGGCCGTCGCGCACCCAGGCGGCGGTGTCACGGATGGTCTCGGCGATCGGCCGGAACGTGGCGCCGGTGGCGATCGCGCGGGCGTTGGCCGCGTGGCCGTTCTTCGCGGTCGGCGTCCAGCAGCCCATCTCTTCCCACGGCGAGACACCGTTCTCGACCAGGAAGGCGTCGTCGACCCACGTGAACGTGCAGCCGTGGTTCAGCGTGCCCTTGCCGGTGTGCAGGAACTCGGCCGTCGAGATGCGGCCGTCGAAACCGACCGCGTTGAACGCGCCGGTGTGGCGGCCTTCGATCAGGCGCACGATCCAGGCGCCGAGGTCGCGCACGTCGATGAACTGCAGTTCGTTGTCGGCCGCGCCGGGCGCCAGGCACTCGCCGCCGCGCTGCAGCCGCGCCGGCCAGTAGGTGAAGCGGTCGCTCGGGTCCTCGGGACCGACGATGTAGCCGGGCCGCACCAGCGACGCGCCGTCGGGGAACGCGGCCGCGACCGCGTCTTCGCAGTAGCGCTTCAGGGCGCCGTAGAACTCGCCGTTCTCGCCCATGTGCTGCACGTACTTGTCGGCGCACTCGCACAGCGGGCTCTGCTCGTCGACCGGCGTCGCGTCCTGCTCGAGCGTCCGGTAGACCGACAGCGAACTGATGTAGACGTACTGGTCGACGTTGCCGGCCAGCACCTTGCACACGTCCTCGGTCTCGCCGGTGAAGTAGCCGTTGGTGTCGACGACGGCGTCCCACTTGCGTCCGACCAGCGCCGACAGGTCCTGCGGCGGGTCCTTCGGCCGATCGGCGCGCGGCCGGCGGCGCTGGCCGCGCAGGTGTTCGACCTCGGGGAACAGGCCGGGGTTGGTGCGACCCCGGTTCCACAGCGTGACCGTGTGGCCGTTCGCCAGCGCCGGGCGCACGACCGCCGGACCGACGAAGCTGGTGCCGCCGAGCACCAGGATGCGCTTGCCGCGGCGGTGGGGCGGCGGCACCCGCGGGGCGGCGCGCACCCCGGTGACGGCGGCGGCGGCGGCGACGGACGACGTGGCGAGGAACGAGCGGCGCGTCTGTGGCATGGCGCCAATACGTGCGGTCGCGGCGCCGCGCGAGCGGCTGCGCGCTTTCCTCCGTGCGCCGCCGGCGTAGACTCGGCGCCCCCGATGTCCGCCCGCCGTTACCACCTGACCAGCTACGGCTGCCAGATGAACAAGCTCGACAGTGAGCTGGTCGAGAGCCGGTTGCGCCAGCGCGGCTACGAGGCCGCGGCCGACGAAGCCTCGGCCGACGTCGTGCTGCTGAACACCTGCTCGGTGCGGCAGCACGCCGAGGACCGGGTCTGGTCGAAGCTCGGCAAGCTGCGGCTGCGCAAGCGCCAGCAGCCCGAACTGGTCGTCGGTGTGCTCGGCTGCATGGCGCAGGAGCACAAGCGTTACCTGCTGTCGCGCATGCCGCACGTCGACCTCGTGGTCGGACCGTCGGCGTTCGGCGACATCGACGCGACGGTCGAGCGCGCGCTCGAACGCAACCTGCACCTGGCCGCCGAACGCGAGCCGGCGCGCACCAAACACGAGGTCGGCGGCGCCGGCGTGCTGTCGGTCGACCAGGGCGTCTCCGGCGACACGATCCGCCGCGACGTGCGCGTGCGGCCGCACCGGTCGCAGGCGTTCGTGTCGGTGATGCGCGGCTGCAACATGCCGTGCAGCTACTGCATCGTGCCGACGACGCGCGGCGACGAGGTGTCGCGCCCGATCGCCGACATCGTCGACGAGGCGCAGCGGCTGTGCGACGACGGCGTGACCGAGATCACGCTGCTCGGCCAGACCGTCAACGCCTACGGCCGCGACCTGACCGGTCAGGACGCGACGCTGGCGCGGCTGCTGCGCGCGCTGCACGAAATCCCGTCGCTGCGGCGGCTCGCGTTCATCACTTCGCACCCGAACTTCCTGTCGCCGGAGCTGATCGCGGCGCTGGCCGAGCTGCCGAAGCTGGCGCGCTACCTGCACCTGCCGGCGCAGTCGGGCAGCAACGCGGTGCTGAAGGCGATGCGCCGCGGCTACACCGTCGAACGCTACCTCGCGCGCGTCGAGCAGCTGCTGGCGCGGGCGCCCGACTACGAACTGCACAGCGACTTCATCGTCGGCTACCCCGGTGAGACGGCCGCGGACTTCGACGCCACGGTCGCGTTCCTGCAGCGGGTCGGGTTCGCGCAGAGCTACGTGTTCAAGTACTCGCCGCGCCCCGGCACCGTCGCGGCCGAACGGTCCGACGACGTGCCCGAGGCCGAGAAGGAGCGCCGCAACGCGGTGCTGCTGGCGGCGCAGGAGGCACTGACGGTGGCCCGGAACCGCGCGCTGGTCGGCCGCACGGTCGAGGTGCTGGTCGAGGGCGAGAGCAAGGTCGCCGGTCGGCTCAGCGGCCGCACGGTGCACCACCGCCTCGTGCACTTCGCCGCCAGCGACACGGCGTTGGTCGGCACCTACGTGCCGGTGCGGGTCACCGAAGCGCTGGCGCACTCGGTGGTGGGCGAGCTGCTGCCCGCCGATGCGGCCGAGGCGTCGGCGCACGATCCGGTCGAGGCACGGCACGCGTGAACTACGACGCGCTGATGCGGGAAGCGCTGGCGCTGGCCGAGCGCGGCCGCGCCGAGGTCGAACCGAACCCGCGCGTCGGCTGCCTGCTGCTGCAGGACGGCGCCGTGGTCGGGCGCGGCTGGCACGAGTACTTCGGTGGCCGCCACGCCGAGGCGATGGCCCTCGCCGAGGCCGCGGCGCACGGCCGCCGGCCGGACACCGCCGTCGTGACGCTCGAACCGTGCTCGTCGCCGAAGGGGCAACACGGCAAGAAGACCGAGCCGTGTGCGCAGGCGCTGGTCGCGGCGGGCGTGCAGCGCGTCGTGATCGGCGCGATCGACCCCGACGCGCGGCACCGGCGCCAGGGCATCGCCGCGCTCGAGGCCGCCGGCGTCGAGGTGCTCGACGGCGTGCTGGCGTCGGCCTGCGAATCGACGCTGGCGTCGTTCCGGCGCGCGCTGGCGCTGGACCGGCCGTGGACGCTGTGCAAGTGGGCGATGACCCTCGACGGCAAGACCGCGGCGCCGACCGGCGAGGCGCGCTGGATCTCCGGTCCCGAAGCGCGGCGCCGCACGCACGAACTGCGGGCGCGCTGCTGCGGCGTGATGGTGGGGTTCCGCACCGCCCAGATCGACGACCCGGAACTCACCGTGCGGCACGTCGAGGGCAAGCAGCCGGTCCGCATCGTCGTCGACCCGCTCGGCGAGATCGACGACGACAGCAACCTGGTGCGCACCGCGCGGCAGCAGCCGACGTGGCTGTTGGCCAGCGAGGACGTCGACGCGCGCCGCAGCGGCCACCTGCAGGACCTCGGCGTGCAGGTCGTGCACGTGCCGACCGCCGAAGGGCCGCGCCGGCTGCACCTCGGCCGCGCGTTCGCCGAACTGCGCCGGCGCGGGCTGCGGCGCCTCCTGGTCGAAGGCGGCGGCGGGCTGGTGGCGCAGATGCTGGCCTGGAACTGTGTCGATCAGGTGCTCGCGTTCGTGGCGCCGAAGATCATCGGCGGCCGGCTCGCGCCGACGCCGGTCGGTGGCGACGGGCGGCCGTTCATGGCTGAAGCCTGGCAGTTGCGCGACGTGCGGTTCGAACCGTGCGGCGACGACGTCGCGATCTCGGGCTTCGTCTGAGCCTGGCGTCCGAGCCTGGCGGCGGCGCCTACGGCTCTTCCGCGTTGTGGATGCAGAGCACGGCGCCGTTGCGCTGGCCCCAGCTGCCCTGGGAGAATTCGACGCGGCCGACGCCCTTCCAGTGGTAGACGACGCGCATCGTGTCGCGGCCGCTGAAGTGGAACGGGTTGAACTGCTTGCCGGTGATGTGCGAGCTGGTCTGCGTCGGCGGGCCCAGCACGGTCTGGGCCTCGCTCTCGGTCATGCCGAGCGTGATCTTCTGCAGCGGCGAGTCGGCGGGCACGTTCTCGTGCATCTTCGCCTTCATCTCGGCTTCCTGGGCCGCGCGCTTGGCCTCCTTCTCGGCGCGTTTCTCCTCGGCGGACTTGCAGCCGACGGCGAGGCACAGGAGCAGCAGCGGAACGGTGCGGGACAGGATCTTGGTCATGGCGGATGTGCGGCCGGGCCCGATCGGGGCCCGGGGCAGCCGCGCACTCTAGCAGGCAGGCCGTGGCCGCGGCCACGCGCAGGGGCGGTGCCGAGCTGGCGTTCCGCGGTTGCGGCCGCTGGGTCCGGCAACTAGCCTTCCCCGCCCGCGCGGCCCGCCGTTGCGTCGCCGCCGTCGTCCCTTCTCCGAGGAGTCCGTACCACGTGCAGATGAAGTCCAAGAGGATCCATGTCCGGCAGGCCTGATTCGCGGCGTCCCGTCCCGGGCGACCGTGGTCCGCGTATCAACCACCAGATCCGCATCCGTCAGGTCCGCGTCATCGACGAGGAAGGCAAGCAGCTCGGCGTCATGGAGACGGCCGATGCACTCGCGCTGGCGCTGAAGAAGGAACTCGACCTCGTCGAGATCGCACCGAACCAGCGGCCCCCCGTGTGCCGCATCATGGACTTCGGCAAGTACAAGTACGAGGAGAAGAAGAAGGAGCAGGCCAGCCGCCGGAAGCAGCACCAGGTCCAGGTCAAGGAACTGCGCGTGCGCCCCGCGACCGGTGACCACGACCTGCAGGTCAAGATGAAGCAGGCGCGCCAGTTCCTCGCCGACGGCGACAAGGTGCTGGTCTGCTGTCTGTTCCGCGGCCGCCAGATGGCCCACAAGGAAGTCGGCGAACAGGTCGTCAACGAAGTCGTGAAGCTGCTGGCCGACGTCGCGAAGGTCGAATCGGGCCTGCGCATGGAAGGCCGGCGCATGGTGCTGCTGCTGACCAAGAAGTGACCCCCCGCGAGGCCGTCGTGCCGGACATGCGTCCCGACTTCGAAGAGCTGTTCGGCGTCAACGCGGCCTACGCGGAGAAGGTCTACGGCGACTACCTGGCCGCGCCCGACTCGGTGCCGGCCGAGTGGCGCGCCTGGTTCGACAGCTCGCTGCCGCCCGAGCAGCGTGCCGTCGCGGCGCCGAAGCCGCGCGCGGCGACGCTGCCGCCGACCATCGGCGCCACCGCCGATGCCGAGCCGCTGACCGGCGTGGCCGGACGCATCGTCAAGAACATGACCGAGAGCCTGGCGGTGCCGACGGCGACGTCGACGCGCGAGATCCCGGTCAAGGTGCTCGAGGAGAACCGGCACGCGATCAACCGGCACCAGCAGGGTCTCCACCTGCCGAAGGTCAGCTTCACGCACCTGATCGCCTGGGCGATGGTGCGCGCGATGCAGCGCGTGCCGGCGATGGCCGGCGCCTACGCCGAAGTAGACGGCAAGCCGCACCGCCGGCAGTCGACGCAGCTGAACGTCGGCATCGCGATCGACCTGCCCGGCGCCAAGGGCGACGGCCGCCGCAGCCTCGTGGTGCCGAACGTCAAGGACGCCGGCGCGCGCGACTTCGCGGGCTTCTTCGCCGCCTACAACGCGCAGGTCGACAAGGCGCGCCGCGGCGCGCTCGGACCCGACGACTTCGCCGGCACGACCTGCACGCTGACCAACCCCGGCACGATCGGCACGGTCAGTTCGCTGCCGCGGCTGATGGTGGGGCAGAGCTTCATCCTGGCAACCGGCGCGATCACCGTGCCGGCCGCGTTCCAGGGCGCCTCGCCGGAGACGCTGTGCGAGCTCGGCGTGTCGCGCGTGATGGTGGTGACCAGCACCTACGACCACCGCGTGATCCAGGGCGCCGAGTCGGGCCAGTTCCTCGACTGGCTGCACCGGCTGCTGCTCGGCGAAGAGGGCTTCTACGACGAGGTGTTCCGGTCGCTGAAGGTGCCGTACCGGCCGGTGCGCAACAGCGTCGACCGGCGGCCGCCGCTCGGTTCGAGCCTGCGCGAGGCCGAGAACCTCGAGCGCGCCGCCGGGCTGATGACCTACATCCGCAGCTACCGCGTGCGCGGCCACGTGCTGGCCGACCTCGACCCGCTGCAGTTCGAGCCGAAGGACTGGCCCGAACTCGACATGTCGACCTACGGCCTGACGCTGTGGGACAAGGAGCGCACCTTCTACAGCGACGGCGTCACCAAGAAGCCGTTTGCGACGCTGCGCGAGATCCAGGAGGTGCTGCACCTCACGTACTGCCGCCACGTCGGCGCCGAGTACATGCACATCGCCGACCAGGAACAGCGGCACTGGTTGCGCGAGCGCATGGAGCAGAACCGCAACGAAGAGCCGATGACCGCCGAGGCGCAGCTGCAGATCCTCGACAAGCTGGTCGAGGCCGAGGCGTTCGAGCAGTTCCTGCACACGCGCTTCGTCGGCCACAAGCGCTTCTCGCTCGAGGGCGGCGACACGCTGATCCCGGTGCTCGACGCGCTGCTGCAGCGCGCCGCCGAACTCGGCGCGCAGCGGGCGGTGCTCGGCATGGCGCACCGCGGCCGCCTCAACGTGCTGGCGCACGTGCTGCAGAAGCCGCTGACGAAGATCTTCGGCGAGTTCGAGGGCTGGCTCGATCCGCAGATGGCGCAGGGCAGCGGCGACGTGAAGTACCACCTCGGTGCCGCGGCCGACTACGCGACCGGCAGCGGCCGCACGATTGCGGTCGAACTGGCCTGCAACCCGAGCCACCTCGAGGCGGTCGACCCGGTCGTCGAGGGCATGGCGCGCGCGCGCCAGGAGCGGCTGCCGCCGGACGCCGACCACGGCGCCTGGGCGCAGGTGCTGCCGATCCTGGTGCACGGCGACGCCGCGTTCGCGGGCCAGGGCGTCGTGCACGAGACGCTGCAGATGTCGCAGCTGCACGGCTACCGCACCGGCGGCACCGTGCACATCGTCGTCAACAACCAGATCGGCTACACGACGTCGCCGAAGGACTCGCGCAGCACGCCGTTCTGCACCGACGTCGCCAAGGGCGTGCAGGCGCCGATCTTCCACGTCAACGGCGACGATCCGCTGGCCGCCGTGCGCATGGTGCGGCTGGCACTCGAGTACCGGACGCGCTTCCACGCCGACGTCGTCGTCGACATCGTCTGCTACCGCCGCCACGGCCACAACGAGGGCGACGAACCGAGCTACACGCAGCCGCTGCTCTACCGCCAGATCGAGGCCCACCCGACCGTGCGCCGCATCTACCAGAACTACCTGATCCGCGCCGGCGTGCTGCGCGAGGACCAGCTGGCCGGCTACGACGCCAAGGTGCAGCAGCGGCTCAAGCAGTCGCTCGACGAGGTGCGCGCTGCCGAACCGCCGCCGATCGTGTTGCCGCCGGCCGCCGCGGACCGCGAATGGGCGCCGACCATGGCGCCGGTGCCGCTCGAGCGGCTGCGCGAGCTGAACACGCGGCTGCTCGACTGGCCGGCCGACTTCGCGGCGCACCCGAAGGTCAAGGGCGTGCTGGGCCGCCGTGCCGAGATGCTGGCCGGCCAGCAGCCGATCGACTTCGCGACCGCGGAGACGCTGGCGTTCGCGACGCTGGTGACCAACGGCGTGCCGGTGCGCCTCGCCGGCCAGGACTGCGGCCGCGGCACGTTCAGCCAGCGCCACGCGGCGCTCTACGACGCGACCGACGGCCGCCGCTACGTGCCGCTGAACCACCTGGCGCCGCAGCAGGCGCCGTTCGTGGTCGTCGATTCGCTGCTCAGCGAAGAAGCGGCGCTCGGCTTCGAGTACGGCTACAGCGTGGTCGCTACCGACGGCCTGGTGCTGTGGGAGGCGCAGTTCGGCGACTTCGCCAACGGCGCGCAGATCCAGATCGACCAGTTCCTCGCCGCCGGCGAGGCGAAATGGGCGCAGGCGTCCGGGCTCGTGCTGCTGCTGCCGCACGGCTACGACGGGCAGGGCCCCGAACACTCGAGTGCGCGGCTCGAGCGCTTCCTGCAGCTGTGCGCCGACGAGAACCTGCGCGTTGCGAATCCGTCGTGCGCGGCCAGCTACTACCACCTGCTGCGCGCGCAGGCGCTCGACGCCGACCGCAAGCCGCTGGTCGTGATGACGCCGAAGAGCCTGCTGCGCCAGCGTGAGGCCGGCAGTGCGCCCGAGGACCTCGCGCGCGGCGCCTTCCGCGCCGTGCTCGACGACCCGACCATCACCGACCCGGCGGCCGTGCGCCGCGTCGTCTGCTGCTCGGGCAAGGTCTACTACGACCTGCTCGAGGCGCGCGGCGGCGACCGCAGCACGGCGCTGGTGCGGCTCGAACTGCTGTACCCGTGGCCGGCGACGGCGCTGCAGGCGCTGCGGCAGCGCTACGCGCGCGCGGCGTTCGTCTGGTGCCAGGAGGAACCGGCGAACATGGGTGCCTGGACGCACGTGCGCGACCGCTTCGAGTGGAGCGGCCGCGCGATGCGGCCGGCGGCGGCGAGTCCCGCGACCGGTTCGTCGCAGAAGCACAAGGCCGAACAACAGACCCTCGTCGCCGAAGCTCTCGGCAAGGCAGCGCGCACGTGAACCAGCCGATCGCCGCATCGATGACCCTGTTGCTGACCTCGGTCGCCGGACTCGCGCTGTGGCGCGACACCGGCACGGCGGCAGCGCCGAACCCGGCCGTGCCCGCCGCGCGCGCGGTCCCGCCGATGGCGCCGGCCGCACCGGCGCCGGCCGCAGTGCCTGCGCCGGCCGGATGGCTGGCGTGGTTGCGCCAATGCCTGGCCCACGACCTCGCGGTCGAACTGCGCCGCGATGACGCCGGCGTGACGCTGCGGCTCGAGTGGCGCCGGCCGACTCCGGCAATGCCGCTGGCCGATCGGTGACAGCACGGCGCGCTGCGGCGCGCGGTGGTCCGGCGCGGTCCCTGGCTCGGACCCGGACCCGGGCAACTTGGCCCCTGGTCAAGTCCGCAGAGGTCTGGTCTGTTGGGTGTTTCCCCGCTCCGGCTCAGCCGAGCCGAGGAGACCCCGACGATGCGCATCTCGACGTTCCTCTGCACCTTACCGTGGCTCGCTGTACTGGCACCTGCCCAGCACACGATCCTGTTCGTGGCCGGCTCGGCCGATCGCAACACGCTGGCGCTCGACGCACCCGAAGTCGACCTGATGCGCAGCGACGAGATCTACGAGGTCACGCCGCTGCTCGGCGTGGCCTACCCGGCGCGGCCGTTCCTGCCGATCAGCCTGCAGTACCACTACACCGGCGACCTCGACGGCGACGCGATCTACGTCGAGGACGACAGCGAAGGTCCCGGCGACACGATCGACGAGGTGTTCGTCAAGGCCGGCACCACGGGCCCGGTGACGCCGCGCGACGTCTACTGGAGCGTCGCGGCCGTGACCACCGCCAACATCCCGGGGCTGCGCGTCAGTGACGTCGCGCGCTTCTCGGGCCAGGGCACGCTCGAGTTCTTCCTGACGCACGCGCAGCTGAACGACGCCTGCGGACTCGCCTCGACGTCGACCACGTGCAACCTCGACGCGCTGTGCCAGTCGGCGGGCGGCGACCTGTTCTTCTCGCAGGCCGGCACGATCACGATCAACGGTGTCTCCACCGAGGACGGTGACCTGTGGCGGATCCCGAGCGCGGCGATCACCTACGATGCCAACGGCAACGTCAGCGCGATCACCGTCGGCGCGGCGGTCCGCATCGCCACCGAAGACGACCTGATCGCGATGGTCGTCGCCAGCGGGCAGCGCTCGTCGGTCGGCGGCGTCATCAACAGCGTCGCGAACCCGGCCTTCGAGCTGTCCGGCATCGAGATCGATCCGAACGGCGGCACCTGGACGTCGCCGATCGACGCGCAGAACTACCCGAACATCCTGTTCTGCTGGAACGACTTCAGCAACGACGGCGCGATCCTCAGCACGGCCGCCGGCGGTTCGATCGCGGTGGTCAACGGCGTGCCGATGGGCTCGACCGTCGCCACGCTCGGCGACCAGATCGGCATCCTGCCGGACAGCACCGGCACGTTCGGCCCCAACGGCCTCGCGCTGGTGCCGCTGCAGCCGCCGACCTTCACGCTGCAGAACTGGCCGGCCAACCAGTTCCCGGCCAGCGCGGTCTGGGTGCCGTTCCAGCTGCAGACCAGCGGCGGCACGCCGGCCGGCTTCACGGTGCTGGTCTGGTCGGTCGAGTCCGCGGCCGCCAACGGCACGTTCCCGGCGCTGCCGGCGTTCGCGCCGTTCGTCGGTGAGTTCGGCGTGCTCTCGCCGAACATCTTCGGCCTCTACGCCAACGACGCACTCGGCAACTGCGTGTCCGAGACCTTCCTGATCGAGGCCGCCCTCGTGCACGGCGTCAACCTCGCCTGCCAGGCCCTCGACTTCACGACCTTCCGTCTGTCGACGCCGTCGGCGGCGACGTTCCTGTGAGGTGCGCCGATGACGATTCCACGCTCGGCCGTTCCCTGCCGCCCTGTTCCCGCCTTCGCCACCCCTGGAGCCTTCCGGATGCGCCCCTTCGCCTTCCCCGTCCTGTTCCCGCTGCTGCTGGCCGCCGTGCCGGCGCAGCATGCGATCCTCGTCACCTCGAGCGTCAGCGCCGGTGAACAGACGCTCGCGCTCGATCTGCCGGCCGTCGACTTCGTCGACCCCGATGCGATCTACGAAGTCGTGCCGCTGCCCGGTACGCCGTACAGCGCGCGGCCGTTCCTGCCGGTCAGCCTGCAATGGCACTACGTCGGCGACCTCGACAACGACGGCCAGTACGTCGAGGGCTCGGTCGACGGACCGATGGGCTCGAGCGCGACGATCGACGAGATCTTCGTCAAGGCCGGCACCGTGGCGCCGGTCGGCCCGCGCGACGTGTTCTTCAGCATCTCGGCCGCGAATGCGGTGTTCGGCGTGCTCGCGTCGGACGTCGTGCGGTACGCCGGCCAAGGCGTGCGCGAGGTGTTCCTGACCGAGGCGCAGCTCGAAGTCGCGACCGGCGGCACGACGTTGAACCTCGACGCGCTGTGCCAATCGCCGGCCGGCGACCTGTTCCTGTCGTTCGCGCTCGGCGAGACCCTGCACTTCGGCAGCGCGCTCGACGGCGACCTGCTGTTCGTGCCGGCCAGCTCGATCACCTACGACGGCAGCGGCAACGTGCTGTCGATCGCCGCCAACGCGGCGGTGCGGGTCGCCACCGAGGCCAACTTGGTGGCGATGCGCACCAACAGCGGCTTCCGCGAGTTCGACGGCACGACGCCGACGACGACGTTCAACCTGTCGGGCCTCGAGATCGACCCGAACGGCGGCACCTGGATCTCGCCGGTCGATGCGCTGGCGTACCCGAACGTGCTGTTCACCTGGAAGGACTCGTCGAACGACGGCGCGATCCTCAGCACCGCGGCCGGCGGCAGTTTCGCAGTCGTCAACGGCGTCACGCTCGGGTCGGCGGTGGCGACGACCGGTGCGCAGCTCGGCTGGCAGCCCGGCCTCAGCGGCACCAACGGCCCGAACGGGCTGGCCCTGATCCCGCTGCAGGCGCCGCAGTTCCAGGTGCTGAACTACCCGCGCAACCTGCACACGCAGGGCGACGGCCAGACGTTCGTGCAGCTGCAGACCAGCGGCGGCGCGCCGAACGGCTTCACGATCCTGGCCTGGTCGGTCGAGGCGTCGGTGGCGGGTGGCACGTTCCCGGCGATCCCGGCGTTCGCGCCGTTCGCCGGCGAGTTCGGCATCACGGCGCCGCTGGTCATCGGTCTGTTCTTCAACGACGCGCTCGGCAACTGCGCGTCGCCGCTGATCGTGCTCGACACGGCGCTGATGTCCGGCGCGCAGGTCGCGGCGCAGGCCGTCGACTTCCCGTCGTTCCAGCTGTCGACGCCGTCGGCGATGAGCTTCCTGTGAGCGGCGTCAGCCGCTGACCGAATGCGCGAACGCGGCGGCCGCCGCGATCGCCGCCGCGAGGTGGCCGGCGGCCGTGTGGCCGCTGCGCTGGCGCGGCGCCAGCGAGTGGTCGCCGTCGGCGGACCACTCGACGCGGATCGCCGGCGCGAGCTCGTAGCCGGCGACCTCGGCGCGAGTGCCGAACGGGTCGCGTTCGCCCTGCAGGATCAAGGTCGGCGTGCGCAGCGTGCGCAGGTGCTCGGTGCGCAACTGTGTCGGGCGGCGCGGCGGGTGGAACGGGTAGCCGAACACGATCACGCCGGCGGCGCCGAGGTCGTCGGCGATCGTCGTCGCGACGCGGCCGCCCATCGACTTGCCGGCCAGCACGAACGGCGCCGGCGCGTGGGCGCGCACGACCTCGCGCATCGAGTCCTGCAGCACCGGCAGGCGGTCCGGTCCGCGCCGTCGCCCGCTGCGCGCGGCGTGCTGGTAGGGGAACTCGAAGCGCACGACCGCGAAGCCGGCTTCGGCGAGCCCGGCGGCGACCTGCGCGAGGAACGGGTGGTCCATGCCGGCCCCGGCGCCGTGCGCCAGCACGATCGTTGCCTGAGTGGAGCGGGGTCCATCTCGCAGAATCGGAGTGCCATCGGTCATGAGCGGATCGGACGGGGCCATGTGCTTCTTGCGGTACCGTCACGCACGACGCTTGCCGCGCGAGTGTTCCCGCGCGAGGGGCCTACTGCGGACAAGATCATCCGGCGCGGGGCAGCGTCTCAAGGGCGGAATGGTCCGCGAGCCTTGACGCGCAAGCGCAGCCGAACATGGAGTTCGAAGGCGTGGCACCCCTAAGCAGCGGCTGGCCCCGCTGGACGGCTGGTGGCAGCGACACGGGCCGCTGCTCGACGGGCCGGGGGAGTCGTACGCACTCGACCAGGAAGCCACGCCCAGCTTCAACGACACCACAGGGTCGCGAGCGGCCGGCCAAGGCTCCTCGTCCAGCAGCGCGCCGACAGCGACTCGCGCGTCGCCCGGCGTCGCCGGTAATCACGGCTGTGCGGCCGTACACAGGTCCTGCGGCTCCAATCTGCGGGCTGGCCGATCGCCTGACTGACGGTGTGTGGCGATGAAGGGCTGGTGGCGGCTGAGACCATAGTAGCATAGCTTCCATGGAGGTTGGTCATGGCGATGCGTAGAACTGGTTGCCTACTTGCAGCGGCGTTGTGTGTTGCGTCAGGCGGAGTGGCTCAGCGGGAGCCTGCTCGAAGTGGGTTGGTATGCGTAGCGGGTGCGCCGTGGGTCTGGCGCGTCACGGACAGCGGCCGGGTTGAATTGTCAGCAATCAGGGAGCAGGGCGGCGAAACGAGATTCGATGACTGGCAGGCTGTTCCGGGCGTGGGGGGCGCCGTGAAGCGAGTTGTGTGGTGTGCGGCTGAAGAGGTTGAGCCTGGACTGCTTTGTGTCGTGACGCGACTGATGCCGGGGGCGTCGTCCTGCATTCAGGTCGCCGTAGTAGAGGTTGCAGATGGGTTCATCCGTGTCGCAGGGCTAGCCGAGATTGGCGAAGTCCGCTTCATGCGAGAGGTGGAGTCCGGGGGTGCGCCGGCCGGTCAGGATGGCGTCGTACAAATGGCGACCCAAGATGTCCGCGGAGCTGTGCTCTTGGATTGGCGGCCGGCCGTACGAGAGGGGCGGTGCTTGATAGAGGTCGGGGGCTTGCATGGGGAGGCGGGAGCGAGCCCGCAGGGAGCGGTGCGTGGGGCGGTATTGGAGTGCATCGTTGCCTTCGCGGCCGTTCCTCGTGAGGCGGACCGGGCGCCTGTGCCTCTCGAGCGACAGAGTCTGTTTGGAGAGTGGCGGTGGGCTGGGCGTGATCTGAAGGGCTTGCATGGTTCTGGGGCCGTAGCTGCGGGTGTGCGCGTGGGAGACGGAGTGACCGATGCGGTGTGTGTGTGGCGGCGAGCGGGCGGGAATGGCTGGATGCCGGCGGGTGGATTTGTTGTGGGTGGCGCCGAGTGGTATGAGATGGAGTCCTTGGGCGAGGATGGTCGTGGTGTCGTGATGACGTGCCGTGCCGGTGAGGCTGGCGTTGTCATGTGTCGTTCGTGGGCGTCGGTGAATGGTGAGAGGAAGTGGGAGGTGTGTGATGAGCGGGTCTGGCGTCCAAGCAGCCAGCACCTGCGACCCACGGGCTATGCGAGCGTGGGCAAGCATGAATGGGTGCTATGGAGCGGGCGTGGGGGCGGCGAACAGGTGACGCGGTACCGGCGATGAGGAGATCGCTCGGACTGCGAGTGCGCTCGTCCTCTCGGTGAATGGCCCTGCTCACTCGGAGTGTCTTCGACTGCGGGCAGAACGAGTCGTTCGGCCCTTTGCTCGGGCGCGAGCCAACAGGTTGCTTGCGCAAAGGGCAGCGATGGGTGGAGGCTCGGCGGATGCAGCGACCGCACGGGGAAGCTGAAGCCGGGGAATACCCAGGTGATCCGGTGGTCGGGCGGACTTGGTCGCTGTGACGATGGAGTAGTCGCCTGCCGCTTACTTGGGGCTCGGCGCGGGCTCTGCCGCGGCGGTCGGTGGCACAACCAGCTTGCCATCGGCACCGACCGGGCCGACGACGACCAGCGTCTCGGGCCAGAACGTCACGCGCGGCTTGATCACCAGCGAGTCCGGGAACATGCGGCGCAGCTGGCGCGCGGTCAGCAGGTGCACGTCGCTGAAGTCGTTGCCGGGCATGTAGCGGCCGCGCACGTGGTTGTAGGCCCACATTCTGGTCAGCTTGTGCATCGCCTTCGGCGGCAGCCACGACACGAACGGCATGCGGGCGTGGAACTCGAACGGATACCACTTGTTCGGCGTGGTCAGGAACCAGCGCTTGCCGACGCGGCGCACCTCGTCGGCCATGCGCGCCTGGTCGTCGAGGGTGCCGACGTGTTCGATCACCGCGTTGCTGTAGACGAGGTCGAACGACTTGTCCTCGAACGGCAGTTTGCGCGCGTCGGCCTGCACGGTCGTGATGCCGGGGTAGGCCTGGCGGATGTTGTCGAGGTGCTCCGGGAACAGGTTGGCCGCGGTGATGCGGCTCTTGTCCGGGAAGCGCTCGAGGATCTGGCGCGACTGCGCGTCGACCTGGCTGCCGATGTCGAGCACGCGTTCCTTGCCGGTCAGCGGCAGGTAGCGCTCGAGCAGCTCCATCTTGATCCGGCGCGAGCGCAGCGACAGCCGGTTGAACAGCGCGGTGATGCCCATCGTGGCGCGCGAACTATAGCCGCCGATCGCGCAGCAGGAACGAGAACGTGCCCTTGGCGACGAGGCGTGTGCCCTGTTCGACCGTGCTCTCGCAGACCGCGATCGTGCGGCCGATGCGCAGCGGCACCGCGGTGGCACGGAGCGGTGGCCCGGCCGGGTCGGCCGCGGCGAGGAACTGCATCGCGCAGCCGGTGCCGGTCATCGTGCGGGCCGGTCCCAGATCGGGCCACAGCACGTAGACCGCGGCGGTGTCGGCGAGCGCGGTCAGGATGCCGCCCTGCACGACGCCGGCCTCCTGCGCGAACGCGGCGCGCACCGGCAGTTCGAGTTCGACGCGCTCGGCGCTGCGCCGCAGCAGCCGGAAGCCGAAGAAGCCGTTGCAGGGAGCGGCCGCGAGCAGGTCGACGGGGTCCACGCGGCGAGGGTAGCGCTACGGCCGCCGGCAGTGCACGCGCAGCTGGTTGAAGTCCAGGTGCTCGGAATGCACCGCGAAGCGCCGCACCGACAACCAGGTGAAGCCGGCGCGTTCGACGGCCTGCCGCAGGTGGGCTTCGGTCCAAAAGCGCATCGTCCAGGTGTCGTCGCCGGGTGGATCCACCGGGGCGCCTGGCACCGCCTCGGGCATCTGGAACACGAAATCGCCGCCGGGGCGCAACACGCGGAAGCTCTCGCGGAAGTAGGCGTGGGTGACGTGGCGCGGGGCGTGTTGCAGCACGATGTGCGTGAACACGAGCCCTGTGTCCTGGTCCGGCAGCGGCAGCGAGACGCCGTCGCATTCGAGGAAGCGCACGTTCGGCAGATGGCGCAGCCGCGCGGTGGCACGCGCGACCATCTCGCCGCTGACGTCGACGCCGGTCAGCGCCGCGACGCGCGGCGCGACGAACTCGTCCATGCGGCCGATGCCGCAGCCGATGTCGACCACGGTCTGTCGCGGGTGCAGCAGGTGCTCGAGGTCGCTGAAGAACGCCTGCACGTCGCGCTGGCCGGAGGCGCGGAAGGCCTCGCTGCCGGCGTCCGGCGGGGCCGAGGCGATGTAGAACTCGGCGTTCTCGCGCGCCCGACGGTTCCAGTCGCCCTTCATGTCGAGCCGTCCGCCGGCGAGTGCTTGCGACACGATCGCGTGTTCGGCGACGACCTCGCCGCCGATCAGGTGGCGCTGCACGATCTGCTCGAGCACCGGCGGGTCGCAGTTCGCGTACCAGGTGCCCTCGGGGTAGACGACCGCGATCGGCCCGCCCTTGCAGATGCGCAGGCACGGGCTCTTGCTGCGCTGCACGCCGCCGCACTCGGACAGGCCGAGTTCCTTCAGCCGGGCCTTCAGCCAGTTCCACGCTGCCAGGCTGCGGTCGCGGTCGCAGCACTTCGGCTCGGCCTGGTCGCAGCACAGGAAGATGTGCCGGCGCGCCACCGGCAGGCCGAGTTTCTGGGCGATCGCGCGCAGGTCGGTGCGGGCCTCGGTGTCGTCCATCGCCGCAGCATCGCACGCCGGGCCGGCCAATGCCAAACGGCAGCGCCGCAGTGGGTGCCGGGCGCCGTATTCCGCCGCCGTCGGCGAGCCACTATGGTCCCGCGCCCCGCATGGATGCGAACTCCTCCCGGGCCCGGTCGCGCGACCGGGCCGAAGTGCAGCGCGCCACGCTGCTGGCCGAACTGCGCGCGGCGCGCGCCCGGACCGACGATCTGTTCGCGCGGTTGCGTCCCGACGGCTACTTCGTGCGCGCGATCGCCGAGCGGCACCGGTTGATCTTCTACCTGGGCCACCTCGAGGCGTTCGACTGGAACCTGCTCGGCCGCGAGGTGCGGCAGCGGCCGCCGCGCAACGCGGCGTGGGAGCGCCTGTTCGCGTTCGGCATCGACCCGGTCGACGGCCAGCTGCCGAGCGACACGCCGGCCGACTGGCCCGACCTCGGCGCCGTGCGCGGATTCGCGGCCGACCTGCGCGCCGCCGTCGACGCCGAACTGGCGACCGCGCCGTTCACCGGCTGGCTCGAGAACGGCTGGGCGCTGCGCATGGCGATCGAACACCGCGCGATGCACGCCGAGACGCTGGCCTACCTGCTGCAGCGCGTGCCGCTCGAGCTGAAGCTGCCGGGCCCGCTGCCGCACGGACTCGAGTCGCCGCCGCCGCCGCGCGAGATGGTCGCGATCCCGGCCGGTCGCGCACGGCTCGGCAAGAGCCGCGCCGCGGCGCCGCACGACGGCTGGGACAACGAGTACGAGGCGCACGAGGTCGCGGTGCCGGCGTTCCGGATCGCGCGGCACGCGGTCACCAACGCCGAGTGGCTCGAGTTCGTCACCGCCGGCGGCTACGCCGACGACGCGTGGTGGACGCCGGCCGACGCGGCCTGGCGGCGGCAACACGGCGTCACGCTGCCGGCGTTCTGGCGCCGCACCGACGCCGGCTACTGCTGGCAGGCGATGTTCGGCAGTGTGCCCCTGCCGCTCGCCTGGCCGGTCTGGGTCAGCCTCGCCGAGGCGCGCGCGTTCGCGCGCTGGCGCGGCCAGCGGTTGCCGACCGAAGCCGAGTGGCACCGCGCAGCGCTCGGCACCCCGGCCGGCGGTGACCGCCTGCAGCCGTGGGGCGACGCCGCGCCGGTGCCCGGCGTGCACGGCAACTTCGGCTTCGCGGCGTTCGACCCGGCGCCGGTCGACGCGCACCCGCGCGGCCAGAGCGCGTTCGGCGTGCACGGTCTGGTCGGCAACGGCTGGCAGTGGACCGACACGGTGTTCGCGCCGTTCGCCGGCTTCACACCGCTGCCGTTCTACCGCGGCTACTCGGCGAACTTCTTCGACGGGAAGCACTTCGTGATGAAGGGCGCCAGCCCGGTCACCGAGCCGTGCTTCCTGCGGCCGTCGTTCCGCAACTGGTTCCAGCCGCACTACCCGTACGTGTTCGCGGGCTTCCGCTGCGTCGCCCCGGCCTAGGCGTGCGTCAGAGTTCGCCCGAGCGGCGGATCGCACGCAGCAGGCGCCAGCCGAGCCAGCCGGCCAGTGCGAACAGCAGCAGTCCGAGCAGCGGCACGCCGGCCAGCCGCGGCGGTGCGTTGTTGGCCCACAACGCCGCGCCGCCGAGCACCAGCGCCGCGACCAGGATGCCGAGCGTCACGCGGTTCAGCACCGCGTCGAGGTGCGTGTGTTCGAGCCGCATGCGCAGGCTGCCTTCGCGCAGGCGGCCGAGCACGTCGCGCGCGTCGCGCGGCAGGGTGTCGAGCAGCCGGTCCCAGTCGCGCAGGTTGCGCCGCACGCGCCGCGCCAGCGCCCGCGGCGACAGCCGCCGCCGCACGGCCTGCCGGTAGAACGGTTCGATCAGTTCGGCGAGGCTGAAGTCGCGGTCGAGCGCGCGCGAGGTGCCGTCGAGCACCAGCAGCGTGCGCAGCAGCAGCGACAGCGGCGCCGGCAGCACGATGTGGTAGCGCCGCACCAGGTCGAACAGGTTCTGCAGCGCGGCCGAGACGTCGAGGTCGTGCAGCGTGTGGCCCACGTAGTCGGCGAGGAACTCGTCGATCTCGCCGCACAGCGCGGTGCGGTCGGTGTCGATCGGCGCCTTGCCGAGCCGCAGCACGATCTCGGCCAGTTCTGCGGCGTCCTGCTCGACCGCCGCGAACAGCATCGCTTCGACCTGCTGGCGCAGGCCCTGGTCGATGCGGCCGACCATGCCGCAATCGAGCACGCCGACGACGCCGCCGGGCAGCAGCAGCAGGTTGCCCGGGTGCGGATCGGCGTGGTAGACGCTGTCGCGGAACAGCATCGCCAGGTAGAGCGCCGCACCGTGCCGCGCGAACGCGCCGAGGTCCTCACCGGACGCGCGCAGTGCCGCCGTGTCGGCGGCGCCGATGCCGCGCAGCCGTTCCATCGTCAGCACCGAGCGCGTCGACAGCGCCGGTACCGACCGCGGGAAGCGCACGGTCGGATCGCCGGCGAAACGCTGCGCGAACGCCTCGAGGTTGCGCCGTTCGTAGGTGAAGTCGAGTTCGCGGCGCAGCGTGCGGCGGAACTGCCGCGCCACCGCGACCGGCTGGTAGGGGCGCAGCAGCGCCGAATGGCGCTCGGCCAGCCGCGCCAGCGCCTCGAGGATCTCGAGATCGGCCTCGGCGCGTTCGCGCACCGACTGCCGCTGCACCTTGACGACGACCTCGGTGCCGTCGAACAGCCGTGCCCCGTGCACCTGCGCGATCGAGGCCGACGCGAACGCGGCCGGCTCGAACGCCGCGAACAGCCGTTCGGGCGGCTGGCCGAGCTCGGCCTCGACGGTGGCGCGCGCGACCTCGGGCGGGTCCGGCGTGGTGGCGGCCTGCAGCAGCGCCAGTTCGCCCGCCAGCTCGGCGCCGACCAGGTCGGGCCGTGTGCTCAGCACCTGGCCGAGTTTGATGAACGTGGTGCCGAGGTCGGTCAGCGCGAGCCGGATCCGCACCGGCAGCGGCTGGTCGTGCAGCCGCTGGCCGTCGGCCGAGCGCAGCCGGTTCTGGATCCAGTCGACGTCGAGCCAGCGCAGCAGGTCGGCGAGGCCGTACTTGGCCAGCACCGCGGCGACCTCGGCGGCGCGCTTGCCGTTCTTCTGCAGGCGGTCGAGGGCGTCGAACGGCATGCCGCGACGGTAGGCGGCGCCGCGGCAGCCGGCAATACGCGGTCGGGCTTGCGTGCGGCACCAGGACCGCGTTCGCTGGCGCCATGCCGCACAAGCTCTTCCACGGTGTGCTGACCGCGGTGACGACGCCGTTCGACGACGCGTTGGCGGTCGACGTGTCGACGCTGGCGCAGCACGTGCGCTGGCAGCTCGAACAGGGCTGCCACGGCGTGATCCCGCTCGGCTCGCTCGGCGAGGGCCAGGTGCTCGAGGAACCGGAGAAGCGCGCGGTGCTGCGCACCTGCGTCGATGTCGCCGGCACCAAGCCCGTGGTCGCCGGCATCGGCGCCCTGAGCACGCGGGCGGCCGTGCGGCTGGCCGAGGCCGCCGCCGAAGTCGGCTGCCGGGGCCTGATGGTGCTGCCGCCCTACGCGCACCGCGGGCCGCTGCGCGAGGCGGTCGCGCACGTGGCGGCCGTCTTCGCGGCCGTGCCGCTGCCGTGCATGCTCTACAACAACCCGCCGGCGTACGGCGCCGATTTCACGCCGGACGTGGTGGCCGAGCTGGCGGCGCAGCACGCGAACCTGGTCGCGCTGAAGGAGTCCAGCGGCGACGCGCGGCGCGTCACCGCGGTGCGCGCGCTGTGCGGCGACCGGCTGGCCGTGCTGGTCGGACTCGACGACATGCTGCTCGAGGGCGTCGCCGCCGGCGCGGTCGGCTGGGTCGCCGGGCTCGTCAACGCGTTCCCGCGCGAGTCGGCGCAGCTGTTCGCGCTGGCGCGCGCCGGACGGACGGATGCAGCGCGTGCGCTCTACGACTGGTTCCTGCCGTTGCTGCGGCTCGACACGCTGCCGGACTTCGTGCAGCGCATCAAGCTGGTGCAGGAGGCGGTCGGCCATGGCCACCATCGCGTGCGGCCGCCGCGGCTGCCACTCGACGACGCGTCGCGGCGCGCGACGTTCGTCGTGCTCGAACGCGCGCTGGCGACGCGGCCCGAGGTGGGGGCGTGACGCCGACCGGCCGCCACTTCGTCGCCGGCGCGGCCGAGACCGGCGGCGGTGCGCCGTTCCACGCCGTCGAACCGACCGGCGGCGCTCCGCTGGTGCCGGCCTACCACGAAGCCACCGCCGCGCAGATCGAACGCGCTGCCGCCGCGGCCGGTGCGGCGGCCGGGCCGTTCGCCGCCGTGCCGTCGGCCACCCGGGCGGCGCTGCTGCGCGCGATCGCCGACGGCCTCGAAGCGCTCGGCGAGGCGCTGAGCCAGCGCGTGGTGGCCGAGACGGCGCTGCCGGCCGAACGTGTCGCGGCCGAGCGCGCGCGCACCTGCGGCCAGCTGCGCCAGTTCGCGGCGCTGCTCGACGAGGGCTCGTGGGTCGACGCGCGCATCGACCGCGGCGATCCGGCGCGCCGGCCGGTGCCGAAGCCCGACCTGCGCCGCATGCGCATGGCGCTGGGGCCGGTCGCAGTGTTCGGCGCGTCGAACTTTCCGCTGGCCTACTCGGTCGCCGGCGGCGACACCGCGTCGGCGCTGGCCGCCGGTTGCCCGGTCGTGGTCAAGGGCCACCCGGCGCACCCCGGCACCAGCGAACTCGTCGGCGGCGTGGTCGCGGCGGCGGTGCAACGGCTCGGCCTGCCGGCGGGCACGTTCTCGCTGCTGCACGGCCGCCTGCCGGCGACCGGCGCAGCGCTGGTGCAGCAGCCGGCGATCGCGGCGGTCGGCTTCACCGGCTCGTACGCCGGCGGGCGCGCGCTGTTCGACCTCGCGGCCGCCCGGCCGCAGCCGATCCCGGTGTTCGCCGAGATGGGTTCGGCGAATCCGGTGCTGGTGCTGCCGCGCGCGCTGGCGGCCCGCGGCGAACGGATCGCCGAGCAGATCGCCGCGTCGGCGGTGCTGGCGAGCGGCCAGTTCTGCACCTGTCCGGGTCTGGCGGCGTGGTGCGACGGGCCCGGTGCCGCCGCGTTCGCCGCGGCGCTGAACGCGCGCTTCGCGGCAGCCGCCGTCGGACCGGCCGTGCACGCGACGATCCGCAGCGGCTACGAACGCGCGCTCGACGAACTGCGCGCGCTGCCGGTCGCGGTCGCGGCCACGGGCGCAGGTGACCTCGCGCCGGCGACCGGCGTGCGGCCGACCCTGCTGACCACCACGCCGGCGGCCATGCTGCAGCACGCGCGGCTGTTGCACGAGGTGTTCGGCCCGTCGCTGCTGACCGTGCCGTGCACCGAACCGGCGCAACTGCTCGCGCTGGTCGCGGCGATGCCCGGCTACCTGACCGCGACCGTGCACGGCGACGGCGACGACTTCGCCGAGCACGCCGAGCTGCTCGCGGCGCTGCGCCGCAAGGTCGGCCGACTGATCGCCAACGGCGTGCCGACCGGCGTCGAGGTCTGTTCGGCGATGGTGCACGGCGGCCCGTGGCCGGCCGCGACCGACGCGCGCTTCTCGGCCGTCGGCGTCACCGCGATCGAACGCTGGGTGCGACCGGTCTGCTGGCAGGACTGGCCGCAGGCGCTGTTGCCAGAGGAACTGCGCGACGACAACCCGCGCCGCATCCGGCGCACGGTGGACGGGGTGGTGGAGTAGGCCCGCCGGGCAGCTGCATCGCACGACCTGCAGCCCGTCCGGGAACGGCCGTTGCCGGGAGAGTCCTGCAGCTGGCGAACGCCCAGGAGTGTCGCAGCAGCACGCGCCCTGTGGCAGCTAGGCGATCGTGGCGACGGGCAGGCCAAGGTCGGCCGCGGCGCGGTTCTGGTTCGCGTCGAGACTCAAGAAGGCAGTCAACTCGTGCTGTTCGTGGAACCAGAGCGCCGTGCGCAGGTGGATCAGGTCCAACGTGCGCGGCGTCGTGATCGTGGGCATGACATGGCTGGCGCAGAGCTCGAGCGTGGTCGGCGCGAGCGCGAAGGTGCTGCTGTCGTCGTCGACCTGCTGCATCAGTCGCACGTAGCTCGGCATCGACAGGCTGCCTTCGCGCGACAGTCGGACCAGCGTGCGCTTCGTTTCCGCAACCAGAAGCACGCTGGAGAACACGGCGGCTCTGTCGACGGCCTTGCGTACCGCGCCGGCGCGAGCCTCGTTGATCAGCGACGCGAGGTAGGCGGAGGTGTCGAGGTAGACGCGGCGCTTCATGACCCCTTCGGATCGTCGAAGCGGTCGCGGCGGTCTTCCTGGAGGTGGCGCAGGGCTGCCTCGCCGACCCTCTCCCGCACGACCTGCGACAGGCGCGTCTTGCCGAATCGGGGGCCGATGACCACCTGGGGCTGTCGGAACGCCGCGATGCGCACGACCGGCCGGCCGTGGCGCGTCACGACGAGTGCTTCCCCGGCCTCGGCGCGCGCCAGGTATGCGGACAGGTTGCGTTTCAGCTCTTGGATCGAGACGTCGGCCATGAGAGGTTCCACACCTGGGGTGGACAGAGGGTAGCGGGAAAGGGCCAGAATTCTGGCCTGAGGGTGCGACAGCGTTCGGCCGGCCCGCGGGTCGTCGGCCGCCCGTTGCGTGGGTCCCCGCGGCGTCCGGAACGGCCCGACCCGCGGCGGGAGGCGACGTCGTGTTGCTCCGTCAGGAGCCACCCGACCCACAAGTCCGCGGGTCGTCGGCCGCCCGCTGCGTGCTTCCCCGCGGCGTCAGGAACGGCCCGACCCGCGGAGGGAGGCGACGTCGTGTTGCTCCGTCAGGAGCAACCCGACGTCGCACCGCAGGACACGCACTTCAGGCACGTCCCGTTGCGCACCAGCGTGAACGCGCCGCAGCCGCCGCACGGATCGCCTTCGTAGCCCTTCAGCTTCGCTTCGGCGATCTTCAGCCGCGTCTGGCGCGACTCGAGCGACACGGTCACGGTCGACGTCTCGGCGCGCAGCAGCACGGCGTTCTTCGCGTCGACGGCCGGCGCGCTGCCGCCGTTGTCGCCGGGGCCCTGGTAGCCGCGCGAGATGCCGCGGCTGTGCGGGTGCAGGTGCACGTTCTCGTGCACGGCCGGCGGCGGCTCCTCACCTTCGTAGACGGTCTCGCTGACGACCTCCTCGTCGGTGAACTCGGGGTTCTTCTGGCCCATCGTCGTGTTGCGCAGGTCTTCGCTCTGCACCTGCGCCAGCTCCTCGCGGCCGAGGTAGCTGATCGCGAGCTCGCGGAACACGTAGTCGATCACCGACGTGACCATCTTGATCTGGTCGTGGCCCTGCACGATGCCGTTCGGCTCGAAGCGCGTGAACACGAACGCGTCGGCGAACTCGTCGAGCGGCACGCCGTGCTGCAGGCCCAGCGACACCGCGATCGCGAAGCAGTTCATCAGGCTGCGGAACGCGGCGCCTTCCTTGTGCATGTCGAGGAAGATCTCGCCGAGCGAACCGTCCTCGTACTCGCCGGTGCGCAGGTAGATCTTGTGGCCGCCGACGACGGCCTTCTGCGTGTAGCCGGCGCGGCGGTTCGGCAGGCGGCGGCGCTTGGCAATGTAGCGGTGCACGACGCGCTCGGTGATGCGGGCCGCGAGTGCGCGCACTTCCGGCGTCGGCGCCGTGATGCCGGCCGAGGCGTCGTCCTCGACGGTCGCGCTGAGCGGCTGGCTCAGCTTGCTGCCGTCGCGGTAGAGCGCGACCGCCTTCAGCATCGTCTTCCAGCCGAGCCGGTATGCCTCCTTGACGTCGTCGATCGACGCCTCGTTCGGCATGTTGATGGTCTTGCTGATCGCGCCGCTGATGAACGGCTGCACCGCGGCCATCATGTGGATGTGCGCCTGGTAGGGGATGAAGCGCTTGCCCTTGCGGCCGCAGCGATTGGCGCAGTCGAACACCGGCAGGTGCGCTTCCTTCAGGTGCGGCGCGCCCTCGACGGTCATCGTGCCGCAGACGAAGTCGTTGGCGGCCTGAATGTCGGCCTTCGAGAAGCCGAGGTGCTTCAGCAGGTCGAAGCTCCAGTCGTTCAGCTCGTCGTCCGAGACGCCGAGCTTCTCCTTCAGGAAGTCGGCGCCGAGGATGCCCTTGTTGAACGCGAACGCGATGTCGAACGCGCCCTCGAGCGCCTTCTCGAGCTTCTGCAGCGTGGCGTCGTCGAAGCCTCGCGCGGCCAGCGTCTCGTGGTTGATCGCCGGCGCCTTCGCCAGCGTGCGGCGACCGACCACGTAGGCCAGGATGTCGTCGATCTGCGCGCTCGCGTAGCCGAGCTTCTTCAGCGCCGGCGCGATGCTCTGGTTGGCGATCTTGAAGTAGCCGCCGCCGGCGAGCTTCTTGAACTTCACCAGCGCGAAGTCGGGCTCGACACCGGTGGTGTCGCAGTCCATCAACAGGCCGATCGTGCCGGTCGGCGCGATGCAGGTGACCTGCGCGTTGCGGTAGCCGTGCTTCTCGCCGAGCTGCAGCGCGCGGTCCCAGCAGGCGCGGGCCGCCTCGAGCAACGGCGCCGGGCACAACTTCGGGTCGATGCCGACGGGCGTCACCGACAGGCCCTCGTACTCCGACGGCGTCGCGTGGTAGGCGGCGCGCCGGTGGTTGCGGATCACGCGCAGCATCGGCTCGCGGTTCCGGTCGTAGCCGGGGAACGTGCCGAGCTCCTTGGCCATCTCGGCCGAGGTCGCGTAGGCCTCGCCGGTCAGGATCGCGGACAGGCCGCCGGCGATCGCGTAGGCCTTCGCCGACGCGTACGGGATGCCCATGCGCATCAGGATCGTGCCGAGGTTCGCGTAGCCGAGGCCCAGCGTGCGGAACTCGTAGCTCTTCTCGGCGATCGACTGGCTCGGGAAGCTCGCCATCAGCACGCTGACCTCGAGCACGACGGTCCACAGCCGGCAGGCGTGCTTGAAGCCTTCGATGTCGAAGCCGGCGGCCTGCTTCTCGTCGCCTTCGCGCACGAACTTCGCCAGGTTGATCGACGCCAGGTTGCAGGCCGTGTCGTCGAGGAACATGTACTCGGAGCACGGATTGCTCGCGTTGATGCGGCCGTCCGCCGGGCACGTGTGCCACTCGTTGATCGTCGTGTCGTACTGCACGCCCGGATCGGCGCAGGCCCAGGCCGCGTAGGCGACCTTGTCCCAGAGATTGCGGGCGTCGACCTCGCGCGCGACGCCGCGGTCGGTGCGGCGGATCAGGCGCCACTTGCCGCCTTCGTCGACGGCGCGGAAGAACTCGTTCGGCACGCGCACCGAGTTGTTCGAGTTCTGGCCCGAGACCGTGTTGTAGGCCTCGCCGTCCCAGTCGGTGGTGTACTCGGGCACCTCGACCGCGCGCAGGCCCTGCGCGCCGAGCTGGATCGCGCGCTGCAGGTAGGCCTCGGGGATGCAGGCCGAGCGCGCCTCGTGCAGCGCCGCGCGCAGCGCGTCGTTCTCGCGCGGTTGGGGGACGATCGCCGGGTTGCCGTCGTGATCGACCGTGTGGCAGGCGTTGACGACCGCGTTGAGGTGCCGGCGCGTGATCCGGCTGCCGGTCACCAGCGCGGCCACCTTCTGCTCCTCGTGCACCTTCCACGACACGAAGGTCTCGATGTCGGGGTGGTCGAGGTCGAGGCAGACCATCTTGGCGGCGCGGCGCGTGGTGCCGCCCGACTTGATCGCGCCGGCGGCGCGATCGCCGATGCGCAGGAAGCTCATCAGGCCCGAGCTCTTGCCGCCGCCCGACAGCGGCTCGTTCTCGCCGCGCAGCTGCGAGAAGTTGCTGCCGGTGCCGGAGCCGTACTTGAACAGACGCGCCTCGCGCGTCCACAGGTCCATGATGCCGCCTTCGTTGACCAGGTCGTCGCTGACCGCCTGGATGAAGCAGGCGTGCGGCTGCGGCCGTTCGTAGGCGTTCTGGCTCTTCTGCAGCGAGCCGGGTTTGCCGGCTTCGGCCGGCGGCTGCACGAACCAGTGGCCCTGGGCCGGACCGGTGATGCCGTAGGCGTAGTGCAGGCCGGTGTTGAACCACTGCGGCGAGTTCGGCGCGGCGTGCTGGGCGGCCAGCATGTGGCACAGCTCGTCCTCGAACGCCTGCGCGTCGTCCTTGCCGTCGAAGTAGCCGTACTCCTCACCCCAGTGGCGCCAGCAGCCGGCGAGCCGCTGGAACACCTGGCGCGCGTCCTTCTCGCCGCCGAGCACGGGGTTGCCCGCGTCGTCGGTCAGCAGCTTGCCGTCGGCCGAACGCTGCGGCACGCCCGCCTTGCGGAAGTACTTCTGCGCCAGGATGTCGACGGCGACCTGGCTCCAGGCCGCCGGCACCTCGATGTCGCGCGCCTCGAACACCAGCGATCCGTTCGTGTTGCGGATCTCGGAGTGGCGTTTCTGGAACGGGATGCCTTCGTACGGCGACTTGCCCTTGACCGTGAACCGACGAGTGACCTTCACGCTGCTTCCTCCTCACACCGGGTGGCTCACCACCCGCCAGTGTTGCTACCTGACCATGGTCGAGGCCGGACCCCGCGGCCGAGGATCGGGGTGACCAAACCCCGAAGAAGGCGCCTCGGCTACAGGTCGATGCCTCGCTGACTGCCTTGCGGAACCTCTGCTGACGGAGCGGCCGTCTGTCTGCCTCGGCCCACCGGGCACCCTCGCCGGCGCCGCGCTGCGGTGCTGCGAAGGGGGCGGTGGAACCAAGCGTGTCGCGGGCAGCCGACCGAATGCCCGCGACCCCCGACGCGCCCCCAGCTGCCGACGAACAGGCCATGGGAACGAGTGGACGGCGCGACGAGGGGGCCACTATCTATTGGGTCTGAGGTGGCTTCGCAACCCAGGGGTAGCGAAAACCACCACGGATCGGGCCACCGGCTCGACGTGCCGGGCGGCGCAGCGATTCGCAAAATCGACCCGGCTGGGCGGCTACGGCGTCGTGCGGTTGGTGAAGATCCCGGCCGGCGTGGTGCGGTGGTCGAGCCAGGCCAGCAGCAGGCGGGCGCCGTCGGTCCGCAGCAGCGGCTGCTCCTGGGCGCTGCTGCCGTCGCCGAAGCCGGTCGGCGACGTGAACTGCAGCGGCGGGTCGCCGGGCTGCGGGTTCACGGCGAGGCCGGTCGACACCGCGGTCAGGATGCGCGCCGCACCGCCGGCGACGGCGCCCGAGCGCCAGGCAGCGAACACGTAGTTGCCCTGCATCGCGATCGTCGGTTCGCCGGCGGGGCCGGTGACCGAACTGACGGTCTCGTGCAGCGGCGTCGCGCCGATGCCGCCGACGCGCGAGACGGCCACGGCGGTGCCGGCCAGCAGGTAGATCGCGTGCAGCCGGTCGCCTTCACAGCACAGCGCCGGTTCGCTGACGGCGCCGCCGTCGCTGCGCAGCACGAACGCGACCGTCGGCCACGACACGCCGGCGTCGCCGGAGGCGACGTACTCCAGCGCGTTGGCGCGCAGCCAGGCGAGCCAGACCGTGTTGCCGTCGGCGCACAGCCGCGGCGTGTCGGCGGCCGCGCCGGCGAGGCTGCGCCGTTCCGCCGACTGCCACGTGATGCCGCTGTTGGCGGTGCGGGCGGTGTAGATGCCGGTGGCGGTCAGGCCGTCGCGCTCGTCGACGAACGCGAGCCATGCGCTGGCGCCGTTGCAGGCCAGTTCGTGGGCGCGCTGGTTGGCGCCGCCCAGCGCATCGACCACGGTCGCGGTGCGCCACGTGTCGCCGGCGTCGGTCGATGCGGTGGCGACGATGCGGGCCGTGCCGAGGCCGGTGCTGCCGCGCATCCAGGCCGCGTAGCGGCGCGCGCCGCTGCCGACCAGGCGGGGGCGTTGCACCGGTGTGCCGGTGTCCAGCGTCACCGCCGCGTCGAAGCCGGCGCCGCCGTCGTGTGACGTGCGCGCCAGCACGCTGTTGCCGCTGCCGATCCACGCGACCACGACGTCCTGGCCGGCGACGAACACCTGCGGTTCGGTGACGGCCTCGCCGCCGCTGAGGGTCTGCGCGGCGCTCCAGGTCGCGCCGCCGTTCGCCGACGCCGCGTGCGCCAGCGTCGTGCCTTCGACCCAGACCGCGTGCACGGCGGCGCCGTCGCGCGCCAGCTGCGGTGCCGAGCCGGCGCCGGCGTCGAGCCGCGTGTCGGTGGCGGCCAGCGCCGGCGGGAACGCGAACGCCGTGAACGCGCTGCCGGGCAGCGCCGAGTTGCCGAACGCGTGCGCCACCGCGACCGTGGTCGCGCCGACCGTCAGGCCCGCCGGCGTGCTGCAGGTCAGGCTGGTGTCGGCCACCGCCGTCAGGTCGGTGGCGGCGATGCCGTCGAAGCTCGCCGTCGGCGCGACGCTGCCGCCGAGCGTGAAGGCGCTGCCGGTGATCGTGACCACCTGCGGTCGGCCGGCGAACGCGCTGTCGGGTTCGACGCCGGTGACGGTCGGCGCGCCGGTGCGCACGATGCGCACGTCGACCGCCGCCGCGGCACCGCGCGGGTCCTCGACCAGCAACACCAGCGTCACCGCGGCCGGGGCCGCGACCGTGGTCACGTCGAGCGTGAACTCAGGACCGATCACCGGGGTCGAGAACGACAGGCCGGCGGCGGTCGCGCTGCCGTTCGTCGCCTGCGCGGTCCACTGCAGCGGGTCGCCATCGGCGTCGGTCGCCGCGAACACCAGATTGCGCGTGTCGCCGGTGGCCAGCAGCAGCGTGCGGCTGGCGCCGGTGCCGGACAGCCCGCTGGGCGGGGTCAGCGTCGGCGTCGTATTGGCCGGCGGGGGCGGGGTGCCACCGCCGCCGCCGCCGCCGCCGCAGGCGGTGGCGAGGCCGAGGGCGAGCAGGACCGGGAGTTGGCGGAGCGAGAGCATGCGGGCGCGCATCGGGGGACTGTGCAGCCTAGCAGGGCCACGGGTGGCCGTTGCAGGAGGGGGCGCGAATCCGGGGGCACCGCCCATGCCATGGCACTAGCATGCCGCCCCGCGATGCACGACACCGACCCGCGCCCGCCCCTGCTGCCACCGCGCCTGCTGGCCGCCGTGAAGGTCCTGTTCGGCGCTTTCGCCGCCGCGCTGGCCGTGATCGGCGGCGTGCTGACCTTCGGCCTCGCCGGCTGCGAGCTGTGGCACGCGGTCGAACACCTGTTCGGCCTCGGCGCGGCGGTCGTCAGCGACCTCGACCAGGCGATGGTCTACATCGTCAAGTCGATCGACGCCGTGCTGCTGGCCTTGGTGCAGTTCCTGCTCGCGGCCTACCTGTGGCAGATCCTCGACCCGAAGGAGTCGCTGCTCGACGAGGAGAACATCGAGCGGCTCGAGGAGGCCAAGCAGATCCTGTGCAAGGTGCTGCTCGTGATCATCGCCGTGCGCATGCTCAGCGCGCTGATCGAGCCGGGCGACCTCAAGTGGCACGACCTGATGGTGTTCCCGGCCGCGATCCTGGCGCTGTCGTTCGGCAACACGGCGCTGCGGCGCGACAGCCGCGCGTCCTCGTGAGGACGCCGCGCGGCGGTCACTTCGCCGACGTGCGCGGCGTCTCCGGGAACGGGATCTTCAGCACTTTGCGGTAGGCGGCGACCTCGCGGATGTCGCGGCCGTCCTGCTGCAGCAGCGTGCGCACGGCCTCCTGCAGCTGCGCGTCCTCCTGCGGATCGCCGAGCGCCCGCTGGCCCGGATACACGGCGCCGCGCAGGTCGCTGACCTGGTCGCGCACCTCGTAGCGGATCCAGCGGCGCACGTCGTCCTTGGTCAGCTGCGTGTCGAGGCTGGCGTAGAACGCGTCGAACTCGGGGTAGCGCGACGGATCACCGTCGTCGCCCTCGGCCAGTTCGCGGAACAGCGGCTCGTGGGCACCGATGTGCTTCTTGACGTACTCGCGGAACGCGCCCTTGCGCAGCAGCGCGAACAGCGCCGCGTTCTTCCACGCGTCTTCGGGCTTGTTCTCGAGCAGGTCGATGACCTTGTCCGGCATCACGCCCCAGTTCGGGTCGACGATGCGGCCGTCCTTGTCGAACTCGCGGTGCGGGCAGCGCCCGCTCGGCAGGTGGTACTTGGCCACCGTCAGCTTGATGTGTGCGCCGACATCGTAGGCGCCGTTGTGGTTGCGGTCCGTGTACGGTTCACCCTCCTGCCAGTTGCCGTCGTCGTTGAGGTCCTCCCACGGCTCCGGCGGGTCGGTGCGCAGCGCGAACAGGTTCTGCACGCTGCCCTTGCCGAACGAACGCTCGCCGACGATCACGGCGCGGCCGTGGTCCTGCAGCGCGCCGGCGGTGATCTCGGACGCGGAGGCCGAGAAGTGGTTGGTCAGCACCGCCATCGGCAGCTTGCACACCGGGCGGTCGCGGTCCTCGGTGTAGTAGTCGCGGCGCGGCTCGGCCGGGCCTTCGGTGTAGACGACCAGCCGCTTGCCGTCGAGGAACTGCTCGACGACGTCGGTCGCCTGCGTCAGGAAGCCGCCGGTGTTGTTGCGCAGGTCCAGCACGATGCCGCGGGCGCCCTTCTGCGTCAGGTCGACCAGCGCCGTGCGCAGTTCCTCGGCGAGGTTGCTGCTGAAGCTGATCAGCTCGACGTAGCCGACGTCGCCGGGGACCATGGTCCAGTTGACCGCCGGCACCGCGATCTGGCGCCGCAGGATCGTCAGGGTCTGCGGCTCCTGGAAACCGACGCGGAACACCTTCAGCACGACCGGGGTCTCGGGCCGGCCCTTGAGCCGCGTGACGATCTCGTCGGACGTGTGGCCGGTGGTCTCCCAGCCGTCGACCTCGAGGATCTTGTCGCCGCTGCGCAGGCCGATCTCGTAGGCGGGGCCCGAGTAGATCGGGCGCACGATCGAGAAGTCGCCGTCCTGGTCGAAGTTGACGAACGCGCCGATGCCGCCGTACTCGCGGTTCAGGTCGAAGAAGAAGCGCTTGTACTCGTCCGACGTGAAGAACGTGCTGTAGGGATCGAGCCCTTCGAGCATGCCCTTGGCGGCGAACTCGATCAGTTCCTGCTCGGTCACGCTGTTGCCGCGGATGTGCTGCGCGCGGATGCGCTGGCGCAGCTCGGTCAGCACACGGTACTCGTCGCTGCTGTCGGCGGCGGTGGTGCCACCGTCGCGGCCGACGATGCGCGCCAGCATCTGTTCGAACTCGCGGCGCTGCTCTTCGCGCTGCAGGAACAGGCGCGCCCGCCGGCCGGCGTCGGTCGGCTCGTCGCGGATCTCGCGCAGCACCGTCCAGGCCGGCCCGCCTTCGATGTTCAGTTCGGCCAGCGCCAGCGCGCCGCGCTGCCGCAGGTCGCGGTCGCCGGACTGCAGGAACTGCTCCAGCGTCTGCTTGGCGGTCGCGCGATCGTCGTTGGTGCCGACTTGCCACAGCGCCAGCGCCGCCTCGATGCGCACCAGCGGCGGCACCAGCTCGTCCTTGCAGTTCTCGAGCACGAGCTTGCGCACGTCGGGCAGGATCCGGGTGTTGTAGAGCCGGTCCTCGCCGAGCAGCGACAGCGCGATCGAACGGGCGCCGTCGTCGGTGCTCTTGGCGACCGGCGACACCAGCGCCAGCACGTCGTTGCCGTAGGTCGTGTCGCTCTTCAGCGACCGCAGCGTCAGCGCCGCGCACAGCCGGGCCTTGTCGCCGTCGGTCTGCTTGGCCGCGCGCACCAGCCGGTCGCGGAACGCATCGACATTGTTCTCCGGTGCCTGGTCGGCCAGCTGCTCGGCCAGCTCGAACACCTGCGCCAGCGGCGCCGCGGCGGCCTGCTGCAGCACGGTGCCGAGTTCGGGGTCCTGGGCCCGCAGCGGGGCCGTCGCGGCCGCGGCCCACAGGATCGACGCAAACACACCGTAGGAGAGGGGGCGGACGCGGGCTCGGGTCATGTGGTTGCCTGGAGGGTCGCGCGGTGCACCGACGGTGCCGCCGTGAGGCCGTCGGCAGGTGATCGGCCTTCGCGACCGATCGGATGCAAGGAAACCTGCCGGCGACGGACTCTGCTGCGGTCGATCGGTGCGATGGATCTGTCCGTGGCGCCGCCGGTTGGCAGGCAGCACCAACGTCGCATGCTATACGTCGGCGGCCGCGAGTTGCCGAACAGGATTTCGCCGGTCGGGCAGTAGGCTGTGCCATGTGACTGCGCCCCGCGAACCCACCGATCCGACACCAACCGGTCTGACCCACCTCGACGCGCACGGCCGGGCGAACATGGTCGACGTCGCCGGCAAGGCGCCGACGGCGCGGCGGGCGGTCGCCGAGGCGACCCTGCGGCTCGATGCGTCGGTGCGCGACCTCGTGCTGCGCGGGGCACTGCCGAAGGGCGAAGCGCTGGCCGTCGCGCGGCTGGCCGGCATCCAGGCGGCGAAGGACACCGCGCGGCTGATCCCGCTGTGCCACACGCTGCCGCTGGCGCACGTCGGCATCGAGTTCGCGGCCGTGGGGGACGACGCGATCCACGTCACCGCCGAGGCCAGCACGGTCGCCGCGACCGGCGTCGAGATGGAGGCGCTGGTGGCCGCCAGCGTCGCCGCACTGGCGCTCTACGACATGGTCAAGGGGCGCTGCCGCGGCGCCGAGATCCAGGCCGTGCGGCTGCTGGCGAAGTCGGGCGGCCGGTCCGGCGAGTGGCGCCGCAGCGCCGCCGGAGGCTCGGCATGAGCGGGCGCACGGTGGCGATCGTCGGCGCCTCGGGCGCGGTCGGGCAGGACTTCCTCACCGTGCTGGCGGCGCGCGCGCTGCCGGTCCGGCGCCTGCGCCTGTTCGCGTCGCCGCGTTCGGCCGGCCAGCGGCTGACGTTCCGCGGCGAATCGCTGCCGATCGAACCGCTCGGCGCCGACTCGTTCGCCGGGGTCGAACTCGCGCTGTTCTCGGCCGGCGCCGCGGTCTCGCGCGAGCACGCGCCGCGCGCGGTGGCCGCCGGTGCGGTCGTCGTCGACAACAGCTCGGCGTTCCGCATGGACCCGGCGGTGCCGCTGGTGGTGCCCGAGGTCAACCCCGAGGCGCTGCGCGGCCACCGCGGCATCGTCGCCAACCCGAACTGCTCGACGATCCTGCTGGTGCTGGCGCTGTGGCCGCTGCACCGCGCCGCGGGACTGCGTGCGGTCGTGGTCTCGACCTACCAGGCGGCGTCCGGCGCCGGCCAGCAGGCGATGCTCGAGCTGCGCGAGGCGACCGCCGCGGCGTTGCGCGGCGAACGGCTGCCGCCGCGCGTGCTGCCGCAGACGCTGGCGTTCAACTTGTTCCCGCAGGTCGACGTGTTCCAGCCCGACGGCTACACGCGCGAGGAGGACAAGCTGCAGTTCGAGACCCGCAAGATCCTCGGTCTGCCGGCGTTGCCGGTCGACGCGACCTGCGTGCGCGTGCCGGTCGAGCGCTGCCACAGCGAGGCGGTGGCGGTGCAGCTCGAACGGCCGCTGGATGCGGCTGCGGCGCGCGCGCTGCTGGCCGCGGCGCCCGGCCTCGAACTGGTCGATGACCCGGCCGCGAAGCGCTATCCGATGCCGCTCGAGATGGCGGGCCGCGACCCGGTCGCCGTCGGCCGCATCCGCAGCGGCCGCGTGTTCGCGCCCGGGCTCACGTTCTGGCTGGCCGGCGACCAGCTGCGCAAGGGTGCCGCGCTGAACGCGGTGCAGATCGCCGAGCTGCTCTGAGTGTGCCGGCACGGGCAGCTGGCGCTCGCCGGCCGTAGCGCGCACTGGATTCCGGCCCGACGACCCCCTTCACTTCCGCTGCCCCGGAGGCGGCGTCGCCTCCACCGAGACATCCGATGGCAGGCAAGCGAGCGAACAAGCACAAGCAGTCCTCCCCCCTGACGAAGGTGGCCGCGAAGTCGAAGGGCGGCGGCGACCGGCTCGACCAGCTCGAACGGCTGATCGAACTGATGGTCGCGCGCGACGTCGTCGAGGTCGAACTGGAGGAGCAGGGGGCGCGCTGGCGCGTGCGCCGCACCGAGCCGCACACGGTCGCCTACGCCGCGCCGACCGCCATGGCGCCGATGCCGGTGCCGATCGCGGCGCCGCCGGCGGGCGGCGTGCCGGCCGCCGCGGCCGCCGGTCCTGCTGCCGCGGCGCCCGCGGCCCCGGCGGGGGAGGTGTTCAAGTCGCCGATGCTGGGCACGTTCTACCGCGCCGCATCGCCGGAGGCCGAGCCGTTCTGCAAGGTCGGCGACCGCGTGTCGGCCGACCGCACGCTCTGCATCATCGAGGCGATGAAGGTGATGAACGAGATCAAGGCGGAGCGCGAATTCGAGGTCGTCGACATCCTGGTCAAGAACGGCGAGCCCGTCGAGTTCGGCCAGCCCCTGTTCCTGATCCGCTGATCCCTGCCGATGTTCCATCGCATCCTGATCGCCAACCGCGGCGAGATCGCGCTGCGCATCCTGCGGGCGTGCAAGGACCTCGGCATCGAGGCCGTGGCCGTCTACAGCGAGGCCGACAAGGACTCGCTGCACCTGCGCTACGCCGACGAGACCATCTGCATCGGGCCGGCGCCGAGCAGCGAGAGCTACCTGAACATCCCGGCGCTGATCGCGGCGGCCGAGATCGCCGACGTCGAGGCGATCCACCCGGGCTACGGCTTCCTCAGCGAGAACGAGCATTTCGCCGAGGTCTGCCAGAGCTGCAACATCAAGTTCATCGGCCCGAGCCCCAGTGCGATCGCGCAGTGCGGCGACAAGGTCGCCGCCAAGAAGCTCGCGCGCGAGGCCGGCGTGCCGTGTGTGCCGGGCAGCGACGGGCCGGTCGAGAACGAACAGGACGCGCTGGCGATCGCGCGCAAGATCGGCTTCCCGGTGCTGGTCAAGGCGGCAGCCGGTGGTGGCGGCCGCGGCATGCGCGTCGCGCACAACGAGCCGAGCCTCGTGACCGGCTACCACTCCGCGCGCACCGAAGCCGAGAAGGCGTTCAAGGACTCGACGGTCTACCTCGAGAAGTACATCGAGAAGCCGCGCCACGTCGAGATCCAGATCATGGCCGACCAGCACGGCAACGTGGTCTACCTGGGCGAACGCGACTGCTCGCTGCAGCGGCGCCACCAGAAGCTGCTCGAGGAGAGCCCGTGCCCGGTGCTCGACGAGAAGACGCGCCAGGCGATGGGTGAGGCGGCCGTGCGGCTCGCGAAGGCGGCCAACTACCACTCGGCCGGCACGGTCGAGTTCCTGCTCGACAAGGACAAGAACTTCTACTTCATCGAGATCAACTCGCGCATCCAGGTCGAGCACCCGGTCACCGAGATGGTGACCGACACCGACCTGATCCGCGAGATGATCCTGATCGCCGCCGGCGAGCGGCTGTCGTTCCGCCAGGACCAGATCCGGATGCGCGGCCACGCGATGGAGTTCCGCATCAACGCCGAGGACCCGGACCACAACTTCAAGCCGAGCCCCGGCACGATCCGCACGTTCGTGGCGCCGGCCGGGCCGGGCGTGCGGTGGGACAGCCACATCTACCAGGGTTACACGGTGCCGCCGCACTACGACTCGATGGTCGGCAAGCTGATCATCCACCGGCACACGCGCAAGCAGACGATCGAGGTCGCGCGGCGCGCGCTGCAGGAGCTGACGCTCGAAGGCATCACCACGACCGCGGGCCTGTTCCTGCGCATCCTCGACCATTCGGACTTCTGCGCCGGTGAGGTCGACACCGGCTTCATCGACCGCTACTTCACGCCGCGGTGATGGGCGCCACGCGGCACCGCGTCGCCGGCCGACTGCTGCTCGTGACGAACCTCGTCGTCGCGAACCTCGCGGCGGCCGTCTACGTGGTGCTGTTCGTGCAGCCGGGCGCGCTCGGCGGCGTCGATCCGGCGCCGATCGCCGCCATGTTCGGCAGCGCGCGGCTGGCGATCGTGCCGCTGCACACGGCGCTGGCGTGGCTGTTGATGCTCGGTGGCGTGGTGTTGCTGGTCGCGAACTTCGCCTGGCTGGTGCGGCGCCGCGAGCAGCCGATGCCGAGCAACTGGGTGCTCAGTGCGACGCCGTCGGGGCCGGTGCGGATCTCGCGTGAGGCGCTCGAGTCGGGCCTGCAGAAGGCCGGCGAAGCGCTGCCGGAGATCACGCGGCTGCGCACAGCGGTGGTCACCGCACCCAAACGCGTGCAGGTGACGGCGTTCTTCCAGTGTGCCGAGGGGGCCGGCAACCTCGCCGCCAGCCAGCGGCTGCGCCAGGTCCTGACCGAACGCTTCGGTGCGATGGTGCAGCTCGCCGATGGGGCCCGCGTGGAGTTCGAGTTCGAGTTCCAGGGCTTCGCCGGCAAGCTCGGCAAGAAGGGCGTCGACCTGACGCCGCCGCCGGAGGCACCGGAGCCGCCGTTCACCGGACCGCGCTACCCGATCGACGACGACGGCGGGGGGACCTCGTGACGCTGCGTGTCGGCGTGATGACCGGCGGCGGCGACGCCCCCGGACTCAACGCGGCGATCTGTGGTCTCGGCCGCCGGCTGATCGCGGCCGGCGCCGAGCTGATCGGCTTCGAGGACGGCTGGCGCGGCCTGATCCAGGACCGCACGCGGTCGCTGCAGGACGCGAACCTGCAGCACCTCTTGGTCTACGGCGGCACGCTGCTCGGCAGCAGCGGCGACAACCCGTACCGCAAGCCGGCCGAGATGGTGCCGAAGGTGCTGGCGACCGTGGCGCGGCACCGGCTCGACGCGCTGGTCGCGATCGGCGGCGAAGGCACGCTCGGCGCCGCCGACCGGTTGTTCCGCGAGCACGCGCTGCCGGTCGTCGGCGTGCCGAAGACGATCGACAACGATCTGGCCGGCACCGACTTCACGTTCGGCTTCTTCTCGGCGGTCGAGGTCGCGACGCGGGCGATGGACGACCTGCGCAGCACTGCCGAGTCGCACGGCCGCGTCATGGTGGTGGAGTGCATGGGCCGCCACGCCGGCTGGATCACGGCCTACGCGGGCGTCGCGGCCGGCGCCGAAGGCATCCTGGTGCCGGAACGGCCGGCCCACGTCGAAGAACTGTGCGACCGGCTGGTCCGCCTGCGCCAGAGCGGCGCCAAGTCCGCGATCGTCGCCGCTGCCGAGGGCGCCCGCGTGTTCGAGGGCGGCACCTGCCTGTCGTCGAGCGAACGCGACGAGTTCGGCGAGTACAAGACCGGCGGCACCGCGGCGCTGCTGGCGCAGCGGATCCAGGCGCGGATCGGCTGGGAGGCGCGGCACCTGGTGCTGGGGCACCTGCAGCGGGCCGGCCGGCCGATCGCGTTCGATCGCATCTTCGCGCTGCGGCTCGGTGCGCGCACCGCCCGACTGGTGCTCGAACGCCGCTTCGGGTACATGGCGGCGATGCGCGCGGGTGAGATCATCGAAGTGCCGCTGCAGGAGGCCGTCGCCGAGCGCAAGGTGCTGTCGGCGCAGTTCCTCGACCGCTACGAGTCGTTCTTCCTGCCGATCGGAGGCCTGTGAACGACGGTCGGCGCTGCTGCGGAGCCGTCGCGCGCACCGCGTTGGCCGTGCTGGTCGCCGCCGCTGCGGGCGCGGCGCAGCAGGGCAGCGGCGATCCAGCGCGACCGCAGCCGCCCGAACGCACCGGCCGGCCGGACCCGTTCCTGCAGCCCAACCAGCCGCAGCAGCCGCGCGACCCGCTGGACCCGGTCTGGGGCACGCTGCCGCGGCCGTCGTTCGACGGCTTCCCGGTGTTCCCGTCGCGCCTGTCGGGCTACGGCGGCTACCCGCAGCCGGCGCGCCCGCTGCAACCGGGGCAGTTGCCGACCGTGCAGTTCCCGCCGGGCCTGATGCCGCTGCTGCCGGTCGCGGCGCCGGAGCCGCCGGGCTGGCCGGCGTGGGTCCGGCTGGCCGAGCGGGAGCCGCTGCCGTTCGCACCGGACCGCGCGCTGCTGGTGCAGAACTCGGATCGCGTCTGGTGGCGCGGCACCACCGACGAGCCGTTCGTACCGCTGTTCTTCCACGACAAGCTGCGCGCGCTCGAACCTGGCGCCGAGGTCGAAGTGCGCCAGAGCGGCGAGTTCGAACTGCTGCTGCACACGAGCAGCCGGGTCGTCGCGACCGGTCCGACCGAGCTGCGGCTCGTCGCGATGGACGCGGGCCACGTCGAACTGGACCTGCGGTCGTTCACGCGGCTGCGCGTGCAGGCCCGCGACCGCGACCACGTGCTGCGGCTGCCCGATGGCTCGCGGCTCGAAGCCGCGGCGCCGGCGCCGGACGAGGCCGCGCCCGGCCCGGTGCTGCTGCTGTTGCAGCGCGCCGACGAACCGAGCCGTTACGGCGGCCGCGCGACGATCTTCAACATCGGCGCACGGCCCGTGCGCTGGGTGCACGCGTTCGGTACCACCACGCTCGAACCCGACCACCGCGTCACGATGTTCCTGCGGCCGCCCGCCATCGCGGTGGGCGCCGGTCTCGCCGAACTCGGCGGCCGCGCCGAGCCGACCAGCGGCGGGCGCGCGCTCGACTTCCGCGGCGCCGACGACGCCGAACTTTCCTGGTGCGGCGCGCGGTTCCAGGTCGGCGCCGGCAGCGTGCTGCGGCTCGACGCCGGCCAGGGTGCGCCCTTCGCACCGATCCCTCTCACCTCGAACGACACCCCATGAAGGAAAAGCCTCGTGCACTCGTGACCGGCGGCGCCGGTTTCATCGGTTCCCATCTCTGCGAACGCCTGCTGGCCGACGGCTGCCAGGTGATCGCGATGGACAACCTGATCACCGGCGCGCTGTCGAACATCGAGCACCTGTTCGGCAACCCGGACTTCGTGTTCCACCACCAGGACGTCACGAACTTCATCCACGTCTCGGGCCGGCTCGACTACATCCTGCACTTCGCGTCGCCGGCGAGCCCGATCGACTACCTGGAGCTGCCGATCCAGACGCTGAAGGTCGGCGCGCTGGGCACGCACAAGGCGCTCGGTCTCGCGAAGGCCAAGGGCGCACGGTTGCTGCTGGCCAGCACCAGCGAGGTCTACGGCGATCCGCTCGTGCACCCGCAGCGCGAGGACTACTGGGGCAACGTCAACCCGGTCGGGCCACGCGGCGTCTACGACGAGGCCAAGCGCTTCGCCGAGGCGATGACGATGGCCTACCAGCGCACGCACGGCGTCGAGACCCGGATCGTGCGCATCTTCAACACCTACGGACCGCGCATGCGGCTCAACGACGGCCGCGTGCTGCCGGCGTTCATGAGCCAGGCGCTGGCCGGGCGGCCGCTGACCGTGTTCGGCGACGGCTCGCAGACGCGCAGCTTCTGCTACGTCGACGACCTGGTCGAAGGCATCCTGCGGCTGTTGCGCAGCGACGAGAAGGAACCGGTCAACATCGGCAACCCGCGCGAGATGACGATCCTGCAGTTCGGGGAAGCCGTGCAGAAGGCGACCGGCTCGAAGGTGCCGATCGAGTTCCGGCCGCTGCCGGTCGACGACCCGAAGGTGCGGCGCCCCGACATCGGCAAGGCGCAGCGCGTGCTCGGCGGCTGGGAGCCGAAGGTCGCGCTCGAAGAGGGCCTGCGGCGCACGACCGAGTACTTCCGCAAGAAGCTCGCGAAGGGCTGAGCGCCGGTGCGCGCCGCCGACACCGCCGCCGCGGTCGGGGCCGCTGCCGCGCGTCTGCGCGACCGGGTGGTCCGCACGCCGCTGGTGCCGAGCCCGTGGCTGTCCGCCGCGACCGGCGCCGAGGTGCGCTGCAAGCTCGAGAACGTGCAGCGGACCGGTTCGTTCAAGCTGCGTGGGGCGCTGCACGCGCTGCTGCAGCTCGAACCGGTCGCCCGCGCGCACGGCGTCGTCGCCGCGTCGTCGGGCAACCACGGCCTGGGCCTCGCGACCGCCGCCGCGGAGCTCGGCGTGCCGGCGCACGTCTGCGTGCCGAACGCGACCGCCGCGGCCAAGGTGGCCGCGATCGAACGCGCCGGCGCGCGCGTCGAGCGCCACGGCGACGACTGCGTCGACACCGAACGCCACGCGCGCGCGCTGGCTGCGGCCACCGGTCGCGCCTACGTGTCGCCGTACAACGACCCGAACGTGGTCGCCGGCCAGGGCACCGTCGCGGTCGAGCTGCTCGAGCAGTGGCCGGCGGTCGAGGTGGTCTACGTCGCGGTCGGCGGCGGCGGTCTGATCGGCGGCATGGCGGCGTGGGCGAAGTCGGTGCGGCCCGGCCTCGAGTTCGTCGGCTGTTCGCCGCTGGCGTCGCCGGCGATGGTGCAGTGCGTGCGGCGCGGCGCGATCGTCGACGTGCCGTGCACCGACACGCTGTCCGACAGCACGGCCGGCGGCGTCGAACCCGGGGCGATCACGTTCGCCTTGTGCCGCGACCTGGTCGACCGCTGGCTCGACGTCGACGAGCCGGCGATCGGCCGCGCGCTGGTCGACACGCTCGAGCACCAGCACCTGCTGGTCGAAGGCGCCGCCGCGGTCGCGGTTGCGGCGTGCCGCCAGGACGCGGCGCTGCGCGGGCGCCGCGCGGCGATCGTGCTCTGCGGCGGCAACCTGCCGCTGGCCGTGCTGCGCCGGCTGCTGTGCGGCTGAGCCCGTTCAAGTCGCCGCGGCGCCGCCACCGATAGGCCGATGGCAACGGTCCCTCGTGGGGCCGGGCGTCGGCATGGCATCGGATCGACTGCACGAAGGGGACTCGGGGTTCACGGCGATGGTGCTCGCCGGCGGACTCGGCACGCGGCTGCGGCCGGCGCTCGGCGATCGGCCGAAGGCGCTGGCGCCGGTCGACGGCGAGCCGTTCTTGCTGCACGTGCTCGACCAGCTCGCCGCCGCGGGTTGCCGGCGCGCGATCCTGTGCACCGGCCACCTGGCCGAGGCGATCGAACGCGAGTTCGGCGGTGACCACGACGGCATGGAACTCGTGCACTCGCGCGAGCCGCGTCCGCTCGGCACCGCCGGCGCGCTGCGCCGGGCGCTGCCGCGGCTCGGCGAGCCCGGCGTGCTGGTCGTGAACGGCGACTCGTACGTCGACCTCGATCTGCGGCAGTTCGTCGCCTGGGCGCGCACGCAGCCGAACGTGCCGGCGCTGGTCGCGGTCACGGTGCCCGACGCCGGTCGCTACGGCGCCGTGCAGTGCGATGCCGACGACCGCGTGACCGCGTTCGGCGAGAAGTCGGCGCGCGGGCCCGGCGCGATCAACGCCGGCGTCTACTGGCTGCCGGCGCGCGTGCTGGCGCTGCTGCCGCCGGACACGCCGTGCTCGCTCGAGCGCGAAGTGCTGCCGGTGCTGGTCGGCAGCGGCCTGCGCGCGTTCCGCTGCGAGGCGCCGTTCCTGGACATCGGCGTGCCCGAGGCCTGGGCCGCGGCCGGCGCGTTCTTCGCCGCCTGTGCGCGGCGCCGCACGCGGGCGCCCTCCGCCGGGTTGCTGGTCGTCGACCGCGACGGCACGTTGATCGACGAACGGCACTACCTGGCCGATCCGGCCGGCGTGCAGCTGCTGCCCGGCGTCGTCGACGGGCTGCGTGCGTTCGCGGCCAACGGCTACCGGATCGCAGTGGTCACGAACCAGTCCGGCATCGGCCGCGGTTACTTCGACGAGGCGGCCCTGCAGGCGGTGCACGCCGAGCTGTGCCGCCAGCTCGCGGCGCACGGCGTCGTGCTCGACGGCATCTGGCACTGCCCGCACCGGCCCGACGAGGGCTGTCGCTGTCGCAAGCCGAACCCGCAGCTGCTCGAGCACGCGCTCGGCGAACTCGGGGTGCCGCGCGAACGGTGCCTCGTGGTCGGCGACAAGGCCTGCGACATCGACCTCGGCACGCGGCTCGGCGTGCGCACCGCGCTGGTGCGCACCGGCTACGGCACCGGCACCGAGCGCGACGGACTGTGTGCGCCCGACGTGGTCGTCGACTCCCTGTTCGAACTGGCGCAGCGGGAGGTGCTCGCGTGATCGTCAGCCGTACCCCGTTCCGGATCTCGTTCTTCGGCGGCGGCACCGACTACCCCGAGTGGTACCTGACGCACGGCGGCGCGGTGCTGTCGACGACGATCGACAAGTACTGCTACCTGAGCTGCCGCTACCTGCCGCCGTTCTTCGACTATCGCTATCGGGTCGTCTGGTCGAAGGTCGAGAACTGCCGCACGCTGGCCGAGATCGAGCACCCGGTCGTGCGCGTGCTGCTGGGCCACCTCGGCATCGAACGCGGCCTCGAAGTGCACCACGTCGGTGACCTGCCGGCGCGCAGCGGCATGGGCTCCAGTTCGGCCTTCACGGTCGGGCTGCTGCACGCGCTGTACGCGCTGCAGGGCCGCATGGTCGGCAAGCAGGAGCTGATGCGCGAGGCGATCCACGCCGAGCAGGTGCTGCTGCGCGAGACCGTCGGGTCGCAGGACCAGGTGGCGGCCGCGTTCGGCGGCTTCAACCGGATCGGCTTCGCGCCGGGCGGCCAGATCACCGTGACGCCGGTCGTGCTGCGGCCGGGCCGCGTCGAAGAGCTCGACCGGCACCTGATGCTGTTCTACACCGGCATCGTGCGCACCGCGTCGAAGGTCGCGGCCGGCTACGTGACCGACCTCGTGCACAAGCGGCGCCAGCTGCGCATCCTGCGCGACCTCGTCGACGAGAGCATCGAACTGCTGGCCAGCGACCGCTCGATCGCGGGCTTCGGCGACCTGCTCGACGAGGCGTGGGCGCAGAAGCGCAGCATCGCGCGCGGCATCAGCACCGACGAGGTCGACGACGTCTACGCGCGTGCGCGCGGAGCCGGCGCGCTCGGCGGCAAGATCACCGGCGCCGGCGGCGGCGGCTTCCTGCTGCTGTTCGTGCCGCCCGAACGCCAGGCCGCGGTCGCGGCCGCGCTGCCCGAACTGGTGCACGTGCCGTTCCGGTTCGAATCGTCGGGCAGCCAGATCATCTTCTACGACCGCGAGGAGGACTTCTCGTCGGTCGAGGCCGCGCAGCGCGGTCGCCCGATCGCCGCGTTCCGTGAGGCGGACGCGCCGGGCGCAGTGCTGCCGTGGCCGATCCCGTACCCGCGTACCCCCGAACCGGCCGCCCCGGGCCAGCCCTGACCATGACCCGAACCACGACCATCGACCGCGCCGACGTCACGTGGCTGCTGCGCCGCATGCGCCTGATCCGTCAGGCCAGCGAACGCATCGCCAGGCTCTACCCGACCGACGTGATGGAGACGCCGGTGCACCTGTGCATCGGCCAGGAAGCCGTCCCGGTCGGCCTGTGCCGGCACCTGCGCGACGACGACAAGCTGTTCCTGGGCCACCGCACGCACGGCCCCGCGCTCGCGAAGGGTCTGCCGCTGCCGAAGCTGATGGCGGAGCTGTACGGCCGCACGACCGGCTGCTCGCACGGCTACGGCGGCTCGATGCACGTGATCGACCTCGAACACGGGCTGCCCGGCAGTTCGGCGATCGTCGGCGGCAGCATCGCGCTCGGCGTCGGGGCCGGCCTCGCCGCGAAGCTGACCGGCGCCAGCTGGATCGGTGTGTCGTACTTCGGCGACGCGGCGACCAACGCCGGCGTGTTCTACGAGAGCCTGAACTTCGCCGCGCTGCGCCGGCTGCCGGTGCTGTTCCTGTGCGAGGACAACGGCTGGTCGAACGTGATGCCGAAGAGCGCACACTCGGCGCACGACATCACCGGCGTGGCGGAGCAGATGATGCCGGTGCTGCAGGCCGACGGCACCGACGCGCTGTCGGTCTACGAGCACGCCGGCCACGCCGTCGAACGCATCCGCGGCGGCGGCGGCCCGATGCTGCTGCACTGCCGCACCAAGCGCTGGATGAAGCACCAGGGGCCGGAGCGCTGCGACCTGGCCGCGAACCACATCGACCCCGAGCGCGACTGCCCGATCGTCAGGCTCGAAACGTGGGCACAGCGCAGCGGCATGCTGGGCGCCGACGAGTGCACCGCGATCACGGCCGAGATCGAACGCGAGATCGACGCGGCGATCGCGTTCGCCGAGGCGTCGCCGTTTCCGCAGCCCGAACTGGTGGAGGTCTGACCATGCCCTGGAGCAAATTCCGTCAGGACTACGCGGCGCCGACCGGCGGCCGCCCGCTCAGCTACTGCGCCGCGATCCGCGAAGCGATCGACCAGGCGATGCGGCACGACCCGCGCGTGTTCGCGATCGGCCTCGACGCCGACGACAAGTTCGGTGTGTTCGGTTCGATGGCGAACCTGACGCACCCCGAGCGCGTGCTCGGCACGCCGATCGCCGAGAACGCGATGACCGGCGTCGCGCTCGGCGCGGCGCTCAGCGGCTTGCGGCCGATCCACGTGCACCTGCGCAACGACTTCCTGCTGGTGGCGATGGACCAGATCGTCAACTACGTCGCGAAGTGGCAGGACATGTTCGACCACCAGGTGCGCGTGCCGCTGGTGATCCGTTCGATCATCGGCCGCGGCTGGGGCTGCGGTGCGCAGCACTCGCAGTCGCTGCACGGCCTGTTCGCGCAGGTGCCGGGCCTCAAGGTCGTGATGCCGTCGACGCCGTACGACGTGAAGGGCCTGTTCCTGGCCGCGGTCGCCGACGATTCGCCGGTGTTGTTCCTCGAACACCGCTGGCTCTACAAGAACACCGGCGACGTGCCGGAAGCGCTGTACACGCTGCCGTTCGGCCGCTGCGCGCGCCTGCACGAAGGCGAGAGCCTGACCGTCGTCGCGGCGTCGCTGGCGGCGGTGCACGCGCGGCTGGCCTGTGAGACGCACGGGCTCGACGTCGATCTGCTCGATCCGCGCACGATCAAGCCGCTCGACATCGACGGCATCGTCGCCTCGGTGCAGCGCACCGGGCGCCTGCTGGTGGTGGACCACGACTTCCCGTTCGGCGGCTTCGCGGCCGAGATCGTCGCGCAGGTCGCCGAACGCGCGCACGGCGCGCTGCGGCAGCCGCCGCAGCGGATCTGCTTCCCGGACCGCGGCATGCCGGCCAGCGGCGTGCTCGAACGCGCCTACTACCCGACGCCGGACCGGCTCGCGGCGGCGATGCAGGCGATGCTGGCCGGCGAACTCGTGGGAGGCGGCCATGGCTTCTGAGGCCGGCGTCGACCTGCTGCTGGTGAACCCCGGCGGCCGCGGGCGGATCTACCAGAACCTCGGCACCGAACTGGCGGCCAAGGAGCCGCCGATCTGGGCCGGCCTGCTGGCGACGCACGCGCGGCGGCGGGGCCGGTCGGTCGCGATCCTCGACGCGAACGCGCTCGACCTGGCGCCGGCCGACGTCGCCCGCGAAGTCGAAGCACTGCGGCCGCGGCTCGTCGTCGTGACCGTCTACGGTCACAACCCGAACGCGTCGACGTTCGCGATGCCCGGCGCGACCGACATCTGCGACGCGCTGGCGACGGCCGTGCCCGAGGTGCCGGTGATGCTGCTCGGCGGCCATGTCGCGGCGCTGCCGGAACGCACGCTGCGCGAGGAGAACGTCGACTTCGTCTGCGGCGGCGAGGGCCCGATCACGATCGACGAACTGCTCGGCGCGCTGGCGGCCTCGCCGCAGCGCCCCGAGCTGCAGAAGGTTCGCGGCCTCTGGTGGTGGGACGGCGACACCGTCGTGCAGAACCCGCCGGCGCCGATCGTGCGCGACCTCGCCGGCGAGATGCCGGGCATGGCCTGGGACCTGCTGCCGATGGACCGCTACCGCGCGCACAACTGGCACTGCTTCGGCCGGCCGGACCGGGCGCCGTACGCGGCGCTCTACACGACGCTCGGCTGTCCGTTCACCTGCACGTTCTGCTGCATCCAGGCGCCGTTCAAGTCCGGCGAAGCCGCGGCCGGGCTCGACCCGACCAAGAACAGCTACCGGCGCTTCGATCCGCAGCACGTGGTCGCACAGATCGCGCGGCTGCACGCCGACCACGGCGTGCAGAACGTCAAGATCGCCGACGAGCTGTTCCTGCTGCACAAGGACCACGTCGGTGCGATCTGCGACGGGCTGATCGAGCTCGGCGCGGACCTGAACCTGTGGGCCTATGCGCGCGTCGACACGTGCCGCGACGCGGCGCTGCTGGCCCGCATGCGGCAGGCCGGTGTGCGTTGGCTCGCGATCGGCATCGAGTCGGCCAGCGAGACCGTGCGTGCCGGCGTCGACAAGGGCTACCGCCCCGAAGCGATCGCGAAGGCGATCGGGCTCGTGCGCGAGGCCGGCATCCACGTGATGGGCAACTACATCTTCGGCCTGCCCGACGACGACCACGCGTCGATGCGGCTGACGCTCGACTTCGCGAAGGAGCTCAACACCGAGTTCGCGAACTTCTTCTCGGCGATGGCCTACCCGGGCTCGCAGCTGTACCGCGACGCGATCCGGCGCGGCTGGCCGCTGCCGGCCAGCTGGGCCGGCTACTCGCAGCACGCCCGCGACAGCCTGCCGCTGCCGACGCGCCACCTGACCGGCGCCGAGGTGCTGTCGTTCCGCGACGCGGCGTTCGTCGAGTACTTCGACCGCCCCGAGTACCGTGCGATGGTGCAGCGTACGTTCGGCCCGGCGACCGCGGCCGAGGTCGCGCGCATGGTCGCGCAGCCGCTGCCGCGCGTGCACACAGCGCCGCGGCCCGAGCCGGTCGGGGCGCGATGAGCGAACCCCTGCTGACCGCGATGGTCTCGACCTACGCCAGCGAGCGCTACCTCGCCGGCTGCCTCGACGACCTGCTGCAGCAGACGATCGCCGCGCGGATCGAGATCGTCGTCGTCGACGCGGCATCGCCCGAGCGCGAGGGCGAGCTGGTGCGGGCCTACCAGCGGCACGCGCCGAACCTGCGCTACGTGCGCGCCGAGACCCGCGAGGGCACTTCGGCGGCGTTCCGCCGTGCGACCGCGCTGGCGCGCGGGCGCTACCTGACCACGGCGAACACCGACGACCGGCACCATCCGGAGTTCGCGGCGCGTATGGTCGAGGCGCTCGAACGGCACCCGGAGTTCGGGCTCTGCTATGCCGACTCGCTGATCACGCAGCGCGACAACGAGACCTGGCAGGTGCACACGGCGCACAAGCGCTACGCGTGGCCGGACTACACGCCGGCGACCGCGCTGTCGTGCTGCCTGTTCGGCGCGCAGGCGGTCTGGCGGCGGTCCGTGCACACGACGGTCGGCGACTGGGACGACGCGCATCCGTTCGCGAACGACCAGGACATGTTCCTGCGCATCGCGCGGCGGTTCGGGGCCGTGCACCTGCGGGCGCCGCTGGGCCTGTTCCTGCAGCGGCCGGACAGCCAGAGCGGCAGCGGCAACCGCCGCGCGACCCTGGCCGACGTGCTGGCCGTGCTGCGCAAGCACCGCTCGAGCTGGTCGCTCGACGAGGTGTTCCCGGCGCTGCAGCGCGACGACACGCCGGCCGCGCGCGCGGCAGCCTGGTTCGAACTCGGCAACCTGTGCGCACTGGGGCCGTACACGGACGCCGAGCTGGCGCTGCAGTGCTACGAGCGCGGTCTGCGCGAGCCGACCGACGGCGCCGCCGCCGCGCAGATCCGCGCGGCGTTCGCGAACAACACCGGCTGCGTGCTGGCGTGTGCCGGCGCGGCGCTGCCGGCGCAGCGCGCATTCGGGCTGTGCGACGACGTCGAACTGGTGGCCGACAACCGCGAGCGGCTGCAGCGGCGGCGGCAACGAGGGGGACTGCCGCGGCTCGACGAGCTGCGGTTCGCGCAACCGGAACACGCCGTCGTGCACGCGGCGCGCCGCGCCCGCGCGCTCGTGCTCGGCGACGACGGCGGCATGCGCTGGTCGGCGAGCCGCGCGCAGGTGCCGTGGAGCGCGTTCCCGGGCGCCGACGGCGTGCCGATCGCCCAGCCGGCCGAGCCCGCGCGGCGAGCGGCCGTGGTGGTGCCGCGGCCGGGGCCGCACGTGATGCTGGTCATGTACGGCTGGGCCGACAGCGGCGGTGGCACGATCCTGCCGCGCGCCGTGGCGCGGCAACTGGCTGCCGCGGGCCATCGCGTGTCGGTGGTGAGCGCGGCGGCGCGGCCGGACCCGGCGCTGCCGCCGTACGCGGTGCGGCGCGAACACGAGGACGGCGTCGACCTGTTCGCGATCGTCAACCGGCCGAGCGATTTCCTCGACCCGCAACACCCCGAGCGCGAGATCGACGATCCGGCGGTGCGGACGGCGTTCGCGGCGCTGCTCGACGAGCGGCGGCCGGATGTCGTGCACTTCTGGAACCTGCACAACCTCGGCCTCTCCCTGCCCGGCGAGTGCCGGCAGCGCGGTATCCCGACCGTGCTGTCGTCGAACAACTACTGGGCGCTGTGCCCACGCGCCTACCTGTTCGACGCGGCGCTGCGCCGCTGCGAGGGCGGCAGCGACGACGGCAAGAAGTGCGCACGCTGCGTCGGCACGCCGGCGGCCGCACCGGCGCACGCGGCACGCCGGCGCGCGGCGGTCCGCATGCTGCGCGGTGACATCGACGTGCACCTGGCGGTGTCGCAGCGCGTGCGCGAGCTCTACGTGCAGAACGGCGACGAGCCGGGCCACGTGCGCGTGCTGCGGCAGGAGCCGCCCGAGGTCGCCGCGATCTGGCAGCGCACCGGCAGCCGGCGCGCGATCACCGCCGAACTGCGGCGGCCGCTGCGGGTCGGCTTCTTCGGCTCGGTGCTGCCGCACAAGGGCCTGCACGTGCTGGTGCAGGCGCTGCAGCTGCTGCCCGAGGTGCCGCTGGTCGCGGTCGCGCTCGGCGATGCCGACCCCGGCTACGCGGCGCGGCTCGCCGAACTGGACCGGTTGCGGCGGCTGCACCTGCATGGCCCGTATCCGCCGGCCGCGCTGCCGGAGCTGCTGGCGACCGTCGACGTCGTCGTGGTGCCATCGGTGTGGGACGACTGCGCGCCGTACGTGGTCGCCGAGGCGCTCGCAGCGCGCTGTCCGGTGGTGGGCAGCGCGGCCGGCGGCATCCCGGACTTCGTACGGGCCGGGCACAACGGACTGCTGTTCCCGCCCGGCGACGCGGCGGCGCTGGCGGCGTGCCTGCGGTCGTTCGTGCAGGACCCGCGGCAGCTCGGCCGCATGCAGGCGGCGATCGAACCGCCGCGCGGCCTGCCGGCGTTCACGGCCGAACTGCTGGCCGTCTACCGCGAACTCGAACCGGCGGCCGGGCGCCTGCAGCCGGCCTGATCAGAGGCAGCGCTGCAGGATCTCGAGGTCGCGGTCGTACGAATCGGCCGCCAGCGGGCCGAACGAGAACCGCGCCAGACCGCCGAGCGGGCCGCGGTCGCCGCGCCGCGCCATGTCGCACAGGCGGCCCGGCAGGATCGCCGCGTCGTGCCGCATCAGCCGTTCGTTGAGGCCGTCACCGGTCAGGCCCTTCGGCAGCTGCAGCCAGTGGTAGAAGCCGCCGTCGCCGGTGAACAGCTCGAGGCCGAGGCGGCGCAGGCCTTCGCCGTAGCGGCGGCGCTGCGCGGTGTAGAACGCGGCGATCGCCTGGCGCGCCTGTGCGACGCGGTCGCGCTGCAGCAGCTGCGTCACGTAGAGCTGCGAGGCGCGCGACACGCCGCCCATCGCGAACGAGCTGTAGTTGCGGAACACGTCGATGTGGCGCTTGCTGGCGACGACCCAGCCGACGCGCATGCCCGGCACCTGCAGTCCCTTGGTCGCGGCGCCGACGACGAACAGGTTGGTGGCGTCGATGTCCTGCACGTAGCGCAGCGCGCTGACGGGCTCCGGCTCGCAGAAGAACTCGTAGGCCTCGTCGATCAGCGCGCCGCGGTCGGGGCGGCTGTACGCGGCCACCAGCGCGCGCAGGGCATCGCCGTGCGTCGTGACGCCGGTGGGGTTGCACGGGTTGCTCTTGACCAGGAACAGCTTGTCGCGGCGCGGGTGGTCGTCGAGGGTGGGCCGGAAGCGGTTGCCCGGATGGCTCGGGATCAGCGCGCTGGGCCGGCGCAGCACCTGCAGCAGGTCGTAGTACGGCGTGTACTCGGTCTCCTCGATCGCGACCGTGACGTCCTCGAGCAGGAAGGCCAGGATCGCGAAGATCGCCGGCCTGCCGCCCGCGAACACCGCGACGTGGTCGGCCGTGATCTTCGCGCCGTAGAAGTGCCGGTAGTACTCCGCGATCGCCTCGCGCAGCGGCGGCTGGCCGTCCGCCTTCGGGTACATGCGATCGGTGGCGCCGATCGCGATCGAGTCCGGCAGCGGCGGGCCGCCGGGCACCTGCGTCGTCAGCGGGAAACCCTGGGCCCACGGGTGCGTGCCCGGGTCGCCCATGTACTTGTGCGTGACCTCGGCGAAGCGGAACAGGGTCTCGTAGACCCCCATCGGCGGGAACTGGCGCAGGAACACGGGCACGGACCATACCCGGGGCCGCGGCCCGGCGTCACGTTCGCCCGGCCGGCCGGTTGCGTGCAGCAGCGAAGTCGGCGCGGCGGCCGGCGCGGGGGACCCGGCGATCTGGTAGCGTCGCACCGATGACGAAGATCACCGTGCACGACCACGGCCCGCTGCGGATCGAGGGCGACGTGACTCTCTGTGATGCCACCGGCAAGCAGTTCGGCCTCGGTGGCCGCCAGGTGGTGTCGCTGTGCCGCTGCGGCCTGTCCGCGAACAAGCCGTTCTGCGACGGGCAGCACGCCCGCCAGGGTTTCCAGTCGAGTTGCCCGGCGCGCGACCTGCCGCCGCCGAAGCCGAAGGCCTGACGTTCTGCGCCCTCAAGCCGACGGCGCCGAGCCGCCGATAGGAAGGGCGGATGCGCGTCTTCGAGACCGAACTGCAGGGCGTGCGGCGGATCGAGCCCGAGGTCTTCACCGACCACCGCGGCAGCTATGTCGAACTGTTCGACAGCGAGAAGTACCGCGCCGCGTGTGGTGGGGTCACGTTCGTGCAGGACGACATCTCGGTGTCGCACACGAACGTGCTGCGTGGCCTGCACGGCGACTGGCAGACCACGAAGCTGGTGTCGGTGCTCGCCGGCGAGGGCTACGCGCTGCTGGCCGACAACCGGCCCGATTCGCCGACCTACCGCCGCTGGCAGGCGTTCGTGCTGGACGGCACCAGCCGGCACCAGCTGCTGATTCCGCCCGGCATCGGCAACTCGGTCTACGTCGTGCAGGGGCCGCTGGTCTACTGGTACAAGCAGAACCAGCACTGGGCGCCCGGACGGCAGTTCACGATCCGCTGGGACGACCCGAGCTGGGGCTTCGAATGGCCGACGCGCGACCCGATCCTCTCGGCGCGCGACGCGAAGGGGGACTATGTCACGGCGCCCTAGTTGCCTGATCACGGGTTTCACGGGCATGGTGGGCAGCCACCTGGCCGACCACCTGCTCGAGCACACCGACTGGCAGCTCCACGGGCTGCTGCGCTGGAACGACGATCTCTCGAACGTCGACCACCTGCTGCCGCGCGTCAACAGCAAGGACCGCATCGGGCTCGTCTACGGCGACCTCAACGACCACCCGTCGCTCGAGCGCGCGGTTGCTGCGACGCGGCCGGACTACGTGTTCCATCTGGCGGCGCAGAGCTACCCGCAGACCAGCTTCACGGCGCCGATCGAGACGCTGCAGACGAACATCCTCGGCACGGCGGGCCTGCTCGAGGCGATCCACCGTTCGGGTCTGCAGCCGGTCGTGCACGTCTGCGCGTCGTCGGAGGTGTTCGGCCGCGTGCCGAAGCGCTACCTGCCGATCGGCGAGGAGACGCCGTTCCATCCGGCCTCGCCGTACGCGATCAGCAAGGTCGGCACCGACCTGGTCGGGCGCTTCTACGCCGAGGCCTACGGGCTCTGCGTGATGACGACGCGCATGTTCACGCACACCGGACCGCGGCGCGGCGACGTGTTCGCCGAGTCGACGTTCGCGAAGCAGATCGCGCTGATCGAAGAGGGCCGCATCGAACCGGTGCTGCGCACCGGCAACCTCGACTCGATGCGCACCTGGTCCGACGTGCGCGACGCCGTGCGCGCCTACCACCTGCTGGTCACCGTGAACCCGGTGCCGGGCGCCTACTACAACATCGGCGGCGCCTACTCGTGCACGGTCGGCGACATGCTGCGGCACCTGCTGTCGCTGTCGACCCGCGACGACATCGAGGTCGTGACCGACCCTGAGCGCCTGCGGCCGATCGACGCCGACCTGCAGGTTCCCGACACCACGAAGTTCCGCGCCCACACCGGCTGGGAGCCGCGGATCCCGTTCGAGCAGACGATGCAGGACCTGCTCGACTGGTGGCGCGACCGCGTGCGCAGCGGCCGCAACTTCCTGGTGCGTTGAGCGCCGGCGCCGGGCTGGCTCAGAGCTGCGGCACCACGATCGTCTGCAGCCACGGCACCGCGCCGGTCACCCGATCGGTGACGGCCACGTCGCACGGGTGTCCCGATCGGCCGTGCTGTTGGGCGAGGGCCACGACCCTCACAACGTGCACAGCGCGCGGCCCAAGTCCGGCGGCGAGCGGTAGCCGCGGTACCAGTAGTTCGGCGGCCGCCAGAGCGCGCGCGGATCGACGGGCTCCGTGCCCGGCGGCAGCTGGTCGTCGCGCACGAAGAACGCGTTGACGCCGGCCTGCGTGCAGTAGACCAGCGTGTAGCCCTTGCGCCGGCCGAGCTCGGCCAGCGCCAACAGGCTGGCGCCGTAGAAGTCGCTGCCGTCCCAACGGTGCGCCGGGTCGTACGGCATCGTCAGCGCGCGGTCGAACGGCAGGTTCGCGTTGTACTCGCAGACGACGACCCGCGGCCGGCGCCGGATCGCGCGCCAGATCCACCAGTCGTTGCCGTCGACGTCGATCGACAGCAGATCGGGTTCGTCGGGCACGCCGTGCTGGTCGAGCAGCTCGTTGATGTTCTCGGCGGTGATCCAGGCGGCGTGGATCACCGCGTCGGCGGCGGCCGGCGCGGCCATGCCGTCCATCAACAGACCGTGCCAGCCGGAGCGCCGCAGCTGCGTCGTGTTGCACTGCAGACCGTCGCCGCAGCCGAACTCGACGTAGCAGCGGTTCGTCGTGCCGAGGCGCGCGAACAGTTCGGCCAGCACGCCGTCCTCGCCACCTTGGCTCGTGACCTGCCGTTCGGCGCGTTCGAGGTCGAAGAACGACCGCGGCGGCTGCTGCAGCGGCTGCCGCGCCGAGTCGATCGCGAGCGCCTCGATGCCGTGTGGCCACGCGGCGCGCGGGCCGGCCGCGAGTGCGACCACGAACGCGTCGTCGGCGTCGTGCTGCACGCGGCCGGCTCGGACCGGCTGCCATGCCGACCCCACGAAGCTGCGGCGCAGTCGTTCGATCGCCGAGCCGCGGCCGCGCACGACGCAGCGGGCGCCGGTCGGCAGCGCGTGGTGCACCGCGGCGAGCACGGCCGCAGCGGTCGCCGGGTCGAGGTCGTCGAGCCAGCCGTGCGCGTAGACGCCGTCGCAGTCGCCGGCCAGCGCGGGCAGCTGCGCGAGGCCGCCGGCGACGACGTCGTGGCCGCGCGCGCGGGCCGCCGCGGCCAGGCCGGGCGTGGCCTCGATCCCGGCTGTGGCGACGCCGCGCAGCCGCAGCGCGTCGAGGAACGCACCGCCGCCGGCGCCGAGTTCGACGACGCGGCGGCAGCCGGTGAACAGGTCCGCGTACGGACCGACGCGCACCATCGGCGGCGGCGCCGGCAGGTCGGCGCCGGGCTTGCGCCACAGCAGGCCGTCGGCCGTCGCGACAGTGGGGCCGGGCAGCCCGGCCGGCGTGGCGCCGCGCAGCAGCAGCCGGCCGCCGGGCAGCAGCGCTTCGTCCAGCGCGGGCCAGAGCACCTGCGCGCTGGCGCCGGCCAGCCGGTCGAGATCGACGACGATGCCGTCGAACCGGTGCCGGAAGTGGTGCAGCCGCCGGCAATCGGCCGCCGAGCCCGCCGCCAGCGTGACGGTCGGCACACCGATCGCACGCAGCTCCGCGGCGCCGGCGTCGGCAACGGCGAGCACCATGCGGCAGTCGCGCAGCGCGTTCACGGCGTCGGGCCGGTGGTCGTCTCGGCGGAGAAGTACTCACCGGGCACGAAGCTCGCGCGCCGCCGGCCGAGGCCGCGGTAGCGGTTCTGCTGGCCGCGGAAGTCCGCCGCGGGCAGCACGCGGGCGTCGAACGTGACCCGCGTCAGGTCGGTGCGGTTCGCCGGTCCGGCGTGCAGGCAGCGCGGGTCGAACACGACGACGTCGCCGACACCGACCTCGAGCGGCCGGCAGATGCGTTCGCAGCGCGCGATCAGCCCGGGGTCCTGCTGTGTGTCGCGGCCGAAGCGCGCGAAGTCGTGGTCGTAGGGCCGCAGCAGGTCGAGGCTCTCGTCGAGGTCGGCCAGCAGCAGCGAACGCGTCGCCTCGCACTGCACCAGCGGCACGAACACGTTCACCTCGCGCGGATTGTGGCCGATCATCAAGTCGGTGTGGAAGCTGGTCGCGCCCGGGTAGCCGGGCGCCCGCGGGAAGAACACGCGGAACGTCGGCACCAGCTGGAAGTGCACCGGTCCGAGCCCCAGGCGCGGACCGACGACCTCGTCGAGCAGCCGGCGGTAGAGCGCGTGGAACGCGGCGGGCATCTCGTAGAGGGCGCGGGCGGCACCACTCTGCTGCGAGACGTCCATCTGCTGGTGTTCCGGCGCGATCAGTTCGTGCAGGATCTCGAGCCGGTCGCCGCGGGCCGTCAGCGCGCGCCGGTCGAGCAGCCCCGCGGCCGCCAGCGTGTCGCCGACGATGCGGCGGAAGTCGAACGCGCGCGCGTCGTAGCGCAGCACCGTGCGTCCGGTCGGCCAGCGCTGCTGCAGCGGCGACGTGCGCGCGAGGTCGGCGCGGAACTCGGCAGCGAAGCCGGGCTCCGTGTAGTGCACGTAGTCCGGCGTGTAGGTCAGGTCGGGACGGGAAGCGGCGAGCGTGGCGTTCGACATGGCGTGGTTCCGATGGCGGACGGGAGGTCTGCGGGCAGCGCGGCGAGCTGGCGCGCGAGCGCTTCGGCGTACGGATCGCGGCCGCGTGCGGCTTCGAGCACGGCGCGGGCGCCGGGCGATCCGGTCGCGGTGAGCAGGCGGGACAGTGCGAGCGGCGCCGCGAGCAGGTTCGGCACCGCGGCGGTGCAGGCCTCGAGCAGGCGCTGCGCCGTGGTCAGGTCACCGTGCAGCAGCGCGGTGCCGTAGAACTGCTCGAGCTGACGCACGTCCTGCAGCGTGCGCTCGTCGAGGATGCCGAGCCGCGCGTGGCTCTGCGCCTCGTCGCCCAGCGCCGGCGCGAACAGCACCGCCGGCAGCGGGGGCGGCCGGCGCGCGGCGCGCACGGTGTGCGTCGCTCCGTTCCGCGGCGCGGTGGCGAGCAGCGTGTGCAGCTGGTGCACGGTCAGCGTGCGCGCGGCGCCGCGCCAGAAGCGGTGCTCGACGTCGGCCCCGGCGTCGGCCGCGAAACCGCCGTGCACGTCGTGCAGGCTGCGGCGCCAGACCGCGTGCAGGCCGATCACCTCGCGCGCCAGCAACCGGTGTGGCGCGAACGGCGGCCAGCAGTGCACCGCCGTGCACGCCGACGGATCGAACTGCGCCGTCGCGGTGGCGGTCCAGCCGTCGTTGCCGTAGGCGACGTCGGCGGCGTGTTCGTCGAGCGCTTCGACCAGGAGCACCAGTGCGTCGGGCCGCAGCCGGTCGCCGGCGCAGGCGATGGTCAGGAACGGCGCCGTCGCGCGGCTCCGGCACGCCTCGAGGCGCGCCGCATGGTCGGCACCGGGGGCGACCGGCACCGGCAGCAGCGCCGCGAAGTTGGCCGCGAACGCGTCGATCGGATCGGCTGCCCAGCGCGTGCCGGCCGGTCGCGCGACCAGCACTTCGAGCCGATGCGCGTCGGCCTGGCCGGCGAGGTCGGTCAGCAGCGTCGCCAGTTCGGCGGCGACGTCGGCGTGTGGCACCAGCACCGCGACCAGCGCCGAGGTGGCGGCCTGCGGCGGTGGCGCGGCGGCGGCGGCGGCCGGGGCGGCGCGGCGTTCGGTCGCGAACAGGGAGAGCACCGTGTGCGCGGTGTCCAGCGTGTCGGCCTCGAGCCGCTGCAGCGCCAGGTCGGGCGCCGCGTCGGGTTCGAGGTCCCGCAGCAGCCGCGCCGCGGTCGGGAACTCGCACGAGCCGTGCGCCAGCTCCTGCAGCAGCGCCAGCGCCCGCGTGCGGCCGGCTGCGCCGCCGCGGGCCAGCAGCGCGCGCGCGAGGTCCAGACGTTGCCGCGCGAAGCCGGGGTGCAGCGCCACTGCGGCCTCGTGGTGGGCAATCGTGCCGGTCTTGCGCGCGACGTAGCCGGCGAGGCAGGCGAGCTGCAGCCGCGCGAGGTCGCGCGTGGCCACCGGCTGCCCCTTCGCCGCCGCCAGCACGAGGTCGAGGTAGGTGCGGTAGTCGAACCACTCGCCGTGGTAGTCGAACGGCATCACGTCGTGGTCGGGTGCCACCGACCAGCCGTCGGGGCCGCGTTCGATCGCCTCGTGGGCGAGCTGCAGCGCCTCGAGCCGGTCGGCCGCCGTGCCGTGGTGCAGCAGCGTCCGCACGCGTACGAAACGCGGTGCCAGCGCGTCGGGGAACAGGCGCTCGCAGCGTTCCAGCAGCCGGACCGCGTCGTCGTAGAGCGCACGCTCGACCGGCGTGGCCTGGCCGCGCTGCTGGTAGAACAGGAACTCGCACAGCAGTTCGCGCGCGAGGTCCAGCAGCGTCGCCACGGTCGGCCGCCGCCCGACGACGCGGCCGAGCTGCCGGAAGTTCGCCTGCATCGTGCGGCGGCGGGCCGCCGGCGCCGCCGGCAGCCAGGTGCGCGACACCGACACGCGTTTCTGGCACCAGTCGCGGGTGTCGCGGTGCTGGCGCATGGCGCGCGGCGCGGCGGCGCGGAAGGTCAGGAAGCGCAGGTACTGCGACGCGACGCACGGCATCGCGAACTGGGCGCGCACGGCGGCGGCGCCGCGCCGGGCGGCGCGTTCGTGGTGCGGCCAGTCGGCGAGGATCGCGCGCAGCGCCTGCGCGAACGGCTGCGTCGTCGGTCCGTACGGCACCACGCCGTGGTCGAGGCCGGCGAACAGCCGCAGCGACGATTCCTCCTGCACGGCGACCGCGCAGCCCATCGCCAGCGCCTCGAGGCCACGCGTCGGCATCGCGCCGGGGCGGCGCACGAACGTGAACGACGCCTTGCTGGCCGCCAGCAGCGTGCGGTAGGCGAGCGGGCCGGTGAAGCCCTTCACGACGCGCAGGTCGATGTCGGGCAGCGACAGCAGTTCGTGCAGCAGCGCCGCCTTGTCCGGGTGGTAGGGGTCCAGCATCGTGCCGGACACGAAGCAGTCGACGTGGCGCGCACCGGTCGGCACCGGCGGCAGATCCCCCGGCAGGCCGAAGACCTTCGGGAACGACACGACCTGTGCCCCGCACAGCCCCTGCACGGAGAGCCACTCGGTGCGGTCGGTCACGCACAGCTCGTCGTAGAGGTGCAGCCACGGCAACAGCGTCTGCGCGTGCAGGTCGTGGTCGGCCATGTGGCCGAAGATCGGGCACGGCAGCCGCTGCAGGTCGGGCGGCACGTGCTGCCACTCGACCATCGCCGCGAGGTAGAAGTCCGGCGCGAAGCCGTCGTCGAGGAACTGCGCGACCGACGCGTAGGGGTGGTTCGGCAGGTCGCTCTGGTGGTAGCCGACGTTGCGCAGCTCGAACATCGGCTCGAGCCTGGCGCCGCCGAGCAGGTCGGTCGGCGTGTTGGCGAGCCACGGCAATTGCGTCAGCACCCGGATGCGCGGCCGGTCCAGCAGTTCGCGCAGGCGGACGGCGTGTGGCAGCGACAGCGGCGCCAGCAGTCGGCGCGCGGTCGGCAGGTCGCCGTGGACCCAGTGTGCGCCGGCGCGGTGCAGCTGCGGTTCCTCGCCGGGGAAACTGGCCAGCGCCGCGAACGCGGCCGGGTCGCCGCGCAGCAGCGCCAGTGCCGCATGGTGCTGCCACGTCGACGCGTCGCCGTGCTGCGCGGCCCCGGCGTAGTCGCCGGCCGCGAACACGGCTGCGGTCCAGGCGCGCGCATCGGCGCCGGCCGCCGGCCGCAGCGAGTTCATCGCCGGCCTCCGGCAGCGCGCGGCCGCCAGACGACCAGGCTGTAACCCTCGTGGTGGAACGAGCCGAAGCCGGTCCGGCGGACGTCGAGCAGTTCGATGCGCCGTTCGGCGTCGAGCTGCTGCAGCCGCGGCAGGAAGCCCTCGAGGTAGCCGCGGCGGCGGTGGTAGCGGCGCGCCACATAGTCGAACAGCGTGTGCTCGTCGTACAGCTCGAGGATCGGTTCGATGTGCAGGCAGATCGCCGGCTGCTGCGCCAGCAGGTAGTCGACGAACGGACCGTGCGCGCCGCCGATCTGCTCGAGCGCGGCCGAGGTCAGCACGCCGGTGCCCGGTGGCAACGTGAAGCCGGCGTCGGGCGCGAACATGTCGAACCGCCGGCCGTGGATCGGGTGGCCGATGCGTTCGCCGAGCCGGTCGAGGATCTGCTGCGACGACTCGGCCCAGTCGAGACCCCACAGCGACAGCTGCGGCAGCAGTCCGGCCAGCAGCGCGAGGCTCGTGCCGGTGCCGCAGCCGAACTCGGCGACGCCGTCGAGGCCGCGGAACCAGCGCGCGAAACACTGTTGCCGCAGCGCCGTGTAGACGCCGTACTCGAACGCCGGGTCGGCGACCCGCAGGTACTGGCCCTGCAGCCGCAGCACGTGGTGCCGGTTGTACTTCGGCATCAGCGCCGTGAGCGAGCCGTCGCCGGCGGCGTACTCGCGCAGGTTCTCGCGCCAGCCGCGTTCCCAGTCGGCGGCGCGGTGCGGGCCCGAGCGGGCCAGCTCGGGCTGCTCGGCGGCGCGCAGTGCGCGCAGCAGTTCGGCCTCGCGCTCGGCGCCGTGCAGCACCTCACCGACCAGCGGTTGCGCCGCCAACGCGGCGCGGCAACCCGGCGTCAGGTCCGCGATCGGAACGCCGAGCATCGCCGCGAACCGGGTCGCGTCGACGGCGGTCGCCAAAGCCCCTCGAGCTCCTGCCTGCATGCACCGGGCATCGGGCGGCGGTGGCTGCGGACTTGATCCACGGTCGGGCCGAGACGCCGGTCGCGTCGGCGGTTCCGGCTCAATGCGCAGCGGCGCGCGGGCCGATGCAGGCCAGGATGGCGGCGAATGCGACGATCTCCTGCGCGGCAGCGCCGGTGCTGCACGTCAGCTACGTGAAGTCCGGCAGTTACCTGCTGTGGCGCGCGTTCGACCTGCTGTTCCGCGCCGCGGGGCAGAAGCGCAGCTTCGTGCAGAACCACCCGATCCAGGCGCGGCGCCACGACTGGCCCGAGTTCTCGATCGAGCAGTTCGACATCGACCAGGTGCTGGTGCAGGACGAGGGCGTGCACTGGCAGGTCGAGATGCAGCACGTCGAGCCGATCCACGACCTCGACGCCTACCTGGCCGCGTGCAGCCACGTCTGGACGCACTCGTTCCTGTGCGAACGCAGCTGGGAGGTCTACCCGCGCTTCCCGCGCGTCTGCTACATCGTGCGCGACCCGCGCGATGCGCTGGTGTCGATGGCGCACTTCGCGCGGACGCCGTTCATGCGCCGCTACCATCCGCACCGCGCCGCCTCGCCGGAGGAATACGTCGCGCTCGAGCTCGACGCGTTCCTCGGCGACTGGTGCCGCCACGCCGGCGAACACTGGCGCGCGCGGCGCGCGCTCGGCATCGAGGTCCTGCGCTACGAGGACTTCGTCGCCGACGTGCCGGCGATGCTGCGACGGCTCTGCGCCTGGGTCGGTCTGCCGCTCGACAGCGCGGCGATCGCGCGCGTCGCCGACGAACTCGATCCGGCGCGCATGCGGGCGCAGAGCCCGCAGCACGTGCGGCAGGGCAAGCAGGGGGGCTTCGGCGAACTGCTGACCGCGGCGCAGCAGGCCCGCGCGCTCGAACTCTGCGCCGAGACGATGCGCCGCTTCGGCTACCAGGTCTGAGACCGACGATGCACCCCGACACCCCGATCGACCGTGGTCTGACCGTGCACCTCGACGCGGCGGACGTCCTCAGCTACGCCGGCACCGGCATGATCTGGCGCGACCTGAAGGGCAACTTCGACGGCGAGCTGCCCGGTTGCGCGAGCAACGAACGCGCCGATCCGCACTGGACCGGCCGCAGCTTCCGCTTCGGCGGCCAGAACTTCGTGCGGCTGCTCGGCAGTCAGCGCGGGTTCTTCAAGACGTTCGCGCGGGCCGGCGCGCGCTACACGATCGACTGCTGCTTCACGACCGGCGCGCGGATCGACAATCCGCACTTCCTGCTCGCCGACGCGGCGCACGGCAACCCGCTGGGTGGCTCCGGCTTCAGCTTCTACTGCTTCAACTTCGAGAACCGCAACCTGCGGCTCAGCGTGCAGAACCAGGGCCGCACGGCGCTGACGCGCGCCGTGCACGTCACGCACCCGGCCGCCGTGCCGGTGCTGCGCACGCAGCGCGCGGCGGTGGCGATCGACGATGCGGCCGGCACCGGCGTCGTCTGCCTGGACGACGACCAGTTCGCGTTCGACGGCCGCTACGTCGAGCCGGCGACGCAGGATTCGCCGTACTACGTGCACATCGGCGCGCCCGGCAACATCGAGTACAACGCCGGGGCGCGCATCGAGCGCCACGTCAGCGAACTGGAGCACCGGATCGACGCGTTCGAGCAGCGCATGCTGATTCCGTACGGACGCATGCGGCTGCACCCGGGCTTCGAGCTGCACGCGATGCTGGTCTACGACCGGGCGCTGACGCCGGACGAACTGCGGCACAACCAGCGCTACTTCGCGGCGCGCTATTTCCCGGGCGGCGCGCGCAGCGTGGTGGTGCCGGCGGCGCCGCGCGACTGCTACGGCAACCTGGTGCCGATGCGCTGACCGGCTGCAGGGCGGTCGGGCATGGCGGCGCGGCCGCGGCCGGGTATCGTGCCGGCCCATGCTGCGTTCCGCCGTGCTCGCCTCGCTGCTGCTGCCCACGCTGACCGCCCAGCGCACCGCCGAGGGCGCGGAGCCGAACAGCACCACGCTGCTGGCGACCGTGCTGCCGTGCGGGGCCCAGGGCGAGGGTTCGCTCGCGACCGCGGTCGACGCCGACTGGTGGCGCCTCACGCTGACGGTGCCGACCGAACTGTTCGTCGAGACGATGCCGGGTGCCGGCACGCAGGTCGGCGACACGGTGCTGCTGCTGCTCGACGCCGGCGGCGCGCCGCTGCGCAGCAACGACGACGGGATCGCCTGCGGCCTCTATTCGCAGCTCCACGTCGCCGAACTGGCGGCCGGGACCTGGTACCTCGCCGTCGCGGGCGGTGCGGCCGCGGTCGCCGGCGGCAGCTACCAGCTCGACGTGCGCTGCGGTCCGCTGGTGCCGAGCACCAGCGCCACGCTGGTGGTCGAGGGGCCGGAGAACAACGACCCGCGCAGCGGCGGCACGCCGACCGCCGTGCTCAGCGACGCGCGGATCACCGGCTCGCTGTCGTCGACCGGCACCGGCGGTGACTGGGACTTCTATCGCTTCCTGCTGCTGCAGCCGACGCTGGTGCGCGTGCGCGTCGACGCGACCGCGACGCACCCGACGACGCCGCGCACCGACGATCCGGTGCTGCAGCTCTACGCCGACGGCGCGCCGCCCGTGCTGCTGGCGTCGGCGGTCGTCGGCAGCGACTACGGTGCCTACGACGCCGAACTGGTCGCGCGGCTGCCCGCCGGCATCTACCAGGTCGCCGTGCGCGGCTTCGCCGACAGCCCCGCCGGCAGCTACTACCTGGACCTGCGCCGTGTGGTCGCGGCCAGCGCCAGCACGAACCCCGGCGGCTGCGGCGGTCGCACGCTCGATCTGCCGCGCACCGATGTCGGCCCGGGCGCGCCGCTGGCGCTCGAGCGGCCGGTGATCGGTCGTACCTACACGCTGCTCGGCAGCGGCCTCGGCAGCAACGGCGTCGTCGTGCACGCGTTCGGCGTCACGCCGGTGCTGGTCGACCTGACCGCGTTCGGTGCGCCGGGCTGCTTCCTCGACGTGGTGTGGATCGATCTGCCGTTCCTGCTCGCCGACGCGGCCGGCAACGCGGTGGTCGCGTTGGTGCTCGCCGAGGACCCATCGCTGCTCGGCGTGCCGCTGGTGAACCAGCTCGGGGTGCTGGACTTCTCGAACCCACTCGGCATCACGACCAGCAACAGCGTCGCGGCCGTGATGGGTCACTGAGCGTCGGGCGGCGCTGCCGGCAGCTCGATGCGGAACAGCGCGCCGCCCTCGGGCGCGGCGTCGACGCCGATCGTGCCGTCGTGCGCGTGCACGATGCGGTGCACGATCGCGAGGCCGAGGCCGGTGCCCTTGCCGGGGGGCTTCGTGGTGAAGAACGGCTCGAACAGCCGTTCGCGGTGATCCTCGGCGATGCCGGGGCCCTGGTCGGCGACCTCGAGCACGACGCGGCCGTCCCGCTCGAGCGCGGTCACGCGGATGCGGCTGCCCTTCGGGCTCGCGTCGAGCGCGTTGCGCAGCAGGTTGAACAGCACCTGCCGCCACTCGGCGGCGTCACCGAGGATCGCCGGGCCGCGGTTCGGCGCGTCGAGCGAGAGCTGCACGCCGGCGTCGGCGAGCTGGTGGTGGAACATCGGCGCGACCTCGTGCACCTCGGTGCCGAGCCAGACCACGCCGCGGCGGGTTTCGCCCTGGTGCGCGAAGCGCAGCAGGCGGCTCGTGATGTCGCGCGCCCGCAGTGCTTCCTTCTGCAGGATCTGCAGGTACTCGCGCACGCGCGCGTCGCCGCCGGCCGCGCCGGGGTCGCGCAGCAGGCCTTGCGCGCACGCGGCGATGCTGGCGAGCGGGTTGTTGATCTCGTGCGCGATGCCGGCCGCGAGCGTGCCGAGCTGGGCCAGTCGGGCGGTGCGCAGCAGCTCGCGCGTGCGCTGCACGACGCGCTGTTCGAGATCGCGGCGGCTCTCGGTCAGCTGCGTCGCCATGGTCGTGAAGGTCGTCGCGAGGTCGCCGAGTTCGTCGTCGTGGCGCGGTCGCAGCGCCACACGTTCGCCGCGGCCGAGCGCGAGCGTGCCGGCGCGCAGGTCGCGCACCGGCAGCATCACGCGGCGGTGCAGCAGCCAGCCGAGACCGCCGATCGTCGCCAGGCTGGCGAGGCCGAGCAGCAGCATGAAGCGGCTCAGCTGTTCGCTGCGCCGGTCGAGCACGTCGCCGATCGCGCGGCTCTCCTCTTCGACTGCGTGCGCCAGCACGGTCGCGCTGTGCACCGCCAGCCGCAGCGGTTCGGCCAGTTCGCCGATCGCATGGTCGCCGTCGAGTGCCGTGTCGATCGTGCGCAGGCTGCGCTCGATGCGGTTCTGCAGCGGTTGCTCTTCGGCGGTGTGCTCGACGTCCGACGGGTCGTCGGCGACGTGGAAGCGCGCCAGCGTGTCGCTGGCACCGCGCAGGTGATGGTGCAAGTCCGCGAACACCAGTTCGTGGCTCGTGCGCCGTGCTTCGGGAACCGCCTCGACCCACTGCTCGAGGCCGCGCAGATCGTCGAGCAGCGAGCGGGTCAGCGCGACTTCGCGCAGTTCCTCGAACATGCGCTGCAGGTCGGCGCGCACCGCGCTGGCGTCGAGGAACACGAGCCACAGGCCGGCGCCGACGACCAGGCAGAGCGGCGCGAACGCCAGCGCCAGGATCGTGTGCAGCGATCCGGCGCGCCAGCGGCGGTCAGCGCGCACGGTGGCGACGCCAGACGAGGTCGAGGCCGAGGGTGACGTCATGGGCGTTCGTTCCGAAGCCGAGCCAGCCGCGAGCCGGCAGGCCGTAGGTCTCGCGCGGCACGGTGCCGTGGCCCTGCAGCCGCAGCGGCTGCCCGGGCAACGCCACCTGCCAGAGTTCCATCGGTTGCCGGACCACGCGGCCGTCGAGCCGCAGCGAACCGAGCCACAGCCGCGCGGTCACGCCGGGCAGGTTGGTGGTCGTCGCGGCGAGCTGCGTCGCCCGGTAGGCGATCTCGCTGCCGCGGTGCACGCCGAGTTCGTGCCACAGGTCGAGGCCGGCGCCGCTGGCGTCGACCGGCGCCAGCGAGCCGAGTTCGAGGTCGAGCTCGAGTTCGCGCTCGGCGCCGCCGCGGCGCACGCGCAGGCGACCGCTGGCGCGCTGGCAGACCGCGAGCTGGCGACCCGCGGCATCCTCGACCAGGAAGCGCACGACCGAGCGCGCGGGATCGAGCTCGTAGTCGGCGTCCTGCGTCGACTCGGCGGGCACCTGCAGCGCCGGCAGGGCGACGGCGCGGGCGGTGGGCGTCGGTGCGGGCGGCGGCAGCGTGCCGGGGCGCCACCAGAACAGCAGCGCCGCGATCGCGATCGGGCCACACACGCGCAGGTCGAGCAGGTGGCGGTTCATGCGACGGGTTCCGGGGTCGCGGCATGGAACGAGCGCCAGAAGGACGGTCGCAGCAGGTCGCGCGGGTGGATCGCGTCGCCGGTCAGCGTGACCACGAGGTCGGCCAGCAGCGGCCACCGATCGGCGGCGTGCAGGAAGGGCCGCACCAGCCACGGGTGGCGCAGCGCGCGCTGCAGCAGCGCCGAGGCGCGGAGCCGCGGCGTGACTTCGCGGTGGCGGGCCGCGACGTAGCCGGCCAGCGCCGCCGCCTCGCGGTCGGGGTGGTGCAGCGCGGTCGCCAGCGCGTCGCCCAGCGCACGTGCGCCGAACAGTGCGAAGTAGATGCCCTCGCCGGTCAGCGGGTCGACATAGCCGCAGGCGTCGCCGACCAGCGCCGCGCCGGCGAACGTCTGGCGCGTCGTCGTGTGGGCCAGCGGGCCGATGCCGCGCCACGGCGTCGTGCGCCGCGCCGGGCGCAGGCGTTCGCCGAACGCCGGCGCGCGGTCGAGGTGGTCGGCGACGAAGCCGTCCCAGTCCGGCGCCGCGCGGTCGCGCAGCGTCGTGCGCGGCACGACCAGGTTGACGCTGAACAGGTCGGCGTCGACCGTCGTCGCGGCGAAGAACCCGCCCGGGAACAGGTGCACCTCGGCGCACGGCCGCGCCGCGACGCCGTCGAAGTGCGCGACCAGCGCGAACTGGTCGAGCCACGGCGTCTGCCGCTGCACGCCGAGGCGGCGTGCGGTGCGCGAGTGCACGCCGTCGGCGCCGACGACCCAGCGCGCGCGGCACTCGACGACGGCGCCGCCTTCGGTGCGCAGCACGGCGCCGTGCACGCGCCCGTTGGCGTCCCGCAGCAGGTCCTGCAGTTCGTGGCGCGGCAGGAACGTCGCCCCGGCGCGGCTGGCGGCGTCGACCAGCGCCGCGTCGAACCGGCTGCGCCGCACGCCGAAGCCGCTGCCGGCCGTCGCCGCGTGGGCGCCGACGGCGCGGAAGCGGCCCAGCGCGCGGGCGCCGTAGCCGTGCAGGTGCATGCCGCGCACCAGCCGCGGGCCGAGGTCCCGGAGCGGCGCCTGCAGCCCGAGCGCGTCCAGGTACGGGGCGCACTCGGGGCTCAGGAACTCGCCGCACGGCTTGTCGCGCGGGAACGCCTTCTTGTCGGCCAGCAGCACGCCGAAGCCGTCCTGCGCCAGGCGCTGCGCCAGCGCGCTGCCGGCGGGACCGGCGCCGAGCACGAGCACGTCACACTGCATCGTCGACCTCCGGCGCCGGCTGCAGGGCCAGCGGCAGCAGCACGATGGTGCCGAACAGCGCGGCCGCGATCGTGCTGGCCGCCAGCAGCGAGAACTCGACCGTGGTCGCGAGCCGGCTGGTCGCGGTGACCAGGAAGCCGAGCACCAGCAGCGCGCTCGACAACACCATGCCGCGGCCGCATCGCTGCAGCGCCGCGGCGGTCGCGGCGGCCCGGTCCAGCCGGCGCCGTTCGCTGCGGTAGTGGTGCAGCAGGTGCAGCGTGTTGTCGACGATCAGGCCGAGCATCGTGCAGGCGATCATCGCGGTCGCGACCGACACCGGCCGGTCGAGCCACGCGATCGCGCCGTAGATCCACAGGCACGGCAGCACGTTCGGCAGCATGCCGAGCAGGCCGAGCCGCAGCGAACGTAGGCCGATGCAGAGTCCGGCGGCCAGCAGCAGCAGCGTCCACCACAGGCTGCCGAGCAGACCGCGCAACAACGCCGCCGAATCGCGCGCGATCTGCACCGCGGGGCCGGCGGCGACGAGGCCGTCGAGGCCCATCACGGTCGCGGCGCGTTCGATGCCGTCGAACAGCGGTTCGCGCACGGCCGAGCCGGACGGCCGCAGCAGCAGCGGCGCCGCCAGCTGGCCTTCGTCGCCGCGCAGCACCGGCCCGGCGAGACCGGCCAGGCCCGGCTGCGTCTGGATCGCGGCGAGGAACGCCAGCAGCCGCGACGGGTCGGTACCGGGCGACCGCGCCGGCACCAGCAGGTGGAACACTTCGACGCCGCCGAGCCGCGCCGCCAGTTCGTCGTGGTCGGCGCGCACCGGGTCGCTGGCCGGCAGCATCGTCAGCGGGTCGTTGTCGGCGTGCAGCAGAGGCAGGCCGGCGGCGGCGAGGCTGGTCAGCGCGGCGGCCAGCACCAGCAGCGGGCCGCGGTGCCGCGCGCAGCGCTGCGGCCAGCGCGCCAGCACGCCGGTGGCCGCCGCCGGCACGCGGGCGTGGCGCGCGGCGAACGGCAACCAAGCCGGCAGCAGCGCGAACGTGAACACGTGCACCAGCGCGACGCCGAACGCCGCGTGGACGCCGAAGTCGACCACGGCCGGCACCGGGCTCGTCGCCAGCGACAGCAGGCCGACCATCGTCGTCGCGGTGGCCAGCAGCGCCGGTTGCTTCTGTTCGGCAGCGGCGAAGTCCGCGGCGGCGCGCGGGTCGAGGCCGTCGCGGCGGCCGCGGCGCCACGCTTCGACGAAGTGCACGCTGGCTGCCACGCCGATCGTCAGCAGCACCGGATCGAGCAGGGCCGCGACCGGGTCGAGCGGGCGGCCGCGCAGCGCGATCAGACCGCCGGTCCAGGTGATGCCGGCGAGCGCCGGCAGCAGCGCCGCGGCGGCGACGCCGAGGTGGCGGTAGACCGCGCCGGCCGCGAGCAGCAGAGCGACGACCAGCCACGGCACGATGTGGCGCCGTTCCGCCGCCACGCGCGCGGCGATCTTCGCCTCGATCAGCGGCAGCCCGGTGGCCAGCACGCGCACCGTCGGCGGCGCGCCGGCGCGTGCGGCAGCGACCACCGCGCCGGCCAGCCCGCCCGGATCGTCGCCGGCCAGCGAGGCGGCCCACAGCACGAGGCCCGGTTCGGGCGACGGCAGCGCGCGGCACGCGGTGACGCCCGGCAACGACGCGATGCGTTCCCGGGTGTGTTCGAGCGCGTTGGCGTCGAGCGGCAGCATCGGCAGGCTGCCCGGTACCGCGAACGCCAGCAGCACCACGTGGTCGTCACCGACGACCTCGGCCAGCGCGGCGCGGTTCCGGGCGTCGGTGCCGTCCGGGATCTTCAGCGCCCGGTTCGAGGCGTCGACCGACTGCCCGGTCTGGAACGCGAACAGCACCGCCGTCGCCGGCAGGAACAGCGCGAGCCACGCCGCGAGGCCGAGCCAGCTACGGGAAGCGCGCTGCATGGAGTCGGAGGGCGGGAGCACAACACATGCCGACCGCGGACGCAGGGGCGTCCCCGGCGGCACGGTGGTGCGTGGGCCGGGAACGTGCACTTCCTGCACGGTCGTTGCAAGAGTTGCCCGGTATGGCGGCGATGGCACCGGCCGCTGGAACGGGGCACGTGCGTTGCATACTGCCCGCCATGACGCAGAAGCTGCTGCAGTGGATGGGCGTCGCCTTCGTGCTGCTGCTGGTCGGCGGGGCGGCGTTCGCGCTGACGGTCGTCAAGGACCGTGTGCGCGTGGTCGTCGCCGCCGATGCGGCCGAGGCCGGGCCCGATCCGGTCGCGCTGGTGCGGGACGACGTCGGCGTGCTGGCGCGCGACGTCGCCGAACTGCGCACGGCGCTCGGCACCAACTTCGAACGGCTGGGCGCCGCGCTCGAAGAGCGGGCCGAGGCGCGGCATGCCGACGTGCAGGCGTTGGCGCGCGAACTCGCGGCGGCGCGGCAGCAACTGGCGGCGCAGGCCGCCGCGGCGCAGCGCAGCGAGCAGCAGCTGGCGCAGCTCGGCGCCCGTCTGGCCGCGGCCGAGAGCGCGGCGGTGCAGTCGGTCGCGGTGCCGGCCGAGTCGGTGCCGGCCGAGTCGGTGCCGGCCGCGTCGGCGCCGGTGGTGCCGGCCCCGATCGAGCCCGCGCCGGCCGAACCGGTCGCGGTGGCGCCGCCGCCGGCGAAGGCGAAGGGCTTCCTGTCGTTCTCACTGCCGCAGGGCGGGTTCGCGTTCGACCGCGAGCAGAGCTGGCAGATCGTGCCGGAGCTGAGCCGCGTCGGCTTCGACGCCAAGAGCACGCTGCACGACTTCAGCGGCGTCACGTCGAAGGTCAGCGGCCGCTTCACGGCCGACTTCGACGACCCCGCCGGTGGCTGGCGCGGTGAGGTCGCCTGCGAGGCGGCGACGCTGGCGACCGGCGTCGACGGCCGCGACACCAACCTGCGCGAGCACCTCGACACCACGAACCACCCGCAGATCCGGTTCACGATCGCGCGCTTCGTGCCCGCCGCCGACGGCATCGACCGGGACGAGCAGACGGTCGCCGGCGAGGTGCAGGGCACGATGACGATCCGCGGCAAGTCGCGCGAGCTGCGCCTGCCGGTGCGGATCGAGATCGATCCGAGCCGCCGCGCGGTCGTGACCGGCCAGGTGCGGCTCAAACTGTCCGACTACGAAGTGCCGGTGCCGAGCCAGCTCGGTGTGATCAACATGCAGGACGAGGTCGTCGTCTGGGTCGCGCTGCGCGCCCGGCTCGTCGCGGGGGACGGCAAGTGAAGCGCCGCCTGCGCGCGTGCGTACTCGTGGCCACGGCCCTCGGCTGCAGCGGCTGCATCGCCTCCAACGTCGTCGCCACCGGCGACCGCATGGTGCAGCAGCCGCTCGAGCAGCTGCCGTTCGCGCCGGCGCCGGGGCTGCAGCTCGACGGGCTCTACGAGTCGGTCGCGATCACCGGCGACGCGGCGGTCTCGCTGCGCCGGATCTGGTACCTGTTCCGTGCCGACGGCAGCTACACCGCGGCGGCGCTGGTCGAAGGCGAACGCGGCGCCTCGTTCCAGACGCTCGACGGCAGCTGGGCCAGCACCGCGGCGGGCTTGTCGCTGGACGGCGCCGAGCCGGTGCCGCTCGAGCAGGCCGAGCAACACCTGCGGCTGTCGGCGCCGACCGGCGTGGTCGTGCTGCGGCGGAGCGCGGCGCAGTGAGCGAAGGGCCGCACGACCTGTTCGACCGCGAGGGCTGGTGGGACCCCGCCTGCCGCGCGTTCGCGTCGCTGCGCGCCGTCACCACGTTCCGGCTCCAACTGCTGCAGCGCTGGCTGCCCGGCGACTGGCGCGGCCGCGTGGTCGTCGACCTCGGCTGCGGCGGCGGCCTGCTGGCGGTGCCGTTGGCCCGCGCCGGCGCGACGGTGCTCGGCGTCGACCTCGCCCGGCGCGCGCTGCGCGAAGGCCGCGCCTGCGGCGCGCCGGGGTTCCTGCCGCTGGCGGGCGACCTGCTGCGGTCGCCGATCGGCGCCGGCCGGGCCGACGTGGTGCTGCTGGCCGACGTGGTCGAACACGTGCCCGAACCGGCGCTGGCCGTGCGCGAGGCCGCGCGGCTGTTGCGGCAGGGCGGCCGGCTGTTCGTCAACACGATCGACCGCACGGCGCGGTCGCGGCTGCTGGCGATCACGCTGGCCGAGGGCCTCGGCTACGTGCCGCGCGGCACGCACGACTGGCGGCGGTTCGTGCGGCCGCAGGAACTCGATGCGATGGCGAACGCCGCCGGCCTGCGCCGGCTGGCGCGCGCCGGTGAGGCGCCGCGTCTGTGGCGCACGCTGCGGTCGCGCACCGTGACGCTGCGCGAGAGCCGGTGGATCACGGCGGGCTACGCCGCACTCTACGAACGGGTGGGAGCATGACGAACGGGCGGCGCATTCTGCGGGCGGTGGCCATGGGCCTCGCCTGCCACGGGACTTTCGCACTGGCGGTCGGCTCGATGGCCTGGTCGCTGCTGCACGGCCTGCAGCAGGGCCTCGGCCGGGTGCCCGGCGGCTTCGGGCCGCTGGCGAATCTGCTGCTGGTGCTGCAGTTCCCGCTGCTGCACTCGTTCCTGCTGTCGGCGCGCGGCCGGCCCTGGCTGCAGCGGCTGTCGCCGGTCGGCCACGGCCGCACGCTGGCGCCGACGACCTACGTGCTGCTGGGTTCGCTGCAGCTCTTGCTGACGTTCTGGGCCTGGACGCCGTCCGGCGTCGTGTGGCACGAGCCGCACGGGGCCACCGGCACCGCGCAGTACGCGCTGTTCGTCGGCGCCTGGCTGTTCCTGGTCAAGGCGCTGCACGACGCCGGGCTCGGCGTGCAGTCCGGCGCGGTCGGCTGGTGGGCGCTGCTGCGCGATCGGCCGGTCGCCTACGGCGGCATGCCGACCGCCGGGCTGTTCGCGGCCTGCCGGCAGCCGATCTACCTCGGCTTCGCGCTGGTGCTGTGGACGGCGCCGGTGTGGTCCCTGGACTGGCTGCTGCTGACCGCGCCGTGGACTGTCTACTGCGTCGTCGGCCCGCGCTGGAAGGAACAGCGCTGGGAACGCCTGTTCGGCGAACGCTTCCGCGCCTACCGGGCTACCGTGCCGTATCTGCTGCCGAGGTTCCGCCGTTGAAGATCGCCGCTGTCGCCACTGCCTTCCCCGAACACTGGTACGACCAGCGCACGCTGACCGAGTACCTGGTCGCCGCGTTCGGCGGCGAGTCGCGGCTCGCCGAGCGGCTGCGGTCGCTGCACGCGAACACCGGCATCGACGGCCGCCACCTGGCGCTGCCGCTCGAGGCCTACGGCGACCTCGCCGACTTCACGGCCGCGAACGCGGCCTGGTTGCGCGCTGCGGTCGACCTCGGCGAACGGGCGATCCGCGCCGCACTGGACCGCGCCGGCCTGACGCCGGACAGCGTCGACGCGATCGTGTTCTCGACCGTGACCGGGCTCGCGAGCCCGTCGGTCGACGCGCGGCTGGTCGACCGCCTCGGCCTGCGCCCCGACGTCAAGCGGATGCCGCTGTTCGGCCTCGGCTGCGTCGCCGGTGCCGCGGCCGTGTCGCGCGCCGCCGACTACGTGCGCGGCCACCCGGACGCGGTCGTCGTGGTGCTGACCGTCGAACTGTGTTCGCTGACGTTCCAGCGCGGCGACCGCTCGGTCGCCAACCTGATCAGCACCGGCCTGTTCGGTGACGGCGCCGCCGCGGCGGTGGTGGTCGGCCGCGAGCGCCGGACCGCGGGCCCCGAAGTGGTCGCGACGCGGTCGGTGTTCTACCCGGAGACCGAGCACGTGATGGGCTGGGACATCGGCGCGCACGGCTTCCGCATCGTGCTGTCGGCCGAGGTGCCGACCGTGGCGCGCGAACGCGTGCCCGCCGACGTCGACGCGTTCCTCGGCGACCTCGGTCGCCGGCGCCAGGACATCGCGCGCTGGATCGCGCATCCCGGCGGGCCGAAGGTGCTGCAGGCGCTGCAGGACGGCCTCGGGCTGCCGCGCGAGGCGTTGCGCTGCAGCTGGGAGGCGCTGCAGCGGGCCGGCAACCTGTCGAGCGCGTCGGTGCTGATGATCCTCGAGGCGACGCTGCGCACCAACGCCGGCGCACCGGGCGACCTCGGCCTGATGCTGGCGATGGGGCCGGGCTTCTGCAGCGAGCTGCTGCTGCTGCGCTGGTGAACCTCAGCCGGTCGGCGGCGGCTCGCCGGCCGCGGCGTTGAGCTTGTTGTAGAGCGTCTTCAGCGCGATGCCGAGCGTCTGCGCGGCCTTGGTCTTGTTGCCGTCGCAGCGCTGCATCGCGGCCTGGATCGCCAGCCGCTCGAGTTCGCCGAGGTCCAGCGTCGGCAGCGTGGCGCTGGCCGCCGCCGGCCGGGCGCTGCCGAACGCGAGGTCGTCGACGTCGCTGGCACGCACCAGCGGACCGTCGGCCAGCACGCCGAGCCGCACGATCGCGTTCTCGAGTTCGCGCACGTTGCCGGGCCACGGGTGCGCCGCGAGCCGTGCCAGCGCCGCCGGCTCGAAGCGCAACTCGCGCCCGGCGCGGCGCGCCTCGCGCTGCAGGAACGCCTCGGCCAGCGGGCCCACGTCCTCGGGCCGCTCGCGCAGCGGCGGCACGTGCAGTTCCAGCACCGCGAGCCGGTAGAACAGGTCCTCGCGGAACGCGCCCTGCTGCACGCGTTCGCGCAGGTCGCGGTGCGTCGCGGCGACGATCCGCACCGACACCTGCCGCACGCTGTCGCTGCCCACCGGCCGGATCTCGCCGAACTGCACCGCGCGCAGCAGCGCCGGCTGCACGTCGAGCGGCAGTTCGCCGACTTCGTCGAGGAACAGCGTGCCGCCGTCGGCCGCCTCGAACAGGCCGGGTCGCTTCTGGTCGGCGCCGGTGAACGCGCCGCGCACGTGGCCGAACAGCTCGCTCTCGACCAGCTGGCGCGGGATCGCGCCGCAGTGCACGACGACGAACGGTTGCCGGTGCCGCGGCGACGCGGCGTGCAGCCGCCGCGCGACCAGTTCCTTGCCCGAGCCGCTCTCGCCGGTCACCAGCACCGGCTGCTCGGCCGCGGCGATGCGCGCGATCTGGCCGTCGAGCCGCCGCGCGGCCTGGCTGGTCGGCGCGGCTACCGGCGCACCGACCTCGGCGTGCGCGGTCGCGAGCCGCAGGCGGTCGTTCTCGCGCCGCAGGCGGCCGTGTTCGCCGGCGCGCTGGGCGGCCTGTTCGAGCACGTCGAGTTCGACCGGTTTGGTCAGGAAGTCGAACGCGCCGGCCTGCATCGCCTGCACGGCCAGCGACACGGTGCCGTGGCCGGTGCAGACAATCACCGGCAGGTCGCGGTCGTGCGCGACGATCTGGCCGAGCACCTCGATACCGGGTTTGCCGGGCAGGTGCAGGTCGAGCAGCACGACGTCGGGCTCGTGGCGCTGCACCTGCGCGATCACACCGTCGCCGGACCCGTGCGGGACCACGTCCCAGCCCATGCGCGTCAGTTCGGTGCGGAACACCGTGCGCAGGCTCGCATCGTCTTCGACCAGCAGCAGCCGGCCGCGCCGCGTCGGCGTCGTCACAGGCGCCTCACGCGCAGGTTGCGGTAGGCGACCTCGTCGCCGTGGTCCTGCAGCGCGATCCGGCCGCGGCCACTGCGGCCGAACGGCCAGTCGCGGAACTTGCTGCCGGCGACGAGGGCCTGCCACTCCGGCCCGGCACACGGCACGTCGACGACCAGGCTGCCGTTGAGCCAGTGCTGCACGCGGCCCGCGGCGACGACGATGCGGCCGTCGTTCCAGCTGCCGGCGGGGCGCAGCGGCGGCGTGGCCGGCGCCGCGAGGTCGTACAGCGCCGCGGTGCCGTGCTTCGGGTCGGGCGTCGCCGTCAGGTCGTCGAGCACCTGGTACTCGGGGCCGGTCATGTAGCCGTGGTCCGCCGACTCCAGCACGTGCCACAACACGCCGCTGTTGGCGCCTGGCGCGACGCGGAACGCGAACCGGAAGTCGAACTCGGCGTACTCGTCGACGCTGACCAGGTCGCCGCCGCCGCCGCCGGCCGTGTGCACGATCGCCGCGTCGCGCGCGACCCAGCCGGTGGCGGGCAGGCCGGTGCCGCGGTAGCTGCGCCAGTGCCGCAGCGACCGGCCGTCGAACAGCGACTCGAAGCCTTCGGCGCGTTCGAGCGGCGACAGCAGGTTCAGCGGTTCGGGCGCCAGCGTCACGGCGCCGGTCGCGGCCCACTCGGAGCCGCGCGCGACCAGCCGCCGCAGCTGCGGGTCGAGCCAGGTCGCGCGCGTCGCCGGCACGCCGGTCCAGACGTGGCCGAGCGGCGTGTGGAACACGCGGCCGCGGCCGAACGTGCCGGCCAGCGCCATCGGTTCGTGGCGGCCGGTGCCGCCGGTGCGCGGGTCGCTGAACGCACTGAGCAGCACGCGGTGGTCGGCGCCCGGTGCGGGCACCAGGCGATGGTAGAGCTCGTCGGCGTGCAGCCGCAGGTCCGCCATGCCGGCCGTGATCGCGTGGTGGTGGTCGACGACGACGACGTCGAACGGGTGGTAGGTGCCGTGGCCGGAGCCGTCGCGCCACAACAGGCCGACCATGCGTTCGTAGTCGGCCCAGCCCGGGAACGCGTTGTTCGCCGCGTGCAGTACGCTGACGCCGGCGCCGGCGTCGACGGCGCGCACGAACGCCGCCTCGGCCGCGTCGCCCCAGCGCGGGCCGTTGTAGTCCAGCACGAACAGCTGCACCGACGCGAGGTCGGTGCGGGCCAGGAACGACGCCGGGTCGGCTTCGACGCGGACCTCGAAGCGCCCGGTCTCGGCGAGCGCCGCGGCGATCTCCGGCGCGGTCCACTGCCACTCGTGGTTGTTGGCACCGGTCAGCAGCACGGTCCGGATCGGCGCCGGCGGTGGGGCCTGCGGCAGGGCGGCCAGCAGCGTGGCGAGCAACATGCCGCGGACGGTAGCACCGGCGCCGCGCGCTGGCGATGGCGGGCCGATTGCGGTATCCCACTGCGATGCGGTGGTGGGGCTCGATCGCTTCGTTCCTGTTCGTCGCGTGGCTGCCGAACGCCGGTCTCGGCGCGCAGAGCTGCGCCGACCTCGTCGCGGCCGCCGAGGCGCTCGGCGCGCGCACCGGCGTCGCGGTCTGCGACGATGCCGGCCGCGTCTGGTACGGGCACCGCATCGGTGAGCCGTTCGCGCCGGCCAGCAACCAGAAGCTGCTGACTGCCGCGGCGGTGCTGTCGGGCCTCGGCGCCGAGCACCGCTTCACGACGCGCTTCTGGCTGCGCGGCGGTCGCCTCGTCGTCGAGGCCAGCGGCGACCCGAACTGGATCCACGACTCCGAACACGCGCCCGAACGCGTGTTCGCGGTCGTCGCCGTGGCCCTGCAGCGGGCCGGCGTCACGGCGGTGGCCGGCATCGACCTCGACGCCGGGACCTTCACCGGGCCGACCCGGCCGGCGGGCTGGCCGCGCGACCAGCACTACACCTACTACTGCGCGCCGACCGGGCCGTTCGTGCTCGAGCAGGGCACGTTCGTGTTGGCGATCGACGCCGACGCCGGCGCCACCGCGGCGCACATAGGCCTCGTGGCACCGCCGGCCGGACTGCCGGTCGAGGGCTCGATCGCCGTCGTCGATCGCGCCAAGGGTGCGGTCTACGGCGCGGTCGACCTCGGCAGCGCGATCCAGGTGCGCGGCAAGTTCCACCGCAAGTCGCCGCCGGTGACGATCCGCACCGCGATGCAGGATCCGACCGGCTGGTACCTGGCGACGCTGCGGCAGGTGCTGACCTCCGCCGGCGTGCGCGTCGACGCCGGCGCCGCCGCGGCGGTGCCCGATCGCCTCGTGCACGAGTACGCGAGCCCGCTGCGGCCGGCCCTGCAGCGCATGCTCGAGGACTCGTCGAACTTCGACGCCGAGCAGTGTCTGCGTGTGCTCGGCGCGAAGCTGGTCGGCGACGGCAGCCTGGCCGGCGGCCTGGCGGCGCTGCGGCGGCAGCTGCAGGCGCAGCTCGGCACGGTGCCCGACGGCGTCGTGCTGACCGACGGCTCGGGCCTGTCCAGCGACAACCGCATCACACCGGGCGTGGTCGCCGCGGCGCTGCTGACCACGTCGGCGGCGCCGGGCGGCGGCATGCTGTTCGAATGCCTGCCGGTGGCCGGACGCAGCGGCACGCTGGCGGACCGGTTCGTCGGCAGCCCGCTGGTCGGCCGCGTGCGCGCCAAGACCGGCTGGATCCGCGGCGCGTCGGCACTGTCCGGCGTCGTCGACGGCGCCGACGGCGCGCGGCGCTGGTTCGCGATCCTGATGAACTACGACCCGGCGCGCGGCGGCCTGAACAAGGAGCTGAAGGCGCTGCAGGAACGGCTGGTCGCCGCGATCGCGGCGCTGGCCGCGCCGGGGCCGCAGCGATGACGGCACCGGCCGTGGACCTGCTGCAGGCGGCGGCCGTCGCCGAACGGCTCGCGCGCGACGCCGGCACGGTGCTGCTGCAGCAGCGGGACGCGCTGCGCGGCACGGCCGAGTCGAAGGGCCGCCGGCGCGAACTGGTGACCGCCGCCGACCGCGCGGCCGAGCACGTCGTCGTCGGCGGCCTGCTGGCGGCGTTCCCGGACCACGCGATGCTGGCCGAGGAGGGCGTGCTGACGCCGACCGGCCAGGCGAGCCGGCGCGCCGACTGGACCTGGATCGTCGACCCGCTCGACGGCACGACCAACTTCGTGCACGGGCTGCCGTTCTTCGCGGTCGCGATCGCGCTGGCGCACCGCGGCACGCCGGTGCTCGGCATCGTGCACGCGCCGGCGCTCGGCGAGACCTTCGTCGGCATCCGCGGCCACGGCGCGCGGCGCCGGTTCGCCGACGGCCGCGACCAGCTGCTGGCGGTGTCGCGCACCACCGAACTGGCCGATGCGCTGCTGGCGACCGGCTTCTCGTACAACCGCAACGAGCCGGGCCGCGACGACAACGCCGGGCGGCTCGCGCGCGTGCTGCCGCTGTGCCGCGACCTGCGGCGGCTCGGCTCGGCCGAGCTCGATCTGTGCCTCGTCGCGGCCGGCGTCTACGACGGCTACTGGGAGATGTACCTGGCACCCTACGACGTCGCGGCCGGCGCCGTGCTGGTGCGCGAGGCCGGCGGCCGCGTGACCGACCTCGACGGCGGCGACGGCTGGTTGTTCGGCGGTCAGGTGCTCGCCACCAACGGGCCGTTGCACGCGGCGCTGCTGGCGAAGGTCGGCGGCGCGGCGCCGGGTGGCGGCGCCACCTGAACCGGCCCGGCAGTCAGCGGCGGGCGCGTTGTTCGGCCGCGGCGCGGTGGCTGGCGTCGACGTTGTTGCAGGCCTCCTGCACGGCCGCGGCGTCGACCGCGATGCGGACCGGCAGCAGCGACGCCGCGTCGACCTGTAGCTCGTGCACGCCGAGCGACACCGACGCCTGCGGCGACCGTTCGTCGGTCGCGTGCACCCGCAGCACGACCTCGTAGCGGCCGCTGCGCATCAGCGGCACCTCGACCGTGTCGTAGCGCTCGAGCCAGGCGCCGCTGCTGCGGCCGAGGTCCCAGCGCGCGAACGCGAACCGCTCGCCGGTGGTCTGGTCGATGCCGCCGAGCGACTCCGGATAGCCGGTCGGCTCGGTCAGGATCGCCGACACGCGCACGCGCCGCTCGGGGCCGCACAGCGCGCGGGCGCCCGGCAGCTCCAGCAGGGCCGGCCGCAGCGCGGTCAGGAAAACGTCGTGGTCACCGGGGCCGAACGTGCGCTGCTGCGGCGCGAAACCGCGGCCGAAGAACAGCAGCTCGGCCTGCGGGCTCGGCGTGATCAGTTCGGCGCGGCCCTTCTGCCAGCGGAAGCCGGCCTCGGCCGTGGTGCCGTCGGGCAGCGCGAGCCGCGCCTGGATCGGGCCTTCGAACGCGACCGGCCGGCCGGCCGCGTCGACTGCGCGCAGGCGGTAGCGGAACAGCGCCTGGCGCAGGTCGAGTTCCTGCAGCCGCGGGTCGCGGTTGTCGCCCGGCTGCACGAACACGTCGCCGACGACCACGATCGGCTCGGCGACGTTGCGCACCGTCAGCACGGCGTCGTAGCGGCCGGCGTGCAGCGGCTGCACCGTGAAGCGACCGCCGCGGCGCCGGCGCAGCGGCACCGAGACCGACTGCTGCTCGCGCAGCGCCTCGTCGAACGGCTGCAGCCGCAGCGTGACCGCCTCGTCGGCGAGCCACTCCGGCAGCAGCGCGCGGCCGTGCACGACGCCGATGCGCTCGAGCCGCAGCTCCATCTGCTGGCCGCCGGTGTGCAGCGGCTGCACGGCGGCGAAGTGGCGCGGACTGCCGGCCCGCAGCCGCAGCTCGCCCGGCGGCAGGTCGCCGTGCAGCGCGAACCGGCCGGCGTCGTCGGTGCGGCCGTCGAGGTCCGGCAGCCCTGGCCAGGGGTCGCCGCGCCGGCGTTCGGGCCGATGCGCCTGCACCTGCACCTCGGCGCCCACGATCGGCGCGCCGAGGTCGTCGAGCACGACGCCGCCGACCAGCGGCGGCAGTTCGCCGAGCACCAGGTCGCCGAGCTCGATGCGGCGGCCGTGCGCCAGTTCGGGCAGCGAGCAGCTCGCGCCGAGCGGCGCGGCGGGCTCACCGTCGGCCGGTGCCACGCGCAGGTGCAGCCGGAACGGCGGCGCTTCGTCGCGGCGCGCCAGCACGACGTCGAAACGGCCGTCGCGCAGCGTGAACACGTCGACCACGGCGAGGTCGCGTTCGCCGTGCCAGACCGAGGCGCGCAGCCGCCCGGGGCCGAACGGCGTGCCGTCGGCGCGCAGGCACCGGCCGGCCAACAGCACCTGGCGCTCGCTGAGCGGCAGTTCGACGCGCACGTTGGCGCCGTCGCCGGGGGGCGTGCGCACACCGATCGCGATGCCGCGGCGGTCGTTCGCGAAGTGGACGCTGGCCTGCAGCTCGGCGCCGCCGGCGACCGGCTCGAGCCGGATCGACTGCGCCCCCGGCGGCTTCGGCGCGTGGCGCAGCAGCAGGTTGGCCCCGTACTGGAACGGCAGCGAGGTGTCGACCGCCGCGCTCGACTTGACCGCGACCCACGCCGGCGACAGCAGCGGCGTGCCGCGATGGTCGGTCACCACCAACTCGATGCTCGCGAGCGCGGGCAGGCGCAGCACCACCGGCTCGCGCGGCGCGGGACGCCCGTCAAACTCGACGCAGACCGGCACCGGGCCCGGCAGCTGTGCCAGCGCGGCGAAGCGCTCGACCGCCGGGTCGGCCGCGCGGCGGTGCAGCTGGAAGTGCGGGATCACGACCTTGCCGGCGGCGTCGCTGGTGCCGGTACAGGCCCGGTGCGGCTCGTCCTTGCCGAGCGCCTGCAGCACGCACACTGGCACGCCCTCGGCTGGCCGGTCGTCGGTGCGCCGCACGTGGAGTTCGAGCGACTCGTCGGGCTGCAGCAGCAACGTCACCGAGTCGCGGCGGTGTTGCAGCACCGCGAACGCGAACTCGCCATCGGCGCGGGCCGCGACCAGCAACGTGCCGGGCGCGGCCGGCAACGGGGCGATCCCGTCGGCGTCGGTGCGCACGCGCTGGCCCCAGAGTTCGGGCCACTGCTCGCGCGGCGGCGGCGTCTGGCCGCTGAGCCGGTCGGCCCGGTCGGCCTCGTCGACGAACAGCACCTCGGCGTCGGCGACCGGCTGCGGCGGGTCGCCGCGCACGACCAGCGCGCGGCGCGGGCTCGCGGTGCCGGGTTCGGCCGCCGTCGTGCGGTCGTCCTCGGCGTCGGTCGCCGATCCGGTGGCGTCGGAGGTCGCGTCCTGCGCCGCGGCGTCGTCCCAGCGCGGGCCACCGGCCGCCGGGTTCGCGGGGTCGGGACGGCTCGTCGCCGTCGGCGTCGTGTCGGGGTCCGCCGGCGGCGGCGGCTCGGCGCTGCCCAGCCACCACAGACCGGCCAGACCGGTGCCGAGCGCCAGCACGAGCAGCAGCAGCCACCGCATGGCGCAGTTCTACGGGCTCGACCGCCGGCTGCGAAGCGCGGCCCGGCCGCGGCGCGGGTTTCTGCGGCGCCGGTGTGCCGTTCGCCGCGCAAAGGTCGCCGTGCCGGAACTGCCGATGAGGCCGGGGATCGGGGCGCGCCGGCATTGCGACGGCGGGCGCCGCTCCTACGATGCGGCCTCGACTGCTTTGCGAGGCAAACCCGACGTGATCCCCGTGCCCAGTTCCCTCTTCGTCCGGCTGCGCCTGTGCCTGTTGGCGATGCTGGCCGGTCTCGCGGCCTGCGGCAGCTACGAGGAGGTCCGCATCCGCCAGTTGCAGCACGAGAAGGGCTTCGGCACGCGCGCCAACGGCGAGGCGACGCGCGAGAACTACGTCAGCGGCCTCGACTCGATCCAGTTCCTGCTGCCGCCCGAAGCGCTGGTGCAGGACGGCGCCGAACGCATGGTCGAACTGACCGTGCCGCAGCCGGTCGGCATCGACGGCACCGTGTTCATCCCGTACGTCGGGCCGGTCTACGTGCTCGGCAAGACCGAAGCCGAACTCGCGGCGCTGGTGCGCGCGCAGCTGCGCACGGTGCTGACGTTCGACGTGCCGCTGCAGGCGCGCATCATCGGCAACAACAAGTTCTTCTACGCGATCGGCGAGGTCGGCCGGCAGGGCCCGGTGCCGATGATCCCGGACCTGACGCTGTTCGACGCGATGTTCACCGCCCGGTGGACCGCGTTGGCCAACCTCGGCCGCGTCTACGTGATCCGGCCCGACGCCGAGAACCCGCTGGTCATCGACGTGAACTTCCGCGAGATGCTGGTCACCGGCCTGACGAAGCCCAACATCGAGATGCGCGAACGCGACATCCTCTACGTGCCGCCGACGTTCCTCGGCCTGATCGCGCGGCTCCTGCAACGCGTGCTCGAGCCGGTCGGCCTCGCCGTGCGCACGATGCTCGGTGTCGCGCAGTTCCGCGCCGCCTACGACGTCGTGTCGGGCCGGGAAGACGACAACGCCTTCTTCTTCCGCTTCTGACGTGGCGCGCATGATCCCGCACCGAGGCCGGCGATGACGCAGCTCGAGGTCCCGCAGATCTCGCTGCAGCGCTACCTCGACCTGCTGAAGCGACGGCGCTGGCAGGTGATCCCGGTGTCGCTGATCGGCCTCGTCGTCGGCGGCCTGGTCGCGTTCTTCATTCCGCGCTACTACGTCGCCGACACGCTGGTCGTGCACCAGATGGTGCCCGGCAAGGCCGACCCGAAGAACCCCGAGGACCCGTTCCGCGCGATCGTCGACAGCGCCGAGCTGACCATGAAGCTGGCGGTCGGCGAGACGATGCGCGAGCTGCGCTGGCCCGAGGCGCTGGTCGCCGATCCGTCGCTGCGCACGCGCAACGAACGCGTCGTGCGCGATGCGCTGCGCGTGTTCGACATCAACCGCGGCGACAAGGACCGGCGCTTCGCGCAGATCCAGGTCATCTACCGCGACCTCGATGGCCAGCGCGCCGCCGACTTCCTGAACAAGCTGGTGCCGACCTGGGTCGCCGCGCAGCTGCGCGAGTTCCGCGAGCCGGCCGAGGCCGAGCAGCGCGAAGCAGCCGATGCGGTGCAGAACCACCGCCGGCTCTACGAGCTGCTGCTGCAGGAGCGGCGCCAGCTCGCGGTCGAATACCTGTTCGATCCGAGCAACCCGCTGCAGTTCCTGCAGCAGATGCAGAAGGCCGAGGAACAGCGCGTGCTGCGCGAGCTGCGCGACACCCGGGACCAGAAGCAGCGCGAGGTCGAGGCGCTGCGGTTGATGGTCGACGTCGACCGCCAGGCACTGGCGCTCATGGAAGCGCGCGTCGCACCGGATCCGGAGCTGCTGCTCGCCGAAGCCAAGAAGACGCCCGAGGGCACGGTGCTGACCGCGGCGCTGGAGCGCTACCGGAAGTCGCTGCGCAACTTCCACCCCGGCACGGCCGAACACCGGCAGGCGCTGCTCGGCATCGAGCAGACCGAGCTGCTGCTGCGCGAGCTCGTCGGTGGCGCCGTCGACCCCGACGGCCGCATGGTGAACCCCGCGCACACGGCGCTGCAGGCGAAGGTCGAACAGGCGGCGAGCCAGCTGGCGGCGCAGGAGGCCGAACTCGGTGCGCTCGAGGCGCAGCTCGCGGCCGAGAGCGAAGGGGTGCTGCGCCGCGCGCAGGGCCTGATCGAGTACGAGCGCAAGTCGGCGCAGTTCGACCAGACGCGGCGCGACCTCGCCGACGCCGAGCAGCGCCTGCGCGACGCCAACGCGGTCGTCGCGTCGCTCGGCAAGCAGCAGACCGTGCAGCAGGTCGGCGCGGCGCAGCCGCCGCCGCGGCCGACCGAGCCGAACATCCTGGTCGTGGCGCTGCTCGGCTGCGTGCTCGGACTCGGCGCCGCGATCGGCCTGATCCTGCTGCTCGACGTCGTGCAGGGCACGTTCAAGACCATCGACGACGTCGAGCGCGGGCTGCCGGTGCCGGTGCTCGGCGGCATGAGCCACCTCGAGACCACGGCCGAGCGCGACCAGAACGTGCGCCGCCGCCGCCGCGCCTCGCTGATCGCCGCGACGATGGTGGCGCTGGTGGTGATCGTCGTGACGATCTTCTACGTCGATCCGACGCGGCTGCACCCGGCGGTGCGCGACCTGCTGGCGATGCTGCTGGGGAACTGAGCGCGGATGCGCGACCTGCTCGTCTTCGCCGTCGTGCTGCTGACGCTGCCGACCAGCTTCCAGCGGCCGTTCGTCGGCCTGCTGGTGTTCAGCTGGCTCGCCTACATGCGGCCGCAGGACCTGTGCTGGGGCTTCGCGCGCACGATGCGGCTGTCGTTCTTCGTCGGCATCGCGATGGTCGCCGGCTGGTGGGCGCGCGAACAGGGCCAGCGGCGGTTCACGCACTGGGACTTCCGCTCGCGCATGATGGTCCTGCTCGCAGTGCTGATCTCGATCAGCTACCTGTTCGCCTACGAGCACAGCGAGTACACGAACCGCTACTACTTCGAGTACCTGAAGATCGTGCTGATCGCGCTGTTCACGGTCGGTCAGGTCGACACGCAGCAGCGGCTGCGCGTGATGTTGTGGACGATCGCGCTGTCGCTCGGCTTCTTCGGCATCAAGGGCGGCCTGTTCGGCGTGCTCAGCGGCGGCGCCCGCATCATGCGCGGTCCCGGCGGCATGCTCGAGGACAACAACGACTTCGCGTTGGCCCTGGTGATGAACGTGCCGCTGCTGTGGTACCTGGGCATCAGCGAACGCGGTCTGCCGGTGCTGAAGCGCGCGACCCAGGTGGCGGTGTTCCTGACCGTCGTCACGGTCGTGCTGACGCACAGCCGCGGCGGTTTCCTGGCGCTGTGCGCGACCGCATTGTGGATCGCGTGGCGCTCCGGCAAGCTGTTCCGCGCCGCGCTGGCGCTCGGCGTCTGTGGCCTGTTGTTCCTGACGCTGGCGCCGGACCACGTGCTGGAACGGCTGGGGAGCATCAACGACAAGACCGAGTCGTCGCGCAACGCGCGCTTCATCGCCTGGGCGACCGCGTTCCGGATGATCGAGGGCAACCCGGTGTTCGGCGTCGGCATGCGCAACTTCCAGTCGCGCTTCCTCGACTACTCGATCGTGCCGCCGAACGAGGGTTCGCCGACCTACGTCGCGCACAACAGCTACCTGCAGATCTGGGCCGAGAGCGGCTCGCTGGCGTTCGTCGTCTACCTGCTGCTGCTGGGTTCGGTGTTCCTCGTCTGCCGCAAGGTGTTCCGCATCGGTCGCGCGCGGCTCGACCTGGCCTGGGCCGCCGACTACGCGCGCATGATGGAGGCCACGACGGTCGGCTTCCTGGTCGGCGCGTTCTTCCTGAACCGCGGCCACTTCGACCTGATCTACCACTGGCTGGCGCTGGTCACCTGCCTCGCGGGCGTCGCGTTCGCGGCCTGGCGCCGCGCCCCGGTCGGCACCACGGCGCCGGTAGGCAGCCGCACCGTCGAGGTGCGGCGCCGCCCCGTCGGCAGCGTCGTGCCGGCCGCGGCGGGCACGGTGGTCTGGCAGCGACCGCGGCGGTGGCGCTGATGTGCGGCATCGCCGGTCTGTTCGCGGCCTCGCCGCGGCACCCGATCGACCCGGCGTTGGCGGCGGCGATGGGCCACCGCTTGCAGCACCGCGGGCCCGACGGCAGCGGCCTGCGCGCTGGCCCCGGCTATGCGCTGGCGCACCGGCGGCTGGCGATCGTCGACATCGCCACCGGCGCGCAGCCGATGGGCAGCGACGACGGCCGGCTGTGGGTGACGTTCAACGGCGAGATCTACAACCACCTCGAGCTGCGGGCCGAACTCGAACGGCAGGGCGCCGTGTTCCGCACCCGCAGCGACACCGAGGTGCTGCTGCACGGCTGGCGCGCCTGGGGCACGGACCTGGCGTCGCGGCTGCGCGGTATGTTCGCGTTCGCGATCGTCGACGAGGCCCGGCACGAGCTCTACGCGGCGCGCGATCGGCTCGGCAAGAAGCCGTTCCACTGGCAGCTGCGCGACGGCGTGTTCGCGTTCGCCAGCGAACTGAAGGCGCTGCACGAACTCGGCGGGCCGCGGCGTCTGCGTGCCGACGCGATCGGCTGGTTCCTGGCGCTGCGCTACGTGCCGGATCCGGCGACGGTGTTCGCCTCGGTGCACAAGCTGCCGCCGGCGCACTGGTGCCGCGTGCGCGACGGTGTGGTCTCGCTGCAGCGCTACTGGCGGCTCGATTTCACGCCGGACCCGGCGCCGCGCGAACAGCACGAACAGCGCGTGCTGGCGCTGCTCGACGAGGCGGTGCGGATCCGGCTGATGGGCGAGGTGCCGCTGGCGCCGTTCCTGTCGGGCGGCATCGACAGCTACGCGATCGTCGATTCGATGACGCGCACGCTGGGCCGCGGCGTGCAGGCCTGCACGATCGGTTTCGACGACCCGCACTTCGACGAACGACCGGCCGCGCGCGAGTCGGCCGCCGCCTGCGGCGCGCAGCTGCACGAGGAAGTGCTGACCGCGGCGCAGCTGCTGGAACTCGACTGGTACGCGGCGACCTACGACGAGCCGTTCAGCGACAGCAGTGCGGTGCCGACCTGGCACGTCAGCCGGCTGGCGCGGCGCCACGTCACGGTCGCGTTGTCCGGCGACGGCGGCGACGAGGGCTTCGGCGGCTACCGGCGCTACCTGTTCGACGCGCGCGAACACCGGGCGCGGCGGTGGCTGCCGCGGCCGCTGTGGCGGCTGCTCGGCGCCGCCTACCCGAAGGCCGACTGGCTGCCGCGGCCGCTGCGTGCGCGGCGCACGCTGCAGAACCTCGGCCGCACGCCGGCCGAGGCCTACGCGCGCTCGGTCAGTGCGCACCTGCCCGGGGAAGTGCTCGCGGTGCTGCGGCCCGAACACCACGCCGCGGTCGGCGATCCGCACGCGCCGCTGCTGCAGGCCTACGAAGCCGCCGACGCCGTGCATCCGCTGCACCGCGCGGTCGCGACCGACCTCGCGACGTGGCTGCCCGGCGACATCCTGGTCAAGGCCGACCGCGCGTCGATGGCCGTCGCGCTCGAACTGCGCGCGCCGTTCCTCGACCACGAACTGCTGCAGGCAGCGGCGCGGATCCCGCCGGCGTGGCAGCTCGAAGGCGGTCGCACCAAGGCGTTCCTGCGCCGCGCACTGGCGGCGCGCCTCGCCCCGGCGGCGTTGCAGCGCAAGAAACAGGGCTTCTCGGTGCCGCTGCGCGAATGGTGCCGCGGGCCGATCGGCCTTGCCGTCGAGCAGGCGCTCGACTGTGCGCGGCTCGGCGAGTGGATCGAACCGGCGTCCGTGCGGCGGTTGTTGCAGCGGCACCGCGCCGGCACCGGCGACCACGGCGAGATGTTGTGGGCCGTGCTGGTGCTGCAGCGCTTCCTGCAGCGGTGGGGGCGATGAAGCGCATCGTCACGTTCACGAACCTGTTCCCGAGTTCGGCGATGCCGACGCACGGGCTGTTCGTGCACGAACGCATGCGGCGCGTCGCCGCGGCCAGCGGCCTCGACTGGCTGGTCGTCAGTCCGGTGCCGGAGGTCGCGTGGCTGTTGCGCCACGGCAGCTGGCGGCGCTGGGCCGCGGTGCCGCGCGACGAGGTCTGGGCCGGTGTGCGCGTGCTGCACCCGCGCTACCGGCACTGGCCCGGTCTGTCGCAGCGGCGGCAGGCGGCGGCGATGGCGGCCGGTGCGCGCGCCGCCGTCGCGGCGCTGGCGCGCGAGGGCCCGATCGTGCTCGACGCCCACTACCTGTGGCCCGACGGCGTAGCCGCGGCGCGGCTGGCGCAGGAACTCGGCGTGCCGTTCCTGCTGACCGCGCGCGGCAGCGACCTGAACGTGATCGCCGCCGACCGGCCGATCGCCGCGCAGATCCGCGCCGCCGCCGAACGCGCGGCCGGCTGCTTCGCGGTCAGTCGCGCGTTGTGCGAGCGGTTCGCCGCCGTCACCGGTCTGCCGCGCGAACGCATCGTCGAGGTCCGCAACGGCGTCGACCTCGACCGCTTCCGGCCCGGCGACCGCAGCGCGGCACGGGCCGAGCTCGGGCTGCCGGCGGCCGGGCGCATCGTGCTCGGGGTCGGCCGTCTGGTGCCCGGCAAGGGCTTCGATCTGGCGGTGCGCGCGCTGCCGACGCTGCCGGCCGACGTCACGCTGGTGCTGGTCGGCGACGGACCCGAGCGCGCGGCGCTGCAGGCCGCGGGCGGCGCGCGGCTGCGCTGCCTCGGCGCGCTGCCGCCGGCCGGCACCGCCGCGGCCTACCGCGCCGCCGACGTGCTGGTGCTGCCGAGCGAACGCGAAGGCTGGCCCAACGTCGTCACCGAGGCGCTGGCCAGCGGGCTGCGCGTCGTCGCCACGCGCGTCGGCGGCATCCCGCAGATCCTCGGCGACCACGAGCCGGTCGACCCGCGGCTCGGCGCGCTGGTGCCGCCGCGCGACGGCGCCGCGCTGGCCGCCGCGCTGGCCGGGGTGCTCGCGACCGCGCCGGACCCGGCGTTCGTGCGCACGTTCGCGATGCGCTACGGCTGGGACGAGCCGGTGCGGTTCTTGGCCTCGCGTTGCCGCGCGCTGCTCGGCGAGGAGGCGGCATGAACGGTCCGTACCGGATCCTCTACCACCACCGCATCCGGTCCGACGACGGCCAGGCGGTGCACGTCCGCGAACTGATCGGCGCGCTGCGCGAGCAGGGCCACACCGTGCACGAGTGCGCGTTGGTGCCGAAGAGCGCCGGCGGGCGGTCGGCCGCACGCGACGCGGCGCCGCGCGGTCTCTGGCAGCGGCTGCGGCTGCCGCGCGCGGCGACCGAAGTGCTCGAGATCCTCTACGATCGCGCCGGCCGGCGGCGGCTCGCGCAGGCGGCGCGCGAGCTGCGGCCGCACTTCGTCTACGAACGCCATGCCCTGCACTGCCGGTCCGGCCTCGACGTCGCGCGCGCGTTCGGCGTGCCGCTGCTGCTCGAGGTCAATTCGCCGATGGTCACCGAGATGCAGCGGCTCGGCAGCCTGTGCTTCCCGGCGCGGGCCCGCGCCACCGAGCGCGCGGTGCTCGCCGGGGCCGACGCGGTGCTGGCGGTGACCGCGGTGCTCGGTGGCATGCTGGTGCAGGCCGGCGCACGGCGCGAACGGCTGCACGTGGTCGGCAACGGCGCCGACCCGCGCCGCTACGGTGCCGACGCGCGGGCGGCCGCCGCGGCGGTGCGGGCGCGGCTCGGCCTCGACGACGGCGCGTTCGTGCTGGGCTTCGTCGGCTACGCGCGGCCCTGGCACCGCCTCGACCTGCTGCTGGACGTGCTGGGCCGGCCGGGCTTCGGCGCGGTCGTGTTGCTGCTGATGGGGCGCGGGCCGGCGATCGAACCGCTGCTGGCCGCGGCCGCGGCGCGCGGGCTCGGCGCGCGCGTGCGGGCGCTGGGCGACGTGCCGGCCGAACTGCTGCCGGCGCACGTGCTGGCGTGTGACGGCGCGCTGATTCCCGCGATCAACGAGTACGCGTCGCCGCTGAAGCTGTTCGACTCGCTGGCGGCCGGTGTGCCGACGCTGGCGCCGGACCAGCCGAACCTGCGCGAAACCGTGCGCGACGGCGACAGCGCGCTGCTGTTCACGCCCGGTTCGGCCGACGACCTGGCGCGCCAGCTCGGCCGGCTGGTGCACGATCGCACCTTCGCGCGCGCGCTCGGCGCGGCCGGCCGCGCCGCACTGGACGCGCACGAGTGGACCTGGGCCGGCAACGCAGCCCGCGTGGCGGCGATCTACGCGGCGCTGGCCGCGGCGGTGCCCCGGTGAACGTGGTGCTGGCCGTGCTGCTGCCGCTGCTGGTCGCCTACACGCCGACGCTGCTGTGGTGCATCGACCGCTGGAATGCGCCGACGCAGTACTTCGCCCACTGCTGGCTGGTGCCGCCGCTGGCGGCGTGGCTCGCCTACAGCCGGCGCCGGCAGTGGGGGGCGGTGCCGCGGCGCTGCGACCCGCGCGGGCTCTGGCTCCTGGTGCCGGGTCTGGTGCTGCACCTGGCCGGGGCGCTGCTGATGGTCGACTCGTGGTCGGCGGCGAGTCTGTGCCTGTCGGTGCCCGGCGCGGCGTGGTTCGCACTCGGCCGCGAACGGCTGCGCGGCTCGTGGCCGATCGTCTGGCTGGTGCTGTTCGTGGTGCCGCTGCCGATGTACGTCGAGGGCCGGCTCGCGTTCGTGCTGAAGGAAGTCGCGGTCGAAGGCGGCACCCGGCTGGCGAACCTGGTCGGCGCCGCGGTGCAGCGCAGCGGCGATCTGCTGCGGCCGGCCGGTGTCGACGGCGCGCTCTACGTCGCCGACGCGTGCGGCGGGCTGCGCTCGCTGCTGGCGATGGTGACGCTGGCCTACTGCCTCGCGTTCTTCGTCGGCCAGCCGCGCTGGCCGCGCCGGCTCGGCCTGCTGCTGGCCGCGGCGCCGGTCGCGGTCGCCGCCAACGTGGTGCGCATCGCGGTGCTGTGCCTGCTGGCGCGCTGGTTCGGCGTACCGTTCGCGGAGGGCACCGGCCACACGCTGGCGAACGGCGCCGAGTGGCTCGCCGACCTGGTCGTGCTGCTGGCGCTCGATCGCTGGTGGTCGCGGCGGCCGGTGGCGACGGCGGCCCCGACCGTGGTGGCTGGCGTGGCGCCGTCGCTGCGCCCGGCCGGGACGCTGCGCTGGGCGGCGCTCGGCCTGTGGTGCGCGGCGGTGCCGCTCGGCGGGCTGGCGGCGTTCCGGCCGGCCGCGGTCGGCGGCGCGCGCGCCGAGCAGCTGCCGGCGTGGCTCGCGGGCCACGTGCTGGTGCCGCGCAGCGAGGCGGCCGAGCAGCGCTTCCGGCAGAACCTGCCGCGCTACCGCGAGCTGCTGGGCACCGACGACTTCGTCTGGCGGCACTACCGCGGCGAGGACGGCCGCTGGCTCAGCGCGGTCGCGCTGTTCCACGACACGAACTGGAAGAGCGTGCACCCGCCGCGGATCTGCATCGAGGGCAGCAACATGGACATCGAAGCCGACACCGTGGAGCCGGCGGCGTGGCTCGGCGATGGCGCCAGCGTCAGCCGGATCGTCGCGCGGCGGCGCGACACCGGCCGCCGGTTCGTGACGCTGAGCGTGTTCGGCACGCGCGACTGGCTGTCCGGCAGCTATTCGGAGTTCACCTGGCACCACCTGCCGCTGGCGCTGCTGCGGCGGAACCAGTCGGGCTTCCTGCTGCGCATCGAGGCCGCGCTCGGCGACGACGCCGCGGCGGCGGAACGCAGCTGCCGCGAGTTCCTGGCCGCGCTGGTGCCGGCCGCGCGCGAGGTGCTGCGATGACCGTCGTGCACGCGTTGTCGGTCGACGTCGAGGACTGGTTCCAGGTGCTGAACATGGCGCACGTGATCGACCGCGCCGACTGGGAACGGCTCGAGCTGCGCTGCGGCGACGCGACCAAGCGGCTGCTGGATCTGTTCGCGCGGCGCGGCCAGACCGCGACGTTCTTCTTCCTCGGTTGGATCGCCGAACGCCTGCCGAAGCTGCCGGCCGAGGTCGCGGCCGCCGGTCACGAGGTCGGCAGCCACGGCTACGACCACCGGCTGCTGCCCGAGCTGGGCCGCGAGGGCTTCGCGCAGGACCTGGCGCGCACGTCGACGATCCTGCGCGACCTCACGGGCCGCCAACCGACCGCGTTCCGCGCCTGCACCTGGTCGGTGACGCGGCGCACGCCGTGGGCCGTCGACGAGCTGGTGCGCGCCGGCTTCACGATCGACAGTTCGATCCAGCCGATCCGGCACCCGGACTACGGCGTGCCGGCGGCGCCGAAGCACGCCTACCGGCTGCTCGGCAGCGCCGGCGAACTGCTCGAACTGCCGCCGCTGGTGTGGCGCGTGCTCGGGCGCACCGTGCCGGTCGGCGGCGGCGGCTGGTTGCGGTTGTTCCCGCTCGGCTTCCTGCGCGCGGGGCTGCGGCAGAAGGAACGCGCCGGCGAACCTGGCTGCGTCTACCTGCACCCGTGGGAAGTCGACCCGGACCAGCCGCGGCAGGCGCTCGGCGGCCTGCGTGGGTTCCGGCACTACGTGAACCTGCGCCAGACCGAGCGCAAGCTGGACCGGCTGCTGCAGCAGTTCCGCTTCGGCAGCCTCGCGACCGCGATCGCTCAGCGCGGCGACAGCTGGCGCGCGAAGCTGCCGGCGTTGCGCGCCAGCGAGCTGCTCGGGTAGTCGGCCGCGAGCTGCAGGAACAACTCGCGCGCCCGGGTGCCGCCGTCGGCCGCCTTGCTCTGCAGGTGGGCCAGCGCCAGCGCGTAGAGGTGCAGGCCGTCGGCGCGTGGTTCGGTGCGCAGCAGGAACGGCAGGGCCACGTCGGGCTCGCCGAGCCGCAGCCGCACGAGGCCCTGGGCCAGCGCGCCGTCCGGGCTCGCCAGCAGCGCCGGTGGCAGCGACTCGAAGCAGCGCTGGTCGCCGGCGCGCAGTTCGCCGGCGGCACCGACCAGGATCAGGAACTGCAGCATCGCTGCCGGTGCATCGGCGTGCGCCAGCACGCGGCGCAGGTCGTCGAGGCCGGCCTCGGCGCGCTGCAGCTGCGCCAGCACGGCGGCGCGCTGCAGCCACAGCGGCAGGCTCGTCGGGTGGCGGCGCAGCGCCGCCTCGAGGTCGTCGCGCGTCGGCGCCGGGCCCGCAGTGGCCAGCAGGTGGTCGACCGAGCGGGCGAGCCACCGCGCGTCGTCGCGACCGGTCGCGGTGCGCTCGATCTGGGCCAGCAGCAGGGCGCGCGCGGCGGTCGCATCGGGCTGCAGGTCGGGGAACGTCGGCCCGTGGCGCAACAGGAAGTCGACCAGGCTGCCGAACGCGCCGTGCCGCGCGACGTGCTCGCGTACCCGGCCATAGACGTCGGCGGCGGCGGCGCCGCGCGCGGCCACCACGGCGTCGGCGCGCGCCGCGCACTGTTCCGCCCACGCGCCGTGCAGCGCGGCCGGAATCGCCGGCAGCGCCTGGTCCAGCACCTGCCAGGCCTCGTACGGGTCGGCCAGCCGGGCCACCGCGGCCAGGTCGGCGGCGTCGCGGATCGCGCGCTGCGGCAGCAGCAGCCACAGGCGTCGCCGCGTGTCGGCTGCCATCTCGGCGAGGCCGGTGCGGTCCAGCGCGGCGATCAGGCGCTGCAGGCCGAACACGGTCGCCGGCGTCGAACCGCCGAAGTCGCCGGTCGTCACCGCGGCGCAGACGGCCTCGTCGAGTGCTGGCGCCAGGCGGTGGGTCGGATCGGTCGCCGCGCGCGCGAGTTCGCGCCACAGCAGCGGACCCGGCGCGCTGGCCCGCACGGCGAGGTGCAGCGTCTCGGCGGCGGCGTGGTCACCGACCGCCAGCTGGGCGCGCGCCAGCAGCAACTGCAGCGTCGGCGTCGGCGCGGCAGCCTCGGGCAGGCCGCGCAGGCGCACCAGGGCTTCGGCGCCGAGGTCGTCGTCGTGCAGCAGCGCCAGCGCTTCGAGGCGGGCCTCGGTCGCGGCTGCGTCGCCGGGCGGCCACGCGCAGCGGCTCGGCATGCCGAACGCCGCCGCCGTCGCCTGCGGCAGCAGGTCGGCCGGATCCTCGATCAGCGCGGCCGCCAGCACGATCGCCGCGCGCTGCAGGTCGCCGAGCCGGGCCGCCAGCGCGGCATCGGTCGGCGCCGGCACCAGCGCGTGCACCTGCAGCGCTCGCTCGGTGCGTCCGGCCGCCAGCAGCAGGCGCGCGAGGTCTTCGGCGGTGTCGGCGCCGTCGGCGAACGCCAGCGCCGCGGTCCAATAGTCTTCCGCCAGCCGTGGCTGGCCGCAGCGCAGCGCCAGCCGGCCGGCCAGCGCGAACGCGGCGCCGGTGCGACCGTTCGGCGCGGCGATCGCGAGCGCCCGACGTTGCAGTTCCAGCGCGGTCTGCGGATGGCTCGCGGCCAGCAGGGCCGCGGTCGCCTGCAGCGGCGCCGCGTCGTCGGCATGGCGCAGGTCGGTCCGCGCGAGCATCATCGTGACCTGCGGCAGCAGCGACGCATCGTCGCGGAAGCCACTGGCGACCTCGATCCAGGCGGTCACGGCGGCGGTCAGGTCGGCACGCACCGCGGGCGGCAGCCCGTCGATCTCGCCGAGCACGCCATCGAGCAGGCGCCGCGCTTCGACCACTTCGCCGCGGCGCGCGAGCGCGCGCGAGGCCAGCAGCCGCAGTTCGGGCGGGGCCGGGTGCTCGGCCTGGCCGGGGCGCGCGAACTGCGCTGCCGACGCCGGATCGTCGGCCAGCGCGGCGCGCAGGATCTCGGTGCGCAGCGCCGCGTCGGGCGCGCACAGCGGCATCGCCGTCGCCAGCAGCTCGACGGTCGGCAGGCCGGCCGCCCGCTGCGCGCGCAGCGCCAGGTGCGCGGTGGCCGCGTCGGCCGGGAACAGCACCAGCAGGCGTTGCACCTCCTGCGCCGCGTCCGCGGCCTGGCCGGCGCCGAGCAGGGCTTCGACCGCGAGGCGGCGCGGCAGCGTCCAGTGCGGGAACGCGTCGATCGCGGCTTGCGCACTGCCGCGCGCGATGCCCCAGCGTTTGCGTGCGAGAGCGGCTTGCGCGCACAGCACGTGCTGCAGCGGCACCGACGTCTCGGCGGCGATGCGGCCGGTGCGCAGGCACTGCGCCAGCAGTGCTTCGCCGTCCTGGCCGGTGCGTTCGCCTTCGGCGCGCACCGCCGCGAGCTTCAGGTCGAACAGTTCGGCGTCGTGCGGCGCCAGCGCCTCCGCCTCGGCCAGCACCGCCAGCGCCGCCGCCGGGCGGCGCTGTTCGAGCAGGTAGCGGGCGAAGCGCAAGCGCGGCACCAGGTTGCGCGGGCGGGCTTCCTGCCAGTCCGCGAACACGGCCAGGATCTCGGCGTCGGTCGAGCCGAGCTTCGGCATCAGGTCGAGCCGCAGCGACATCGCGATGTCGACCAGATCGGGCCAGGTGGGCGGCAGCGACTCGTCGAGCAGGAGCCGTGTCACGTGGCGCAGGTTGACTTCGCCGTTCTTGACGTCGATCGGCGAGTCCTGGCCGACCTGGCCGAGGTAGTGCATCAGCCCGGCGGACAGGTGCAGCTGCTTGGGGATGCGCAGCCCGGCCTGGTGCAGCAGACCGAGCGCGCCGAGCGTGCGGCGCGGGATGTTCGCGTCGCCGAGGCGCCAACCCGCGATCGACCGCGCCAGCATCAGGTCGGGCGCCGCGGCACCGAGCACGCCGGCGTCGAGGCGCGGTTGCAGCTGCTGACCCGGCAGGAAGCGGTCCGACAGCGCGACCGCCGCCGCATCGGCGCCGCGCTGCATCAGCGTCAGGGCGCCGACCAGTCCGGCCGCGGCGTTGCCGGCGTCGTGCGGTCGGCGCCGGTGGATCTCGCAGGCGACCAGCGCGTCGTCGACGCGGCCGGACGCCGCCAGTGCTTCGGCCCAGGTGACCACGGCCGTGCCAGGGGCACCGCCGGCTTCGAGGCTCGTGCGGCAGAACGCCAGCGCTTCCTGCACCTCGTCGCGGCGGGCCACGAGGTCGCGTTCGACGCCGGGCCAGGTCGCGGCCAGCCGCGTGTCGAGCGCGTACAGCGCCGCCAGCCGGGCGAGGCTCTGTCCGACCTCGGCGTCGCCGTCGGGTCGGTGGATGTAGGTCGCGAACGCCGCCAGCGCCGCGGCCTGCTGCTCGGGTCCGGCATCGCGTTCGATCGTCGTGCGCAGCGCGGCAACCGTGTCACGGCACGCGGCCAGGCAGGCGGCGCCGGCGAGTTCGAGGCCGCGCGCATCGTCGGGGTGTGCCGCCGCGAACGAACGCGCGGCCTGCCGCGCCGCGGCCACGTCGCCGACCTCGATCTGCAGCTGGATGCGCTCGAGCTGCAGCTCGCGGTCGTCGCCGTCGCGATCCTGCAGCAGCTTGTCGACGTCGAGCAGGGCGCCGCGCGGGTTCTCGAGCGCCGTCTGCGCTGCCAGCCGCAGGCGCAGCAGCCGTTCGCGCAGCGCCGGGTCCCGCTGCACGCGCGGGCTGCGTTCGGCGAGATCGAGCCGGGCGATCGCGGTCGCGTGGGCGCCGCCCTGCGCCAGGCGTTCGGCTTCGTCGAGCATCTCGCCGGCGTCGTGGATGCCGGCCGTTGCGTAGGCGACGATGCCGGCGAGCGCCAGCAGCGTGGCGACGAGCAGGAGCTGGAAGCTGCGGCGGAGCATGCGGGACGGCGTCGTTATATCGGGCGCCGCCGGGGCGGCGAGCGCGATCCGCTCAGTGGATCCCGTACTTGCGCAGCTTGTGGAACAGCGTGCTGCGGTTGACGCCGAGCGCGCGCGCGGCGTGTTCGCGGTTGCCGGCGCAGTGCTGCAGCGCCCGCTGGATCGCCTGCCGTTCGGCCTCGGCCAGCGCGTCGCGCAGCGGCAGCACGGGGCCTGGTGCGGCGCCACTCGGCACCGGCGCGCCGGCGGTGCGGCCGGGCAGCAGCGCCGGCAGGTCCGGCAGGTCGATCGTCGCGCCGGAGCCGAGCACGACCGCGCGTTCGATCACGTTCTCGAGCTGGCGCACGTTGCCGGGCCACGGTGCCGCGACCAGCGCCGCCATCGCCGCGTCGGTGAAGCGCAGCGGCGGCCGGCCGTGCTCGGCGGCGAACCGGCGCAGGAAGTGCTGCGCCAGCGCTGGCACGTCGCTGCTGCGGGCGCGCAGCGGCGGCATCTCGACCGTCACGACGTTGATGCGGTAGAACAGGTCCTCGCGGAACTCGCCGGCCGCGACCGCCGCCTCGAGGTCGCGGTTGGTCGCCAGCACGATGCGCACGTCGACCGGGAGCGTGCGCGTGTCACCGACGCGTTCGACCAGCCGGTCCTGCACGACGCGCAGCAGCTTGATCTGGAACGCCGGCGAACTGGTGCCGATCTCGTCGAGGAAGATCGTGCCGCCCTGCGCCGCCTCGAACTTGCCCGCCTTGTCGCGCACGGCGCCGGTGAACGCTCCCTTGACGTGGCCGAACAGTTCCGACTCGAGCAGGCTCTCCGGCAGCGCGCCGCAGTTGACCTCGACGAACGGGCCGTTGCGGCGGCCGCTCAGCGCATGCAGCGCGCGCGCCAGCACGGTCTTGCCGGTGCCGGACTCGCCGGTCACCAGCACCGTGGTGCGCGTGTCGGCGACCGCCTTGACGGTCTTGAAGATCGCCTGCATGCGCGGGTCGCTGCCGACCAGGTTGTCGAGCCGCAGCCGGTCGTCGAGCGCGTCGCGCAGCGCGTGGTTCTCGCGCTGCAGGGCCGTCTTCTCGAGCGCGCGGTCGACCGCGACCAGCACCTGGTCCGGCGCGAACGGCTTGCCGAGGAAGTCGGCGGCGCCGTGCTGCATCGCCTGCACGGCGTCCTGCACCGAACCGAACGCCGACAGCAGCACGACCGCGGTCTCGGCGCGCAGCGCGCGCACCTCCTGCAACAGGCGCAGCCCGCCGCCGCCCGGCAGCGCGAGGTCGCACAGCACCAGGTCGACGTCGCCGTCCGCCACCGGCTCGAGCGCCTGCTGCACGTCGGCGGCGGCGTCGAGCTCGAAGCCGCGGTCGGTCAGCAGCGCGCGCAGATCGGCCTGGGTGCGCGGATCGGGATCGGCGAGCAGGATCTTGGTCATCGGGCGTGGTGTCGCACCGGCGCGACACCGTCGCGGCCCGGCGACTGCGTCGTCATCGGCAGACGGTGGCGCGGTGCTGGAGGCCGCCGCTAACCTGCCGCCGGTGGGCGACGCCGCGCTGTCCGAACTGCTGGCCGAGGTCCGGCGCATCGAGGTGCAGAGCCACCGGCTCGTCACCGACGTGCTGTCGGGCGGCTACCGCACGACGTTCCGCGGCCATGGCGTCGAGTTCGCCGAGGTGCGCGAGTTCGTCGAAGGTGACGACCTGCGCACCGTCGACTGGAACGTCACCGCGCGGATCGGCCGGCCGTTCGTGAAACGCTTCGTCGAGGAGCGCGAGCACACGCTGGTGTTCGTGCTCGACGCCTCGCCGGCGCTCGACGCCGGGCTCGGCGTGTGGTCGCTGCGCCAGCTGGCGGCGCGGTTCTGCGCCTGCCTCGGCCTCGCCGCGATCGCCAACGAGGACCGCCTCGGCCTCGTCGCCGGCAGCGACACCGTCGAGCGCTTCGTGCCGCCGCGCAAGGGCGCGCAGCACGTGCTGCGCATCGTCCGCGACTGCCTCGTGCTGCGCGGCCGCACCGCCGCGGTGGACCTCGGCGCGCTGGTCGCGCACGCGGGCCGCATGCTGCGCCGCCGCAGCGTGCTGTTCGTGCTGTCCGACTTCGCGCGGCCCGGCGGCGAACGCGAACTCGCGCTCGGCAACCGGCGCCACGACCTGGTCGCGGTGCGGCTGGTGCCGCTCGAACACACGGCGCCGCCGCGGGCGCTGCTGCGCGTGCGCGATCCGCTGGCCGGCGGTGCCGCCGTCGTCGACTTCGCCAGCGACCGGGTCCGCAGCGCGTGGCTCGGCCGCGTCGCCGCGTGGCGCGCGGCGTGGGAGGACCGCTTCGCGCGCGCCGGCATCGACTGCATCGACCTCGCGGTGCCGCCGGTGCCGGACCTCGCCGCGATCGCGCGGCCGCTGCAGGCGTTCTTCCACCGGCGCGAACAGCGCGAGGCGAAGCGGTGATCGCCGCCGCCTTCGGCGCCGCGGCGCTGGCCGTCTGCGCCACCGCGCTGTCGGCGCAGGCGCAGCTGCTCTGGGTGCTGCCGGACCGCGGCGTCGCGGTCGGCGAGCCGTTCGCGGCCGAGTTCGAGTGCGTGTGGCCTGCCGGCGCGCTGCCGGCGCCGCTCGACGGCGCGGCACTGGCGCCGCTCGAGGTCCGGTTCGAGCCGGCACCGGCCGGTGGTCGACAACGCCTGCGGGCGGTGGCGTGGGCCAGCGGTGACATCGTGCTGCCGCCGATGGTCTGTCGCGCCACGGCCGCGGACGGCGGTCCGCTGCAGCAGTCGGTCGCGGTGCCGCCGCTGCGCGTGCGGTCCGTGCTGCCGACGCCGGACCCCGGGGTCGAGTGGCCGGAGCTGTTCGCCGCCAGCTCGCGGCGCCGGCCGTCGTGGCCGTGGTGGGGGCTCGCGCTGCTGCTCTTGCTGGGTGGGTTCGTCGCGCTGCGGCGGCGCCGCGTCGCGCCGGTTGCCGCGGCCGCGCCGTCGGCGGCGGCGCGCGCGCTCGCCGAGCTGGCGGCGCTGGTGCCGCCGGCGGCCGGCGCCGACGGTGCCGCGGTGCTGGCGTTCTACACGGCGCTCGCGGCGACCGTGCGCAGCCATGCGGGGCGGCACGGGCGCGCACCCGCCGCGACGCGCACGACGACGGAGCTGATGGCTTGCGTGGGCACGGGCAGGGCCGAGCTGCGCCGGTGCCTCGAGTGCTGCGACGCGGTGAAGTTCGCCGCTGCCGCCCCGGGAGCCGATGCGCACGCGGCGGCGCTGGCCGCTGCGAGGGCCTACGTGCAGGAGGACAGCGCGTGACCGACACGCACTGGCTCGCGCCGGCCTGGTTCGCGGCGCTCGTCGTGCCGGCGCTGGTCGCGCTGTGGCGCCGGCGCGGCCGCACGGCGCTGGCCTGGTGCCTGCCCGGCGATGGCGCGCCGCTCGCGCGCGGCTGGCGCAGCCGTTGCGCCTGGCTGCCATCGGCGCTGGCCCTGCTCGGTGCCGCCTGTGCGATCGCGGCGCTGGCGCGGCCGGTGCGGTTCGTGCCGGCGCCGCCCGAACGGCTGGCGCACAGCGTCGTCGTGTGCCTCGATCGCAGTTCGTCGATGGCGGTCAGCGACCTGGCGCCGGGACAGACTCGGCTCGCGGTCGCGCGCGACCTGGCGCGGCAGTTCGCCGCGGCGCGGGCCGAGGATCGCCTCGGCTGCGTTGCGTTCGCGCGCTACCCGGACCTGGTCTGTCCACCGACGCTCGACCACGCGGCGTTCGGCGACCTGCTGGCCGGCGTCGACCTGGTCGCCGCCGAGGGGCCGGAGGACGCGACCGGCATCGGCACCGCGGTGGCGATGGCGGCCGAAGTGCTGGCGCGGACGCCGCCGACCGGGCGCGTCGTCGTGCTGCTGACCGACGGCGAGGAGAACGTCGCCACGCGCGCGCAGCCGGACGAGATCGCGCCGCAGCACGCGGCGCAGTGGTGCGCCCAGCTCGGCGTGCGCGTCTATGCGGTCGCCGTCGGCGCCGATCCGGACCGCGACACGAGCCCGGTCGCGGCGCTGGCGCAGACGACCGGCGGCCGCTTCTTCGTCGCGGCGACCGCAGCCGCCCTGCGCGAGGTCGGCGACGCGATCGCTTCGCTGGAGCCGGCCCGGTTCGCGCCGCCGCAGCGGCTCGTGCAGGAACGGTTCGCGCCGTGGCTCGTGGTGGCGCTGCTGGCGTTGTTCGCGGCGCACGTGCTGCAGCGCACGGTCTGGCGGGTGGTGCCGTGACGGCGTTCACGCTGCTCGCCGCCGGCGCGTGGCCGGGGCTCGTGCTGCTGGCCCTGGCCATCGGCTTGGGCGCCTGGTGTTCGCGCCGCGCGGCGCAGCGCACGGCAGCAGCCCTCGGCCCGCGTGCCACCGCGCTGGTCGGCCGGCCGGCGTGGCCGCGGCTGCGCGCCGCGTGTGCGCTGCTGGCAGCCGCGGCCGCCGGCATCGCGGGCCTGCAGCCGGCTTGGGGTGTCGCCGCCGGCGGGGCACCGGTCGCCGACGTCGTACTGTGCCTCGATCTGTCGCGGTCGATGGCCGCGCGCGACGTCGCGCCGACGCGGCTCGGTGCCGCGCAGCAGGCGATCGAACGGCTCGCCGCGGCGGCGCCGGCGCTGCGGCTCGGGCTCGTCGTGTTCGCCGGCAGCGCGCGCCTCGCGGTGCCGCTGACCGGCGACACGGCCGCGGTCGCGACGCTGGTCGCCACGCTGGCGCCCGGCGATGCCGGCGGCGGCGGCTCCGCCGGCGGCGCCGCGATCGAGGTCGCCGCGGCGGCGCTCGCGCGCGCCGGCGCGGCCGGCGGCTGCATCGTCGTGCTCGGCGACGGCGAGGACTTCGGCGCCGGGGCCGCCGCGGCCGCGGCGCGGGCCCGTGCGCAGGGCGCGGTGGTGTTCGGACTCGGCTTCGGCAGCGAGGCCGGCAGCAAGATCGTCGTGCCGCTGGCCAGCGGCGAGGTGTTCCTGCGCGACGCGGCGGGCCGCGACGTCGTGACGCGGCTCGACCTCGCCGGCCTCGCGGCCGTTGCGCGCGCCGGCGGCGGCCACGCCGAACGTGCCACCGGCGCCGACGCGCTGCTGGCACTGCACGACGCGGCGCTGGCAGAGCGGGCGACCGCGCAGGCGCTGGCCGCCGGCCGCGCCGCACCGGCGCCGCGCTTCGGCTGGTTCTTGTGCGCCGCCTGCCTGTTCTGGATGCTGCGGATGTGCCTGCCGGAGCGACGTCGATGAAGCGGTGGCCAGTCTGCGTGCTGGGCCTGGTCGCCTCGCTGGCGGCCCAGGACGGGGCGCTGGCCGACTACCGCGCCGGTCGCTTCGCGGCCGCGCACGCGGCGTTGGCGGCAGCGCTCGCCGAGCGCGGCGCCGCGGCGCCACCGGAGCTGCGCGCGAACACCGCGCTGGCGGCGCTGCGGCTGCTGCGCGAGGGGGATGCCGAAGCGGCGGCGCGACCGCTGCTCGCCGCCGCCGAGCCCGAGTGGCGCGCGCGCGGCGAACAGCTGCTCGGCTTCGCGGCCTGGCTGCGCACCGACCGCGCGGTCGCCGCGGCGCGGCTGCCGGACGCCGAACCGATGGCGTGGGAGCTGGCGGTGCGCAGCGCCGAGGCCGCATGGCAGCACTGGCGCCGGGCGGCCGCGGCGCTGCCCGCCGAGGTGGCGATGGTGCGCAACGTCGAACGCGCCTGGCAGCGGCTCACCGAGGTGCGCGCCGCGCGCGACGCGGCCACGGCGCGCACGCAGCAGGAACCGGCGCCACCGCCGCCCGAGCCCGCCGCGGCCGAACCTCCGGCGCCGGCGCCGGCCGAGGTCGCGACCGCGCCGCTGTCCGCCGCCGAACTGCAGCGGCTGCGCGAACGGTTGCTGCAGAAGCAGCGCGAGAAGCAGCGGCTGCGCCTCGTGCCGCCGACCGACGCCGTGGTCGGGGAGCGCACGTGGTGAGGTTGCTGCTGTGCTCCGCGCTGGTCCTGGCCGCCGCACTGCGGGCGCAGGAACCGCCGCCGGCGCCGGTGCCGGAGCCGGAGCGCGCGTTCGTCGAGGTCGAGATCGCGCCGCGCGAGCCGTGGCTGCAGCAGCCGTGCGAGCTGACGATCCGCATCGGCGTCGACGCGGCCTGGTTCGCGGCCCACGCGGTGCCGCTGTTCCGCCAGCAGCTCGACCGGCCGTTCGTGCTCGACGTGCCGTGGCTGCTCGGCGCCGCCGACCGCGCGGTCACGCTGCTGCCGCCGGCCGCCGATGCCGCGACCGAACGCATCGCGCTCGGCGACCGCGTGGTGCCCGCGAGCCGCGCCGGCACGCGCACCACGGACGGCCGCGCCTTCGATCTGCTCGAAGTGCGCTGCCGCTGGGTGCCGCTCGCCGACGGGACGTCGCCGATCGCGCCGGTCGAACTGCGTTACGCCCACGCGTCGCGGTTCGAGGACGACTTCCTGCGCGGCCGCCAGCCGATCGACCGGCGCGAGCACAGCGTGCGGTCGGCGCCCGACCAGCTGCGCGTGCGGCCGCTGCCGATCGACGGCCGGCCGGCCGGGTTCGCCGGCGCGGTCGGCGAGTTCACGCTGCAGGCGCGCACCGCCGCGACCGCGGTCGCGGTCGGCGACTCGTTCGAGGTCGAACTCGAACTCGGCGGCCGCGGCAACTTCGAACGGCTGGCGCCGCCGCCACCGCCGCCGTTGTCCGGCTTCCACGTGCAGGGCGTGCGCGACCGGCGCGGCGCCAGCGGGCGCACGTTCGTGCTCGACGTGCTGGCGCTGCGTGAGGGCGCCACCGCGGTGCCGCCGATCGAGGTGGCGACGTTCTCACCGGCGGCCGGCCGCTACGTCGTGCTGGCCAGCGTCGCGCTGCCGCTGCGCGTCGGGCCGCCGGCGCCGGGCACCGTGCTGCCGCCGGCGGTGCAGGCGCTGGTCGACGCCGACGCGGCCGCGACGGCGTCGAACCCGTGGGGGCGGCGCGGCGTGCTCGTGGTGGCGATCGTGGCCGCGCTGCTGCTGCGCCGCAACCGGCAGCGCCGGTGGCGCGCGCGCGCGCAGTGGACGGCCGCCGTGCGCGATCTCGAACAGGCCGGTGGCGCGGTAGCGCGGCTGGCTGCATTCGAACGGCTGCTGGCGTTGCGCGCCGGCGCCGCCGCGTGGGGCGACGCGGCGGCGGGCTGGTCGGCGCTGGCTGCAGCAGGGGTGCCGGAGCCGGTGCTGGCGCGGGTCCGGCAGCTGCACGCGGCGCTCGACGCCGCGCGCTTTGGCGGCGTGGCACCGGCCGCAGCCGAGGTCGCCGAGGTCGCGCGCGCTCTGACCGTAGCCTGACGGCGACGGCGACGGCGGGCGAGGTGGTGCGGGGAGAGGGACTCGAACCCTCACGGCCGTTGCCGGCCTGCGGCTTTTAAGGCCGCTGCGTCTGCCGTTCCGCCATCCCCGCCGGCGCGGCCCGGTTGCGCGCGGGCCGGCAGTGTGGCCGGCAGCGCGGTGGGGCGCAAGCAGCCGGGAATCGTGACCACGCGGGCGGTGGCAAGGGCGCAAAGGCGCAGAATGGCTGGCCGTTCGGCGCCCGACGTACGTAGGGGGCCGCAAGCCCCGCACCTCGTCCTGCACCCGCGCCTCCCGTCATGGTCTGCGCTGCGCCATCCGCCGCCTTCCTTTCGTTCCCGATTCCACCGCACCTCGCGCAGCCGCTGCGTCGGGCTCGGCGCGGCCTGCTGCTGCCGCTGCTGCTGGCCGCCGTCGGCGGGCTGCTGCCGGCGCAAGTGGTCCGCGTCGCCAACCACTCGCTGGCCGGCTTCGACGGCTGGGTGCGCACGACGGTCGACACGCCGCTGCCGTTCGCGGCCGGCACGGTCGGCGGCTCCAGCTACGTGCGCGGGCGGCCGCTCGGGCTCGATGCCTGGGTCGTCGACGTGCACGTGTCGCTGGCGCCGTACGAACGGCGCACGATCGACCTCGGCGCCGCGGTGGCCGCGCCGGTGCCGACCGTGATGGCTCCGACCGATCCGGTGGCGCACTTCGGCGGCGCGTTGACCGTCGACGGCGTGCCGCTGTTCTACGACCTGCCGCGCGTCGACGGCGCCGCGCTGACGGTGCGCGGCCACGTGCGCACGAGCCCGATGCTGCACACGGAAGTCTGGCTGCGCTGGTATCCGGACCAGCCCGGCATCGTCTACGGCGAGGCGCTGGTGACCGCGTCGAACGCCGGTCTGCCCGACCTGGCGGCCGCGGTGCCGGCCACCGGGCTGCGGCTCGCGTGGGGCGACGGCATGGTGCACGTGCCGGGCGCGGGCTGGGGCGAACCGCTGGTGCCGGCGGGCACGACCTTCGCCGATGGCCAGGCGCGCGCGGTGCCGTTCGTGGCGCTCTGGTGGCGCCACTTCGCGACGCTCGAACACTGGTCGCAGGCCTACGCGGCGGTCGGCCTGCACGCGTGTGCGGCCGGCATCGACCGGCTGTGGCCCGGCGGCATGCCGGCGCAGGCGCCCGGCTTCGATGCGGTGGCATGGAGCTACGCGCACTTCGGCGAGTCGCTGCGGCGGCTGCACACGTGGGAACCCGGCGCGATCGGGCCGAACGCCAACTCCGCCGACACCGGCGCGCAGTGGGACCAGGTGTTCGTCTGCGGTGAGTACGCGGAGCCGGACGGCATCGGCGCCGAAGTGGTCGCCTACCTCGGCGCGCTGAAGCTCGCGGCGCGGCCGTGCCACCACCGCGAACCGGACGGGCGGCAGGCCGATCCGCAGGACCATCCGCAGTGCGTGTTCTGGAGCGGGCGGCCGCACTGGCACACCGGCGTGTCGCCGGACCAGCTCGGCAAGACCGGCACGGTGACGATCGAAGCGACGAACGGCTGGATGGGGCCCGACCGCGAGCACTGGCTCTACAACACCGTCGCCGCCGCCGCGCGCCTCACGGGTTCACCGTTGCTGCAGCGCGAACTGGAGCAGCAGGCGCGGCTGTTCCTGTTCGGCGAGACGGTGACGCCCGGCTGGTCGACCAGCGGCGCCGACGCGGCGCGCAGCGTCGGCTGGGCCGGCATCCTGGTCACGCACTTGTGGCGCAACCTCGAGGACCGGGTGCTGGCGCAGCGCGTCGCGCAGCGGTGGCTCGACCGCGTCGACCTGGTCTATCTGCCGCAGCTCTGGAACCAGCCGTACGACGTCTGGGACGTGCGCATCGACGATCCGCGGCTGGGGCCCGGCGCCTGGTGGATGGCGTGGCAGCAGAGCATCGGCGCGTTCGGCCTCGACCTCGCCTGCGAGCAGCTCGGCCACGCGCAGGGTCGCGTGCTGGCGCGCAAGGCGGCGCTCGCGTGCCTCGACCACAACTGGATCCAGCAGGGCACGCAGTGGCACGGCGTCGGCAACCTGATGTTCCCGCCGCCGGCGCCGGCCTTCTACGACGGCATCACCTGGCCCGAACCGTGGTTCGAGACCACGTGGGACCTCCCGGCGCTGGCCGTGGTGCGCCGGCAGGTGCCCGGCCACGCGAAGGCGAACGCGGTCTGGACGCAGGTGATGGGGGATCTCGGTCCGCAGCGCCGTTCGTGGCTGCCGCCCGGTAGCTGAGGCGTCCGGTAGCTGAGGCGCACGGTAGCTGAGGCGTTCGGCAGCGGAGCCGGTGCGGGGCGTGCGGCTCGGCGCGCAGTGCGCAGACCGGCGCGCTGGGCAGGTCGTTGCGACCGTCGTCGCACCGCCTGCCCCGATCGCGCAGCGTCACTGGAGGTCCCGCCCAGAATCGAACTGGGGTAGACGGATTTGCAATCCGTTGCCTAACCACTTGGCTACGGGACCACGTGGGGCGGGGGAAGCTATCCGCGGCCGCGGCCGGATCAAGGCCGATCCTGGCCGCCGCAAAGCATGGCCGTGTGGTGGTGGCGCCGCGTATGCTGCGCGCCGCGCCGGTGCCCCGGCCGCCCGCCATCGTGAAGACCAAGAAGAACATCCACTTCGAGTTCGACCAGGAACTCGTGCGCGAGCCGCTGCTCTACAAGATCAACCGGTCGTTCGACGTCGTCGTCAACATCCGCGGCGCCTCGGTCACCGACCAGGGCGGCTTCATCGCGCTCGAACTCGAAGGCGAGGCGGACGAGGTGCAGCGCGTGCTCGACTACCTGCGCGGCGAAGGCGTGCGGCTCGGCGAGGGCCTCGGAGGCCAGGAGCGATGATCGCCGCCGGCCGCGCTGCGGCCGTGGTGCTGCTGCTCGGCGGGCTCGGCGCGCCGCCGCGGCCGCTGCCGAACGACCTGGTCGCGCGCGGCAAGGAGGCCGTCGTCGTCACCGCCGAGCCGCACGCGACGCGCGTCGGCCTCGACGTGCTCGAGCGCGGCGGCAACGCCGTCGACGCGGCGGTCGCGGTGGCGCTGACGTTGGCGGTCACGCACCCGCAGGCCGGCAACCTCGGCGGCGGTGCGTTCCTGCTGCTGCGCATGGCGGATGGCCGCACCGCGGCGATCGACTGCCGCGAACGCGCCCCCGCGGCGGCGCGCGCCGACATGTACCTGCGGCCCGACGGCAGCGTCGACGGCGACCGCGTGCAGTTCGGCGCCACCGCGGCCGGCGTACCCGGCAGCCCGGCCGGCCTGTTGCTGGCGCTGCGCAAGTACGGCACGCAGAGCCTCGGCGCGGTCGCGGCGCCGGCGATCCGGCTCGCGCGCGAGGGCTTCGCGGTCGACCAGTTCCTGGCCGAGGACCTCGCTGCCAACGCGGCGCTGCTCGGCCGCTACCCGTCGTCGCGCGCGATCTTCTTCCGCGACGGCGAACCGTTGCGCCAGGGCATGGTGCTGCTGCAGCGCGACCTCGCCGGCACCCTCGAGCGGTTCGCCAAGGACGGCCTCGAGGGTTTCTACGGCGGCGACACCGCGAAGCTCTTGGTCGAACAGATGCAGCGCGACGGCGGCTTCGTCACCGCGGCCGACCTCGCCGGCTACGAAGCGCGGGAACGGCAACCGCTGCAGGGTCGCTACCGCGGTCTCGACGTGCTCGGCATGCCGCCGCCGTCGTCGGGCGGCGTCGCGCTGCAGCAGATGCTGGCGCTGCTGGAGCCGCACGACCTGCGCGCGCTCGGGTTCGGCGGCAGCGACTACGTGCACCTGCTGACCGAGGTGATGCGCCGTGCCTACGCCGACCGCGCCAAGTGGCTCGGCGATCCGGACCACGCCGACGTGCCGCTGACCGGGCTGCTCGACCCGAAGTACCTCGCCGAGCGCGGTGCGTCGATCCGCCGCGACCAGAAGAGCGACGTCGGCGCCGGCACGCCGCCCGGCGCGCCCGAGAGCGACGACACCACGCACTTCTCGATCGTCGACAAGCTCGGCAACGCGGTCGCCTGCACGACGACGATCAACTCGACGTTCGGTTCGGGTCTGGTCGTCGACGGCGCGGGCTTCCTGCTGAACAACGAGATGGACGACTTCTCGGCCAAGCCCGGCGTGCCGAACCAGTTCGGCCTCGTGGGCGGCAAGCGCAACGCGATCGCGCCCGGCAAGCGCATGCTGTCGTCGATGACGCCGACGATCGTGCTGCAGGACGACCAGGTGCGCTGGGTGCTCGGCGCGCCGGGCGGCGGCCGCATCATCACCGCGGTGCTGCAGACCCTGCTGAACGTCGTCGACCACGGCATGGACCTCGAGTACGCGGTGCGCGCGCCGCGTGTCCACCACCAGTGGCTGCCCGACGAGATCGTCTGGGAGCGCTTCGCGCTGCCGCCGGACGTGCGCGCGGCGCTGGCGGCCAAGGGCCACGCGTTCGCGCCAGCGCCGCGCGAGATCGCGCGCGTGTTCGCGATCGAGGTCACGCCGAGCGGTGAACGCATCGGCGTCTGCGACCACCGCAGCGGTGGCAGCGCCGGCGCCTACTGACCCCATGCACCCGATCCGCATCGCGCCGTCGCTGCTCGCCGCCGACTTCGCCCGCCTCGCCGACGAGGTGCGCTCGGTCGAACAGGCCGCGGCCGACTGGCTGCACCTCGACGTCATGGACGGCCACTTCGTGCCGAACCTGACCTTCGGGCCGGTGGTGACGCAGGCGATCAAGAACGTCGCCACGAAGCCGCTCGACGTGCACCTGATGATCACCGATCCGTGGCGCTACGCCGATCCGTTCCTCGACGCCGGCGCCGACTGGCTGACGTTCCACGTCGAGGTCGAGTCGAACGGCGACGTGCGGCAGCTGCTGCGGCACATCCGCGCCCGCGGCCGCAAAGCGGGCCTGTCGGTGCAGCCCGACACACCGGTCGCGCGGCTCGCGCCGTACCTGGCCGAGCTGGACCTCGTGCTGGTCATGAGCGTGTTCGCCGGCTTCGGCGGGCAGAAGTTCATGCCGGAGGTGCTGCCGAAGGTGCAGGAGCTGCGGCGGCTCGGTTTCGCCGGCGAGGTGTCGATGGACGGCGGCATCGGCAGCAGCACGATCGCGTCGAGTGCTGCGGCCGGCACCAACGTGTTCGTCGCCGGCACCGCAGTGTTCGGGGCGCCGGACCGGCGCGCCCGCATCGCCGAACTGCGCCGCCTCGCCGAGGCCGCGCGATGACGTCGCCGATGCTGGCCCGGCGGTCGCCGCAGGGCTAGAGTGCCGGCTTCTTCCCACGCACGCGTTCCCGCAGACAGGACCGAAACACATGGCTTGGACCCGCTTCGGCAAGAAGAAGGACATGCCCGGGGGGCTCTGGATCAAGTGCGAGTCCTGCGGCGCGATGTTGTTCCGCAAGGAATTCGAACAGCGCCTGCGCGTGTGCGCGACCTGCGGCTACCACTTCACGCTGCCGGCCCGCGAGCGCATCGCGCTGACCGCCGACCCGGGGTCGTTCGCGGAGCTGTGGACCGACCTGCGCGCGCAGGACGTGCTCGAGTTCAACGACCGCGTGCCGTACGCGGAGAAGCTGGTGCAGACCAAGCAGCGCACCGGCGAATCGGACGCGATGGTCACCGGCACCGCGACGATCAAGGGCATCCCGTGCGCGCTCGGCGTGATGAACTTCCAGTTCCTCGGCGGCTCGATGGGCATGGTCGTCGGCGAGAAGATCGCGCTCCTGTGCGAACACGCGGCGCAGCAGCGCCTGCCGCTGGTGCTGTTCTCGTGCTCGGGCGGCGCGCGCATGCACGAAGGCGCCGTGTCGCTGATGCAGATGGCGAAGACCTGCGGCGCGCTGCAGCGCCTGCACGCCGCGGGCCAGCTGTCGATCTCGGTGATGACGCACCCGACGACCGGCGGCGTCACCGCGTCGTTCGCGTCGGTCTGCGACCTGCTGCTCGCCGAACCCGGCGCGCTGATCGGCTTCGCCGGCCCGCGCGTGATCGCGACGACGATCAAGAAGGAGCTGCCGAAGGGCTTCCAGCGCTCGGAGTTCCTGCTCGAGAAGGGCCAGCTCGACCGGATCGTGCAGCGCGCCGCGATGCGCGACGAACTGGCGCGGCTCCTGGCCTACGCGACCGGCCGCGATCCGGTCGCCGCGTTCAAGCCGCTGCCGGTCGCGGTCGAAGCGACGGCCGAGGTCGCGGCTGCGGTCGCCGAGACCGAGGAACGGCCGAAGAAGAAGCAGAAGGCCAAGAAGGGCTGACGGCGAGGCCGATCGTGAAGCCGATGCGTCCCGTGCCGCGCGGCACCCGCGCGGGGTTCTTCGCGGGCCGCTACAAGGTCGTGCCGGAGGACTTCGAGGTCGAAGAAGTGCCGGCCTACGAACCGTGTGGCCGCGGCGACCATGTCTGGCTGTGGGTCGAGAAGCGCTCGCTGTCGACGCTCGACCTGCTGCACGAGCTGGCCGTGGCGCTCGACCGCGACGAACGCGAGTTCGGCATCGCCGGCCTCAAGGACGCGCAGGCCGTGAGCCGCCAGTGGGTCAGCCTCGAACACGCCGACGAGGCGCGCTGTGCCGCGGCAGCCGGCGAACGCTTCCGCGTGCTGCGCACGAGCCGCCACGGCAACAAGCTGCGCATGGGGCACCTGCACGGCAACCGGTTCGGCATCGTGCTGCGCTCCACCCGGCCCGAGGACCTGGCGACGGCGCAGGCGGCGCTCGCCGAGCTCGAGCAGCTCGGCGTGCCGAACTACTTCGGCGAACAACGCTTCGGCAAGCGCGGTGCGAACCTGCAGAAGGGCCTCGACGTGCTGCGCGGCAACGCGCGCGCGTTCGCGGCGCGCATGCCGCGGCGCGTGTTCGGGCTGGTGGTCTCGGCCGTGCAGAGCGAAGTGTTCAACCGCGTCGTGGCGGCGCGCCGCGACCGCGTGCACGAGCTGCTGCCGGGCGACCTCGCGTTCCTGCACCGGAACGGCGCCGTGTTCCCGGTCGAGGACCTCGCGCGCGAGCAGCCGCGCGCGGCGCGCTTCGAGCTGTCGCCGACCGGGCCGATGCCGGGGCCGGAGATGCCGGAGCCTGCCGGCGAGCCGCTGGCGATCGAGCGCGAGGCGCTGGCGGCGCTGGAGCTCGCGCCCGACGCGTTCCACCGGCTGCCGTTCCGGCTGGCGCGCGGCGAACGGCGGCCGCTGCGCGTGCCGGTCGAGGGCGCTACCGCGTCGGCGCACGACGGTGGCCTGAAGCTCACGTTCACGCTGCCGCGCGGCGCCTATGCGACCGCGGTGCTGCGCGAGCTGCTGACCGACACGATCTGGTTCGCCGATCGCTGACGCGGGCGGGCGCGCCGCGGTCCGGGTCAATCGTCTTCGAAGTGGCCGCGGAACTCGACGTCGGCCGCGCAGCCGTCATGGACCATCAGGCGCGTGCGGCTCTCGTCACCGGGTCGGATCACGGCGCGGCCGGTCCAGTCGAGTTCGAACGGACCCGCTGCCGGCGTGCCGGCCAGGTCCCGCCCGTCGAGCAGCAGCCGGATCGTGGGGATGCCCTCGGGCTGCGCGTGGACGTGGCCGCGCGCCCGCACCGACGTGACCACGAACCGCTTGCCGGCCGGCACACAGCCGCCCTCGGCCCAGGCCGCGCCGAACCGCGAAGGCGCCGCGGTGATGGTGATCGGGCCGTCGGCGAAGGACGTCAGGCCGGCGCGCCCGCGCAGGTCGACATCGATCTGCCGGTTCCGGAACTGGCCGGTCTGTGCCTGCAGCCGGACGCTGGGTTCGCGCAGCACCGGCGGCGGTGCGACGACCGGCGGCGGGTCGTGGAAGAAACCCGCGTTGGTGCCGCCGAACCGGGCCGGCAGCTCGGTCGCCAGCGGTTCGAGGTGGCCGAACAGCTGCACCTCGACCCAGCTCGAGTTCGCGATCTCACACCAGGTGTCGTCCTCGGCGCCGGGCACGATCACGAGCCGGCCGTGCCAGCTGCCCTGGATCGGCGCCTGGGTCTGGTCGAACTCGGCGAGCATCTCGCCGGCGACGCAGACGCGCAGGCGGCCGGAGCCGTTCGAGTCGCCGACGGCGCCGCCGCGCCACGACACGTCGGTGACGACGAACTGCCGGTCGCCCGGCACGAAGCCGCCGCGCACGTAGGCCTGGGACCGTTCGTGGCGGTCCGGCGTCACACCGAGCGCCAGCGGCTGTGCTTCGCGCGAACGCACGTAGCCGTTGGCGCGGCCGGCGAAATCGACGCGGTTCGGATTGCCGCCGCCGGCGCCGTTGCGCAGCTGCAGCAGCACCGGTGAGCTCGGCGCCGGCCCGGACTGGGCCCGCGCCCGCAGTTCGGCCAGCACGGTCGTCCACGGCCGACCGGTGCCCGGGTCGAGCAGCGAGCCCTGCGCGCGGCCGCTGCCGTCGGTGCAGTACCAGTCCAGCACGACGCGGCGCCCGGGCGCGTGTTCGCGCACGAACGCGACCGTCGCGAGGTCGCTGTCGGTGTCGAGCGTGTGCACGAAGTACGCGTGGCCCGCCTGCACCGTCGCGCTGGCGGCGAATGCCAGCGGCGCCGCGGCGACCGGCAAGGCGCCGAAGTCGGCCGGAGCCAGCACGCCGAGGTCGGCGATCGTGCCCTGGTCGTCGGTGACGGTCGTGCTGTCCAGCTCGTCGCGCGTGAACGCGACGTCCCAGTCGTTGCGCGTGTAGCGGCAGCCCGGGTCGTCGCGCAGACCCCATTCGAAGCTGAAGGTCGCCAGCTCGTAGTCGCAGTAGTGCGACCACTCGAACAGCTCCGCGCGCGGCAGCAGCCGCTGCACGACGCGGACCTCGGTGCGGTCGGTCTCGGCGGCTGCGGTCGGCGTGGTCGCGGCGGTGGGCGCGACGGCCGGCGACGCGGCGGCGGGTGGCGGCGGGGGCACGGCCTCGGTCGCCGTCCGCACCGGCGGCGCCGGCGTCGGCGTAGCGCCGGCGAACAAGAACGTCACCCAGACGGCGGCGACGGCAGCCAGACCACCGCCGAGCAGCACCGCACCCGCCGGCACCGTCGTCGGTGCGGCCGCGCCGAGCAGCGGCAGCGCCAGCACCGTCCACCGTTCGCGGTCGCCGTAGTCGCGGTCGAGCCGCTGCCGCAGCAGTTCGTGCGCGCGGCTCAGCTGCGACCGCACGGTCGCGGCGCTGCGGCCGAGCTGCGCCGCGATCTCGCCGATCGAGCGCTGCTGTTCGTAGCGCAGCAGCACGACCGGCTGGTACGGCTCGCCGAGCGCCAGGATCGCCGCGGTGACGCGCTGGCGCAGTTCGAGCCGCAGCTGCGACTGCTCCGGCGACTCGGCGATCGGCTCGCCGGCACCGTGGGCGCGGTCGCGCTGCGCCTGCCGGCGGGCGCGGCGCCAGTTCGACACGGCCAGGTTGCGCGCGACGCGCGCGAGCCACGGCCGCGGGTCGCGCGGCACGGCACCGGGGCGCTGCAGCGTGCGCAGCCACAGATCCTGGATCGCGTCGTCGACGGCCGCATCGTCGCGCAGCAGCCCGCGCAGCAGCAGGCGGACGAAGTGCTCGTGGGCGAGCAGGTGGGCGGCCAGGGCGGGGGGTTCCATCGGCGGTCGGGGCGTCATCCTCGTCATCGACGGCCGACACGCCACCGGCTTCGCCGGCGCGGCAAGGAAGTCGGGAATCCGCGGCGCGCGGGCCGGCTGCCCGGGCCGTCAGCGCCGCCCGAGCGCGTCGGCGAGGCCCGAACCCCGCTGCGGCCAGCTGCTCAGGCCCTGCTGCAGCAGCGTGGGCGGCGCGCAGACGATGGCGCGGCGGCGGGCCCGGGTCACGCCGGTGTAGAGCACCGGTGCCTGCCACAGCGGCCCGGGCGCATCCGGCATCGCCAGCAGCACTTCGTCGAACTCGCTGCCCTGCGCCTTGTGCACGGTCATCGCCCACGCGGTCGTGTGTGCCGGCAGCCGCAGCAGCGACACGTCGCGGCAGCCGGTCGCGGTCGCGAACACCACGCAGCGCTGGCCGTCGTGCTCGACGACCACGCCGAGGTCGCCGTTCCAGATCTGGTTCTGGTGGTCGTTCTGCGTCACCAGCACCGGCCGGCCGAGATAGAACGGCTCGTCGGTGCGGTGGCCGTGCCGGTGCAGCAGTGCCTCGACGCGGCGGTTCCACGCGTCGGCGCCGGTTGGGCCGTGGCGCGTCGCGCACAGGATCCGGCAGCGCCAGAGGTGCGCGAGCGCGGTCGCGGCATCGCCGGCGCCGGCGGCGGCAGCGGCGGCGAGCAGCGCCGCCATGTGCTGCAGCGCCGCCGCCGCGTCGGGTTCGACCAGCAGGTCCGCGTGGCCGGCCGCCAGCACGGCCCCGGCCGTGGTCGCGTCGCGCGCCGCCAGCGCGGTCGCGAAGCCACCGATGCCCGGCTGCGCCGCGAAGCGGTGGTTCTGCCGCAGCGCGACCACGGCGTTGCCGAGCGGTGGCGCCGCCGTGTGCACGGGCAGCTCCATGCCGGTCGCCGCGTGCACGTAGTCGGCGAGGAGGCGGCCGACGCCACGTTCGGGTTCGGCCGCGCGGCACAGGTCGCCGAGCACCTGGCCGGCGGCGACCGCCGCGAGCTGGTCGCGGTCGCCGACCAGCACGAGCCGCGCGTCGGGTCGCAGCGCCTCGCCGAGCTGCGCCAGCAGCGCCGGGTCGACCATCGACGCCTCGTCGACGACGACCACGTCGTACGGCAACAGGCGGTCGCGGCCGTGCCGGAACGCGTCCTCGAGCGGCAGGTAGCCGAGCAGGCGGTGCAGCGTGCGCGTCGCGATGCCGTCGGCGGCCGCGGCCAGGTGCGGTTGCTGCTCGGCGCGGGCGCGCAGCGCTTCGCCGAGGCGGGCGGCGGCCTTGCCGGTCGGCGCGCACAGGGCGATCTGCAGCCGCGGTTCGAGGTGCAGCAGCACCGACAGCAGCTTCGCGACCGTGGTGGTCTTGCCGGTGCCCGGTCCGCCGGTCAGCACGGTGAACGGCCGCGCCACCGCGGCGGCGACGGCCGCCAGCTGCCAGTCGACGGTGCCGGCCGGCGGCAGCATGCCGAGGTCGCGCAGCGCGGCGCCGAGCCGCGCGGCGTCGACGCGCGGCGGGCCGTCGAGCCGCGCCTGCACCAGGGCCAGCACGCGCCGTTCGTCGCGGAAGTGGCGCCGGAAGTAGAGCCGGTCCGCGGCGTCCAGCACCAGCGGCAGCGGCGGCCCGGCCGCGTCGGTGCCGCACAGGCCGCTGGCGAGCAGGTCGTGCCGCCAGCTCGCCGCGTCCGGGAACGGCGGTTCGCCGTCGCCGCCGGTGCGGTGCTGCCACTCGGCCAGGGGGATGCAGACGTGGCCGGCCTCACGTTCGCCGTAGAGCAGCCGCACGGTGCGCTGCAGCAACGGCGCGAACGCAGCGGGGGCACGGCCGGCCAGCAGCGCCGCCAGTTCCGAGGCGAGCAGCACGGTCATCGCCCGCCTCCGGCCCAGCGGTCCATCGCCTCGACCAGCGCGCGCGGCACGCGGTCGAACAGCATGCCGTTGCTGTCGTCGGGCCGCACGCCGCGCAGGAACGCGTAGGCGATGCCGCCCTGATGGCGGTCGTAGTCGTAGCCGGGCAACCGCGCGCGCAGCTGGCGGTGCAGCGCCAGCACGTAGAGGTGGTACTGCAGCACGTAGTCGCTGTCGACCATCGCGGTCGCCAGCGCGTCCGGGCCGTAGTCGGCGGCGCGGTCGCCGAGGTGGTTGGACTTCCAGTCGACGATCCAGTGCCGTTCGCCGTGCGTCGCGCACAGGTCGACGAACCCGACCAGGAACCCGTGCAGGGTCCGCGGCGGCAGCCGGCGCAGGCGGTCGGCGTAGCGCTGCGCCAGCGCGCTGCCGTGCCGCGCGAACGCCGCCGCCAGCGCCTCCAGCGAGCTGCCCGGCGTCGGCAGCGTGAACTTCCACTCGATCGCCTTCGGTCCGCGGGCCAGTTCGGCGACCGTCGGGCCACCGGCGTGCACGCGGGCCGCCGCGAGGTCCTTCAGGTTCTGCAGCACGTCGGCGACCGGATCGAGTGCGCCGGTGTGCGCGGCCGGGTCGGCGAGGCCGTAGGCCTGCAGGGTCTGCCGCACCAGCGCCGCCGCCGCGTCGGTCTGCAGCGCGTCCAGGTCGGCGTGTTCGAGCAGCGTGTGCAGGCACTGGCCGGCGCGGGCGCCGCGCGCGAACGCGAAGATGCCGCGCGCCGGTGCGGCGCTGATGGTCTGGCTGTGCCTGGCGGCGGGGTCGGCGACGTCGGGGCCCGGTTCGAGCCCGTGTGCGCCGGCCACCAGCGACGAGAAGCTGTGCAGCGCGCGCGGCGCCAGCAGGCGCTGCGCGGTGCGCGCCGGGCCTAGGGGCGCGACCGGCATCGGCGGCAGCGGTGCCGCGGTCGGCGCGACCGGCACCAGGTCGACGCCCATCGTGCCGCCGCTGGCCGCACACAGCTCGTCGAGGCGGGCCCGCAGGTGCGGGAAGCCCTGCTTGGCGCGGTCGCTCCAGGTCGCGAACCGCTCCGGGTGCTGCGGCAGCTCGAGGTCGACCGGCGGCGGCCACAAGAGCCACGCGAGCGCGCTGCGCGGCGCGTCCTTGCTGCAGGGGCCGACGTGCACGTAGGTGCGCCGGCGCGCGCGCGTCAGCGCGACGTAGCAGAGCCGCACGTCCTCGGCCTGCCGCGCGACCTCGAGCGCGGCCTTGGCTTCGGTGTCGAGTTCGAACGCGAGCCGGCGGGCGCCCGGCAGCGGCACGATCGCCGGCGCGCGGTCGCGGCGGGCGTCCCACAGGAACGGGCAGAACACGACCTCGTACTGCAGGCCCTTGCTGCCGTGCACGGTCAGGATCTGCACCGCGTCCTCGTCGCTCTCGAGCCGCAGTTCGCGCAGCTGGTAGTCGAGTTCGTCCTTGTGCCGCCGCTCGTGCAGCAGCCATTCGAGCAGGCCTTCGGCGGACAGCCGCTCGTCGTGTTCGGCCTGGTGCAGCAGCTCGAACAGCTGCCGGTAGTTCGTCAGCGAGCGCTCGCCGCCGCGCTGCGCCAAGAGGCGCGGCACGACGCCGAGGTCGCCGAGCAGACGTTCGGCCATCGCGACGAAGCCGTGTCGGTGCCAGAGCCGGCGCCACTCCTCGAGCCGGCGCAGCTCGCCGTCGAACGCTTCGTCGTCGCTCAGCGAGGCGTGCACCCAGGTCGCGTCGCGGCCCCAGAGCCGCGTCGCCATCGCGCTGCGCGCCAGCGCCAGGTCGCGCGGCTGCACGATCGCGCGCAGCAGCCGTTCGACGTCGACGATCTCGTCGGTGTCGAAGATGTCGCCGGCCTTGCCGATCGCGGAGACGATGCCGGCGTCGCGCAGGGCCTCCTGCACGCGCACGGCCTGCCGGTTGGTGCGCGTCAGCACCGCGCAGTCGCGCGGCAGCAGCCGCCGATCGTCGATCCGCGCCGGGCCGGCGAGCAGGCGCGCGACCTCCGCCGCGACGTCGGCGGCGATGCGCGCCTCCGACGGTTCCTTGGTCAGGTTGGTCGGATCCTCGCCGTCGCTGCTGCCGAGCAGGCGCCAGCGGAACGCCGGCCCCGGATCGCCGTCGAGCGCCAGCGCGCCGGGCGCGGCGCTGGCGTGTACGACCGGCAGCGTGATGCCCGCGTCGACGAACGCGGTCGCCGGCCCGAACAGGTGCGACACGGCTGCCACCAGCGGCCCGCTGCTGCGGAAGTTCGTGTCCAGTGTGCCGACCGTCGCCGCGTCCCGGCGCGCCGCGAAGTAGGCGTCGAGGTCGGCACCGCGGAAGCCGTAGATCGACTGCTTCGGGTCGCCGACCAGGAACAGCGGCCGTTGCGCGAAGCAGGTCGCGAAGATCTCGTACTGCAGCGCGTCGGTGTCCTGGAACTCGTCGATCAGCGCGACTTCGTGGCGCTCGCGGATCGCCGCCAGCAGCACGTCGCGGCGCGCCGGATCCTGCAGCGCCGCGTGCGCGCGCTGCAGCAGGTCGTCGAACGACAGCACGTGCTGGCGCTGCTTGTCGCGTGCCAGCCGCTCGTCGAGGTCCTGCAGCAGCTGGGCCCGCAGGTGCACCAGCGCGGCGTCGACTGCGTCGGCGGCCGCGTCGCAGTCGTCGAAGAACGGGTGTCCGTCCGGCCGCTGCGAGTTCTTCTTCAGGCTCTTGCCGAGCCGGCGGCGGCCCAAGCGCACCACCAGCGGCAGCGCCAGCACCGGCGCCGTGCGCAGTTGCGCCGCGAACCGCTGCAGTTCGGGCTCGACGTCGGTGCGGTTCTCGAACGGGCAGTCGTCCTTCAACCACTGGAACGACGCGATGCGCGCGAGGCAGGCCGCGTCGCAGCCGGCGGCGGCCCGCGCGAGCGGCGCCGCGATCGCCGCCGTGTGCGCCGCCGCGTCCGGGTGGTTCGGCTCGAGCGCGATGTCGGGGTGCCGGCGCCAGAGCAGCCAGGCGCTGGCCAGCGCCTCCGGCGTCAGCTTGCCGAGCGCCAGCAGCGCGTGCGTCGCGTCCGGTTCGGCGGCGTAGCGGCGCCGCACCACGTCGGCGGCGGCGCGGTGCAGCAGCGGCAGTGGGTCGACGACGAAGTCGAGCCGGAACGGCTGCCGCGTCTCGAACGCGCTCTCGTCGAGCAGCCGCTTGCAGAAGCCGTGGATGGTCGCGATCGGCACGCGGTCGAAGTCGTCGAGCGCGGCGCGCGCGCGCGCGGCGGCGTCCGGTCGCTGCGCGAGCCGGCGCCAGAGCGGGTCTCTGCACGGCGCGCCCTCGGCGGCGGCGAGCACGGTCTGCAGGCCTCGGCGCAGGCGCTGCTTCAGCTCCTCGGTCGCCGCGACCGTGAACGTGACGACCAGCGCCCGGTCCAGCGACGGGATCCGCTGTTCGAACAGCAGCCGCAGCAGCAGGCCGATGATCGTGTAGGTCTTGCCGGTGCCGGCGCTGGCTTCCAGCAGCAGCGTGCCGGCGTCCAGCGGCGCGGTCGCGAGGTCGAAGCGGGGGACGTTCATGCGTCCTCCGGGTACGCGTGCTCGAAGTAGGGCGCCCAGATCGCCTGCGCCCACGACGCGAACTCGGGATCGTCGAACGGTTGCCGGCCGCGCTGGCACAACGCGATCGCGTCGTCTTCGCTGTCGCCCGGCAGACCCCAGTCGGACGTGGACGGCAGCCACTGGCTCAGCGCCGCGCGCAACGCCGCGGCGGTGTCGTGGTCACCCAGCGCCTCGGCGAACGCGAACGAGCTCCGCTCGAACAGCGGCAGCGGCCGCGCCAGGCCGCGGCGGTAGCCGTCGACGAACCGCGCCAGCAGCGCGAGCGCCTCGGCGTCGTCGATCGGGCGCAGCGTCACGGTCTCGTCCTTCGTGAACAGCAGCGTGCGCGCCGGCAGGCCCGCGGCCCCCTGCGCGCGCGCCGCGTGCATCCAGACGTGCTGCAGCCAGGCGCGCAGGCGGTACTTCGGCTTGTTGCTGGCGACGTGCACGTGCACGGCGCCGTCCGGCCCGAAGCCCTCGAGCACGCCGGCGATCGCGGTGCCGTCGAGCACGACCCGCAGCTGCGCGCGGCCGTCGACCGCGAACGGCCGGATCCGGCGCAGGAACTGTTCGGCTTCGTTCGCCAGCGGCGCGAACGCGAACGCGCCGAGTCCGCCGACCGGCAGCCGACCGGTGGCGCGCGCCGCTGCCAGCGCGTCGGCCGGCGGCGGTGCACCGCGCTGGGCGGCGCGCACGATCGGATCGAGCAGACGCCAGCGTTCGAGCGACGACACCGCGAACGGTTCGGTCTCCAGTTCGTCGTCGGCGTCGCGCGGGAACCGCAGCCGCAGCACGTCGCGCGTGAAGCAGCGGTTCGGGTGGTGCCAGAAGTCGGCGAGGCGCGCGAACGGCAGCTCGGTGCCCAGCAGGTCCGCCGGCGGCGCGACGGGCGCCGTGACGAACGGCGGCAGCGCGGTCGGTTCCTGCGGCGTGCCGGGCGCATCGCCGCGCGCATAGGTGAACAGGCGCCGATCGGCGCCGTTGCGGTAGCGGCGGCTCCAGGGCTGCAGCGGATGTCGCACCAGCACGAGGTCGCGCGGCGCGGCGCCGCCGGCGACCGTGCAGGTCCGGTCGACCAGATCCAGCAGTTCGGCGATCGCGACCGACGGCGCGCACGGGCTGTCGTCCTTCTGCGACCGGCCGACGAACGTCAGGTGCAGCCGCTCGCGCGCCGCCAGCAGCGCGTCGAGGAACAGCTGCCGGTCGTCGAGCCGCACGCTGCGGTCGCCGGCGCGGCGGCGGCGCGCCAGCAGGTCGAACGGCGGCGGCTGGTCGCGGCGCGGAAACGCCTGGTCGGACAGGCCGCACAGGTAGACGTGGCGGGCCGGCACCGTGCGCATCGGCTGCATCGCCGCGACCGTGACCGCGCCGCCGAGGAAGCCGCGGCCGGTCGCGGCGCGCTGCAGCTGGTGCCGCAGCCAGTCGCGCAGCACGATCGGCGACCACGGCTCGCGCAGCACCGCCGCCGCCGCGCCCGCGCGCAGGTCGGCGGTCGCGCGCTGCAGCCGCTGCAGCGCCTGCTCTTCGTCGGCGTCGGTCGGTTCGTAGAGCGCGGCCGCGACCGCATCGACCAGGTCGGCCCAGTCGGCCGGCGCGTGCGGCCGCTGCAGCGTCGGCAGGTGGCGGAACAGCGTGCGCAGGAAGTCGAGGCCGCGCTGCAGCAGTTCGTCGCGGCCGGCGGTCGCGTCGGCGGCCGGCAGCAGGCCCAGCACGAGGTCGTCGGCGGGTCCCGTCGCGACGCCGAGCAGCAGCCGTTCGATGCCCTGCTGCCACGAGTTCTCCTCGAACGCGGGCAGCTGGAACTGCCGCGCCCGCGCGGCGCCGTCGATGCCCCAGCGGATGCCGGCGCGCTGGCACCAGTGGCGCAGCACCGGCACCTCGCCGGGCGCCAGCGCGAACCGCCGCAGCACCGCCGGTTGTTCGAGCAGGTGCAGCACGTCGAACACCTCGAGCCGGCCCTGCGCGAGTTCGAGCACGCTCAGCAGCGACGCGCACAGCGGCAGCTCGGCGGCCGGGTCGCGGTCGGCGACCAGGTACGGCAGGTGGCGCCGCACCGGGCCGAACACCGCTTCGGCGTACGGCGCGTAGGTCGCGATGTCGGGCACCAGCACCAGCACGTCGTGCGGCTCGAGGCTCGGGTCGCGGTCGAACGCGGCGAGGATCTGGTCGCGCACGACCTCGAGTTCGCGCTGCGGCGAGTGGCAGTCGTGCACGCGCAGCGAGTCGTCGGCGGCGGTGAGCCCGAAGCGGTCACCGTCGCGTGCGCGGTCGAACACCGCGGCCACGTCGCGCTGCAGGCAGGCCAGCAGGGTCGGGGCCCGGTCGGCCGGGTCCGGCGCGGCGGTCAGTTCGATACGTTCGCACGGCACCGTCGCCGCATCCTCGAGCGCCAGCAGCGCGTCGGCGAACTCGCGCGCCAGCGTGCCGAAGCGGGCCAGCAGCGGGTTGCCGCCGGCGTGGTCCTTGGGCCGCAGGTCGCCGAACCAGTGCGGCGTCGGCTGCGGCACGTAGAGATGCACCGGCACGTGCGCCGCGATGCCCTGCAGCAGCTCGACGAACGCCGGCGGCAGCGTGCCGGCACCGAACACCGACACGCGCGGCGGCAACACGCTCTGCGCCCGAACGCGGTCGGCGAGCAGCGCGCGCAGCGCGTCGAGCCGGTGTGCGGTCGGTGGCGCCGGCGCCGTGGCCGAGAGCTCGGGGAACAGCAGCGGCGTGGCCGCGGCCGCGCGCGCGCGGCGGCCCTTCGGCGCCGGCGGTGGCGCCAAGCCGGCGTCGCGCAGCAGTTCGCGCCACAGCGCCGCCTGCCACGGCCCGTGTGGCGGCAGCTCGGTCAGGTCGTCACCCTGGCCGGCGCGCGCCAGCAGGTCCGCGCGGTAGAGCTGGTAGTCGTCGAAGCGCTGCGCCAGCAGCGCGGCGAGCTGGAAGCGCTTGCGGCCGTCGGGATCGTCGGTGCAGTAGGCCGCGGCGAGGCCGAGCCGTTCGGTCGCCTCGGCGGTGCCGAGCAACCGGAACAGCCGCAGGTGCAGCACGTCGGGCGCGAACAAGTCGACGCCGCCGCGGCGCGTCGTCGCCGCCAGCCAGGCCAGGAACGCGCCGGGGAACGGGAACCGCAGGCCCGCCGCAATGCCGTGCCGTTCGGCGAGCTGCAGCTCGAGCCAGCGCGCCAGGCCGCGCGTCGGCACGACGATGGTCTCGTCGCCGAGCGGCGGCGCCGGATCGGCCCGCAGCCGCTCGGCGAGCGCCGCGCAGAGATCCTCGAGCCGATGGCTCGTGTGCACGGCGAGGCCCGTCATCGTGCCGCAACGTAGCGACGGCACCGCGGCGTTGCACGCGGGCGGCCGGTCAGTGGCGGTGGCCGCAGCAGCCGCCGTCGGCCGGCGGGCTCGGCGGTGCCAGCGGCGCGGTGGTCGCAGCGGGCGTGAAGCCGGCGCCCGCTGCCGGCGCCGCGTGCGCGTGGCCGTGGTGGTGGGCGTGGTGGCCGTGGCCGTGGTCGTGGTCGTGCGGTTCCGGCCCGCAGCAGCTCGGTTCGGCGCCCGGCGCCAGGTTGGCCGGCGACTCGAACAGGCGCTCGAGGAACGGCCGCACGCCCTGCCGCAGCAGCGACAGCGTGAACACCGCCGCGAGCGCCGCCAGCAGCACCCAGCCGAGCGGGGACGCGGCATGGTGCGCCGCGTCGCCGAAGCCCTGCACCGTCGGTGCCGGCAGCAGCAGGTTCGCGAGGTAACCGAGGCCGACCGCGCCGACCCACATCGACCCCGCGAACAGGGCGGCGGTGCGGCCGCCGTGCAGCCGCGCCAGCAGGCCGAACGTGGTCACGTTCGTCGCCGGCCCGGTCAGCAGGAACGCCAGTACGGCGCCGGGCGACAGCCCCTGCACCAGCAGCATCGCGGCCAGCGGTGTGCTGCCGGTGGCGCAGACGTACAGCGGCAGGCCCAGTGCCGCGGCGATCGGCACGTCGATGCCCGGCGGCAGCGACGCGATCCACTCGCGGTCGATGTACGGCATCAGCAGCGCCGACAGCAGCAGCCCGGTCAGGATCCAGGTCGCGGTGTTGTCGACCGCCGGCCCGAAGCCGAACCGCAGCGCGCCGCGCAGGCGCGCGCCGAGTGGCCCGGCGTTCGGCTCCGGCATCGCGCCGGCGGGGGCGTCCGGGGTCGGGGTGGCGGCACGGGCCAGCGATCCGACCAGCACGCCGACCGCGAGCGCCAGCGCCGCCGCCATCAGCACGCGGACCAGCGCGACTTCGCCGCCCATCAGCTGCCAGGTCAGCATCACCGCCGCGAGTTCGAGCTCGGGTGTGGCGACCAGGAACGCGATCGCGGCGGCCATCGCGGCGCCCTGGCGGATCAGTTCGCGGTAGATCGGCACGACGCCGCAGGAGCACACCGGCAACGGCAGACCGACCGCGACGCCGCGCAGCGCCTGCAGCACCTTCGGGCCGCGCGTCAGGCTCTGCAGCCAGTTGGCCGGCAGGAACGCGTGGCACAGGCCGACCAGCAGGTAGGCCAGCAGCAGCGCCGGCGCCGATTCCATCGCCAGCGCGAGGAAGACCTGCGCCGGGCTGCCGTGTTCGTGGGCCGGGAAGTGGTCGCGGATCACGATCCACAACACCACCGCGGCGGCGGCGGCCCCGCCGACCGAGGCGATGCGGAACCGTCCGGTCTCGCGCGGTGCCGGGATGTGCGAGTGCAGCACCACGTGCAGCAGCGACCCGACCAGCAGCGACTGCAGCAGCGCCAGGCCGCGCTGCGAGGTGTCGCTGAGCACGCTGTCGCCGAGGTAGAAGCCGAACAGCGTCGCCGAGACGCTGACCAGCGTGATCAGCACCGCGGGCAGGAAGCCCAGCGTGCGCGGCACGATCCACCAGATGCCGACGCCCTCGGGGATCCGGTGCAGGATGATCGCCCACGCGGTGACCTCGTGCGTGTGTGCGTGGCCGTGCGAGTGGTCCTGATGCGCACCTTCGGTCAGGAAGAAGCCGTCGAGGCAGGCGTGCGCGGCGATGCCGAGCACCGCCAGCAGCAGCACCGTGCGCCGCATGCCGGCGTGGCCGTGGTGCAGCGTGCGTTCGGCCAGCGTCGGCAGCAGGAACCCGACCAGCGCCAGTGGCAACACCAGCCAGCCGCCGTGCGCCGCCGACTCCGGCAGCAGGTGCAGCAGCGCGAAGCCGCTGATCGTCAGCAGGCAGAACGCATCGAGTGCCACCGTCGACCAGGCGTGGCGCCGCGCGATCCAGACCAGCACCGGGCCGAGCGCGAGCGCGAGGAAGCTGAAGCCGAGGAGCACCCGGCCATCTTGGACCGGCTCCGCCGCGGCCGCAATGCAGCGGTGCCGGCGGTGGGGTGGTCCACGCAAGCCATCAGTCCCGGTCGTGGGCGTCCGGCAGGCTCGGTTCGACGATCCGCTGCAGTGCGCGGCGCGCGCGGTGCAGGCGCGACCGCACGGTGCCGATCGGCAATGCCAGCTCGCGGGCGATCGCGGCGTAGTCGTGGCCGTCGTGCTCGAACCGTTCGAACGCGACGCGCTGTTCGCCGGGCAGTGCGGCGATCGCCGCGGTCACCCGTTCGCCGAGTTCGTGTGCGTGGGCGTGGTGCAGCGGGTTGTCGCAGTCGGGGTGGAACTGGCAGCGCGTCGCGGCGGCGTGCTGCTCGTGCCGGCTGCGCCGGCGCAGGGTCCGGCGCAGGTGCCGGGCGCGATGGCGCACCGCCACGAGCAGCCAGCCGACCGGGTCGGGCGGCGGCGCCGCGAGGCCGCAGTACGCGACCAGCGCTTCCTGCACCGCATCGGCGGCCAGGTGGTCGCAGCCGAGCAGGCGGCGGGCCGCGGCGACGGCGCGCGGCAGATGCGGAACCAGCGCCTCCGGCGGCGGTGCGCCGAGGGCAGGTGAAAGTGGGGACATGGCTGCAGTGGTGACCACCGGCTGCGAACGGAACCCGGGCCGGGGCCCGCGCGCGCAGGTGGTCGGACCACGCGGCGCGGCTACCCGGCGACGGACGCGGCGGCGGTGGCGGCCGGTGGCGCGCGGCTCGCGTAGGCTCGCGCGCGGTCCCGCGCCGGGTCGCTGCGCTGCAACGGCTGCAGCGCGCGCACCGCGCCACTGCGCACCAACTCGGCCGGCGGCGGCGGCAGGGCGCCCGGCACGCCGACCTCGAGTTCGCACGCGAGGCAGTGGCAGGGCGGCAGCACCCCCGTTGCAGGCTGGGCGCGGTCTTCGGCGGTGCCGCGCGCCGGCGTCGCCGCGTGGTGGTGGCCGCAGCTGCACGCGGCGGTGGCCGGCGCCGGCACCGGCCCGCCGCCGTGGCACGGGCCGTGGTCGTGCAGCGCGGGCAGCAGCGTGCGCAGCCACAGGGCCAGCAGCACGCCCACGAACGCGAGGCGCTCGGCGAACGGCAGGCGGCGGCGGGGGCTGACGGGCACGGGGCGGGGCAGGCTAGTCGCGGCCGGCGACGACCTCAAGGGACGGGCTGCTGCAGAAATCCCGCGCCGGGTCGGGAACTCGGTGCCGGCGACCGGCACCCACGCCAGGGCATGCACCCAGCGCACCCGTCCCTACCCGCCATCCTGTTCGTCAGTTTCGCCGGCCTGCTGCCGGCCCAGGAACCTTCGCCGCGCAGCACGACGCTCGACCGCGCCGCCCGCGACCTGCCGGCCGCGGGCACGGCGTCGGCGCCGACCCTCGGCACCCAGACCGGCCCGATCCGGCTGATCGACGTCAGCCTCGACATCATGGCGGCAGCCGGCGCGTCGTCCGAGCGCGATGCGGTGCTCGGCGACTTGCAGGGCGGCGGCCACGACCCGAAGAAGCGCGGGTTCACGCTGCAGCAGGCGGAGTTGTCGCTGGCCGGCGCGGTCGACCCCTACCTGCAGGGCAAGGCGCACATGGTCGCGCTGCTCGACCCCGACGAAGGCGAGACCCTGTTCGAGCTCGAAGAGGCCTACCTGACGACGCAGCAGCTGCCGTACGACCTGCAGGTCAAGGCGGGCACCTACCTGACCGAGTTCGGCCGCATCAACCCGACGCACCCGCACCAGTGGGACTGGCAGGACCAGCCGGTGATCCACACGCGGCTGTTCGGCGGCGACGGCATGCGTGGCCCCGGCGCGCGGGTGTCGTGGCTGGTGCCGGGCTCCACCTACGGCGAACTGTTCTTCGGCGTGCAGAACGCGAACGGCGAGACGATGCCGAGCTTCCTCGCCAACGACGAGGTCTACGAAGAGCGCGCGATCGGCGGCCGTCAGTTCACCGAGCGCGAGGTGCGCAGCGGCAACGACCTGGTCTACTCGGCGCGTGCGGTCACGTCGCTGGACCCGTCCGCGGACAGCACGCTCGGCTTCGGCGCGTCGGCGTTGCTCGGACCGAACGCCACCGGTGGCGACGCCGACACCGTGATCTGGGGCGTCGACTTCGCCTGGCGCTGGCGGCCCGCGTCGCACCGCCGCGGCTATCCGTTCTGGAAGCTGCAGGGCGAGTTCCTGGCGCGCGCGTTCGACGCGGCCGAGCAGACCGACGACAGCGATCCACTGAACCCGGTCACGATCCCCGGCGAGACGCTGCGCGACCACGGCGGCTACCTGCAGCTGTCGCATGGCTTCGCCGAAGGCTGGGCCGCGGGTGTGCGCGTCGACTGGGTGTCCGGCTCGGGCGACAACTACGACGCGGACACGCAGAGCCTGGTCGGCCGCGACGGCGATCCGTTCCGCACGGACCGCGTGCGCGTGGCGCCGATGCTGTCGTTCGCGCCGTCCGAGTTCTCGCGGATCCGCTTGCAGTACAACTACGACGACAGTGATGCTCTCGACGACCCGGTCCACTCGGTGTGGCTCGGCTTCGAGGTCCTGATCGGCACGCACCCGCCGCACACCTACTGATCCCATGCGCCAGCTGCTCCGGTCCGGTCTGTTCCTCGCCCTCGCGCTCGCGGCGCGGGCGCAGCATCCGGTGGTCGCGGCGACGCCGGACGTGGGTGCTCTGTGCCGCGCGATCGGCGGCAACCTGGTCGAGGTCACGGTGCTGGCGCGCGCGGCCGAGGATCCGCACTTCGTCGACGCGCGGCCCAGCATGCTGCGCGCCTGCAGCCGCGCCGAACTGCTGGTCACGACCGGCCGCGAGCTCGAGATCGGCTGGCTGCCGGTGCTGGTCGGCAACAGCCGGAACGGCCGCATCGCGCCCGGCCAGCCCGGCTACGTCGACACGGCCGCGGCCGTGCGCGCGCTCGGCGTGCCGGCGGTCGGCACCGACCGCAGCGCCGGCGACGTGCACGCGGCCGGCAACCCGCACTATCTGAGCGACCCGCTGTGCGGCCTGCAGGTGGCGGCGTTGCTGCGCGATCGCTTCGCGGCGCGCTGGCCCGAGTCGGCCGACGCGTTCGCGGCGAACTTCGCGGCGTTCCGCGCGCGCCTCGCGGTGGCGATGGTCGGCGCGGAGCTGGCCCAGGCCTACGACCACGACGCGGAACGGCTCGCGCTGGTGTTCGCGGCGGGGCGGCTCGCCGATGTGCTGCGCGAACACGGCGACGCCGGCCGGCTCGGTGGCTGGTTCGCGCGCCTGGCGCCGCTGCGCGGCAGGGCGGTCGTCGCCGACCACGACCTGTGGCCGTACTTCGCCGAGCGCTGCGGCCTGTCGATGGTGGGGTTCTTCGAACCGCGGCCCGGCATCGCGCCGACGACCGCGCACCTGCAGGAGCTGATCGGGCGCATGCAACAGGCCAAGGCCACGGCGATCCTGTCGGTGCCGTACTTCGCGCCGCAGCACGCCGAACTGGTCGCGCGTGCCACGGGGGCCCGGATCGCGGCGATGGCGCACCAGCCCGGGGCGGTGCCCGGCACCGACGACTACGTCGACTGGATCGACCACAACCTGCGCGCCGTCGCGGCGGCGCTGGACGGCGCGGCGTCGGCCGAGCGATGAGCGAGGCGGGGCCGCTGCTGGCCGCGCAGGCGCTGGACGTCGGCCGCCGAGGCGTGCTGCTGCGCGCGGTCGACTGGGAGCTGCGGGCCGGCGAAGGCTGGTTCGTGCTGGGCCGGAACGGCAGCGGCAAGTCGACGCTGGTCGCGACGCTGCTCGGCCTGTTGCCCGCGCTCGGCGGCAGCCGCGTCGCGGCGCCCCGGCTGCACCAGCGGCTCGGCTACGTGCCGCAGGAACTGCGCTTCGAGCCGCCGCTGCCGGTCACGGTGGCGGAGTTCGTCCGGCTCGCGCTGCCGGGCACGGCCGCGGCCGACGCGGTCCCGGCCGCGCTGGCGGCGGTCGGCGCAGGCGATCTCGCGCGGCGGCGTTTCGGCGCGCTGTCGGTCGGGCAACGCCGCCGCGTGATGGTCGCGCAGGCGCTGGCGCGCGAACCCGTGCTGCTGGTGCTCGACGAACCGGCCGCGAACCTCGATGCGCGCGCGGCGTCGGCGCTCGCGGCCGACCTGGAACGGCTGCGCCGCGAGCGGTCCTTGTGCGTCGTGCACGTCGCGCACGACCTGGCGCTGGCGCAGCGCTACGCGACCCACGTCGCGTTCGTGCACGAGGGCCGCGTCGCCGCGCGGCCGGCGGCGGCGAGCTGGCAGGACCCGGCGCTGGCGGCGACGTTGGCCGCCGAGGTCGAGACGCCGTGAGCGCCGCGAGCGACGGCGGCGCGTCGTGGTGGGAGCTGTTCGGCCCCGCCTTCACGACCGCGGTGCTGCTCGGCGCGCTGCTGCCGCTGCTCGGTGTGGTGCTGGTACTGCGGCGGCAGGTGTTCCTGGCGGCCGCGGTCGGGCAGGCCGCGAACCTGGCGATGGCGCTGGCGCTGCGCGCCGGTTGCGCGGCGGTCCATGACGCCGGCGGCGGCCACGCCGTCGTGCTGCTGGCCGGGCTCGGCGGCGGTGTGACCGCCGCGGCGACGGCGCTGCGCGCGTTGTCGACCGGTGGCGGCGTGCTGGAGGCGCGGTCGGTGTGGGTGTTCCTGGGTGCCGGCGCAGCGGCGATGCTGGTGCTCGCCGACGCACCCCACGGCATGCAGGTGGTGCAGCGGTTGTTCCTGTCGTCGGTGCTCGGCGCCGGCCCGAGTGATGTCGGCATCGCGGCCGCGTTGCTGCTGGCCGCGCTGGCGGCGCTGTGGCGGCTGCGGCGGCAGCTGTGGCTGTGGGCGATCGACCCGGTGATCGCGGCGGCCTACGGCATGGTGGTGCGCCGCTGGGACCTGGCGGTCGGTGTGGCCGCCGGCGTCGGCATCGGCTTCGCGATCCACGCGACCGGCCTGACGTTCACGTTCGGCCTCTGCGTGTTGCCGGTGCTGTGCGCGCGGGAACTCGCCGCGTCGCTGGCGCAGGTCGTGTGGCTGGCGCCGGCCACCGGCGTGGCCGCGGCCGCGCTCGGCTTCGCGCTCGGCGACCGCCTCGATCTGCCGCCCGGGCAGTGTGCCGTCGTCGTGCTGGCGCTGGTGGTCGCCATGGCGCGCCTCGCCAACCGCCGCCGCGGGCACACGGCCGACGCCGCGCGCCGGTAGAGTGCGCGCCCATGCGTTCCGGTCCGTTCGTGCTCGCGTTGTCGGTCGCCACCGCGTCGCTGTGGCCCGTGCCGCCGGCGGCGGCGCCGTCCGCCGCGCATGCCGACGTGTTCACGACGTCGGAGCAGTGTGCGGTCTGCCACAGCGCGGCGCCGGGGGCGACCGCGATGCGCTCGCCGCTCGGCGACGACATCTCGCCGTACGGGCTGTGGCAGGGCACGATGATGGCGAACTCGTTCCGCGATCCCTACTTCCGCGCCCAGCTCGAGAAGGAGACCGCCGCCGCCGGCGCCGCGGTGCAGGAACTCTGCCTGCGGTGCCACGCGCCGATGGCGTCGCACGGCGCCGTGCTGGCCGGCGGTGCGGCGCCGCGGCTCGCCGACGTCGACGGCGATCTGGCGGCCGACGACGGGGTGTCGTGCACGGTCTGCCACGCGATCGCGGCCGACGGGCTCGGCGATCTCGCGTCGTTCTCGGGCCAGCCGCAGTTCGACCGCAAGCGCCGGCTGTTCGGTCCGTTCGCCGACGTCGCGGTGCGGCCGATGCAGGGCCAGGTCAACTACACGCCGACGCACGGCCCGCACGTGCAGCGCGCTGCTCTGTGCGGCAGTTGCCACACGCTGATCACCGAACACCAGGGCGTCGCGTTCGCCGAGCAGACGCCGTACCTCGAGTGGCGCAACAGCGAGTTCTCGGACGAAGCCGGCGCCAGTCCGACCGCGCGCACCTGCCAGCAGTGCCACATGGCCGACGTCGGGCCGGCGCGCATCGCGCGCACGCCGATGGGCGTCGACTACACGATCCCGGCGCGCGACGGCTACCGCGCCCATGCGTTCGTCGGCGGCAACGCGTTCGTGCTGTCGCTGCTGCAGTCGCACCGCGACGAACTCGACGTCACCGCCGAGCCGGAGGCGATCGACCGCATGATCCAGGCGACGCGGCGCCAGCTGGCCGAGCAGACCGCGCGGCTCGAGATCGGGGCGATCGAACGCGACGGCGGCGCGGCGGCGTTCGCGATCCGCGTCGAGAACCGGACCGGCCACAAGTTCCCGACCGGCTACCCGGCGCGGCGCGCGTGGCTGCACATCGCGGTGACGCAGGGCGACTCGCTGGTGTTCGAGAGCGGCGCGTTCGATCGCGACGGCCGCCTGGTCGGCGTCGACGACCCGCAGCGCGTGCCGCACGTGGCGACGGTGACCAGCGAACGCGACGTCGTCGTCTACGAGCTGGTCGCCGCCGATCCGGCAGGTGTACCGACCACGCACCTGACGCGCATGGTGCAGCGGCAGAAGGACAACCGGCTGCTGCCGCGCGGCTTCCGCAGCGACGGGCCGCACGTCACCGACACCGCGCCGGTCGGCACCGACGGCGACGCCGATTTCACCGGCGGCAGCGACACGGTCGCGTGCCGCGTGCCGCTGCCCGAGGGCGGGCGCGGCCGGATCGTCGTGCAGGCGACGCTGTACTACCAGCCGGTGCCGCCGCACTGGGTCGACGCGCTGCGCGAGGTCGACGGCGACGCGACGCGGCGCTTCGTCGCGATGTACGACGCGGCCGACAAGGAGCCCGACGTCGTCGCGACCGCGGTGCGCGCCGCGCGCTGACGGCCTCACGCCGCGGCAACGCCGTCCAGGATCCGGTCGACGAACGTGCGCAACTCGTACATGTCCTCCGCCGCGAGACCCTGGCCGAGGAACGCGGCGCCGTAGGTGAAGCCGGCCAGCGCGAGCGCGATCGGTACGCCGACGAACGCCCACGGCGGCTCGCCGAGGATCTGCTGCGCACCGCCGTAGCAGGCCGAAGCGATCAGGGCGATCGCCAGCACCAGGTAGATCGCGAGGAACGCGGTCCACACCGGCGAACTCGGCGAGAACTGGCCGCGCAGCCGGTGGCCCTGCTGCGCATCGCCTTCGCAGTAGAGGTGCAGCGCCGGGCTCCAGACGCGCTGGTCGGCGTCGCGCAGGCGCAGGATCGCGCCCTCGGCGTAGACCTGGCCGCGCACCCTGCCGTCGGGGCTCGCGAGTGCCTGGTCGATCCGCGCCAGGAAGTCGGCCGGCGTTGCCGCCATCGGCACGACGAACCCGGGGCGCACGCGCGGCTGCGCCACGTGCCGCCTACGAAGCGATCACCGGCAGGTGCTTGGCGACGCGGGCGACCAGCCGCGCCGCGCGGGCCTGGATCGCGTCGAAGCGGCGCAGCTTCAGGTCGTCGGCGTCGAACAGCGAACCGACGAAGCCGACGCCGAACGCGCCGGCCTGGAACCACGCGTCGACGTTGTCCTCGGTGACGCCGCTGGTCGGGAACACGCGCAGGAACGGCAGCGGGCCGCGCACGGCGCGCAGGAACTCGGGGCCGTTCGCCGGCGCCGGGAACAGCTTGACGAGGTCGGCGCCGGCGCGGTGCGCGGTCATCATCTCGGTCGGCGTGAACGTGCCGGGCACCGACAGCAGGTCGTGCTGGCGGCAGAACGTGATCACCTGCGGGTCGGTGACCGGCGACACCAGGAAGCGGGCGCCGGCGGCCATCGCCTCCTTGGCGTCGTCGACCGACAGCACGGTGCCGGCGCCGACCAGCAGGCCGTGCCGTTCGGCCAGCGCACTGATGTGCTCGAGGCAGTCCGGCGTCGTCATCGTCACCTCGACGATGCGGAAGCCGCCGCGGATCGCGGCTTCGAGTGCCGGGCGCACGACGTCGCGGTCGTTGGTGCGGAGGATCGCGGAGCAACGGTACTGCTCGAAGGCGGACAAGACGGCAGCACGGGTCGCGGTCATGGCGGTGGCAGAGAGAACGGACCAACAGGGCGCGGTGCCCCGAGCGCGAGGCACACCGGCAGCATAGGCGGCTGCGAGCGCTGTGCGAGCGCGAATCTGCCGGGCCGACGTCGGCGTTGCGCGCGGCGCCAGCGCCGCTAGGGTGCGCACGTGCTTCCTGTTCTGCTGCTGCGCTGCTGGCTGCTGCTCGGTTGCGTCGCCGCTGCCGCGGTGGCGCAGCACGGCGACCGTGCCGGCGAGCCGGTGCGCAGCGACGTCGTGCGCCGCCACGGCATCACCTGGCACTTCGACGGGCCGTACGTGGTCGGCGCGTTCGCGAACGGCGACCCGTGGGTCGTCGGCCCCGTGCGCATCGTCGCGATCGAGCCGAAGTGCAGCGAGACGGCGGGGCGCGTCGTGCACGGCTCGATGGTGGACCCCGATCCGTCGACGCAGCTGCAGGGTTACGACAGTGCGCTCTACGGCGACCGCGAACAGCAGCGCTACCGCGCCGACTGGAACGTCGCCCTCGGCGTGTCGCGCGCGATGCCGCTGGTGCTGCCGCCGGACCGCAGCCTGGTCTCGGTGCAGAGCCGGCCCGACCCCGGCGAGGCGCCGCTGCTGCAGACCGCCGCGGTGCTGACCGTGGTGGCACTGCCGCCGCCGCCGGACGCGTTCCGGCCGCCGTACGTGCGCGGCGACAAGCGCGTGCGCCACCGCATCGTGGACCTCGACCTGGCGGCGCTGCGGCAGCTGGCGCCGTTGCCGATGGTGCCGCCGATCGACGGCACCGCACGCGCGTTCGAACGGCTCTGGCTCGACCACGTGCCGGGCAGCGAGGTGTGCTGGCTGCACCCGCGCGACAACATGCCGATGGCGGCGCGCGACCTCGCCGCGCTGGTCGGCAGCGCCGGCCTGCAGCTGAACCTCGATCTGCCGGCGGCGCAGAAGAGCGACCTGCTGGTGCGCTTCGTGCAACTCGGCATCGACCTGCACGCCTGCCTGCGCGGCGGCTGCCGCTGGCCGGCCGACGGGCCGCACGGAGCGGGCCGCAAGTTCCCGATCCTGTTCGCGGGCCGACTGCTCGGCGACGCCGCGATGCTGGCGATCGGCCGCGAATTCGCGGTGGCGCCATGGGATCCCGAGTCGGGCCGCGGCGGCGCCTGGTTCGCCGAGGACGGTCAGACGTTCGTCGTCACCGAGACCGCGCCCGGCGTCTGGAACGGCGGCCACGGCGGCTACCGCGGCGAGCACGCCGGGCTCGCCGAATGGGGGCGGGCGCACGCCGAACGGCCGGACCTCGACCGCGCCGTGTGGCTCGCCGACCCGGATCGGCTCACGGCGACCGCGAACGGCTGGGTCGGCCAGGCGCTGGCAGCCCGGATCCTGAAGCTGCAGGACGCCTGGGCGCACCCGCCGTTCTTCGCCTACGTCGACCGCTACCTGCAGGTGCCGCACGCGGAGCCGTGGCAGCGCGCCTGGGTCGGCTGGCACGCGGCGATGTGGGACGCGTACCGCGCCAACCACTGATCGCCGCTACGGGCTGCCGTCGGCCGCGGCGTTGCGGTCGCGCCCCTGCGGATGCGCGTGGTCGTAGACGTCGCGCAGCCGGCCGATCGAGACGTGCGTGTAGATCTCGGTCGTGACCAGCCGCGCGTGGCCCAGCAGCTCCTGCACCGTGCGCAGGTCGGCGCCGCGGTCGAGCAGGTGCGTCGCGAACGAATGGCGCAGGCCGTGCGGCGTCAACACGGTCGGCAGCCCCGCGGCCGCGGCGCGGTCGACCACGGTCTGGAACACCCAGCGCGCGCTGAGCCGCCGGCCGTAGCGGTTCAACCACAGGTCGCCGCCGTCGCTGCGCCGCGCGTCCTGCAGCAGCCGCCGGCGCGCCGGCAGCCAGGCCGCGACCGCCTCGCGCGCGGGCCGGCCGAGCAGCGCCAGCCGTTCCTTCTGGCCCTTGCCGAGCACGCGCACGATGCCCTCGTCGAGGTCGAGGTCCGAGAGCCGCATGCCGGCGCACTCGCTGACGCGGCACCCGGACGAGTAGAGCACCTCGAGGATCGCGCGGTCGCGTTGGCCCTGCGGCGATTCGTCGAACGGCTGGCCGAGCAGCAGGTCGACCTGCGCCGTGGTCAGGAAGTGCGGCACGCGGCGCGGCGCCTTCGGGCCCTTGACCAGCTTCGCCGGGTCCTGATCGATGCGGCCGGCCTCGCGCAGCCAGCCGAACAGGCCGCGCAGGCTCGCCAGCTTGCGCTGCACGGACGTCGCGACCAGCCCCTGCTGTTCGAGCTCGACCAGATAGCGGCGCAGGTGGCTGCGCGTCGTCTGTTCGACCGGCGTGTCGAGCGAGCCGAGCCAGCCTGCGAACGCACGCAGGTCCGAACCGTAGGCCCGCAGCGTCGCCGCGCTCTTGCGCCGCTCACTGCGCAGCCAGTGCAGGTACTGGTCGACGAGGTCGGTCACGTTGTAACAGTGCAGCAAGGGTGGCACAGTGCCGCGCCGAATTCATGGCCTACCGCGGCGAACTCTGCGCGCTGCTGACCGCTGCCTGCTGGGCCTGCAGCAGCACGGCGTTCGCCTACGCCAGCCGCCGGGCCGGCAGCCTCGCCGCGAACCACTTCCGGCTGGTGGCTGCGGTGCCGCTGCTGCTGCTGCTGGCGTGGCTCTCGACCGGCTCGGCGTGGCCGGCGACCGCGGCCGACGACCGGATGCTGCTGCTGGTCGCGTCGGGTCTGGTCGGGCTCGTGCTCGGCGACATCGGCCTGTTCCATGCGCTGGCGGTGCTCGGCCCGCGCGTCAGTTCGGTGGTGATGGCGGGCTGGCCCGCGGTCACGGTCGCGATCGAAGCCGCGCGCGGCCACGCGCCGACGCCGCTGGTCGTGCTGGGGGTGCTGGTCACGATCGCCGGCGTGGTGCTGGTGCTGCTGCGCAGCCGCGGCAGTACGGCGTGGAACCCGGGGCTGACGGCGCGCACGTGGACGACCGGCCTGCTCGGCGCGCTGCTCGGTGCGGTGGGGCAGGCCGGCGGCTTCGTGCTGGTGCGCGAAGGCATGGCGCCCGGGGCCGACTTCCCCGGCGGGCTCGACCCGTTGCTCGCCACGGTGGTGCGCATGACCACCGGCGTGGTCGGCGTGCAGCTGGTACTGGTGGCGCAGCGGCAACCGTTCGCGCTGGCCCGCGTGGCGCGCGACCGGCACAGCCTGCTGCCGGCGCTGCTGGGCGCCCTGTTCGGGCCGGTGCTCGGCGTCTGGCTGTCGACGGTGGCGGCGCGCGAGGCGCACGACCTCGGCGTCGCGTCGAGCCTGATGGCGACGACACCGATCTTCCTGATGCCGATCGCCGCGTGGACCTACGGCGCACGGATCGGCTGGCTGGGTCTGTTCGGCACCGTGCTGGCGGTGGCCGGCGCCGTGCTGTCGTCGCTGGCCGGCCACCGCTGACCGCGCAGCGGCGGTCAGTCGAACAGTTCCATCAGCCGGCGCCAGCCGCTGCGCGGGCGTTCGCCCTCGCGGCGGTAGTCCGCGTCGCGCTGTGGCACCGCCTCGCGGTACTCGCGGTAGCCGCGCCGGTCGTCGTCATCGTCGTCGTCGTCGTCCCGGCGCGACCACGGGCCCGCCGCGCCGCGGCTCGCCGCGAGTTCGGCGTCATCGCGGCGCGGTGCGCGCAGCAGGTGTTCGAGCGTGCCGAGGTCCAACCAGGCGCCGCGGCAGCGCGGGCAGGCGTCGATCGCGACCCCGCTCTCGTGGCGGCGCTGCAGCGGCACGTCGAGGCATCGCGGGCAGTTCATCGGCTGCCTCCGCGCCGCAGCCGGCGGCTCTCACGCACCAGGCGCGCAGCCCGGCGCGCCAGCCGGTGCACGGCACTGGCGGGCGAGGCGTCGCGGTCGTGCAGGTGGAACTCCTGGCCCGCGATCGTGCGCAGCGCCAGCGTGCAGCGCTGGTCGACGCCACCCTTGTGGCCGTTCTCGTCGCGGATCTGCACGTGGACGTCGCGGATGCCCGGCGCGAAGCGGTCGAGTGCGTGCTCGACGGCGCGGCGGGCGACGTAGGCGACGCCCTCGTCGGGGCGCTGGTCCTGGAAGGCGATGACGATGTTCATGGGTTGCTCCGATTCGGTGCGCGCAGGATCGGCTCGCTGAAGCCATAGGAAAAGCCGCATCTTTCGATGCCAGGCGTACGAAAAAGCGATGGCTCGGGACGCGCGGGCAGCTACGGTGCGAGCCATGGACCGGTTGAACTTCCACCACCTGCGCTACTTCGCCGCGGTGGCCCGCGAAGGGTCGATCGCGCGGGCGAGCCGGCTGCTGCACGTGAGCCAGCCGTCGATCAGCACGCAGCTGCGGCTGCTCGAGCGGGCGCTCGGCGAGCAGCTGTTGCAGAAGCACGGCCGTGGGCTCGTGCTGACCGAGATGGGCCGGCTCGTGCAGGGCTACGCCGAGCAGATCTTCGGGCTCGGCCGCGAACTCGTCGACGCCGTGCGCGACCGGCCGGCCGGCCAGACGCTGCGGATCCAGGTCGGCATCGCCGACGTCGTGCCGCGCGCGCTGGCCAGCGCACTGCTGGCACCGCTGCTGCAGGGGCCGGAGCCGGTGCGGCTGCTGCTGCGCCACGACAAGGCCGAACGGCTGCTGGCGGAACTGGCGGCGCACCAGCTCGATCTGGTCGTCGCCGACGCCAGCCTGCGGTCGTTCGGGCGCGTCGCGGCGTTCCGCCACCGGCTCGGCCGCAGCGCCGTCGGCGTGTTCGCGCCGCGGCGGCTCGCGGCGCCGCTGCGCCGGCGCTTCCCGGCGTCGCTGCAGGGGCAGGGCTTCGTGCTGCCGCCCGACGACAGCGACCTGCGGCGCGACTTCGACACCTGGTGCCGTGAGCGCGACCTGACGGTGCGCATCGATGCCGAGTGCGAGGATTGGGCGCTGGCGAAGACGCTCGCGGTCGCCGGCGGCCGGCTGCTGCTGGCGCCGAGCGTGACCGCCGACGAACTGCGGCGCGTGCGGGACCTGGTGCGGCTCGGCGACCTCGACGGCGTCGGCTTGGAGTACCAGGCGATCACGGTCGATCGCCGCGTGCGGCACCCGGCGGTGGCACGGCTCCTGGCTGCGGCGCAGCGCTCGGTGTTCGGTTGACGCGCCGGTGCGTCAGAGGGCGGCCAGCAGCGCCTGCAGCCGCGCGGCCGTGTGGTCGCCCATGTGGCCGATGCGGAACGCCCGGTCGCGCAGTTCGCCGTAGCCACGGTCGATCACGAAGCCGGCGGCGGTGGCGCGGCGCGCCAGTTCGGCGACCGACTGCCCGTTCGCGTCGATGCAGCTGACGGTCGGCGAGCGCGCCGCGGCGTCGCCGACGAACGGCCGCATGCCGCGCGCGGCGGCCCAGGCCAGCGTCTGGTCGCGCAGCGCCCGGTGCCGGGTCCAGCGCGCCGGCAGGCCCTCGGCCTCGATCCGCTGCAGCTGCCGCTGCAACGCGAACACCAGCGGCACGCACGGCGTCGCCAGCGTCTTGCCGGCGGTCGTGTCGGCGACCGCGTGCGGCAGATCGAACAGGAAGCCGCGGTCCGGCACGCCGGCCGCGCGGTCGAGTGCGCGCTGGCTGACCGCGTAGGTGCCGAGGCCCGGCGGCAGCGCCAGGCACTTCTGCGTGCCGGCGAACGCGAAATCGAGGCGCCAGTCGTCGAAGCGGACCTCGGCGCCGCCGACGCTGCTGACGCAGTCGACCAGCACCAGCGCGTCGGGCGCCAGTTCGTGCACGGTCGCCGCGAGTTCGGGCAGCGGCGACAGCACGCCGGTCGCGGTCTCGTTGTGCGTGATCGTGACCGCCGCCACGGCGGGGCCGCGTTGCAGTCGCTGCCGCAGCAGCGCCGGCGCCGGCGCCTCGCCGAGTGGCACGTTCAGCGCCTCGGCGGCGCGGCCGCAGGCCACCGCGACCTCGTGCCAGCGCAGGCTGAACGCGCCGTTGACGAGGTGCAGCGAACGCGCGCCGGCCGGCACGAAGTTGCGGATGGCGGCCTCCATCAGCGCGGTGGCGGGGCAGGTCTCGAACGCGGCGTGCTGGCGCGTCTGGTAGAGCCAGCCGAGCCGCCGGCAGACGTCCTGTGCGACGGCGACGAAGCGCGCTTCGCGGTGGCCGACGACCGGCATCGCCAGCACCTGCCGCAGTTCGTCGTCGACCTCGGTCGGGCCGGGCAGGAACAGCACGGGGTGGTCGGCCATGGCCGGCAGCATCAGCCTTCGGCCGCCGAAAGCAACGCCGCGAACGGCGCCAACCGCGCGAGGCGCGCGCGTTCGGCGGCGGTGGTGACGTGGTGCAGCACCGGCGCGAGGCTGCGGGTCGCGACGAACACCGGTGCGCGCGCGCGCACCGCGGGGCGGTCGACGACGCCGCCGTAGCCGACGAACAGGTCGGCGGTGCCGATCGTCTCCGCGTCGGTGATGCCGTCGCCGACGAAGGCGACCGGCCGCTGGTCCGCCGGCAGCCGCTGCAGCACCTCGATCTTGCCGCCGTTGCGCCACAGCGGGGAGCTGCGGTCGAAGTCGACGTAGTGGCCGTGCGCGTCGAACACGAGCGGCACCGCGTGCACGTGCGAAGCCGGGATGCCAAGGTGCGCGGCTACGTGTTGCACCGGCACCAGCAGACCGCCGCTGACGATGCCGACCTGCTTGCCGAGGAACTGCAAGGCAGAGACCAGCGCCGCGGCGTCGGGCACCAGCCGCGCGACGTAGAGCGCGCCGATGCGGTCGAGTTCGGCCCGGCGCGGCGCCAGCAGCTGCAGCCGGGTCTCGTAGACCTCGGCCAGCGGCTTCGTGCCCTCCATCGCGGCGTGCGTCAGCGCGGCGACCTCGGCGCGCAGCGGCGGCGGCGCGCCGGCCAGCAGTTCGTCGACGCCCTCGATGGCGCAGAGCGTCGAGTCACAGTCGAAGTAGACGGCGGCGAACGGCGGCGGCACGGCGGCTCGATGGGGGCGTGACCGGTGGGGCGGCCTCAGCGTGCGCCCTTGCCGTGCAGGATCACGGCGATCGTGCGCAGGATGATGCTGAGGTCGAACAGCGGGCTCGCGTTCTTGATGTAGTAGAGGTCGTAGCGCAGCTTCTCGGCGGCGTCCTCGATCGAGGCGCCGTACGGGTGGCGCACCTGCGCCCAGCCGGTCAGGCCCGGCTTGACCGTGTGCCGCAGCGGATAGAACGGCACCTGCTGCGTCAGCTGTTCGACGAAGTGCGGGCGCTCGGGGCGCGGCCCGACGAACGACATCTGGCCGCCGAGGATGTTGACGAACTGCGGGATCTCGTCGATGCGCGACAGCCGCAGGAAGCGGCCGACCGTGGTCACGCGCGCGTCGTTCTTCTGCGCCCAGACCGGACCGGACTCGCGTTCGGCATCGGTGCGCATCGTGCGGAACTTGATCAGGCGGAACGTCTCGCCGTCCTGCCCGACGCGCTCCTGGCGGAAGAAGATCGGCCCCGGACTGGTCAGCTTGATCGCGAGCGCGGCCAGTGCGCAGATCGGCAGCGACAGCACGAGCCCGACCAGCGACACCAGGATGTCGAGGATGCGCTTCAGCACCATCGCGATCGGGTCGCGGGCGAAGCCGCGGCCGTAGATCAGGTAGCTGGGCCGCATGCTCTCGACCGCGAGCTTGCCGGTCAGCCGCTCGTACATGGTCTCGCGTTCCTCGATCTGCACGCCGTCCATGCGGCACTCGAGCAGTCGGTCGACCGGCACCTTGCCGCGCCGCTCACGCAGTGCGACGACCACGCGGTTGATGCCCTCGCGGCGGCACAGGTCGCGCAGGTTGTCGAGCGTGCCGAGCAACGGCGGGTCGCCGGGCTGCGTCGACAGGGCCGGCTGTTCCGGCTCGCTGACCAGGCCGAAGACCTCGAAACCGGCCATCGGACTGTCGTGGATCATGCGCGCGAGCTGCAGCGCCTCGTTCGAGGAGCCGAGCACGACCACGCGTTCGCCGAAGCGCCACTTGTAGAAGAACCAGTGGAACGCGTGGCGGAACACGTAGACGCAGGCGAACGCCAGCGCGATCAGCACGCACAGCTTCCAGGTCTCGACGCGGACGTTGCGCAGCCCCGGGAAGAAGAACAGCGACGGCAGCACCAGCACGAGCAGCGCCATCGCGACCAGCGCGTAGCCGCAGGCGTGCAGCAGGCGGTTGCCGAGTTCGGCGCGGTTCTGCGCGGTCTTCCAGTCGTAGAGGTCGCAGTAGCTCAGCGCCGTCTGGCAGATCACCGCGATCGTCAGGCAGGTCGCGAGGCCCCGCAGCAGTTCCCGCGACGGCTCGAACAACAGGAACGAGTGTGTGCTGAGCGGTGGCGCGCTGGTCCCGACCAGCAGCACCAACGTGAAGATCGCCGCCTCGCACAGCATCAGCAGCAGCTTGCGCCGCGGAATGATCTGGTCAGCGAGGGTCGGCATCGTCGCGGGGGTCGGAGGCGAGACCTCCGTGCCTAGGGTCGGCCATCCATACCATGTGGCTTCACGTCGTCGCCACCGGCCTGTGGCATCGGCAGCACAGAGCAACCCGGCCGGAACGCGGACGTGGCAGAACTCGGCGCCCGCGGGCAGCCACCGGATCGCCACCAGTTCGACCGCCAGCGCGCGCGGCCGGGGGCGCAGCGTCGGTGCCAGCGCGAACAGCGCCGCGGCGAGCCGCTGGCAGCGGGCCGCGTCGGCACACCGTTCGGGTGCCGGATGGTCGGCCCGAGCCTTGACCTCGATCGCGTACCAGACCCTGCCGCGGCGGGCGAGCAGGTCGATCTCGCCGAGCGCCGTGCGCAGGTTGCGCGCGACGATCCGGTAGCCGCGGGCAGCGAGTTCGGCGGCGGCCAGGGCTTCGCCGGCCGCGCCGGAGGTTCGGGGGGAGCGCTCAGCTCTTGGCGGGTGCCGGCGCGTCATCGCGCACGACACGCGCGATCGCGGTCCGGTCGAAGGTCATCTTGGTGTTGTCGACGCGCAGCGCGACCGTCTTGTCGTCCAGCGCGGCGACGACGCCGTGCATGCCGCCGAGCGTCACGACGCGGTCGCCGACCTTGATCGCCGCGAGCATGTCCTGCTGCTGCTTCCGCCGCTTGTTCTCGGGGCGGATCATCAGGAAGTACATCAGCGCGAAGCCGACGCCGACGAACAACAGCATGTTGTTGTCGACGGCGCAGGGACCGCCGGGGGGCGTGCCCGGGCCGCCCGGGCCCTGCGGCTGGCTGGTGCCCGCGTCCTGCGGCCCGCCGGCCGGGGCGCCTGCACCAGCCGGCGTGTCGGTCGCCGTCTTCGGTTCCTGGATCGTGCAGCGCGGGTCTGCGAACGCGACCGGCACGAAGAACCTGGTCGGCGACGACGGGACGGAGAACTCGGTCGGGATCGGCATCGGGGTCGCGGGCAGGGGCCCGGAAAAGGGGCGAGCAGTATAGGCAGGGGGCCGGTTGCGTTGCACGCAAAGCCCGGCATCCTGCTGGCCCCGCGATGGCGCCTGCGCAGAAGTCCCGACGAGTGCTCGCCGCGATGTCCGGCGGCGTCGACAGCAGCGTCGCCGCGCTGCTGCTGCAGCGGGCCGGCCATGAAGTGATTGGCGTGTTCATGCGCAACGGCGTCGCCGGCAAGGCGGCGCAGGAGAAGTCGTGCTGTTCGGCCAGCGACGCGCGCGACGCGGCCGTGACCGCGGAACGGCTCGGCATCCCGTTCTATGCCGTCGACTACGCCGAGGAGTTCGCCGCGCTGATGGACCACTTCGCGGCCGAATACCGCCGTGGCCGCACGCCGAACCCCTGTGTGTCGTGCAACCAGCAGCTCAAATTCGGGCGACTTTTCGCGCTTGCCGACGACGTCGGCGCCGAACTGGTCGCGACCGGCCACTACGCGCGCGCCGTCGACGGCGAACTGCGCACGGCGCGCGACGCCGCGAAGGACCAGACCTACTACCTGTTCGGCGTCGACCGCGCGGCGCTGCAGCGCACGAGCTTCCCGCTCGGCGACCTGACCAAGGCCGAGGTGCGCGCGATCGCCGCCGATGCCGGGCTGGTCACGGCCCACAAACCGGAGTCGATGGAGATCTGCTTCGTCACCAGCGGCGACTACCGCGACGTCGTGCGCGCGCGCGGCGGTGGCGGCCGCGCCGGCCGGTTCGTCGATGCGGCCGGCCACGAACTCGGTTGCCACGACGGCATCGACGGCTTCACGATCGGCCAGCGCCGCGGACTGCCGGCGCTGGGTCGCCCGCACTACGTGGTCGCGATCGATGCGGCGACCGGCGACGTGGTGCTGGCGCCGCGCGACGGCCTCGACCGGACGGTCGCGACCGTGGCCGGTGTGCACTGGCTCGTCGACGAACCGGCGCCCGGCAGCGAGCTGGCCGTGCACGCCAAGGTGCGCGCACGCCACGCAGCGGCGGCGGCGACGGTCACGACGGATGGCCGCGGCAACGCGCTGGTGCGGTTTGCGGCGCCGGTCACGGCGATCACGCCGGGCCAGGCGGCCGTGTTCTACGCGGGCGATCGCGTGCTCGGCGGCGGCTGGATCGAAGCCTGACCGGCGGCAGCGGCGGCGGCGAGCCGCCGCGGCGATCGCGTCCAGCCGGGTCGGGCCGCGCGTGGCGGTGCGACCCGGCCGACAGACGTCACATGCTGTCCTTCAGCGACGCGCCGGCGCGGAAGCCGACCGTGCGCGAGGCCTTGATCTGCATCGGCTGGCCGTTCTGCGGGTTGCGGCCGAGGCGCGCCTTGCGGTTCTTCACTGCGAACGTGCCGAAACCGACGATCTGCACGGCCTTGTCCTTCTTCAGGCCCTTCTGGATCGAGTGGAGCAGCGCGTTGACCGCGCGCTCGGCGTGGGCCTTCGAGCATTCGTTGCCCATCTGCTTCTGTACTTCCTGGATCAGGTCTGCCTTGTTCATGGGATCCTCCCTTGGATGTCCACGGTTGCGGGAATGGGCCCGTACCGCCCTTCGGCCGGACCCGCGCCGGACTCTACGTGGCGTGAGTGTGCCATGGCAAGGCCGGATCGGCCGGAAACCCGCACGGGAGGCGGGCTCCAGGCCGGTCGTGCCGTGGCGGCGCGAGCCGCGACGGGGAATCGCTCAAGCCACCGATGGGATCGCGCCGATCACGGTCCGGCGGAGGCGAGGTCGCTTCTGCACCCCCGAACTCGACGAGGAAATCATGAGGATCGCGGCCTTCGGCGCCACACTGCTGCTCGCCTTCGCGGCTTGTTCGACGACCGGCTCGGACGAGAGCCCCTTCCAGCAACCCAACAGCATCATGGCCGGCGAGATCGACCGGCGCATGGAGCAGATTCCGTTCCAGCACCGCGAAGAGCTGCTGGAGAACCTGCTGTGGCTGGCGCAGACCGGTGAGCAGACGATCCCGGCGCTGCTGCAGGGTCTGCGCAGCGACAGCGCCAAGGTCCGCAGCTCGGCGGCCTGGGTGCTCGGCCGCCTGCGCGACCACCGCACGATCCCGAACCTGCAGGCCGCGATGCGCGACAGCGACTCGACGGTGCGCATGGAGGTCGCGCGTTCGCTGGTGCTGCTCGGCGACCTGACCTGGTGCCCGAACCTGATCGAGGGCCTCGACAGCGAGAAGAAGGAAGTGCGCTACATGTGCCACGAGGCGCTGAAGAGCGCCAGCGGGCACGACTTCGGCTACGACCACCTGAACCAGGACCAGACCCAGCTGCGGCTGTCGGTGCTGCGCTGGCGCCAGTGGTGGGGTGAGTACTCGGGCGACACGTTCTTCGCCCAGGGCTACCAGCAGAAGTACAACCTCGATGCCGCGATGGCGGCGCCGATGGGTGAGTCGAACACGATGGTGCCGGTGCCGCCGATGAACCCGGTCATGTCGGAGGACGCGCAGCCGAACGTGCAGCAGCCGCAGTCCGATGCCGAGCCGATGCCGAACGCCGGCACCGACGGTAGCGACGCGAATGGCAGCACCGACGGCAGCGACGCGAACGACGGTGTCGAGGTGACGCCGGCGCCGCAGCCCCAGCCGCAGCGCTGAGCTGCTGGCTTCGCCGGGCACCGCCGCGCGGCGGTGCCGGCGCGCGGGCCGCGGGCCCGCCGGACCGGTGCCGAGAGCACTCCGGTCCCGCCGCCGAGCCGGTGCGCGGCGCCGCGCTTCGCGCTGGCGGCGGTTTCCTGCCGCGCTGCCAATGCTATGCTCGGCCAGCCCCTCTCCGCCGGCCCATCCGAGAACCGAGCATGCGTCGTACCCAGACAGGCTTCACCCTGATCGAACTCCTGATCGTCATCGCCATCATTGGTGTGCTGGCAGCCGTGCTGCTGCCGAACATCCTCCAGAACAAGGATGCGGCGAACGTGCTGGCGGACCAGATGAACCTGCGCCGGCACTTCGAGTGGATGACGCACTACCAGTCGAAGCACCGCGGCTCGCTGCCCAGCGAAGGCGGCCACAAGTTCGTGCTGTCGCCGTGGACTGCCGGCGTCGTCGAGCACACGCCGGAGAACTTCGACTTCTACTTCGTGCCGGGCATCCGCGAGAACAACCCGGACTACCAGGACAAGCGCAAGATGGTCTCGCGCGGCGAGGATCCGTGGCCGGACCTGAAGAGCACGAACTCGCAGGACACCGACTACGCCGGCCGCGCCAAGGAGCACCTGCGCACCAGCACGCAGGGCGCCGAACAGGCCTGGATGGCGGACGACAACGAAGGCATCTGGAGCCACAACGACGGCACCGTGAACATCCTGTTCAACGGTGGCGTCGTACGCAGCTACAGCTGGCAGGAATTGTCCGAGCGGTTCTCGCTCGGCCAGTTCGACCGCAAGCTCGCGCCGCTCGAGACCTGGGGACCGAACTCGCCGATCCCCGAGTGCCAGAAGCTCGACAAGTAGCGCGGGGCGGCCCGGCGCCGCACGCCGACTACAGGAAGGCCATCACCGGCACCGCGAACGAGAACGTGCCGGTCGCCGCGGCGACGTTGCTGCTGTTGACGACGCGCGCAACCGGGATCGGCAGCACGCCGGGCGGCGGCGTGACCAGCGTGTTGGCGTCGCTGGCCGCGATGCCGCCGGTCAGCGCGTCGATGGTCCCGGCCTGGCACCAGAGCCGCAGGCCCGGCGGCAGCAACGGCAGGCCGGTCAGCGTGCCGTCGTAGTCGCCTTGGCTGTCGGCGCTGCCGGACAGCAGTACCCAGAGTTCGGCCGTGCTCCAGAACGGGCAGTCGGTGCGCCACGGGATCGGCGTGCCGTCGACGCCGGCGCCGATCGTCAGCACGCACAGCGACGTGCCGCCGCCGGCATCGGGCACGCCGTTGCGGATCGACACGTCGATGTCGGTCCAGGCGGCGCGCCGCCACAGCGTCAGCTGCGCGAAGCAGTCGAGGCTCTGGCCCGGCGCCTCGCAGCCGGCGCCGGTGCGGAAGCCCGGCTGCTCGGCGCGGCCGTCCGTGTAGAGCTCGTGCGCGTCGAGGTAGACGCTGAGGTTCTGGTTGGTGCCGCTGGCCGACTGGTTGCCGAACACCTCGACGTCGACGCAGACCGTGCCGCCACCGGCGGGCACCAGGAACGGTGTCTGGTAGGGGACCACCAGCTCGAACGTGGCCGCCGGATCCAGCGCCGGTCGGTTGGTCGCGGGGAACGCGACGAACGTGCGCGGCAGCACGACCACCGGGTTCGGACCGACGTTGTTGGCGAACGTCGTCGACGCCTGCGTCGGCAGGTTCGGCGACATCGACAGCGTCACCTGCAGGTCGCTGGCGAAGCCGGCGACCAGGCCGCGCACGCCGGTCGCGTCGCGGCGGTAGGCGTGGCCGCTGATCAACGTGCCGGCCGGCAGGTCGGCGTGCAGCGTCTGCATGCGCGCGCTGGCGCGGCCGAGCGGGAAGTGCGTGAACGAGCTGCCCTCGAGCAGGCCGCGGTCGGCCGGCGACGCGGGCGGCGTCTGTGCCGCGAGTGTGCTGCCGAGCAGCGCGGCGCCGAACGAAACCAGAAGCGAAACGGAACGGTGGTGGTGCATGAGTCCTCGTCGTGCGGCGCCGGCCCTTCCGACGGCGCACGGAGCAATGGCAGACGACCACCCGTTTCCCGCCGAAAAATGTCGGCGATGTGTGTTGCGTGCACGCGCGGCAGCTCGCTAGCATCCTCGCCCCTCGTCGACCTCGCTGGTTCGCGGTCGGGATGAACGCTCCGAAACGCACTCCAGTCGGCAATCCGCGCGCCCTCGGCGCCGGGCTGACGCTGGCAGTCTCGGTCGGATTGTTTGCCTACGCCGGTCTGTGGCTCGACGGCAGGTTCGGCACCAAGCCCTGGTTGCTGCTCCTGTGCGTCGTCTGCGGCATCGTCGGAGGCATCCTGCACCTGATCCGGGTGCTGGCGCCCGAGTCGTGGCCGTTCGGGAAGTCGCCGAGGGACGGCGGTCCGCCGCCACCGTCCTGAACGCCCCATGCCGACCCCATCGCTCCAGAACGAACGCGGCAACAACGACCGCGGCAATGCTGCGACGGCGCCTGCCGGACGCCCCGCGAGTGCTTCGCTCGTGCGCGCGCTCGGCTTCGGCGGCACCGTGGTCGTGGCGGCGTTGCTGGTCGTCTGGGCCACGGGACTGTTGCCGGCAGCGACGCGCGGCTACGCGTTCGCCGGCGTCGGTGCGGCGCTCGGTGCCGGCGTGCTGGCGCTGTGGCTGCACGGCCGATTCCTCGACGCGCGCGCGACCGCGCCGTTCGCGCACGACGGCCAGCTGCTGGCCGGGCGCCTGCAGGGGCTGCTCGGTGCGGCCATGGCCGTGAAGCTCGCCGTCGTCGTGCTCGGCGTGCTCTACGTGCAACGCATCCTCGCGACGGCCGAGCCCGACGTGAAATTCGCCGCGACGGCGTCCTTTTGCGTCGCGTTCGCGACTGCGTCGGTGGTGGGTCAGCTCGCCACGGCTGGCCACCTCGCGCGGGCCCTGGGCCGGCGCAACCCTGCTCCCGTCGGTGCCGCGACCGGGGCGCCGGCGGAGCCGCCGCGCTGAAGTGGCCTCGACCCACTGCAACCTACCGACGACCTGACCTCTCCGACGACCATGCCGAAGAAGCTGCTCGCCCTCTGCGTCTGGCTCGCCGCGTTCGTCGGCGCCGCATCGCTGCGCGCCCAGGAGGGCCACGATGCCGGCCACACGCCGGCCCCGACCGCGCAGCACCCGCCGGGCGCCGCCGCCGGCCACGGCGACGAGCACGCGCCGATGCACACGCTGGAGATGTCGGCCGGCGACTTCTTCAAGCACCAGTTCGCGCACAGCGTCCCGTACGTGATCTTCACGCCGAAGATCTCGCCGGACGACGAGGTGAACCACCTGTTCGCCGTCTACAACGTCCAGCCCTGGCAGTGGATCTGCCTCGGCCTGATGTTGGTGCTGTTCCTGCCCGTGGTGGGCAGCTTCGGGCGCTCGCCCGGCCGCGGCGTGCGGATCCTGCGGGGCTTCTGCCTCTGGATCCGCGACGAGATGGTCTACTCGGTCATGGGCAAGGAAGAGGGGCGCGCCTTCGTGCCGCTGTTCCTGTTCATGTTCTTCTTCGTCGCGTTCCAGAACGTGATCGGGCTGATCCCGAGCGCTGGCCACCACTTCCCGGCCGCGATCTACACCGCGACCGGCACCCCGTTCGTGACCGGCGCGCTGGCGCTGGTGACGCTGCTGCTGATGCTGGGCCTCGGCATCAAGAAGAACGGCTTCGTCGGCTTCTTCAAGGGCCTGGTGCCGCACGGCCTGCCGCTGCCGCTGGTGCCGATCATGTTCGTGATCGAGCTGATCAGCCTGTTCGTGAAGCCGTTCGCGCTGACGATTCGTCTGTTCGCGAACATGCTGGCGGGCCACCTGGTGATCGCGTCGGCGATCGCGCTGGTGTTCCTGTTCACCAAGATGATGGGTGGCGCGGTCACGAGCTACCTGACCGTCGTGCCGTGCGTCGGCATGGCGATCTTCATCTACATCATCGAGGCCTTCGTCACGCTGCTGCAGGCCTACATCTTCACCTTCCTCAGCATCAACTTCGTCTACCAGTCGATGCACCAGGACCACTAGTCCGGCGCCGCGGTCGACGTAGATCCGCTCTCCCCATCCCCATTCCCCTCAGAGTCAGTCAGGAGAACCCAATGCTCGCTTTGTTCCAGGATGTCGCCAAGGAAGTCGCCTCGAACTACGGTCTCGGCATCGGCGCCGGCCTCGCCGCCGGTCTCGCGGCGATCGGCGCCGGTCTCGGCATCGGCCGGATCGGTGGCTCGGCCGGCGAAGGCATCGCCCGTCAGCCCGAAGCGGCCGACGCGATCAAGGGCAATGCGCTCGTGCTCGCGGCGTTCGTCGAAGGTGTCGCGCTGTTCGCGGCCGTCATCGGCCTGATGCTCGCGACGAAGTGATCGTCGCCGCCGTGGCCGCGTCCGTTCCATCCGCCTCCCGGAGGTCCGCGTGATCCTCGCCAGCAACTTCGTGCCCATCCTCGCGCCGCTCGCCGAAGGCGATCCGCGGCCACTGAACGCCCTGCTGGACTTCGCGCCCGGCGCGATGATCTGGACGTTCGTCGCGTTCGTGATCGGACTGCCGCTGATGTGGAAGTTCGTCTACGGGCCGATCACGAAGGCCCTGGAAGAACGCGACAAGAAGGTCGAGGACGCGATCGTCGCGGCCGAGGTCGCCCGCAAGGACGCCGAGGCTGCGATGGCGAAGGCCAAGGCCGAACTCGAGAAGGCGCAGGCCGACAGCCGGCGCATGGTCGAGGAGGCGATGGCGCGCGCCGAGCGGCAGGCTGCCGACGCGGTGCGCCTCGCCGACGAGCGCGCCAAGGCCGAACTGCAGAAGGCGCGCGACACGATCGCCGCCGAGAAGCGCCAGGCCCTGCAGGAGATCCGCGCTGCCGCGGTCGACCTGACGATCCGCGCGACCGGTCGCCTGCTGCAGCAGGAGATCGACGCCGGCAAGAACCGGCCGCTCGTGCAGCAGTTCGTCGACTCCGCCACCCGGAGCGCCGGATGACGCTGCTCGCCAAGCGCTACGCGACCGCGCTGCACCTGCTGGCCCGCCAGCAGGGCGCGGTCGACGCCGTCGCCGCCGACCTGCGGGCGCTGCACGCGGCACTGTCGGCGCCGGCGGCGCGCGCGCTGCTGACCAGCCCCGACGTGCGCGCCACCGAGCGCGCGCAGGTGCTGCAGAAGCTCGGCCAGGGCCGGCACGCGCTGGTGCAGAACCTGCTCGGCGTGATGCAGCACCGGCGGCGGCTGCCGGTGCTGTTCGACCTGCACCCCGAGTTCCACGCGCTGCAGCTCGCCGACCGCGGCGAGGTCGAGGGCGTGGCCGAGTCGCCGCACGCGCTCGACGCCGCCACGGTGCAGGCGCTGCAGGCGCTCGCCGGCCGGCTGTCCGGCAAGAAGGTCTCGCTGACCGTCGCCATCCGCCCCGAGCTGCTCGGCGGCGTGCGGCTGCGCGTCGGCAACGTGCTCTACGACGGTTCGATGGCGGCGGCGCTGACGCAGCTCGAGCAGAAGCTGCTGCAGGCCGCGATCTGACCGCTCCCCAACCCCGCATCCTCAGAATCGCTTCCCGACGGATCCCAGATGGACCTCAACCCCTCCGAAGTCGCCACCGTCCTCAAGGCCGAGATCGAAGGCTTCTCCGGCCGCATGCAGAAGTCGAGCGTCGGCACCGTGCTGATGGTCGGTGACGGCACCGCCCGCGTGCACGGCCTCGACGACTGCATGATGAACGAGATGCTCGACTTCGGGAACGGCGTGTTCGGCCTCGCCCTGAACCTCGAGGAAGACAACGTCGGCGCCGTGTTGCTCGGCAGCGACGCGAAGGTCAAGGAAGGCGACACGGTGCGCACCACCGGCCGCATCATCTCGGTGCCGACCGGTCTGCAGATGTGCGGTCGCGTCGTGGATGCGCTGGGCCGCGCGGTCGACGGCAAGGGCGACATCAAGGTCGGCCCCAACGACATGCGCCCGATCGAGGGCCGTTCGCCGACGGTGCCCGAGCGCCAGCCGGTCAAGGAACCGCTGCAGACCGGCATCAAGGCGATCGACTCGATGATCCCGATCGGCCGCGGCCAGCGCGAGCTGATCATCGGCGACCGTCAGACCGGCAAGACCGCGCTGATCCTCGACACGTTCATCAACCAGAAGTCGACCGGCGGCGGCGATCCGAACAACCCGAACCAGGTCATCTGCATCTACGTCGCGGTCGGCCAGAAGCAGTCGACGGTCAAGGCGGTGGTCGAGAAGCTCGAGCGCTACGGTGCGATGCCGTACTGCATCGTCGTCTCGGCGCCGGCGTCGTCGGAAGCGTCGATGCAGTTCCTGGCGTGTTATGCCGGCGCGGCGATGGGCGAACGGCTGCGCGACGAGGGCCGCCACGTCGTGATCGCCTACGACGACCTCTACAAGCAGGCGCTGGCGTACCGCCAGGTCATGCTGCTGCTGCGCCGGCCGCCGGGCCGCGAGGCGTTCCCGGGCGACGTGTTCAACCTGCACAGCCGTCTGCTGGAGCGCGCCGCCAAGCTGTCGAAGGAGAAGGGCGGCGGTTCGATGACGGCGCTGCCGGTCGTCGAGACGCAGGAAGGTGACGTGTCGGCCTACATCCCGACCAACGTGATCTCGATCACCGACGGCCAGATCTTCCTCGAGTCGTCGCTGTTCAACGCCGGTCAGCGCCCGGCGGTCAACGCCGGCATCTCGGTGTCGCGCGTCGGTGGTTCGGCGCAGATTCCGGCGATGAAGAAGATCGCCGGCGGCCTGCGCATCCAGCTGGCGCAGTTCCGCGAGCTGGCGGCGTTCGCGCAGTTCGGCAGCGACCTCGACAAGACGACGCAGCAGGCGCTGACGCGCGGCCAGCGCATGACCGAGCTGCTGAAGCAGCCCGAGTTCGGCCCGGTGCCGGTCGAGGAACAGGTCGTGGTGCTCTACGCCGGTTCGAGCGGTGCGCTCGACGACGTGCCGCTGAACCGCGTCGGCGACTTCGAGAAGAAGTACCTCGCGTTCCTGCGGTCGAGCCACGCCAACGTGCTCGAGTCGATCCGCAAGGACAAGAAGTGGACCGATGACCTGCAGAAGCGCTGCGACGAGCTCTGCAAGCAGTTCAAGGCCCAGTTCCTGGCATGAGCCGGCGCGCGCCGGCTCCCGCATCCCCGCAGACGACTGCCCGAAGCTGACCCATGGCCAACCTCAAGGAACTCCGCGGCCGCATCAAGTCGGTGGCCAGCATCGCGCAGATCACGCGCGCGATGGAGATGGTCGCGTCGATGAAGCTGCGCAAGGTGCAGGCGAAGGCGCAGAGCTTCCACCCGTACACCGAGGAGATCCGGCACATGATCGAGCGGCTGGCCGGCAAGGTCACCGGCGCCGGTGATCTGCCGTTGTTCGTCGGTCGCGAAGTCCGGACGGTCGGCATCTTCGTCGTGTCGTCGGACCGCGGTCTCTGCGGCAGCTACAACAGCAACCTGCTGTTCTCGCTGAAGAGGATCGCCGACGCACTGCAGGCCGAAGGCAAGCAGGTCAAGTTCTGGTGCTACGGCCGCAAGAGCTACACCTGGCTGCAGCGCCGCGGCTTCCACGTCGAGCGCTTCTTCGTCGAGCCGGCGCTCGACAAGGCCGACTTCACGGCCGCGAAGCTGGTCGCCGACGCGCTGGTCGAGGCCTTCACGAGCGGTCTGGTCGACGAAGTGCGCCTCTACTACACGCGCTTCCAGTCGATGATCAAGTTCGTGCCGACGCAGGAACCGTTCCTGCCGATCCGCACGATCGCGGTCGGCGAGGCCGCGGCGGACGACTACGAACTCGACTTCCTGCTCGAGCCGGACGCCAACACGGTGTTCAACCGGTTGATGCCGCGCTACCTCGAGACCGTGATCTTCGACGCGATGCTGCAGTCGCTGGCCAGTGAGCACGCGAGCCGCCGCATGGCGATGAAGAGCGCGACCGACGCCGCCGTCCGCATGAACAAGGGCCTGAAGAAGGTCTACAACCGCGCGCGGCAGGAGAACATCACCAAGGAGCTGCTCGACATCGTCGGCGGCGCCAGCGCCGTCAGCTGATCGTCCCGCTCATCCCGAGCGCGCGAGAGCCCGGCCCCATCCGCATCCAACTGACAGCATTCGACCCGAGGAAAGACGTGACGACCGCGACCCAAGTGCAAGGCAAGATCCTCCAGGTGTTCGGCCCCGTGGTGGACGTGCAGTTCGCCGAAGGCCACGTGCCGAACCTCTACAACGCGATCACCGTCGTCGACAAGCAGCGGGGCATCGACCTCGTGCTCGAGGTGGCGCAGCAGCTCGGCAACTCGTCGGTGCGCTGTGTCGCCATGTCGTCGACCGACGGCATGAGCCGCGGCATGCCCGCCACCGACACCGGCGCACCGATCTCGGTGCCGGTCGGGGACGCGACCCGCGGTCGCCTGTTCGACGTGCTGGGCCGCGCGCTCGAGGTCAACGTGCCGCACCCGCGCACGGGCAAGCCGATGGCCGCGGTCGCCGCGAAGGCGACGCTGCCGATCCACCGCCCGGCGCCGAAGTTCGAGGACCAGCAGGCGATCACCGAGGTCTTCGAGACCGGCATCAAGGTCGTCGACCTGCTGTGCCCGTTCGCGAAGGGCGGCAAGATCGGCCTCTTCGGTGGTGCAGGCGTCGGCAAGACGGTGCTCATCCAGGAGCTGATCCGCATCACCGCCGTCGAGAAGGGCGGCTTCTCGGTGTTCTGCGGCGTCGGCGAACGCACGCGCGAGGGCAACGACCTCTGGCTGGAAATGGCCGAAGCCGAATACACGGACGCCAAGGGCCAGAAGGCCTCGGTGCTCGACAACGCCGTGCTCGTGTTCGGCCAGATGAACGAGCCCCCGGGCGCGCGCCTGCGCGTGGCACTGACCGGCCTGACCATGGCCGAGTACTTCCGCGACCAGGAAGGCAAGGACGTGCTGCTGTTCGTCGACAACGTGTTCCGCTTCGTGCAGGCGGGCTCGGAAGTGTCGGCACTGCTCGGCCGCCTGCCGAGCGCCGTCGGTTACCAGCCGACCATGGC
>JAEUHR010000051.1 GCA_016794425.1 Planctomycetota bacterium
CGGTCGTGCACCGGGTTCTGGACCACCAACTCACCGACGACACCATGAAGAAGAAGTTCGTCTCGACGCTGACCCAGACCCGCGACGAAGGGCGCGCCGAGGGGCGTTCGGTCGGGCTCGCGGAAGGCAAGGCCGAGGGCACCCGCGAAGGCCGCGCGACCCTGCTGCTGCGCCAGATCGCGCGCCGCTTCGGCACCGACGCCGCCGGCACCGCCGAACCCCGCCTCCGCACCAGGAGCCTCGCCGAACTCGACCGGCTCGCTGAACGCATCCTCGACGCCACCACGCTCGACGAGTTGTTCTCCGCATGAGCCCGCCGGGCCTGCCGCAGACCTGGATCCTGCGGCCGATCCGACCCGCCGACGACGCCGAGGTCGCGGCGACGATCCGCGACGTGATGACCGAGTTCCGGTGCACGGGCCAGGGCTTCGCGATCCACGACGCCGAAGTCGCCGCGATGAGCGCGCACTACGGCAGTGCGACAGCGCGCTACTACGTGGTCGAACACAGTGGCACCGTGCAGGGCGGCGGCGGCTTCGCGCCGCTGGCCGGCAGCACCGTCGAGGCGGCCACCTGCGAACTGCGCAAGATGTACTTCCGGCCGGCGGCGCGTGGGCTCGGCCTCGGTCACGCCCTGCTCGAACTGCTGCTGGCCGAGATGCGCGCGGCGGGGTTCCGGCGCTGCTACCTCGAGACGACGTCGTGGATGACCGCAGCCCAGCACCTCTACCGCGCACACGGTTTCACGGCGTTGTGCCGCGCCGAGGGCGCCACCGGGCACCACGGCTGCGACCTGCACTTCGCGCGGCCGCTGTGACGCCACCGCGGTGGCACCGGACCGTGCGCGCCGCCAGGTAGCCGAACGCCCCCTCGGCGACTAGGAACGACGGCGCCCACAGGCACGCCGTCGGTAATGCCGATAGCCGGCGAAAGGCCCGAACCGACGCCGCACCATGCTCCAACCGTTCCAAGGGGTCCTCGCGGACTGGCCGACCTGGTCGCAAGTCCTTCTCTGCACGGCGCTGCTGCTCGGCGTCGTGTTCCTCGGCGCCCCGCTGTGGCTGTGCGCCGCCGTGGTCGCCGTGCTCGGCATCGCCCTCGACGTCGCCTGGTGGGCCTGGCTCGTGATCGCGCCACCGTTCGCGGTGCTGCTGCTGCGGCCGCTGCGCCGGGCGCTGCTCAGCGACCGGCTGCTGCACTGGATGCGCAGCTCGGGCTTCATGCCGGCGATCTCCGACACCGAACGCGAGGCGATCGCCGCCGGCACGGTGTGGCTCGACGGCGAGCTGTTCTCCGGCAAGCCGAACCTGAAGCGGCTCGCCACCGCCGACTACCCGGACCTGACCGAAGAGGAGCGCGCGTTCCTCGACGGCCCGGTCGAAACGGTGTGCAAGATGACCGACGACTGGCGCGTGCACCAGGAACGCGACCTGCCGCCCGAGGTCTGGGCCTACCTGAAGCAGCAGCGCTTCTTCGGCCTGATCATCGCGAAGTCGTACGGCGGCCTCGGCCTGTCCGCCTCGGCCAACAGCGCGGTCGTCACCAAACTGACGTCGCGGTCGATGCCGCTCGCGATCACCGTGATGGTGCCGAACTCGCTGGGCCCGGCCGAACTGCTGTCGCACTACGGCACCGACGCGCAGAAGCAGCGCTGGCTGCCCGCGCTCGCGAGCGGCGACGAGATCCCGTGCTTCGCGCTGACCGAACCGGGCGCCGGCTCCGACGCCGGCGCGATCAGTTCGACCGGCGTGGTGTTCCGCGGCGAGGACGGGCGGCTGATGCTGCGGCTGTCCTGGAACAAGCGCTACATCACGCTGGCCGCGGTCGCGACCGTGCTGGGCCTGGCGTTCCAGCTGCACGACCCCGACAACCTGCTCGGCAAGGGACCGCGCCCCGGCATCACCTGCGCGCTGATCCCGACCAGCACGCCGGGCGTCGTGCTCGGCCGCCGGCACGACCCGATGGGCGTGCCGTTCTACAACTGCCCGACCAGCGGCAAGGACGTCGTCGTGCCGCTCGAAGATGCGATCCTCGGCGGTGCCGCCGGCGCCGGCCGCGGCTGGCAGATGCTGATGGAATGCCTCGCCGCGGGCCGCGGCATCTCGCTGCCGGCGACCGCGGTCGGCGGCGCGCAGCTGGTCGCGCGGGCCGTCGGCGCCTACGCCGCGGTGCGCCAGCAGTTCGGCCTGGCGATCGGCCGCTTCGAAGGCATCGAGGAACCGCTGGCGCGCATCGCCGGCAGCACGTGGCTGCTCGAGGCCGCGCGCCGCTACGTCTGCGGCGGTCTCGACGCCGGCCAGAAGCCGGCGGTCGTCACCGCGATCGCGAAGTACAACACGACCGAGCTGTGGCGCGCCGTGGTCAACGACGGCATGGACGTGATGGGCGGCGCGGCGATCTCGCGCGGCCCGCGCAACCTGATCGCGCACGGCTACATCGGCACGCCGATCTGCATCACCGTCGAAGGCGCCAACATCCTGACCCGCACGCTGATGATCTTCGGCCAGGGCGCGATCCGCTGCCACCCGCACGCCTACGCCGAGATCGACGCGATCGCGAAGAACGACCGCCGGGCGTTCGACGCGAACTTCTGGCGCCACACCGGCCACGTGCTGCGCAACGCCGTGCGCACGGTGCTGCTCGGCCTCTCGCGCGGTTGGCTGACCTGGACGCCCGGCGGCGCGACGACGCGGCGCCACTGGCGGCGGCTGAACTGGGCCTCGGCCGAGTTCGCGCTGCTGGCCGACGTCGCGATGGGCGCGCTCGGCGGCGACCTGAAGCGCAAGGAGAAGATCACCGGCCGGTTCGCCGACTGGTTCTCGTGGCTGTTCCTCGCCAGCGCCGCACTGCGCCGCTACGAGGCCGACGGCCGCCGCAGCGAGGACGCGCCGCTGCTGCACTGGACGCTGGAGACGGCGTTCGCGCGCATGCAGACCGCGCGCGAGGGCCTGTTCCAGAACCTGCGGCTGCCGGTGCTGGGCCACGCGCTGCGCTGGCCCGGCGGCCTGTGGGCGCGCATCAACCCGTTCGGCAAGGGCCCGACCGACGGCACCGGCCAGCGCGTCGCGCGCACGCTGCTCGAGCCGGGCTCGCAGCGCGACCGGCTGACCAGCCGCATCCACCTGCCGCAGGACCCGACCTCGGCGCTCGGCCGCCTCGAACACGCGCTGCAGCTGTGCGCCGACGCGGAACCGGTGCTGAAGAAGCTGAAGGACGCCGTGCGCCAGGGCCGCCTGCCCAAGGCACGGCCGGCGCAGCTGCTGGACCAGGCCTGCGAGGGCGGCATCCTGACCGACGCCGAGCGGCGCCTGGTGCAGGACGCCGAGCTGGCTCGGGCCGAGGCGGTGGCGGTCGACAGCTTCGCGCTCGACGAGTACCTGCGCACCGCGGCGCCCGCCGACCCCGCCGCGCCGGAACTGGCCGCGAGCCGCTGAGCCGCGGCCGCGCCGGCCGCAATCGCCGCGGGACATCGCGCCCGCGGCCGGCTAGCCTCGGTGCCCGTGACCGACGGCATCCTCGTCTACCAGCAGATCCGCCAGCTGATCGAGCGCGGCGCGCTGCAGTCCACCCCGGCGATCGCGCCGACGCAGATCCAGCCGAGCTCGCTGGACCTGCGGCTCGCGACCCGCGGCTACCGCGTGCGCTCCGGCTTCCTGCCCGAGAACGTGCGCGTCGCCGACCGGCTCGAGGAGATGACGCTCTACGCGTTCGACCTCACCGATGGGGCCGTGCTCGAGAAGGGCCACTGCTACATCGTGCCGTTGCTCGAGCGCATCGCCGAGCCGCTGCCGCACCTGATCCGCGCCAACCCGAAGTCGTCGACCGGCAGGCTCGACCTGTTCACGCGCCTGCTCGCCGACCGCTGCGGCCGCTTCGAGACGGTGCCGCCGGGCTACACCGGTCCGCTCTACCTCGAGATCGTGCCACGCAGCTTCCCGGTGCGCGTGCGCACCGGCCTGTCGCTGTGCCAGATCCGCTTCTCGCAGGGCAACGCGGCGCTGTCCGACGACGACCTGCGCGCCGAACACCGCCGCGCGCCGCTGTTGTTCGACGACCGCGGCACGCCGCTGCCGCTCGAACGTCTGCGCATCGACCGCGGCCTGATGATGGGCGTCGCGATCCGTCGCGACCGCGACATCCAGGGCCCGGTCGGCTACGTCGCGCGCCGCTACACCGGCATCGTCGACATGCAGCACGAGGCCGGCCACGACGCCGACGCGTTCTTCGAACCGGTGCCCGAACCGAAGGACGCCCGCCTGATCGTCGAGCCCGAGGAGTTCTACATCTTCGCCTCGAAGGAACGGATCCGCGTGCCGAAGCACCTGGCCGCCGAGATGGTCGCCTACGACGTCGGCATCGGCGAGCTGCGCACCAACTACGCCGGCTTCTTCGACAACGGCTTCGGCGGCGAGCACGGCACGCGCGCGGTGCTCGAGGTGCGCCCCCACGACGTGCCGTTCCTGCTCGAGGACGGCCAGGTGTTCTTCAAGCTCGAGTTCTTCCGCACCCAGGAGACGCCGGAAGTCGTCTACGGTGACCGCCGTCTCAGTTCGCACTACCAGGGCCAGGCCCTGAAGCTCAGCAAGCACTTCCGCTGACCACGATGTTGTCGATCGCCGCCGACGAGCGCGCCGCGATGCAGTTCGACGAGCTGGCCTCGCTGCTCGACGCGGGCCTGCCGACGTCCCAGCTCGGCGCCAGGGGCGGCGACGGCGAACGCACCGCGATCGAACTGCTGCGGCGCCGCGACGTGCGCCTCTCGCCGAGCGACGAGGTCGTGCTGGCCGCCGCCTGGCGGTCGGGCCGCGTCGGTCCGGCGCTGCGCGCGCGCGCCGAGCAGCGCCGCCAGCGTGCGGCGCAGCGGCGCAACCTGCTGCTGCACCTGCTGTATCCGGCCGCGCTGCTCGGCGTCGCGATGCTGGCCTCGCTGGCGACGGCCCCGGTGATCGGCCACTACGGCTTCCCGATCGGCCTCACGGTGTTGCTGGCGCTGCTGGTCGCGGTCGCGTTCGGGTTGCGGCGCGGCCTGCGCCGCGGCGACGAACGCTGCAACCGTCTGCCGGTGGTCGGCCGGCTCGTGACCGACCTCGCCGAGATCCCCTACCTCGAGACCCTGCAGTCGCTCTACGGCGCCGGCGTGCCGATCGTCGAGGCCCACGCGAACGCGCTGGCCGCGGTGCCGAACCCGGCGCTGCAGCGCCGGCTGGCGGTCGCCGGCCGCGTGCTCGGCAGCGGCCGCACGCTGACCGAGGCGCTGGCGGAGGCCGTGGCACTGCATCCGGACACCCGCTCGCTGCTCGCCGCGGGGGAACGCGCCGGCACGCTCGAGGACGCGCTGACCCGGGCCCTGCAGCGGCGCCGCGAGGTCAGCCAGCGCAGTGTGGCCCTGCTGCTGCGGTCGATCGCGGTCGGCATCTACGCGCTGGCGGCGGCGATCGCGGTGGCGCTGATCCTGAGCTTCTGGTTCTCGCTGTACGGCCAGCTGCGCTGGCGCTGACCCCAACCCACTGACGGTTGGCGGATTTCCGCTTACGCTCGCGGGGCCCCCCGGCTCCAAGGCGCAACGGAACATGCACCCGCGCGTGGGATCACGACCGCAGCCGAGCGAACCGACCGAACACGAACGGCTGTGGCTCGGCCGCTGCCAGGCCGGCGACGGCGCAGCCTTCCAGCCGCTGATGCGCCCCTACCTGGCCGGCCTGCTGGCGCTGGCGCGCCGGCACTGCCGCGACCCGCACTGGGCCGAGGACCTGGTCCAGGAGACCCTGGTCCGCGCCTTCCGCGGCCTGCCGGCCTTCCGCGGCGACGCCGCGCTGCGCACGTGGCTCTACCGGATCCTGGTGCGGCTGGCGTCCGAACCGCAGCGCTGGCAGCGCTCGTTCCGGGCCGAACCGCTCGACGTCGACGTGCCCGACGGTCTCGGCACGCCAGCCGCCGACGCGGCGATGGCGCGCGAGCTGCAGGACCGGCTCGACGAGGCGATGGAACGGCTGACGCCGCGCCAGCGCACGGCCCTGCACCTGCGCGCCGTCGAAGGCATGGACTACGCCGCGATCGCCGCCGTGCTGGCCTGCACGCCGGTCGCGGCACGCATGCACGTGCTGGCCGCCCGCCGCAAGGTGCTCGACCGCGTCCGGGAGCACCTCGAACCATGAACCGCACGACGCCGAGCCCCGACTGCCCGCGCAGCGACGCCGTGCTGGCGCGCTTCCTCGACGGCGACGTCGACGACGGCAGTGGCTTCGCGCTGGTCGACGACGCGACGCTGCGAGCGCACCTGCAGGACTGCGCCGCGTGCCGGCGCCAGCTGCAGCGCGCGCGGCGGCTCGACGCCGTGCTCGCGGCGCGGGTCGGCACCGCCGGCCGCGGCGAACTCGATCCACTGGCGCAACGCTGGTTCGCGGCCGTGACCGCGGCGACGCCGGCAACCGTGGCGGCGGCAACCGTGGCGCCGGCAACCGTGACGCCGGCAAACGTGGCGCGCGTCGCGGTGTGGCCCGCGGCGGCACTGCTGGTGCTGGCGGTGCTGGCGGCGTGGTCGACGTGGGCGTTCGCCGCCGCGGAACGACGGGCGGCCGCCGAAGTGTGCGCGAGCCTGCCGGCCACGGGCCTGCCGGACACGGGCCTGCCGGCCGGCTGCCGGTCGGACGTGCCGGCCGCGCCGACCGCCGCCGCCGCGGTGCCGCTGCGCCAGGCCAGCGTCACCGACATCGAGGTCGCTGGCGGCACCCTGCGCCGGCGCAGCCGGCCGCCGGTCGAGGCACCGGCACCGGACCGCCGGCTGGCCTGGCGGACGATCGGCGATCGGTCGGCGCCGACCGAACAGCGGCTCGCCGCACTGGCGCAGGTCACGCCGCCACGCGCGCCGCTGCCGACGCACGCGTTTCTGGACCAGTTGGCGGTCCTGGCCGGGCTCGGCGACCGCGGCGGTGGCGAACGCGAACTGCACGGCCGCTGCCTCGCCCTCGTGCGCGGCGACGCGCTGTTCCAGCAGCAACTGCGGTCGGCGCTGCAGCTGGCCGAGACCCGCCGCGGCGCCCCCACCGACACCGACCTGGCCGCACTGACGGTCGCCGCGCGCCTCGGCGTGCCGACGCTCGACGCCGCCCTGGTGCGGCTGATGCGGCGCCATCCCGAACGCCCGCCGGTGCTGGCCGCAGCACTGCGCTGCGGCGCGCGCGCGGTCGGCGCCGCCGATCTGCTGCTCGACGTCTGGCACGACCTGGTGGCCCGCGGCGAGATCGCCGACACCGATGCCGCACCGATGGCCTGGTTCCGCCACCAGCCCGACCACGTGTTCGACGAGGTCGCCGCGGCGCTGGCGCAGACCGGCTCGTCGCCGCAGCGCGTGCGCTGCCTGCTGGCGCTGGGCGAAGCCAGCGGCGCGCCCACGTTGCAGCTGCTGCTCGACTGGCTGCAGCGCGGTTCGTTCCTCGAGAGCCATGCGGCCGCGTTCGCGCTGGCGCACCGCCCGCGGCACGAGCTCGCCGACCTGGCGGCGCAGTGTCAGGACGACCACCTGCTGCGAGCGGCGCTGGCGCGCGCCGGGCTGCCCGCGACCGTCGATTGGCTCGCGGCGCTCGGGCTCGACGCCGAAGCGCGCGCGCTGCTGCGGCACGGTTCGTTCGCCGAGTTCCCGCGCGTCGCCGGCTGGTTCCGCGGCACGGTCGCCGCGCTCGACGACTGAAGCGCCGCGTCCGCGCGCAGCGCCGCAGCCATCGCCGCATCCGTCCCGCATCCCACCCACTCCAAAGCCCGAGGCCGACCGCCGATGACGACTGTTTTGCTCTCCTTCCTGCTGTCGACTGCCCCGTTGCCGCAGCAGCCGCCGAACGTGCTCGAGATGCTGTCTCTGCAGCACCTGTGCGGCCTCCGCCACGGCATCACGCCACCGCCGTTCGGCACGATGCTGCGCTGGACCGACGGCCGCCCCGACCTGCTGCACGTGGCCGACGCCGACTCGGCGATCGAGTGCGACAACGTCGTGCAGCTGCTGAACTTCCTGCACGCCGACGCGACCGGCAACGGCATCCTGTCGATCCAGCCGCACGGTTCCGACCTGATGGTGCTCGGTCCGACCGCGATGGTCGGCCAGGTGCGCGACGAAGTGAACCAGATCGCGCAGGCGCTGCTGCGACCGCTGACGATCGAGACCGCCGTGTGGTCGGGCGCCGACCTGGCCACGCCGCCGGCCGTTCTCGGCCCCGGTGACTGGCGCACCGTGTTCGGCGACCGCGAGCCGCTCTGGCGCAGCACCGCCGCGACGCAGCCGGCACGCGCCGTCGCGCTCGACGGCCAGCGGTGGTCGCGCTACGTCGCCGACGTCGACACCGAGGTCGCCCAGAAGCAGTCGATCTCGCCGCCGATGACGGACGCATTCGGCGAGGGTGGCCGCGTCGTCGTGCTGCCCCACGCCCTGCTCGGCGGCGACGACTTCGCGCTGCACGTGCAGTTCGGCTTCGCCCAACGCCGCGGCGCCGTGCGCACCGTGCCGACCGGCGTGGCGGGCCAGCCGGATCTCGATCTGCCGACGCTCGAGACCGTCTATGGGGCGTGTTCCGCGCGGGTCGCCAACGGCGGCGGCCTCGCAGTGACGCTCCGAGGCCACGCGGCCGGCGGTGGGCGCTACGTGCTGACGGTGCGCATCACCAGTTCCGTGCCGCCGCCGTCGACGACGCTCGGCAACTTCGCCGTGCTGCCCTGCAGTGCGCTGGTCAGCTCCGCCTTGCAGGAACGCGCCTCGCCGCCGAGCCCGTACCCCGACGCCGACGCCGGCGACCCGCTCGAGTTCAGCGAGGTCGGCCCCGGCTTCGGGTGCATCGACCCGGGCCTCCTGCAGGAACTGGTGCGCACAGCGCTCGGCGCCGACGCCGAGAACGAGCAGACGCACGTCCAAATCGACAGCGGCAACCTGTGCGTCATCGGCAGCGAAGCCGTGCGCAGCCGGGTCGAGGCCACGCTGCGCGGTCTGCAGGACCGCGCTGTACGCAACGTCACGATCCAGCACGAGGTGCGCGGGGCCGGCGACGGCGCGGCGCCGTTGCATGAAGTCGTGCTGCCGACGCTGCTCGGCCGCGAGGCCACGGTGGCCCGCCTGCTCGAGACCCGCGTGATCGACCAGCTCTGGGTCGAGATCGCGCAGGAGGCGAGCGTGTACAACCCCGCCATACGCACGCTGCAGTCCGGTTCCTGGCTGCGCTGCCGCTGCGCGCCTTGGGGCGAGCAGCAGCACGTGCAGCTGCTGACGCAGTGCGTGCAGGCGCCGCAGCCGCAACTGCGCAGCGTCGTGCCCAGCGGCGGCAACCTGATGCCGACCGAAGTCGCCTCGGCCCGGGCCAGCCTGGACGGCGGGGTCGGCAACGGCGTCGCGGTCGACCACGGCGACGCACCGTCGATGATGCTGGACGGTCAGCTGCTTCGCACGCGCTGGCAGACGCAGTTCCGCTGGTGATCCGCGCGGACCGGTGCGAAATGCCGGGCGCGCCACCGTGACCTGGGCCGAGCCCCTCGCTACAAAGAGGGCATGCGTCTAGGCCTGACCCAGTCTCTGCGGACCGAACAGCGACTGGTGCAGTCGCCGCAGATGATCCAGGCCATGCAGGTCCTGCAGCTGCCGCTGCTGGAACTGAAGGACCAGATCGAGCAGGAGCTGCAGGAGAACGTCTTCCTGGAGCGCAAGGACGAAAGCGAGCGCACCGACGGCGCGCCGGCGCCCGAAGCCGAACCGCCGCAGCAGATCGAGGACCGGCTGCAGCGCGAGTTCGCCGCCGAGATCGACCAGCTCGAAGCGCGCATGGAGCCGAACTGGCGGCTGCGCGGCTCGAGCTACTCGGGCGACGAGGAGGACAAGAAGCTCGAGGCGCTCGCCAACACGCCGGGCCGCTCGACGTCGCTGCCCGAGCATCTGATGACGCAGGTCCGGACCCAGGAATCGGACCCGGCGCTGATCCGCGTGATCGAGCACGTCGTGTTCTCGCTCGACGAGGACGGCCGGCTGCGCGAAACGACCGAGCAGATCGCGCAGCAGCTGGCGGTGCCGCTGCCGCTCGCCGAGGAAGCGATCGAAGTGGTGCGCGACCTCGAGCCGATCGGCGTCGGCGCGCGCGACCTGCGCGACTGCCTCTTGATGCAGCTGGACCACATGAACTTCGTGCGGCCGCTGACGCGCCGCATCGTCGAGCAGCACCTCGACGACCTGGCGATGAACAAGCTGCCGAAGATCGCCAAGGAAACCGGCGCCGCGATCGACGAGGTCAAGGAGAGCTGGGAGTTCCTGCGCGTGCACTGCAACCCGCACCCGGGCGCCGAGTTCTCCGGGCCGCCGACCAGCGGCGTCGTGCCCGACGTGTTCGTCGAGGAGAACGACGGCAAGTTCGAGGTGCGCACGCAGCGCGGTTCGCTGCCAGACCTCGCGATCTCGCCGATCTACCGCAACCTGCTGCAGGAGGCGCGCAACGACCCGAAGGTCTACGAGTACCTGCGCCGCAAGATCGACGCCGCGAAGTGGTTCATCGAAGCCGTGCACCAGCGGCAGAACACCATCGAGCGTGTCGCCAACGAGATCGTGCGCCGCCAGGAGGGCTTCCTGCGCCACGGCGTGCAGCACCTGAAGCCAATGAAGATGCAGGACATCGCCGACGCGGTGCACGTGCACATCTCGACGGTCAGCCGCGCCGCCTCCGGCAAGTACATCCAGACGCCGCAGGGCATCTTCGACATGAAGCGCTTCTTCAGCAGCGGCACGATGTCGGACGCCGGCGACATGGTCAGCCAGCAGGCGATCAAGGACACGCTGCGACAGATCGTCGACGCCGAGGACAAGGACGCGCCGCTGTCGGACGACCAGCTGGTCGAAGAGCTCGGCAGCCGCGGCATCCACATCGCGCGCCGCACCGTGACGAAGTACCGCAAGGCGCTCGGCATCGACAGCAGCACGCGGCGCAAACACTTCTGAGTGCCGCGCGGGCGCCGAATGCGCTACTCGACGCGCACGACGGCCAGCGACAGGTCGTCTTCGTAGCGTTCGCGGCCGCAGAACGAACCGACGTCGCGGCGCACGGCAGCCAGCAGCTGGTCGGCGGAGCCCATCGCGTTGGCCCGCAACACGGCCGACAGCCGCTCCTCGCCGTACATGTCGAGTTCGCCGTTGGCGGCCTCGGTGATGCCGTCGGTGTAGAGCAGCACCACGTCGCCGGATTCGAGCCGGATCTCGTGGTTGCCGTAGGTGGCGCCGGCCAGGAAGCCGAGCGGCGGCCCGTCGCTGTCGAGGATCTCGACCGTGCCGGTCCGCGCCCGGAACACCATGCTCGGCGTGTGCCCGGCGCTGGCGAGCCGCATGCGGCGCGTCGCACAGTCGAGTTCGTACATCACGGCCGTGATGAACATGCCGGTCGGCCCGACCTCGTCGACGACGACCTCGTTCAGCGTCGCCGCGAGCACTTCGACCCGCTGGTCCGGCGCCTTGGCGCGGTAGGTCGAGCGGAACGAGCTCATCAACAGCGCCGAGTTGATGCCGTGGCCGGATGCATCGGCGACGATGCCACGCACCGAGCCCGGGCGGGCCTCGAACACGTCCAGGTAGTCGCCGCCGATGTTCTGCGCGGTCAGCAGCACCCAGGCGTAGCCGAAACCCGGCGTCACCGGCGCGGCGCTCGGCAGCAGGCGCTGCTGGATCGTCTGCGCGATCTGCAGCTCGCGTTCGCGCGACCGACTGACGGCGTGCACGGCCTCGAGGCGCAGGCGGTGCAGCAGCGCCGCACCGAGCAGTCCGAAGCTCTGCAGCCGGGCCGCGACTTCGCGCGACACCGCGGCGCCGGTCTGCGGGTTGAACAACAGGCACAGGCCCGCGTCGACGCCGTGGTAGCTCAGCGGCACGACCGCGATGCTGCGCAGCACCGCCGGCACCTGGCCTGGCGCGAGCAGCGGCAACTCGCCGTCGACCCGCTCCAGCACCTGCGTCGGCTGGCTCAGCAACGCATCCGGCCAGGCGACGCCATCGCGCCCGCGGAAGCCGTTGACGAGTTCCTCCGGGATCCCGAGCACCTGTTCGAGGGCGAGCCCCGAGTTGGCGTCACCGACCTCACGCAGCACGTACAGCGCGCCCGCGGAGGCTTCGACGATGCACATCGCCTGGTGCAGCAGGCGCGCCTTCAGCGCCTCGGCATCCTCCTCCTGGAACAGCACGATGCCCTGCTCGAGCGCCTGCAGGATCACGAAGTACTCGTTCGCGTCGCGCTGCGCCTCCTGGCCCAGCGTCAGATTGGCCAGCGCGGTGCCGTAGTGCGCGAGCGCATCGGCGAGTTCGGCCCGCTCCGCATCCCCGAGCTCCCGCCCGACGGCCGCTCCGCCGATCCGGTGACCGCGGAAGTGGATCGGCAGCCAGACGGCCGGCGTGAGGCCCGCACTGTCGCCGCCCACCGCGGCACGGAACCGCGCGCCGACCGCGAACCGCACCACGCTGCGTTCGTCGGCCTCGTTGGTGCAGACGGCGAGGTCGGTCTCCGGCAAGAGCCCGGCGAGGTCGCGCGCGAAGCGTTCGTCGAGCTCTTCGCGCGTGCGGACCTCGTGCAGGCGCACCAGTGCTGCCGCAGTCGCAGTCGTTCCGACCGTGTTCGGCATCGTCGGCGGTCAGGAACCCAGGTTCGCCAGGGCCGCGGTCGCCTCGTCCATGCGGGCGGCGACGTCGTCGCGCACGGCGGACCAGGTCTCCCGCGTCAGCGACAGCGCCGTCAGGTCGGCCGGCAGCACTTCGCTGAGCGGCGCATGGCCCGGCAGGTAACCGGTGCCGCGCTCGTGCGCGACGGCATCGGCGAGGCGGACGATCGCCAGGGCGCGGCCGCTCGGGCCGTCGGCGTGGTCGTGGTGCGACTTGATCACGTCCTGCACCTCGAGCGCGAGGTTCCACTTCGCGGTCACCAGCGCGCCGGCCTCGGTGTGGTCGATGCCGATCAGGTTGCGCTCGAACTCGACGATCGACTGCTTCGGATCGAGCCGCTTCTGGCTCGCGGCGAGGTAGGGCACCAGCAGCATCTTGCCGATGTCGTGCAGCAAGCCGGCGACGAACAGCTGCTCGGCGGCATCGGCGCCGAGCCGGCACTCCTTGGCCAGCGCCTTGGCTCCGCTCGCGACGCAGACCGCGTGCATCCACAGCCCCTTCTGGTCGTGGCCGTAACACGAGTAGTCACGCTGCAGGAACTTCGCGGTGCTCGTGGCCAGCACGAGGCTGCGCACCCCGCGGAAGCCGAGCACCATCACCGCCTCGCGCACCGTGCGGATGCTGCGACTCAGGCCGTAGAACGGCGAGTTGACCATCGCCAGCATCTTCGCGACCAGGACCTGGTCGTTCTGCATCAGATGCTCGAGGTCCTGCGGCTCGGTCTCCTGGCGGTTCAGCGCGCTGAGCACCACGGCCACGAGGTCGGGAAGAGGCGGGATCAGATCGCTCTTGTGCAGGATTTCCCTGCGCGTCTTCTCCTGCTGGGCGAGATGGCCGAGGCTCGATGGATTCATGGCGCTAGCGACAGGCGAGAGGTTGCCGGCTCTTTCGGCGCGCGCGCCGGCCGGCCTTTACGGGGTTTCCCCTAGCCCCGACGCGACCGCAGCCGTGGCGCGCGGCGCTCAAGCACCCCAGGGCAGCCGCCGATACGCCCGCCGATGCGGTTTCGTGCTCCCTTGCTGCGCCGTCTGCGGCGCCAGGCCCTGGCCGGTGCGCTGCTGCGCCGGCGCCGGGTGTCACCGACCACGCGCTTCGTCGTCGACGCGATGCTCGGCGCGACGCTGATGGTGCTGGTGCACCTGTTCGTAATCCAGGTCTCGGTCGTCAAGGGCACGTCGATGGAGCCATGCCTGCACGACGGTGACCGTCTGGTCGTCGACCGCGTGTCCTACAGCCTCGGCGACGTGCGCCGCGGCGACGTCGTGATCCTGCGTTACCCGCGCAACCCCGAGGTCGACTTCGTGAAGCGCGTCGTCGCGCTGCCGGGCGACCGCGTCGCGATGCGCGACGGCGTCCTGATCGTCAACGGCGAAGTGGCCGACGACTACGGCTGCATCCCGGATCACCAGGTGCTCGCCGAACTGACGGTGCCGCCGGGCCAGTTCTTCGTGCTCGGCGACAACCGGCCGGTCAGCTGCGATTCGCGCGACTTCGGCCTGCTCGACGAGAGCCTGCTGAAGGGCCGCGTGCGCGCGCGCTTCTGGCCGCTCGCGAACCTGGCCGTGTTCTGAGCGCGGGGCCGCGCCGGCAAGCAACTGAGAGGAAGCGGCCGGCGGCCGCTCGTTCCTCGCCGATGGCGTGCGCCAGGTCCATCGCCGCCGCAGCGGCGCCCCCGGTGCAACTCGCCAGCAACCGGACGCCGCGTCGCGGCCGCGCCGGCAAGCGACTGAGGGGAAGCGGCCGGCGGCCGCTCGTTCCTCGCCGATGGCGAGCGCCAGGTCCATCGCCGCCGCAGCGGCGCCCCCGGTGCAACTCGCCAGCAACCGGACGCCGCGTCGCGGCGGCCCGGCAGGCGACTGAGAGGAAGCGGCCGGTGGCCGCTTCTTCTCAGTACCGGTAGTGGCTCGGCTTGAACGGGCCCTCGGCCGACACGCCGAGGTACTCCGCCTGCTTCTTGCTGAGCTTGGTCAGCTTCACGCCGAGCTTGTCCAGGTGCAGCCGCGCGACCTTCTCGTCGAGGTGCTTCGGCAGCGTGTAGACGCACTTGTCGTACTGCGCGTGGTTGTTGAACAGTTCGATCTGCGCAATCGTCTGGTTCGAGAACGAGTTGCTCATCACGAAGCTCGGGTGGCCGGTGGCGCAGCCGAGGTTCATCAGGCGGCCTTCGGCCAGCACGATCACGCCGTGGCCGTCCGGGAACACCCAGCGGTCCGTCTGCGGCTTCACGTTCTCGCGGCGGATGCCACTGACCTTCGCCAGGCCGGCCATGTCGATCTCGTTGTCGAAGTGGCCGATGTTCGCGACGATCGCGTTGTTCTTCATCCGCTTCATGTGGTCGACGGTGATCACCTGGTAGTTGCCCGTCGCGGTGACGAAGATGTCCGCGTAGTCGACGCAGTCCTCGATCGTCAGGACCTGGTAGCCCTCCATCGCGGCCTGCAGCGCGCAGATCGGGTCGATCTCGGTGACGATGACGCGCGCGCCCTGGCCCTTCAGCGACTGCGCGCAGCCCTTGCCGACGTCGCCGTAGCCGCAGACCACCGCGACCTTGCCCGAGAGCATCACGTCGGTCGCGCGCATCAGGCCGTCGGTCAGCGAGTGGCGGCAGCCGTAGACGTTGTCGAACTTCGACTTCGTCACGCTGTCGTTGACGTTCATCGCCGGGAACGGCAGCGCGCCTTCCTTCTGCAGCTGGTAGAGGCGGTGCACGCCGGTCGTCGTCTCTTCGCTGACGCCGCGGATGCCGGGCAGCATCTTGGTCCACTTGCCCGGGTTCGCGGCGATCGACGCCTTCAGGCACTTGATCAGCTCGATCCAGTCCTCGCCGTCGTCCTTCTTGATCGCGGGCAGCTTGCCGGCCTTCTCCCAGGCGGCGCCCTTCATGACCATCATCGTCGCGTCGCCGCCGTCGTCGAGGATCATGTTGGGGCCGTCGTGGCCGGGCCAGGTCAGCGCCTGCTCGGTGCACCACCAGTATTCCTCGAGGGTCTCGCCCTTCCACGCGAACACCGGCACGCCCATCGGCTTGTCGACGGTGCCCTTCGGGCCGACCGCGATCGCCGCCGCGGCGTGGTCCTGCGTGCTGAAGATGTTGCACGACGCCCAGCGCACCTCGGCGCCGAGTTCGACCAGCGTCTCGATCAGCACCGCGGTCTGGATCGTCATGTGCAGCGAACCGGTGATGCGGGCGCCCTTCAGCGGCTGCTTCTTGCGGTACTCGTCGCGGATCGCCATCAGGCCCGGCATCTCGACTTCGGCGAGCCGGATCTCCTTGCGGCCGAATTCGGCGTCGGCGAGGTTCTTCACCTTGAAGTCGTTCGGGCCGAGCACGGCACCGGCGGGCTTCGCGGTCTTCTTGGACTTCGTCTTCGGAGTGTTGGTGGCAGTCATGTCAGTGGTCGGTTCGTGGGAAGGGAACGGAAGATCGGCAGAGGTCAGGCCTTGCCGGCCGGCTTGCGCCCGCCGACGAGGAACATCGGGAACTCGGTGGACTCGCCGCGGCCGCGGTCGACGCGGTAGCGGTCGCGCGCCGTCACGGCGCGCAGGTCGACGAAGCCGGCGCGCGCCAGCGCGACCTGCACCTGCTTCGGCTCGAGGCCGAGGCGCAGGTCCCCCATCGCGGGGCGCATCCACTCGTGTTCGTGCGGCAGCAGGTCGCTGATCACGACGCGGCCTCCCGGCTTGACGACGCGGAACGCCTCGCGCGCCGCGGCGAAGTGGTCGGGTACGTGGTGCCAGACAAGATTGCAGAACACCGCGTCGACTTCGTCGGCCGCCAGCGGCAGCGCGTCGAGCTCGCCCTGGCGGAACGCGACCGCGGGGCCGAGCCGCTCGCGCGCCGTGCGCAGCATGCGTTCGCTGTGGTCGACCGCGACCACCGCCGCACCGCGTTCGGCGAGCCAGCCGGCCAGGTAGCCGGTGCCGCAGCCGAGGTCGGCAATGCGTGCGCCGCAGGGCCACGCCTCGGCGAGCATCTCGGCGCGCAGCGTGCCGAGTGCGGTCTCCTGGCCGTCGGCCGGCCAGCCGTCGGCGAGGCGATCGTGCGTCGAACGGCTGCCCGCGCGCCGCTGATCGAGTACGGCCAGCAGCGCCTGCCAGTCGGCCTGCCCTTCCTCGGAGTCCAGGAACGGCTGCACCGTCGCCGCGAACAGCTGCGGCGACAGCGGACCGTCGTCGTGCGGCTCGGCCAGCGAGTGGAAGCTCCAGGTGCCCTCGCGGCGGTCCCGCACCAGGCCCTGCCGTTTCAGCAGCGACAGGTGGTTGCTGATCCGGCTCTGCTGCAGGCCCGTGATCGTGACCAGTTCCTGCACGGCCAGTTCGGCGCGGGCCAGCAGCGCGCACAGGCGCAGCCGGACCGGGTCCGACAGCAGCTTCAGGGTCGACTGCAGGTTCGCGAGTGCGGATGCCACGGGCTGGATCAATATATCACGACATCGTGATATTTCACTCACGAACGCCCCGGATCGGGCGGTCGGCGCTGGCGGTCCAGCGCCCCGGCACACCACGCCGACGTTGCATGTGCCCGCTCCGCCCGACACAGTGGCCGGATGAAGGCACTCCTCCTGACCTCGCTCGTTTCGCTCGCCGGCCTCGCCGCCTGCGGCACCACCACTGCCGACGTCGCCGCCGCGGCGGCCCCGGCGCAGTCGTTCGACATCAACAAGATCCTGGCCGGCATCAAGGACCAGCCGACCGCCGAAGCCGCCAAGGGCCCGCTCGAGGGCGCGATCGCGTCGCTGAAGTCGCTGGTCGGCGGCGGCGCCGCGGCTCCGACGGAAGGTGCCACCGAGGCGTCGGGCGGCATGAAGCAGCTCGGCAGCGACGTGCTGGCCAAGTTCGGCATCGACGGCGCGACGATCGGCACGATCACCGGCCTGCTGCAGAACCCCGCGGTCGCCGGCGCGATCGGCCCGCTGCTGAACCAGCTGAAGGGTCTGATCGGCGGCTGATGCCGCCGCTGCGGCTCGGGGACCCGTTCGCGGCACGACTGCCCGACGCGACGTCGATCGACGACGTGTTCGCGCTGCCGAGCCGCGACCCCGGACCGCGGGGCGTCCGAGTCCCGGTCCGCCGCAGCGCGCGCTACTTCACGTCCCAGATCTCGCCGGCGAACAGCAGGTCGCGCAGCGATTCCTTCTTCTTCGCCTTCGCGGCGGTGATCTGCGCCTGGATGCCCGACTCGAACGTCGGCTTCTCGCGGCGGCGGAACACACCGACCGGCACCGGGAACTCGGCTTCGTTCATGGTCGCGAGCGCCATCGCCGGCGCGACGTTGGCCGCGGTCTCGTCCCACACGTAGGCCTTGCCGAGGTCGGCCCCGGTCACGAGCTGCGGCTGGAAGTTCGCGTCGAAGCGGATGCCCTTGTCCTTGTTGGCGCCGAACAGCAGCGGCTTGCCGTGCTCGAGGTAGAGGATGCGCTCCTCGCGCACTTCCTTGTCGGTGAAGCCCTTGTAGGCGCCGTCGTTGAAGATGTTGCAGTTCTGGTAGATCTCGACCAGCGCCGTGCCGGTGTGCGCCGACGCCTTGCAGATCGTGTCCTCGAGGTGCGGACCGAACACGTCGATGCCGCGCGCGATGAACGTGCCACCGGCACCGAGCGACAGCGCGATCGGCGAGAACGGGTAGTCGACGGTGCCGAGCGGCGAGCTCTTCGTGACCTTGCCCTGCTCGGAGGTCGGCGAGAACTGGCCCTTCGTGAGGCCGTAGATGCGGTTGTTGAACATCAGGATCTTCAGCCCGACGTTGCGCCGCATCGCGTGGATGAAGTGGTTGCCGCCGATCGACATCGCGTCGCCGTCACCGGTGACCACCCACACGTCGAGCGCGGGGTTGCTGGTCTTGACGCCGGTCGCGATCGCGGGCGCACGGCCGTGGATCGTGTGGAAGCCGAACGTCTCCATGTAGTACGGGAAGCGCGAACTGCAGCCGATGCCCGACACGATCACCGTCTCGTGCAGCTGCTTGCCGAGCTTGCTGAACGCGCCCTGCACGGCGTTCAGGATCGAGTAGTCCCCGCAACCGGGGCACCACCGGACTTCCTGGTCGGTCTTGTAGTCTTTCTTGGACAGCGCTGGCGTGGCGGTCATCGGCGGGTCTCCTTCGCACTGCCCGTGGAACCGAGCGAGGCGAGCGTCTTCTGCAGGTAGGCGTGGATGTCGTGGCTCTTGAACGGCTGGCCGTTCACCTGGCTGTAGCTCTGCACGTCGATCAGGTACTTGCTGCGCAGGATCATCGCCAGCTGGCCCTTGTTCATCTCGGGCAGCACGACCTTCTTGAAGCCACGCAGCAGCGCCTCGAGGTCGTTCGGCAGCGGGTTCAGGTAGCGCAGGCAGGCACAGCTGATCTCGTGCCCCTCCTGCTGCAACCGCAGCGTCGCCGCGGTGATCGCACCGCGCGTGCTGCCCCAGCCGAGCACCAGCACGTCGCCGGTGCGCGGGCCGATCGTCTGCATCGGCGGGATGTCGCGCGCGATGTTCGCCACCTTCTGTGCGCGCGTGTCGATCATGTGCTGGTGGTTGTCGGCGTCGTAGCAGATGTTGCCGGTGACGTCCTGCTTCTCGATGCCGCCGATGCGGTGTACCAGGCCCTTCGTGCCCGGCTTCGCCCACTGGCGCGCGAGCGTCTCGGGATTGCGGGCGTACGGCAGGAACTTCGTGCCGGGCTGCCCTTCCGGCGCGAACGCCACCGGGATCGCCGGCAGCCGGTCGGGATCGGGCAGGAGCCACGGCTCGCTGCCGTTGGCGATGTAGCCGTCGCTGAGCACGACGACCGGCACCATGTACTTCACCGCGAGGCGCACCGCTTCGTAGCCGACTTCGAACGCATCCGCCGGCGTCGACGCCGCGATCACCGCGACCGGGCACTCGCCGTTGCGGCCGTACATCGCCTGCAGCAGGTCGGCCTGCTGGGTCTTCGTCGGCATGCCGGTGCTCGGACCGGCGCGCTGCACGTTCAGGATCACCAGCGGCAGCTCGGCCATCACCGCGAGGCCGATCGCCTCGGCCTTCAGCGCCATGCCCGGACCCGACGTCGACGTGATGCCGAGGCTGCCCGAGTAGGACGCGCCGATCGCGCTGCAGACCGCGGCGATCTCGTCCTCGGCCTGGAACGTCACGACGCCGTGGTGCTTGTAGGTGCTGAGCTGGTGCAGGATGTCGGACGCCGGCGTGATCGGATAGCTGCCGAGGAACAGCTGCAGACCGGCCTTCTGGCCCGCGGCGACGACGCCGAGGCACAGCGACTGGTTGCCCATGATGTTCCGGTACGTGCCGGGCTTCATCTGCGCCGGCGGCACGCGGTACGCGGTCTGGAAGATCTCGGTCGTCTCCGCGTAGGCGTAGCCGGCCTTCATCGCCATCAGGTTCGCTTCGACCAGCTCCGGCTTCTTCGCGAACTTCTGCGCGATCGCCTTCTCGGTCGGCGCGATGTCGCGGTGGAACATCCAGTAGAGGATGCCCAGCGCGTACATGTTCTTGCAGCGCTCCTTGCCGCGGTTGTCGAGCTTGCTGGTCGCCAGCGCTTCGAGCGTGCGCTGCTCGAGGTCGACCTCGATCACGCGCCAGCCCGACAGCGTGCCGTCGGTGCGCGGGTCCTTCTCGTACTTCGCCTTCTTCAGGTCCAGCGCGCTGAACGAAGCGGTGTTCAGCAGCAGGACGCCGTCCTTGCGCAGCTCGGGCAGGTGCACCTTCAGCGCGGCCGGGTTCATCGCGACCAGCACGTCGGGCGCGTCGCCGGGCGTGTGGATGTCGAAGCTGGAGAAGCGCAGCTGGAACGCCGAGACGCCCGGCAGCGTGCCGGCGGGCGCACGGATCTCCGCCGGGAAGTCCGGGAACGTCGCGATGTCGTTGCCCATCAGGGCCGTCGTGCGGGTGAACTGGTCGCCCGTCAGTTGCATGCCGTCGCCGGAGTCGCCGGCGAACCGGATGACGACCTGATCGAGGTCCTGCAGGCCCTTGTCGTGGCTCGCGCTCGTGGTGGATGTGGTTTGCATCGCTTGCAGACAGCCCACTATGCCGCGCCCCCGCCGCAAACGCCATGCGAACGAGGCCCCGCCGGCGCGGGCGAGCCGGCGGTGCCACCGACCGCGCCGCACGCCGTCAAGCCGCACCGCCGTCGCGGCCGAGAATCGGGGCATGCCCACCGTCCGTGCGCCCTGGATCGGCCGCCTCGCCACCTGGTGCGCGCTCGCGGTCGCGGTTCCGTCGCAGCACGGCGACGCGGCCGCGCCGACCGCCGCCGCGCCGGTGACGGCTCCCGCCAAGGCCAGCGACCGACCGACGCACACGCCGCGGCTGCAGCTGCCGCCGGTCGCCGCGTGGCAGCACCTGCGCGCCGGCAACGACGCGTTCGTGCGCGCGCAGGCCGACGGCACGGACCCGCCGGCACCCGCCGAACGGCCCGCTGGCGCCGGCCGTTACGTCTGCGCGGTGATCGCCTGCGCCGACGCCGACGTGGACGTCGCGGCGCTGCTCGGCCTGCGCCGCCGCGACGTGCTGCTGCTCAGTGTGCCGGGACCGTTCGTCGCCGCCGACACCGTGGCGCTGCTCGAGCAGGCGGTGGCCGAGTGCGGGCTGTCGCTGGTGGTCGTGCTCGGCCACGCCGACTGCCGCACGCTGGCCACGCAGCCCGGCGCGACGCCGAACCAGGACGCGACCGCGCAGCGCCTCGCCGCCGCGCGCGCCGACGCCGAACGCGACCGCGCGCCGCTGTTGCCGCACTTGCTGCGCGCGCAGTGCCTGCGCCTGCTCGCCGCCAGCGATCTGCTGCGCCAGCACGCCGATGCCGACACGCTGCGCGTGCTGCCGGCCGAACTCGACGCGCGCTCCGGCAGAGTCGTGTGGCACCACCAGCGCGGCGAGCAGTACGCGCTGCGGCCGGTGCGCTGACTCCACCGACACTGTGGAGTACGACACACGTTCTCCACTCAGGGCACTGCGCCGCGGCCCGCAAGAATCCTGACTCGGGCTCTCCCTTCTCGCGGCGCAATCGCTCCAATCGTCCGACCCGCTTGGACTTCGCCACCGCGGGCGCTCCGTCCTCGACCCCTCGCTGCCCGGCCGCCGACGGCCTCCACCCTCGCATGCGCACCCAGCTCGGCACCTACTGCCAGCAGTTCGACGACTCGGTCCGGCCGCTGCTGCTCGACCTCGGCAAGGCCCTGCGCGCGATCGACGACGCGCCCGCCGCGACGCCCGGCACGCGGCTGCGCGGCGAACTCGCCGACCTGCAGCACCAGCTGCAGAGCCTGTGCGACAAGGTTGCGCAGCAGCAGGCCTACGTGCTGATCTTCGGGCCGCTGAAGAGCGGCAAGTCGACGCTGATGAACTCGATCGCCGGCGCCTACGTCAGCGAGGTGTCGAGCCTGCCCGCCTACCCGTGCCTCGTGTTCGTCAGCGCCGGCAAGGAACGCGACTACGCGGTCGCCAGCTACGACGGCCGCACCGAGGCCTTCCGCGACGCGCGCGACCTGCACCGCCACATCGACCAGGCGCACAGCGAACTGGCGCAGGCGATCCGCAGCGCCGAGCAGCGCGGCGAGCAGTTCGATCCGCAGGAGCACTTCCCGTCGGCGATCCGCCGCGTCGACGTGCACGTGCCCGACAGCGAACTGGCGACGACCGGCGCGGTGCTGGTCGACACGCCCGGCCTCTACACGCGCATGCGGTTCGGTTACGACCGCATGACGCGCGACTTCCGCAACGCCGCCGCCTGCGCGATCTTCGTCGTCAAGAGCGACACACTGTTCCTCGAGCAGGTGTTCGCCGAGTTCCAGCAGCTGCTGGACCTGTTCTCGCGCATCTTCCTGGTCGTCAACGTCGACAGCCACAAGCGCGACGTGTCGCCGGACGGCAAGCTGGTGCCGAGCCTCGAGCAGTCGCAGCCGGAGGCGGTGCTGCGCGCGTTCGAACAGCTGGCGATGTCGGCGCCGCTGCAGCAGGCGGCCAGCGAAGGCCGCGTGAAGATGTACCCGGTCGACCTGCTGCACGCCGCCAGCAGCGTGCTGCAGAAGCAGCCGGCCGACCGCGTGCCGCCGAGCTTCGCCGCGTTCCGCAAGGACCTCGCCGACTACCTGGCCAGCTCCGAGTACCTGGCCGCGTTCCTGCGCGACTCGCTGCAGCGCGGTCGCGCGCTGCTGGCCGAGGCCAACGCGGCGGCGGTCGGCGAGGACGTCGCGCAACTGCGCCAGCGCATCGCCGCGCTCGACGCCGAACGCACACGCGTCGTGCAAGAGCAGGCCCGCCTGCAGCGTGTGCAGCAGTTCGACTGGGCCGCCGCGTTCGCGCGCGGCATCCGCGAGGTCGACGCCGAACTGGAGCGCTGCGCACGCGACAGCGGCGCCAAGCTGCTGCGCACGCTCGGCGCTTCGATCGACACCTGGTTCCTGTCGAGCCACAGCCTCGACTGGCTGGTCACCGGCCAGTGGAACCCGCTGGTCCGCGACTACCGCGAGGACGTGCTGGCGGCCGGCCGCCGCACGTTCGAGATCCAGCTGTCGCAGGCCGACGCGGGCATCGACGCGCCGGACGAGGTCCGCAGCCTGCTCGACCGCGCCGGCGTCGACCTGCGCAGCGTCAAGGCGCGCGCGCTCGGCGGCCTCGGCGCCGTGCGCTGGCCCAGCGAGGGCGCCGTGCCGGTCGACATAGCCGCGATCCCGCTGAGGAAGGGCATGCTGGACCTGGTCGCGTTCCGCTCGCTGGACAAGGTGCGCGAACGCGTGTTCGGGCCGACCGACAAGCCCGACGCGAAGATCCCGGCCAAGGACAAGGCCGCGCGGCTCGGCGAACCGGGCCGCCTGCACCTGCACCAGTGCATCACGCAGTACCGCGGCGACCTGGCGCCGCAGACCACCGCGGTGCTGCGCGAGTTCTTCGGCCCGCGCTGGCGGCAGGCCGCCAGCGCGCTGTTGCTGCAGGAGCTCGCCGGCTACGGGCCGCGGCTGCAGCAGCGCCTGCAGCAGCTCGACGCCGAACGGGCGCAGCTCGGCGCGCTGGCCGAACCGCTGCAGTTGCTCGGCGAACGCGCGCAACGCGCCGAGGCGACGCTGGCCGAACTCGGCCGCCAGTTCGACCTCGAGAACGCGGCCACCGCGGCGCCGGCGCCGAAGACGACCGTGCTGGAACCGCAGCCGCGCCGCGACCGCGCACCCGCCAGCGAGCCGCAGCGCCGCGACCAGCGCCGCGGCAGCCGGACCTGAGCGGACTCAGCTGCTGCCGGCGCGCTGCCGGAACTGCTGCAGCGTGACCCGGACGCCCTCGAGCACCTCGCGCGCCGGGCGGCCGGTGAACACCTGGATCGCCTCGTCGACGGTGGCGACGGCCGCGACCGTGAATTCGCCGCGCGCCACCGCGTCGACGACCTCGCGGTCGAGCATCAGGTCGCCGACGTTCGCGCGCGGCAGCACGACGCCCTGCCGGCCGCTGAGCCGCCGCGCGCGGCACAGCCGGAAGAAGCCTTCGATCTTCTCGTTGACCGCGGCGACCGCCTGCACTTCGCCCTTCTGGTTCACCGAGCCGGTGATCGCGAGCCCCTGCTGCAGCGGCACGCCGCCGAGCGAACTCAGCAGCGCCAGCAGCTGCGCCAGCGACGCGGAGTCGCCCTCGACGCCGTTGTAGAGCTGCTCGAAGCAGATCGTCGCCTGCATGCACAGAGGGCCCTCGCGGCCGAACTCCTGCAGCAGGAAGCCCTCGAGGATCATCACGCCCTTGTCGTGGATCGGTCCCGACAGGTTGGCGAGGCCTTCGATGTTGACCAGGCCCGACTGCTGCGCGGTCGCGACGCCGCTGTTGCAGGTGATGCGGCACGGCCGGCCGAACTCGATCGTGCCGGTGTCGAGCACGGTCAGCGCGTTGATCTGCCCGATCTGCGTGCCGTCGGTCGACAGCCGCATGTAGCCCGACGCGTAGTCGCGTTCGGTCAGTTCCTGCGGCAGGTCGTGGCGCCGGCGCTGCACCGCGACGGTGCGTTCGACGTGTTCGCGCCCGACCGACCGGCCGCCCTCGGACTCGCACAGGTGCGCCGCCTCGCGCGCGAGGTCGCCGAGTTCGCTGTAGCGCGTGATCAGCCGGTCGCGGCGGCCGGCGGCGCGCGCGCCGTACTCGGCGATCGCGGCCATCGCCGACGCCGCGAACGGGCGCAGCCGCTCGCGCTCGGCGAGCCACTGCACGTAGTCGGCGTAGCGCGTCAGGTTCTCGCGGCAGACCGGGATCGTCGTGTCGAACTCGGCGTGGATCTTGAAGATCTGCGGGAACTGCGGGTCCTCGCCGGCGAGCTGCTCGTAGACGCCGGGCTCGCCGATCAGCACGACCTTGATGTCGAGCGGGATCGCCTCCGGCTGCAGCGAGCCGGTCTGCTGGCCCGCGCCCTGGTCGAACTCGCGGATCTCCAGCCGGCCGGTCTGCAGCGTGCGCTTGAGCTGCGGCCAGACGCCGTTCTCGCGCACGACGTCGAGGCAGCGCACGATCAGGTAGCCGCCCTCGGCGCGCAGCATCGCGCCGGGATGCACGTTCGCGGGGCCCGGCGTCGCGCCGTCGGCCGGCGCGCTGATCGTGCCGAACAGGTTGCCGTAGGTCGGATTGGTCTCGATCACGACCGGGCACGCATCGGTGAACGCGGTCTTGACGATGTTGGCCTGGAACTCCGGCAGCCGCGCCTCGGCGATCAGCGTCGCCGCGTCGACGACCTTGCCGTCCTCGTCCTCGGCGTCGCTGCCGAGGTAGCGGTGCAGGTTGCGTTCGACGAACTCGCCGGCGGCGTCGAGCCAGTCGGCGACCTCGGGCTGCGGCCAGCGCTGCTGGAACGCCTTCGTGTGCGCCTGCAGCACCTTGAACGCGAGCTGGCGGTCCATCGTGCGCAGCTCGGTCTCGATGCGGTGGCGTTCCTCGCGCATGCGCTCGTTGACCAGGTCGAGCCGCTCCAGCAGCTGTTCGCGCTGCTGCATCAGCCGCGCGCGCTGCCGCTCGTCGACCTTGCCCTCGATCACCAGCGCCGACAGCGCGTCGAGCGTGATCGGCTCGCCATCGACGACCGGATAGATGTCGGCCGTCGAGACGCCGTTCTGCGCCTGGAAGCGGACCAGCGCACAGCCCTGCTTCTGTGCCTGCCGCTGCAGCGCGTCCATGATGCGCCGCTCGCGGCTGCCGCCGGCGCGCTGCACGACGCGCCGCGACATCCGGTGTGGCCGCGACCGCAGCGCCGTCACCAGCGCCACCAGCAGCGTGCGGCCGAGGTCGAGCAACTGGTCGCGGAACGCCGCCGCGCGGCCCGACGGCAGCGACACCAGGAGCGGCCGGTTCGGTTCGCGGAAGTTGTGCACGAACACGCGGTCCGGCACGCGGCGGCAGACCGGCTGGATGTCGCGCAGCAGGTGCTCGACGACCGCGGTGCGGCCGGAGCCGATCAGGCCCGACACGAACAGGTTGTAGCCCTGGGCGTGGATCGACAGGCCGGTGCGCAGCGCCGCCATCGGCCGCTCCTGGCCGAGCAGGAACGCCGCCGTCGGCGGCTTGCCGGACGGCTGGATCGGCGCGCAGGTCCAGCGCAGCTGGTCGGCCGCCAGCGCCAGCGGCCCGGCGGCCGCGCCCGCACCACCACCGCCGCGGCCACGGCCGGCGCGCGCGCGCGCCACGCCGCCGGCAGGACGCTGGGCGCGACCGTTCCTGCGTCCCGGCGACCTCACGTGCGTGCCACCAGCACCGGGCACGGCGCGGCCTTCAGGATCTCGCCCGCGGTGCTGCCGAGCAGCGCCTTCATGATGCCGGTGCGGCCGTGCGACCGCACCAGGATCAGATCGACCTTCTGCACCAGCGCTTCCTTCAAGATCTGCTCCTCGACGTCTTCGCTGAAGGTCAGGTGGCCGAGCGCCCGCACGCCGTGCGACGCGGCCCGGTCGACGAACTGCTGCAGCATCTGCCGGACCTCGTCGTGCAGCGCCTTGTCGAAGTCGGCGCCGCTGCCGGCCATCGCCTTGTGGCGGCCGATCAGCTGCACGGTCGCCGGCGTGTCGACCACCGCCAGCAGCAACAGCTCGGCGCGCAGCTGCGCGGCCAGGCCGATCGCATAGGCGAGGTCCGGCGCCCGACTCTCGGCGAGATCGACGGGCACCAGGATGCGTCGCACGACCGGCACGAGCATCGCCGCACGATACGGTCCGGCGGCGGTAATTCGAGGGCGTGCCCGCTATCCTCGCCACCCCTTCGCACGCGCCCGCCGCCCACCCTTGGACCTGCAGAACCTGAAGATCGACCGCGGCTCGAAGCCGACGACCGCGCGCCGCCGTTCCGGCCCCTGGCCCCTGCGCCTGCTGCTGCTCGGCGTGATCGCCGCCGCGGTCTGGCTGTTCTGGCGGCCGCTGACCGGGTTCGCCGACCGCATGCGCCTGCCGGCCGTGCGCACGCTGCTGGTCACCGAGACCGCGCCGGCCACCGCAGCCGCGGTGCGCGGCACGGCCGCCAACGGCTACGTGGTCGCAGCGCGCCGCGCGGCGCTGTCGTCGGACGTGCCGGGCCGGATCGTCGAGCTGGCGGTGCGCGAGGGTTCGGTCGTCAAGCGCGGCGACATCGTCGCCAGGCTCTACGCCGACGAGTTCCGCGCCGCGCTGCAGCGCGCCGAAGCGGACCTCGCGGTCGCGACCGCGGCCGTGCAGCGCGCCGAACGTTCCGCCGCCGCCAGCGGCGCCGAACTGGACCAGGCGCGCGCCGCCGCCGCCACCGCGCGCGCGCAGGCCGACGAGGGCCGCGCCGGCGTGCAGTGGCTCGACGGCGAACTGCAGCGCGTGCAGGATCTGCTGCGGACCGGCATCGGCTCGGACCGCGATCTGCTGCGCGCGCGCACCGACCTCGACGGCGGCAAGGCGCGGCTGCAGGCGCTGCAGTCGGCAGCCGCCGCCGCCGATGCCGCGACCGCTCTGGCCGCGCGCCGCACCGAAGTCGCCGCCGCCGACCTCGAAGTCGCCACCGCACAGCGCGCCGCCGCCGCAGCCGCGCGCGACCTGGCGCAGGCGACGCTCGACAAGACCGACGTGCGGGCACCGTTCGACGGCATCGTCGTGCTGAAGGACGCCGAGGTCGGCGAAGTCGTGTCGCCGAACGTGCAGGGCGGCAGCAACGCGCGCGGCGCGGTCTGCACGATGGTCGACTTCGACTCGCTCGAGGTGCAGGCCAACGTGCCGGAGACGACGCTGGCGTCGGTGCGGCTCGGCGCGCCGGCCGACATGTTCCTCGACGCGTTCCCCGACGACCGCTACGACGGCCAGGTCGACCGGATCTGGCCGACCGCCGACCGGCAGAAGGCGACCGTCGAAGTGCGCGTCAAGCTGCTGCGCAAGGACGAGCGGCTGCGGCCCGAGATGGGCGTGCGCGTCGTGTTCCGCGCGGCCGATGCGGCGGCGCCGGTCGCCGACGCCACCGCGGCGCCGCGCGCGATCCTGGTGCCCGAGCAGGCGCTGGTGCAGCAGGACGGCCGCACCGGCGCGTTCCTGGTCGAACGCGACACCGTGCGCTTCGTCGCGGTCACCGCCGGCGAACGCAGAGCCGGCCGCGTCGCGATCGACGCCGGGCTGACCGCGGGCCAGACCATCGTGCTCGACCCGCCCGCTGAACTCCGGGACGGCAGCCGCGTGCGGCTCGCCGACCAATGACCCCCACCGCACCACCATGGCCGTCGCGATCGAAATCCGTTCCGTCAGCAAGACCTACCATCGCGGCGGCGAAGCGCTGCGCGTGCTCGACGAGCTCGACCTGCAGATGGACGCCAGCACGTTCTACGCGCTGATGGGCCCGTCGGGCTCGGGCAAGACCACGCTGCTGAACCTCGTCGGCGGTCTCGACCACGCCGACTCGGGCCAGGTCGTGGTCGGCGACATCGACCTGACCGACCTCGACGGCAGCGGGCTCGCGCGCTGGCGTGCCGAACACTGCGGCTTCGTGTTCCAGGGCTTCAACCTGCTGCCGGTGCTGAGTGCGCGCGAGAACGTCGAGCTGCCGCTGCTGCTGTCGCCGCTGTCGAAGCGCCAGCGCCGCGAACAGGCCGAACGCGCGCTCGAGCTGGTCGGCCTGCAGGACCGCATGGACCACAAGCCGCGCGAACTGTCGGGCGGCCAGGAGCAGCGCGTCGCGATCGCGCGCGCGATCGCGACCGATCCGGCCGTGATCCTCGCCGACGAACCGACCGGCGACCTCGACCGCACCACCGCCGACGCCGTGCTCGAACTGCTGCAGCGCCTGAACCGTGAGCTGCAGAAGACCATCCTGATGGTCACGCACGATCCGCAGGCGGCGAGCTACGCCGACAAGGTGATCCACCTCGACAAGGGCAAGCTCGGCCGCATCGACGACAACCGCCACGCGGCCAAGGGGAACTGAGATGCCCTGGAAACTGCTGCTGCGCAACGTGCTGCGACATCCGATCCGCGCTCTGCTGACGAGCGGCTCGGTCGCGGTCGCCGTGTTCCTGATGTGCGTCCTCGACGCCGCCTACCGGGGCCTCGACACCGCGGTCGCGGAGGCTTCGAAGACCCGCTTGTGGGTGCAGTCGGCAGTGAGCCTCTTCGTCGATCTGCCGGAGAGCTACCAGACCAAGATCGAGAGCGTTCCCGGCGTGAAGGACGTCGTGCGATTCCAGTGGTTCGGCGGCATCTACCAGGACCCGTCGAACTTCTTCGCGCAGTTCGGCGTCGATCCCGCGAAGTGGGCCGCGACCTATCCCGAAGTGCAGCTGGTCGAGGGCACCCTGAGCGACTGGGAGAAGGGGCGAACCAACTGCATCATCGGCAAGGACCTCGCGAATCGTTTCGGTTGGCGCGTAGGTGATCGCGTTCCGCTGATCGGGACGATTTTCGCTCGCGTCGACGGGTCGGTCTGGGACTTCACGATCGCCGGCATCTACGAATCGAAGTCCGTGAACGTCGACCAGGGCACGATGTTCTTCCACTTCGAGTACCTGCGCGAGACGCTCGAGCAGGGCGCAGTGCAAGGACCGAGCGGGGTCGGCGTGTACCTGACTTCGCTGCAGCCCGGCCAGGACGCCTCCGCGGTGATCGCGAACATCGAGCAGATGTTCGAGAACGGGCCACAGCGGGTGCGCGCAACGACGGAGGCCGAGTTCCAGCGCCAGTTCGTCACGATGCTCGGCAGCGTCCCGACGCTGTTGCTGAGCATCGGCGGCGGCGTGCTGTTCGCGATCTTCTTCGCGGTGCTGAACACGGTCCTGATGGCGGCTCGCGAGCGCACGCGCGACGTCGGCATCCTGAAGGCGCTCGGCTTCGGCAACGGCACGATCGGCGGGCTGCTCCTGGTCGAAGCGGTGCTGCTGTGCGCCATCGGCGGCGCTTTCGGCGCCGGGCTCGCGCTCGCTGGGAATCGCGGGCTCTGGTCCGTCTTCAACAACTTCATCCCGGGCTTCTCGATCCACGGTGCCGTCGCGCTGAGCGGACTGCTGCTGTCGATCGCGATCGGACTGCTCGCGGGCGCGCTGCCGGCCCTTCGCATGCGCAGCATCGCGCCCGTGACCGCTCTCCGCATGGAGGCCTGATCGATGGCACTTGTCCCCCTTCAGTACAACTTCCGCAGCCTCGTCGTGCGCAAGGGCAACACCCTGCTGACCGCGTTCAGCATCGCGGCGACGGTGGCAGTGCTCGCTGGCATCCTGAGCCTCCAGCAGGGCTTCTCGACGATGCTGCAAGAGCAGGGGCGCACGGATCTCGTCGTCATGCTGCGCACCGGCGCCAACGCCGAGGGCGAGAGTGCATTCGACCGCGACCGCGCCGAAGTCGCGTTGAAGGAGATCCCGGAGTTCGCGACCGCGGCGAGCGGCGCACCGCTCGCGTCTGCCGAACTCTATCTGGCTGCGCTGTTGCCGCGCCAGGACGGCACGAAGACGAACGTCCCGCTGCGCGGCGTCCAGCCGATGACCTTCGACATCCACGGCAGCGACCTGCGGATCGTCGAGGGCAAGCGCTTCGCACCGGGCACCGACGAGGTGATCATCGGCAAGGCGATCGCCAGCCGCCTCGCCAATGCGAAGGTCGGCGACGTGCTGCAGATCAACGTCACGCCGTTCCGCGTCGCCGGGATCTTCGAGTCGAAGGGCGCCTACGAGGGCGAGATCTGGGCCGACTGCGATCGCATGCAGGCGGCGCTGAAGGTCGGTCACTGGAGCCGCGTGATCGGCGTGCTGCGACCAGACGCGGACTCCGGTGCCCTCGCGGCGCGGCTGGAAACCGACAAACGCATCCCCGCCAAGGTGCTGACCGAGCGTGCCTACCTCGCCAGCCAGACCGGGGCGCTGACCGGGATGTTCGTGTTCCTCGGCGTGCTGTTGTCCACGATCATGGGTATCGCGGCCGTGTTCACCGGCACCAACGCGATGCTCGCCGCTCTGGCGGCGCGCACGCACGAAGTCGGCATCCTGCTCGCGACCGGCTTCCGACCGTTCGCGATCTTCGTGTCCTTCGTGGTCGAAGCGATGATGCTCGGCCTGACCGGCGGTGTCGTCGGCGTATTGCTCGTGCTGCCGCTGAACGGCATGCAGACAGGCACGACGAACTTCTCGACCTTCACCGAAGTCTCGTTCGCGTTCCGCACGACGCCGCTCGCGATGGTCGTGGCCGTGGTGTTCTCGCTCGCACTCGGCCTCGTCGGCGGCGCACTGCCCGCCCTGCGCGCCGCGCGCATGACCCCGGTGCAGGCGCTGCGCCGGACCTGACGCTTGCGCCTGCTGTCCCGCCTCGGCGCGCACTACCGCGAGTCGTTCCGCGGCCTGCCGGCGACGACGTGGCTGTTGTGCCTCGCGGCGTTCGTCAACCGCGCCGGCGCGATGGTCGTGCCGTTCCTGAGCCTCTACCTCGGCGAACGGTTCGGCTACAGCCCCGGCGAAGCGGGCCGCCTGCTGAGCCTCTACGGCATCGGCGCGGTCTGCGGCAGCCTGCTCGGCGGCCGGCTCGCCGACCGGCTCGGGCCGGTGCGCGTGCAGATCGCCACGCTGTCGGCGACCGCCGGCTGGATGCTGCTGCTGACGCAGGTCGCACAGCCGTGGCTCCTGGCGCCGGCCGTGTTCGTGCTGGGCCTGCTGAACGACGCGTTCCGGCCCGGCAACATCACGGCGGTCGGCAGCAGCTGCGAACCGGCGCTGCGGCGCCGCGCGCTGGCGCTGAACCGGCTGGCGCTGAACGCCGGCTGGGCGATCGGCCCGACCGTCGGCGGCTACCTCGCCGACGTCGACTTCCGCTGGCTGTTCGTCGCCGACGGCGCGACCTGCGGCCTCGCCGCGCTGTTGGTCTGGTGGTTCCTGCGCGGCTGGCGTCCCGACGTCGGCACGCCGGCCGAAGCGGCGGCGCGCGGCGTGCGGCACGACCACCTGTTCGTCGCCGCGATGGTGTGCTGCACGGCCTACCTGCTGGCGTTCCTTCAGTACTTCAGCACCGAGTCGCGCTGGCTCGCGGCCGAGTTCGGCTACGACAAGAAGACGATCGGCTGGCTGCTCGCGATCAACCCGGTCATGGTCGTGCTGTTCGAACTGCCGACCGTGCAGGCGCTGCGTGGGCACCGCGCGCTGCCGACGGTCGCGCTCGGCTCACTGGTGACCGGCCTCGGCTTCCTGCTGCTGGTGCCGCCGCTCGGCGCCGCCGGCGTCGTGCTGTCGATGGTCGTGCTGACCGCCGGCGAGATCCTGCAGATGCCGCAGCTCGGCGCCTGGGTGCACGACCGCGCGCCGCCACACGCGCGCGGCGCCTACAACGGCGTCTACACCGGCACGTTCTCGCTGGCGTTCGTGCTGGCGCCGTGGCTCGGCGGCGAGCTCTACGACGCCGCCGGTGCCGCGGCCCTGTGGTGGACCTGCGGCGGCCTCGGCGCGCTGTCGGCGGCGGGTTTCCTGCTGCTGGCGCGGCGCGAGCAGGCCGGCCGCTGACGCCGCGGCTAGGCGCCCGCGCGCCGCGTCGAGCGGTACAACACGACCACCGCGACCGCGAACACCGCGAGCGCGGCGATCGCCGCCGACGGTGCGAACGGCGGCGGCGTGTAGCGGCCGGAGCCGGCGAAGTAGGCCCAGGCGGCGATGCCGACGCCGGCGAGGCCTTCACCGGCGACGAAGCCCGACGCGCACAACACGCCGGACTCGGCGTCGAGCCGTTCGGCCGGCCGCCGTTCGGCCCAGCGCCGCACGCAGCCGCCGACGAACACCGCCGCCAGCGTCGACAGCGGCAGGTAGATGCCGAGCGCGAACGGCAGCGCCGGCAGGCCGGCCAGCATGCCGGTCGCCGACACCAGCCCGCCCATCACCAGCAGGTCCCACGGCAGGCTGGCGCCGAGCACCGCCTCGACCATCGTCTGCATCAGCCGCGCCTGCGGCGCCGCGAGGCCGCCGTCGCCGAAACCGTAGGTCTCGCCCATCGCGATCACGACCGCGGCGACGACCCAGCACGCGACCGCCGCGGCGATCAGCTGGCCGAACTGCTGCCGGTACGGCGTGCCGCCGACCAGCCAGCCGGTCTTCAGGTCCTGGCTGATGTCGCCGGCCTTCGACGCCGCGACGCAGACCACGGTGCCGACCGTCAGCACCGCGGCCTGCGCGGCGACGCCCTTCCAGCCGAGCAGCACGAACACCGCCGCGGTGCCGGCCAGCGTGATCAGCGCCATCGCCGAGGTCGGGTTCGACGACACGCCGATCACACCGACCAGCCGCGACGACACCGGCACGAACAGGAAGCCGAACAGCGCGACGCCGAGCGCGGCGACGACGCGCGCACCGAGCCCGAGTTCGCCGGCGAACAGGCCCGGCACCAGCACCAGCGCCGCGACCAGCGCGGCGACACCGCCGACGATCACGCTGCCGGGCACGTCGCGGTCCTTCGCGTCGCCGCTGCCCGTCGCGCGTGCACCGCCGAGGCCGGCCAGCACCGCGCGCAGCGATGCGAGCATCACCGGCGCCGTGCGCACCACCGTGAACAGCCCCGCCGCCGCGACCGCCCCGGCGCCGACGTAGAGCAGGAAGCGGTCCTTGACCGCCTTCGCCGACAGCGCCGCCGCGCCGGCGGCACCGCCGTCCTGCAGGCCGGCCTGGTGCACGGTCGTCACCAGCGGGTACAGCACCAGCGACGACAGCACCGCGCCCGACACCATCACGGCGGACGCGCGGAAGCCGACGATGAAGCCGACCGCCATCAGCGCCGGCGCGAGGCTCAGCGCGACGCTGCCGTTCGGCAGGAACGACGGCGACCAGCCGACCGTCTCCGGCAGCAGATGGAAGGCGCCGAACACGAGCTTCGTCGCGGCACCGACCGCGATGCCGACGACGATCCAGCGGCCGCCGCTGCCGCCGGCCTGCGTCGCGCGCAGCACCTCGGCGCAGGCGCGGCCTTCGGGGTACGGCAGGTCGCGGTCGGCGTCGACGATCAGCAACCGCCGCAGCGGCACCATCGCCAGGATGCCGAGCACGCCGCCGCACATGGCCAGCAGCGCCACCTGCCACACCGACGGCACGACGCCCCACAGGAACAGCGCCGGGATCGTGAAGATCGTGCCCGACGCCAGCGAACTCGACGCGCTGCCGACCGTCTGCGCGAGGTTGGTCTCGAGGATCGTGCCCTTCTTCGGGAACAGCTGGAACACCAGCGCCGACAGCACCGCGATCGGGATCGACGTCGACACCGTCAGGCCGGCCTTCAGCCCGAGGTACGCGTTCGCGGCGCCGAACAGCACGCCGAACAGGAGCCCGGCCAGCACGGCCTTCAGCGTGAACTCGGCGAGACGCGGCGGCGACGGGGACGGCGACGTCGGCATGACGGCGCGTTCTACGGGGCCCGGTCGTCGGGCGGAAGCGGCGGCTGCCGCAGGTCGGCCATCGGCACGCGCTGCGCGCCGCCCGACGGCCGGAACCACGTCGCCTCGTCGGCCAGCACGAGCTGGTCGCCGGCCAGCGTGAACTGCACGGTCAACACACCGCGGCGCAGCTCGTCGTGGTCGAAGAAGCGGTCGTTCGAGATCACGAGGCCACGGTGCTCGCGCGCGAAGCGCAGGATCTCGGCGTCGGGCATCGCCTCGAACGGCACCACGGCGTAGCGCGGCCGCTGCGGCGCGACGTCCTCGCAGCGCGCGCGCAGCACCGCCTGCGCGTCGGGCCGGCAGCGGCGCGCGGTCGTCAGGTCGACGAACACCATGACCGGCAGGTCGGGTCGCCACTCGCGGCACCAGGCCAGCACGAGGTCGAGCCGCTCGATCGGCCGCTGCTGGCTCGAAGCGATCACGTTGCTGCCGTCGACGACGATCGCGCCGAGCGGCGGCGGGTTCGGCAGCGGCGGACGGGAACGGCGGGGACCGGCCATCGGGCGCGCGTTCGTAGCACGGCGGCGCCGGTTATGCTGCCGCGCCGATGCAGATCCCGCAGTTCTGGGCAGAGGCGAGGGTCGAGGGCAAGGTGCAGGGCCGGCAGCGCGTCGTGCGTCGCTTCGGCTGGTCCGATGCCAGCGAGGCCGATGCCCAGCAGCAGGCGTTCGCGCGGGCGCGTTCGGCGCTGGCCGAACTGCAGGCCGGACGTTGGGTCGTGCCGCGCGAGCTGAAGACCGCGTACGGCGACGGCGGGCTGCCGATCCGCGAGCAGGTGCTGGCGCGGCGCGGCACCCTCGTGGTGACGCGCAACTCGTACGGCGCGCACTGCCTCAACGAACCCGACGTGCTGTTCGCCGACATCGACACCGACGCGCGGCTGCCGCGGCTGTGGGAGCGCCTGTTCTCGTTCGCGACCCGCGATCTGCTGCTGCTGACCATCGGCGGCGGCCTGCTGCTGTTCGCGCAGCAGCAACGCTGGTCGGGCTGCGCGCTGGCGCTGCTGGCGCTGCCGGCGCTCAGCGTGCTGCTGGGCTGGCGCCGGCGCCTGCTCGCCTCGCCGCGCATGCGGCAGCGCGCCCGCGCGCAGGCGATGGCGCTGTTCGAACGCGTGGTGCGCGCCGTGCCGGGCGCCCGGTTCGCGTGCTACGAGACGCCGGCCGGGTGGCGGCTGCTGGCGCTTCACGCCACGTACGATCCGGCGGATCCGGCCACGGCGCGGCTCCTGCGCGACCTCGGCAGCGATCCGGCGTTCGTGCAGATGTGCGAACTGCAGCGCTGCTTCCGCGCCCGCACCAGCGGCAAGCCGTGGCGCATGGGCGTGCGGCACATCGTGCCGAGGCCCGGCATCTGGCCGGTGCATCCCGACCGCATGGCCCGGCGCGCGACGTGGATCGCCGAGTACGAGGCCGCGGCCGCGAACTTCGCCGCCTGCCGGTTCATCGGCGAGATCGGCGACGGGCCGGTGCACCCGCGCTGCGCCGAGGTGCAGCGGCTGCACGACGAACTGAGCCGCGCGCGCACCGACCTGCCGCTGGCCTGACCGGCGCCGCTCACCCGACGGGCTCGACCGCGAGCGCGTGCAGGCCGAGCCCGCCGAGCCGCTCCTCCACCACGCCGCGCACGACGAACGGCCCGCGGCCCTGCAGCAGGCCGCCGTACTGCCGGAACACCGTCGGGAACAACGTCGCCTCGACGATGCCGGTGTCGTCCTCGATGGTCAGGAAGCACATCGCCTCGCCGTCGCGGCCGACGCCGCCGCGATGGCCGCGGTAGGCGACCACGAAGCCGCAGACCGCGACGCGCTCGCCGCAGTGGGCGTCGAGCCGGCCGCACGGCACCGTGCCGCGCCGCTGCGGCAACGCTCCGCGCCGCCACAACACGTCGACCGGATGGCTGCCGAGCGTGAAGCCGAGCAGGCGCAGTTCGGCGTCGCTGCGGCGGCCCTCGTCGAACTCCGGCAGCGCCGGGTAGGTCACCTCGCGCGGCAGCAGCGCCTCGGCGAACAGCGCGCCGCGCGCCGCGTTCGCGAGCTGTTGCGCGGCCTGCTGGCCCTGCCGCGACGTCGCGACCTGCAACCGCCACAGCAGTTCGGGCCGCGACGGACCGAGCGCGTCGAGCGCCCCGCACAGGATCAGGTTCTCGACCTCGTCGCGCGCCGGCCGCACGCGCTGCAGGAAGTCCGGCAGCGACCGGAACGCGCCGCCGACCCGCCGCGCGGTCAGGATCGCCTGCACCGTGCGTTCGGTCAGACCACGCACGGTGCCGAGGCCGATGCGCAGCGTGTCGGCGGCGACCAGTTCGTGTTCGGCGGCGCCGCGCTGCACGCACGGCGCCAGCAGCCGCCCGCCGAGCCGTTTGCACTCCTCGGCGTAAACGCCCGGCGCGAAGTAGCCGGCGTCGTTGCGCAGCAGCGCGCCGAGGAACGCGATCGGCCAGCGCGCCTTCAGCCAGACGCAGCGGTAGGCCAGCCGGCCGTAGCTGACCGCGTGCGCCTTGCAGAACGAGTAGGCGGCGAACCGCGCCATCTCGGCCCAGATCTGCTCGATCGCCGGCCGCGGCAGCCCCTGCCGCAGCCCCGCGACCACGAACGCGTCGAACGCGTCTGCCGGCGTGCTGCTGCGTTTGCCGAGCTGCCGCCGCAGCCCGTCGCCGGCGGTCGCGTCGACGCCGGCGATCACCATCGCCGCGCGGATCACGTCCTCCTGGTAGAGCAGGATGCCGAACGTGTCGGCGAACACCTCGGCCAGCAGCGGATGCGCGGCCGCGACCGGTTCGAGCCCACGCGCCCGCCGCACGAACGCGTCCTTCATGCCGGCCGCGGCCGGCCCCGGCCGCACCAGCGCGATCGCCTGGATCACGCGGTCCATCGTCGCGGCGGCCATCTGCTGCAGCAGCGTGCGCATCGCCGGCGACTCGACCTGGAAACAGCCGAGCGTACGGCCCTGCTGCAGCAGCACCGCGCTGCGCGGATCGTCCTCGGCGATCGCCGTCAGGTCGGGCACGGCGATGCCGTGCTGGCGCAGCATCGCGGTGCAGTCGTGCACGATCGTCAGCGCGCGGTTGCCGAGCAGGTCGATCTTGACCATGCCGAGCCCCTCGACGAAGTGCATGTCGTACTGCGTGACGACGACGCCCTTCGCGGCGCGTTCGAGCGGCGCGTGCGTGGCGATCGGCGCCGGCGTGATCACGACACCGCCCGGGTGCACGCCGAGATGGCGCGGCGCGGCCAGCAGGTGCTGCGCCGCCTGCAGCAGCAGCGCTTCGCGTTCGGGCGGCAGCACGTCGCCGTCGGCGCGGCCGTCTGCGCGCGCGCCGCGGCGCCAGAAGCCCGGCGTCTCGGCGACCGCCGCCGCGAGATCGAGATCGCCGTGCGCGTGCCACGGCAGCAGCTTGCTGCGCCGCGCCGCCTCACCGGGCGGCAGACCGAGCACCTTCGCCGCCTCCTGGTAGGCGGCGCGCGGGCCGCACGTGTTGTAGGTCGCGATGCGCGCGACGTGCGCGGGCCCGAAGTGCGCGTAGACCGCGTCGACCAGTTCGTCGCGGCGCCGCCAGCAGAAGTCGAGGTCGATGTCGGGCAGATCGTTGCGGCCCGGGTTCAGGAACCGCTCGAACAGGAGGCCATAGCGCAGCGGTTCGGCGTCGGTGAGCCCGAGGCAGTAGGCGACCAGGCTGCCGCCCGCCGAACCGCGGCCGAGGAACGGGATGTCGCGCGCGCGCGCCAGGTCGGCGATCGCCGCGACCGCGAGGAAGTACGGCGCGAACCCCATGCGCTCGATCACCGCCAGTTCGTGGTCGCCGCGGGCGCGGGCCGCGGCGTGCTCGCCGTAGCGGCGCTGCAGCCCCGCTGCGACCAACGCGCGCAGATGCCGTTCGGCGGTCGTGCCGGCGGGCACGGCGACCGGCGGGAAGATCGGCGCCGGCCGCTCGGCGAACCGCAGCGAGCAGCTCGCCAGCACCTCGGCCGCGGTCGCCAGCGCTGCCGGATGGTCGCCGTGGCCGCCGGGCGGCACCCCGCGCGGCGGCAGGTGCGCGCTGGCCGGAGCGACCTGGATGCCGCGCAGGTCCGCGGCCGGATCGCCACCACGCAGTCCGCGGTTCCACTTCACGGCCAGGAACAAGCGGTGCAGTTCGTGGTCGTGCTCGGTGGGGAACCAGACGTCGTGCACCGCACACAGCCGCAGCTCGAGATCGTGCGCCAGCGCGACCAGCTGCGACCGCGGCCACACCGGCCCGGGATCGGGCAGCTTGCGGCCGGTGCCAGCCGCGGCGCTCGCCGGCACCACCGATCCGGACTCGCCGGGACGGTGGCCGGGCAGCGGCACCAGCAGCCGGTCGCGCGGCACCCGCGCCGCGAGCGCAGGCGCGAGCCGTGGATCGCCGCACAAGAACCACAAGCCGGCCGCGTGCCGTTCGCAGGCGCGCGGCAGATCGAACGGCTGCGGACCGACGACGCCGTGCCGTTCGCCGAGCAGGGCGCAGAGCGACGCATAGCCGCCATGGTCCTGCGCCAGCACGACCAGGCGCAGGCCGTCGTGCACGAGCTCGCAGCCGAACACCGCCTGCAGACCGACGCGCGCGGCCTCGCGCGCGAACGGATACAGACCGTAGAGCCCGTTCGTGTCGGCGAGCACGAGGTGCCCCGCGCCGCGCCGCACCGCCTCCTCGCACAGCGCCCGCGGCGATGCCGGCGCCGTCAGCAGCGAGAAGTGGGTGCGCGCGAGCAGGAGGACCACCCCCGCGGTATACCTAACGGATACCGAACATCAACCGCTGCCGACGAGCTGATGACTTGCGTGGATCACCCGCCCGGACCGCGGCCCGGGTGCTCGGGTCTGCGGGCACGGCGCCACCTCGGTGTCCGAAGGGCGCTCCCAAACGACTGCAGTCGCAGCCGTTACTCGTCGTCGTCGTCGTCGTAGCGGCGGTGGCCGCGGCGCCCGCCGTAGTCCTCGTCGGTGTCGTCGCGACGCCGCGGCTGCGGCCGGCGATGCTCCTGCTCCCGCTCGCGTTTGGGCCGGGCATCGGGTCCGAAGCGGTTCCCGCGCGCGGCATCGTCGCCGAACCGCGGCCCGCCGCTGGCCGGCGCAGCGCCGCCGGCGACGCCGCCCGCGCCGCCCGCGCCGGGACCACCCGCGCCGGGACCGCCGGCCGGCCGCGGCCCGCCACCCATCGGCGGCCGATCGCCGCGCGGGCCACCGGGACCGCCGGGGCCGGGTGGACGGCGCTCCTCGGCTTCGGTCACGCGCAGCTGGCGCGTGCCGAACACGGCGCCGTTCATCGCCTCGATCGCCTTGCGCGCCTGGTCCTCGGTAGCCATCTCGACGAAGGCGAACCCGCGCGGGCGCTGCGTCTCGCGGTCGAGCACGATGTGCACGCGCTCGACCGTGCGGCCATCCTGTCCGAACGCAGCCCGCAGGCTGGCTTCGTCGGCGTCGTAGGGGAGATTCCCGACGTAGAGTCGCTTGCCCATTCGAAATCAGACTCGTGCGAACACGGATGGCGCACGCCAGTCGCGGTGGAACCTGTTGCCTCCTCGCGGTTCGCGCCGATCGGTGTGCGGCCGCCCCGGAGAGTGAGAGGGCCCCGGCGGCGGCGCGGATGATACTTGCGACCGCAGCCGCCGAAAGCGCCGAGCGCAGTTTCCCGGTCGGCCGCAACCGCCGAGGTTGTGCCTCCCGGCGCCGGTCCTAGTCTGCGCGCCATGCCTCCGCACCGCCGCCTGCCCGCGCTGATCCTCGCCGCCATGGGCCTGTGGGCCGCAGCCTGTTCGCAGCCCGCAGCCCAGCCGAATCCGACTCCTTCCCCGGCCGCCACCAGCGCTGCCGCAGCCCCGACCACCCCGACCACCATGCCCGACACTCCGAACCACTCCCCCACCCCCGCAGCCCGGCGCGACCTGGCGACGTTCGGCGGCGGCTGCTTCTGGTGCGTCGAAGCGGTCTTCGAACGCGTCGACGGCGTGCTCGACGTGGTCTCCGGCTACGCCGGCGGCGCCGACGACGCGCCCACCTACGAGCAGGTCTGCTCCGGGCGCACCGGCCACGCCGAAGTCGTACAGATCGCCTTCGATCCGGCGCAGGTCCGCTACGAGGACCTGCTCGACCTGTTCTTCCGCGCGCACGATCCGACGACGCTGAACCAGCAGGGCCCCGATCACGGTACGCAGTACCGGTCGGTCGTGTTCACGCACTCCGACGCCCAGCGCAGCGCCGCGCTGGCCGCGATCGAGCGGGCGCAGCCGCGCTTTGCGGCGACGATCGTCACCGAGGTCAGCGCCGCGCCGCGGTTCTGGCCGGCCGAGGACTACCACCAGGACTTCTTCCGCAAGAACCCGAACCAGGCCTACTGCCGCGCGATGATCCCGCCGAAGCTGAAGAAGCTCGGCCTCGACGGCGCGACGAAGTGATTCACGGCCGCGTCCAGCGCTGGGTCTGGCGCAACACGAGCGCGCCGGCCTCGGTGTCGAACACGCGCGCCGTGACGCGGGTGTCGCCGTCCAGTTCGAGTTCGAAGCGGAACGCGCGGCCGGCCGGATCGCGCGCGTCGACCAGCGCGCCGTTCAGCACCAGCCGGTCCGGCGCCGCCGCATCGGGCACGCCGCTGCAGTCGACCGCCCACGTGCTGCGGTCGTCGCGCCACGACGACGTGTAGAGCTGGTGCAGCGTGTGGTAGCCGAGCACCTGCAGCCCCTCGAGCGGGCCGCCCGCGGTCGACCAGCGATGGTGCAGCTCCACGTAGCGACCGCCGAGCTGCGCCGTGCCCTCGATCGTGCCGCGCTCGGTGCGTTCGCGCCCGTCGCGGTCGCGCGTGACGACCTCCACCTGCCAGTTGCCGACGAGCCGCGCCAGCAGCGCGTGCTGCGCGACGGGCCGAGCCAGTTCGGCGGCGCGCTGCAACACCGCGGCCTGCTGACCGGGATCCTGCGCCGACGGTGCCAGCAACACGAGCGACAGGGACCACGCGGCGGACCGGCTCATGCCGGCAGCGGAACCGAGCTCGTCGTCCGGCGCAAGCGGCGGCCGCGACCCGGTGCGGCCGCGGTCAGCGCGGCGCCGTGGGCACGGCGTGGCCCGTGCGCGGATCGACTTCGAGACCGAGCGCCTGCCGCTGCGGCAGCCAGAACACGAACAAGTACATCATCTCGTCCTCGGTCTGCAGGCCGAAGCGCACCGCCTGCGCCGGGTCCGGGTTGAACGGGTTCCACGGCGAGTTGTCGAAGTGCGCCAGCGCCGTGAACCGCGTGCCGCGCGGGAACGACCGCTCGCCGCGCGGCCAGCGGTAGGACTGCTGCCAGTCGAAGTTGTAGTTCGGCACCACGAGCAGCCGCTGCTCGTCGCCCGACGGCAACGTCGCCGTGACGCTCATGTCGCGGCCACGCACGTGCATGTGCACGAACATGCCGATGCCCTCGGCGTCGTCCGGCAGCTTGCGCGACGCCCGCACCGGATGCGCACGCGCCCCCGGCGGGATCTCGAACCGCTGGTTGGCGACGATCGTGACCTGCATCTCCCTCTGCACCGGCACGCGCGGGAAGCGGAAGCCCACGCGCAGGCGGTCGGTCGTGGGTTCGCCGGTGGTGACGTAGTGCGCCTGCAGCGCCAGCGCCGATCCGGCCGGAATGCGCACCGCGCTGCCCGGATCGAGGTCGAGCGGGTCGCCGCCGGGCACGTAGCCGGTGACGAAGCCGTCCTGCGAGAAGTCCTCGCCGAACTTCACGCGCGCGAGGTTGCAGTGGTGCAGCGCGCGTTCGTTGCTGGGCCGGATCTCGATCGCCTCGACCCACGTGTCCTGGTCGAAGCGGTGCGGCAGCACGAAGTACTTGTACGGCACGATGCCGTCCGCGGGCAGCCGCACCGGCGCCTTCAGCTCCACCACCAGGTCCGGCTCGCCGATGCGCCACTCGCTGGTCGGCAGCGGCCGCGGCGGCGGTGAGGTGGCCGGATCGCCGCCCGGCATGCCACCGCGCGCCCAGCGCACGACCGCCGCGCGCTCCTCGGCCGACAGCCCGCGGTGGTTCGCGAACGGCCCGCCGACCGCGGTGCCGTACCACGGCGGCATGCGCCCCTGCTCGACGACCTCGGCGATCATCGCCGCGTGCCGGTTCGCCTGCGCTTGGGTCAGCAGCGGGAACGGCGCCTCGCCGCCCGGTCGGTGGCACTCCTGGCAGTGGCGCTGCAGGATCGCGGCCACCGCCCCGGCGAAGGTCGGCACCGGTCCGTCGGCGGCGGTCGGCGGCGCGGTGATGCGGCAGCCGCTGACCTCGGTCGCGGGCACCACCACCGGCCGACCCGCCACCACGTCGTCGACGGCGCTGCGCAGGTCGTGCCGCGACGGCTCGGCGCGCGCACCGGTGTAGCCGTGCTGGTCGTCGACGCGACCGCGGTAGACGATGCGATGCGCGGCATCGAGCACGACCGCGGTGCCGGTGCGGTCGACGCCGCAGGCGCGCGCGAGTGCGAGGTCGAAGTCCTTCGCGAACACCGCCGCCGGTGCCGCGCTCGTGACCTGGCCCGCTGCCTCGACCAGCCCGTCACCCGGCCCGACGTTGACCACCAGCACCGCGACGCCGGCTGGCGCCAGGTCCTGCGCCAGTGCACCGAGCCGCGGCAACTGGCGCTGCACGATCGGACACTCGAGGCTGGCGAAGTAGAGCACGGTGGCGGGCGCCGGACCGAGGTCGCCGAGCCGTCGGGTCTGCCACCGCAGGTCGGTGAACGTCGCTTCGACCGAAGCGCCGAGGGGCACCGAGGACGGTTCCTGCGCCGGCACGGGGAGCAGCACTGCGGACGCGACCAGCAGCAGGGCGAAACGCATGGCGAGCAGCGTCGGGGCTCGCCCGCGCCCTGTCCAGACCGGTCGGGAGTGGTGCTTTGCGTGGCACGGGTCCGGGCGACGCCGTACGTGCCGGTGCCGCCGCCGCCGGCCGGACCCGCGGACCGCCGTGCCACGCAACGCACCAGTTCCCTCCTGACGGCCCCCCGCGGCGCCGGTTTGTCGCGCTGTGCGCCGCCGCGTAGTGTGCCGCGCCATGCCCGCCGCGCCGGCCCCGCCGATCGACGCGACCGTCCTGCAACTGCAGCGCGCGGCCGCGGAGCTGCGCCGGCGCTCGCACGCCGACCTGGCGGCGCTCGCCGCTGCCTGCGGCACAGCGACGGCAGCCGCGGCGCCAGGTTGGGTCGAGGCCAGCCGTGCCGCGAAAGGCTGGACGGCAGTCGCCGACAGCCTGGCCGAGGAATGGGCCAGCGGCCCGCTGCCGGTCGCGCGGTTCCTGCGCGTCGTCGGCCGGCGCCACGCCGACCTGGCGCTGGGCCGGCCGGGTCCGCAACCGCGTGGCACCGGGCTCGACGTGGTGCCGACCCCGGGCTTTGGCGACCGACTGCTGTTGCGTGGTGTGCGGGCCCGCCTCGAGTGCGCGGGACCACCGCAGCCGTCGGCACCGCCGCGGTACGGCGACGTCGCGCTGGTGCTCGGCGCCGGCAACGTGACCGCGGCGCCGCTGCTCGACACGATCGACCAGGTGCTGCTGCGGGGTCGCGCGGTGCTGCTGAAGCTGAGTCCGCTGCACGCGTCGCTGGCGAATCCGTTCGCGGCCGCGCTGGCGCCCCTGTGCGAACGCGGCCTCGTCTGCACCACGGTCGGTGACGCGGCGCTCGGCGCCGCGCTGGCCGCCCACCCGGCCATCGCCGCCGTGCACCTGACCGGCTCGGTCGCCACCGCCGCTCAGCTGCGCGCCGATCCGCGGCTGCGCGGCAAGGCACTGACCGCCGAACTCGGCGGCTGCACGCCCGCATTCGTGCTGCCCGGCGAGTGGTCCTTGCGCGCGCTGCACCACGTCGCGGCGCAGCTGGCCGGCTTTGTCGCCTGGAACGGCGGCGCCACCTGCGTCGCGCCGCGGCTCGTCGTCACCGCGCGCGGCTGGCCGCAGCGCCCGGCCCTGCTCGCCGCACTGCACGCGGCGCTCGCCGCGCTGCCCTCGCGCGAGCCGTTCCACCCGGCGGTGCGCCGCGCCCATGCCCAGGCGCTGGGCACCGACGGGCCTGCCGGACCACTGCCGCCACGGCTGCGGGCCGATCTGGACCTCGGGCGCGACGCGGCGCTGCTGGCACACGAAGCGTTCGCGCCGGTGCTGCTCGAACTGCCGGTAGCCGGCGCTTCGCTGGCCGACTGGCTCGACGCGGCGACCGGCGCGGTGCGCGACCACGCCGCCGGTGGGTTGTCGGCGTACGTGTTCGCGCCGCCGCCGGTGCTGGCCGCCGCGCGTCCGGCGCTCGCCGCCGCGCTGGGCCGGCTGCCGCACGGCACGCTGGCCACCAACACCTGGGCCGGGCTCGGCTTCGGCCTCGGCAGCACGCCGTGGGGCGTGCCCGCCGACGCGCCGTGGCAGCACGGCATCGGCTTCGCGCGCGACGTGTTCGGCCTGCCGGACCTGCGCCGCGTCGCGCTCGAGGCGCCGTTCGCGAGCTGGCCGCCGCCGCCGTGGTCGCCGGGCCGCCGCGGTGCCGCCGCCGCGCTGCAGGCACTGACGCGCCACTACGCCCATCCGTCGCCGCGGCACCTCGCCGCGACCGTGTTCCATGCCTGCCGCTGAACCGCCGCCGCTGCCCCGCTCCGCCCTGGCCCTGTGGCTCGCCGTGCTGTGCCTGATCTGGGGCAGCACCTGGTGGGCGATCCGCATCTGCCTGCAGGACCACCCGCCGTTGTCGTCGGCCGCGCTGCGGTTCCTGATCGCCGGCATCGCGATGGCCGCGGTCACGCCGTGGCTGCAGCGCCGCGAGTCGGCGCCGCCGCCGCCGGCCTGGCTGTGGCTCGCGGCCGGCGGCACGAACTTCGCCGGTTCGTACGGTGTGCTCTACGTCGCCGAGACCGCCGTGCCGTCGGGCATCGCCGCGGTGCTGTGGGCGGTGTTCCCGCTGCTGATGGCCGGCAGCGGCGTCTGCTTGCTCGGCGAACGGCTGCGCGCCGTGCAGCTGCTCGGCTTCGTGGTCGCGTTCGCGGGCATCGTCACGGTGTTCGCGGGCGGCTTCGGCGACGCCGGCGAACACGTCGGCATGGCGGCGCTGTTGCTCGTCAGCCCGCTGGTGTCGGCGGCCGGCACGACGCTGGTGAAGCTGTACGGCAGCGGCACCAGCTCGGTGCTGCTGAACCGGAACGGCATGCTGTTCGGCGCGCTGCTGCTCACGATCGCGGCGTTCGTCGGCGAACGACCGCTGGCATTGCCGTGGACCTGGCGCGTCGTCGCCGCGACGCTCTACCTGGCGCTGATCGGCACGACGCTGGCGTTCGGCGTCTACTTCCGCCTGCTGCGCAGCGCTCCCGCCTCGATGTTGTCCCTGATCACCTACGTGACGCCGGTGCTGGCGATGCTGCTCGGCGCCGCGGTCGGCGACGGCGACATGACCGTTGCCGCCTGGCTCGGCACCGCGCTGGTCGCCGGCGGCGTCGCGCTGGTCGTGCGGAGGCCGCGCCGATGACCAGGCCGCCGTTGCGCGTGCCGGAGTGGGCACGGTTCTGGCGTCGGGTGCCGCAACGGCGTCTGGTCGCGGCCGCCGGCGCGCTGCTGCTGCTGGTGGCGCTGGCGCTGGCGTTCGGCGGTGGCCAGCGCGAGACCTGGCCACGCCGCACGATCCTCGACGCGATCCGCTTCGTCGAGAGCAGCGACCGCGACGACGTGCCCGACGGCGACGGCGGCCTCGCGATCGGCCCGTACCAGATCCACCGCGTCTACTGGCAGGACGCGGCCGCGTTCGACGCGTCGCTCGGTGGCGACTACCAGGACTGCCGGCGCCGCGACTACGCCGAACGCGTGATCGACGCCTACATGCGGCGCTGGGTGCCCGGCGCCTGGCGCACCGGCGATGCCGAAGTCATCGCGCGCGTGCACAACGGCGGCCCGCGCGGCGACCTGGTCGCGGCGACGCGCCGCTACTGGGAACGGGTGCGCGCGCGCCTGCCGTGAGCCGCCGCCTCAGTCACCGAGCCGCAGCGCGACGCCGTTGCTGAAGCCGAAGCCCGCGGCGCTCAGCGTCAGGGCCTGCGCGTAGACGTCGAGGCCCACCGTACCCGGCACGCGCGGGATCGCGAAGTCGAACCCGGCCCAGCCCGACGGCTGTGGCAGGGCGAGCAGATCGACGATCCAGCCATCGATGTGCACCGTGCAGCCGCTGCCGAACGGTACCGACTGCTGGGCGGCGCCGAAGACCAGCGCCACCAGCGAGGCCGGATCCCACGCCCGCACCCAGGCGGTGACCGGCACCGCGAACGCGGGCCGCGAGTCGAAGCTGCAGGTGACCTCGCCCGCCGGGCCACAGCCGTTGCCGTAGACGGAGTTCGCTGCCGGCACGGACACCGAGGCGAGCACCTCCTGCCCCACCGTCAGCACGGCACCGCGGGTCGGATCGCCGACCACCCGGCCGATGCGATTCTGGTTGCGCGGCACCCAGACATCGGTCGCCGCCTGGTAGTCCGAGCTCGTGCCGATCGTCGCGAACAACGCCAGGCCACCGGTACGCGGGTCGAAGACGAGATCCCCGGCCGGCGGCGCCGTTGCGTTCACCTGCAGCCAGCCGGTGGGGCGCAACTCCCACAGCGTGCCCGGAACGGCGCTCGAACCGGAGGCCGCGTGCAGGACCATCACCTGCCGGACCTGGTCGAAAGCAAGGCTGCCGGCACCAGCAGGCGGCACCACGGTACTGGTGACCGGGGCCCAAGCCGCGCCGTCCCAGATCCACGTGTCGTCGAGCTGCGTCGTGCTCGAGCTGCCACCGAACAGCACGACGGAGCCTCGGGTCGGATCGAAGGCCGCCGCCGCACCCGTACGCGGCCCCGGACCGCCGGCCACCGACACCTGCTGCCAATCCGATCCGTCCCACAGCCAGGTGTCGCCGAAGGTCGTGGCCAGGTCGTGGCCGCCGAACAGCACGACGCGACCGCTCGGCGGATGCTCGGCGACGGCGGCCAGCGCCCGCGGCGACGGCGCGGCCGCGGGGGTCGCCGGCGACCACCTGCCGTCCCAGATCCACGTGTCGCCGCGGTAGGGCAGACCGCTCGCGGCGCGGCCGCCGAAGCGCACCACCTCGGCGCGCGTGGAATCGAAGGCGAGGCTCTGCTGGAACACGTCGGGCGCGCCGCGGTGCACCGGGATCCAACCGTTCTGCCAGGCATGCACCTCGATGGCGTTCTCCGCTTCGTCGCGACCGATCAGCGCGAGACCGGCACCACGGTGCAGCAGCTGCGGCGCGCCCAGCGCAGTCCCCGCCGGCGGCGGCACGGCGCTCCAGTCGGTGCCGGACCACTGCCAGGTGTCGCCCAGTGCCGCCAGCTGCAGCCCCACGAACGCGCGACCGCCGTAGGCGAGGGTCGTCGCACTGCCCGGGTCGAAGGCGAGCGCCATGGCTTCGCGTGCGGATGGGTGGACCGTCGGCGCGAGCTGCGTCCAGCCCGAACCGGCAAACGCCCAGGTGTCGTCGAAGTGCAACGCGCCGCCGCCGAACTGCCCGTTGCCGCCGAACAGCAGCAGCCCGAAGCCACCGGGGATCACGGCCGGAGCGAGCGCGGCACTGCGCCGCGGCGCCGGCCCCGGCCCGACGACCGGTGACCACACGCCCCCATCGAGCTGCCAGGTGTCGCCGAGCGGCAGCCCGAACGAGCCCGGCACCGCCCCGCCGAACACCACGACCTTGCCACTGCCGGCGTCGAAGGCGACCGCCGGCTGCACGCGCGGCGGCGGCGCATTCGCGGTCGGCAGCACCGACCAGCGAGCGCCGTCGAAGACGACCGCGACCATCGCGCCGTTGTGGAGGCAGACGGCGACGACCCGCTGGCGCTGCCGATCGAAGGTGGCCGCCTGCACGCCGGCCAGTTCGAGCGGCAGCGGTTCGGTACGGCGACGAAACGCCCCGTCCACGAACATGTGCACGACCGAGGCGCCGAACGGAAACGGATCCACGACCATCGGCGGCAGCAGCGACTCGGTGACGCCGACGCCCGGTGTGGCCCTCGGACCGGCGACCGTGATCGGCGCCCAGGACTGCTGTGCGGCCAGCGGCGACAGGACACCGACGAAGGCCGCGAGACGGACGAGGCTGCGACGGAGCATGGCGATGGGTCGGGCCGACGAGTGCGAACGGGCCCGTGACGATAGCCCGATGCGGTGCTTGGCCCTGCAGCAGCGGGTGTTTCTCCGCACTCAGGAGCGCGCACCGGGCTCTGCTGGCGCAGCACAGGTGCCCGCCAGCAGGCCGCGCAGTGTGCCCGCCACGCTTGCGGCCGACAGATCCCCCGACGCACCCGCTGCCACGAGCACCCGGCAGCACGGCCCCTGCGGCGCGAACACGCGCGCGTCGCTGGGCCCGAACAACGCGACGGTCGGCACGCCGAGCATCGCCGCCAGGTGTGTCGGACCGCTGTCGTTGCCGACGAACGCGCGCGCGGTCACCGCGAGCCGCCGCGCCACGACCACCGGCTCCGGCTCGACGACGAACGTCGGCGCGACGGGCCACGGCCAGCAGCGCGGATCGTCGCGTTCGATCTCGGTCGGGCCCACCAGCACGTGCGGCGGCTGCGGCAGCGCCGCGGCGAGCGCGAGCCAGCGTGGCCGCGGCCAACACTTGGCGGCGCCGCCGCTGCCCGGCGCCAGCACGATCGCACCGTCCGCCGGCGCGGTGCGGCGCGCGCACAGCCAGGCGTCCGCGGGCCACTGCAGTGCGAGCCCGAGCTGCCGCGCCAGCTGCTGGCCGAGCGGCGCGTCACCTGCGGGCTGCGGATCGAACACGCGCGCCGCTCGCGCGGCATCTCGCACCGACGGTTCGTCGGCGACCACGAGGTCGTAGTCGGCCAGCCGTTGCCGCGCGCGCGCCGCCGACCACAGCGCCAGGTCCTCGCTCGAGCGCACGCGGTCACAGGCGCCGTGGTCGGCGAGCACGGCGGCGAACTCGCGCACGCCGGCAAAGTGCAGTGCCGCCGCCGGGTGCGCACGGCGCAGCGCGCGCAGCACCGGCAGCATCAGCAGCGTGTCGCCGAGGCCACCGCGCCGCACGACCAGCAACCGGTGCACGGTGGCGGCGGCGGGGTCGGCCATCACGGTCCGAGCGGACCGGCCGCGGCAGCCGCGGCCGCCGGGCTCAGCCCTTCATCGCCTGGTGCACGTTGCCGACCAGCGCGGCGTTCGGCTTCAGCGACTTGTCGCCGGGCTTCTTCCAGTTCGCCGGGCACGCCTCTTCGGGCAGCTTGCTGAAGTGGATGAACGCCTGCACCTTGCGGGTCAGCTCGTCCATGTTGCGGCCGACGTTCAGGAAGTTGATCTCGCTGCCGTGCAGCTTGCCGTCGGGGCCGATGATGAACGTGCCGCGCAGCGCCAGGCCGTTGGCCATGTAGACGCCGAACAGGCGCGACACCGCGCCGGTGCGGTCGGCGGCCATCGGGTAGGTGACCTTCGCGAGTTCACCCTCGTGCTTCTGCCAGGCGAGGTGCGTGAACTTCGTGTCGGTGCTGACCGTCAGGACCTCGCAGCCGAGCTTCTGCAGCGTCGCGTACTGGTCCGCGAGCGCCGCGAACTCGGTGGCGCAGACGAACGTGAAGTCGGCCGGATAGAAGACCAGCACGGTCCACTTGCCCGCCTTCTTGGCCTCGGCGAGGCTGAACTTGCCGAAGTCCTTCTTGCTCGGCAGGTAGGTCTCCATCTCGAACTCGGGCACGATCTGCCCGACCTGGATCGTCGTCACTTCGCTCACGTGGGTGGTTCCTTCGAATGAGTCCTGAATTGGGGCTCGAAGGTAGCCCGGCGCCGCGCGAGTTCCAAGCTGCAGGCGGACCGGCACGCGACCGCGCACGAGGCCGACTTGGCGATTCCCTCGCCGCACGCCACCGGGCACCATGTTTCCCCCCGATTCCCGCACCGCTGTGACGATCCAAGAGCAACCCGCCTCCCCCACCCCCGAGGCTTCGACCGCCGCGAAGGCACTGGCTGCGGCCGGCGACGCCGAGTCGGCGCGCGACGTGTCGGCACTCGATTCAGCGGCGCGGCAGGCCGCCGAACGGCTCGGGCGCAAGCAGCGCGGCCTGGTCGAACGGCTGATCTACGGGCCGCTGCCCGACACCGCCGAACTGCAGGGTGGCGCCGCGGCGATGCAGCAGGCCGCCGCCGCCGGCCGCAGCCGCAGCGTCGTCGACGCAGCGCTGCAGTGCCTCGCGCGCGGCGAAGCGTTCACCGCCGACGGCACGCTGTCGGCGGCGCTGCGCGCCGCGGTCGCGGCCGCCAAGGGCTACGGCTTCACGGTGCCGGCCGAGTTCGGCGGGCTCGACGGCCGCTACGTCGAGCTGGCGCTGGCCGAAGAGGAGCTGGCGGCCAACGGCCTCGGCCCGCTCGCGGTCGAGATCTCCGGCGAACTGACGATCGGCGCCGGCTCGCTGCTCGCCTACGGCACCGAGGCGCAGAAGCGCACCTTCCTGCCGCTGGTCGCCGAGGGCCAGCTGATGGCGTTCGGGCTCACCGAGGTCGGCATCGGCGTCAACGCGAAGAAGGTCCGCGCCTACGTCGAACCGGACCCTGCGGGCCACGGCTTCCGGTTGTTCGCGGCCGGCGACCGCAACAAGCTGTGGATCACCAACGCGACGCACGGCGCGTTGGTCGGCATCGTCGCGCGGATCGGCCGGGACGGCAAACAGGTCGGCCTGTTCGTGACGCGGCTGCCCGAGCGCGACATCGCGCGCGGCGACGGCGGTCGGGACTTCGAGTTCCGCTGCGCGTCGTCGAACACCGGTGCGTTCACCGCGAACTGGAACTCGCGGCTGCACTTCGACAACTACCCGCTGCGGCAGGACGAGCAGATCCAGGCCGACGGCGTCGAGGTGCTGTTCTACTGCCTGCGCATGGGCCGCTGCATGCTGGCGGCGATGGCGGCCGGCTACCAGCGCATGTTCGCGGCCGACGCCGCGGCCTACGCGATCGCGCGCGACGGCGTCGGTGGCGCCGTGGTCAAACACGAACTGCCGCGCCAGCACCTCGGCCGCATGCTCGGCGGCGCGCTGCAATCGCGCGCGCTGAGCCACCTGTCGCTGCAGCAGGACGCGAGCGGCGTCGACCTCGCCGGCCTGCGCGACCTGACGAAGTCGGCCGCCGCGACCAGCGCGCTGGAGTCGCAGATCGCCTGCGAACGCGTGCTCGGCGGCCGCTCGTTCGACCGTTCGTCGCGCGTGCACGAGGCGCGCGCCAACATGCACGTGTTCGGCGTCGTCGAGGGCGAGGACGACCTGATCCTGATGGGCATGGTCAAGGACGTCACCGACGTGTGGACCACGCGCTACATGGCCGGCATGCTCGGCGTGCTGCAGTCGATCAACGAAGGCCCCGACGGCAGGCCGTTGCCGCCGGACCAGCGGCTGCTGCGCTTGTCGCCGAAGACGCTGTTCACCGCGCCCGGCCGGCTCTGGACCGCGACCAAGCGTTTGCTGACGACGGGGTCGTTCTGGCGGCTGCAAGCGTGGATCGGCTGGAACGCGCTGGTCGAACTGCTGCGCGCGCCGCTGCTGCTGGCGCCGACCGGCTGGATCCCGCGCTACCAGCTGCTGCCGGAAGGCCTGCGCCGCTACGCGCGCTTCGCCGAACAGCGGCTGCGCTGGCTGCGCTGGGCCTACCTCGGCATCAACCTGCACTTCCAGCTCGAGCTGACGCGCGCGCAGATCCCGCTGCAGCGGCTCGGCAAGGTCGTCGAACAGCTCGTGACGATGCTGGCGTTGTGCCACCACGCGGCGCAGCTCGATCCGAGCCAGCAGCGCGTCGCGGCGCTGCAGTGCGAGCAGTTGCGCACGCGCGTGCGCGGCACGCGGCTGCTGACCGGGCTGTGGCAGATGGACCGTCTGCGCGCGCTGGTCGGCGCGGTCGGCGACGACATCGAGTCGGGCCAGAGCACGCTGCTGCACGGGGTCGCGCCGCAGCCGTTCGCGCACCCGTTCGAGGCGCGCAAGCAGAAGCCGAAGCAGTAGCCGCGCCCGGCGACCGGGGCACTGCAGCGGGCAGCCGCCATTCGGCACGCGCCGCGGCGCGCGCCGGCCGCTACCGTTCGGCAGATGCCGCGCCAGCACATCTCCTCCGGCTCCTCGTTCGAAGCCGAGATCGGTTACTCGCGCGCCGTCGTCGACGGCGACTGGATCTTCGTCGCCGGCACCACCGGCTACGACTACACCACGATGCAGCTCGCGGACGGCGTGGTCGCGCAGTGCCGGCAGGCGCTGGCGAACATCGACCGCGCGCTGCAGCAGGCGCAGAGCTCGCTGCGCGACGTCGTGCGCGTGACCTACATCCTGCCCGACGCGACCGAGTTCCGCGCCTGCTGGCCCCTGCTGCGCGCGGCGTTCGGCGAGGCGCGGCCGGCGGCGACGATGTTCGCGGCCGGCCTCGCCGACCCGGCGATGCGGATCGAGATCGAGGTCACGGCGCGGCGCCAGCGCACCGGCGCATGACCGCACTCGCCGACGGCGTCGAGGTGCTGACGACGCCCACGGCCCGCGTCGTGGTCTGGACGGTCCTGGCCCTGCTGGCGGTCGTGATCGGCCGCGAACTGCGCAACGTGCCGAAGCCGCTGCTGGCGCTGATGGCGGCGGCCTTCCTCGACATGGTCGGCCTGTTCCTGGTGCTGCCGCTGGTGCCGTTCTACGTGCAGACCTTCGCCGGTGAAGGCCTGACGCTGCCGTGGTTCGGCACGCTCGGCATCGGCGCGCTCAGCGGCCTGATGGCGTCGGCCTACACGATCGCGCAGATGCTGAGCGCGCCGCTGTGGGGCCGGCTGTCGGACCGCATCGGCCGCCGCCCGGTGCTGATGATCGCGATCGCCGCGTCGGGCCTCGCGTTCGGCATCCTCGCCGTCGCCGACTCGCTGTGGCTGCTGCTGTTGTCGCGGCTCGTGCAGGGCACCGGCGGCGGCACGGTCGGCGTGATCCAGGCCTACGTCGCCGACACCGTCGAACCGGCGCAGCGCACGCGCGGCCTCGGCTGGCTGTCGGCGGCGACCAACCTCGGCGTCGCGCTGGGCCCGGCGCTCGGCTCGGGCCTGGTCGAACTCGGCGCGAACGACCTGTGGCCCGGCACCGGCGAACTGCGGCTCGGCAACGCGGCGCCGGGCCTCGGCGCCGCGGTGCTGTGCCTGGGCAACCTGGTGTTCGTGCGGCTCTGGCTGCGCGAGTCGCACGCCCCGGCCGCGGTGCCGCGCACCGCGCCGCCGCTGTCGACCCGCGCCGCCGCCTGGGGCGCGATCACCGACGTGCGCGCGCCGGCGTCGCGGCTGTTGTGGATCTACGGCATCGCGATCGGTGCCGCGCAGGGCATCGGCCCGGTGCTGCCGTTCTTCCTGCAGGGGCGGCTCGGCTTCGACGAACGCACGATCGGCTACGTGTTCCTCTACATCGGCGCGATCTCGGTGCTGGCGCGCGTGCTGCTGCTGGGCCCGGCCGTCGACCGCCTCGGCGAGGCGCGGCTGGCGCAGATCGGCATCACGACGCTCGGCCTCGGCTTCCTGCTGCTGTCGTGGATCGGTTCGCTGGGCCAGCTCGCGCTGGCGATCGCGGCGATGCCGCTCGGCACGTCGCTGACGTTCCCGTGCATAAGCGCGCTGCTGTCGCGCAGCGTGCACGCCGACCACCGCGGGCTCTACCTCGGCCTGCAGCAGACGTTCGGCAGCGCGGCGAGGCTCGGCGCACCGCTGCTGTACGGCTGGGCCTACGACGCGCTCGGCGACGCGGCGCCGCTGCAGTTCGCCGCCGCGCTGGTGCTGTCGACCTGGTTGCTCGCGTTCGGCCTGCCGACGCGGCGCGGACCGGGCGACCGCGCTATCGTGCCGCCGACCGCCCAAGGACGCCCATGAGCCTGCTGAACTGGATCTTCGACGCCTGGCAACACTCCCGCATCCGCGACGCGCACCGCGAGACCGAACGCCTGCGCGACGAGATGGCCGCGCTGCGCAGCGGCAGCGGCCTCGACGGCGACCGCGTGGCGCGCGCGATCGGCGAACTGGCGCTGGCGGCCAAGACGCTGCAGCGCCTGTGCGTCGAGAAGGGCCTCTGCACCGAAGCGGAGTTCCGCGACCGCGCGCGCCAGATCGACCTGGAGGACGGTCGCCAGGACGGCATGGCACCGCCGGCTCGGTGACCCGTGCGGGTCGCTGCAGTAGGAGCGGTGCGCGCGCCGAAACGACCGTCATGACCGCCCACCGCACCCTGCTGCTGCTGACGCTGGCGCTCGCGCTCGCGGCGTGCACCGGTTTCACCGTCGTGCGCCCCGGCGTCTACCGGTCGCCGCAGCCCGGCGAGGACCAGCTCGCGCGCCGTATCGCCGCCCACGACATCCGCACGGTCGCCTGCCTGCGCGGCGACGGCGAACCGTCGGCGGCGTCACGGCGGGCCGCCGACGGCGCCGGCGCCGAGTTCGTACAGGTGCCGATGTCGGCGACGCGCCGCCCCTCCGCTGCCACGCTGCTGGCGCTGTGGGGCCTGGCCGAGACCGCCGAACGGCCGCTGCTGCTGCACTGCCGCGCCGGCGTCGACCGCACCGGCCTGGCAGCCGCGATCATCGTGCTGCACGACACCGGCGACCTCGCCGAGGCGCGCGCGCAGCTCGCGCTGGTCCCGTACGGCCACGTCGGCGCGTTCGGCACCGAGGCGATGGGCGCCGTGCTCGACGCCTTCGAACCGTACGCCGGCCGCATGGCGTTCCCGGACTGGGTGCGCGACGTCTACGCGGCCGCCGCCCCCGCCGCGCGCTGATCGCGTGGCGCCGCGGCCGCCGCCGGGCTAGCGTGCCGGCGCTTGGATCCGGCGCTGGTCGTGTTCGTGCTCGTCTACGCGGTGATGCTGTTCGGCACCGTGCCCGGCCTGCGCGTCGACCGCACCGGCGCGGCGCTGCTCGGTGCGATCGCTCTCTGCGCGGCCGGCACCGTCGACCCCGGCGCCGCGTGGCGCGCGATCGACGTCGGCACCATCGGCCTCTTGTTCGGCCTGATGATCGTGTCGGCGCAGTTCCGCCGCGCCGGCTTCTACGCCGCGATCACGCGCTGGCTCGCGGCGCGGCCGGCCAGCGCCGAACGGCTGCTGCTCGAACTGATGCTCGTGGTCGGCGCGCTGTCGGCGCTGCTGACCAACGACGTGGTCTGCGTCGCCGTCGCGCCGGTGCTGATCGACGTCGCCGCGCGCCGCGGGCTCGATCCGGTGCCGTTCCTGCTCGGCCTCGCGGCGGCCGCCAACACCGGCTCGGCGGCGACGCTGATCGGCAACCCGCAGAACATGCTGATCGGCCAGGCGCTCGATCTGCCGTTCGCCGGCTACCTGCTCGACGGCGGGCCGCCGGCGCTGCTCGGCCTCGCTGCCGCGTGGTGGATCCTGGCGCGCAGCTACCGCGGCCGCTTCGACCGCGTGGTCCCGATCGCCGCGTGCACCGACGTGCCGCTGGACCGCTGGCAGACCGGCAAGGGCCTCGTCGTGCTCGCGCTGCTGGTGGCCGGCCTGCTGGCCTGCCCGTTGCCGCGCGAAGTGCAGGCGCTCGCGGCCGCCGGCCTGCTGCTGCTGTCGCGTCGCACGACCACGGCCGACCTGCTGGCGCCGGTCGACTGGCAGTTGCTGGTGCTGTTCGCGGGCCTGTTCGTGGTCAACCACGCGTTCCAGGCCGCTGGCCATGCGGCGGCGGCGTTCGGCGGGCTGCGCGACGCCGGTCTCGACCTGGGCCAGCCGGCCGTGCTGTTCGCGACCAGCGTGGTCGGCTCGAACCTGATCTCGAACGTGCCGCTGACGATGCTGCTGCTGCCGGTCGCAGACCACCCGCAGGCCGGGGCGATCCTGGCGTTGGCGACCACGCTGGCCGGCAACTTGCTGTTGGTCGGGTCGATCGCGAACCTGATCGTCGTGCAGCAGGCGCAGGCGTTCGGCGTGCAACCCCGCGAACGCAGCTGGACCCGGGAACATGTCCGCACCGGGTTGCCGATCACGGCCGCGACGCTGGCGATCGCGGCCGGTTGGTTGTGGCTGCGCCGCTGAACGCTCGCGTTCCGGCCCCGGACCGTGTTGCATCTGCGGCATGCGCGGTGCCCCGCTCGTCGCGGTCGGACTCGTCCTGCTGGTCGGGTTCGGCGTGATGCTCCTGTTCGCCAACGGCGACGACGGGTCCCTGCCGCCCACGGCGCAGCCGCGCGGCGCCACCGGCGACGAAGGTGCATTGCCCGAGCCGGCCCCGGAACGCGTCACCGTCGGGCACGAGGCCCCGCCCGCCGCCCCCAGGCCACCGGCTGCCGCCGCGCCCGCCGAGCCGGCGCCGCGCGCCGAACCCGCCGAAGCCGCGCCGAACGTCGTGCTGCGCGTGCGCGACCTCGCGACGCGAGCCGACCTGGCCGCGTTCCGCTGGCGCTTCCAGGCCGACGACCTCGTGCTGCACGGCGACGGCACCGACGGCGCGGCGCGGCTGCGCTTGCCGCCACGGCAGACGGGTCGCCTGCTGGTCGAGGCGCTGGAGCATGCGCCGTTCGTGACCAGCGTCGCGGCACCGGCGGACGGCACGCCGGCCGCGACCATCGACGCGTTCCTGCAGCCGGCGGCCACCGGCACGGGCATCACGCTGCTGGTGCGCGACACGGCTCTGCAGCCGATCCCGAACGTGCGCGTCGACGCGTTCCTGCTGGCGCCCGCTGCCGCGGACGGCCCGTGGCACCTCGGCGCACCGCTGTGGGCGCGGCGTTCGGCTGCTGCCGACGGCCGCTACGTGCTGCCGGAACTGGCGCCGGGCGACTACGGCGTGCGCGTGCTCGCCACCGACGCGGACGGCAAACCGCTGCCGCTGTTGCCGTTCCGCCGCGCGTTCGTGCTGACCGGCAGCAGCGGCTACGTCGAGGAGGCCGTGCTCGAACCGGGCTGCCTGATCGAGTTCGACCTCGTCGACGCCAACGGCGCCGCCCTCGATCCGGCGCAGGCGGGCGCCGTGCAGCTGCAGCTGCGGCCGGCCGGCGGCGACGCCGTGGCGCGCCTGTGGACGGTGCGCGACGGACCGAAGCCGGCCGTCGCGGTCGACCTGCTGCCGACCGTCGGCGTCGTCACACCCGACCAGGCGCTGGCCGCCGGCAACTACGAGTTCACGGTCGCGATCGACGGCCGCCAGCGCGTGCAGCAGTTCCTGACCCTGCGCGCCGGCCAGGTGCAGCGCGAGCGCATCGTCGTGCCGTAGGCGTCAGCGGTCGCCAAAGCCGCCGCTGCGCCGCATCTCGCCGTCCATGCCGAGGCAGCCCATCGAGTAGGCGCACAGCATCAGCGCCACCACCGACAGCGGCTGCGTCAGCACCATCGGCCCCAGCACCAGCACGAAGGCGCCGGCGCCGGCCACCGCGTAGACGAACCGCCCGCCGCCGCACAGCGACGCGGCGCCGGCCGCCAGCGCACCGGCGACGGTCAGCAGCGGCACGTGCTGCAGGCCGCCGAGCAACAGCACCAGCAGCAGCGACAGCACGAAGAACAGCACGGCGCCGTGCGCGACCGCGCGGCCGAGCTGCCGCTGCAGTTGCGCGCCGCGGCCATCGTCGCGATGCCGCTCGTGCCACCAGTGCGCGCGCAGCCGTTCGCGTTCGGGTTCGGGCAACGCCCGGAACCAGGCTTCGTCCTCGCGGGGATCGTGGTCCTGGACCGCGTCGAGTTCGAGCGGCAGCGGCACGTCCTCGGCACCGCGCAGCGAGCTGCGCACGACGCCGGCGGCGGCCGCGAACGGCGCGTCGGCGGCGGCCCGGCGGCGCGCGGCGCGCTGCTCACGGTGCTGCAGTTCGGCGACGAAGCCGGTGGCCGGCGGCGCGCTCGCGAGTCTCTGCTTGAGCTGCGCCAGCGCGGCCGCGGCGGCCGGGTCCTCGCGCGGCGCCGGCGGCGGCGTGCGCGGCGGCGCCGGCGCAGGTGCGGGCGCGGGTGCAGGCAGCGGTTCGGCCACGCGGCCCGGCCCGGCACCGAGTTCCCCCGGGTGCGCGGCGCGGGCCGCCTCCGGCAGCGGTTCCCAGTCGTCGGGCTCGCTCATGCGGGCGTTCATCGACCGCCGTCCGGGATCGTCCTGCAGGCCGGCCAACCGCGCGCTTGTGTCCGGCATGCCATGGCCGGATCCTGCACCCATGCTGCACCATCCGCTGCGCCTGGCCGCGCTCAGCCTGCTGGGCCTCGGCGCCTGCACGTTCCACAGCACCGCGAGCCACTGGCACCAGCGCACGGCGCCGGACGGCAAGCCGGTGTTCGTGACCACGACGACGGCCTACGGGCTCAACCTCGGCATCGTGCTGCCGTTCCTCGGCGACACGCGCCTCGACGAGACCGTCGACCGCGCCTGCGAGCACATCGCCCGCAGCGACAGCAACGGCGTGCGCGTGGTCGAGACCGAGAGCTACAACTACTGGTACGCGATCCCGCCGTTCACGTGGCTGTTCACGCCGGTCGTGATGAGCGTCAGCCTCGAGTACACGCCGTCGGCGAAGCTGCTGGCCGAGACCGCGGCTGCCGACGCCTGGCGCGACCAGAAGGCGCTCGAGCGCCGCGAACAGGACCACAGCCACCTGATTCCCGAACCGCGGCGCTGACCGGGGCTGCCGGCAGGGCCGTGCGGCGCTTAGGCTGCGCGCCGATGCTCTGCTTCGTCGACACGCCGCGCCGACCCGACCTGCCGCCGCCCGCGCCGCGCGACCGCGCCGTCTGGCGTTGGTTGCTGCTCGGCAGTGCCGCCGCCGCCCTGTTGTGCGCGCTGCAGCCGTGGATCCGCGTGCGCTTCGACCGGCTGTTCGGGCTGGCGTTCGGGCCGCCGGGCTGGCACGGCACGGCCGGGTTCACCTGCCTCGGCACGTCGGCGCTGGTGATCGTGCTGGCGCTGGCCGAGAGCGGGTCGCGCAGCGCGCGCGAAGCGACGCGTCCCGGCAGCCTGCTGCTGGTCGCGATCACGGTCGTCGTGGTCGTCGTCGAATGGCGCCAGGGACCGGGCACGCTCGGCGGCGTGTCGGCCAGCTGGACGGTGCCGTTCCACCTGCTGCTGCTGAGCCTGCCCGCACTGCTGACGGCGAGCGTGGTGCGCTGGCGCAACACGGTCGCGCGCCCGCGCTGAGGCGGCCGGCTACAGCTCCTCGGGGCCGCCGACGTAGCCGAGGAACGCGCTCGCCGCGACCACCAGCGGACTCGCGAGCCACACCTGCCCCGGACCGGAGCGGCCCGGGAAGTTGCGGTTGATCGCGCTGACCGTCACCTCGTCGGCCGTGAACGACACGCCGGGGCCGGCCTTGATGCACGCGCCGCAACTCGGGTCGATCAGCTCGATGCCCGCACCCTCGAACAGCTGGATGTAGCCCATCTTCTCGGCGTAGTCGCGGATGCGCTGGCTGCCGAACTGGATGTAGGTCTTGCACTGCAGCGTGCGGCCCTTGGCCAGCGCCTGGCGCACGACGCCGGCGTACATGTCCATGTCCGCCTTCTTGCCGCCGGTGCACGAACCGCCGTAGGCGATGTGCGCCTTGACCTTGCCCTGCTGCTGGCGCAGGGCAGCGAGCGCGATGCCGTTGCGCGGGTCGCCGGGCGAGGCGACGGTCGGCACCAGCGTGCCGAGGTCGATGTCGAACGTCTTCACGTACGACGCCCCGGGATCGGCCTTGACGATCTGCTGCCGCAGCTTGTTGCGGTCGGTGCCGCGCTGCGAGGCGATGTAGTCCACCACCACTTCGTCGGCCTCGATGATGCCGGTGAAGCCGCCGGCTTCGACCGCCATGTTGGTCAGCGTCGCGCGCTCGTCGAGCGACATCGCGGTGACCGCGGGGCCCGCGAACTCGAGCACCTTGCCGATGCCAGCACCGGTCTTGAAGAACTGGTCGCTGAGCAGGTGCAGCATCAGGTCCTTGCTGCAGACGCCGGCCGGCATCGTGCCGCGCACGTTCACGCGCACCGACTCCGGCACCTTGACGCGCACGTCCTTCGTGAACCAGCTGTTCGCCATGTCGGTCGAACCGACGCCGAACGCGAAGCAGCCGAGCGCGCCGGCCATGCAGGTGTGGCTGTCGGTGCCGATCACGAGCTGGCCCGGCTCGGCGATGTCCTCGATCACGATGTTGTGGCAGATGCCCTCGCTGCCGACCAGCTGGCCGTTCCGGTGCACCTCGCCGTAGAGCTTGACGCCCTGCTTCTTCGTGAACGCTTCCTGCACGGTCGCCAGCGACGCGGCCTGTTCCTTCAGGCCCATCTTCACGTGCGCCTCCGGCATGATCCGGTCCAGGAACGTCAGGTGGTCGCGGAACGCGAACACCGACTGCGG
>JAEUHR010000052.1 GCA_016794425.1 Planctomycetota bacterium
CGGTCGTGCACCGGGTTCTGGACCACCAACTCACCGACGACACCATGAAGAAGAAGTTCGTCTCGACGCTGACCCAGACCCGCGACGAAGGGCGCGCCGAGGGGCGTTCGGTCGGGCTCGCGGAAGGCAAGGCCGAGGGCAAGGCCGAAGGCAAGGCCGAGGGCACCCGCGAAGGCCGCGCGACCCTGCTGCTGCGCCTGATCGCGCGCCGCTTCGGCGCCGACGCCGCCAGCACCGCCGAACCCCGCCTCCGCGCCAGGAGCCTCGCCGAACTCGACCGGCTCGCCGAACGCATCCTCGACGCCACCACGCTCGACGACCTCTTCGCCACCGATCGCACCTGACCGCCCGGCCGCGTGCCCCCGCGCCCGCCGCCCAGCGCACGGCCACACGCAGGCCGCGGGGCCGTCGAGCCCGCGCGTGCCTCCACCGCCCCCGCTCCCTAGACTGTTCGCCCCCGATGGGAGCTGAACCGTGAGCACCGAACTGCCGCCGAAGTACGACCCGCAGACGCTCGAACCGGCCGTGACGCAGCGCTGGCTCGCGGCGAAGGCGTTCGCCACCTTCCCCGACACGCGCGACGAGCGCTACGTCGTGATGATGCCGCTGCCGAACGTGACCGGTGCGCTGCACATGGGGCACGCGATGGACAACGTCATGCAGGACCTGCTGACGCGCTGGCACCGCATGCAGGGCGACAACACGCTGTGGCAGCCGGGCCTCGACCACGCCGGCATCGCGACGCAGGCGGTCGTCGAGAAGCGGCTCAAGGAGCTCGAGAACAAGACCCGGCACGACGTCGGCCGCGAGGCGCTGGTCGCGCGGATCCACGAGTTCTCGCACCAGAACAAGCTGCGCATCGTCGCCCAGCAGCAGGGCATGGGCTGCTCGTGCGACTGGGACCGGTCGCGGTTCACGATGGACGACGTCTGCGTGCGCGCGGTGCGGCACACGTTCTTCGCGATGTTCCGCGACGGCCTGATTTTCCGCGGCAACCGGCTCGTCAACTGGGACTGCGCGCTGCAGACCGCGGTCGCCGACGACGAACTCTACAGCGAGACCGTGCAGGGCACGTTCTCGTACCTGCGCTACCCGGTGCTCGATCCGCAGCCCGGCGAGCCGACTCATGTGCTCGTCGCGACGACGCGGCCCGAGACGATGCTCGGCGACACCGCGGTCGCAGTGCACCCGGATCCGGCAGCGGCGCTGGCCGCGACGATCGCCGCACAGCGCCAGAAGCTCGCCGAAGCCCCAGCGAAGGAGCAGGAGGCCGCGCAGGCGGAGCTCGACCGGCTGCTCGAACGCGAACGCACGCTGCTGCCGACCCTGGTCCGGATCGCGGCGATGGCCAAGGCTGGCCGCCAGCTGACGCTGCCGCTGGTGCAGCGGCGGATCCCGCTGATCGTCGACGAGTGGGCCGACCCGAGCCTCGGCACCGGCTGCGTCAAGATCACGCCGGCGCACGACCCGAACGACTACCAGGTCTGGCAGCGCCATCCGGGCATCGGCGCGATCAACGTGCTGTCGCCCGACGGCACGATCAACCAGCACGGCGGTCCCTACCAGGGCCAGGACCGCTTCGCGGCGCGCAAGGCCGTGATGCGCGACCTCGCCGCGTCGGGCCTGGTCGAGAAGGTCGAAGACCGCACGATCGAGATCGCGCACAGCGACCGCAGCAAGACGATCGTCGAACCCTACCTCAGCAAGCAGTGGTTCGTGCGCATGGGCGACGTCGACGGCGGCGTGGTCATGGGCCGCGGCACGGCGAAGCAGTTCACCGCCCGCGGCCTCGCGCAGGCAGCGCTCGACGCGTCGGCCGGCACGCTGCCGCCGCTTGCGGACGGCACGCCGCGGCCGCGCGTCGAGTTCCACCCCGATCCCGACCGCTACCGCCGCATGTACGACCTGTGGCTCGCGGAGAAGCGCGACTGGTGCATCAGCCGCCAGCTCTGGTGGGGCCATCGGATCCCGGTCTGGCGCGGCGACATGCCGGTGCAGCACCTGCTGATGCTGCAGCCGATGCTCGGCGCGCAGTTGCAGCGCGCCGACGTCGCCGCCTGGGTGCTGCTGCCCGACGGCACGCGGCTCGCGCCCAGCGCTGCCTTCGCGCACCTGAAGGGACCGAACGCACCGACGACGGTCGAGGTGCAGGTGTGCTTCCTCGACGCGCGGCAGGACGACGCACTCGGCGCCGTGCTGCAGGGTGCCGGCCTGCAGCTCGATCCGGACGTGCTCGACACCTGGTTCAGCTCGGCGCTGTGGCCGCACAGCACGCTCGGCTGGCCCGACCCGGCGACGGCGCGCGTCGACGCCGCGCAGGCGCCGCTCGGCGCCCACGCCGGCCGGCCCGACGCGCTGTCGTACTACTACCCCGGCTCCTGCCTCGTGACCGGTCGCGACATCATCACGCTGTGGGTCGCCCGCATGGTGATGGCGGGGCTCTACAACCTCGGCGACGTGCCGTTCACCTCTGTGTTCCTGCACGCGACGATCCTCGACGGCAAGGGCGAGCGCATGTCGAAGAGCAAGGGCAACGGCATCGACCCACTCGACATCATCTCGCGCTACGGCGGCGACGCGCTGCGCTACGTGATCTGCGAGCTGCAGACCGGCACGCAGGACATCCGCCTGCCGGTGCAGGCGATCTCGCCGTTCACACCGCCCGGTGAGCCCGAACAGCTGATCGACCTGGCGACCGCGAAGCCGGGTCCCTACCTCGGCACGTTCCTCGATCCGGCGACGAAACGGCCGATCGACCTGATCGGCCAGTACGGCAAGGAAGGCATCGCGCCGGCGAAGGCCACCAGCGAGCGGTTCCAGGTCGGCGCCAACTTCTGCAACAAGCTGTTCAACGCGGCGCGCTTCGCGTTCCTGAACCTCGACGGCACGGCGTTCACGCCGGTCGACGAGAGCGCGCTGCCGCTCGAGGACCGCTGGATCGTGTCGCGCCTGTGCACCGCGGTCGAGACCGTGCACGCACACCTCGCGGCCTACAACCCGTCGGCCGCGATCGCCGCCGCGCGCGACTTCTTCTGGAACGAGCTGTGCGACTGGTACCTCGAACTGGTGAAACCGCGCTGCAAGGACGGCGCCGATCCGACTTCGCGGCGGCTGGCGCAGCAGGTCCTCGCGGCCGTGCTCGACCAGACCCTGCGGCTGCTGCACCCGTTCGTGCCGTTCCTGACCGAGACGCTGTGGGCGCGGCTGAACGCGCTGGCGCCGGTGCGCGGCATCGCGACGCCGTTCGCTGCCAGCGACCTGCTGGTGCAGGCGCAGTGGCCGACGACGAACGCCGGCTGGCACGCGCCGGGCGTCGAGCGCGAGATCGCCGCGATGCAGCAGTGGTGCGTCGCGATCCGCGAGGCGCGCGCGCGCTACCAGGTCGCGCCGAAGGAACGGCTGGTCGCCCGCATGCACGCCATCGGCGACGACGCCGCGGTGCTGCGCGCCGTGGCGCCGCTGCTGGCCCACATGGCCGGCCTCGGCGAGATCGAGATCGGCGACCACGTGCAGCGCACGCCCGACGCGGCCACCGTCGTGCTCGGCGCGACCAAGTGCTACCTGCTCGGCGTCGTCGACCTCGCCAAGGAACAGGCGAAGCTGAGCAAGGAGGCCGACCGGCTGCGCGGCCAGATCGCCGGCATCGACAAGAAGCTCGGCAATGAGGGCTTCGTCGCCAAGGCCCCGCCGGCCGTGATCGAGAAGGAGCGGCAGAGCCGCGCCGCGCTGCAGGCGCAGCTCGCCGGCGTCGAGCAGAGCCTGCGCGAACTCGGCTAGAGGTTGCGCTCGAGCGCGGCGAGCAGGCTCGTCTTCGTCAGCGGCTTGGTCAGGTAGTCGTCCATGCCGGCCGCCAGGCACCGTTCGCGGTGTTCCTCGAGCGCGTTCGCGGTCAGTGCGACGATGCGCACGTCGCGCTGCCGCACCGCGGCTTCCCCGCTGCGGATCGCGCGGGCGACGTCCGGTCCGTCGCGCCCCGGCATCTGCATGTCGAGCAGCACCAGGTCGTAGTCGGCCCGAGCGAGCATCGCGAGCGCCTGGTCGCCGTCGTGCGCCAGTTCGGCGGCGACGCCGAACCGCTGCAGCATGGCCAGCGCGACGCGCTGGTTCACCACGTTGTCCTCGACGACCAGCACGCGGCGTCCGCGCAGCGGCTCGAGCCGGGCATCGTCGGCGCGCGGCGCTTCCACCACCGCGGCGCCCTCGACGCCGCCCGCCAGCGCGCGCAGCGACGCGACCAGGTTCGCGAGGCGCAGCGGCTTGGCGATCCGCACGGCCTGCGGCACGACGCCGCGGTCACCGCGCAGCGCTTGTGCCTGCAACAGGCCGAGACGGACGCGGCCGGCCGCGACCTGCGATTCGAGCCAGGGCGCGAGGTCGCCGATGCCCGGCAGGTCGGCACAGGCGAACACCACGAGCGGCTGCGGCCCCGCCCACGCCGCCACCGCGGCGCGCAGAGCCTCGGCATCGCCGACGCGCTGCGGCTCGGCACCGAACCGCGACAGCCACGCCGCCAGCGCGTCGGCCTGCAGCGGCTCGGCGCTCGCGAGCAGCACCGGCCCCGGCAGTGTGACCGCCGGCAGCGGCAGCGCGGCCGCCTCGACCCGGCGCAGGCGCACCGTGACGCGGAACGTCGTGCCGCGGCCGACCAGGCTGTCGACCGCGATGTTGCCGCCCATCAGCTGCGCGATCTGCCGTGCGATCACGAGCCCGAGCCCGGTGCCGCCGAAGCGTCGCGTCGTCGAGGTGTCGGCCTGCTGGAACGGCTGGAACAGCTGCGCCAGCACGTGCGGCGCGATGCCGATGCCGCTGTCGCGCACCGTGAACGCGATGCGCCCGTCGTCGGTCGCCGCGACGCCGATCGCCACGAAGCCGCGCTCCGTGAACTTGATCGCGTTGCCGCACAGGTTGCCGAGGATCTGCCGCAACCGCGTCGGGTCGCCGCCGACGCGCCACGGCACGTTCGGATCGATCGCGGTCACCAGCTGCAGGCCCTTCTGCCGCGCCGCGACCGCGAACAGGTCGACGGTGTCCTCGACCATCGTGACGAGGTCGAACTCGATGTCCTCGAGCGTGAGTCGGCCGCTCTCGATCTTCGAGTGGTCGAGGATGTCGTCCAGGATCACCATCAGCGCCTCGGCGCTGGCCTTCGCGGTGCGCGCGTAGTCGCGCTGCGTCTCCGACAGGCCCTCGTCGAGCAGCAGCTGCGTCATGCCGATCACGCCGTTCATCGGCGTGCGGATCTCGTGGCTCATCATCGCCAGGAAGCGACTCTTCGCCTGTGTCGCCTGCTCCGCGGCGTCGCGCGCGCGCTCCAGCTCGACGTTCGCGCGGGTCAGCCGCTGCCGCGCCTGCAGCTGCTGCCAGAACAGCGCGAACAGCAGCAGCGTCGCGCCCCAGCCGGTCAGGCGCAGGTACCACAGCTGTGCCGACGCGGTCGCGCCGGTGCTCGGCAGGATCAACCGCCAGCTGCCGCCCGGCACGTCGATGTCGATGCTGGCCGCGTACGGGCCTGGCGCATGCGCGGTCGAACGCACCGGCGCGTCCGGGTAGGCACCGGCGTCGCGGCCGAGGATCGTGCACAACGCGAACCGCGGGTGCACGTCGGCGATCGCAGCCCACAGCCGATCGACGTCGAGCACCGTGCTGACGAGCCCCCAGTAGTGGCCGTTCTCGAGCCGCACGGCCTGGCGGTAGATCAGGCCCTGACCGCCCTGCACCAGCGCCACCGGACCGGCCAGCACGGCCTGCCCGGTCTCGACGACGCGCTGGATCGCCGGCCACTGCTCCGGCTCGTCCGGATAGTGCATGCCGAGCGCCGCCTCGTTGCCCGCCAGCGGTTCGAGGTACTCGATCCGGTTGCCGGGCGCGACGCCGATGTTGCGGATCAGCGGGTTCTGCAGCTGCAGCAGCCGCAGCATGCGCCGCAGCTCGTTGCCGTCGAACTGGCCACGCTTGGCGCGCACGAACGAGTCGACGCCGGACGCCAGGTAGACCGCAGCGCTGATCTGCTGCTCGATGCAGCCGCGCAGGTCGGCGAGCTGGCGCACGGTCGCCTGCTGCTCGTCGAGCGTCACGCGCGCGTGCTCCTGCTCGACCAACCGCTCGGTCGCGAGTCCGCCCGCGAGGACGAACAGCGCGAGCAGCAGTCGCGTGAGCCAGGAGCGCTGGCTGCCTGCAGCCATCAGCATGACGCCGTATCGGGTTTGTCCCGGGGCCGCATTGAGCCCCGCCCGGGTGTCCCGCACCGCGCCGATGCCATCGGCCGTGCACGGCCGTACCGGACGCCCGTGCCGGGCCGCGCGTCGGGGAAAACCCCGAGGCGAAACGCCGTGCGATCGCGGCGCCGCGCCGGTGCCGGGTCACCGCGGCGGTTCGTCGTAGAGCGACGCGAGGTCGACCAGTCGCGCGCCGGCCGCGTCGCACACCGCGTACTTGCCGGCGTAGAGCGCCGCCGCGCCGGTCTCGCCGCTCTTGTTGGCCGCGTAGAACTGCACCTGGAAGTCCGGCCGCCCCTTCTCGTCGAGCAGCCGCTTCACCTTGGTCAACCGGACGACGCGGCGGCACGCCTCGAGGCAGGCATCCAGCGGCGACTTGCCGAGTGCCATCTGGTGCACGACGAACGACCCGCCGTTGGCCAGGATGCAGGCCTCGCCGCGGCCCGTCGCACCGCCGGTGCCGACGTCGTTGTCGCAGTAGTTGCCGCAACCGAGCAGCGGCGAGTCGCCGACACGCCCCGGGATCTTGAACGCGAGCCCCGACGTCGTCGTGCACGAGCCGACGTCCCCGTTGGCCGCGATCGCACCGAGGTGGATCGTGCCGGTCTTGTGCTTGTACTTCTGGAACCACTCCCTGCCGTGCTCGCCGTTCTCGTCCGGCGAGACCCACTTGTCGCGCGCCGACCGCTTCTCGCGCCACTCGAGCCACGCCTTGCGCGATGCTTCGGTCAGCAGGTTCTCCTCGGCGAACCCGTGTGCGCGCGCGAACCGCAGCGCGCCCTCGCCGACGAGCAGCACGTGGTCGGTGTGGCGCATGACCTTCAACGCGACCTGCGCCGGGTTCTTGATGTTCTGCAGCGCACCGACGGCGCCACCGAGCCCCGACGGGCCGTCCATCACGCAGGCGTCGAGTTCGACCACGCCGTCCTCGTTCGGCAGGCCGCCGAGGCCGACGCTGTCGTCGTTCGGATCGTTCTCGACCAGTTCGACGCCGGCCACCGCCGCGTCGACGGGCCGCCAACCCTCGATCATCCGCTGCACCGCGAGTTCGACCGCCTGCAGGCCGTTGCCGCTGGCGATCGCGACCGGGGCGCGCAGCCAGCCGGCGCCGCTGCGCGGCGCGCGCGCGGCCACCGGTGCGGCGAACGTCGAAGCTGCCGCCGCGGACTGCAGGAAACGACGCCGGGTGAGGTCGACCATGGCGGCCGGCAGCGTAGCCCCGCACCCGTGCGGCCGCACCGTGCGACCGCGGAACGTCGCCCAGCCGCTGAACCGACGCGAAGCCCGACCGTTGCGACGCGCCATGCCTCTCGCCCGCTCGTTCCGCCGCTGGTTCCCGTGGCTCGTGCTCGGCACGGCCGGTTCGCTGCCCGCGCAGATCACCGTCGTCCGACCGGCCGTGCCCGACGCCGGCTCGCAGCCGCGCCAGGTGCTGGCGATCGGTTCGGTGGCCGCACCGCGGGTCGAGCTGGCCCGCAGCGCGCCGGCGACTGCCGCCGCGATCGAACGTGGGCTCGGCTGGCTGCTCGCGCGCCAGCAGACCGACGGCCGCTGGGACTGCGACGGCCTCGACGACGGCGCCGGCCGCGCCGTGCACGACATCGCCGTCACCGGGCTCGCGCTGCTGGCGCTCGCGCGCGAAGGCGCCGCGGCCCGCACGGAACCGCGCCGCGAGGCGATGCTGCGCGGCGTGCACTGGCTCGCGCTGCAGCAGCAGGAGAACGGCCTGCTGGGGCCGCGCGCGACGCACGACTTCATCTACGACCACGCGACCGCCACGCTCGGCCTCGCGGCCGCCGCCGCAGCGACCGGCTCCGCCGAAGCAGGTACGGCGCTGCGCGCCGCCGTCGGCTACCTCGAGACGCACCGCAACCCCTACATGGTGTGGCGCTACATGCCGCGCGACGGCGACAACGACACGTCGGTCACGACCTGGGCCACGCTCGCCTGCCTGGCGGCGCGCGAGGTCGGCGTCGAGGCGCCGGCCCCCGCGTTCGACGCGGTGCGCCAGTACCTGAAGCAGGTCACCGACGCCGACGGCCGCACCGGCTACGCGCGGGCCGGCGAACCCAGCTCGCGCGCCCGCGCCACCGAACAGCGCTTCCCGCCGCAGCACGGCGAGGCGATGACCGCGGCCGGCATCCTGTGCCGCAGCGCGCTCGGCGAGTCGCTGGCCGACGACGGTCCACTGGCCGCCGGCATCCGGCTCGTGCTGGCGAAGCCGCCGAGCTGGGAACCCGGCGCCGGCAAGGTCGACCTGTGCTACTGGTTCTTCGCCAGCGAGGCGCTGCGCCGCGCCGGTGGCGCCGGCCGCGCCGCGTGGACCGATGCGCTGCAGCAGGCGTTGTCGGCCGGCCAGCGCGACGACGGTTCGTGGGACGCGATCGACCCGTGGGGCCAGGACGGCGGCCGCCTCTATTCGACCGCACTCGCGGTGCTGGCGCTGCAGGCCCTCTACGACGTGCCGGCGCTGCAGCCGCAGCCGGCCGCGCCACCGAGCGAACCGGAGCCCGCGGCGAAGTGAGGTGGACCGCCGCGCAGCGGCGCCTACGCTGCGACGGTGGCCCGCGACCTCGCCGCCGACCTGCAGCGCCTGTTCGGCTTCCCGGCGTTCCGGCCGCAGCAGCAGGCGATCGTGCGCCACTTCCTCGGCGGCGGCTCGGCGCTGGTGCTGATGGCGACCGGCGACGGCAAGTCGCTGTGCTACCAGCTGCCGGCGCTGGTCGGCGACGGTCTGACGGTCGTCGTGTCGCCGCTGATCGCGCTGATGGACGACCAGGTCGCGGCGCTGCGCGCCCGCGGCCTGCCGGCCACCTGCGTGCACAGCCAGCTCGAGCGCCGCGAACGCGAACGGCGCCTGGCGGCGGCGCTGCGCGGCGACGCCAAGCTGCTCTACGTGACGCCGGAACGGTTCCGCGTCGACGGCTTCCTCGACGCGTTGCGCAGCGCCGGCGTCGCGCGGCTCGCGGTCGACGAGGCGCACTGCGTGTCGCACTGGGGTCACGACTTCCGGCCCGACTACCTGCGGCTCGGCGAGGTGCGCGCAGCGCTGGGCGATCCGCCGTGCCTGGCGCTGTCCGCGACCGCGACGCCGGACGTACAGCGGGACATCCGCGCGGTGCTGCGCCTGCTCGACGCGCCGCTGTTCCACACCGGCATCGCGCGCGACAACCTGTTCCTGTCGGTGCACGACGCGGCGACCGACGACGACAAGCTGGCGCGGCTGCTCGACCTGCTGGCGCGCACCGGCGGACCGGCGATCGTCTACTGCGCGCTGATCCGCGATCTGCTGCGACTCGAAGGCGAACTGCAGCGCCGCGGCCTGGTGCCGATGGTCTACCACGGCGACCTCTCGGCCCACGAACGCCGCACGCAGCAGGCCCGGTTCGTCGCCAGCCGCGACGCGCTGATGCTGGCGACCAACGCGTTCGGCATGGGCGTCGACAAGCCCGACATCCGCGCGATCGTGCACTGGCAGCTCCCGCGCACACTCGAGGCCTATTACCAGGAGGTCGGTCGCGCCGGCCGTGACGGGCTCGGCTCGTTCTGCGAACTGCTGTGGCGCGAGGAGGACCTGGTGATCCAGCGCGACTTCACCGAGTGGGCCAATCCGTCCGCCGAACTCGCGCGCCAGGTCGTCGACCACCTGCAACGGCTCGGCGACCGCGTGCAGGCGATCGACCTCGACGCGCTGCGCGCGACGTTCCTGACCAAGAACCGGCACGACGGCCGCGTCGAGACCGTGCTGCGGCTGCTGCGCGCCGCCGGCTGCACGCGCGGCGAACTCGGCCGCGACTTCGAGCTGCTGCGCGCACCCGACGACGCCGAGCTCGCCGACTGGCTGCCGGCCGACAAGAAGCAGCGCGATCTGATGGGACTCTTGCGCATGGTCCGCTACGCGACCGAGGGCGCGTGCCGGAAGCGCACCGTGCACGAGCACTTCGGCCATCGCGATCTCGAGCACGGCTGCGGCGCCTGCGACGTCTGCACGGACACCGACCACTGGCTGCAGGCCCACCTGCCGCCGGCGCGACCACTGGCCCGCCGCACCGATGCGCCGGACCCGACCGGGTCCGGCGACGAGCCGGTCCGCCGCGGCGACTGGATCGCTGTCGACGGCCTCGGTCTGTGCTGCGTGCTGCGCGTACACCGCCGCGGCAACGGCTTCCGCGCCGACGTCGAACGTGCCAGCGACCTCGCCGAGCGCACCGTCGACCTCGGGCGGCGGCAGTGGCGCAAGATCGACCGTCAGTCCTGAGCCAGCGGCTCGATGCCCGGACAGGTCCGTTCGACGAGCCGCCGCAGCGCCGGATCGGCCAGCACCTCGGGCCAGAACGGCCACGTGCGGCACTTGGCAGGTCGCACCGGGTAGATGCTGCAGCCGGCCTCGGCACCGTCCCGCAGGAACACGCAGCGCGAGCCGAGCCCGTCGACGAGCCGTTCGCCGTCCGGCCGCAGGTAGCGGCGCGCGAACACCGCGGGCTCGAGGCCGAGGTGCGCAGCGATCGACTGCGCTTCGTCGGCGGTCACGCGCACGAAGCCGCCCGGAATCGCGCAGCAGTTGCCGGAGCGCCGGCACGCGAACGTGAACGGAAAGCCGGCGACGCGCTGCGGGGTCATCGCCGGCGGCGCTGGTCGGGGCGGCGGCCGCCGAGCCGCGGCCCGGGTTGCTGCTGCCGCCGTTCCAGCTCGAGCTGGTGCGAGCGGTGCTGCAGGTAGCCGGCGATCTCCTGCTGCAGCTGCTTCGGGTCCTGGAAGCGCAGCTCCGGCTCCTTGGCCATCATCTTCTCGAGGAACCAGTGCAGCTGCGGCGACAGCTGCAGCGCCCGGATCCGCTCGCCGGACAGCGACTCGAGCACCTGCTTGGCCAGCACTTCCTCGCTGGTGTGCCCCTCGAACGGCAGCGAGCCGGTGACCAGGTGGTACAGCGTGGCCCCGAGTGCGTAGATGTCGGCGCGCACGTCGAGCCGCTCGCTGCCGCGCGCCTGCTCCGGCGCGATGTAGTGCACGGTGCCTGCCGTGGTCGCGCCGGCCCCCTGACCCTCCCGCCCCACCGCGAACCCGAGATCGATCAGCACAGCGCCGCGCTCCGGCGACCACAGCACGTTGCCGGGTTTGACGTCGCGGTGCACCAGGCCGCGCTCGTGCAGCGCATCGAGCGCCGACGCCACGTCGAGCACGACCTGCAGCGCGGGCTCTTCGTCGAGTCGGCCCTGCTCGGCCAGGATGTCCTGCAGGCAGCGCCCCGGCACCAGCTCCATCGCGCAGAAGATCGTCTCGCCCTCGCGCGCGACCCGGAAGCCCTTGACCAGGTGCGGATGCGTCAGCTCCTGCAGCAGCCGCGCCTCGCGCACGAACCGCTCCGCCTGCACCGGATCGTGCGCCAATTCGGCGCGCAGCACCTTCAGCGCGACCCGCCGACCGTCGGTCTTGTCGACAGCCGCGAACACCCGGCCGACGGCACCTTCGCCCAGCACTTCGGCGAGCTCGTAGCGCGACAGCACGGGGCGCGTACCGGCGCAGGTCCGTTGCCACTGTTCCCACTGCTCGTCGGAGCACACGCCGTGCTGCACGAGGAAGCGGCGCGGCGCACCCGCAGCGAGCGCGGCGCGCGCCGCATCGGCCGGCACGAGACCTCGATGCACGAGCAGCGCGAGCAGTTTCGCTTCAGGATTCACCATGGTGCACGCTGCCGTCCGCGGTCACTTCGACGTTTCGTCGGCTCGTCGTCAAGTCGGCGCTCGGGTCGCTCCGAAATAGCCTGCGTCCCAGATCCGGTCGAGGCGAGACTTGAAGCATCCAGGCGCTGCGTTCGTCATCAAGTACTTCGACTTGATCGACGAGTTCATCAAGGTGCGTTGCTGTTCCGACGAGCTGTTGCAGGAACTGCACGCGACGCCGATCAGCAACAAGTCGCACTACCGGCAACGCGTCGTGCGCGCCTGCGTGCCGTCGTTCGAGAACGAAGTGCTGGCCGCCGTGCGGCGCATGGACGAAGGCTACGACCTCGAGATCGTCGAGGAGCTGCTCTACCAGATCTGCATCGACGTGAACCCGTCGCTGGAGATCCACCAGGTCAGCATCCCGCAGCCGAACGGGGCCCGGCCGGCCGCCGAGCCCGAGGACCTGTTCCTGCCGCGGCCCGGCAACGACTCCGCGCGCCAGAACCTGTTCCGCCGCGTGACCTGCCTCGAGCGCAGCCTGCGCCAGCAGATCATCGGCCAGGACGACGCGATCACCTCGCTGGTGCGCGCGGTCAAGAAGGCCGCAGTCGGCCTGAAGCGGCCGACGCACCCGGTCGGCACGTTCCTGCTGGTGGGCCGCACCGGCACCGGCAAGACCGAGCTCGCGAAGGCCGTCGCGCGCAACCTGTTCGACGACCCGTCGGCGATGATCCGCGTCGACTGCAGCGAGTACGCGCTGCCGCACGAGTACGCGAAGCTGATCGGGTCGCCGCCGGGCTACATCGGTCACAACGAAGGCGGCTTCCTGACCGAGGCGATCAAGAAGAAGCCGAACAGCGTCGTGCTGTTCGACGAGGTCGAGAAGGCGCACTACAAGGTGCACAACCTGCTGCTGCAGCTGCTCGACGAGGGCATCATCACCGACAGCAAGGGCCAGACGGTCTCGTTCCACCAGGCGCTGATCCTGATGACCAGCAACCTGGGCATCGAGAAGATCGACGCGGTGCGCACGCGCATGGGCTTCTCGGCCGCACACCGGCGGCAGAGCCTCAAGGACATCGATCTGCGCACGGTCACGTTCGAGGCGCTGCGCGAGTTCTTCCGGCCCGAGTTCGTGAACCGCATCGACGAAGTCGTGATGTTCAACCCGCTCGACGAGAAGGTCTGCCAGCGGATCGCCGGCAACATGCTGCGCGAGGTCGCCGACCTGCTGAAGCGGCGCGGCATCCAGGTGACCTGGTCGCCGGGCGTGCGCGTGCTGCTGGCCAAGCAGGGTTTCTCGGAGGAGTTCGGCGCGCGCGAACTGCGCCGGCTGATCAAGCGCCGCATCGAGGATCCGCTGACCGAGCTGATCCTCGACCACGACCTCGGCCAGGGCGCCGAGGTGACGGTGCGCGTGCGCAACGGCGACTACACGTTCGCCTGCAACACGGTCACCGCGCAGCAGGCCGACTGAACCGCGGGAAGGCGCTTGGCGCGTGACCCGCGGCCGGCGGGCGCGTACCCTCGACGGCGCCGCTCCCGCCCATGCTGCTGTTCGTCCTCGCCGTCGCGCTGTCGCTGCTGGTCTCGTTCGTCTGCTCGATCAGCGAAGCGACCCTGCTGAGCGTCGGCGCTGCACGCGTCGAGGCGCTGGCGCGCACCGGCAGCCGCGCCGGCCAGCTGATGCGGCGGTTCAAGCTCGAGCCGGACCCGCCGATCGGCGCGATCCTGATCCTCAACACTGTCGCCCACACCGGCGGCGCCACGGTGGCCGCGGCGCAGTACGCGGTGCTGTTCCCGCAGGCCTCGGCCGAGTGGTTCGCGGCCGCCTACGTCGTCGCGGTGCTGCTGTTCACCGAGATCCTGCCGAAGTCGCTCGGCGTCGCGCACGCGAGCACACTGACCGTGCCGGTCGCCTGGACGGTGCACGGGATGGTGATCGTGCTGCGGCCCGTGCTGGCGGTCACGCGCGTCGTGTCGCGGATGTTCGTCAAGGCGAAGGCCACGCACGCGCCGTCGCTCGAGGAGATCCGGATCCTGGCCGCGATCGGCCACAGCGCCGGCGCCTTCGGTCCGATCACCGCCGAACTGCTCGACAACGTCACGCGGCTGCGCGACGTCAAGGCGCGCGACGTCATGGTGCCGCGCGACCGCGTCGCGTTCGTGTCCGGCAACGACTCGACCGAGGCCAACCTGAACCTGGTGCACCGCAGCGGCCACAGCCGCTTCCCCTACACGCCGACCGGCGAACTCGACGCGGTGACCGGCGTGATCCTGACCAAGGAACTGCTGTTCTCGCTGCGCGAGAACGTCGAACCCGACTGGCAGCAGCTGCAGGTCCCGCTGCTGATCGTGCCGGAGACGGCGACGCTGAACCACGTGCTGCGCCGCTTCCAGCGCGAGAAGCGCCACATGGGCATCGTCGTCGACGAGTACGGCTCGACCAAGGGGCTGATCACGCTCGAGGACGTGCTCGAGGAGATCGTCGGCGAGATCGAGGACGAACTCGACACCGAGGAGACCTGGATGGTCGAACGGCCCGACGGCTCGCTGCTGTGCCGCGGCCTCGCCGAGTGCGAGCAGGTGTTCGCGCGCCTGGGCCTCGAGGGCATCGAGACCGACAGCAAGACACTGTCCGGCTTCCTCGCCGAGCGGCTCGGCAGCGTGCCGCCCGCCGGCGCGCAGGTCGACGTGCAGGGCTTCCGGTTCCTGGTCACCAAGGCCAACAACCGGCGCGCCGAACGCATTCGGGTGATCCGACTGGCCGACGCGGAGCCGGCCACCGATCCGGCGATCTGAGCGCCGGCGCCGCGAACGGAGCCTGGCGCCCGCCGGGACATCCGGGCGACAATCCACGGGCCGATGGCGGCCACATTCCGTTCGCGCGGCGTTCGCCGTGCGCCCTCCGATGAGCAACGTCTTCCTCTACTGCGCGGCCCTCGGCGGCACGTGCCTGGTGGTGCAGTTCCTGCTGCTGCTGTCCGGCGTCGGCGGCGACCACGACGGTGTCGGCGGCGACGTCGGTCACGACCAGGGCGCGTTCCTGAAGCTGTTCTCGCTGCAGACGCTGACGACGTTCGCGACGTTCTTCGGTCTCGTCGGCCTCGCGACCGAACGGCTGGGCTGGTCGCCGCTGTCGGTGGCCGCGGTCGCGACTGCGGCCGGCGGCGCGGCGCTCTGGGGCGTCGCGCGGCTGATGCGCGGCCTGGCCGCGCTGCAGTCGCAGGGCAACGTCGACCTCGCCAACGCGGTCGGCCACACCGCCAGCGTCTACCTGCGCGTGCCGCCGCACGGCCAGGGCCACGGCCGCGTGCTGGTCACGGTGCAGGGCCGCACCGTCGAGTGCCGCGCCGTCAGCCTCGCGCGCGAGATCCCGACCGGCGCGCAGGTCAAGGTCCTTGCGCACGCCGAAGGCGACCTGCTGGTCGTCGAACCGGCGTGATGCCCCGCGTCTTCCCCACCCCCGCGAAGGAGAACCCGATGCTGTCCTTGCTCCAGTCCACCGCTGCGTACGACGGACCCGACCCGATCCTGCTGCTGCTGGTCGCCGCCACGGCGCTGATCCTGTTCGGCTTCGTGATCCTGGTCGTGAAGCGCTACAAGCGCTGCCCGAGCAACCGGATCCTCGTGATCTTCGGCAAAGTCGCGAAGGGCCACTCGGCGCGCTGCCTGCACGGCGGCGGCGCGTTCGTCTGGCCGCTGATCCAGGACTACGCGTTCCTGTCGCTGGACCCGATGCAGATCGAGATCCCGCTGCGCGGCGCGCTGTCGGCCGAGAACATCCGCGTCAACGTGCCGTCGGTGTTCACGGTCGCGATCGGCACCGAAGCGACGGTGATGCAGACCGCCGCGATCCGCCTGCTGGGCCTCGATCCGCGTCAGGTAATGAAGCAGGCCGAGGACATCATCCTGGGCCAGCTGCGGCAGGTGATCGCGTCGATGACGATCGAGGACATCAACCGCAACCGCGACAAATTCCTCGACAGCGTGCAGAGCTCGCTGACGCCCGAACTCGAGAAGATCGGCCTCGTGCTGATCAACGTCAACATCACCGACATCACCGACGAGTCGGGCTACATCGAAGCGATGGGCCGCAAGGCCGCCTCCGAGGCGATCCAGTCGGCCGAGATCGACGTCGCGCAGCAGCAGAAGCGCGGTTCGATCGGCGTCGCCGAGGCCAAGCGCGAACAGGACGTGCTGGTCGCCAGCGCCGAGAAGACGCGTGAGATCGGCACCAAGGAGGCCGAACGCGAGAAGCTGGTGCGGCTCGCCGAGCTGGCGAAGGAGACCGGCATCGGCCAGAGCCTCGCGCAGCTCGAGCAGCAGAGCGCGGTCAAGGACCAGGAACGGCAGATGCGCGTGCGCGTCGCCGACGCCGAAGCCGCGGCGGTCACCGGCGAGAACCTGGCGCGGGCCAAGGTCGTCGACGCCGAAGCCGGCCTGAAGGTCCGGCAGGCCGAGGCCTACCAGCTCGCCGAGACGCGGCGCCGCGAGGCGGACGCGAAGGTCCGCGAGGCGCAGTACCTCGCCGAGGCGAAGGCCGCCGACGCGATGGCGACCAAGATCGAGAGCGAACAGCGCGCCGAACTCGAGGCCGCCGCGAAGGCGCAGAAGGCGCGCATCATCGTCGATGCCGAGGCCGCGGCCGAGCAGGTCCGCCTGCAGGCCAGCGCCGAGGCTGCGGCGACGTTCGCGCGGCTCGAGGCACAGGCGCGCGGTGAGTACGAGATCCTGGCCAAGAAGGCCGAGGGCCTGCAGCGCATCGTGCAAGGCTGCGGCGGCGCCCAGCAGGCGTTCCAGCTGCTGCTGCTCGAGCACCTGCCGCAGATGGCCGAGACCGCGGCGAAGGCGATCGCCAACGTCAAGTTCGACAAGGTCGTGGTCTGGGACGGCGGTGCCGGCAAGGACGGCAAGGGCGCGACCGCCGGCTTCCTGCACGGCCTCGCCGGCAGCCTGCCGCCGATGCTGCAGATGATGCGCGACATCGGCGGCATCGAGATGCCGGCGTTCCTCGGCAAGCTGGCCGAGACCGCACCGGCCCCGAAGGCCACCACCCCGCCGCCGGCCGCGTCGTGAGCGCGGCCGGCCGGCCTCACTGCCGGCCGCGCCAGGCGATCAGCAGCTGGCTGCCGCTGGCGAACTCGATGCCGACCGGCACGTCGGGCAGGAAGCCGGCCGGGCGCGTGATCTTGAACGACCCGTTGGTGCGCAGGATGCCCTGGCGTGCCAGCACCATGCCGTCCCACTGCGTGTCGCGTACGTGGTCCAGCGCCAGCACGTAGGTCACGCCGGCGATCGCAGCACTGCTCAAGCTGGCGTGCCCGAGCACCTTGCTGCCGGGCGCCAGCAGCGCGAGGTTGCCGGTCTGCGCCGTGCCGCCGTCGATCACGACGTCGCCCCGGAGCTCGATCGTCGTCGTGCCCAGCACGTCCAGCACCGGCGGGTAGAGCCAGGGCACCACCAGCGTGCCGTGGATCGTCACGTCGCGCAGGGTCAGCGTCTGGTTGGCCGCCAACGACACGACGACCAGCCCGGTCAGCGTGACGTTCGCCAGCGTCGTGTTGCCGCTGTAGCGGTGGATCGGCACCCGCCAGCCGACGTCGGTCGCGAACGGCAGGCTGTTCCAGACCGGCATCGTGCGCGCGGCCTGGCCGTAGTTCGTGGTGCCGCTCGCTTGCGTGACCAGACCCGACGCCAGCGGCGTCGTCGTCACCAGATCCACGTCGCCGTCGACGCCGAGGGTGCCGGCCCCTGCCAACGGCGTCGACGCGGCGCCGAACCAGGCCGGGCCGACGATCGTCACCGTGTCGGCCAAGGTGCTGGTGCCGGAGTAGCTCGAGAACGCGTAGGGCTTGCCCGGTTCGAGCGAGTCGGCGTCGGCGCCGACCTTCACTTCGGCGCCGCGGCTGCGGCCGGTGCCGAGCAGTTCGGGCAACGACAGCGCGCGCACCTCCATCATGACCTCGACCCCGGTGTCGAGCTGCACGTAGCCGCTGGTCGCCAGGAGCCCACCTGCCTTGACCCTGGCCGCCGCCCACTCGACGCCGGACCGCGCCGCGCGTTCGGCGCGCTCGAGGTCGTCGGCATTGGCGTCGGCGCGCAGCGCCACCTCGGCCGACGACACCAGCGCCACGGCCAGCAGGCTGCAGGTGACGGCCAGGATCAGCACGACCAGCAGGATGCCGCCGCGTTCGTGCGCGCGTGTGCTGCCGCCTGGCTGCCCGACTCGGACCATGCCTCCTGATCGGCATTCGGCGCCCCCTACCCGACAGAAGTCCGTGTGCACGCCGGGCCGATAGCACCGCCATGGTCGCCGAGCCACCGCTGCCGCCCCACCACGCTGCGACTGCGGGCTTCACGCTGATCGACCTGATGATGGTCGTGGTGATCCTCGGCATCGTGACCGCGGCGGCGGTGCAGGTCGGGTCGACCGACGAACTGCGTGCCGACGCGACCGCGCGCGCGATCGCCGCCGACCTGCACGAGGTGCAGACGCTGGCGATCGAGACCCGACTGCCGCTCGGCATCCTGTACGACGCGGGCCGCAACCTCAGCGCGTTGACGCTCGAGAACGGCACCGTGGTGCGCGGCAACGAGACGGCGCTGCGCGCGAAGGTCGGCCTCGGCGCCGACGACGCCGAACGCATCCTCGCCGTGCGGACGAGCGGCTCCAACACGTTCGCACCTTGCAACCTGACCGACGTCGACTTCGGCGGCGGCGACGTGATCGTGTTCGAGATCGACGGCAGCCCCCGCAGCGACGGTTACGTCGAAGTCGCCGCTGGCAACGCCCGGTTGCGCGTGCGCGTGCAGACCACGACCGGCCGGATCACGATCACGGCGCCCTGACCCGATCCGGTACGGACGGCCTCAAGCAGGCCGACCAACGGCGCCGATAGCCCCGGAAGCACCCTCCGTACCAGGTCCAATGTCGCACCGCACTTCCGGGTTCACGCTCGTCGAGCTCCTGATCGTGGTCGTCATCCTCGGCATCCTCGCCGCGGTTGCGATCCCGCAATTCAACAACAGCACCGAAGAAGCGCGCGCCAGCAGCCTGCAGTCCAACCTGGCGATCCTGCGCAACTCGCTCGAGTTCTACCGCACCAACCACCTCGGCAAGTACCCGGGCTACCCCGTGGGCGGCGGCACGCCGACCGAGGCGCTGACCATCAACCAGCTGACGCTGTCGAGCAAGGCGGACGGCAGCACCGCCGCGGTCGGCACCGCCGGCTTCGACTACGGACCCTACATCCGCGAGGAGATCCCGGCCAACCCGGTGAACGGCCTCGCGACGATCCTCGTCGTCGGCGACGCCGCCACCTTCCCCGCGGCCGACGACACGACCGGTTGGATCTACCACCCGAAGACCGGCAAGCTGCGCCCGAACTCGACCGCGAAGGCACCGTCGGGCAAGAACTACTTCGACTTCTGAGGCCCTGGTCCGGCCTCCCCCGGGCCGGGCTTGCCGCGGACGACCCCGATGCCCCCGTTGGTCCAGACCACCGCGACTCGGTGCGGGTTGCTGCGCGAGGCCGACCGTGGCGCGTAACCGCTCGCCGATCGCCCTCGACCTGCGCGACCGGTTCGTGCGGGCCGTGCAGCTGGAGCGCCGCGCCGGCGGCATCGCCGTGCTGGCTGCGCACGCGGTGCCGGTCGCCGGCGGCGGCGCCGCCCGAGCAGCCCAGTGGATCGAGGCCGGGCGCCAGCTGCTGCGCGACGGTTCGTTCCGCGGCCGCGACGCCGTCGCGGCGATCGGCCACGACGCGTTCGACACGCGGCGCATCCGGATCCCGACCGACAAGCTCGACGAGGCCGCGGACCTGATCGCCCGCGAGATCCGCAGCCAACCGGATGCCGCCGCCGACGCGACGATCCTGCCGATCCCGGTCGTCGACCTGTTCGACCAGGGCCAGACCAAGCGCGAGTTCCTGTGCTGCTCGGCGCGCGGCGAGGCGATCGCCGAGCGCATCGCGGTGCTCGAGGCGCTCGGACTCGTGCCGACGGCGATCGACCTCGAACCGTGCGCCCTGGTGCGACCGTTCGCGCACCGGGCGCAGCACGAGAGCTCGCTGCACCTCGACTTCGGTCTGCAGCGCAGCAGCATCACGATCGTGCGCGCCGGCGTGCCGGTGCTGATGAAGACCTCCCGGGTCGGTAGTGACCGGCTCACGCAGCTGCTGGCGCAGGGCCTGCACCTCGACGTGCCGTCGCTGCGGGACCTGGATCGCGTGCCCGACGTCGACCATCGCGACCTGCACGAGGCCGTGGTCGCCGTGCTCGCCGAGCCGCTGGAACAGCTGCTGTGCGACCTCGGTAACGCGGTGCGCTACTGCGGTGCGCTGTTCCAGGGTCGCGCGGTGACCCAGCTGCGCGGCAGCGGCGACATCGCCGAGCTGCCGGGCCTGCTGCCGTACCTCGGCCGCCGGATCGGCATCACGGCCGAGGTCGCCGACCCGTTCGACGGCATCGCCGCGACCGACCTGCCGACCACGGCCGGCGGCGGCCGATCGGACTACTGCACGGCGATGGGCCTGGCCCTGCGAGGCGTCGCGTGAGCCTCGCCCTCGACCTGCTGCCGGCGGCCTACCGCCAGCGCGTCGCGACCCGCCGCGCCAACCGCGAACTCGCCTGGATGGCGATCCCGGTGGTCGCCGCGCTGGTCGGCACCGACCTGCTGCTGCGGCAGCGGGTCGCCAACGTCACCCACATGGCGGAGCTGGCGCGCGAACAGGCGTTCGGCAAGCAGCACCTCGCCGCGACCACGCGCGAGATGACGCGCCGCGCCGGCGAACTGCAGCAGGCGATCGAAACCGCAGCGGCGCAGATCGCCGCGCCGCGGATGACCGCGCTGCTCGACGGCCTGCTGGCCGACCGACCCGCCGGCGTGCGCTTCCAGGAACTGCTCTGCGTGCTGGACCCGTGGACGCCGAGCGGCGCCCCGACGGTCCAGCTGCGCGCCAGCTGTGCCACCGCCGCGGAGTTCACGCAGTACGTCACGGCGCTGCGCGTGCTCGACGCGCTGCCGCCGCTGGCCTGCGAACGCAGCGACATCCTGCCCGGCAGCGGCGACTTCGGCTTCCAGCTGCAGACCGACACGGCGGCGGCAGCGGCGGCGGCGGCAGCGGCGCCGGGAGGTGGCCGATGAACCGCCGCCTGCTGGCCGCCCTGACGCTGGCCGCGATCCCGGCCACCTACTACGCGACGCTCGGCCGCCACCACCACGCCCGCATCGCCGCGAGCCATGCCGAGCTCGACGCGGCCTACGCCGAGTACGACGCTGCGACCGAGGAAGCGGCGCGCGCGGCCTCGCTGCAGCGCGACGTCGACGAACTGCAGCGCTGGCACGACCAGCTGCGCGCCCGGCTGCGGTTCGATCCGGTTGCCGATCCGGCGGTGCTGGCGATCCGCCCGCTGCTGCAGCAGGCCGGCCTCGCGGTGCTGCAGGCCGAGACGATCGGCGACAACGGCCGTTGGTCGATGCCGCACGAACGCGTGCGCGTGGTCGTGACCGGGCGCTTCGGCGACCTGTTCGCGGCCGTGCAGCAGCTCGAGAACGCGACGCCGCCGACCCGCGTGACCAGCCTCAACGTGCGCGCGAACGCCGACCAGACCACCGTGCGCGCCGAACTCGAGATCGCGCGGACCGGAGGTGCGCCGTGAGCGCCACCGTCAGTCCGGCGCCGACGCCCCGCCGCCCGCGGCGGCTCGACCGCCGCCTGCTGGCCCTGGTGCTGCTGGTGCCGGTGCTGGTCGTGGCCTGGATCCCGGTGCTGAGCGGCCCGGCGCCGCGGCCGAGTGCGGCGCCGCGGTCGACGGCGCTGCCGGAGCCGCCACCGGCCCCCGCCGGCGAGACCGCGGTGCCGTCGCTGCCGCCGCCGGACGCCGCCACGCTGGCGGTGCGCGTGCAGCGCCAGGTGGCAGCGTTCGCGGCGCGCTGGTCGCCGACCGACGCCGATCCGTTCCATCCGGACAGCGGCGCCGGCGCGCCGCGCAGCGAGCCGAAGCCGACCACCGTGCCGGCGCCGGAACGTTCGCACCGCGCCGAACTGGTGCCGACGGCCGTGCTGCAGAGCCAGGGCGAACTGCCGCTGGCGATCATCGGCGGCCAGACCTACCGGCCCGGCGACGAGGTCGCCGGCCATCGCATCGTCGCGATCGAGGAGCGCCGCGTCGTGTTCCGCCGCGGCGACGAGACCTTCGCGGTGTCGATTCCCCAGCCGACCCTCGGCACCAGGAACCCATGACCGAACGCCACCCCCCTCGCCACCTGCGCCTCGCCGCGCTGGCGGCCCTGGTCGCGGCCGCGCTGCCGGCGCAGCAGGCGACCCCGCTGGTCACGCTGAGCGTGCGCGACGAGAGCCTCGGCAACCTGCTGCAGGCGCTGTCGGTGCAGCACCGGATCAGCGTCGTCGCCGGCGACCGGCTCGACGCCAAGGTGTCGATCAACCTCTACGACGTGCCGCTGGAAGAAGCGCTGGCCCAGGTGCTGGCGACGCAGGGGCTCGCATTCGTCAAACAGGGCTCGGCCTACCGCGTCGTGACCCCCGAGCAGCACAAGGCGGCGCTGCTGGCCGCCGATCCGCTCGAGACCCGCGTGGTCGTGCTGGACCACCTGACCGCCGGCCAGGCGCAGAAGCTGCTGCAGCCGCTGCTGTCGGCCGACGGCAAGCTGACGATGGCCGACGAGACGTCGACGTCGACGGGCGGCAGCGGCAGCTCCACGACGACGACGACCGGCCAGCGGCAGGCGATCGTCGTGCAGGACCACGCGTCGGTGCTCGCCGGCCTGATGGCGGCGATCGAACGGCTCGACCAGCCGCCGCAGCAGGTGCTGCTCGAGGCGACGATCCTCAGCATCGACCTCGGCGAGGACAACCGGCTCGGCGTCGACCTGAACGTGCTCGGCGGCATCGACTTCAACCAGCTCGGCCCGGTGTCGGACCTGACCGGCATCGGCGACTACCTGGCCACCGGCGCGCAGTTCGACGACCACCTGGTCAGCGGCCGTACGTTCGGCTTCGCCAACCCGGTCACGCAGGGACTCTCGCTCGGCTACATCCAGAACAACGTCGCCGCGTTCGTCGAAGCGCTCGAGCAGACCACCAACGCGACGATCGTCAGCAACCCGCGCGTCGTCGCGCTGAACGGCGAACAGGCCGAGATCATCGTCGGTGGCCGCCTCGGCTACTCGACGGTGGTCCAGAACCAGACCAGCTCGATCGAGCAGATCGACTTCCTCGAGACCGGCACCCAGCTCGAGTTCCGCCCGTTCATCGGTGAGGACGGCTGGATCCGCATGGAGGTCCACCCGCAGAACAGCGCCGGCGTGATCGACCCGGTGTCGGGCATCCCGTCCGAGTCGACGACCGAGATCACGACCAAGATCCTGATGCGCGACGGCCAGACGCTGATCCTCGGCGGCCTGATCGGCGAGTCGGTGTCGACGGTGCGCACGCAGATCCCGCTGCTGGGCAGCCTGCCGCTGCTCGGCTGGCTGTTCGGTCGCACGGTCGAGACCGTGTCGCGCCGCGAACTCGTGATCCTGCTGACGCCGCACGTGCTCGATCCGGTCGAGTCCGCGCGCCGCGCCGATGCGACGCGAGCCCGCTACGCGGCGGCCCGGCGCAGCCAGTGGGACTCGCTGTCGCCGTACGTGCGGCCCGTGATGGCGCGCCGCCACCTCGCCGACGCACAGGTGCTGCGCGCGCAAGGTGATCTCGACGGGGCGCTCGGCGCCTGCGAACGCGCGCTGAGCCTGAACCCGACCGAGGCCGACGCGGCCGTGCTGCGTGAGGAACTGCTGCAGGACCTGGCGCTGCAGAACCTGCCCGGCGGCGACGCCGCGGCGTCGCTGCTGGTGCTGAAGTCGCTGCGCACCGGAGGCATGCGATGAACCGCCACCACGTTTCCGGCCTGCTGTTCGCGGCGCTGCTCGCCGCCGGCTGCACGACCACGGCCGACGAACCGGTGCGCGCGCTCGACTCGGGCCAGTGGCGCACCGCGAAGTCGCGCATGTACCAGGACCTGGCGATGCAGTGCCTGCAGGCCGACGACCGCGACCGCGCGCTGCAGCTGCTGCAGCAGGCGGTGCAGTTCGACCCGGCCGACGCGTCGAGCCTCGAACTGCTGGCTCGCCTCGCGACCGCCGACGGCAACCTGCCGGCCGCGACCGCCGCCGCGCAGCTGCTGCTGCGCGTGCAGCCCGAATCGCCGACCGCCTGGTGCACGCTCGGCGCCGCCGCCGAAGCCGCCAACGACCCGACCGTCGCCGAGCAGGCCTACCGCCGCGCCGCACGGTCGGCGGGCGACGACCCGCGCCCCGCGATCGACCTGCACCGGCTGCTGCTGGCCGAGCAGCGCGAGCCCGAAGCGCAGGCACTGCGCACGGAGCTGGCGCGGCGGCACCCGCGCCGCGTCGAGCCGCTGCTCGACCACGCCGCCTGGCTCGCGAGCGCCGGCCGCTGGTCCGAGGCGACCGCGGCGTTCGACGCGGCGCTGCAGCAGAAGCCGGGCGAGCCCGCCGCCGCCGCCGGCCTGGCGCTCGGCGCGCTGCTGAGCCGGCAGCCGGGCACGGCGCTGGCACTGTGCGACCGGCTGCCGCCGCGCGCGCGCGCCGACCACCCGACGCTGCAGATGTCGCTGGCGATCGCGCACCTGCAGAACGGCGACCTCGACGCCGCCCTGCGCGAACTCGACGCCGCCGACGCGTGGCGCACCGAACCGGTACCGGTGCGGCTGCTGCGCGCCGAGCTGCTGTTCCGCCTGCGCCGCCACGACGCGGCGCTGGCCGAGTACGAGCAGGTGCTGGCCGCGACGCCGGACGATCCGCGCGCGAACCTCGGCTGCGGCCGCGTGCTGTTGCTGCTGCAGCGCCCGCACGCCGCGGTCCGTTCGCTGCAGCTCGCGGTCGCACGCCAGCCAGGCAACGCCGGCGGCCGCGCGCTGCTCTGCACCGCGCTGGCCGCCAGCGGCGACGTCGATGCCGCGCGCCGCGAGTTCGACGCGCTGCGCACGCTGCCCGACAGTGCCGAGCTGGCCTCTGAACTGCGCCAGCTCCATCCCGAACTGCGCAGCGACGCTGCCGAGGGCCGCCGATGACCGACCCAGGCCCCGTCCGTCCGTCGCTGCCACGCCGCCTCGCCGCCGCGTTGCGTCGCGCCACCCCGCGCGCCGGCGCCGGCGCCGGCCCGCGCGGCCTCGCCGCCGTGTGGGAAGCGCTCGGCCGTTCGCCGCTCGACTGCACTGCGCCCGGCCAGAGCGCCTGGGACGCGGCCGTGCAGCAGATCCGGCTGCAGCACGACGCGATGCTGCAGGCCCAGCAGCTGTTGCTGCGCACCACGGTCGCCGAGGAACAGCTGCGGCTGACCCACGCCGCGCTGGGTGCGCTGGTCGACGGTGTGCTGCTGCTCGACCCGACCGAACGCATCGTCTACGCCAACACGACCGCGCGCCGCGTGCTGCAGGTCGGCGACCAGCCGAACCAGCGGCTCGAGCAGGCGGCGGCGCCGTTCGCGATCGTCGAAGGCATCCGCGCCGTGCTCGGCGCCGACCTCGCCCACTCGGTCAAGACCTGCCGCATCGAGTGCGAGGACCAGGGACGCCGCCTCGTCTACCTGATCCGCGACCTGACGCCGAGCGGCGCCGAGACGCCGCAGCACGTGCGCGTCGTCGTGCTCGAGGACTGGACCGCCGAGGAACGCGCCTCGCGCGCCAAGTCCGAGTTCATCTACAGCGTCTCGCACGAACTGAAGACGCCGCTGACCGCGATCCAGGCGTCGCTGGAGCTCGCCAACGAACCGGCCGCGTTGTCGGCCGACGACCGCGACAAGCTGATCCGCGTCTCGTACGAGGAGTCGATCCGGCTGTCGCAGATGGTCGCCGAGCTGCTGGACCTGGCGCGCATCGAGGCCGGCCTGACCGAGTTCCGCCGCGAACAGGTCGACATGCGGGCCCTGTTCGACGGCCTGCGGGCGCTGCACCAGCCGTTGTGCGACCGCAAGTCGATCCTGCTGCGCTGGGACATCAGCGACTACCTGGCCGACCTGACCGGCGATGCGCGGCTGTTGCGGCAAGCGCTGGTCAACGTGATCGGCAACGCCGTCAAGTACACCAAGGACGGCGGCGAAGTCTCGGTGACAGCGCGCCTGCAGGGCGCCGAGCTGGTCACGACCGTGCGCGACACCGGCATCGGCATCGCCGAGGAGGACCTGCCGCGCGTGTTCGAGAAGTTCTTCCGCGCCAAGAGTGCCGAGCAGTCGGCCATTCAAGGCACCGGACTGGGCCTGCCGATGGCCCGCTTCATCGTCGAGAAGCACCAGGGCCGCATCGAGCTGTCGTCGCAACTCGGTGTCGGCACCGAGTTCCGGATCTTCCTGCCGGTCCTGTCGATGGACACGGACGAGGAAGGGACCTCGTCGCTGGTGTCGGTCGACGAATCCTCGAAGTAGCCGCCGGAGCCATGACCCAGCCACACATCCTCGTGGTGGACGACGACCCGGGGATCCGGTTCGCGCTGGCGTTGAAGCTGCGCTCGGTCGGCTACGAGGTCAGCGAAGCCACCGACGGCATCGAGGCGCTCGAGTCCGTCGCGAAGCGCTGCCCGGACCTAGTCGTGCTCGACGTCGGCATGCCGCGCCTCGACGGCTACTCGGTCGCGCAGCGGCTGCACGCCGACGCGGCGACGCGCGCGGTGCCGATCGTGATCCTGACCGCGCAGAACCTGCAGGTGCCGGCCGACGTCGCCGCAAAGCTGGGTCGGCATCGCTTCCTGACCAAGCCGTTCAGCCCGCGCGAGGTGCAGCGCACGATCGGCGAACTGCTGCAGCGGGAGGCCTGACCATGGCAGTCGTCGCGGCCGAGGACGGCACCCTGGTGACGCTGTACGTCGACGGCGCGATCGACTCGCACGCCGGCGGCGCGCTGCAGGCGATCGCCGACGCGGCGCTGGCCGCCGGCTCGACGCGCGTGCTGGTCAACCTGCAGAAGGCCAAGCAGCCCAACTCCGCCGGCTTGCAGGCGATGGTGCAGCTGGCGCGCGCCGTGATCGGCAAGGGCGCCCGCATCGCGCTGGTCGGCCCCACTCCACACCTGCTCGACGTGCTGAAGGCGACGCGGCTCGACCGTCGGTTCGCGGTGTTCGATTCCACCGAGATGGCGCTGAAGAACCTGCGCCTGGAGACCTGACGTGCCGGCCCTGCTCGGCATGACCGGCAAGCTCGGCGACATCCTGTTGTCGCAGGGCTGGGTGTCGCGCGGCGACCTGCGGGCCGCCGCCGCCGCGGACACCAAGCTGCCCGGCGAACGCCTCGGCGACACGCTGCTGCGGCTGAACCTGGTCAGCGACGAGCACCTGCGCGAGGCGCTCGCGATCCAGTACCGGCTGCCGTTCCTGCGCGTCACGCGCCGGCTCGTCGACCGCGAAGTGCTGGCCAGGCTGCCGCGCGACTTCCTGCTCGAGAACCGCATCGTGCCGATGTACGAGGTCGACGGCGTGCTGACCGCCGCGGTCGACGATCCGACCAACCTGTGGGCGTCGGAGGAGCTGGCCCGCGTCGCGCGCTGCGACGTGCAGCTGGTCGTGACCAGCACCGCCTGCATCCACGCGCTGCTCGGCGACCTGATGGACGACGGTCCGGGGTCGTTCGAGGTCGACGACTTCGTCGGCGACGTCGAGGAAGGCGACGTCCAGATGATCGAGGAGAAGGGCGACGACGCGCTGAACCTGCAGGAACTGGCCGACATGTCGCCGGTGGTCCGGCTGGTGAACTTCATCCTGTTCCGCGCGATCGGCGACCGCGCCAGCGACGTGCACATCGAGCCCGACGACCACGTGCTGCGCGTGCGCTGCCGCATCGACGGCGAGCTGCGCGAACTGATGCGCCCGCCGACCGGCATGCACGCCGCGATCGTCTCGCGCCTGAAGGTCATGGCCGACCTCGACATCAGCGAGCGCCGCAAGCCGCAGGACGGCCGCTTCCGCGTGCGCCGCGACACGCGCACCGTCGACGTGCGCCTGTCGACGCTGCCGACCGTGCAGGGCGAGAAGGTCGTGCTGCGCATCATGGACCGCGGCGTGCTGCGCATCACGCTCGGCAACCTCGGCATCGGCCACCAGCGGCTCGAGCAGATCCACGAACTGATCCACCGGCCCGACGGCATCATCCTGGTCGCCGGCCCGACCGGTTCGGGCAAGACGACGACGCTCTACGCGGCGCTCGAGGAGATCAACGAGCCCGGCAAGAACATCTGCACGGTCGAGAACCCGGTCGAATACAACCTGCGCGGCGTCAACCAGGTGCAGGCCAACACCAAGGGCGGCCTCGGCTTCCCGGACGCGCTGCGCTCGCTGCTGCGCCAGGACCCCGACGTGCTGATGATCGGCGAGATCCGCGACGCGGAGACCGCGACGATCGCCGTGCAGGCATCGCTGACCGGCCACCTGGTGCTGGCGACGCTGCACACGAACGACGCCGTCAGCGCCGTGACCCGCCTGATCAACATGGGCGTCGAGCCCTACCTGATCGGCGCCGCGCTGCGCGGCGTGTTGTCGCAGCGCCTGCTGCGCTGCCTGTGCCCGACCTGCCGCGAACCGGCGACACCGTCGGCGGCCATGGTGCGGCGCTTCGGCTCGCTGCCGGACGGCCAGTACTTCAAGCCGCGCGGCTGCGACGCCTGCAAGGGTTCGGGCTACGCGGGGCGCATCGGCGTCTACGAGCTGCTGGTCGTCACCGACGAGTTCGCCGACCTCGTGTCGCGCAACCCGACGCTCGGCGAACTGCGCAAGCTGGCGGTGCAGCAGGGCCTGATGACGCTGGTCAGCGACGGCCTGCGCAAGGCCAGCGAAGGCATCACGTCGCTGGACGAACTGGTCCGGGTGGTGTCGTCGTGAAGGTGCTCGAACCGATCACGATCGCGCCGATCGCCGCGCGCCCCGCGAAGGCCGGCGACGGCTCGCCGGCCGCGCCGGCACCGGTCGGCCCGGCCGGCGGCCTGCGGCTGTCGGCGACCGAACGGCTGGTGCTGCTCGAACAGTTCGCGACGCTGCTCGACAGCGGCATCCAGATCGCCGCGGCGCTGCAGTCGATGCGGCAGCAGACCCCGGAGGGCCGCATCGCCGCGGTGCTGGCGACGCTCGAACAGGGCGTCACCGGCGGCCTGCCGCTCTCGAACGCGATGGCGGCGATGCCGCGCGCGTTCCCGGTCATGCTGGTGCAGGTCGTGCGCGCCGGCGAGGCGTCGGGCGACCTCGCCTCGATGGTGCGCCGCACCGTCGAGACGATGGAACTGGAAGCGGCGCTGCGCGGCCGGCTGCGCTCGGCGCTGATCTACCCGTGCGTGATGCTGACGATGACGATCGGCGTCGTCGTGTTCCTGCTGACGTGGATCGTGCCGAAGTTCGAGCGCCTGTTCCGCGGCAAGCAGCTGCCGGCGCCGACGCGGCTGCTGATGGCGCTCGGCGACTGGACGCAGGCCTGGGGCCTCTGGCTGCTCGGCGGCGTCGTCGCGGCGCTGGTCGGCGCGGTGCTGTTCTGCCGCAGTGCACGCGGCCGCGGTGTCTGGGACCGCCTGCTGCTGCACCTGCCGGTGATCGGCTCCGTCTACCGCACCGCGGTGACGGCCCGCTGCGTGCGCACGCTGGGCCTGCTGCTGCAGACCGGCGTGCCGATGCACGCGGCCCTGGAGCACACGCGTGAGGTCGCCGAGAGCCAGCAGTACCGCTCGTTCTGGCAGCGCGCGCGGCAGAACGTGCTGAACGGCGGTTCGCTGCTCGAAGCGGTGCGCACGACGCCCCTGTTTGGGCCGACGTTCACGCAGCTGGTCGCCGCCGGCGAGTCGACGGCGACGCTGGACAAGGTGCTTCTGAAGAGCGCCGCCTGGTACACGAAGGAACTCGAACGCCGGATCCGCGACATGGTGACGTTGGTCGAACCGGCGATGGTCGTCGTCATGGGCAGCGTCGTCGGGTTCGTCGCCCTGTCGATCATGCTGCCGATCTTCCGGATGTCGCAGGTGTGACCATGCCGAATCGTGATGGCAAGACGTTCGTCCCGATCGGGCACCCACGGCTGTCGCAGCCGGAAGACAGCCCGGACCACCGCGTCGGCCTGCACCTGCTCGAGGCGCTCGACTCGCTCGACGCGGTCTACGGCTCCGCGGCGTTCTTCGCCGGCGTCGCCGCCGAAGCGGCGCTCGGCGACTACACGCTCGACCGCTGCCTCGAGGCGCTGCAGCGCGAACGCGGCGCGATCTACCTGGTCGAGAACGGCAGCCTGCGCCTGCACGCCGACCGCCACGGCACGAGCCAGCTGCTGCGGCCGGACCTGACCGCGCCGGGCGTCGTCGGCGCGCGGGCGGCGCTGCTGACGCACCAGGAGGCGCGGCACCTGCTGCGCGACGACGCCGAACCGCACAACGTGCTGACCTGCCCGATCCACGTCGGCACCACGCAGCTGGGCCTGGTCGTGGTGCTGTCGCCGGCGGCGCACCTGTTCAGCACCGGCGACGTCAAGCTGCTGACCGCCGTCACGTCGCAGGCGGCGATCGCGATCAGCCGCACCGAACACCACCGCCAGGTCGACCTCGAGCGCCGCAAGCTCGGCGAGGTGATCGAACACCACAGCGACGGCGTGATCGTGCTGGACCAGCACGGCCGCACGACCCTGTGCAACCCGCTCGCGCGGCACCTGCTGGGCGGCGACGACGCGCTGGCGCGGCTGACCGCGTGCGATGCCACGCTGCACCTCGAGACGCTGGCGCGCGGCGGCGAAGAACGCGACGTCACCGTGACGACCGGCGGCCACACGCGCGTGATCGGCATCACGTCGCGCGGCGTGCGCGCCGCCGACGGCTCGCTGGCCAGCGTGATCCTGACGCTGCGCGACCTGACGCGCCGCCACCGCGAGGACCGGCTGAAGCGCGACTTCCTGTCGCTGATCTCGCACAAGTTCCGCACGCCGCTGACGGCGCTGATCTGCGGCCTCGAGATCCTGCAGAGCGCCGACGAGGCCGATCGCGCGGTGTTCCTGCAGGAGGTCGGCCAGCGCACGCGCGACCTGCGCGTGCTGGTCGACCGGCTGCTCTACTTCGCCGAACTGCTCGAGGGCTCCTGGTCCACCGCGGGCACGACCGACCTGCGCGAGCTGGTCGACGACCTGCGGCGCCAGTTCCGGCCGCAGCGCGGCGGACCGGCCGTCGACATCGTCTGGGACCTCGCCGACGACGCGCTGTCGGTGCCGGTGCCGGCGTCGCGCCTGCGCGTCGCACTGGTCAACCTGATCGACAACGCGATCAAGTTCGGCGCCGAACGGGAACCGTGGGTCCGCGTGCGCTCGCGCCGCTGTGCCGACGGCGCCGTGACGATCGAGGTCGAGGACCACGGCCCCGGCATCCCGCCGAGCGAACGCGAACACCTGTTCGGCATGTTCCACCAGCTCGACGAGGACTTCACCGGTGCGGTCGCCGGCGCCGGCATCGGCCTCGCGATGGTGCAGGAGATCACATCGCGGCTCGGCGGCACACTGGCGCTGCGCGACGCGGAGCCGCGCGGCTGCATCTTCGCGTTGACGTTCCCGGCGCGACCGGAGAGCTGATGGCATCCCGGGCGCACACCGCCGGCTTCACCTACGTCGAAGTGCTGCTCGCCGCCGCGCTGCTGGCGATGACCACGGCCACGATCGGCTACGCGCTCGGCCACGCGCGCGACCTCGGCGACCAGCAGGCCGTCGCGGCGCAGGGCCGCTATCTGCTGCACGACGGCCTGGCGTGGCTGCAGACGCTGCCGCGCGAGGACGCCAAGGAGCCCGGCGGGTTCGGCATGGAGGCCGACGAGTCGGCGTTGGCCGACGTCGACGACGTCGACGACCTCGCCGGCATCGTCGAGACCGGTCCCGTCGATCGGCTCGGCAACGTCGCCGAAGCCGACTGGACGCGCACCTGGACCGTCAGCTCGGCAAACCTGACCACGCCGACCACCGATGCGGCGCGCGGTTCGACGCCGCTGCTGCGCGTGTCGTTGGTCGTGCACTGCCGCGGCCGCGAGATCACGCGCGAGACCCTGCTGCTGTCGAGGACACCATGACCCGCCACCAGACCGGCTTCACGTTGCTCGAACTGATCGTGGCGCTGGCGCTGACCGCGATGGTCGCCACCGCCGCGATCGCGACGCTGAACGCGTTCGTCGAAGCCGACACCTCGGCGACGCGCCGCATGGAGCAGGCGACCGGCGCCAGCCGCGCGCTGCTGGTGCTGCAGCGCGACGTCGTCGACGCGCGCGTGCTCGAGGTCCAGGCCGACTACGTCGTGCTGACGCGGCACGACGACACCTTCGTCGCCTACGCGATCGCACGCGGCGGCACCGAACTGCACCGGTTCGCCGACACCGATCCGGCGGTCGTGCGCAGCCAGGCGAACGCGGCCCTCAGCGCGACCGGCGCGGCACCGGCGTGGTCGGCGCGCGGCCACCTCCGCGACGCCGACTACCGCGCCACGGCCGTGTTGCAGGGCGCCGGCCGCTTGCGCTTCACGGCGTTCGCGCCGGCCGGCACCGCGATCGGCGCCACACTGGAGCTGCAGTGGCTGGACGGCTCGACGTCGCGCTGCGTCGCGGTGTCGTCGTCCCTGGCCGAGGGCCAGAGCAAGGCGGCGGCGATCGCGGCCGCCGGCGGTTCGACCGGCTCGACCGGCTCGACCGGATCGACGGGCAGCGACTCCGGCGTCGGCGCCGCGGTCACCGGCATCGGCAACCAGCTGAACGGCCTGCTGAACGGCAACAGAGAAAAGTGACCGTCAGCTGCCGGCGCCGCGCGGTGCCTGCAGCGCCGCGAACACCGCGTCGGCGACCGCCGGCGGCAGCCCCGGCGTCGCGCGCAGTTCGGCCAGGCTCGCGGCGCGCAGCGCCGTCAGCGAGCCGAAGCGCCGCAGCAGCGCGCGGCGCCGCGACGGCCCGACGCCGGGCACGTCGTCGAGTTCGCTGGTGATGCGCGAGCGCTGCTGCCGGTGGTAGGTGATCGCGAAGCGGTGCGCCTCGTCGCGCAGCGCCGCGACCAGCAGCGTCTCGGCCGCGCGGTCGCCGAGCGGGATCGGCTCGTCGCGGCCCGGCACGAACAGCCGTTCGGCGGTCGGCGCGCGCGCGTCGCCGATGCCGCGCAGGCGGCTCTTCGCCAGCCCGCACAGCCACAGGTCGCCGTCGAGGCCCAGCTCGCGCACCGCGCGTTCGGCCACCGCCAGCTGGCCCTTGCCACCGTCGACCACCAGCAGGTCGGGCAGTTCCTCGTCGTCGCGTTCGAGGCACAGCTGCAAGCTGCGCCGCACGGCCTCGGCCATCGCCGCGAAGTCGTCGCCGGCGTGTTCCTTGCTGATGCGGAAGCGCCGGTACTGGTCCTTCTGCGGCTGGCCGTCGACGAAGCAGACGCGCGACGCGACGGTGCTGGTGCCCTGCATCGTCGACACGTCGAGGCAGTGCAGCCGCCGCGGCGCCTCCGGCAGGCCGAGCACGGCGCCGAGCCGGTCCGCGGCCGCACGCGCGCGCGCCGCGGCGTCGGCGGCCAGCGCGTCGCCGAGTTCCGCGTTCTGCAGCGCGAGGTCGAGGTGGCGGCGTTTGTCGCCGCGCTGCGGCACGTGCAGCTCGACGCGGCCGCCGCGCTTGTGCTGCAGCCAGCCGGTGATGATCGCCGCCTCGGCCGGCAGCGTCGGCACCAGCACAGTGGCCGGCACGTAGCGATCGCCTTCGTAGAAGCGGCCGAGCAGCTCGCCGACCAGCAGGTCGGCGGGCAGCTGGCTGCGCAGCTGCACGCGGCGGCAGTTCTCGAGCGCGCCGCCGCGGAACTGCAGGAACGCGACCGCGACCTCGTCGCCGTGCCGGTGCAGGCCGAGCGCGTCCTCGTCACCGGCCGACGCGACGACCGCCTGCGGCTCGGCGACCAGCTGCAGCGCCTGCACCTGGTCCTTCAGCGCCTGCGCGCGCTCGAACTCGAGTGACGCGGCGGCCGCCTGCATGCGTTCGCGCAGCTCGCCGAGCACCGGCCCGACGTCGCCGCGCAGGATCCGCACCGAATGATCGAGCAGCACGTCGTAGGCCTCGCGCGTCACCAGGCCCACACACGGCGCCGGGCAGCGGCCGATCTGGTGCTTGATGCAGGGCCGCGTGCGGTTGTGGAACACGTGGTCGCCGCAGTCGCGCAGCGGCGCGATCTTGTGCAGCAGGCGCAGGGTGCGGCGCACGGCCTTCGCCGACGCGAACGGACCGAAGTACGCCGCGCCGTCGTCTTGCCGCCGGCGCACCAGCCGGTACCACGGCCACGGCTCGCGGCGGTCGAGCCGCAGCAGCAGGAACGACTTGTCGTCCTTCAGTTTCAGGTTGTAGCGCGGCTGCTCCTTCTTGATCACCGTGTTCTCGAGCAGCAGCGCCTCCTGCTCGGTCGCGGTGGCGACGAACTCGACGTCGTGCGCCTCGGCGGCCAGGAAGCGCAGCTGGAAGCGGCCGTCGCCGCCCGGCTTCAGGTAGCTGCGCACGCGCGCGCGCAGGTCGGCGGCCTTGCCGACGTAGAGCGCTTCGCCGGCCGCGTCGCGGAACACGTAGACCCCGGGCCCGTCGGGGAAGCGGGCGACCTTGTCGGCGATGCGCGGATCCATCGGGCGGTGGTATGGGACGATGCCGGCGCCGGCGCGAACGTCAAGCCGACGGCTCCGGGGCCGCCGACGGGCGGCCGCTGGCGCCGGCCGCGGGCCGTCGTCACGATGCGGCGATGCGCCCGCGCCACCTCGTCATCCTCGCATCCGTCGCGCTGGTGCTGCTCGCCATCACCGTCGTCGCCGTCGTGCGCAGCCGTGCCGAGGCCGCCTGGCAGGCGATGCAAGCCGCGATCGCGGCGGTCGAGACGGAGCTGCGGGCGCAGCCGACAGGGCGCGCGCCGCTGTGGGCCGAACGCGGCCCTGGCTCGGCGTTCGAGTGGTACGGGCGCGCCGCAGCCCACCTGCCGCGCAGCGACGCATGGCTCACGCAGGTCGACGAAGCCGCCGCAGCGTCGGCGCCGCCCAGCAACGACTTGCGCGACACCTGGCAGGCGGCGCTGTCGGCACTGCGCGCCGGCGCGACGGCGACCGACGTCGCGCGGCCGTTGCCGGGTCGTGGCCGCGCCGACGCCCCCGAACAGGTGCCGGACTGGCTCACACTCGCCCGTTGCGCCGCCCTCGAAACCCGGGCCCTGAGCGCCGGCGGTGACGGCCCGGGCGCGGCACGTTGCTGGCTCGACGCGGCGACGTTCGCGGGCGACCTCACGCACCAGGGCACCCTGCTGGACCACGCGCTGGCGGCGACCGTGCTCGTCCATCTCTGCACGGAGCTGCCCGAGACCGAACTCGCCCGCCTGCCGCCCGAAGCCCTGGGGCTGCTGGCGGACGGTTGCGCGCGGCTCGACGCGACTCTGCCGGCGCGACCCGACCCGCGCGTCGACCTACTGGCCATGGCAGCGCTGCTGCAGACCACGGCGACAGCACCGGGAGTCGTCGCCTGGCGCCACGGCTTCTCGGTGCGCTGGATGGTCGGCGCAGCCGTGGCGGACATGGCCGAGCACACACGTCGGCTCGAAACCGGCGCCGACGCGCCTTGGTCCCGGCGCGCGGCGCAGCTGCGCGCCGCGCAGGCAGCGGTTCGGGCGGACGACAACCAGCTCCTGCGCATGACCTTGCCCAACCTGCTCGACATCGAGCGCGAGTGGCGCCGCATGCGAGCGTCGCTGCGCGTGCTGCGAGTCTCGCTCGCCCTGCACCAGGGACGCGAGCCGCCGGATCTCGCCGATCCTGTCGGCGGCGACCGGATCCGGGTCGACGCGCGCGCCGACGGCGTGCGCATCGCCTGCGCACCACTCGATGAAGCCGAGGTTCCGACGCGGCTCTTCGTTCGCTGACGGCCGCGCGATTTTCCCTTCGAGCCGCCGACAGGCAGACCGGCTACGGTGTTCCTCGGGGCATGCGATCCTCGAGCCACCATCCCGACCAGCTGCTGACCCACGCGGCGTTCCTGCGCGGCCTCGCCGCCGACCTGGCCCGCGGCGATGCCGACGACCTGCAACAGGCGACCTTCGCGGCCGCGCTGCGCCGGCCACCGGCCCACGCCGGCAACGAACGCGGCTGGCTGGCGACGATCGCCGCCAACCTGTGGCGCAACGAGCTGCGCGGCCGGTCGCGCCGCCGCCGGCACGAGGCGCAGCGGCCGGCCGGTGACGCGGTGCCGACGCCGGCCGAGATCGCCGAACGCGAAGAGGTGCGGCGCCGCGTCGTGGCCGCAGTCGCGGCGCTGCCGGAGACGCTGCGCGCGGTGGTCGTGCTGCGCTACTACGAGGGGCTCGAGTCGGCGGCGATCGGCGCCCGGTTGCAGCTCGCCCCCAGCACGGTCCGTTCGCGGTTGCAGCAGGCGGTCGGCCGGCTGCGCGCGCAGCTCGACGAGCAACACGGCGGCTCGCGCGCCGCCTGGGTCGGCCCGCTGCTGGCCTGGCAGCACGCGGCGCAGACGCCGCTGCCGGTGGCCGGCACGCGCCGCCTCGCCTGGCTCGCGACGGCGGCCGCCGCGACGCTGCTGGTCGCGCTGGTCGCACTGGCCTGGAGCACGCACGAGCCGCGGCCGGCCAAGGCCGACGCGTCGGTCGCGCGCAGCGAGCCGGTGCTTCCGGCGGGCGACCTGGTGCCGGCCGCGGAGCGCGTCGACGCGCCGCGAGACCCGGCCCCGCCGTCGCCGGCCGCGACCACCGCGGATCTGCTCTGGCAGCCGCCGCTCGGCGCCCTGCGCGGCCTCGTCGTGGCAGCCGGCGACGGCGCACCGGTGCCCGCGGCGCAGGTCGTCGCGCGCCGCCTGCAGGCGCCGAGCAGTCCCTACGCACCGCTGCGGTCGACGCCGGCGGCCGAACGCACGACCGACACGGCGGTCGACGGCACGTTCGACCTCTTCGACCTGCCGGTCGGCGACTACGACCTGGACGTCAGCACGGCCGACGGCCGGCACGCCTGGGTGCGGCTGCCGGTCGGCGAGACGCCGCGCGACGTGCGGCTGACGCTGACCGCGCGCGCCTGCCGCGGCGAAGTGCGCGTGCGCGTGGTCGACGGCTCGGGCCGCGGCCTCACGGCGGCCGTGCAGGTGGCGGTCCACAGCCGCCGTTCCGGCTGCTTCGGCTGGGACCGTCGGCCGCCCCTCGAGGGCACTGCCGGCGACGACGGCTGGTTCGTGCTGCGCGACCGTGCCGAACTCGATCCGATCGAGTCGGGCGTCGCGGTGGCGCGCACCGAGGACGGCCGCGTCGGCATCGCCAAGCTGTGGACCGCGCACGGCACGACGCCGACCAGCACCACGGTCACGGTCGCGGCCCCCGGCACGATCGTCGGTGTGCTGAGCGGCCTGCCGAACTACGCCGGCGTCGGCATCGTCGCCCACGCGAGCCAGACGCTGGTGTTCGGACCCGACTGCTTCGCGGTGCGCGGCGAGGTCGCCGGCGACGGTTCGTTCCGCATCGAGGGCCTGCCGCCCGCCGACTACAAGCTGCAGGTCACGGGCCTGGCGCGGCGCGCCGACAAGGAGCAGTACTGGAACACGACCACCACCACCGTGGCCGCCGGCACCGTCACCAGCAGCGATCCGCCGGTGCTCGCCTGCATCGCCGGTGCCCGCCTGCACGGCATCGTGTGCGACACGACCGGCCGGCCGATCGCCGGCGCCTCGGTCACCGCGGTGCGGCCGTGGTTCAACAAGGTCTCGCGCTACGTGCTGCACCACCGCGAACGCGAGGCTTCCCGCTGGTTCCGCACCGTGGCTGGCACGACGGCGGCCGACGGCACCTACGAGCTCGCGCTCGAGCCCGGCGAATGGCACCTGATCGCGCTTGCGCCGGGCCACGCGATGGACGTGCACCTCGGCCTCACGATCGGCGGCGGCAACCGCGTCGACCTCACCCACACGCTGCCGGCCGACGGCGGCATCGCCGTGCGCAGCGTCACCAGCGTCGTGCTGCGGCACGTCGACCGACCGGACGAGTGGCACGCCCTCGGCGGCGGCGGCGTCGACGAACTGCGCGGCCTGCGCGCCGGCAGCTGGGAGCTCGGCAGCGTCGACGGCGGCACGTTCACGCCGACCACCCGTGTCGAGGTCGCCGTCGGCCGCATCACGTGGGTCGACCTCGCGCGCGGCGAAGCCAGGGAACTGCGCGGCGTGCTGCTGCACCGCGGCGAACCGCTGGCCGACCACGAGGTGCAGATCGACTCCGGCCGGCCGACGCGGACCGCCGCCGACGGCTCGTTCGTGCTGCCGCACGTCGCGGTCCCCGGCACCGAGCCGCGCCTGGTCGTGCGCCGCCACGGCATCGAGGTCGCTGCGACCGAGCAGCTGGAAGGCGTGATCGAACTCGGCGGCCGCCGCATCGAGATCGAGACCGTCGGCGCCGACGGCACGCCGCAGCCGGCGCGGATCCAGATCGGCTCGACGTTCGACGGTGGCGGCCGCCGCTACGACGTCGAGCACAACCGCGGTTCGACGCAGCTGGCCACGGGACGGCTGCAGCTGCTGCTGTGCGACGTCGACGAGTTCAGCGCGGTCGTGGCGACGTTCGCCGACGGTTCGCGCACGCATGCGCGGATCGGCGACGCGAACCACCTGCGCCTCGCGCATCGCCCCGCCGGCTCGATCGCGGTGCGCGTGCTCGATGTCGGTGGCCTGCCGGTCGCCGGCCAGCGCGTGACGGCGCTCGGATGGGGCCACGCCGGCGAGGCACCCAGCGACGCAAACGCGTTTGCCGACGGCTGCGCCGACGAGGACGAGGTCGTCGTCGGCACGACCGACGCCGATGGCCGCGCCGAACTGCGCGGCGTGCTGCCCGGACCGACGCTGCTGCGCGTCTGGGTCGCGGGCTCTGGCGGCGCCGAGGCGCGCCAGGTCGCCGTCACCGCGGGTACGACGACGCCGGTCGAAGTCGTGCTGGGCCGCTGACGCCGACTACCGCCCCAGCAGTGCGCGCAGCAACGGCACGTCCTCGCGCCCGCCGACGACGGTGCCGACGACGATCGTCAGCGGCACCGCGAGGAACATGCCGCCCGCCCCCCAGACCTGGCCCCAGAACACCAGCGACAGCAGCACCGACAGCGCCGGCAGGCCGAACTGGCGGCCCATCAGCACCGGCTCCAGCAGGTTGCTGATCGCGTTGTTGGCGATCACGTAGCCGATCGCCAGCGGCAGCGCGATGCGCCAGCCGAGTTCGGGCGCGGCGAGCGCCAGCAGCACGGCCGGCACCGCGGCCAGGATCGAGCCGACGATCGGGATGTAGTTCAGCACGAACGCGAGCATGCCCCACAGCAGCGCCGACTCGACGCCGAACAGCACGTTCAGCAGCCAGACCGCGACGCCGGTCAGCAGGCTGGTCACGGTCTTGACGCCGAGGTAGCGCTGCAGGTCGCCGACCATCGCGAGCGCCCGGGCCTCGTCCCAGCCGGCACCGTAGGCGCGCCGCAACCGTTCGCGCAGCCGATCGCCCTCCCACAGCGTGAACGCCAGTGCGATCGCGACCAGCAGCACCGCCGAGGCGAAGGCGAACGCACCGCCGACGCTCTGCTGCAGGAAGCCGAGCCACGCGCGCGGCTCGATCGACCGCAGCACGTCCGCCGTGTCGACCTCGAGGCCCAGCGACCGCACCCAGCCGACCGCGCCGTCGAGGTACGCGTGCAGCCGGACCTCGTAGGTCGGCAGCCGCGCACCGAACTCGCCGAGCGCGTGCACCAACGTGCGCAACAGCAACCAGAACGCGGCACCGAGTCCGCCGAACGTCAGCAGCGCGCCGAGCGGGCGCGGCACGCCGCGGCGCTGCAGCCAGCGCAGCGGCCACTCGCCGAGCACCGCGAGCAGCAGCGCGAAGGCGATCGGCAACAGCCAGGACCGCGTCGCCTGCAGGCCGAACACGACCACGACCAGCGCCGCGAACGACCACAGGCCGCTCGGCCGCGGTGCCGGCGAACCGGATGGAACGGTGGCAGCGGACACGCGCACATCATGGCGCCGCGCTATCGTCGCGACCATGGCAGCGTCGTTCGATCCGGTCCCGACCGAGTTCCAGGTGCCGTTCGCGTGGCTCGACGGCGAGTGCGTGCCGGCCGCGACCGCGGCGGTGCCGCTGATGTCGCTGACCGTGCACTACGGCATCGGCGTGTTCGAAGGCATCCGCGCCTACGACGGCGCCGACGGCCCGGCCGTGTTCCGGCTGCGCGAGCACATCGCGCGGCTGTTCCGGTCGGCGGCGCTGCTGCGGCTCGAGATCCCGTTCGCGGCGGCCGCGATCGAGCGCGGCTGCACCGACGTGCTGGCGCGCAACGGGCTGCGCGCCGGCTACCTGCGACCGCTGGTGTTCGTCGACGACGGCAAGCGCGGCCTCGGTGCCAGCAACAACCGGATCCGGGTCGCGATCGCGACGTGGCCCTGGGGCCGCTACCTCGGCGACGAAGGCGTGCGCAACGGCATCCGCGCGCAGGTGTCGACGTTCGCGCGCATGAGCCCGCGCTCGTTCGTGCCCAAGGGCAAGGTCTGCGGCCAGTACGTGAACTCGGTGCTCGCCAAGCGCACCGCGGCGGCGGCCGGCTTCGACGAGGCGATCCTGCTCGACGACGACGGCTGCGTCGCCGAGGCGACCGGCGAGAACCTGTTCCTCGTGCGCGACGGCGCGCTGTGCACGCCGCCGCCATCGCAGCCGATCCTCGACGGCATCACGCGCGCGTCGGTGATCGAACTGGCGCGCGAACTCGGCCTCGCCGTGCGCGAGGAGCGCTTCGCGCGCGACACGCTGCTGCTCGCCGACGAAGTGTTCCTGACCGGCACCGCGGCCGAGATCACGCCGGTGCGCGAGATCGACGGCCACCGGATCGGCGGCGGCACGCGCGGCCCGGTGACGGAGCGCCTGCAGAAGGTCTACCTCGACGCGGTGCACGGCCGGCTGCCGTCGCGGCCCGAGTGGCGCACGCGCTACGACGTCCGCAGCGACGCGGCGGAGCGCTCGGCGCGCTAGTCGCCGCCCGCTGGCCGGCGGCTGGCGAACGGCCGGAAGTAGTTCGGCAGGAACGCGGACCACGCCGCCGCCGCCCGCGCCACGCGCTCGCGCCAGCCGACCGTCTCGAACCCGCCGCACGGACCGCTCGCCGCGCGCGCGCGGCGAAGGTGTTCGTCGGGCCCTCGGCCGTCGACGGCAGTCCAGTGCGGTGCGGCCAGGTCGGCATGGTCGACGTTGCGCCGCAGCGGCGGGGCGTCGTACGGCGGCACGTCGATCGTCACGGCGCCGCCGGCGCCGCGCGCCGCCGCCGACCGCGGCGCCAGGCGCGCTCCGACGTCGAACAGGTCCGGCAGCAGCGCCCACCGCAACGCCCGACCGAGGCGCGAGCGCGGCACCCGGACCTCGTGGCGGCCGCCGCGGGGACGAACCTCGGCGTAGGCGAGCGTCTCGTAGAGGCCGCCAGCTTCGGGCTGCAGCAGCAGCGCCGGCCGGCGCATCCGCGACAGCGAGCCGTGCGCGTCGACGACGTCGAACCGGAACACGACGCAGTCCGCGTGGTCCACCGCCTGCTGCCGGTGGATGCGCCGCAGCTCGGCGATCGCGCCGGTCGGATCGAGGAAGTGCAGGCTGCGGCGGTCCGACGCCGCCGCTTCGCGCAGCGCCGCCTCGGCGTCGTCCAGGGCCGCGTCCCAGCCGCGCGTCTGCGCCGCGAAGTCCTCGAACACGTTCAGCTGTTCGGCCACCGGATACTGCGTGATGGGGTTCACCATCAGCCGCAGGTCGTTGGCGAGCGCGAAGCGCACGTTGTGGCCGATCTCCGGCATGCCGCTCTTGCCGACGATCATCGCGATCGTCACGCGCCGGCGCGGCCAGTCCTGCGCTGCCTGCAGCCGCCGCACGTTCGCCAGCACGCGGTCGAAGCGCGCGCCGGCGCGCAGCCGCTCGTAGGTCGTCGGCACGAAGCTGTCCATCGACACGGTCACGTTGAGGCGCGGGAAGCGCTGCAACTTCGTGGCCTCGGCAGCGGTGATCATCGTGCCGTTCGACATGAACGCGAACGACAGGTTCGGGTGCGTGGCCGGATCGAACTCGCCGACGAAGCGACGGAACTGCGGCATCATGTACGGCTCGCCGCCGTGCCAGGTCAGCTCGTAGAGCGTCGGCAGCAGATCCATCACCTGCGGGGTCGTCGCGGGCAGGTGGCGGATGCCGGTGCGGCGCACCTCGTTCTGGCTGCACGACGGGCAGTCGATGTTGCAGTCCGACGATTCGATGAACGTGATCTTGCCGGGGCTCGCCGTCATCACCTCGGCGCCGCGCTGGTACTCCTCGTGCGCGCGCACGAGGTTGCGCCCCGACGCGTGCGACAGGTCGACGCGGTCGAGCGCCACGCGGTCGTCACCGCGACGCAGCTCGTAGCGCCGTCCGTTCGCGGCCGGATCACTGCCGTCCACCGTCGACAGGTAGACACAACCGCGCCACACTGAGTACCGCCCGCCACCACGCCGGCGGATCTCGTCGTGGAGACAGTTGCCGTGCGGCAGCGGCACGCCGTCCTCGAGCACCTCGATCGCCGCGGCCGCGGGTCCGTGCTGCTGCCAGAACGAATCGGGGATCTGGCCGATGTGGCAGGCACCGGCGTCGTGGCGGAAGCTGTCCCCCCACTCGAACGCCGGATACGCGCCCATCATGCGCGGCGCCGGGCAGCGCGCGCAGGGGTGGCCGGCCAGGTCACCGGCCGCGTGCCGCCGCCGCAGGTCGCGGAACGCGGCGTTGTTCCAGATCGCCGCGATCGGCTGCTCGTTCGTGTTGCCGAGCGCGCGCTCGCCGACGAACGACCAGTAGCCGCAGGGCGCGACCTCGCCGGTCAGGTCGATCGACAGGAACTGCCAGGGGAACGCGCAGCAGCGCCGGCGGCCGGCCGCCTGCGCACGATCGGAAGCCCGCGACTCCATGCGGCGATCGTAACCGCCGCCCGACCGCACCGGGCCGCGCCGCTACATCAGTTCCATGTCGAGCTGTTCGAGCCGGTAGACCTCGTCGCGGATCCGCGCCGCCAGTTCGAAGTCGAGGTTCTTCGCCGCCGCCAGCATCTCGGCGCGCAGCAGCTTCGTGTGCTGCAGCAGCTCCTTGTGGTCGGCGAACTGCCGCCGCGGCGGCGCGGCGGCAGCGGCCTCGCCGGCCGGCCTCGCCTTGCCGCGGCCCCGCTTGCCCTGCTTCTGACCCGGCAGCGGCAGGTCCGCGGCCTCGTCGGGCGGCGCCTCGAGCAGATCGCGCACCGGCTTCTGGATCGTGCGCGGCGTGATGCCGTGCCGTTCGTTGTGCTCGCGTTGCCGCGCGCGGCGGCGCTCCATCTCGGCCAGCGCCCCTTCGATCGAGTCGGTGCGCCGGTCGGCGTAGAGGATCACGCGGCCAAAGGCGTTGCGCGCCGCACGGCCGCAGGTCTGGATCAGCGACGTCTTGCTGCGCAGGTAGCCTTCCTTGTCGGCGTCGAGCACGGCGACCAGCGTGACCTCCGGGATGTCGAGACCCTCGCGCAGCAGGTTGATGCCGACCAGCACGTCGAACACGCCGAGCCGCAGGTCGCGGATCAGCGCCGTGCGTTCGAGGCTGTCGATGTCGCTGTGCAGGTAGCGCACCTTGATGCCGAGGTCGCGCAGGTAGTCGGTCAGCTCCTCGGCCGAGCGTTTGGTCAGCGTCGTGATCAGCACGCGTTCGTGCCGCGCCACGCGTGCGCGCACCTCGCCGACGACGTCGTCGACCTGGCCCTGCGCCTTGCGCACCTCGACCGGCGGGTCGAGCAGGCCCGTCGGCCGCACGACCAGCTCGGTGACGCGCTGCTCGCTGCGCCGCAGCTCGTAGTCGGCCGGCGTCGCCGACACGAACAGCACCTGCCGCAACAGGCCCTCGAACTCGTCGAACTTCAGCGGCCGGTTGTCCAGCGCGCTCGGCAGCCGGAAGCCGAAGTCGACCAGGTTCTGCTTCCGCGCGCGGTCGCCGCGGTACATGCCGCCGGCCTGCGGGATCGCCACGTGCGACTCGTCGACGACCAGCAGGAAGTCGTCGGGGAAGTAGTGCAGCAGCGTCGCCGGCGGCTGGCCCGGCGCGCGGCCGTCGAGGTGGCGGCTGTAGTTCTCGATGCCCTGGCAGATGCCGGTCGCGCGCATCATCTCGAGGTCGTGCCGCGTGCGCTGGCCGAGCCGCTGCGCCTCCAGCAGCTTGCGGTCGTGTTCGAGCTGCGCGAGCCGTTCGTCGAGCTCCTGCTCGATCGACGCACAGGCGCGCTGCAGCTGGTCGCCGGTCGCGACGTAGTGCGTGGTCGGATAGATCGTCACCGACTCGAGCCGCTCGAGCACCTCGCCACGCAGCGGGTCGATCGCGACCACCGACTCGACCTCGTCGCCCCACATCTCGATGCGGATCGCGCGCGCATCCTCGTACGACGGATAGACCTCGACGACGTCGCCGCGCACGCGGAACCGGCCGGCCTGGAAGTCCCAGTTGTCGCGCACGAACTGGATCGCGGTCAGCTGCCGCAGCAGCACGTCGCGGTCGATGCGCTGGCCGCGCTTCACGGTGACCGACAGCTCGCGGTAGTTCTCCGGCGAGCCGAGGCCGTAGATGCACGAGATCGAGGCCACGATCAGCACGTCGCGCCGCTCCATCAGCGAGCGCGTCGCCGAGTTGCGCATGCGCTCGATCGCCTCGTTGATCAGCGCGTCCTTCTCGATGTACGTGTCGGTCGTCGGCACGTACGCCTCGGGCTGGTAGTAGTCGTAGTAGCTGACGAAGTACTCGACCGCGTTGTCGGGGAAGAACGACTTGAACTCGCCGTACAGCTGCGCCGCCAGCGTCTTGTTCGGCGCCAGCACCAGCGTCGGCCGCTGCAGCCGTTCGACCAGCTTGGCGACCGTGAACGTCTTGCCCGACCCGGTCACGCCGAGCAGCGTGCTGGCCGCGGCGCCACCGGCGATCCAGCCCGCCAGCTGGTCGATCGCCGCCGGCTGGTCGCCGGCCGGGACCATGTCGGTCTGCATGCGGAAGCGCATGGCACCCGGTGTACGCAGCCGGGCCGGCTTTCCCAAGCGATCGAACCGGCCGCCGCCGACGCCGTTGACACCCCCGGCCGAACGGCCTTACCGTCGGCTCCGCCCCTCACCCCTCTCCGCAAGGAAGTTCCGTGACCCAACGCAGGTCCTCGGCGTCCCGTTCGTCCTCGACCCGCACCGGCGCGACGTCCCGCTCGGCACGCGGGGCGCGCCCGCGCACCGACGGCAAGGTCGACGCCGCCTGTCCGCAGTGCGGCACCATGTACCGCCTGGCGGCCGAGGCGCTCGACGAGAAGATGGAATGCGTCGAGTGCCACCGCGTGTTCTTCCCGAAGACCACCGCGGGCAAGCGCGTGCAGGGCCAGGACCACACCAAGACCTACATGCTGATGGGCGGCGGCGCGCTGGTGCTGATCGTGCTGTTCGCGGTGGTGTCGAGCAGCGGCGGCGGCGAGGCGCCAGAGCAGCCGAAGCCGGCCGCCGAGCGCCGCGAGGTCTACACGCCGGGCAACCACCCGCGCACCGCGCAGATCGTCAAGTGGGCGCAGGCGATGGCCGCCGACAACCGGCTGGTGATCCAGACCCACAACGACGTGACCGCGCTGAAGGGCAAGCTCGGCGTCGCGGGCGGCGACGACAACGCGATCTACGCGGCGATCGCGAGCCACGACAGCACGCGCTTCCTGCGCGAACTGCAGTGCGACAGCGCCTCGCTCGAGAACGAGGCGGCGATGTCCGGCGCGACCGGCCGCGCGCTCGTCTACGTGACGCCGAAGCCGGGCAACGACGACTGGAAGAAGAACACGCGCGGCGAGCTGCTGGTGTCGTTCCGCATGGACGGCGAGCAGATCAAGGTGACCGACTGGGAGGTCAAGATGGCGCCGGTGCGCAACCCGGCCAAGCCCGACACCAGCAAGACGACGTTCACGCCGAACGAGAACATCGCCAAGCCCGAGATGGTCGACTTCGTCGACAGCACCGGCACCGCGCGCAAGAAGACCGAGTCGCAGCCGACCGCGGTGCCGCACTGGAAGGACGCCACGCCGGCGCAGCAGCAGAAGGCCGACCAGATCGTCGCCGACATCCTGACCAGCGCCGATCCGGAAGCGAAGGGCGGCCTGTTCACGCGCGCGACGCTGCAGGTGCAGACAATCGAAGACCGCAAGGCAGTCGTGCCGCGCGTGCTGAACGCGATGTTCGAGCTCTACGGCGACGTCAACGCCAACAACATGAAGCTGAGCCAGCTCGACCGCGCGCTGATGGCGTTCACCGGCAAGACGGTCGGCTACTCGCCCGAGAACAGCGGCGACGCCGCCAAGGACAAGGCCGCGCGCGAATCGTGTGTGCGGCAGTGGTTCGCGTTCTGGTGGCGCTACAGCAACGGCGACCTCAGTGAGTTCCTCGACCTGCGCGAGAACCTCGACGAACCGCTCGAGGGCGAGCAGCCCAAGGGCGAGAAGCCCAAGGGTCCGCTGTAGTCTCCGCTCCCTCGTCCCGTCCGAAGAGATGCCCTCATGACCGTCCTCCAGATCACCTGCGACAACTGCGGCGCCAAGTACAAGCTGCCGGAGTCGTTCCCCGGCACGCAGGCCAAGTGCCAGAAGTGCGGCAGCGTCATCGACGTCGCCCGGCAGCGCGCTGCGGCCGCCGGCGGCACCGCCGCCGCCTCGCCGGCCGCGGCAGCCAAGCCCGCTGCGGCGGCACGGCCCGCGGTCGACCGCAGCAAGGCGCAGCCGAAGGAGCCGGCGAAGCCCGCCGCCAGCGCCGCCAAGCCGAGCCGCGCGGCGCGCACCAGCGCCCGCGGTGCCAAGGCCGCGGCCGACGACGGTGACGGCGACGAGGCGCCGCGCCGCGGCGGCCGCGAAGCGAAGAAGAAGAGCGCGATGCCGCTGATCGCCAGCGGCATCGGCCTGGTCGCGATCGTCGTCGTCGCGGTGGTCGCGTTCGGCGGTGGCGGCGACGAGCCGGCCAAGCAGGACACGGCACAGCAGACGCCGGCGAAGGCGGCCGCACCGGCCGACAAGCCCGCCGAGAAACCGGCCGACAAGCCCGCCGAACCGCCGGCCGGATCGACGCCGCCCGCCCCGACGCCGACGCCGCCGGCCGCGGCGCCGGCGAAGCCGGCCGACGCAGCGCCAGCGGAAGCCAGCACGCCGCCACCGGCGGCCGAGCCCGAGGACCCGTCGGCACCCAAGCGCCCGTGGCAGAAGATGCGCAATCCGCCGCAGTCGATGGACCAGGTCACCGACCCGAAGAGCTACCCGGAGGTCAGCTGGCCGGCCGACATCGCCGACGACCGCAAGGCGAAGCTGCGTGGGCTCGCCGAGGAAGCCGCGACCGACACCGGCCTGCGCGGCATCCGCGCGATGAAGGCGCTGGCCGAGGACGGCTACGGCGCGACGTTCGCGATCGTCGAGCGGTTGCGCCTGATCAACTACATGTCGACCGAAGACTCGATGACCGCGTTCGCGCTGAACAAGGCGATCGAGGAGATCACCGCCGGCCTGAACGCGCGGTTCGAGCCGGTCGAGGCCAACGAGATGCTGGCGCCGGCCAAGGCCGAGTGGAACACGCGCACCGTGCAGGCCTGGCAGCAGATCCTGGCGAAGTACACCGACGAAGAGGCGTTCAAGAAGGACCGCAGCGAGCGCCTGAAGAAGCAGGCCGAAGCCAACAAGTAGCCGCCGCGCGGGAACCGGGCCGGGCGGTCGCTATGCTGCTCGGCCCGCCATGAGCGACCCCGGCCAGGCCCTCACCCCCCGCGAGATCACGCAGCGCCTCGACGACTACATCGTCGGGCAGAACAAGGCCAAACGCGCGGTCGCGGTCGCGCTGCGCAACCGCTGGCGCCGGCGCCAGCTCGGCACCGAGCTCGCGGCCGACGTCTACCCGAAGAACATCCTGCTGATCGGCCCGACCGGCGTCGGCAAGACCGAGATCGCGCGCCGCCTGGCGACGCTGGCCCGCGCGCCGTTCGTCAAGGTCGAGGCGACCAAGTACAGCGAAGTCGGCTACCACGGCCGCGACGTCGAGTCGATGGTGCGCGACCTCGTCGACGCCGCGGTCGCGCTGGTGCGCAGCGAGAAGGTGCACGACGTCGGCGAGAAGGCCGCCGCAGCGGCCGAAGAACGGCTGTTCCGCGCGCTGGTCGAGGACCGCGGCCTGGCCGACTACCTCGATCCGACGCCGGGCCTGTCCGGTCAGATGGAGGGCGGCGTCTGGCGCGCGCGCGCCGCGACGCCGCTGCCGGCGCACACGCCGCACGAGCTGGCCGAACGCGAGCAGGCGCGCGCCCGGCTGCGCAGCGACCTCGCCGCGCGCAAGCTCGAACGCGAGCTGGTCGAGATCGAGGTGCGCGACACGCGCACGCCGACGCTCAGCGTGATGGGCCCGCAGGGCAACGAGACGATGGGCATCGACGCGCAGGCGCTGCAGGAGCTGTGGGGTCGCTCGCCCGGCAACAAGACCAAGGTGCGCAAGCTGACGGTCGCCGAGTCGCGCAAGATCCTGCACGAGGAGGAGGCCAACAAGCTGCTCGACGAGGACGCGATCGTCGGCGAGGCGCTCGACCGCGCGCAGAACGACGGCATCGTGTTCGTCGACGAGATCGACAAGATCGTCGCGGCCGGTGGCGGCGACGGCCCCGACGTGTCGCGCGAGGGCGTGCAGCGCGACCTGCTGTCGGTCGTCGAAGGCTGCGCGGTCTACACGCGCTACGGCCACGTGCGCACCGACCACGTGCTGTTCCTGGCCGCCGGCGCGTTCCACTTCCACAAGCCGAGCGACCTGATCCCCGAGCTGCAGGGGCGGTTTCCGGTGCGCGTCGCGCTGCAGTCGCTGACCGAGGCCGACTTCGTGCGCATCCTGGCCGAACCGAAGAACGCGCTGGTGCGCCAGTACGAGGCGCTGTTCCGCACCGAGGGCGTCGACCTGTCGTTCACGCGCGACGGCCTCGAACGACTGGCCGCGCTGGCCTTCCGCGCCAACAAGACGACGCAGGACATCGGCGCGCGCCGGCTGATGACGATCCTCGAGAAGTGCCTCGAGGACCTGTCGTTCGACGCCAGCGAACGGCGCGGCCAGAAGATCGTCGTCGACCGCGCGTTGGTCGACGACCGCCTCGGCGAGACCGGTGACGACGTCGACCTGATCCCCTACCGGATGTGAACGGCGGCTTGCGGCCAGCGCCGGCGCGGCCAGAATTCGCGGAACGCGGCGCGCCCCGGCTCGAATCAGCGCCGCCCGCCGCTCCGACCGTGACCGAGATCACCGCCAGCATCGTGCTCGCTGCCCAGCAGGGCGACCAGACCGCCGCGCGCACGATCGTCGAGGCGCTGCATCGGCCGGTGCTGGCGACGATCTTCCGCTTCCTCGGCACCGGCTTCCGGCGCGAGGTCGAGGACCTGGCCCAGGAGGTGTTCCTGAAGGTCTTCCGCGCGCTGGACCGCTTCGACCCGTCGCGCGCGAAGTTCACCACCTGGGTCTACACGTTCGTGCGCAACCATTGCTACGACGTGCTGAAGCGGCGCCGGGTGCCGACCACGAGCCTGCAGGCGGTGCCAGACGGCGAGCCGGCGCGCGACCCGGCCGACCGCCGCGAACTGCAGCCGGCCAGGGAGCTCGAGAACAGCGAACTCGGCCGCCGCATCGGCGAGGCGCTGGCAACGCTCGGCGAGGACCAGCGCATGGTGTTCATCCTGCGCGAGTACGAGGACCTCGACTACCGCGAGATCGCGGCGATCACCGGCGTCAACGAGGGCACCGTGAAGTCGCGCCTGTTCCGCGCCAAGGAGTCGCTGCGCCAGCAGCTGGCGCCGTACCTGGAGGCCGGCGCATGACCGCCGACCGCGAACCGGAACTCGGCCCGGCCGGCGTGCCGTTCCCCGGCGAAGCCGAGTGGCTGGACCTGCCGCTGCCGCCGGCCGACGAGCTGCCGTTGCGCGGCGACTTCGTCGCGCGCACGCTGCGCGCGCTGGCCGACGACCGGCGCGGACGCGAGGCCGACGACCGCCCCGACCCGCTGCTGACGCCGCAGCGCCTGGCGGCGTTCGCGCCGCCGACGCCGACGCCGTCGTTCGTCGACGACACGCTGGCGCGTCTGCGCCGCGACCGCACCGACCGGTGGCGCGAACTGATGGCGCGGCACGTGGCCCCCGAGCCGTCGCCGGAGTTCATCGCGCGCACGCTGGCGGCGCTGGCGCAGGACCGCGCCGGCGCACCGGTTGCCCGCGCACGTGGGCGGATCCGGCGCTTCGGCCTGCCGCTGCTGGGCCTCGCCGCGGCGACGTTGGTGTGGTGGGCACTCGGCACCGGTGCGCCGGCGCCGTTCGAGGCCCGCTTCGCCGGCCGAGAACCCGCGGCGTTCGCGGCGGCCGAAGCGCCGTCGCCGCTGACGAGCCTGCTGGCCGCCGTCGACCGCGACCGCGATCCCGACGCGCTGGCGGCCGGCGGACCGGACGTGGTCTGGCTCGCGTTCGGAGGCGGGCGATGAACGGCCGCCGCTGGCTCGGCGTCGCGTGCGCCACCGCCTCGGCAGTCGTCGGACTGGCCGCACAGACCGAAGCGCCGCCGGTGCCGCCGCGGATCCTCGAGGTCCTGGCCCACCTCGACGCCCGCTTCGCGCGCGGCGACGCCGAGGGCTGGCTCGCCGCGTTCCGGCCCGACCATCCCGGCGCCCACGCGCTGCTGCAGCGCCAGCTGGCGCAGCTGCTGGCGACCGAACCGCGGCCGCAAGTGCGTTCGTCGGTGCTGACGGCGCCGCGCCAGATCGGCGACCGCACGGTCGTGCGCGTGCGGCGGGAACTGACGTCGCCGGCCTGGCCCCGACCGGTGCTGCAGGACGCGATGCTGGCGCTGCGCACCGGCGCGGACGGCGCGATGGTGCCGACGTTCCTGGTCGAGACGCCGGCGCAGTGGGGCTGCGTGCGCGACGACCACTTCCGCTGCCCGCCGTGCAACTACGAGATCGGCGGCGTCGACGGCTGGCTCTGCGTGCCGCTGCGGCCGGAACGGGCCGGTGCGCTCGAGGCGGCGAGCTTCTACCTGATCGGCACCGATCTGGCGCTGGACGTGTCGGTCTGCGTCGACGCCGCGGCGCCGAACGCGGCCACGGTCGTGCGCGAACTCGGCACGGCGCTCGCGAGCGTCGAGCCCGACGCGCGGCTCGGCCCGGTCGAGACCTGGACGCCACCGGCACACGCCGCCGACCTGCCGGCCCAGCTGGCCGCGGCGCGGCTCGAGGTGGCGCTGCCGCGCGACTTCGGCGGCGACGGCGGCATCGCGCGGCTGTTCGTGGTGACGTTCGGCGGCCTGCAGCACCTGCTGCTGCTGCGCGGCAGTGCGGCGGCGCTGCGCGCGCGCGCGCGCGACGTCGAGGCGCTGCTGGCGAGCTACCGGCTGCTGCAGCTCGACCTCGACCTCGCGCTGGCCGCGGCCGAACCGCTGCAGCACCACACCGGCGGCGCGCTGGCCGGCGCCTACTACCAGAACACGCGCTACGGCTTCGTGGTCGACGGCCCCGACGGCTGGCGCGCCGAGCAGCGCAGCGGCGGCGCGGCGCTGCGCGTGGTCTGGACCAGCCCCGCCGGCAGCCGGTTGTGGCTGACCGGCTACGAGGCGCCGGCCGGCGCCGGACCGTGGACGCAGGCGACCGCGGACCGCTGGCTGCGGCAGTTGCTGGCGCGCGCCGACCTCGCGGTGCGCGGCGACGGCGACAGCGGCTGGAGCGAACCGGCCGGCTGCCGCGGCCTCGTGCGCACGCTGGTCTGCGCGCCGAACGCCGCGGCATCGCCGGCGACGCCGCGCGAACGCACGCTGCGTTTGCTGCTGCGCGACGACGTGCTGCTGGTCGCAGACGCCCACGCGCTGACCGGCGACGACGCGGCGGCAATGGACCACGCGATCGACGCGCTGCAGCAGCAGTGAGTCAGCGCCGCAGGCGCTGCAGCCACGCGTCGGCCAGCGCTTCGGCCGCGTGCGGCGCGTGGCGGAAGAACAGCGACGGCTCGACCAGCTCGAGTTCGGTCAGCACGCAACCGCCTTCGTCGCGCCACAGGAAGTCCGCGCGCGCATACAGCAGCACACCGCCGCCGAGTCGCTGCTGTGCCGCCGCCAATGCCTGCTCGGCGACGGCGCGCTCGGCCGCGGTCGGCGCGTACGGTTCGTCGCGGGCGCCGAAGTCGTCCTGCACGCGATAGTCGCCGGGCTGCGGCACCTTGCGTACGCAGTGCGTGAGGCGGCCGTCGACGAACACCGCCGACCACTCGCCGCGGTCGGTCACGCGGCCGAGGAACGGCTGCAGCATCAGATCCTCGTGCGGCAGCAGGCGGTCGACGTGGGCCTGCGCCCGCGCGAGACCGGCCGCATCGACGGTGAAGCGCAGCGTCTCGCGCGCGGTCGAACCGACGCACGGTTTCAGGAAACCCTCGGCGCAGCCGAGGCGCGCCACCGCCGCCGCCACGTCGGCACGCGTGCCGCGGTCGAGCCAGCAGGTGGCCGCCAGCGGCACGCCGGCGGCGGCGAGTTCGCGCAGGTAGTGCTTGTGCACGTTCCACTGCACGACCGGATCCGGATTGTGCAGCCGCGTCGCGGCTGCAACCGTCCGGCTCCAGCGGCGGAAGGCCGGCAGCTTCTCCTGGTAGTCCCAGGTGGTGCGGATCAGCACCGCCGCGAACTGCGCCCAGCGCACCGACGGGTCGTCCCACACCGGCTGCGCGAACGCGATGCCGCGCGCTGCCAGAGCCTGGTGCAGGAACCGGTCGTCGACCTCCCAGTTCGGCAATTCGGAGCGGGTCGCGAGGGCCAGGAGCATGCGCCGACGATGCCGCGCCGTGCCGGCCGCTGCAACGCGCCGCGCTGGCACCGCGGCGCCGGTGGCGTAGACTGCCGGCGTGAACCTCCCGGACGGCATGCAGGTCGTGTTCCGCGGCAAGACCGAGTACATGCGCGAAATCGCGCAACAGCTGACCGACGCCGGCATCCGCAGCGTGTCCGGCCCGCTGCCCGGCGGTGCCTGGGGCACCTACGCCTGGCTCGCGGTCGCGAGCACCGACACCGCGCGCGCGATCGCCACGCACGAACAGCACCTCGACCACATGCTGGCGCGCGAGGGCCTGCCGCAGCAGAACCACGCCGCCGACCTCGATGCCGAGGAGACGTCGTGCCCGGCCTGCCAGACGGTGTTCCGCACCGCCGGCGTGACGCGCTGCCCCGAGTGCGGGCTGAACTTCGCCGGCTGACGCCGCCCCGCGCGCAGGCTGGCTCGCCACCAGAATTTCGCCGCCCCTGCCCACGGCCGCGGCCGCCGCGGTAGGATCGCGCCCCTACCACGTTCTCTCGGAGGCGAAGAACTCGATGTTCCGGACGACCTGTTTGGTGTTGGCAGTGGCCGCGGCGTGCAGCGACCTCGCGGCGCAGAGCAACTCGCGCGGCCCTGGTTACAACGGTGGCCTGACCGATGTCGGCGACGCGCGAGCCTGGGGCCGCCGCGGCGCGGCGTACCCCGGCGGTGAAGTCGGCGTGTCATTCCGCAACACGCTGTGCAACCCGGGCTCGATCCCGATCGAGTGGCAGTCGGCCGGCACCAGCACGACCGCGCAGATGCTCGAGGACCATCCGAAGTTCTCGTTCCTCGTCGCGCGCGAGATCAACGGTCGCTTCGTGCAGATCTCCGACTGGAGCTACTGCAAGCACGCGTTCCTCTCGACCAACAGCCCCGGCTGCGGCTCGTGCGTGCAGCCGCCGGCGAGCGGCGCCCAGCTCGGCGTCGGCTGCTCGGACGTCTACAGCAACTCGAACAACGGCTCGCGCGTCTGGCTCGGCCCGCCGGCTGAGATCAACCCGTGGCTCGGCACCTGGAGCCACGTCAACAGCTACTTCGACGCGGGCGACCCGGCCGTCGGCGGCCCCGGCAGCAGCGACGGCGTGCGCAGCTCCTGGTACGCGGGCGCCGACGAGGTCCGCAACCGCGTGACGATCCGCGAGGCCGACGTCGGCCCGGGCCTGGTCTTCCAGATCCAGGTCATCCACGAAGGTGAGCCGGTCACCAACCGCGGCGACAACATCATGTCGCGGCCGTTCAGCCTCAGCTACAACGCCGGCAGCGGCGTGTGGGGCGCGAACACCACGGGCTCGTCGACCTACGGCACGCTGCTGTCGCGCTGGAACGGCGCCACCGTGACCACGGGCCAGAACGGCAACGACGATGGCCGCTTTGCGATCGCGGTCAAGGTCACCGGCCCGACCAACGGCATGTGGCACTACGAGTACGTGGTGCACAACATCGACAACTTCCGCGGCGGCGCTTCGTTCACGGTGCCGCTGTGCAGCGCCGCGACGGTGCAGAACGTCGGCTTCCGCGACATCGACCAGAACGCGCTGAACGACTGGACCTTCAGCCGGAACGGCAACGAGGCCAGCTGGACCGCCCCGGGCGGCAACGCGCACCGCTGGAACCAGCTGTTCAACTTCTGGTTCGACTGCAACGTCGCGCCGAACGGCGGCAACGCCACGATCACGCAGGCCGACATCGGCCCGGGCGCGCTGACGTTCCCGGTGGCGACGACGGTGCCGGGCTTCCTGCCCACGCTCGTGGTCCCCGGCGGCTGCGGCACGCCGTCGTGCACGCTCAGCGCCGACGGCCTGCCGACGACCGGCAACCCGAACTTCGCGCTGCGCATCGAGACCGACCCGATCACGCCGTTCATCGTGCTGTTCAGCCTGCCGGGCGTGGACTTCCCGATCACGCCGCAGTGCCACATCCTGATCGACCTGTTCGCCTACGGCGACTTCGGCATCATGGTCACGGACCCGGCCGGCGTCGCGCCGATCGTGACGCCGGTCGACCCGACCTGGCCGGACATCCAGTTCCAGGCGGCGACGTTCATCCCGAACCCGCCGTTGTTCGGCCTGCTCGGCCTCAGCAACGGCCTGAACGTGCGCTACAACGGCAGCAATTGCCCGTGAGCGTGGGGCCCTGACCGGGACCGACACCGCGCTATCGCACCCACGCGCCCCGCGCTCCCTCGTGGACCGCGGGGCGCGGTCGTTTCGTAGCGCCGCATCACCCCGGCAGACCTCTTCCCCTGCACGGCCGCCATGGTAGCCTTCCGCACCCCTGCCCAGACTGACTGCACCGCAACCAATCCCATGAAGCAGAAGATCCTCCTCGGCCTTGCTGCGGCCGCCGTGGTCGGCGCGCCCGCGCTGGCCCAATCGAACGAACGCGGCCCCGGCTACAACGCCGCCCTCACCCAAGCCAACAGCGCCACCGACTGGGGCCGTCGCGGCACCTACCCGAACGGCGAAGTTGCGGTGTCGTTCGCCAACCAGCTCTGCAACCCGGGCACGATCAACGTGAACTGGTTCTCGCCCGGCGGCTCGCCCGGCGCGACGATCCAGTCGGACCACCCGAAGTTCGGCTTCCTGGTCGCGCGCGAGCAGGATGGCCGCCTCGTGCAGATCTCCGACTGGAGCTACTGCAAGCACGCGTTCTTCGCCCTGAGCAGCCCGTCGGTGTGCGGCGGCACCTGCCAGTCGACGAACGGCTCGCAGCTCGGCGTCAGCTGCTCGGACGTCTACTCGAACGGCAACAACGGCAGCCGCAACTACCTCGGCCCGCCCGCGGAGATCAACCCGTGGCTCGGCACCTGGAACTCGACCGGCAACTACTTCGACATCGGCCAGCCCAACCAGGCCGGCTACCCGCTGCCGGCGGACGGGATCTACAGCCTGTCGACGACCGGCTACGACGCGGTCGAGAAGCGGGTCACGCTGCAGGAGAACCTGATCCCGCAGGGCGTGGACATGTTCTTCCAGATCCTCGTGATCGTCGAAGGTGAGCGCGTCGAGAACCGCGCCAACAACATCGGCACGAACACGTTCCGGATGACGATCGCGAACCCGACCGCCACCGGCACGAGCGCCTGGACGACCACGACCGGCACCTCGTTCCAGCAGGGCACGTCGATCCTGAACCGCTGGACCGGCGCCTCGATCGGCACCGGCAGCAACGGCGGCACCGGCACGATGGCCGACTTCGACGGCCGCTTCCAGGTCGCCGTCAAGGTCACCGGCCCGACCAACGGCCTGTGGCACTACGAGTACGCGGTGCTGAACGTGGACAACCACGGCGGCGGCAGCGCCTTCTCGATCCCGGTCTGCCCGACCGCGAAGGTCCTGAACCTCGGCTTCCGCGACATCGACCAGAACGCGCTGAACAACTGGACCGCGACGGTCAGCGGCGGCGAGATCACCTGGAATGCCGCGGTCGGCAACGCGCACCGCTGGAACCAGCTGTTCAACTTCTGGTTCGACAGTGACGCGGCGCCGGTCGCCGGCCTCGCGACGATCGACCAGGCCACGCTGCTGCCGGGAGCGCAGCTGTCGCTGACGGTCCCGACCTCGGTGCCGGGCCTGCAGCCCGCCGTCGATCTCGGCGCCGGCTGCGGCACGCCGTCGCTGCAGCTGGCCGGCAACGGCCTCGCCAACATCGGCAACGCCGGCTTCGGCCTGCTCGCGACCTCGGCGCCGAACACGCCGTTCCTGACGATGTTCAGCAGCCCGAGCCCGTCGTTCTCGCTGCCGCCGGGCTGCAACGTCTACCTGAACATCCTGTCGTACAGCGACCTCGGTCTCGCGTTCACCGATGCCGGTGGCAATGCGTTCCTGCCGATCCCGGTGTCGCCGCTGTGGACGCCGTTCGACATGACGTTCCAGGCGCTGACGTTCGTGCCGGCCCCGCCGCTGTTCGGCCTGTTCGGCCTCAGCAACGGTCTCACGGTCCGCTTCGGCGGCGTCGGCTGCCAGTAGGCCGCCACAACGACGTCCGACGCAGCTTGCGCCCCGCGGTCACGCCGTGACCGCGGGGCGCTGCATTTCGGAACTGATGACCTGAGTGGATCACCGGCGATTTCCTGCGACCGCCGGGGCGTTCGGGACACCAAGCCTGCTGCCGTGCCTGTGGTGCGGCAGGAGAGTCCCGTTGGCATTCACCCCACCCCGGTGCCCGCACCAGGAC
>JAEUHR010000016.1 GCA_016794425.1 Planctomycetota bacterium
GCGCGCCAAGGGTTCGCTGTTCGACGGCGGCGGCAACGTGCCGCTCTTGGTCCGCGGCCCCGCGGTCACCGCACCCGGCACCGTCGCGACCGAACTGGTGGCCGCGGTCGACCTGTTCCCGACCCTGCTGGCGATGTGCGGTGCCGGCAGCTATCCGCCGCCGTCGCTGGCGGCGACCGCGCTGCCGATCGACGGCCAATCGGTGCTGCCGGCCCTCGCCGGCCAGCCGGGCTACGGCCGGCCGTTCGTCTACTGCGAGATCACCGGCACGCCGATCGGCGGCGGCTACACGCTGCGCACGCCGACGCACCGCCTGATCCGCTACACGATGGCGCTGCCCGAACACCAGGAGTTCTACAACCTCGTCGCCGACCCGAACGCGACCACGAACCTGCTGCAGTCGCCGCTGTCGCCGACGGCCGCGACCGCGTTCAACGCGTCGATGGCGCAGCTCGAGGCGATCCGCAGCGACGGCTGGGCCGAGGTGTTCGGCACCGGCTGCGGCGGCAGCGCCGGTGTGCCGTTCCTGCGCACGCAGGAGCGCGCCCGCATCGGTCACACGCACCACACAGCGGTCGAATCCGTGCCGACGGTCAACACCGGCGTGCTGACGTTGGTCGGCATGTCGCGCACCGTCAGCGGCGCGGCCGCACTGCCGCTCGACCTGTCGCCGTTCGGCATGCCGGGCTGCCGGGCGCTGGTCTCCCACGACATCGTGCTCCTGCACGGCTTCGACCACGTCAGTCCGCCGCTGCCGATCCCGAACCTGCCGTCGTTGTACGGCACCGAGTTCTACGTGCAGGCGGTGGTCGGCGAACTCGGCGCGAACCCGCTGGGCCTGATCTGGAGCCGCGGCCTGCGCTGCATCATCGGCATGTGATCGGCGCGGCCGGCGCCGCGCGTCAGCCGAGTTCCTTCGCCTTGGCCACCAGCCGGCGCGCCTGCTGCAGCGCCGCCGCGTCGGTGCCGTCCCCCATCGCCATCGCCGCGAGTTCGCGCTCGACCTCGTCGCCGCGCAGCTGGCGCACGGCCGACAGCGTGCGTTCGCCGGCGCCGGCGCCGGCGGTCTGCTTGCCGACCAGGAAGTGGTGTTGCGCGAACGCCGCCACCGGCGCCAGGTGCGTGACGATCACGACCTGATGGTGGCGCGCGACCTCGTGCAGCTTGCGCCCGACCAGCAGACCGAGGCGGCCGCCGATCTCGGCGTCGATCTCGTCGAGCACCAGCAGCGGCACGCGGTCCTGGTCGGCCAGCGTCTTCTTGACCGCCAGCACGATGCGCGCCAGTTCGCCGCCGGACGCGGTGTCGCGCATCGAGTGGAACGGCTCGCCCGGGTTGATGCGCACCTCGAGGTCGACCGGCACCGGACCGTGCTCGGTCGCCTCGTCGAGCAGGCGGTCGGCCGCGAACTCGTCGGCCATCGCGACGCGCACCTCGGTGCGCTGCATGCCGAGGTCCTGCAGTTCGGCGCGGATCCGCTCCGCGAACGGCGCCGCCGCCTTGCGCCGTGCGCGCACCAGCTTGCGACCGACGGTCGCCGCCGTGTCGCTCGCCGCGCGCAACTCGGCCGCCAGCGTCTCGGGATCGGCCGCCGCACTCTCGGCCGCGGCCAGCTCGGCGGTCGTGCGCGCGAGGTTGTCGCGCAGTTCGCGCTCGGTCGGACCGAAGCGCTTCAGCGCCGCCTGGATCTCGTCGAGCCGTTCCTGCACCGCCGCCAGCCGCGACGGATCGAGCTCGAGCCGCGCCTGGCCCGACTGCAGCTTGCGGCAGACGTCGGCGACCAGGTCCTCGATCTGCGCCATCTGCTCGGCGGCGTCCTCGAGACGGCGGTCGATCGCAGCCGCCTGCTGCACGGCGCGGGCGGCGCGGGCGAGCCGGTCGGCGGCGTTGTCCTCACCGTCCTGCAAGACCCCGAGGGCCTCGTCGAGCTGCAGCCGCATCGCGTCGAGGTTCGCGAGCACCTGATGTTCCTGCTCGAGCGCGTCGAGCTCACCGTCGCCGAGCCGCAGTTCGGTCATCGCCGCGTGCTGGAAGCGCAGGAACTCGAGCCGCTGGCGCCGTTCGCGGTCGCCGCGCGAACTGTCCTCGAGCCGCTGGCGCATGCTGCGTGCGGCCTGCAGCGCCGCCGCGAACTCCTGCCGCAGCTTCACGGTGCCCGCGAACGCGTCGAGCGTCTCGCACTGGATCTCGGGCCGCATCAGCGCGCGCGAATCGCCCTGGCCGTGGATCTCGACCAGGAACGAGCCGAGTTCGCGCAGCGCTGCCAGCGTCGCCGGCCGGCCGCCGATGCGCACGCGCGACCGGCCCTGGCGGTCGACCATGCGCGTCACCAGCAGCAGGTCGTCGTCGATCGCACCGCCGCACAGTTGCTGCACCAGCTGCGCGACCACGGCGCTGCGGCCGCCCTTGCCGAGCCGGAACTCGCCGTCGACCTGCAGTTCCTCCTGGCCGTGGCGCACCAGCGACCCGGGCGCCTTCTCGCCGCGCAGCAGCTTCAGCGCGGTGATCAGCAGCGACTTGCCGCCGCCGGTCTCGCCGGAGATCACCGTCAGCCCCTCGGCCAGGCGGACTTCGGCGCGCTCGATCAGCGCGAGGTTCTGGATGTGCAGCGTGTGCAGCATGGCGGCTCCGCGCGGAAGGATGCCGGGTGCGCCGCGGCGGCGCCATCCGCTGGTGCACGACCGGGGGCAGCCCGATCAGCGGCCCGCCAGCTGCCTGGCGCGCCGCAGCAGGTCGTGCACGCGGAGGTGCGAGGCCTCCACCAGCCGGGACGATCCCCGGCGCCCGCCCTGCCGGCACCCCTCAGAGGTGGTAGAGCATCGCGTAGACGATCACACCGGTGACCGACACGTAGAGCCAGATCGGCGCGGTGACCTTGGCCCACTTGCGGTGCTGTTCGCGGCGGTCCTTCAGGCCGAGCCAGACCGTGCGCAGGATCAGCGGCACCTGCACGGCGGCGAGCACGACGTGCGAGATCAGCAGCGTGAAGTAGACCGGCCGGATCCACCCCTCGCCGGTGAACTTCACCGGCTCCGCGTTCAGGTGGTAGACCAGGTAGCAGGCGAGGAACAGCGCCGACACGCCGACGGCGGCCAGCATCAGCTTCTTGTGCAGCTCGATGCGGCCGCGCTTCACGGCGACCAGGCCGGCGCAGATCAGCACGAACGCGATGCCGTTCAGCACGGCGTCGACGGTGGCGAGGATGCGGAAGTCGAAGGCGGCGAGCATGGCAGCAGGTCAGGCAGCGTCGCGCGCGCGGCGGCGCCCGACCACGAACGTGCCGAGCGCGAACGTCGCGACGGCGAACAGCGCGGTGCCGGCCAGGCAGACCGCGAACGAAGGCACACCGGCGACTTCGCCCTGCAGCGCGTGCCGCAGCGCACCGACGCCGTAGGTCATCGGGTTGACGAAGCGCACCCAGGCCAGCACCGGGTGCGCGCTCTCCATCGGGAAGAACGCGCCCGACAGCAGCAGCATCGGCATCAGGAACAGCATCATGATGCCGTGGTAGCCGGCCGTGCTGTCCATGACCCACGCCAGGGCGAAGCCGAGCCCGGTGACCGCGACCGCCAGCAGCGCGAGCACGCCGAGGCCCAGCACGACGCGGTCGAACGACAGCGTGACGCCGGCCAGCGGCGCGAGCGCCAGGAACACGACCGCGAGCCCGAGTCCGAGCGACGCACCGCCGAGGATCTTGCCGAGCGCGATCGCAGAGCGCGGCACCGGCGACACCAGCACGCCCTGCAGGAAGCCCTCCTTGCGGTCCTCGATCACGGTGATCGTCGAGAAGATCGCCGTGAACAACGTGATCATCGCCAGCGTGCCGACGAAGAAGTACTCGCCGTAGTCCATGCCGCCCGGCTTGAACGAGCCGTGCAGCGCGCCGCTGAACAACAGCCAGAACACGACCGGTTGCAGCAGCGAACCGGTCAGCCGCGGACGGTCGCGCAGGAAGCGCACGATCTCGCGGTGCCACAGCGCCAGCACGGCCTTGCTCACGCGCGCCTCCGGCGGCCCTTCCTGGGCGCGGGTTCGGGTTCGGTGGCGACGAAGCGTTTGCCGGTCCGCTTCAGGAACACGTCCTGCAGCGACGGATGCGCCAGCTGCAGCCGCTGCACGCGGTCGCCGCAGCGCTCCATGATGCGCGGCACCAGTTCGTGCACGCGTTCGCCTTCGATGCGCAGTACGCCCTCGACGACGGTGCCTTCGACCGCGAACGCCTGCCGCAGCTCGGTGGCCAGTGCGCCGGGATCGGCGGCCTCGAGTTCGAGCACCTGACCGCCGACCGACCGCATCAGCTCGGCGGGCCGGCCGGCGGCGACGATCGCGCCCTGGTCGAGCAGCACCAGCTGGTCGGCTTCGGCGGCTTCGTCCATCAGGTGCGTCGTGAACAGCACGGTCAGGCCGGGCTGGCCCTTCAGCACCGCCCACATGTCGCGCCGCGCCGCCGGATCGAGGCCGGTGCTGGCCTCGTCGAGCAGCACGAGGTCGGGCCGGCCGAGCAGGCACTTGGCGATCTCGACGCGGCGCCGCAGACCGCCCGACAGCTCCTCGACGCGGTCGCGCTGGCGGTCGGCGAGGCCGGCGGCGGCGAGCATCGCGTCGCTGCGGGCCGCGAGGTCGCGGCCGCCGAGGCCGAGCAGCATGCCGGCGTAGCGCAGGTTCTCGCGCACGGTCAGCTTGCGGTCGACGGCCGGCGACTGGAACACGACGCCGAGCCGTCGCCGGATCGCCGCCGCGTCGCGCGCGAGGTCGTGGCCCAGCACGGTCACCTGCCCCTGCTGCATCGGCACGATCGTCGACAGCAGCTTGAACAGCGTCGACTTGCCGGAGCCGTTCGGTCCGAGGAAGCCGTGCGCCTTGCCGCGCGCCACTTCGAAGCCGACGTCGCGCAGCGCCAAACGCTCGCCGTAGGCGAAGCCGACCCCGCGCGCGACGACGGCCGCAGCGTCGCTCACAGCCGCCCCCACACCATCGCCAGCAGCAGGAGCGGCAGGTACACGATCGAGGTCAGGAAGGTCATGCGCATCGCGTTCTCACGCCGCGTCAGCGCCGCGAACAGGATCGGCACGAAGAAGATCGCGTCGAGCAGCAGCGCGATCACAGCGTAGCGCTCGTCGGCCATGTGCAACACGAATGGCAGCAGACTCGCGATCACGAGGCCCGCCGTGTAGAGCAGCATCACGATCGCGGTGCGGTGGCCGGTCGGATCGACGACCGGCAGCATGCGCATGCCGGCCTTGGCGTAGTCGTCGCGGTAGCGCCACGCGATCGCCAGGAAGTGCGGGATCTGCCAGCAGAACAGGATCGCGAACAGCACCGCCTGCGGCAGCGCGAACTGGCCGACCACCGCCGCGTGGCCGACGACCGGCGGCAGCGCGCCGGGGATCGCGCCGACCAGCGTGTTCAGCGGCGTGCGCACCTTCATCGGCGTGTAGACGACGACGTAGCTGACGACGATCGCGGCGCAGACCACCGCCGCGGTCCAGTTGAGATCGCCGACCACGCGCGTGCCGTCGAAGCGCAGCGGCGCGGCGCCGAACAGCACCAGCAGCACGCCGCACAGGCTCGCGATCGCGCCGAACGCCAGCACCTCGCCCGGCGTCAGCCGGCCGGTCGGCAGCGGCCGGCCCTGCGTGCGCGCCATCAGCGGGTCGAGGTGCCGTTCGCGGTACATGTTCAGCGCCGCCGAACCGATCGCGGCCAGGAACGTGCCGGCGGTGGTCGTGACCAGCAGGTCGAGCGGCGGGTGCGACGTGCGCGCAGGCCAGCCCATGTAGGCCCCGGCGACCACCGCGAACACGGCCAGCGCCGACAGCCGCGGCTTGCCGAGTTCCCAGTAGGCGCCGAGCTTGCCGCCGCGCGCCGCGGTCATCCGAACTCTCGCGCAGGATCGTCGCCCGGCCGGCGCGTGGCGTGGAACACGTGCGCCGCCAGCGTCGCCACCAGCACGGTCAACAGCGCGCCGATCACGACGTGCACCGAGATCACCGCCGCGGTGCCGAGGTCCTCGACGTTCTCGGGCCGCTTGCCGTCCGGGTTGCGGATCACCAGCACGACGAAGCCGAGCGCGATCTGCACGATCTGCAGCGTGACGATCGTGCGCGACAAGCCGGCGACGCCCGGCGCCGCCTTCAGCCGGCCGACCGCGAACGCGGTGGCGATCGCGCCGATCAGGAACACGACGAACGAGTTGCCGACGTGCGTCCACAGCGCGTGCGCGTTGTTGGTGTGCCGCGCCAGCGCGCCGAGCACGGTCTGCGCGACCAGCACCGCGAGCGCCACCAGCATCAGCTTGCGGCCGGCGCCCGGCGCGACGTCGGTCAGCGGCCACGTCGCCGCGTAGCGGTCCGACAGCTGGTAGGCGATCCACGCGAACATCGCCAGCGTCAGCTGCGCCAGCGTGCCGTGCGTCACCGACGTGACCGCCGGCAGGTTCGCGAGCACGCCGGTGCCGCCGACCACGCCCTGCAGCAGCACCATCGAACCGCCGACCCAGGCGCAGATCCGCACGCGGCGCCCGCCGGCGCCGGTCGCCTGCAGCCAGATCGCCAGCGCGAGCGCGATCAGCCCCGCGGCGCTGGCGAACAGCCGGTGGAAGTGTTCGAGGAAGCCCGGGATCGTCGTGTAGCTGCTCGCCGGCATCACCTGGCCGTCGGACAGCGGCCAGTCGGGGTAGGCCAGACCCGAGCCGGTGCTCGTGGTCATCGCGCCCTTCAGGATCGTGATCGTGGTCACGACCAGCATCGCCACCGCGAGGCGGAACGGGCCGCGCACGGGCGCGGCCGCGGCAGGCGAGGCGGCAGTCGAGGTCATGGGCCGGAGAGCCCATGAGAATGCCCCGCTGCCGGACGATTTTCAGCGGCGGGGCGATCCTGCCGTGCAACAGCGCCGAGCGGCGCTCAGCGCATCAGCTTCGTGGTCGGCTGGCGACCCTTGTCGCCCTCGAACGCCTCCCACATCGGCCGCTCGCTCTCCTTCAGGCCGCGGGAGTCGACAGTGCGGTCGATCGCGGCGTCCGGCTGGGCCTTCGCGGTCGCCAGCAGGTCGAGCACTTCGAGGTCGGTGCCCTGCGCGAGCTCCGACGCGGACTCGAGGTAGCCGATCGCGGCGTCGGCCTCGCCCATGCGCATCAGGCAGACGCCGAGGTTCTTGTGCGTGGCGCGCATCGCGGTGCCGGGCACGCCGTCGCCGGGCACCAGCGACAGTTCGGCGATCGCCCGCGGCCAGAGCCGCTGGTCCATCAGCTTCTCGCCGCGGTACAGGTGCGTCAGCACCGCCGTGTCGAGCTGGCCGTCCAGCACCGTGAAGTCCGAGACTTCGATCCACGGCGTGTTCTGGAACGTGTTGCGGATGATGCCGGTGATCTCGACGCGCTGGTAGAGGCGCAGCGAGTACAGCTCCTCGAGCCGCGGGTGCGTCTTGGCGAGGAACAGCATGCCGAACACGTCCTCGTAGGCCTTCTCCTGCCAGATCGGCTGCTCGTCGGCCCAGACGTAGAAGTTCGCGAACTCGGTCGGCGTGAACTTCGTGAAGAACGGATTGCTGAGCTTGCCGAGCGAGGTGAACTGCGCGTCGAACTTCACCTTGACGCCCTTGTAGGCCTCGGGGTTGCCGCGGACCTCGGTGAGGGTCGTGCGCACGGCGGTGCCGAACTCACGGTCTTGCGCAGGAAGAGCCGCGACACCGAGCAGGAACGTAACGAACAACGCTGACTTCATGGCTGTTCTTCTGTGGTCAGGAATCTCAGATTCGCGGTCACTCGGTGATCCGCTCCATCAACTTGCGCAGAGCCTGGTCCATCAACTCGTCCGGCACGTCCTCCCCAGACCGCGCGAGCTCGCGAAGGCAACGGATGCGCTCCTCCTTCGTCAGGTTGCGATCCATCAATTCCTCGACGATCCGCTCGACGGACTTCGGCTTCGGCTTGGACAAGTTGCAGAACCCGGGTGCAGGAATGCGCCCGGTTGCCCGTGCGCAATCCGCTATCGGCGCGCGGCGCTGCGCCGCTTGACCACCTGCGGCGGGCCGCGAGACGAGCTTCGGCACCGGCGCGCCGAACCGCCGCTCCGACGGACCGCTGGCGGGCGACCTCAAGTGGCCGCGCCGCCACCTCCGAACTGGTGCAGAACTCGACGCCGCCCGCCACCACCGCCGATGAACTGCACACCAAGGAGCGCCGCTGTCGCGCTGTTCACCACTCTCGCGCTGCTGCCGGCGCCGCTGCAGGCCCAGGACGTCCTGATCAGCGAGGTCCGCGCCGACGCGGCGGGCCATTGGCTCGAACTGCACAACCGCACCGGCCAGCCGGTCGACCTGTCGAACTGGTCCCTGCACGTCGCGACGCGCACGCCGAACCAGCCGCAGAACTACTGGTGGGCGTTCCCGCTCGGCACCGTGATCGGCGCCGACCAGTTCCTGCGCGTGCACTGGTACCAGGCCGCGCCGACGGCGCCGGCGGCCGGCGATCTGTGGACCGGGTCCACCGTGTGGGACTTCCTGTTCGGGCTCGGCGGCGAGCCGCTGCGCGCCGATCGCGGCGCGGTCGGTCTGCTGCGCTCGCAGCAGGACGACATGATGACGACGCCGTCGATCGTCGAGGACTGGGTCAGCTGGGGCGACCACGGCTTCCAGCGCGAGTGGCTCGCGGTCGCGAACGGCCGCTGGACGCAGGGCGCGCACACGGCGTCGATCCCGACCGGCTGCAGCCTCGCGCGCAACACCAACGCGCTCGCCGGCGGCACGCCGCCCGTCGACCAGTGGTTCGTCGACGCGTCGCCGACGCCGCTCGAACCGAACCTGTCCGGCGCCGCCGTGACCGCCTACGGCCCGGCCTGCGCGCCGTTCGGCCACCATCTGCTCGGCGCGCCGGTGCTGCGCGCACCGTCGCTGCCGCTGCGCGGCAACGCCGCGTTCGGGCTCGCCCTCGACCACACGACCGGCATCTACGGCGAGTTCGCGGTGCTGGTCTGGAGCCGCGCCGCGGCGCCGGCCGGCCAGCCGTCGGTACTGCCGTTCGTGCCGGGCGGCTGCGCCGAGTCGATCGCGCACCCGGCGCTGGTCGAAGGCTGGCTCGTGCCGACGCAGGTGATGTCGACCTGGGTGCCGCTGTCGCTGGCCAACCTGCCGCTCGAACTGGTCGGCAGCGAACTGCACGCGCAGGCACTGGTGCTCGACGTCGTTGCGCCGAACCCGGTCTACCAGGGCCTGTCGAACGCGCTGCAGATCGTGTTCGGGCAATAGGCTCGACCCATGGCGGCCGCGCACGGCGGCCGCGCAGTGCGGGCGAACGGCCCGGGTCATCCCCACCTCGCGCACGGATTGCGAGCGGGCGCGGGCTGTGGCAGAGTCGCGGCCCGGATCTCGGGTGGTCCGCGACGCCGTTCGGTCCGCCTCGTCGGCTCGATCCGAGGCGCCGCGGTTCGTTCGGGAACGTGCCTCGCGAACGCCACCGTCGCCCTGCGAACCCCGCCATGCGCACCCGACTCGCCGCCGCATCCCTGCTGTTCGCCACGGGCCTCGCCAGCGCGCGGGCCCAGGCGCCCGAAGCCGCGCCGGACGCGAGGCAGTACCTCGAGGCCGCGCTCGACCAGATCGAGCAGGGCTCGCGGGTCTACGCGACCGACTGGCAGGCGCTGCGCGGCAAGGCCCTGGCGGCGATCGCCGCGGCCGGCGCGAAGTCACCGGCGGACACCTACCCCGCGATCCGCGACGCGCTGGCCAACCTCGGCGACCCGCACGGCCGGCTGCTCGAGCCCGACGCCGCGAAGCAGATGGCCTCGCGGCGCCCGGCGAAGTCGACCGGCCTGCTCGTCGTGCCGCGCACAGCGGTCGTCGCTCAGGTCCTGCCGGGCAGCCCGGCCGAGGCGGCGGGCCTCGCGCCCGGCGACCGCATCGTCGCAGTCGACGGCGTGCCCGGTTTCGCCGACCTGAAGCGCTTCGAGCAGGAGCGCCTGTTCCGGTGCGGCCAACGCCCGGACTGCAGCACGGCGCCGCTCGAGCTCGCCGTTCGCCGCGGCACCGCGGAACCACGCGCGGTGCAGGTGCCGCTCGCCACCTTCGACGAGCACCAGGCGCCGACAGGTCGCAGGCTCGACGGCGGCATCGGCTACCTCGAACTGCCGGGCGCCAGCGGCCCCGAAGCCGCGAACTACGACGACGCGGTGCACGCGCTGCTCGGCCAGCTCGACGACGGCACGCTGCGCGGCTGCATCGTCGACCTGCGGCGCAACGCCGGCGGCAAGATCGAACCGATGCTCGCCGGCATCGGTCCGCTGGCCGGCACCGGCAAGCTCGGGGCCTACGCCAGCGCCCACAACAGCTCCGAGTGGAGCTACGACGCGGCGCGCGGCGCCGCGATCTTCGAGGGCTACGAGCTCGCCAGCGTCGCCAGCCCGCACCGCCTGCGCGACGACCTGCCGGTCGCCGTGCTGACGGGGCCGGTGACCGCGCAGGCCGGTGAAGCGCTGGTGGTCGTGTTCGCCGGCCGCGCGCGCACGCGGCGCTTCGGCGAGGGCACGCGCGGCGTGCCCGTCGGGACGACGACGAAGTCGCTGGCCGACGGTGCCCTGATCGTGCTGACGGCGACCGTGCAGGCCGACCGCACCGGAGCGCGCTACGACGGCGTGATCGCGCCGGACGAACCGGTGGCGATCGACTGGACGCGGTTCGGCGCGGCCGACGATCCGGTCGTGGTCGCGGCGAGCCGCTGGCTGCTCTCACTGGACCAGGCGAAGTAGGTCGGCAGGATGGCTGCCGACCCAGGTTGCCCGGCCGATTCCCGCCATGACACGCGGCGCCGGGCGGTGAGGCACCTGTTCGCTGCAGGCGCACTCCTGTGGTGCTCATCATGCGTGTCCGCATATGGACATGTCGGAGTCGTGAGATTCGGCGCTGCCACCAATCTTCCGTTCATCGGAGTCAGGACGAGCTGCAAGCTCCTCGGAGATGGACTGCTTGACTCTGACTTCCTGGGCTGTGTCTGCGACCTACCCTTCTCCCTGTGCCTCGATGCAGTGCTGCTCCCGGTCGACCTGGTGGCGATACTGATTTGGGGAGACAGCGAAATCTCCGGCACCGACACGAACAAGTCGCGCCCTGGGACGGCCGTGCAGATTGACGCTCAGACGACTCCTGCCAATCGCTAGGGCAGCTCGTCGCAGAGCGCGCACCCGCGCGGATGGCTGCCGACGGCGCGCCCTGGCGACGCCTCAGCCCTGCGCGCACCAGAAGCCGAGACCGAGCAGCGGCAGCACCAGCAGCAGCGCCGCCAACAGCCAGGTCAGCGGCCGCGACGCCAGCGTCGGCTGCAGCAGCAGCACCGGCAGCGGCGCCAGCGCGGCGAACCAGAACGCGCCCCAGGACAGTTCGCCGAGGTGCACGCCGGCCAGCAGCAGCAGCGCGTGCGCGGCACCGAGCCACGTGCCGTCGGGCAGCGAGATGCCGAACGTACGCCGCCACAGCGTGGTGCCGGCGGCCGCGCCGAGCGCCGCGGCGACCGCGCCGCACAACTGCGCGAACAGGCCGCTGCGGCCGACGGTCAGCAGCACGGCGTCGAACGACAGCACGACCGTGAACAGCACCGCGGTGGTGACGTTGGTCGGCGCCCGCGCGACGATGCGCCGGCAGACCGCGACCAGCAGTGCGGCGACCGCGGCACCGCTGCCGACGAACGTCAGCAGCTCGAACGGCTCCCAGCGCGCCGCGCGCTTCGACAGCAGGAACCAGACCGCCGCGGCGGCCACGGCGAGGCCCGCGCCGAGCGCGAACCGACCGCGCAGCACGCGCAGGTGTTCGAGCTGCGCGACCAGCGCCACCGCGACCAGGCCCCACAACAGCCAGTGCCGGCCGTCGGGCGCGGACCAGAGCTGGTGCGGCAGCAGCGGCAGTTCGTTGCGCAGCAGGCTGAACGCGATCGCAACGCCGAGCGCCATCGCCAGCGGCAGCCAGCGCGCGGCCCCGACCCCGACCAGCAGCAGCGCCGCCACGATCGGCGGCAGCGTGCCCTTCAGCACCAGAACGGGATCGGGCAGGTCCACGAGCTACGACCTCACTTCGGCTGGATCAGCTCGAGGTCGATCATCAGCGTGACGTCGTCGCCGAGCGCGTTGCCCTCGACGCCGTAGGTCATGCCGAAGTCCGAGCGCTTGACCGTGAACGTGGTCGAGTAGCCGACGCGCTTGCCGTAGAACTCGCCCTCGCCGACCTTCTCGACCTCGATCGTGACCGACTTCGACTTGCCGGCCATCGCCAGGTCGCCGGTCACCGCGAGCTTGTCCCCCTGCTTGGCGATCTTCGTGCTCGCGAACGTGATCTCGGGGTTCTCCTTGTAGTTGAAGAAGTCGGCCGCCTTCAGGTGGTCGTCGCGCTTCTGGTCGTTCGTGTCGATGCTGTCGACCGGGATCACCAGCTTGACGGCGCCGGCCTCGGGCTTCGCCGGATCGAGGGAGACGCTGCCCTCGATCTTGTCGAACGAGCCCTTGAACCAGGACGCGTTCGCGTGCTTGACCTTGAACACGACGCTGCTGTGCACCGCGTCGACGGTCCAGTCGTGTTCGCCGCGCGGCAGCGTCGCGTCGACGCGGGCGGTCGGCAGCGTGAAGAGGGCGAACGAGAACGGGAGCAGGAGGAGGGTCTTCATGGCAGTGGTTCGGTGCGAAAGGCGCCGCCTATCGCACGATCGCGAGGGCGGCGCAAGGCTCGGCGGCGGCAGGTTTCGTGACGCGGTCAGCGGTCGGGCGCCGCGCGGTCCTTGGCCCAGCGGCGCTGCAGGCGTTCGGGCGCCTCGCCCTTGCGCCACAGCAGCGCGACCGCGGTCGAGCCCCACTCGCGCAGGTCGAGGTCGAGGTCGCGGTCGAAGTCGTCCTCGTCCAGCATGCCGACCTCGAAGTGGAACACGACGCAGCCGCGCGGTGCGGTGCGGTCGAGCAGGCGTCGGGCGCGCGCCATCGACTTGACCGGGTCCTCGGCGACCATCGCGTACGGCGGGTCGAGGAACACCAGGTCCGGCGGCACCTCGGCGTCGCTGGCCGCGTCGTCGGGCCGGTCGTCGCGCGCGGCGCCGAACGCGGCGCGGTGCATGACCGGCGGATCCCACGCGTCGGCGCGCAGCACGACCGCGCGCGCGACCGCGTCGTCGCCGAGCAGCGCGAGGTTCTGCCGCAGCGTCTCGAGCGCCTTGTGGTTCTTCTCGACGAACAGCGCGCGCGCGGCGCCGCGCGACAGCGCTTCGATGCCCGACGCGCCGGTGCCGGCGAACAGGTCCCAGACGAACGCGCCTTCGATCTGGTCGGCCAGGATGTTGAACAGCGACTCGCGCACCTGGCCGAGCAACGGCCGCGTGCCGAGACCTCGCACCGTGCGCAGCACGCGGCCGCCGTACTCACCGCCGATGATCTTCAGGCTCATGACCGGGTGCCGATGCTCGCCGGGGGCGGTCCACGAAGCAACTTCGGCCGGCCAGGAGGCTAGGGCGATAGCATCGCACCGTGCCCCCTTCACCGCTCGCACTGCGCCTCGGCGGGCTCGACCACGCCCTGGAACCAGGCCGCGACTACGTGCTGGGCACGGCGCCCGACTGCGACCTGCCGCTGCCGGCCGGCGCGGCGCCACGCCACGCGGCCCTGCGCATCGGCGCCGCCGAAGTGACGGTCGAGGACCTCGGCGGCGGCGTGCGGCACAACGGCACCGCGGTCGACCGCGCGGCGCTGCAGGCCGGCGACGTGCTGGCGCTGGGACCGGTCGACGCGGTCGTGGTGCCGGATTCGGGCGCGGCGCTGCTGGTGCCGCTGCCGGCGCTGCGCACGGCGGCGCGGGCCCGCCGCCAGGCGGAAGTGCGCGCCAGCGCGACATCGCTGCTGCGCCGCCGCGACGCGGAGTCGTTCGCCGAGCTGATGGCGCAGGAACTGCGGCACGCGCCGTGGCTCGGCGCGTCGCTGGTGCTGCACGTGCTGCTGCTGCTGCTGCTGTGGTGGTTCGCGCCGTGGACCGAGGGCGGCGACGCGCCGCGGCCGCAGGTGAACGTCGTGCTGACCGCCGAGCCGCCAGGCCCGGCCGCGGCGCAGGCGCCCGAAGTCGTGATCGAACCACCGGTGCCCGAACCGACGACGCTGCCCGCGGTCGCCGGCGACGCGGAACCGACCGCCGAAGTGCCGCCGCCGCCCGACCGCGACCGCGGCATGCCGCGCAGCAACCCGCGGCTCGCGCCGCGCGCGAGCGGCGGCGCCGGCGCCGGTGACGGCACGCTGACCGCCGAGGTCGCGGGCATCGGCTCGGCGGGCTTCCGCCGCACGGTCGCCGACCTGCAGAGCGGGCTCGACATCGTGTTCGTGTTCGACAGCACCGGCTCGATGTCGCGCACGATCCACGACACGCGGCAGACGCTGGCGCAGATGCTGACCGTGCTGCGCGCGCTCGTGCCCGGCGCGCGGATCGGCATCGTCACCTACCGCGACCGCGGCCGGCGCGAGCAGTACCTGGTGCGCACGCTGCCGCTCGGCACCGACTTCTGGCGCGCCAGCAACTTCGTGCAGGGCATCGTCGCCGACGGCGGCGGCGATCGACCCGAAGACGTGCGCGCCGGTCTGCGGGCCGCGTTCGCGCAGCGCTGGCAGAACGGCGCGCGCCGCGTGGTCGTGCTGGCCGGCGACGCGCCGCCGCACGAACAGGACATGGCGGCGCTGCTCGGCGACGTGCGCAGCTTCCACGCCGGCGGCCGTGCGTCGGTGCACGCGCTGGTGACGTCGCCGGAGGCCGTCGGTCAGGAGGCACGCGCGGCGTTCCAGGCGATCGCCGCGGCCGGCGGCGGCGAGTGCCTCGACCTCGCCGCGCACGAACGCGTGCTGCAGCGCGTGCTCGCGTTCGCGTTCGGCCGCGAGCACGACGCCGACGTCGCGGCGGCGATCGCGACCGTGACCGCCGCGGCCGAACGCGTCGATGCGGCCTCGCTCGACCTCGTGCACCGCGGCGGGCCGGAGCTGGCGGCGGCGCTGCGCGCGGACCCGGTGCCGACGATGCTGCTGCAGGCGCTGGCACGGCGGCCGCGGCGCCGCGTCGCGTTCGAGCTGACCGCGCTGCTCGGCGAACACCGCGCGCCGGAGCACACGCGCCACGCGATCGCCTGGGTGCTGCAGCGCGTGCTCGAACTGTCGGCCCCGCCGATCGATCCGGAGACCGGGGCGGCGCTCGACGAGCGCGCGCTGCAGCGGCTGCGGGTCGCCTGCGGCACGCTGCCGGAGTGACGCAGGTTCCGCGGCGGGCCGTTCTTGGTATCGTCGCGCGGCCCGATGCCGCCCGTCGCCGACACCTTCGGTCGCCCGCTGCGCAACCTGCGCCTGTCGGTGACCGACCGCTGCAACCTGCGCTGCAGCTACTGCATGCCCGAGGAAGAGTACGTCTGGCTGCCGAAGCCCAACGTGCTGACGTTCGAGGAGGTCGCGCGCACCGTGGCCGCGTTCACGGCGCTCGGCGTCGACGAACTGCGCCTGACCGGCGGTGAACCGCTGCTGCGCGCCGACCTGCCGGTGCTGGTGCGCATGCTGGCGGCGCCGCGGCGCCTGCGCGAGATCGCGATGACGACCAACGGCGTGCTGCTGGCCGACCACGCGGTGGCGCTGCGCGCCGCCGGCGTCGACCGGCTGACCGTGAGCCTCGACACGCTGCGGCCGGCGACGTTCCGGCTGCTGTCGCGCCGCGACGACCTGCCGCGCGTGTTCGCCGGCATCGAGGCCGCGCGCGCGGCCGGCTTCACCGGCCTGAAGCTCGACACCGTCGTGATCGACGGCGTCAACGACGACGAAGTGCCGGCGCTGCTCGACTACGCGCGCGGCATCGGCGCCGAGATCCGCTTCATCGAGTACATGGACGTCGGCGGGGCGACGCACTGGTCGCCGGAGCGGGTCGTCTCGCGCGCGCGACTGCTCGAGCAGCTGCGGGCCGCGCACGGCACGGTCCACGCACTGCCGCGCACCGACAGCGCGCCGGCCGAACGGTTCGCGCTGCGCGACGGCACCACGTTCGGCATCATCGCGTCGGTCACGAAACCGTTCTGCAGCACCTGCGACCGCTCGCGGCTGACCGCCGACGGCATGTGGTTCACGTGCCTGTACGCGACGCACGGCGAAGACCTGCGCGCGCTGCTGCGCTCCGGCGCCGACGACGCGGCGCTGTGCGAACGCATCCGCGAGGTGTGGCGCGGCCGGCGCGACCGCGGCGCCGAGGTCCGCGCCGCGCTGCCGGAGCGCCGCGCCCTGGCCGAGGCCGCGAGCCTGCGCGCCAATCCGCACCTCGAGATGCACACGCGCGGCGGCTGACGTCAGGCCGGTCGGTTGCGCAGCCGGTCCGCGATCGTGTGGCAGCCGCCGACGACCAGCACGATCGCCAGCGCCGGGAACAGCCACAGGTGCCACGCGCCGAGCGGCGCCATCTGCTTGCCCTGCTGCAGCATCGCGCCCCACGAACTCGGCGCCTGCGGACCGAGGCCGAGGAAGGTCAGCGTCGACTCGGCGATCACGGCGGCGGCGAACGCGAACGCGGCGGTGACGCCGATCTGGCTGCGCAGCTGCGGCAGCAGGTGGCGCAGCACGAGCCGCCATTCGCCGACGCCGAGGCCGCGCGCGACCAGCACGAAGTCGCGTTCGCGCAGCGACAGCAGCTCGCCGCGCACGACGCGCGTGAAGCCGGTCCACAGCAGCGAGGCCAGGACCAGCACCAGCGCACCGCTCGACGTGCCGAAGAACGCCGTCGCGAACAGCACGAACAGCAGGCTCGGGAAGCACAGGAACACCTCCAGCAGCCGCAGCACCAGGAAGTCGACGACGCCGCGGCGCCGGCCGGCCAGCAGACCGAGCAGCGTGCCGACCGCACCGGCCAGCAGCACGGCCGCACCGCCGATGCGCACCGCGGTGCCGGCACCGTGCACGATGCGCGCCAGCACGTCGCGGCCGGTGTCGTCGTTGCCGAGCGGGTGCGACCACGACGGCGGCGCCGCCCGCCGTTCGGGATCGGTCTCCTGCGGTCCGTACGGCCACGGCGGCATCCACGCGAAGTCGTCGCCGTCGGGCGACAACCGCGACCACCACTGCTTCCACGACAGATCGCCGGGGCCGGCGGTGGGCACGCCGAAGCAGTCGGCGACGGCCGGAAACCGCCAGGTGCCGCCGATGCGCGCGACCAGCGGCACGTCGTTGGCCAGGAACGGCGCCAGCAGACCCGTGGTGACGAACAGCACCGCCGCCCAGCGCAACCACCCGGAGCGCCAGCGCTTCATCGGGCGAGCCTCACGCGCGGATCGAACACCGCGTGCAGCAGGTCGGACAGCACCATCGCCAGCAGCGTGACGACCGCCATCAGCACGACGATCGCCATCACCATCGCCTGGTCCTGCTGCTGCACTGCCGCGAACGCCAGCTGGCCGAGGCCGTCGAGCGCGAACACGCGTTCGACCAGCACCGAGCCGCCGACCAGCACCGGCAGCAGCACGCCGACCAGCGTCGCGACCGGCGCCAGCCCGTTGCGCAGCAGGCGCCGCCGCACGACCGCCGGTTCGAGACCGAGCGCGGCCAGATTGGCGGCGAACGGCGCCGCCGCGGCACGCGCCACCGCGTCGCGCACGAACCGCGCCACCATCACCAGCGGTCCGGTCGCCAGCACCGCGACCGGCAGCACCAGATGCCAGGCGAGGTCGAGCTGCCGCTGCCACCACGGCCACGCCGCGGCGTCGCGCGAGTGCAGCCCCGACGACGGCAGCCACTGCAGCCAGGCGCCGCCGAACGCCAGCAGCAGCAGCGTCGCGAGCAGGAACTCCGGCACGCCGGCCAGCACGAACGTGCCGTGCGACAGCAGGCGGTCGCCGCGCGACCCGGCGCGCGTGCCGGCCCACGCACCGAGCGGCACGCCGAGGCCGAAGGCCACCAGCAGCGCGAGGCTGCCGAGCAGCAGCGTCACCGGCAGCGCGCGGCCGAGGCGCCGCCAGAACGCCGCCGGGTCCTCGCCGGGACCGGCGAAGCGCAGCGCCAGCGCGTTGTCGAGCCAGTTCGCGTAGCGGCGCCACACCGGCAGCGGCGCCAGCGTCGTCGGGTCGACCAGCCCGTAGTTGACGCGCAGCCGCAGGATCGCGGCGTCGCGCGACGCGAGGTCGGTCAGCGCACCGTTCTGCGCCCGGGCCTCGGCCTCCAGCTCGGCGCGGTCGACCGGCGCGCGGTCGAGCACGACGAACGTCACCACCGTGATGCCGAACAGCGTCACCAGGGCCCACAGCAGGCGCAGCAGCAGCCAGCGCGTCATGGCCGGTCACCGAGCACCACGGCCACGATCGCCGCGCGCGTCTCGAGCCACGCCGACCACGGGTCGCGGCCGCGCAGGTACTCGATGGTCAGGATCGGGATGCCCAGCGTGCCGCCGACCCACGAGCCGAGCGAACCGGGCGTCGCCGCGATGCCGTCCGACGGCTGCACGCGGTAACCCGACAGCGACGCGAACGTCGCCGCCAGCGCCGCGGCCGGGCCGTCGAAGTTGATGAAGTGGTCGCCGCGCCACGCGTGCGCGACCAGCACCACGTGCGGCCGTTCGTCGAGAATCAGGTCGTGCAGCGCCTGCGCCTCGGGCTGGTCCAGCGGCCGCGCGCCGAAGAACCGGCTCGGCCGGAAGTTCGGCGCCGGGTAGTTGCGGTTCAGGTCGACGCCGCGCGCGTTGCCGCGCGTGCCCTGGGCCGTGCCGTCGGGGTTGACGTCCTCGACGATCGTCAGCGTGACCCGGTCGAGCGCATCCGGCAGGGCCAGCAGCACGCGCGGCAGCTGCGCGGTCGCGACCGCACCCTCGCGTTCGTCGCCGTGGATGCCGCCGACCCAGAGCACGCGGCGCGGGCCGCGTCCCATTCTGGTCATGCGAATCGGGCGGCCGCGGTGCGACGTGCCGATCGTGCGCCAGTCCGGCGACCAGATCGCGGCATCGGCGGTGGCATCGGCGATGCCGGTCTCGTTCGCCCCGCCGACGGGCGCGTGGAACCCGACGCATGCCGGCAGCAGGGCCGCGAGCAGGATCGCAACGCGCATCGTGCGGACGATAGCGGACTCCACCCGTGCCGCCACGGTGCCGATGCCCGACCGCGATGGCGACCGACCGGGAACTCGGCCTCGAGCACGTCGACGCAGCGCTGCACTACGGCGCGTTGCTCGGCCGCGCCGCCGTCTACGCGTTCGTCTACGCGATCGCCGACCGCTACGACTGCGGCCGCGCGCTGCTGACCGGCATCTGGCTCGGCGACGTCGTCGGGCACCTGGTCACGCTGGCCTGGCAATGGCGCCACGAACTGCTGCAGGTGGCGGCCGAACTGGCGCTGCTCGGCGTCGTCTGGCTGTTCGTGCGGTCCCAGCTGGTCTGGCCGAACGAACTGCCGCTGCGCGCGATCCTCGGCCTGGCGGCGTTCGGCGTGTTCGTGTCGCGCGTCGGCGGCTCGATGCTGACCCAGTTCGGGGCCGAGGAACGCGGTTTCGCCTGAGGCCGGCGGCGCCGGTCGGGCGCCCCCCCCGCTTGCGGCCGGCCGCGTCGACGAATCCGGGATTTCGTTGGCCGTCGCATCGGAAACGTCGCCCAAGGCCCCGCTACCAGCCGCCGACGCTCGTCGTCGACCGGGGTACCGTTTCCCATCCGCCAGGCTCCGTCATGAACCCATCGTCCGTGCGCACCCGAATCCTGGGCGCCGCCCTCCTCTCCCTCGTCACCACGTCGGTCGCCGCCCAAGGCCTGATGACCACCCGCGGGCAGGTCGTCGCCAAGACCGGCGACGTGCCGACCGGTCTGCCGGCCGGCGTCACGCTCGGCAGCACGACCACGACGGTCTTCGACACGCCGGTGATGTCGGCGACGGGCTCGATCCTGGTGCGCAGCAAGCTGATCGGCACGGTGACCGCGAACGACGACCGCTGCCTGATCTACGGCCATGCCAGCGGCGACCTGCGCGTGCTCCTGCGCGCCAGCGACCCGGAGCCCACCGGCTTGTTCCCGAACTCGATCGTGGTGCTGACTTCGAGTGGGTCCGGCCTGCCACTCGGCAGCAACACGTTCGGCAGCCAGCGCATCGCCAGCCAGACCAGTGCGCCGTTCCTGGACTACGTGATGTTCCAGACGCAGCTCTACGACGCCTCGGGCCTGGACGGCCTGACCAACACCGGCGCCAACGCGAACAACCAGCTGCTCTACTGGGGTGTCCCGGTGCCCGGCGGCCTGCAGATCCTGGCGCGGCGCGCGATCACGACGATGCCGGACGGCGCCGTGCTGATCCCCGACACGTTCTCGCACCAGTCGACGTCGCTGACCGGTGACGGCACCGCGACGTTCCGCACCACGCTGTCGCAGACGCTCGGCACCCCGTCGCCGGCGGTCACGGCCGCGAACGACTCGGCCTGGATCACCGGCGTGCCCGGCTCGCTGAACTACGTGATCCGCGAAGGCGATTCGGTCGCCGTCGGTGGCGTCAGCCCGGGCACCGTCGTGATCGGCTCGGTCGGCAGCAGCAACAACTGCGTCCGCAACGAGGTCGGCATGTACCTGCACGACGAGCTGCTGTCGACGACGCTGGGCACGCCGCCGGCGACGACGGCCAACGACCGCATCGTGCTCGTGTCGGTGGCCAGCGGCCCCGGGTTCTCGCACAGCGTGCTCATGCGCGAAGGCGACCAGGCCGTCGACACCGTCGGCGCGCCGATTACCGGCGTCTTCTACGGCTCGCCGACGATCGCCCAGGGCTTCTCGTCGACCGGCTTCACGGCGTTCAGCACGGTGATGACCGGTGCGGTCACGACCACGACCGACGACGCGGTCTTCGTCGGCACACCCGGCTCGGTGCAGATGGTGCTGCGCGCGGGTGACGTCGCGCCGGGCACCGGCGGCGAACTGATCGGCGTGCCGAACAGCACGATCCGCTACACGGACGCAGGCGTTGCGGTCGGCTGCTCGCTGGCCGCGAGCCCGACCGTCAACACCAGCAACGACTCGATCCTGCTGCTGTGCAAGCCGGGCAGCGCGCCGATCAAGATCGCCCGCGAAGGCGACCCGGCGCCGGGCTTCCCGGTCGGCTGGGTGTTCGGTGCGATCGGCGGCAGCACGAACTTCGGTTCGTCGACCCAGGGTCTGCCCAATGCGCGCGGTCAGCTGATGTTCACGAGCATGCGCGTCAACGACGGCACCAACGAACGCAACACGCTCTACAGCTGGGATCCGGTGCACGGCCTGCAGCCGCAGCTGGTGCAGGGTGACACGTTCGGCGGCCAGCTGGTCGACTTCCTGCCCGGCTCGGTGCTGCAGTTCCCCGGCGCCGACGGCTCGTCGCTCGGTTTCACGACCAACGGCGACTTCGTGACCGTGCCGAACACCGCCACCAGCAACTTCCTGGCGCGCGGCCACGTCGGCTCGCTGATCGGCACGCCGAGCTCGGTGCCCATCGCCGGCGGCACGCAGAACCTCGAGATCGACTGCGGCCCCGGCTTCGCCTTCAACTTCTACCTGGTGCTCGCTTCCGACCAGGGCACGCGGCCGGGCTTCCCGAACCCGCTGAACTTCGCGCTGAACGTGCCGCTGAACTTCGGCGGCTCGCCGAGCTGGATCGACCTGTCGTTCAACCTCGCCAACTCGCCGGTGTGGGGCAACACGCTGTCCTTCACCGACGCGGCGGGCAAGGCGACCGCGAGCTTCACGATGCCGGCCGGCTACCCGATGTTCCAGGGCATCATGCTGCACCACGCCGCGGCCCTGTTCGACTTCAGCCTGGTCGGCACGTTCGTCACCGAACCGACGAGCCTGCGCGTCTACTGAGCAGCGGGCGGCCGGCGGCGCGGGCCCGGTGCCGCGCCGCCGTCGCTCACCGGCCGGTGCGCCCGAGTCGGCCGACGAACCAGCGCTGGAGCAGTTCGGCGCGGCGGCGGTTGCCGGCGGCCGTGAAGTGCACGCCGTCGGTGAACAGCTCCTTGCCGGTCAACTCGGGTGCGAGGTCGAGCAATGGCACGCCGATCTCTCCGGCCAGCCGCCGCACGATGGCGTTGGTGCCGTCGATGGCGGCCTGCACGGTCGGATGGCCGATGTAGTCGCGTTCGGGAAACTCGCGGCTGTAGGCGAACGTGCACAACACGACCTGCACGCCGTGCGCGGCGGCGACCGCCAGCAGGCTGCGCAGGTTGCGCTCGAAGAACACCGGCGGGTTCTGCTCGAGCAACCGTTCGATCGGCACGTCGCGGAACACGCCGGACGGGTAGCTGCCGGCGAGCCGCTGGCCGCGGAACGCGAACGTCAGGCTGCTCGGCGGCACGTCGCCGATGATGCGCAGCAGGCTGCCGTGCGGTTCGACCCGACCCGCGTCGATCAGCAGGATCCGCGCCAGCGTGCTGCGCTCGAGCAACGAGGCCTCGACCACGTGCTGCTCGCGCACCAGCCAGCCCGACCAGTCCGCGCGGTACGCCGACGTCGGCCAGACGAGGCGCGGCAGCACGTCGTTGATGCCGTGGTAGACGACCGCGAACTCCGGTTGCAGTTCGAGCAACCGCGTCTCGAAGTTGATCAGGGTCTCCAGCGTCGTCCACCCCGGACATCCGGCGTTGATCACCTCCACCGTGTGGCCACCGGCGCGCAGCCCCTCCTGCAGCAGGAACGGCACCGACAGCCGGTAGTCGTGCGCCGTGCCTTCGCCGTAGGTCGTCGAGCCACCACAGCAGACGACGCGCAGCGTCGCCGCAGGCTTGGCGAGCGTGATCTCCTCGCCGCGGAAGCCGAGCGCGTTGTGCCGATTGCCGTCGCGGAGGTAGCCCGGCACCAGCGCGAAGCCGAGCTGGCGATGGGCGCGGAAGCGCGCGAAGTCCCCGAGGCGGCCGCGCAACTGGTCGATCGACGCGTAGCGCTCGAACGCCGGTGGATCGGCGAGGCAATGCAGCCAGACGCGCGCCGCGACCTCGGCCAGCAGCAGCGCCACGACCAGCGCCGCGCCGACCAGCAGCGTCCGGCGCACCGTCCTGCGGGTCGCGATCACGGTCCGAGCCCGAAGCGCAGCGGGTCGTCGGGGTCGATCACGAACGTCGTCAGTGCCGTGATCCACGCCGAACCTTCGACCTCGGCGACGATGGCCGGCAGCGCTCCGACGCGGGTCTCGGCGGCGATGCGGGCGCGGAACCGCGTGCCGAGCACGCTCTCCGACACGAACCACCGGCCCGGTTCGAGCTCGCCCTTGGCGTGCAGCACCGCCAGCTTCGCCGAGGTGCCGGTGCCGCACGGCGACCGGTCGTAGGCGGTGCCCGGGCACAGCGTCATCGCGCGTGCCCCCGGCGCGTCGCCGTCGAACGGCACGAACAGCTTCACGTGGTCGACGATCGCTTCGCCGTGGTCGGGATGCACGCCGCGCACGCCTTCGCGCACCATCGCTTCCCGGATCGACGTCGCGGCCTGCAGCAGCACCGGCAGGTGCGACTTCTCGACCGCGAGCCCGAGCTGGTCGGCCTCGACGAACGCGAACCAGTTGCCGCCCCAGGCGATGTCGGCCGCGACCTTGCCGAAGCCGTGCACCGGCACCACGACGCGCTGCCGGAACAGGAACGACGGCACGTTGGTGATCGTGACCGCCTGCGGGCGGCCGTTCGCGACCGCGACGCGGCAGGTGACGACGCCGGCCGGCGTGTCGAGCACGACTTCGGTGACCGGCTCCACCGCCGGCACCAGCCCGGTCGCGACCGCGACCGTCGCCACGCCGATCGCACCGTGGCCGCACATGCCGAGGTAGCCCGCGTCGTTGCCGAACACGACGCCGAGGTGCGCGCCGGGCGCACACGGCGGCAGCAGGAACGCGACCACGATCGCGTCGTGACCACGCGGCTCGAGCACCAGCGCGCGGCGCAGGTGGTCGTGCGACCGCTGCAGCTCGGCGCGCTTGTGCGCCATCGTCGCGCCGTCGATCCGCGGCAGGCCGCCGGTGACGATGCGCGTCGGTTCACCGGCCGTGTGCGAGTCGACGGCCTGCAGCGCGTGCGAGGACTGCAGCATGCCGCCAATCATGCACGGCGACCAGGACGCGGCCAGGACCGTGTAAGTCCTGCATCGGTGCAGGCAGAAACTACATGCCGTCTGACCTCGCACACGCAGCCCGGCGGCTGCCGACACGGGCGCAGATCTTGCACGCCGCTCGCATGCGGGTTCTCGGACTCTCCCAAGGTCGGCTGTACGGGTTGCTCGCCGCGGTGACGGCCGGACTGTGCGCCTTCATGCCGGTGTTCTCGCAGGAGGCGTACTACTGGACCTACGCCCAACACCCGGATCTCTCGTACTTCGACCACCCGCCGATGGTGGCGTGGTTGATCTGGCTCGGCGGCACAGTGTTCGGGGACGGCGCCATCGGCATCCGCTTCGGCACCTGGTTGTGCGGCCTCGGGACGACGTGGTTCGGCATGCTGCTGCTGCGGGACTTCGCAGTCGACGATCGTGGCCAGCGCTTGTGGATCCTGCTGGGACTGGCATCGCCGGTCCTGCTGATGACGCACTTCCTCGCCAATCCGGATCCGCCGCTGGTCTGCTTCTGGACCCTGACGATGCTGGCTCTGTGGCGCGCGCGCTCGGGATCCCTGCGCTGGTGGCTGGTCGCCGGCGTGGCGGCCGGCGCGGCGCTGCTGAGCAAGTACTCGGGCGCCTTCCTCGCCGTCGGCGGCGGCGTCGGTCTGCTGGCCGACCCCGCACTGCGCCGCCAACTGCGGCGCCCGGGGCCCTATCTCGGCGTGGCGGTCGCCGCGATCGTGTTCCTGCCGGTCGTCGTCTGGAACGCCATGCACGACTTCGAGTCGTTCCGGTTCCAGACCAGCCATCGTCTGGAACGGGCGGAACTCGGCGGACGCTGGCTGGCGGAGTTCGCCCTCGGTCAGTTCGGCGTGCTGCACCCCGCACTGATGCTGTTGCTGGTGCCGACGCTGTGGTGGCTCGCGCAGCGGTGGCGGCGCGACACCCGCGCCGTCTGGCTGCTCGCGTTCGGCCTGCCACTGCCGCTCTACCTGCTGGCGAACTCGCTGTGGATCCAGGTGAAGATCAACTGGGTCGCACCTGCCTACGTGCCGCTGCTGCTTGCAGTCGTCGTCGCATGGCGCGAGAGCGGGTTCGTGGTCCGCTACCCGCGACTCCATCGCCTCGCTGCCTCGAGCCTGTGGATCGCGATCGCCGGGATCCCCTTGGCGCCCGCGATCCGACTGATGCCGGCAGGACGCGGCTCCAGCTGTGTCGGCTGGGAACAGGTCGCCGATCGCGCCGAATACTGGGAAGACGAGATCGACGTGGTCGACGGCGTCGAAGGCAACGTGTTCTTCTTCGCCGCAGACTACAAGGACGCGGCGCAGCTCGGTCGCAGCCTCGCGATGCTCTGGGAGAGCGAGGGCGAACACGAGGTCGTGACGGGCGTGCTGGACAGTGGCGAAGTGACCATGGCCCAGAACGTCATGTCGCGACCGGCTCTGCAGTACGACCATTGGACCCAGCCGTCGTCGCGCGGCGGCCAGGACGCGATCTTCGTGCTGCCCCGCCCCCAGGACCGAGTCGAGATCGTCGACGAAGTCCGCTCCTGCTTCGACCACATCGACCGCAAAGAGCGTGTCAGCGTGCGGCAACTGGGCATCCACGTGATGGACGTGGACATCTTCGTCTGCCAGGGCTACCTCGGCCCGCGCCGGCATGGTTAGGCAGACCGCTCGACGTGGGTTCCCCACCGCGTCGGGCTTCTTGCTGGCAGCCTGCGCCAGCGCACACCCGAACGCAGCCGGACATCGAGGCGTCGACCGCGGCGTCGGCGCCACGTTCGCCCAGGCTCGCGGCTACTACGGCGTCCCCATCCTCCAGAAGTCCCTGCTCTGGGACGGCAACGGTGAGGACGACGACGCCGGCCTCGGCGTCCACGTCGGACACTTCGCCGCCGACGATCTGGCGATCGGTGCGGGGCTCAACCTCGGCACCTGGTTCTACCCCGGAGGCAATGCCACGAGCGGCGAGCTCGAGGGACTCCTGCGATGGTACCCGGTGCACGATCTGCCGCTGTTCCTGGACCTGCACGGCGGCTACCAGCACGCCACCGAACCGACGCCGCGCGGCGGCACCGACTGGAACTTCTCGTTCGGCTTCGGTCCCGGGATCGACCTGCCGGTCGGTGACGGCTGCAGCCTCGAACTGGGGACCACCTACCACCACATCTCCAACGCACTGGGCCGCCAGAACGACCGCAACCCCAGTCAGAACGAAGCCAGGCTCTGGCTGGGCGTCGCCTGGACGCTGTGACGACTCCGGCCGTCAGAGCACGCGGATGGCGCTCGAGAAGAGCCACGGTTCGCCGCGCGGCGTCGTCACCTCGACGCGGTACGTGCCAGCCACTGGCGCCTCGACCACCAACTCGGCTCCGTCCACAGCGGCGACGTCGCGGCCATCACGAAGCAGCAGGATGTGCGCCGCGTGCGGCAGTCGCACGCGCAAACGGGTGCCGGAGCCGGCCGTGACTTCGCCGCCGCCCAGCACGCATTCGCCATGACGCTCGCCGCGGAAGTCGAACCCGGTGCCTTCGCCGAACAGATCGAACGAGACATAGGTGCGACCGCGGCGGATCCCGTCCACCAGGTCGCTCTCGGTCCGGCGCGCCGCGAGCACGTGCGTGCTGAGGGTCGCGAACACCTCGCGATACGTGCCGATCGTGCCGCCGAGTGGCCCGAAGACACGGACGCTGGCATGCGCGTCGTTGCCACCGATCGGCACGAACCTCCGCCCGGTCGTCAGCGCCCGATCCCATTCGTCGAAGACACCCCGGCTGCGCACACAGAAGCGAGCCATCAGGGACCGCAGCGGCAGCAGCAGTCCCGTGGCCAGGGTGCCGACGTAGGAGCTCGCCATGGCTCCGGCGTGGAGGTTGACGATCTCCACGCCGTCGAGCTCGGCCGTGGCCCAAGGCACCCGCCACAGTTCCGCGTGGCAAACGAAGGTCACGGCACCCATGGCAGCCGCCTCTCGAGCCAGCAGCGCGAAGTGCTGCCAGCGGCGCAGAGGCCGCTGCAACGGGAAGGCCAGCAGCGTTCCCTGCGGCGTGCGCACCTCGGCTCCGACCAGGAACAAGACGCCGTCACGTTCGCCGCGGATCCCGTCCCGCACCGACGCGTCGGTCTGGTGATCGGTCATCACGACGAAGTTCAGGCCGCATGCAACCGACGCGGCGACGATCTCCGCCTCGGTGCCGCTCGAGTCGTGGGACAGTCGGCCGTGACAGTGCACGACGCCCTTCCAGTCGCGCAGGTCGGTGCCGGCGACGAGCGGCGCCTCACTGCCACCGGCGCGCGAGGACGGGTCGAAGGTCGTCAGCGCGGCACAGGCCGCCGAGAGAACCGGCAACAGCAGTGCGGCGAGAGACGACCGGGTCGGCAGGGTCACCGCGACTACTTCGCCTTGTAGGTGGCGTGGAACGACCGGAACGCGTCGCCGGTGGCCGCCAGCGTGTGGTTCTCGGCCGCAGTCGCCTTGCCGTCCGGGCCGAAGCTCAGCACCATGCGCTGCGCCAGGACCTGCCCCTGCACCTTGCCGGCGGACACCGACACCAGCTGGTCGGCGACCCAGTGCGCGTCCATCGCCATCATCTCGCCGAAGTTGCTGACGTAGACGCCGTGCAGGCACTTGCGCGCTGCGTCGAACGACCAGAACACGTCGCCGCGGTACTCGCCGGGCATGCCTTCGGCGGTGCCGACGGTGACGCCGTGCAGGATCGTGTCGCCGAACACGCGCTGGAACGTGTCGGTGCCCGTGATCGCGACTTCGGGCATGCCCGGCGCCATCACCATCGCGCCGCGCACCTCGTAGACGCCGGCGGACCGCTGCAGCTGCTGCAGCTCCGGCGCCGGCATCGCACCGTCGAACGCCTTGCACTGCCAGTCGACCTCGTACTCCTGGTCGCTGCGGGTCAGTGTGCCCTCGAGCGCCGTGCGGCTCGCGCCTTCGGCCAGCAGCAGGTCGATCGTCAGGGCCATCGATTCGCCGCGGACCGTGGTGCGCACGCGCTCGGCGTACGGCTGCCCCTGCTGGCTCTGCAGCATCGTCTGCAGCATCGTGCCGTCGGCGAGCAGCTGGAACTCGTGCACCTTCGCGAGGCCGCCGTTGTGCACGACGACGTTGACGTAGCGGCCGAGGTCGCGGTCCCAGCCGAGGTACGAGCGGAACACCATCGGCGCCATGCCGCCGTCGAACACGATCTCGGTGTCCTCCTGCAGGAAGTGGCCGTCGTGCACCCAGCGGTACGACGAGCGCGCCTTCCACTGCAGGGCTTCGCCGAAGTCGGCGCCGCCGCTGCCTGCCCAGTTGCCGAGCAGCGGCTCCAGCCGCTTCAGCTCCGGTGCGGGTTCCGGTGCGCCTTGCGCGCACAGCGGCGGGAACAGGATCGCGGCGACGAGAAGGCGGCGCAGAGGGCGTGGCATGCCGACGATTACAGCGCTGCCGCCGCCGGCTGGCGAGCGCCGAGCCGACCGCGCGTGTTGAGCCGCGGCCGGGGCGCGGCGATACTCCTCGCCCCACATGCCCGCCCTGCCCGACGTCTGGACCTGGGTCACGATCCCCGCGATCGGCGGCCTGATCGGCTGGAGCACCAACTGGCTCGCCGTGAAGATGATCTTCCGGCCGGTGCGGCCGATCTCGCTGCTCGGCCTGCGGTTGCAGGGGCTGGTGCCGCGGCGCCAGCAGGACCTCGCGGCCGCGATCGGCCGCGTGGTCGGCAACCACCTGGTCGAGCACAAGGACATCGTGCGCAGCCTCAACAAGCTCGACCTCGGCGCGGTGTTCGCGAAGGTGCTCGACCGCGGCCTCGGCCCGAAACTCACCGAGCTGCGCAGCCTGCCGCTGATCGGCGGCTTCCTGACCGAGGAGCGCGTGGGCGAGATCAAGGCGGCGATCGTCGCCGGCATCCTGCAGCACAAGGACGCGGTGCTCGACGAGGTCGAACGCGGCCTCGAGAAGGGCCTCGACGTGCCGCGGCTGGTCGAGGAGAAGGTCGGCTCGTTCGCGGTCGACCGGCTCGAGCAGCTGATCCTCGAGGTCGCGAACCGCGAACTGCGCGCGATCGTCGTACTGGGCGGAGTTCTGGGCGTGCTGATCGGGTTGTTGCAGGTCGGCTTCCTGTGGCTGCGCGGCTGACCGCGTTCCCGACCCGACCCCGTTACGCCGCCGGCCGCCGAGGCCTATCGTCGCCCACCATGTCGCCGACCCAGCTGCTGCGCTCGACCGTGTTCGTGACCCTTGCCGGCCTCGCCGCGGCGCAGGAGCGGGCCCCCGCCGCCTATCCGGAGCGCGACCTGCTGAGCCCGTTCCGCCATCCGACCGACGTCTATGCGCCACCGGACGAGCTGTTCCGGCTGCTGCGGTCGATGCGGCGGATCGCCGACCAGCCGGGCGCCGCGAAGTCGTACGACGAACGCGGCCGCGAGGTCGTCGACGATGCGGGCTGGCGCGACCTGATGGCGCAGGTCGAGCAGATCGGCGTCGACGCCGCCTATCTGGCGCAGATCCTGCGGCTGCACCGCGACGCCGACGAACGCGCGACGGCGTGCTACGCGATGTTCTACTGCCCCGATGTCGAGAACGTGCTGAACCTGATCTCGCACATCCCCGGCGAACCGGTCCGGCAGACTCGCGAAGCGGCGCTGCCGCGCGCGATCCGCTTCGTGCAGGCGCACCTCGGCCGGCGCTTCGGCGACCTCGACGACGACCGCAAGAAGGCGCTGCTCGCGGCAATGCCGCAGCCCGGCAGCCCGGTCGCGCGCGCGCGCGGCATCCAGCGGCTGCCGACCGACGCCGACCCGCTCTACCACGGCCTGCGGCTGGTGCCGTTCTTCCAGCTGCTCGACCTCGACGATGCCGACGACCAGGCGCAGGGCCTCTGGTTCCTGAAGGAAGTGTTCCGGCTGCGCATCGACCAGGCGCAGCTGTGGCTCGAGCCGGCGCTGCCGCGCGTGCGCGAACTGCTCGCGTCGCCGGACACGGCGGTGCAGAACGAGGCGATCGGCCTGCTGCAGGCGATCGGCCCGCGCGACCTGCCGGCGCCGCCGCTCGAATCGCCCGCCGCGCTGCAGGCCTGGGCCGCAACGGCGACGAAGACGCTGTTCCCGCCGATCCGCAACCTCAACGACGCGGTCGTGCAGCTGCACGCGAGCCCCGAACGCTCTGCGATCGTGGCCGCCGGCCGCGAAGCGCTCGCCAACTCCTCGATCGGCGACCCGTTCCAGGGCCGCCTCGCCGACGGCCAGTACTACCGCGGCTTCCGCGTCGTCACCGTGCCCGAGGCCCTGCAACCGCTCGCGATCCCCGCCGGCGCCGTGATCACCGCCGTCAACGGCGTGCAGGTCACCGACGCCGCGAGCCTGCTGCGCACGCTGCAGCGCCTGCTCGACCAGCCCGGCCCGCGCAAGCTGATGGTCGACTACGTGCGCGGCGACAAACCGCACGCCGTCGAGTACCGCGTACTCTGACCGACCGCGAGCCGCAACCCACCGACCGCCCCCACCAAGTCCCTGCGCGAGCCCCACGAGTCGCCGAGCCCTGTAGTCGCCGTTGAGCCGCGCCCGCGCAGCGGGCGTCGGCTCCAAGGGCGGCGGCCCCGCCAACTCGCCCCTTATTTATAGGTCTTTGCCACCCAGGCGCGCCACTTGGCGTCGAACTGGTCGAAGTCCATGCCGTAGAGCTGCGTCAGCAGCTGCTCGTGGCGTTCGACGGTGTAGCCGCCCTTCATGCCGAGCATCAGCTGGCCGAACTTGGCGCGATCCTGCGCCAGCAGGAAGTCGACGCGCGACCACGACTGGATGTGGCCGTAGTAGCCGAGGTCGGTCACGGTGCACAGGTCGCGGAACGGCGTGAACAGGTCGTCGCGCTTGGCGCGCGCGAACACCTTCTTGTGCCACTCGCCCTGCTGCATCGGGTCGACGTGTTCGTCGTCGCGGATCGCGCAGAAGATCATGTTGGTCTCGATCTGCCGCTCGTACCAGTGCGCGATGCCGTTCTTGGCCCAGTACGGCGCGCCACCCTGCGCATCGACGAACGTCTGGACCAGCAGGAAGCGGAAGTGCGCGTGCACGTCGGCTTCGGTGCGCGGGTCGTCGTCCTCGGCGGTCAGCACGAAGCCGATCTGGCCGCTGCTGCCGTAGGACACGCCCTGCGACAGTTCGCTCTTGCGGCCGCAGAACGTGTCCAGGTAGCGCACCAGGTCCGACTTCTTCTGGAACAGCAGCAGCGCGAACTTGCCCTTCTGGCCGAGGTGCGTGCCGGACGCGTCGTCGTGGCCGACCAGTTTGGCGAAGTCCGCGTAGAGGTCCTCGGCGCGCTGCGCGAACAGGTGCAGCCGCAACCACGGCGACAGCTTGCTGGCGCGGCCCGGCACCTTCGACCACTTCTTGTTGAGGCGCTGCAGCTCTGTGTTGGTCAGCTTGCGCACGTCGGGCTCGGCCGGCGCCGCCGTGGTGCCGAGGTTGCAGCCGATCCGGAAGTGCGCGGTCTCGACCCACAGGATGCGGTTCTCGCCGAGGATCTTCTCGATGTCGCCAGTGCGCTTGCCATCGGCCCAGTCCATCGGCCCGTAGGACAGGATGCCGAGCGCCTGCATGGCCTTCGCGTCGCCCTTCGTGAACGGATCGATCGGGCCTTCCTTGACGACGTCCTCGTCGTCCTTCGTGGTGCCGGGCGCCGGTGTCTGGGCGAACGACAGGGACGCGAATGCGGCGAGCGCGCCGAGGGTGCGGATCAGGTGGGCCATGGCGAGGGGTCGCAGGGCAGACTGGGCGCAGAGCCTACCACGGGCCGGCGGGCGCGGTCAGCGCGCCAGCAGCGCGTCGACGTCGGCGGTGATCGCTTCGGCCCAGGTGCGGTAGGCCGCCGCACCGAGGTGCAGGAAGTCGGGCATCACGGCCGGGTCGATGGCGCCGTCGGCGCCGACGAACCGCGGCCCGAGGTCGCGGCAGACCACCATCGGATCCGAGGCGAACGCGGCCGCCGCCAGCGCACTGGCCCGCGCGCACTTCTCGCGCTGCGCCGACGGCCGTTCACCGCGCGGGAAGATCGCCAGCAGCAGCACCTTGGCGTGCGGCAGACCGGTGCGCAGGCGCCGCACGATCGCCTCGATGCCGGCGGCGATCGCCGGCGCCGAGTCGTCGTCGCCGTTGCTGTTGTTGGTGCCGATCATCACGACGACGGCGCGCACGTCCTGTCCGTCGGCCGCGAGCGCCTCGAGCAGACCGTGGTCGAGCCGCCACAGCACGTGCTGCGTGCGGTCCGCGGAGATGCCGAGGTTCAGCGCCGCGCGCGGCGCCCAGACCGCGTCCCAGACCGCGCGGCCTTCGCGCTGCCAGCCCTGCGTGATCGAATCGCCGACGAACACCAGCCGGTGGCCGCCGGCGCGCGCCGCGGCCAGGTCGGCGGCGACGCGCTGCTGCCACCAGTCGTCGCGGCGCGGCACCGGCCGCACGGTCTCGAACTCGCGCGCGAACGTCGGCGCCGGCCGTTCGGCCCGCGCGTCGAGTTCGTCGAGCCGCAGCCGCACCGCGCGCACGTACGGCGCTTCGCCGGCGTCCCAGTGGCCGTACGACACCAGCACGAACGTGCCGTCGGGCAACACCTCGACGCCGGCATAGCCGCAATCACTGCCGCGCCAGTTGCGCGACAACCGCACGCGATACTGGCCGTCGAGCCCGGCCGCGAGGTCGGCGAACGTACCGACCCACGCGACCCAGTCGCCGCGCGTCGGGCTGTCGGGCGCCATGTCGCGGAACGACACCAGGAGCCGCCCGTCCGGCGCGTAGGCGGCGACGTGGCGGTCGCCGCACAGGGCAGGCGGCAGTTCGACCGGCGCCGACCACGCCGCCGCGGCGGCGTCGGCGAACACGACGTGGCTGCCGCGGCGCCGGGCGTTCTCGCGCAGCAGCAGCGCGAGCCGCTTGCCGTCGGGCGACCACACGGCGCCCGGTTCGCAGAGGTCGAGGTCCGTGCCGCTCCAGACCGCCGTCGGCGCGCTCCAGCCGAGGCCGCCATCGCGCGACCGTGTCTGCCAGACCGTGAACTGCGTGGCTTCGCCGCTGCCGGTGGCGAAACGGCCGTCGTCGTGGAAGAACGCGGCGTGCTCGCCGCCGGGCAGCGGCACGACGCTCGCCATCGCGACGATGCCGCCGAACGCGCCGATCGGCGCGAGCGGCGTCCAGGTCGCGCCGTCGTCGGTCGAGACGCTGCTGCGGATCGGATACAGGCCGGAGAACAGCACGAGCCGCGCGCGGCCGTCGCGGTCGACCAACCGGTGGATCGTCGGCGTCTCCTGGCTGGTCGCCCACGACTCGGGCACCGGCAGCGGTTCGCTCCACGTGCGGCCACCGTCGCTGCTGCGCTGGAGCACGATCGCGCCGCGCCCGTGGCCGCGCGGATGCACGCACAGGATCGTGCGACCGTCGGCCAGCAGCACCGTGGTCGGATGGCCGAGGTACTGGCCCGGTTCGCGGTGCACCGTCACCTGGCGCTCGCGTTCGCCGTCGAGGTCGAGCCAGCGAAGTGGGGCCTGCGCGGCGAGCTGGCCGCACGACAGGAACAAGAACGGGAGCCACCGGCACGGCGCACGCATGCGGGGCGTCGTAGCGGTCGTGCGTGGCGCCGCAAGGGGCACGGCATGCGGGAGGGATTGACGATCCTGCCGGAGCCATCGACAGTGTGGTCGCCGCGGACGTCTCACTCCGGCCGCGTCGGCGCCACTGTCTCGAGGAGCATGCTGCGCAAACTCTCCGGTTCGTTTTTCCTTTCCGCTCCGTTGCTGTCGGCCGCGCTTGGTGCCCAGTGCACCACGGACTGGGTCGATCCGCTCGGTCCCGCGGTATTCGGACAGTTGGTCTTCTCGACCGTGGCCACGGCCACGGCCCTGCCATCGGGCGACCTGGTGGTCGGCGGCCTGTTCGACTCGATCGCCGGCGTCGCCGCTGCGAACCTCGCGCGCAGGAACGGCACGACCTGGCACGCGTTCGGCACCGGTGCGAACGATCTGGTCTGGACCGCCGGGACTCTGTCGGGCGGCGACCTCGTCGTCGGCGGCGACTTCACGACGGTCGACGGCACGGCGGCGCTGCGGATCGCGCGCTGGAACGGCAGCACCTGGTCGCCGTTCGGCAGCGGCGCCAATGGCAGAGTGAGGTGTGTGCTGCCGCTGCCCGGCAACGAGCTGATCGTCGGCGGCGATTTCACCACGATCGATGGCGTCGCGGCAGCGCACATCGCGCGCTGGAACGGCAGCACGTGGTCACCGTTGGGAGCCGGCCCGGGAGCCAGCGTGACGTCACTGGCCCGGCTCGCCAACGGCGACGTGGTCGCGGCCAGTGGCGCCGGCAGCACGTCGAACTCGCTGGGCGTGCGCCGCTGGGACGGCACCACGTGGAGCCTGCTCGGTTCGTTCACCCTGCCACCGGGTCCGTTCGGCATCCCGGCACTCGTCAACACGGTCTTCGTGCGGGCCAACGGCGACCTGTTGGTCGGCGGCCTGTTCCTGCACGCCGACGGCAACCCCGCCAACGGCATCGCCAGCTGGGACGGCAGCACGTGGAGCGACATCGGCTCGCCCGACACGCTCGGCACCACCACGCTGGCCGAACTGCCCGACGGGGACCTGCTCGCCGGCCATGCGACGCTGCTGCGTCGCGACGGAACCACTTGGACCACGGTCCCGCAATCGACCCGGTACTACAACCAGTTGCTGCTGGGCGCCGACGGCACCGTGACGGCGGTCGGCTCGCAGGGACCGGGCTGGGCCGAGGGTGCGATCGTGCAGCTCGCCTCCAACTGCCCCGCCACCTCGGCGCCGCAGGGGCTCGGCTGCGCGAGCAGCGGCGGCGCGAACGTGCTCGCGGCGACCACGTTGCCGTGGGTCGACGCCACGTTCCGCGCGCAGGGCAGTGGCCTGCCGGGCCTGGCATTGGTCGCCGCCGTGACGAGCCTCACCTCGATCCCGCAGGCCGTGCTACCGCTGCAGACCGTGTTCGCGCAGGCGCCGGCCGGCTGCGACCTGCTGGTCGCGCCGGACATCCTGCAGGTGCTGGTCACCACGACCGGCACCGCGGAGTCGTCGCTCTTCCTGCCGAGCGCGCCGCCGATCGTCGGGGTGACGTTCTTCCACCAGATGGTGCCGCTCGAGCTCGATCCGCTCGGCAACATCGTGCAGGTGACCGCGACCAACGCGCTGCAGCTGACCGCCGGCGTGCTGTGAGAGCGGGACGCGACGGCGCGCGGTTCGGGCCTTCCCTTGGCTCGGTCGCGTCGGTACCGTCGCGCGGCGTCGGGCCGTAGCGCAGTCTGGTAGCGCGACTGGTTTGGGACCAGTAGGTCGGTGGTTCGAATCCACTCGGCCCGACCAACTCGGCGTCGTCGAGCGAGCCCCGACGTACGGCTCGCCCGGGCAGGACGCCGCCGGGGCAACCGGGACGGGCGACCATCGCCACCAGGACGCTGCCGCCCGGATCGCCGGCGACCGCCTCGGCTACCGGACGACGAAGTTCCGTACGCGGATGACCAGTTCGTCATCCTTCTTCTCTGCCTTGCGCCCGAGTCCCGGCCGCTGCAGGCCGTAGCGAACCTCGTCGCCGACCGGGATCGGCAAGGCCGCCGAGCAAGGCCCCGCGCCGATGTCCGTCGAAATCCGTCCGTCCGCGACCTCGACGCGCAGCCGGAAGTACTCGTCGAACGTCTTCTGCTTCAGAGTCGTGACCGCCAGGTCCCGGCGTTCGCCGTTGTCGCAGTGCACGAGGCGCAGCACGGCATGGTTGTCGCGCTCGTAGTCGAGCGCGCAGTAGTTCTTCGAGTCGATCCACACCGCAATCAGTGCGATCCGCCCCTTGACGGCGGCGAACTGCACGTCGGCTTCGAGCACGTAGTCGCCCGACCGTCCCTTGCGCGACACGATCGTCGCGTCCCGCTCGTCAGGGCCAGGCACTTCGATCGTCATTCCCGAGAACTGCCACTTCTTCAACCGGCCGATCTTGTCGTTGGCGCCACGGAACGCCGTGAGGTGCTCCCGGGCTTCGGCCTCGTAACGCTTCGCGGCGAGGATCTGGTCCAGTTCGCGAAACGCGTCGCGGATGCGCGGTCGACAGAGATCGTGGCAAGTCAGCGCCAGTTCGAACGCGCGCTCGTTCTCGTCGATGGAACGGTACTCGCCGACGAGTGCGGCGAGTGCCTGCGCCGCTTCGTCGTGCTCGCGCGCCAGGTCCGCCAGCAGCGGGTCGAGCTGCCGCAGCTTCGCCAACTGCTTGTCGTCGACGCGCAGTCCGTCGCGGATGCCCTCGACGACTTGCACGATGCCGACCCACCTGCCGCCGTGCTGACGGGGCTCTGCAGGTGGTGGCGGCAGCGCCAGCTCGACTGCGGCCGCCGGATCGAGCAGCAGTGCCGCCTCGCGTGCCGCACTCGCGGCCGTCAGCAGTTCGGGATCCGCCAGACAGCGCTTGCCGACCTCCACCAGTCGAACCGCATGCACCTTGCGCAGCGCCGCCGCCCGCTCTTCGATCGCGCGCACGGTCGCGTCCTTCTGCGCGGCGAGCGACGCAGTCAACACGGCCAGCCCGAACACCACGCGAAGCCCACCACGCAAACCTGCCTTTGCCATGGCCGGGAAGGCTATCGGCCCACAGCGCTGCTCGTGGGGATCGCGCGCGGTTTCGTTCGCGCGTCGCTGTCGACGTCGGACGGCCAGCCCCTGCCGCCTAGCCCTCGATGCCGTCGCGCTGCAGCTCCGCCGCCGTCGCCGGCCGCGCCACCGTGCCCTCCGGATGCACGTAATCCCCCGGGTCGCCGTAGTCCGCGATCCCGTCGCGCACCTTCAGCACCGTGACCATGCCACCCATCGTCACGTAGCCGAACGGTCCCTCGCCGCCGACCATCGGCTGGCTGTTCTTCGGCATCGTGACGTCGGTCTCGGCCGCCATTGCGGCCGGGTCGCGGCCCATCGCCAGGTACTCCGGCACGACTTCGCCGAGCTTCGCGTCGAACAGGCTCGGGTCGACGTCGGTCAGGTTCGGCACGTCGTGGCCCATCTGCGTCATCACGTGGTGCGTCATGTGGCAGTGCATCGCCCAGTCACCGGGATTGTCGGCGACGAACTCGATCGTGCGCGTCTGGCCGGTCGCGACCAGCACGCTGGTCTCCGGCCAGCGCGCGCCCTTCGGCACTTCGCCGCCGTCGGTGCCGACCACTTCGAACGCGTGGCCGTGCAGGTGGATCGGATGGTGGTCCATCGCACTGAGATTGCCGAGGCGGATGCGCACGCGCTGCCCGGTGCGCACGACCATCGGCGCGGTCGCCGGATAGACGGTCGCGTTGAAGGTCAGCACGTTGAAGTCCTTCATCTCGTTCGGATCGACGCGTTCGGCGCCGACCGGCAGCGCCCATTCGGCCAGCACGTAGACGAAGTCGCGGTCCGGCGGCGGTTCGGTCGGGCGCCGCGGGTGCACGACGATCGCCCCGATCATGCCCATCGCGATCTGCACCATCTCGTCGTGGTGGCTGTGGTAGAGGAAGGTGCCGTGCTGCCGCAGCTCGAACTCGTAGACGAACGTCTCGCCGGGCTCGATCGAACGCTGCGTCAGGCCGCCGACGCCGTCCATGCCGTTCGGCACGAACAGGCCGTGCCAGTGCACCGTGGTCGGCTGGCCGAGCCGGTTGGTGACGTAGACGCGCACGCGGTCGCCTTCGACCAGCTCCAGCACCGGCCCGTGCACGCGGCCGTTGTAGCCCCACAGGTTCGCCTCGAGGCCCGGCGCGAAGCGGTGGCGCACCGGCTCCGCGACCAGGTGCATCACCTTGACCCCGTCGACGAGGCGCCACGGCAGCGTCCAGCCGTTCGGCACCTCGACCGGCGTGTAGTCGACGAACGGCATGCCGGGCGGCTGCGGCGGTGCGTCGGGCGGCAGCGTGCGCGCCGGCGCAGTCGCGCGCGCGGCGGCGGTGGCGCCGAGGCCGGCCAGCGCCCCGCGGAACAGGAACTGACGGCGATCGTGGGTCACGGGCGGTCCTCGCTCGCCGATGGCGGCGTCATGGCGTCTCGGTCGGGTCCCGGCCGGCTGCCGGCCAGCAGCTGCGCCAGGTCCAGCGCGGCGCAGCGCGCCGCACGTTCGGTGTCGATGCGTTCGGCCTCGTCGGCGAGCTGCTGGCGCCGTTCGCGCAGCACCTCGAAGGCGCCGATCTGCATCGCGTTGTAGTGCTGCAGTGCCGTGCGCAGGGCTGCGGCGCGCGCCGGCAGATGCTCGTCGCGCTGGAACGCGGCCATCGCCGCCAGCGCCTCGGCGCGGTCGCGGCGCAGCCGGGCTTCGGCGCGGACCTCGACCGCGAGCTGGGTGTGGTCGTGCAGACCGGCGCGCAGGCCGGCCTCGGTGCGCGCGCGGCGCGTGCCGCCGGCGTCGAACAGCGGCAGCTCGCCGGCGATGCGCGGACCATGGCCGGTGCGACCACCGGCCTGGCGCACGCCGCTGACGCCCAGCGCCAGATCCGGAAACCACCCGCGCCACGAATCGAGGCCTGCCTGCTGCGCCAGCGCATCGAGGCCGGCACGGTGCGCCTGCAGTTCGAACGACGCGGCGACGGCGCGCGCCTCGACCTGCGCGCCGTCGGGCGGCGACGGCACCCCGTCGAGCAACGTGCCCGCCAGCGACCACTCGGTGTGCGTGCCCCAGAGGCCGAGCAGCGCCTGCAGCACCTCACGCGCCTGCCGTTCGGCCAGTTCGGCCGCGGCGAGGTCGAGCCGCGCGCGCGTCTCGCCGACGCGCACCTCGGCCAGCTCGCGGTCGGTCGCGTTGCCGGCCGCGTGCAGCGCGAGCTGCAGTTCGTGCGCCGCTTCGGCCACCTGCAGCGCCTGCCGCTGCAGCGCCGCGGTGGCCGTCGCCGCCTGCACGTCGACCCAGGCCCGCCGCACGTCGAACACGAACCGGGTCAGCGCATCGGCGAGCCACAGCCGCGCCCCCGCGAACTCGTGCTCGGCGAGCCGTTCGCGCAGCGGCCGCACGAACAGGTCGACCACCGGCTGCGCGAGACCGTACTCGAGGCTCGTGCCACCGGTCTCGAGGAAGCGCACGTCGACGTCGAAGCGCGGGTTGCGCAGCAGCCCCGCCTGCACGAGGTCGCCGCGCGCGACGCCGAGCCGCGCCCACAGCGCGCGCACGCGCTGGTTGTGCAGCAGCGCGATGCACACCGCCGCGGCCTCCGTCAGTGGCCGCAGCAGCAGGTCGGCGACGGCGTCGGCGACCGCGGGGTCGAGGTCGGTCGGCGCCTCGGCGACCGCCGCGCCGGTGCGCTGCTGCACGAGGTCCGCGAGTTCGCGGCGATCGTCGGCGGTGTCCAACGACGTGCACGCCGTCGCGAGCAGCACCGCGGCGGCGACGAGGCCCGTGCGCATCATCGACCGTGCCCTCCGCCCGCCGGCGCGTCGGCTGCCGCCGGCGTGCGGACCGGCAGCCGCAGCGTGGTGCTCGGCGCGGCTTCCGGCGCCGCTTCGGCATCGGGCGACGCCGGATGGGTGGTCGGCCACGGCGGCAGGTCGGGCGCGACGGCACAGCCGGCCACGAACAGCCACGGCAGGCACCGAGCGGTCCGCGCCGCGCGCGCCTTCACCTGGCCTCCGCGCCGGTCGCGTCGGCCGCGCGGGCCGGCCGATGCTCGTGCTTCTGCCGCGGCGGCTGCGCCTGCGCCAGTTCGCGCGCCTTGGCCAGCACCGCGGCCGGCTCCTTGCGCACCGCCTCGACCAGCTTCGGGTCGGCGAGGTGCACGATGTGGCCGTCGATCACGACGAACGCGTTCGCAGCCACCGGCGTGCCGCGCAGCGGGCACGTGGCATTGCCGACGTCGACGAGCCGAGGCTGCAGCACCTTCGCCAGCACGACCTGCGAACGCGCGCGCGCCTCGTCGACGCAGCCGGCGCAGCACAGCGAAAAGCGGCTGCCCTGCAGCGTGATCTCGACCGCGTGCTCGCCGATCGGCTCGCCGGACACCGGGCACGTCGTCACGGCGACCGGCGCGACCACCGGGTAGGCGGTCTGGTGCGCCTTCGGCACGTTGGCGAGGATCTTCCGGTAGCAGGGTTTGCAGCAGACCCAGATGCGGCCGAGCTCGGTGTCGACGAACAGCGGCAGCGACACCTTCTTGCCCATGATCGGGCAGGTCTGGTTCGGCGCGATCGGCACCTCGACCAACGAGGTCGACGGCGGCGGATCCTGCGCGGTCAGGACCGCAGCCAGCAGGACGAAGGCAGTCAGGGGACGGAACATGGGAACTCCGAGGCGGTGAGGCCGCGGCAGCGGCCTGGGTACGGGAACGAACCGACGGACGCGCAGCGCGCCGTTCCCTTACAACCGCAGCGGCAGCGTCCGGCCGTGGTCCGGCGGCGGCCGGCACCAGCTCCACGCCGTCGGGGCGCGGTCGATCGCGGCCACCGGCTCCGGCAGCGTTGCCGCCGCCGTCGGCAGCGCCGACGGCAGCTCGACCGGCGCAGCGTCGGACCGCTGCGGCTCCGGATGGTCGGGGCCGAGCTGCAGCCAGGTGCAGCCACAGCGCGGCGCAATCGCCTCGTCGGGCGCGCCGGGCGCCGGTGCCGGCGATGCCGGGTCAGCGTGACGGCAACACGACGGCTCCGCCGCGGCGACCTGGCAGCAGCTCGCCGGCTCGCGCGGCCGTTCGCACCGGCACAGCCGCAGCAGCAGGCCGGCCGGCAGCACGAGCCCCGGCAGGAGCAGCAGCAACAGCAGTACGGGCGACCTGGCCATCGAAGTCGCCCATCATCGGCGAACCGGCCGCCGCGGCCAAGCCCGTGACGTCCGGCCGGGTCAGCCGCGGCGGGCGATGCGGCGCCGCGTCGCCGGGCTGCGCAGTTCGCGTGCAGCCTCCCGACCGACCCAGCGCGCGGTGGGATCGGTCGCCGCGGCCAGTTCGTCGGCCAGCGCCAGCGCCTTGCCGTGCAGCGCCGCGTTGCGCCCGCCGACGCCGCGCAGTGCCCACAACACGCCCTTCTTGACGAAGTTGCGCGGGTCGGTCGCCGCGCGCCGGATCCAGCCGAGCGCCCGCACGAACGGTGCGTCGGCGGCGGCCTTGTCGTGCAGCGCGACCGACGCCAACAGCGCGAATGCGGCGCGCTTCTCGAACTCGGGCCGCCGCGTGCGCCACGCGGCGATCTGGGCGAACGCACGCGGCGAACGGTCGAACAGCACGAAGCACAGCGTGTCGGTGACGCCCCAGTTGTCGAAGTCGCGGCACCAGCGCTCCATCTGCAGGGCAGTCAGGCGCTGCGGCTCGCCCAGGTACGCGACCAGCAGGCGAGCCTCGTAGATGCCGCTCGCCCACAGCGCGTCGACGAGGTCGTGCCGCGGTCCGAGTTCCTTCGCCAGACGCTGGATCCGCGGCATCGCGATGCCGAGCGCCCGCGTCGGCGCGAGGCCGAACCGCGCGTAGCCGGCGCGGACCTTCGCGCTGCCCATCGCTCGCAACCGGGCGAGCACGGTGCGTGCGGTCGGTGGCGGCGACGCGCGGACGGAGCGGCGGGCGGGCGAGGGCATGGCAGCGCCGATCGTACCACGCCGGTCCTCGGCGCCGACCGCGCGTTCGCGCCGGTGCTGCGGCATGATGGCGCCATGGAGCCCCGCGACCACGAACCCGGCAACCTCGTCGAGAAGAACCCGGACGGCACGTTCACGAAGGAGACGCTGACGCGCGCGATGAAGGCGCTGAAGAAGCGCCTGAAACTGACGCGGCTCGACGACGAGTCGCGGCTCGGCCACGACGCGATGAGCAAGGGTTCGCGGTCCGGAATCGTCGCCGTCAAGGCGCCGTCGCAATACCCGCTCGAGGTCTGGCAGGCGCTCGAGCAGAAGGGCCGCGTGCGCATCGACCAGAGCGGCCTCGTCGAAGTCGTCGAGCAGCCGAGCAACCCGTAGTCGCAAGCACACCGGCACGCCGATCCGGTCTGCTGCCGTGCCCTGCCCGCGCCGCGCGTCAGCTGTTCTGCTCGCCGAACGCACCCCGCAGGCGCTGTCGCAGCCGATACCAGCGCTTCGAGCAGGCCGCCTCGCCGAGTCCGACCTGGATGGCGGCGTCGCGCACCGACACGCCTTCCAGGCCGCACAGCAACACCAATCGCTGGTCGATCGGGTCCAGCTCGGCGACGAACGCCAGCAACTCACGGCAGTCGTCGCGCTTCGCCGCGCGGCGCCACATGCTGGTCACCTGCGCCGGGAACTCGTGCAGGGCCGCGAAACGCGACGTGTGTCCATCCACCCGCTGCATGCGAGCATCGCGCCGCTTCTGCCGCAGGCTCTCGAGCAGCACGTGTTTGGCGATCTGGAACACCCAGGCTGCGACGTTGCCGCCGGCGAACCGCGAGTGGCTGGCGACCGCGCGGAACAGGACTTCCTGCACGAAGTCCTCCTTGGTCGCATCCGTCTCGTTGCGCAGCCGCAGCTGGGTCCAGGCATGCAGGCGCGGTGTCAGCTCTTCGAGCGCCTGGTACCACGCTGGTTCATCGGGTGCGTCAGCGACCACCATGCGTGGCATCCTACCGCCGTCCCGAGCAACCGCGCGCGCACCGGCACTCGCGCCGCCCGGTTGCCTCATTCGACGCGGCGCGCCGGCCGCACGCCGATGCTGTAGTCGCTGCCGGTCGCGAACGTGCGCACGATCAGCGGGTTGCGATCGAGGTTCATGGTGAACATCACGCCGCGCACCGTGTGCTTCTCCCCCTTCGACGACAACCACCGGCCGTCGCCGTGGCGCATCAACCACTTGTTGGGCCACGCCTCGGCGTCGATGCACCACTCGCAGACGTTGCCGAGCATGTCGTGGAACCCGAGCGGGTTCGGCTGCAGGCTCGCGACGGGCGCGTGCGCACCGAAGCCGTCGTCCCACGGCAATGGCGTGCGGTTCGCGGCGGCGAATTCGGCGCGCACCGCCGCCGCGTCGAGCAGGTTCTCCGCGACTGCGAACCTGGAGTGGTCGTTGCCGACCCAGAGCCCCGACGGAACGCCGCCGCGTGCCGCCACCTCCCACTGCGCCTCGGTCGGCAACTCGAGGCCCGACTGCGCCAGCACGTCGACCGCAGCCGACCAGGACACGCTCTCCACGGGATGGACCGGGGTCACGCCGTAGCTGGTGTCATCGGGACCGACGGAGCCCGGGAAGTAGGTGCTCGGCGTGCCACCACCCAGGCGCTGCCACTGTGCCTGCGACACCTCGTGCACGGCGAGGAAGTACGGGTCGAGCTGCAGCTCCACCTGGTAGTCCTCCGTGTAGAGCAGCTTCGGCACGTAGCCCGGCGCCGAGGGATCGGTGGTCTGGCTGCCGATCCGGTACCGACCGCCGGGCACCAGCGCGAACACGATGCCGGTGCCTTCCGCGACGATCACGGTGCCGTCGGCGCGGTACTCGGGGGCGACACCGGAACGCACGTGCAGGAACTCCCAGAGGCCGCTCTGCGGGTTGCACCGCAACGGCGACATGCCACCCTGCGGACGCAACTGCATCCCGCCGTAGCGCGGGCTCGCTGCGATCGCGGCGACCGCGACATCCCAGTCGGTCGGCACTTCGGCGGTGAGCTCGCGCAATTCCCGTTCGACCGTGGCGAGCGGGCTGCGGACCGTGGTGAACTCGTCCAGGGCGGCGAGGAACACGACGATCGAGTCGTGCAGGACCTGTTGCCGGGGATCGCGGAACCGATAGGGACGCAGCGTCGCCAGCTGTTCGCGCAGCAACCGTCGTTGCGTGTCCCGCGCCGCCTTGCCCGCCAGCGTGTCGGCCACCGTCTGCGCGTGGCCGAGGCCGGCCTCGGCACTGGCGTCGGTCTCGTCGAGCAGCGTGAGCTGGGCCGTGGCAGGGTGGCGGCGCCGCAGGTCGGCGACCTCCGCCGGCGTCGCCGGGTCCGCGGCCTGACGCAGTTCTTCCAGCCGTCGCTCGAACACCGGCCGTTGCGCGACGAACTCCCTGGTGTGCTCCAGCCATCGTGCCGCAGCCTCGCGGTGCGCGCGCACCGGTCGCAGCTGATCGGCCTGCAGCCGCAGTTCGGCCAGGCGCTGCGGTGCGGCGAGCAGTTCGCTGTCGCGCGACGTCGCGGCCGCGGAACGCCACAGACGATCGGCCGTGACGATGCCACCGACGGTCACGACGAGCAGGGCGGCGAGCAGCGGGTTGCGCTGCAGCCACCGCTGTGCGCGCAGCGTGAAACCGGGCGGTCGAGCCAGGATCGGCCGTGCCTCGCGGATGCGCCGCAGGTCCTCGGCGAACGCCGCGGCCGACGCGTATCGCCGCTCCGGCTCCGGATCCAAGGCCTTGGCGACGACGACCACGAACTCCCACGGCAGGCCGCGCACGAACCGCCGTGGATTCGGCACCTGCCCGGCGAGGATCCGGCGGATCTTGCCTTCCGCGGTCGGTGCATCGAACGCCTGGTGACCGGTCAATGCCTCGAACAGCGTCGCACCCAACGCGAAGATGTCCGAGCGGTAGTCGGCGTGCCGGGCATCACGGCACTGTTCGGGCGCCATGTAGGCGGGGGTGCCGAACACGTCGCCGGTGCGCGTCAGGCTGGCGCCGTCGCGGCCCAGGTCGCCGGCGAGACCGAAGTCGAGCAGCACGGCGCTGCCGTCCGGCTGCACCATGATGTTGGCGGGCTTGATGTCGCGGTGCGCGACGCCGGCTGCGTGCGCCTGGTGCAGCGCGAGCGCTGCCGACTCGAACAGACGCAAGGTGCCGAGCCACGGCCGCACGCGACGGCCACCGATCGCCTCGGGCGGCACCGACGACGTCGCGAAACCGGCGAACAGCTCGAACGCGTCACCGCCCTGCGCGCGCGCGTTCGCTTGCTGGATCGTCTGTGCCAGCGTTTCACCGGCAACGAACCGCATCGCCAGGTAGAGCAGATCGTCGGCCGCACCGATCTCGTACACGGGGCAGATGCCCGGGTGCTCGAGCCGCGAGGTCGTCGCGGCTTCGGCACGGAATCGCTGCTCGGCAGCCAACGACCCGAACGCGTCGGAGCGCAGCACCTTCAGGGCGACCCGCCGGCCGAGGCGGCTGTCGATGGCCTCGAACACGGTCGCCTGGCCGCCGCGGCCTACCGGTCGCACGATCGCGTAGGGACCGATGCGTTGCCCGTCCGCCGGCACCGTGTGCACGGAGTCCGGCGGCGGCGCCGCGGCCGGACGTTGCAGTTCGAAGTCGAGCAGCGCATCGGTCAACTGCATCGCCGCCGCCGGGTGCGCCGCCAGCAGTTCGGCGAGCGGCGGTCGCCGCTCGGGATCCTGGGCCAGCCATGCGCGGGCCAGGGCGGTCAGCGGATCCTCCGGCGAAAACGACGACGCCGTCACGACGCCCGCAACCTCGAGGATGGGCTGCGGGGGATCGATGCGGCGACGACGGCTCCGGGCGAACGCTCCAGCGTGCGGTCCATCGGCGCGCCGATCAGTGGATGACGGTGGACAGACCGTTCGAGCTGATGAAGCCGAGCGGGTTCACCGTCGGGTCGTAGACGAACCATTGCTCGTAGACCTGCAGGCCGAGCGACAGCGGGTCGTTCGCGAGCAGGATCGGGAACTGCAGCCCACCGCTCGCATCGGTGATGCCCAGCGAGCCGAAGCCGCGCCCGATGTCGACGTAGAGCTTGCAGTCCGGCGCACCGAGGAACCCGAGGTCGATGCCGGGCAGCGGTGTCAGCGCGAGCCACAGCACGCCGAGCGTGCCGGTGAACGTCGAGCTGAGTCTTGGCGTGAACACCGTGCCGATTCGCGTCGATCCGATCAAGTCGGCTTCCGCTGTCGTACTGGTGTCAGCGCACTTGAGCTTGACCGACCACGGCTCCTGTGCCGTCTTCAGCTCCCAGGTGCCGGACGGCGGGCGGTACCAGTAGGCGCTCCGGACGCGCGCCCCATCGGCCGGCACTGGCAGGTCCAGCGTGCCGTCGTAGTGGAACGACACGAACATCAGTGTGTCTCTGCCGATGACCGGCGCCACATCCACGAACCACCAGCCGTCACCGTTGGCTTGCGGGTCCGCCAAGGTCGTCGGCGCCCTCAGAGTGGCCCCGGGACCGTCTTCCATGGTGCCGTCGAGCAGCTCGAGGGTCGAAGTCACCGCGGACACGCCGGACCGCTTGTCCGTCAGCACGCAGACGACTTCGAAGGAGTATGGAAGCGGATTGAGGCCGAGCAGAGGTTCGATCGGGATCGCGTAGTCGCCCGGCGGGAACTCCGCGCCGATACCGTCGGCGGTGTACTTCTCGGTCCGGTTGATCTTCTTCGCGTCGGAGTTCTTCGGCGGACAGTTGCCGTCGCAGCTCCCACCCATGTCGGCGATGAAGTCCTGAGCACCGTCGTCGACGAAGGCATCGTCGACGCGCAGCGCCGCCAGCGCCGCGCCTGGGGCCTGGTTCCGGATGCCGACGTACCATCCACCGACGCTGGCCGCCGCGAACGCCTGCGTGAGCTGGCCGTCATAGCTCGCGAACACGCGGCCGCCGACGACGTCGAGCTGCAGCGGCCGCCACGCCGACGTGGTCACCGCGTGGCTGTCGAGGACCTGCTGCACCCGACCACCCGGTCCGTGGCTGACCAGGTAGAGCGTCGCGGCAGAGTCGGTGACCCGGTAGGTCCAGCTCACGCCGGTGTTGCCGTTCGTGTTGCCGCCAGGTGGGCTGGTCGGCAGCGGCATCGCGTAGTCCGAATCGGTCGTGCCGCCGACGCCGATCGACCAGGCGTACGACTGTCCCGGCGGCGCCAGCGTCGCATCGAAGTAGACGAGGCCTCGCAAGCCGGACGCGTCGTCCGAGTCGGTCTGCAGCAGGTAGCTGCGCCCGCCGGCGGCGTCGCCCGGCGTCGCGAACACCATGCAGTTGCCGCCCTGCGGCGACACCGGCACGACCTTGGGGTGGAAGGTGCCGAGCGCCAGCGGGTTCGCCGCGACCGGGGCAGCCGTCGACCCCACCCACGACGGCACCGGGGTGCCGACGACGAGCGCGTCGAAGGTCGCACCGTAGGGTCGCAGGTCGGGTTGGTCGTTGCTGAAGCCGGGCGTCCACGGTGCGACGCGGAAGTCGTTGCCGCTCAGGCCGGTGTCGAAGCCGTCGCGGTGGCGCGACCACGACGTCGGCGAGGCCGGATCAAGCCGGTGGGCGCCGAACAGCGGCGCGCCGTCACCGAGGAACACCGGTGCGGCACCGGCACTGGCTCCGTAGCGCACGGCGTCGACGACGGCGCCGTCGAGGTTGCGCAGGCTCAGCGTCGCGTGACCGTTCGGCAGCGCCGCGGCGAGGGCCTGGTCGACGAGCAGCACGGGTGCCACGCCGACACTGTTGCCGACCACGTAGTGTTGGCCCGGAGACAGAACCACGGCAGCGAGGGCCACCAGCACGGTCGTGCCCGAGGACGTCGTGGCGCGCAGCGTCCAACCGGCCAGGTTGATCGCGCTCGCGCCGGCGTTGTAGATCTCGATGAACTCCCGATTCAGGCCGATCGGGTCGTAGACGAACTCGTTGATCACCAGCGTCGGTGCCGGCGTGGCCGGCGTCACCAGCTGCAGGACCGGCGCGCTGTTGGTGATCAGCGCGCCGGAACTGGCGGCGACACCGATCGCGGTCAGCATCGAACCGGCGCCGGCCCCCATCGCCACGTCGACTGCAGCCGCACTCGGACCACTCCAACCGGCACCGGTGCACTTCACTTCGACGACGAGGTCGGTGCCGGTGAAGTACGCGAACGGCGTCGAGAACGTCACGTCGACGTAGAAGCTGCTCGGACTCGTCGGCGTCGCCGCCTGCACGCTGACGGGTCCCGAATAGACGAGCGTCAGGTCGCCGCCGTGGTTGAGGGCGAACGTGTTGCTCATCGTCAGGTAGGTCGTTGCCGCCGACGACAGCCACACTTCCACGTTCGTGTAGGTGCCGGCCCCCGCCCCGCCACCGCCGTTCGCGCGCCATCGCAGGCCGTCGATCTGCACGAAGCCGCTCACTCCCTGCGCTGCGAACTGCGCCTCGTTGTAGACGACCATCGTGCGCGTCGGCGCAGCGCCCTGGCCCCAAGGTCGAGGTGAGGAGTCGGTTTGTTCGATGCCGGCGGCAGCGGGCGGCAGCAGCAGATCGGCCTGCGCTGCTGCGCGACCAGCCAGGACGGCCGAGAGAGTGACGACGAGGCAACGCAGCATGATGGCAACCGATCTCCAGCAGGGACTTCGACGAGCACCCTCCCCCGGCCCGGATCATGTCGGCTGGTCGCGGGCTCCACAACAGGCACGACGAAGTCGCCCATCGCCGGTCGCGCTCACTGGTATTCGACGTGCGAGTGCACACCGTTGCTGGCCAGCAGGCCGAAGAAGTTGAACGGCGGCGACCACGAGGGCACGTCGTAGAGCGCGAAGGCCTGGGCGTAGAAGTCGAGTGGGGCAGGCCCCATGCTCGGCTCGAACACCGGCACCACCTCGGTGGGGCCTGCGCCGACGATCGGCAGGACGATGTCGAGGTTGGCGACGTAGGCCGAACAACCGTGCATGCCGAACAACCCGAGCGGCACCCCCCCGCCGCCCGCCGGCAAGAGGCTCAGGGCCAGGACGGCGATGTAGGGCGGAGCATCGTTGCGCCAGTAACTGGGGATGTTGTCGATCGTGTAGTCGAACGCGAGCACGGTGCCGACCTGCACGGGGCGCGGCGCCGCGGACAGCGTCAGCGGGTGGATGTTGGTCACGAGCTGGGTCGGCGGGAAGCTGTTGTCGAACACGGCAGCGCCCGGGGTCGCACCGGTCCCTTCGAGCGTGCAGCCGACCAGCCAGTCGCCGGTGTCCGTCATCGTGGCGTCGATGGACTGCCAGACGATCGCGACATGACCCGTCGCCAGTTCGATCTGGTACTGCCAGGAGCTCGAGTTCGCGACACCGTCCGGCCGCGCCTCCACCGCATCCCACGTGATGTAGAGATGGCCGCCGAAGACCTCCCGGGTGACCTGGCCACTGCTGCCGACGCTGTCGTTCAGCAGGAAGTCGTGCCACGAGTAGAAGGCCAACGCCGGTGCCTGCACTGCATCGAGGATGTCCGCGGCCGCCGGTGACGAATCGCCGGCGTTGTTGGCCGTCGCCGCGATCGTCAGGATGCCGTCGACGGAGACGGTCACCGCACCCGAGAAGCCGCCCGGAACCGGGAAGGCGGGCGGAGTGAACACCACACTGCCGGTGTCGGGGTCGCTGAAACCACCGAGTGCCACCGCCGTGCTGCCCATCACGTTCGGTCCCCGGAACGCCGAACCACCACCGCCCCAGATGGCCGTGTAGCCGCCTTCGTTGGTGGAGTCGTGCAGGAACGTCACGCGCGACGCCGTCAGGGCCGTTCGTACCGCCTCACTGTCGGCGAACTGCTGGAACAGGGTGTTCTCGCCGATCGAATGGCACCCCTCACCGTAGGCGCAATGGAAGGCGCAGTTCGGCGCCGTGTAAGGCAGCAGTGCGAGGGCCGTGTAGCCCGTTCCCTGCCGATCGATCCGCAGCGTCTGACCAGCCAGATCGAAAGCACCGGCCGGGAACGACTCGTACAGCAGGCCCGTCGGCACCGTCGGCGTCGCACTGAGGTTCGATGCCACCCCGTTGACCAGGTTGCCGACCGAGATGCCCACCAGGCAGGCGGGCAACGGCAGGCCGGCACCATAGGAGAACTCGACCGAGCCGTTGGCGAACAGGCGGCACGAGAAGCTGAACCGGTCCGCGGCGTTGCCCCAGCGCGCCATGTCCGTCCAGGTGACCGTCGCTTCGCCGGCGGGACCACCCGTCAGCGGCGTCGCGTAGCTGACCGCCCAGATGTTGCAGGACACCTGACTGCCCTGCTGATCGAGGCCCAGCGGCACGATGCGCGCGGAACCGCCGAGGACGCGACCGCGCAGTTCGAGGATCGTGTTCGTGCCGAACGAGGAGCCGCCGACCGGCTCGTTCGGCGGCGGCGGGGCCGTCCACCAGTCGGCGAGGTAGATCTCGCCGTTGCTACCGATCTGCATCGCATCGAACCCGGCGGTACCAGGCATCGGGAACGCGAATCCCAGGTTGATCAGCGGACTCAAGCCCTCGTCGTCGACGGCCCAGGTGCTGGCGAAGTGGTCGCCGGCGTTCCACGGCACGAGGCCGGCGACCGTGCCCTCGGGGCATTGGCCGTGCGCGGCGACGGCGAAGCAGAACAGGGCGGCGAGCCGCGCGGAGAGCCGGGCCCCGGGCAAGCGGCCGGATGATGCAGGAACGAGGTTCTTGGTCGGGTTCATGGTCGAGACCGCACGGTGGCGGCGCCCGTGAGTGACTCGAACCGACCCGGCAGGACAACGTCGTGGTCAGACCACCAGGGTGGCACGGCCCGTCACCCAGGACCGGACACCTGCGTGCAGATTCCTGTCCGTTCGCGACCGCCCCGGTCACGATGCAGCGATCGCCCGCTGCGGCGCGATCACCACCTCACCCCGAAGACGACCATGGCCTCGAACCTGCTCACGTGCGGCGTCCCACCGCGATCCCGGTTCCCCCTCTCGTTGCTTGCGGGAGCTCTGCTCGCCGCGGCCACGGCGCCCGCGCAAGCGGAGAACTGGCGCAGCCAGACCATCACGCTCCTCGCGCGTCCGGCCGGCAGCCCGCCGTCGACGCTCTACTCGCAAGTCTACGAAGTCGGCACCCAGAGCCAGGCAATGCCAGCGGGCACGCCGTTCCCCCCGTTCTCGGCCAGCGGCTCCTGGCAGCTCGTGCCGGCGTTCGAGTACACGATCGAGCTGCGGGTCCGGACCGCCAGCAGCCCCATCTCCTCGCCCAATTCGTCCGTGGGCCAGCGTGCCGACCTGCAACTGAGCGCCGACTTCACGCCGGCTTCGGCCGTGACGTGGGTTTCCAGCCACCACGAGCACACCACGGAGGCAGGCAACATCCTGCAGCCGGGACTCTGGGACCAGTACATCAACATCGGCAGCGGGTTTCCCTGGCAGGATGCGTCGTCCGGGTCCGTCAACGGCAGCACCGCCGAAGGGACGACCTTCATCGACAAGCCGACGTCGTCGACGAACACGACGCTGACCCTGCTCGCCAGTGCGGAAGTGAACTCGTGGCAGAACGTGCCACCACCGCCGCCGTACTGGTCCGTCGGCTACTACAGCGGTCTGGCGCGCCTGGAGTTCACGGTCTCGCAGCCGACCACGCTGACCCTCGACGTGACGGCAAGCGGCGAAGTGCGAGGCGAATCGCAGCACTTCCCGGTGCTGCCGATCGTGCCGCCCAACGGGTTCTCGGGCGGCAGTGGCTGGTGGTACGACCCACCACTCGCCCTCGGCTTCGACTTCCAGATGGCCGGCGGGTCCCTGTTCACCGACATCCTCACGCTGCCGGTCGGCATCGACGGCGACGGCATGTTCGAGGTCGAAGTCGGCAACCAGAGCCTCGGTCAGTTCGCCGAGGGCACGCGCGTCGACTTCCGCCAGATCCTCGGCGGCAACGGCGTGCCGGCGTTCCGCATCGTCGGTATCGACCCTGCGGTCGACTCGACCGACGCCATGGTGTTCCCGGTGCAACTGGCGTTCGACACACCGACGGCGGACTTCACGATGACCCCGGTGCTCTGGCGCAAGGTCGGCACGACCTGCGCCGACGTGGCGCTGTGCCCGCAGTGCCCCGCGCTGGAACTGGCGCCGGTCGGCCAGGCGATCGAAGGCAACCTGAACTTCGCCATCGGCGTCGACCACGGGCCGGCCAACGGCATCGCCGCGTTCTTCGTCGGCCTCGGCTCGGCCTCACCCGCTCCGTTGCCACTGTTCTGCGGTTCGGTCGTGCTGCCGCTGCAGAACGCCGTGGTCGACATCGGCGCGACGGCACTGACCGGCAGCGCTGCCTGCGACGGCTCCGGTTCGGTTCCGCTGCCGCTCGTACCGGTGCCGAGCCTGCTCGGCGCGTTCTTGACCGTGCAGGCGATCACGATCTGCCCTGCGGGCGGTCTCGGGCTCACCCACGGCATCGAGTTCGCGGTCGGCAGCTGACCCGGCCGCTGGCGCTACGGCGCCAGCGTCACCAGCATGCGGTTGCTCGCGGCGAGGTTCGGCACGAACGGGCACGGGCTCGCCGCCGCGGGCCACAGCAGCCACTGGAACTCGATCTGCGTGCCCAGGTAGACCGGGTCGCACCACGGCAGGAACGAGCGCCGCGCGGTGCCGTTCAGCGCCAGTTCGGCCTCGAGCACCAGGAAGTTCGTCAGCTCGCAGCCGCACAGGATCGACGAGCCGCCGAGGCTCAGGCTCAGCAGCGCGAACGGCGCGGTCGGATCGCCGCCGGTCAGGTTGAAGCTGAAGCCCTCGTTGCCCGGGGCGAACGCGCCGATCGCGCTCGCGGTGCCGCCGTTGCCGCAGCCCGCACTGAGGAACTGCGCCGGCAGACCGACCATCGCGGCGTAGCGCCGGCCCACGACACTGCCGCGGAACGGCGGCGTCAGTTCGGTCTCGTTCCAGGCCAGCAGCGCCTCCGCGACCGCACTGCCGCCGGCGAACGCAGGCGCCACGCGCGGCGCCAGCGCGTTGGGCCGCGCCACCGCGTCGAGCTGGAACGTCTCGCTGCACACCGCACAGTCGGGCTTCAGGGCGATGCCGCGCAGCTCGTTGTCGAACGGGTTCGCGGTCGGCTCGAGCCACGTCACGACGAAGCGCTCGCCGAGGCAGCCGACGTCGAGTTCGAGACCGACCGTGGCGGCGATCGATGCGCCGGCGCCGACCGTCAGGGCAGTGCCGTCCCAGCCGATCGGCAGCGCTTCGAGCTGGCCGGCGCCGGTGCGCCACGCGGCGACGTGTTCGATGCCGTCGCCGTCGAACGCACACGCACTCGGCACGCCGACCCCACCGCTACCGATCACGACGATGCTGCCGACCACGTGGCCGTCGTAGCCGAGCGGCACCGCGACGTGTGTGTCGGCGAAGATCGAAGACGTGGCGCCCAGCAGCACCATGCCGTTCGGCACGCGGCTCTTCGCCAGCCACATCCGCTGCGAGAACGGCAGGAGCGCCGCCGTGGTGACGTCGTACGGCAGCGACGCGACCAGGTTACCGGTCGCACCGACGTCGATCGTGGCCGTGAACACGTCGCCACTGCTGCCGACCGCACCCTGCCACGCGACCAGCGCCGCGGTGCCCGTGAACGACCGGTCGCCCGCCATCGACACCTCGGCATCGCGGCTGCCGGCCGCGCCGGAGACGCCGATCGCGATGCCGAGCGTCGTCCCCTGCACGCTGCGCGCGCGCAGCGTCCACGGCCCGAACGGCACCGGCGCCTCGTTCCAGCAGACGACGTGGCGGTCGCGGCTTCGCACGTAGCACACGGCCGGCCGGCCTTCGTTGGTCGGCGTCAGTGTGATGCTCAGCGGTGCGCCGACGAGGCTGCCGTCGGCGGCGACGCGCTGCGCGCGGATGTCCTGGTCGAAGTACGAGAACACGCGGCGGTACACGACCAGCGTCGAACCGTCGCCGACGCCATGCGCGGCGTCGACCTGGTCTTCGTCGAAGAACGAGTCGCCGATCAGGAACCCGGGCGCCAGCAGCGGATCGAGCGTCAGCGGGTAGGCCGCGCTGGCGACGAACGCGGCCGGCAGGCGCAGCTCGAGCGTGTCGCCGTCCAGCTGCAGCGAGCCGGCGCAGCGGCGCTGCGCGGCATCGATGCCGGTCACCGCGCCGATCGTGACGCCGCCGACCCGGCCGTCGTGGAAGAACAGCGTGCCGTCGGGCTGCCGGTGGCCGCCGAGCCCGGTCTCGACCGTGAGGTGCACGACCAGGTCCCCGTCGCCGGCCGGACGCGATGCGAACACGAAGCTCTGCTCGACGCCGTCGCGGCGCGCGTCGTAGCGTTCGACGACCGGACCGCGCCGGATCGCCAGATGCCGTTCGCCGGCCTGCAGTTCGCCGGCGACCGCGTCGGCAGCGAGCAGCTGCTGGTCGCCGACCGCGATCTGTCGCAGCCGCAGCGTCAGCGGCCGGTTCGCGGCCGCGGCGCTGCCGAGCGCCGGCACGAACGTGAACGCGCCGGCCGCGTAGGTGGCCTTGTAGCCGCTGCCGATCGCCCACGGTTGGCCGTGGTCGTCGCGCACGATGCCGTGCGCGGCGCCGAGGTCGAACTGCTGCGCCGCGGCGGCGCCGGCGAAGACGAGTGAAACGAGCAGGAGGATCGGATGGCGCATGGCAGGTCTCACTCGATGACGATCGTCAGGGCGTTGCTGAAGTCGGCCTGCAGCCACGAGCACTGCGCCGCCGGGTTGTGCATCAGCCACTGCGTGTAGAACGTCATGCCGCGCAGCGCGCCGATGTCGGGTATCGCCAGCCCGAACGAGGCCACGCCGAAGCCGCCGACGACCGGGTAGAAGGCGAGGCCTTCGTACGGGTCTGCATAGAGGCGACAACCGCCGCACAACAGCTGCGAGACGCCGGTCGACAGCACGAACGTGCCGGTCGACGTGCCGTCGGTGTTCTGCAGCCGCACCGAGAACCACGAGTTGCCGATGCGCGCACAGCCCACCGCCTGGAACAGGCCGTCGTGGCAACCCGCGGCCACCGGCAGCTGGCCGAAGCTGCCGTCCTCGGCGTCCCACGCGACGCCGTTCAGGTCGCCGTTCTGGCCGGTGCCGGTCGAGGTCTCCCAGAGCATCAGGCCGCGGTTGTCGACGCTCGCACTGGCGGCGGCGGTCAGGTTGGTCTCGACGTCGTTGCTGTTGGCCAGCAGCACGGTCGGTTCGCACTCGAAGCAGCGCAGCTGGTCGATGGTCTTCATGAAGACCTCGGTGTCGCTCGAGCCGGGCGCCGCGCGCCGCCGCCATGCGATCATGCAGGAGCCGTCGCGGAAGCACGCGATCGCCGGATCGATCTCGTCGACGTTGACGAGGCCGGTGACCAGCGAGTTGCCGAACACGGCCAGCGTGCCCTGCACCGGGTCGTAGTAGACCGACACGGCGTGGATGTCGTTGTCGCCGGACAGTTCGTTGGCCTCGCTCTCGAACGCGACGACCCAGTGTGTGCCGTTGCCGTCGACGACTGCACTGTCCTCGTCGTCGGTGGTGTTGGTCGCGGCAACGGTGGCGAGCACGGTGACGTCGCGGTCCAGCAGCACCAGCTGCGGCTTCGTGTCGCCGAGGCCCTGCGTGCGCGGGTAGACCACGAGCCAGCGACCGGCGTCGCCGCCGTCGTGCGAGATGCGCGGCCGGCCGACGACCACCAGGCTCGTGCCCGTGGCGATCTTCGTCGGCGCGGCGGTCGCGATCGGTCCGCTGCTGAACAGCGTGATGTAGGTGGCCTGGATCGTGTTCTGCGTCGAGTTGCGGTACACCAGCAGCGCGTCGTCGTCGACCAACGACGTCTCGCTGCCGAGGTCCGGCTCGACCTGCGCGTCGGCGCCGGACACCGCGGTGTGCTCGGTGCCGACGACACCGGTCGCGCTGATCGACCGCACGAACAAGTCGCCGCCGCGTTCGTAGACGGCGAGCCACGCGCTGCGCACGGCGATGCCGGCAGCCGTCGGCGCATGGTCGTCGCCGGTGCCGGTCGTGACCGCGAACAGCGCGCCGACGACACTGCCGTTGCTGTCGAGGCGGATGCCGCGGACGTCGCGGTCGGTGGCGCTGATCGCGCGCTCGAAGACGCACAGGAACGTGCTGCCGGACGGGAACGGCGCGACGACTTCGGGCGCCTGGTAGTCGAGCGTCGAGCTGGTGACCGCGACCACGGTGCCGATCTGCGGATCGAGCACCAGCGGCAGCGCGGCGCCGTCGACGAACGCGGCCGGCAGGCGCAGCGTCAGCGTACTGCCGTCGCATGCGATCGAACCCGACGCGCGTTCGCCGCGCGCGTCGATGCCGGTGACGCCGCCGATCGCGACGCCGCCGATGCCGGGCCACTCGAAGCGCAGGCCGTCGCCAGCGGCGGCGACCAGCGGCAGTTCGGTCGCCAGTGCGAGCCGGACCACGAGGTCACCACCACCGGCCGGCAGCGCGCCGAACACGAACGACAACGCGAGGCCGCGCGCCGACACGTCGTAGCGCTCGACGCAGCTGCCGCGTCGGTAGCGCACCTTCAGTCCAGAGGCCTCGGGCTCGACCGCCGTCGCCGGCACGGCCGCACCGTCGCGGCCGACGTCGAGCAGGCGCAGCGCCAGCGGCAGGTTGCGCGGCGCCTGGGCGCCCAGCGCCGGCGTGAACTCGACGCCGTCGGCGCGGAACGACGCCTTGTAGTCGGGACCGATGCCCCACAGGGCACCGTCGATGGCCTGCAGGCCGCAGGCCTCGCGCAGCCCGACGGCCCACGTCGACGCGCGCGGCGGCGGATCCTGCACCGCGACACGCGCGGGCAGGGCGGTCAGCAGGACGGGCAGGCTCAGGGCCGCCCACGGCCAGGTCGTGGTTCGCATGTGCGGGGGCGCAATCGGGTCCGTCCAGGGCAGCGAACCGGCCGGCCGCCGCGTTCGCGGCAACCGCGAAATCGGGCCTGCCACGAACGGCAGGCGGCGCCGCCCCGCTGCTCCTCGCTGGCGCCGCCACCTCGGCGCACCAGGAGTTCCCACGATGCGCTACCTGCCGTTCCCGAGCCTCTCGTTGCTGCCGGCGCTGCTGGCCGCCACGTCCCTGACCGCGCAGTCGACGGTCCGGGTCAGTGTCGATTCGAACGGCGTCGGTGCCAGCAGCGGCAGCGCGTCGCCGGCCATCTCCGCCGACGGGCGCTTCGTCGCGTTCTACAGCAGCGCTGGCAACCTGGTGCCCGGGGACACCAATGCGCGCGCCGACGTGTTCGTCCGCGACACGCACACCGGCACGACGACGCGGGTCAGCGTCGCCACCGGCGGCGCGCAGGCAAACCACGATTGCCTCGCGCCCGTGATCTCGCGCGACGGACGCTTCGTCCTGTTCGAGAGCAGCGCCTCCAACCTCGTCGCCGGCGACGGCAACGGGCTCACCGACGTGTTCGTGCACGACCGCCTCACCGGCACCACGACCTGCGTCAGCGTGTCCCCGGCCGGCACGACCGGCTTCTCCGGCCACAGCCGCGCGGCCACGATCACCGACGACGGCAGATTCGTGGCGTTCCACAGCGGTGCGCAGGATCTCGTGGCCGGCGACACGAACTCGGTCGACGACATCTTCGTCCGCGATCGCCAGACCAACACGACCACGCGCGTCAGCGTGCGCAGCGACGGCAGCCAGACCTTCGCGCCGAGCACGTGGGCCTGGATCAGCGGCGATGGCACGAGCATCGCCTTCCACAGCCATGACTCACTGGTGCCGTCGGACCCGTGGGCCACTCCGGACATGTGGGTCAAGAACCTCGTGACGGGCAGTCTGACGATCGCCAGCCTGACCCTGCTCGGCACGCCGGCAGCCACTGCCGGCAGCGTGCTCGGAATGTCGCCGGACGGACGCTTGCTGCTGATCTCCAGTGGCGCGAACGACCTCGTCGCCAACGACCTGAACCCCGGCGGCGACTACTTCGTGCGCGACATGCTGCTCGGCACGACGGAGCTGGTGTCGCTGACGTCGACCGGCGGCCCGGTGCTGGGTACGCAGTGGTCGTGCGCGATGTCGGACGACGGGCGCAAGGTCGTGTTCGCCGCAACCGCCGCCAACGTCGTGCCCGGCGACACGAACGCCGTCGAGGATGCCTTCGTGCGCGACCGCTGGCTCGGCACCGTGACGCGCGTCAGCCTGACGGCCACCGGCGCCCAGTGCAACAACGGCACGCGCATCGCCGTGATCTCCGGCGAGGGCCGGCACGTGGCGTTCACCACGTCGGCCAACAATGTGGTCGCCGGCGACACCAACGGCGTGCTCGACGTCTTCCTGCGCGACACCGAAGTGTCGGGCTGCGGCACCGGCGGCACCGCATCGACCTACGGCGGCACGTTCCAGACCGGCAATGCCACGTTCGGCTTCCAGGTGACCGGCGCCGATCCGGCGGCGCTCCTGGTGCTCGACCTCGGCTTCGCCAGTCCCGGCATCGAGTGCGGCAGCTGCGTGCTGACCGTGCCGGTCATCCTCGCGGCGACGCCGAACGTCGGCGGCACCGGGCAGTACTCGTTCCCGGTGCCGAACGACCCGAGCTACATCGGCCCGAGCTTCGAGTTCCAGTGGCTGTCGCTGTTCACGGTCGCGAGCCCGTGCCCGCTGCTGCCCAACCTGTCGGCGACCGGCCGCGTGCGGTTCTCGGCCGTGTTGTGACGCGCGCCGCGTGCGCGGGCATGATGGGCGCGGATCCCCGGTGGCACGGGCGGCGGACGCCGCGCACGGGAATTCCGCCGCGGTGGTGAAGGTCGCAGCCGTTGCGCGCCTCGAACCGGCGCCATGAACGACTCCGACCCCGACCCGATCGACCGTCTCGACCACGACCTGGCGCGCCACGCCGATCGCGTGGCGCCGACGACCTTCGACCTGCCCCGGCTGCGGCGCCGCGCGCGCTGGCTCGGCGCCGGCCCGTGGCTGCTGCTGCTGGCCCTGCTCGCGGCGATCGCGGCGATGGCGGTGACGCGCCAGTGGTGGGCGCTGGCGGCGCTGCTGGTGTTCCTGCCGCGCCGCGTCGCGGCACTCGGCGAACACCGCGCCGAACTGACTGCGATGGCGGCGGCGCCGGACGCCGTGCTGCTCGGCCGTGAGTGGCTCGGCCACAAGCTGTGGTCGTACCGGTTCTCGGTCGTCGTCGAGTCGCTGCTTGGCGTCGGCCTGGGCCTCGCCGCCTGGGCCAGCGCGTCGTTGCCGCTCGCAGTGGTCGCCGCCGCGCTGACCACGATCGCGATGTTCCGGCTGCTCGCGGTGCTGCCGTCGCTCGAAGCCGCGAACCGCGAACTGGGCGGCGACCCGCCGACGCGCTGGATGCTGTTCGTGCTGCTGGTCGTCGTGCTGCTGGTGGCGCCGTTCTACCTGCTGGCCCGCATCGTGGTCCGCGCCGGGCAGTGGCTGCGCGGCGAGCGGAGGGCCCGCGCGTGATCGATCCGGACCAGGAGCACCGCCTGGCCGCAGCGCTGCGCTCGGCCGACCGGGCCGAGCGGGACCGCGCGATGCACGAACTGCACGACCGGCTCGGCCGGCCGCTGTTCCAGTTGTGCCTGCGCATCACCTGCGACGCCGCGCTGGCCGAGGACGCGCGCCAGGAGGCCTTCGTCGACCTGTTGCGCGGCATCGGCTCGTTCCGCGGCGACGCCAGACTCTCGACCTGGCTGTTCCGCATCGCGATCCGCGCCGCCTCGCGCGTGCGGGGCCGGCGGCAGGCTGGCCAGGCCGTGCGGCTCGACGACCACACTCCGGTCGGCAACGACGATCCGGTCGCGCGTTCGATCGAACGCGAGAACGCGACGCGCCTGCTGGCGGCGATCGACCGGCTGCCGGCGCCGCAGCGCGTCGTGCTCGGTCTCGCGTCGCTGCAGGGCATGGCGCACGCGGAGATCGCCGCGGTGCTGGGCATCCCCGTCGGCACGGTCGGCTCGCGGCTGCACGAAGCCCGCGAACGGCTGCGCGCGGCGCTCGACCCGCCGTGACTCAGGGCGCGGCGCCGGCCCCGGCCGGCACCGGCCGCGGCACGGCCCGCACCGCCAGCACGCACAGCACCAGCAGCGCCAGCACGGCGACGAACGCGCGTTCCTCGAGCAGCGTGCGCCCCGGCGACCGCCACGGCACGCCGACGATGCGCTCGAGCCGCAGCCGGTCAACGCACGCCCGCAGCGCCAGCGGCGATTCGTGCGGCAGCCGCGACCCGTAGAGCCGGCTCGCGCGGCGCAGATGCAGGTGCAGCGCCGGCAGATCGACGCCGGCGGGCACACCCACTCGTCCCATCAGCTCGATCGCGGCGCTGGTCGCGGCGGGCGTGGCGATCGCGAGGTCGCGCCAACTGGCGAACGCGCCGCCGACCACCGGACCGAAGTGCTGCAGCTGCACGAGCAGCGCATGCACCTCGTCGCGGCGCGCACGCAGCAGGTCGAGGCGGTCCAGCCGTTCCAGCCAGCGCGCCGCCACTGCCCAGGCGGGCAGCGGATCGGTCGCCTCGGCGAGTCCGGCGAGCAGCCGCGCCGCCAGCCGGTCGCGCTGGCCCTCGTCCAGCTCGTGCACCGCGAGCAGCATCGCGACCTCGTACTCGCGGAACGACTCGGGCCGCAGCGGATGCGCGCGCGTCAGCAGCCGGTCGATCGACGAGGCATGGTCGCGGCGCGCCGCCAGCCGACGCAGTTCGGCCGCATCGAGCCGGCCGAGCGCCAGTTCGGCCGTCAGCGCGAAGAAGGCCGCCGGCTCCGCGTCGCGCGCGGCGCGCAGCGCCCGATCGACCGCCGGCGGCACGGCGACCTCGCGGCCGTGGTCCCGCAGCGCGCCGACGTAGAGGGCCAGGTCGGCGGCGGCGAGCCACGAGTCGGCGGCGGTCGGCGCCGGCAGCGCCGCCACCGCCGCAGCCAGCGCGTCGAGGTCGGCGCGGCGGGGCGCCGGCACCAGCACGACGAATGCGCCCAGCACGCCGAGCGGCACGACGCCTTCGGGCCACGCGCGTGGCGCCAGACCGACGATCACCACGATCGCGGCGGCAAACAGCCACGGCAGCGCCGCGGTCCACTGCGCGGCACCCGCCCACATGCCGTCGGGCAGGAACCAGAACAGCCCGAACAACAGCACGGTCTCGATCGCGCCGAGCGCGAGGCTGGCGACGGCCCGGCGGTCGAGTCCGCTGCGCGCCTGCCGCCGCACGACCAGCACCAGCAACAACATCGTCGCGACCAGCAACAGCAGCAGCAGCTCGGGCAGCCACGTGAACTGCGCGAACTGCAAGGCGCCGAGCAGGCCGAGCGCGACCAGCAGCACGCCGAGCGCGAGCTCCTGCCGCCGGAACATCAGCATCGCCGAGGCGCGCGGCGGCGCCGGGCTGCGCGACAGCACCGAGCGCAGCAGCCGCCACGACACCAGGAACGCGGCGCCGACCAGCGTCAGCAGCGAGAACGGCAGCGTCCACGGCGTCCACTTGCCGGCGCCGAACCAGGCGAGGTCGATCGGCACGCGCGCCGCCGCTGCCCGACGTGGCGCTGCACCATCGCGGTCGCCGCGGGCACGCAGCCGTTCGGCGACACCGCGCGCGAACGCGGTTGCATCGGGACGGTGCGGCGCGAACAGAGCCAGCAGTTCCTCGTCGGACACGACCGGCGCATCGGGGCGCGGCTCGTTCATCGCGGGGCTCCTTCGGCGCGCAGCGCGCGTTCGGCGTGTTCGCGCAGGACGCGGCGCGCCTGGTAGAGGCGGCCTTCGACCGCCTTGCGGGTGATGCCGAGCAGCGCCGCGACCTGCGGCGCCGTCGTCGCCTCGAGGTAGTGCATGCGCAGGATCTCCTGCATGTCGGCCGGCAACCGCGCGAACGCCGCCCGCAGCACGTCGCGGCGTTCGTCCTCGGTCGGCGCCGGTGCCGCCGGCTCCTCGGCGAGCGGCAGCGCGTCGCGGCCGCGCCGCCGGCGCACCGCCAGCAGCAGGTGCAGCGCGATGCCGCGCAGCCAGCCGCCGATCGCCGGCAGGTCCGCCGGCATCGCGCGCAGCCGTTCGCGGCCGAGCCAGGCCTCGGCGAACACGTCCATCGCCAGGTCCTCGGCCTCGCGCCACGAGGCGCCGCGCGACGCGAGCCAGCCGACCAGCGGACCGCGGAACTCGGCGATCCAGCGCTCGAGTTCGGGGGCCAGCGGGTCGGACTCGGTCATGGTGCCGGGGAGTGTCCGCAGGCTAGCCCGACCCTCGCAGAATCCGCAGAATCCTGTGTCAGCGCTGCGCCGCCTTGCTGAGCGCCACCAGCCACGCCCGGGCCTCGTCGTCGGTCAGCTGCGCCCGCCACAGCGGTTGCAGCAGCTCGGCGATCGCGTGCTTGCCGCGGTCCGCGTCGGCCCAGGCGCTGCCGGCCAGCAGCGTGCGCAGATGCCGTTCGAGGTGCTGCAGCAGCGCCGCGGTCGCCAGCGGCGGCCCGCCGGCCGGCGGCGGCACGGTGGCCATGCGAGCCGCGAACAACTCGGCCGCGAACACGCAGACCGCCTGCGCGAGGTTCAGCGACGACTGCGACGGCGCGGTCGGGATCACAGCCACCGCATGGCAACGCAACAGCTCGGCCGGCGCGAGGCCGTCGATCTCGCCGCCGAACAGCAGCGCCGCGCGCTGGTGGCGGCCGACCTCGTGCGCGACCTCGCGCGGCGTCAGTACGCGTGTGCCGGGCGGCGGTTCGTTGGTCGTGCCGACCACCCAGGTCGCGTCGGCCAGCGCCTCGTCGAGCGTCACGCCCTGCCGCGCGGTCTCGAGCACGTCGCGCGCCTGCACCGCCATGCGCCACGCGTCCGCCCACGAGCCGATCCGCGAGTCGACGATCGTCAGCCGTGCCAGGCCGAAGTTCTTCATCGCCCGCGCGACGCTGCCGAGGTTGCTGGCCCAGCGCGGCCGCAGCAGCACGATCTGCACGCCGGGCGGCGTCGCCGCAGGTTCGTCGGGCGGAGGCGGAAGCGGAGGCGTGACCATCGACTGCGGCACCCGCAGGCTACCGCTGCGCCTGCCCGGCGCGCACGAACGAGCCGCGATCGCTGCCCGACCCCTGTCCTGTTTCGAGCCTGCGACCCGGCGCCGCACACGGCACACTCGGCGCCGCGAGGCACCGGTGCCACGGTCGGCACGCGTACCGCCGCCGGCTGCGATGCAGCCGTCGCATCGCCCCACGCCTGCGCCAGCGCCGGGCACGCGGCCGCGCGAAGTATGCTCGGCCGTGGCCACGTTCTCGCGTCGACTGCTCGCATCCGCAGCCTGCCTGATCGCTGCAGCTGCGTCCCGCGGCCAGGAACCCGCGCCGCCACCGTGCTGCGCGACCCCGTCGCCCGCGCTGGCGCCGCTGCCGACGAACGCGACCGCGAAGGAAGCGTGGTTGCGCCGCATCCACGACGGCGCCGCCACGGACCGCAGCAACGTCTACCTGTCGCCGAGCTACATCGACGAACTGCGCCAACGGCTGGCCGCGACCGAGGGCAAGCCGATGCCGGCCGAACGCTCGCGCCGGCTGTGGGAACTCGCGCAGGCGACGCTGAGCATCGGCGCAGTCGACGAGACGATCCGCCTGCTCGAAGAGTGCGTGCGGATCGCCGAGACCGACCCGCAGACCGGTCCGGCGATGCTGCCCGAATCGCTGTTCCGGCTCGCGGTCGCGCACTTCCGCGACGCCGAGAAGAAGAACTGCATCGCCAACCACAACGTCGACAGCTGCATCCTGCCGCTGTCGCCGCGCGCCGTGCACGTGCACCGCGACGGCGCGACGGCCGCGCGCGCGGCACTCGAACGGCTGCTGGCGCTGCCGCAGGACCACCTGCGCCTCGAGGCGATCTGGCTGCTGAACATCACGCACATGGCGCTCGGCAGCTGGCCGGACTCGGTGCCGCAGCCGTACCGGATCGCCCCCGAACGCTACGGCGCCGAGGCGCCGTTCCCGCGCTTCGTCGACGTCGCCCGCGACGTCGGCCTCGCCCGCCACGGCCACGCCGGCAGCGTCGTGATCGACGACTTCACCGGCGACGGCCGGCTCGACGTGGTGACCGTGAAGTTCGACACCGACCAGAGCGTGCAGCTGCACCGCAACGAAGGAGACGGCCGCTTCACCGACGTCACCGCCGAAGCCGGCCTGAGCCTGCAGCTCGGCGGCATCAACGTCGTCCAGGCCGACGTCGACGGCGACGGCCTGCTGGACCTGCTGGTGCTGCGCGGCGGCGGCTTCTCGGCCCGCGCCGAGCACCCGAACTCGCTGCTGCGGCAGGATCGCCCCGGCCACTTCGTCGACGTCACCGCCGACGCCGGCATCGAGATCGCGGCGCCGACGCGCACCGCGGCGTTCGCCGACTGGGACCTCGATGGCGACCTCGACCTGTTCCTCGGCTACGAGAGCGAGACCGTCTACCTCGACGCGGAGACCGGCGCGAACGCCCGCGAGCAGTATCCGAGCCGGATGTTCCGCAACGACGGCACCGGCCGCTTCGAAGACGTGACCGCCGCGAGCGGCGTGCGCAATCCGCACTACTGCGCCGGCGCGGTGTTCGGCGACGTCGACGGCGACCGCTACCCCGACCTGTTCGTGTCGAACTTCATGGGCCCGAACCGGCTGTTCGTGAACCAGCGCGACGGGACGTTCCGCGACGCGGCGAAGGTGCACCGGATCAGCGGCACGCGCGAGAGCGGCCCGGCCGGCTTCGTCGACTACGACAACGACGGCGACCTCGACCTGTTCGTGACCGCGTGCCGGCACCTGCTGCAGATCCAGTCGATCGCCGCCGCGCACGTGCACGGCGCCGTCAGCGGCCCGACGCAGGCGCTGTACGAGAACGACGGCAAGGGCGCGTTCCTCGACGTCAGCGAGCCGCGCGGCCTGCGCCGCGTGCTGACGGCCTCGAGCCTGAACTTCGGCGACGTCGACAACGACGGCAGCGTCGACCTCTACATCGGCACCGGCGCGCACGACTTCGCGGCGCTGTTCCCCAACGTGCTGCTGCTCGGCGGTGAGCGCTTCCGCGACGCGACGACCGCGGCGGGTGTCGGCCACCTGCAGAAGTGCTACGGCGTCGCCTGCGCCGACCTCGACGACGACGGCGACCTCGATCTGTCGCTGTCCGTCGGCGGCTTCCACCCCGACGACGAGTTCAGCGACGTGCTGTTCCGCAACCCCGGCAACGACCACCACTGGCTGTCGGTGCAGCTGCGCGGCGTCACCGACAACCGCTTCGGCATCGGCGCGCGCGTGCACGCGCGGGTCGTGGGCCCGGCCGGCGAACGCAGCGTCTACCAGACCATCGGCATGGGCGCCTCGTTCGGCGGCAACCCGCTGCGCGCCCACCTGGGGCTCGGCCGCGCCGACCGCATCCTGTTCGTCGAGGTGCTGTGGCCCGCCAGCGGCCGCACGCAGCGCATCGAGGAAGTCCCGCTCGACGCGTCGATCCGCATCGCGCAGGACCGGCCCGGCTTCGAGCGACTCGAGCGCACGCCGTTCCGGCTCGGTCGCTAGGCGGCGCGTCAGTACGCGCCGCCCACCAGGTCCAGACCGTTGGTGGCGGTGATCACGATCGAACCGCTGCCGACGTCGAGCGGCACGACCTGGTGGTAGAAGTGCACGCCCACCAGCGACGGGAACGGCGCCACGTAGATCGAGGTCTCGAACGCGCCCGCAACCGTGAGCCCGAGCTGCATCACGTCGGGAGTCGTCAGCAAGTTGCAGCCCGGCAGGGCTTCGGGCAGCACGGCGACGAGCGGCAGAGAGACCGGCGTGAACCCGAACAGCGCGACCGCGACGCCCTGCGCCGGCATGCCGGTGGCGATCGTGCGCAGCCAGGCCCGCTCCCACGGCAGCGTCCGAGCCGCGAGCACGTTGGCGCCGCCGGTGCCGGTGCAACCGCTGCCGTAGGCCTGCGCCTGCGCCGGGCACGTGCTGACGAGGCGGGCGACGTTCGCGGTGATCGTGCTTCCCGCGCCGTCGAAGTAGCCGCCGGCGATCACCGCGCCGTCCGCGGTCACGGCGAGCGCCTTGACGGCGTCGCCGGCGTAGCTGCCGCCGAGCAGCACCGCTTCCCAGTCGTCACTCGTCGGCCGGAGCTGCAGCAGGCTGGTCGCGACGGAACTGGTCGGATCGGAGACGAGCTGGCGCGACGTGCCGACCAGGATCGTGTTGTCCGGCAGGCAGGCGATCGCGTGCACCGGCCTGTCGAGTGGCGTGCCGTCGTACGGGACCTCGGTGAAGCTGGAGCCGTTCCACTGCGCCAGGTGGTCCACACTGCCGGAGCCGGCCCACTGGAACGAGCCGCCGACCAGCAGGCCGCCGTTCGGCGTTTCCGCGAGGGCGAGCACGTCGCCACCGCCGACACCGTCGCCGTACGCACGCCACGAGAACCCGTCGAAGTACGCCACGCGTTCGGCCGGCTGGCCGAAGACGCCGGCGACCGTGAAGCTGCCGCCCATCACCAGCGTGCCGTCGGTCCTCTGGCACAGCGCCTGGACCGCACCATTGCAGCCGCCGCCGACCTCGCTCCACGCGGTGCCCGTCCAGCGCGCGACCCGCGCCGCCGGCACACCGCCGGCCACCGTGAACTCGCCGCCGGCGACCAGGTCGCCGTTCGGCAGCACGAGCAGCGCGGAGACCGCCGCGTTGGTGCCCGAACCGAGCGGCAACCACGCCGTGCCGTTCCAGCGCGCGATGTGGTCGGCGACGCCACCGGTGGCGAGGCGGAACGTGCCGCCCGCGACGAGGTCCCCGTTCGGCAGGCGCGCCAGCGCCCGCACGGCGCCGGTGCCGCCGGTCACGCCACCGCCGAGCGGCGCCCACGCGTTCGCGCTGCCGCGCGCGACGCCGTTCACGGTCACGCCCGAGATCGTGCGGAAGTCGCCGCCGATCGCGAGGTCGCCGTCCAGCGGCTGCACGGCGAGCACCGGCCGCGGCACCCCGGCACCGTCGACGGTCTGCCAGGCGACGCCGTCGAACGTCCACACGCCGCCGATCTCGTGCAGGATCGAGGCGTCGGTCAGGCCGGCGACGTAGCGGCCGCCGAAGTAGGCGACCGTCTGGACCGTGACCGGCGTCGCGCCGGCGAGGAACTGCACGCCGTTCAGCGAGGTGCCGAGCTGGTTCCAGGCGCCGCCGGCCCACAGCGAGACGAACGATCCCTGCGCCGCGGCGACCTCGTAGGAGGACACCTGCGAGCGCACGAGCAGGCGCGTGACCGGCACCGCTGAAGGCATCGCGCCGAGGTTGGTCCACGAGTTGGTCGCCACCGAGAAGCGCGCGACCTTGTCGACCGCCACGCCACCGGCCACCGTGAAGTCGCCGCCGAGGATCAGGTACGACGTCGTGACCGCCGCCGTCAGCCGCACCGCGAGCGCATGCACGGTGCCGTTGCAGCCGGGGGTCGCGGCCCATGCCGCACCGGTCCAGATCGCCAGGTTCGAGGTCGACACGCCGCCGGCCGCACTGAACTGGCCGCCGACGTAGAGCGCGCTCTGGTTCAGGTAGGTGTAGACCGCCAGCGCCTTGACGGAGCCGGTCGCGATGCCGGTGCCGAGCGCGGCCCACGTCGTGCCGTTCCACCGCGCGATGTCGTTGGTGCCGGCCCCGTTCATGCTGACGAAGTCGCCGCCGGCCACGAGTTCGCCGTTCCACACCACCAGGGCGTCGATGGTCGCGCCGGAATGGGTGATGCCGATCTGCACCCAGCTGCCGCCGGTGCGCCGGAACACGCGCTCGCCCACGGCCGCGACGAGGTCGCCGTTGTAGACCGTCAGGGCGGTCGTGGCGCCGGTCCCCGGTGCGCCGAGCGTCGTCCACGCGCTGCCGTCGAACATCGCCACCCGGCTCGTGGCCGCGGCGACCTCGAACTCCCCGCCCATCACCAGCGCCACCGGCAATGGCCCACCGCCGTCCGGATCCCAGTTCGCCGAGCACAACACGCGGCCGCGCGGCATCGAGACCGGGTCGCCGGGCTCGGCGACGAGGCTGCATTGGGCCGGCAACGCGGCGGTGAGCGCGACAGCGGCGAGCACCGCCGCGAACCCACGAAGGCTGGAAGTGTCCATGGTGCTTGCCCCGGCACCGATGCAGGACCCGGCGCTCCGTGACGCCGGAATGCGATTCCGGTCCTCGGCTGCAGCCGGGGCCGATCCCGGCGGCTGCAGCGGGGCACTGGGGGCGCCCTACGGCATCGACAGCACGGTCGGCAGGCCGAGCGAGATGCCCGCCGCGCCGAGGCCGACGGCCTGCAGCCCGAACGTCAGGCCGGGCGGCGCCGGCGGATGCGGGATCGACGCGACGTGGTTGCGCGTCGTGGCGTCGTAGATGCCGGCGTAGAGCGGCGTGAACGTGGCGAGGTCGAGCCAGGTCAGCCCGAGCGGCGTCGCGACCGCGGGCGCGAGCGCGCTGAACACGGTGACGAAGACCTCGTTGGCCGGGCCGTGCGCCGCCGCGGTCAGCACGGTGCCGTCGCTCGACGCGCGCAGGCTGGCGAACTCGAACACGGTCGCCACGGCACCGGTGATCGGTGGCGCGCTGCCGCCGGCGCCGAGCGTCGTCGACGGGTCGAGCAGCACCGTGCCGCCCGCGAATGCCTGGATCGCCGGCTGGCCGAAGGAACCGGTGCCGGTGCCGAGCAGGTCCGAACGCGTGGCGAGCAGCGTGCCGCCGCCGTCGAGCCACACTGCGGCGGTACCCGGCACGAACGCGCCGTGCACCGAGCACTGCACCAGCGAGATGGTACTGGCGACCGACAAGATGCCCGGCGCCCAACTCGTCGGGTCGACGACGCACTGTTCGAAGGCCACCACCGAGTCCGTGGCACTCGCACGCAGCAGCAGCGCGCGGGCGACGTGCACCTGCACCGACCGGTCGACCACCAGGCCCCACATCTCGGCGCCACCCTGGTTGGCGAGGTCGTGCAGCGACACCGGTCCCTCGCAGCGTTCGACCGAGAGCGCCATCGAGATCCCGCTGAGGCTCTGCAGCGTGAACCCGCGCACGACGACCGGCTGGTTCGGCCCGAGGTCGTGCACGCGGATACTCGAACCGGGGAACGCAGTCCGCAACAGCGCGCCTTGCCCGACCAGCTGCAGCGACTTGTCGATGTCGATGTTCTCGAGGTAGCTGCCGCCGACCACCAGCACCGTGTCACCGGCCGCAGCGGCCGCGATCGCGGCGCCGATGGTCGCGAAGGTCTGCCCCGGTCCGACCGTGTGCACTTGCTGGCACGGCGCCACGGCGGTGAGAAGGAGAGCAACCGCGAACGAGGCGAGACGAGCGAGCATGCCGGCCATTCTCACGGCCGGCGCCCAGGCGACAATCCCCGGGCTCGGCCCCCGCCCCGCCGCGGATTGCACCGCCGGATCGGTCGCGTATTCCTCGGGCCTGCGCCGTCAGGGCGCGCGCCGGTTCGAGATGTCGTCGTCGGTGCCTTCGTGGCCGTCGGGTCCGGCGCTGCGGACCTCCCAGCCCGGCTCGCCTTCGCACTCGAGCAGCCGGTAGTCGTTGCCCCACGGGTCCTGCGGCAGTTCTTCGAGCGGCCGGCGCCCGGCGGCGTCCTTCTCGGTCAGCGCCGCCAGGTTCGCGGGCAGCCGGCCGGCCTCGGCGCGATAGCCCTTCACGGCGGTGGCGATCGTCATCACGTTGGTGCGGGCGACCTGTTCGCGCGCCTGGTCGCCCCGCTCGACGACGTTGGGCACGACCAGCGCCGCGAGCAGCCCGAGGATCAGGATCACGACCATCACCTCGACGAGCGTGAAGCCGTAGGCGGGAGGAACGCGAACCGCGCTCGGAGCCGCGCGACCGACCGGAGGTGCAGGTGCCATGCGCGCCATCGGACGGCACTCCCGTGCCGACCTTCCACGGACCCACCGGCTGCGCGCGCCTCGGCGGTGTGCCCTGCTATCCTGCGCACCCCCCGATGACGCTGGTCACGCTCGAACAGGTCGTCCGCCGCTTCGGCGAGGACCCGATCCTCGACGGGCTGTCGCTGCGCGTCGACGAAGGCGACCGGCTCGGCGTGGTCGGCGACAACGGCGCCGGCAAGACGACGATGGTGCGCATCCTGGCCGGCGTCGACGAGCCCGACCTCGGCCAGCGCAACCCGCGCAACGGCCTGCGCATCGCCTACGGCGCGCAGATGCCGGCGATGCCGAAGGGCACCACGGTGCGCGACCTGGTGCTGCGCGGCACCGGCGAACACGACGCGCTGACCGCGCGCATGCGTTCGCTCGAGGCGAAGATGGCGACCGGCGACGCGGCTGCGCTGCGTGAGTACGGCGAACTGCAGGCCGCGTTCGAGGCCGGCGGCGGCTACGACCACGAACACCAGTGCGAGAAGGTGCTGTCCGGCATCGGCTTCCCGCTCGCCGACCTGCAGAAGGACGTGTCGGTGCTCAGCGGCGGCGAGAAGTCGCGCGTGCAGCTGGCGATCCTGATGACGACGCCCGCCGACCTGCTGATCCTCGACGAGCCGACCAACCATCTCGACCTGCAGGGCATCGAGTTCGTCGAGGACTTCGTGCAGCGCTATCCGGGCGCGGTCGTCGTCGTCAGCCACGACCGGCGCTTCCTCGACAACGTCGCGACGGCGATCGTCGAGGTCGCCGACGGCATCGCGACGCGCTGGAAGGGCAACTTCACGCACTACAGCCAGCAGCGCGACCTGGCGCTGCTGACGCAGGCACGCGCCTTCAAGACGCAGCGCGAGTTCGTCGAGAAGGAGATGGAGTTCATCCGCCGCAACATGGCCGGCCGCATGAGCGCGCAGGCCAAGGGCCGGTTGAAGCGTCTGCAACGCCTGCAGCTGATCGACAAGCCGAAGGGCAATCGAAGCACGATGAAGCTGACGTTCGGCAAGACGACGCGCGGCCAGCAGGGCCAGACCGCGATCGAGTGCGAGGACGTCACGGTCAAGGCCGGCGCGCGCACGCTGATCGAACACGGCGATCTGCGCATCTGGTTCGGCGAGGTCACGGCGCTGCTCGGCCGCAACGGCGCCGGCAAGACGACCCTGCTGCGGCTGCTGGCGGGCCAGGGCCAGCCGGCAGCCGGCACGATCCGGCGCGCGCACAACCTGCGCGTCGGCTACTTCAGCCAGGAGAAGAACGACCTGCCGCAGCACGGCACCGTGCTCGAGGCGCTGCGCGAACTCGACCGCACCGTCGACGAACGCGAGCTGCGCGACCACCTGGCGCTGTTCCTGTTCTGCGGCGACGACGTCGACAAGCCGGTCGCGGAGCTGTCGGGCGGCGAGAAGCAGCGGCTGTCGCTCGCGCGCATGACGCGCGCGCAGTTCGACCTCTTGTGCCTCGACGAGCCGACCAACCACCTCGACGTCGCCGGCACCGAGGGTCTCGAGCAGGCGCTGAAGGAGTTCCCGGGCACCGCGGTGCTGATCACGCACGACCGCCGGCTCGTCGAAGAAGTCGCCGACCGCGTGGTCTGGGTCGAAGCCGGCCGCGTGCGCACGTTCGACCAGGGCCTCGCGCAGTGCCAGCGCGTGCTGGCCGAAGAACGCTCGGCTGCGCGCACGGCCGAGGCCGAAGCCAGGGAGAAGGCCGCCGCGAAGGCCGCGGCGCCTGCCGACGAACCGAAGAAGGCGATCGAGACTGGCAAGGTGCGCAACCCGCTGCTGTTCCAGCGGCTCGAGGAACGCATCATCGCGCTCGAGGCGGCGATCGAAGGCGTGCGCGCGGCGATGCTCGAGCCCGAGAACTACGCCAGTGCCGCGAAGATGAAGCAGCTGCAGCAGGACGAGGCGGCGAAGCAGCGCGAGCTCGCCGAGGCCTACGAGCAGTGGGAGAACTGGCAGTAGGTCGACGCGCCCAGGCGACGCATCGGCTCCTGCGGGGCGGCACGCCGCCATCACGCCGGCAGCGCGAAACGGCGGCGGATCTGCCAGCGCGTCGCGGAAAACACCTTCCCCCGGCTCCCCGGATCGATCGCGCGTCAGAACGAGCCGACGGTGCACGTCAGACCGTTCGTCGTGTAGCTGCCGACCCAACCGGCGCTGAAGTCGAGCTCCAGCATCTGCAGATGGAAGACGACGCCGGGTAACGTCGGATCGATCTGCACTGGCGAGAGCGGCAGCGACCACGTCCCGATACCCGCGACGGGGACGACTCCGGCGAAGATGTCGAGCGACGCGACCAGCAGGTCGCAGCCGATGCCGGGTCCGGCAACGATGCCCACGAGGCCCGGATCGATCGGGAACGCGCCGGGTGCGATCAGCCCAAAGCTCAGCACCATGATGCCGAGCGAGGCGGCACCCACTCCCGACGCTTCGACCGTGAAGCTCGATCCGCACCAAGGGGGCGCGTCACTCGTGAGCGACAGCACGCCGCCCGGCCCATTGCAGCCGGCGCCGTACGAGGCAATCGCGGCGTCGCAGTTCGTGGTCATGCGGGCGATCGAGACGGACGTCAGGCCGCCCGCCGTGGAGAACATGCCGCCTGCCATCAGCTCGCCGTGCGACCGAGCCAACGCCTGGATGGCAGCGTTCGTCCCGGATCCCAACGCCGTCCAGTTCGCGCCGTCCCAACGCGCGATGCGATGGATCGGCGCTCCCGCGATCGACGCGAACTCTCCGGCCACGGCGAGGTCACCATTCGGCAACACGAGGATCGCTTCGACACCGCCGTCGACACCCGGACCGAGCGCCGACCAACCCGAACCGTTCCAACGTGCGATGTTCAGGGCCGCGACGCCACCCGCGACGGAGAACGTTCCTCCGGCAACGAGGTCGCCGTTCGCGAGCGGGGTGAGTGCATTGACACTCCCGCTCGTGCCACTGCCCAACGCCGACCAGGAGATACCGTCCCAACGCGCGACGTGATTCGCCGCGCCACCACCGGCCGCCGCGAAGCTGCCACCCGCAACGATGTCGCCGTTCGATGAGACCGCCAACGACAGCACGGTGTTGTCCGCGCCCGAACCGAGCGAGGACCACGACGTACCGTTCCACCGCGCGATTCGGTTCACGACGACACCACCCGCGGTGACGAACGCACCTCCGGCGATCACGTCGCCATTGGCGAGCGTCGCGAGTGCATGGACGGTGTTGCTCGTGCCGCTACCCAGCGGTGACCAGGAGCTGCCATTCCAGCGCGCGATGAAGTTCGCCGGCGAACCACCCGCGGCCGTGAAGTTGCCGCCGACCACGAGGTCACCGTTCGGCAACTCGGTGACCGCGTAGACGGTCGCGTCCAGTCCGGAACCGAGCGCCGACCATGTGGTGCCATTCCAGCGCGCGATGCGATTCGCAAGCGCTCCTCCCGCCTTCGTGAACGAACCGCCCGCGACGAAATCGCCGTTCGCCATCGCGGTCACCGCGAAGACGACGCCGTTCATGCCGGGCGCGAGACTGGCCCAGGTCGCGCCGTTCCAACGCGCGAGATTCTGCACGGGCACACCCGACACCGAAGTGATGAGTCCGGCAGTCACGAGATCGCCGTTCGGCAAGACGGTCATCGACTGCACGAAGCAGAGGGGTCCCGAGCCGATGAACGTCCACGTCGTACCGTTCCAGACCTTGATGTTGCCGGAGAAACCGGAGTCCGCCGCCACGAGGTGGCCGTTCGCCAAGATGCCGAGGGCGCGAATCGGATAGCCCGACGCCGCGCCGATCGCGGACCACGTCGAACCGTTCCATCGAGCGAGCCCACCGCTGCCGGGCGTCGTGAAGTTGCCGCCGGCCACCACGTCCCCGTTCGGCATGACCAGCAGGGCAAAGACGGTGTTGTTGGTGCCGGCGCCCAGTGCCGACCACGTGCTGCCGTTCCATCGCGCGATGCGGTTGGCGGACACACCTCCGGCGATCGAGAACTGACCCGCGGCGATCAGATCGCCGTTCGGCTGCACCGCCAGGCGGAGCACATTGCCGTTCGTTCCCGAACCCAACGGCGACCACGCACTGCCGTCCCATCGCGCGATGTTGGCCGCAACCCCGCCGCCTGCGGTCGTGAACTGGCCGCCGGCCACGATGTCACCGTTCGGCAGCGTCGTGAGGCAGAGGATCTTGTCGTTCACTCCCGACCCGATCGGAGACCAGGTCGTGCCGTTCCATCGCGCGACGCCGTTCGCGGCAACGCCGCCCGCCGTGGCGAACTGGCCGCCGATCACCAGGTCGCCGTTCGGCGCTGTCGTCAGTGCGTGGACGATCGGTGTGGTCACGCCGCTGCCGATGCCGCTGCCGAGGGTCGACCAGGAACCGGAGGTCGTGTCGTACAGAGCGATCCCGCGCGCGACGAGAGGTCCCGCGACCTCGAAGTTGCCACCGACGACGAGCTGCGGCGCGAGCGGCCCGGCTCCGTCGGGATCCCACATGGTCGTGGCCATCACTTCGCCGCTCGTCCCCGGTGCTCCCTCGCCGGGCTGCCACGTCGGCACGCACTGCGCCGAAGCGGCCGTGACGGGCAGCGCCAACACGATCGTCAGGATCGCGAGCGGGAGAGGTCGCCGGCACCGTTCTGTTTGCATGAGGAGTGTCTTCATCACATCCGACCACGGCAGCAGAGCACACGGTATCGCCCCGACCGAGAACGGGAGCCTCCCTGCTTCCGGCGGACGCGCTACGCCGACGGACAGTCGCCCGCGCCCACACCGACCATCCCGCCCGACGCGCCCATCGCGCTGGCCAGTGCGCTCGCCGAGCGCCGCGCGGCCCGCCCCAGCCGCGGCAGCGGCAGCGGCAGCGAGCCCTGGCAGCCACTCGTCGCCAACATCATCGCCGCCATCCGCAGCGGGATCCGCATCCACCCACTTCGCCGCCTTGCGCATCGCCCGCAGCACCCGATCGCGGGTCCGCTCCACCAGTTGCTGCAGCACGCCGCCGGTGGCCTGGACGGGTGCTGGGCGGCATCCTGCTGCACAGCATCTGCCGCGAGTAGGCGCGCTGCGAGATCTGCGGCCACGCGCAGAGCCTCGTGGTGCCTGTGACGCAGGCCTCGGCGCGCTGATCGGCACGCAGGTGATGACGGCGATCGCCAAGGGCTACTCAACCAACCCCGACCGATACGTCGACGGCGGCATGGTCGTCGGTGAGGCTGTCGCCGTGCCTCGGTGCCGGCGCGATCCGGTTGGTGTTCCTGCTGTTCCGCGCGCCGGTGCGCGCGGTGGCGCCTAGAACATGCCGGCGGTCAACTGCAGTGAGTTGGTCGCCGTGACTGCGACGAAGGCGAGGTTCGCGTCGACTTCGATCGGCACCATCTGGTGGTAGAAGTTCATGCCGACCAACGGCGGCGTGTTGGTCAGGAAGAGCTGCGACTGCACCGTGCCGGTAGTCGAGATCAGCAGTTCGAGAACGTCGGGCGCCACCAGCGCATCGCAGCCAGGAATGCCCTCGGCAAAGACCGTGTCGAGCGGCACCACTCCTTGCGGGATCGGGGTCAGGCTCGTCACCGCCAGCACGAACGCGGGGCTCGGCAGACCCGTGCCGGTGGCGCGGAACGTCGCGTCGATCCACGGCAAGGTCGTCGCGACGAGCGTGTTGCTACCACCCGAACTCGCACAGCCGAGCAGGTGCGGAGCGACGGCTGCCGGGCAGGTCGTCGTCAAGGCCGCGATGCCGGGGGCGGCCAGTGCGCCGGCCAGCGCGAAGTTGCCGCCCACCGCCACGTCGTCGTTCGCCATCCTCGCGAGCGCGTTGACGTAGTTGTCGACGCCGGCACCGAACGTCGTCCAGGTGCTGCCATTCCATCGCGCAACGCGGTTCGCGGGCTGACCGCCGGCGACCGTGAAGAACCCGCCGGCCACCAAGTCCCCGTCGGGCAGCGTCGTCATGGCCGTGCAGTAGTTGTTCATGGGGCCGCCGAGGGACGACCAGTTGGTGCCGTTCCAGCGAGCGATGTAGCTCGTTCCGGGCCCGCCCGCCGAGGTGAAGACGCCACCCGCGACGATGTCGCCGTTCGCGAGGGAAGAGAGCACCGACACCCAGGAGTTCATGCCCGAGCCGAGCGGCCACCACGCCGCGCCGTCCCAACGCGCGACCCGGCTGGCCGACACGCCGCCGGCCAGCGTGAAGTTGCCGCCCACCACGACCTGCCCGTCCGACCGCGTCGTCAGTGCATAGACGACGCTGTTCAGTCCAGATCCCATCGCCGACCAGTTCGCCCCATTCCAGCGAGCAATGAAGTTCGCACTCACACCCCCCGCGACCACGAACCCACCGCCGGCAATCAGATCGCCGTTGGGCAGAGTCGTCAGCGCATACACGGGGTTGTTGACTCCCGTGCCCAAGGGCCACCACGACGCCCCGTCCCAACGCGCGATATGGCTGGCCACTGCGCCGCCGGCCATCGTGAAATCCCCCGCCGCGACAAGGTCTCCGCTGTCCAGGACCGCCAGCGCATGGACTGTGGCGTTCATCCCCAGGCCGATCGGCGACCACGCGACGCCGTCCCAACGCGCGATCCTGTTCGCCGCGAGCCCACCGGCCGTAGTGAAGGACCCACTCACCACGAGGTCGCCGTTCGGCATCCTGACCGCAGCGCGCACCTGGTCATTGGTCCCCGTTCCCAGGGGCAGCCAACCGGTGGCGCATTGGGCCGGCACGCATGCCATGGTCACCAAGAGGCAGGATCCGAGAAGAACGCCGTGGGCCCAGGCGGGCGTGGAGGAGACGTGAGGCATGCTTGCACGAGGGAGAGAGAGCTACCGTCGGCACCGAGACGACACCAGTCGCCCGGTTCGACAGGCGGCAGGCATGATAGGCCGGCCAGGCACTCCAGGCATTCGTTTGCAGCTCGCGCTGGCCTGCGCGGACGGCGCCCGCCGGTCAGAACGCCAGGCGGAAACGATCCGTCGAGAAGCCGTCGCTGAGGGGCTTGCGTTCCGCGTTGGCCTCGGCGATCGGCGAACTGAACAACAGGGTTCTGCCCGTGTTGGGATCCGTCTCGGTGTAGACGACGCGAGTCGTGGAGTTGAACAGCACGTCCACGATGACGCCGCTGTGCGGGATGTCCGTCACCTGATGCGTGTCGCGCACCAGGGCGGCCGCCTGGTCGACTCGGGTCGAGAGTAGGTCGCCGTCGACGAAGAACAACACGCGCGTCGCAGCGGCCTGACCCGCGTCGGCGAACACCCCCGAGACCGTGCCCGCTGCATCGAAGATGTCGATCTCGGAGTCGGCGATGCCGATCCGGGCAGCCCGGAGGCCGGTGCCGCGCTGGTAGACGATCGAGTCGCCCTTGACCACCTGCACGTCCCCGGCTTCGGCGGACTTGTTGGACAGGCGGTCGACGCGCAGGCCGTTCGTCTCCGGGATGCAGCTGAAGTAGTTCACGTGGTTCTGGTCGGTGCGCACGTACAAGATGACCTGATCGACGATCTCCGCCGTCGGTCGACTGAGGATCACCTCCGGAGCCAGCGGATCGACGACGCGGTTGCGATACACGGCCAGTTCGACGCCGACTTCGAAGTTCGTCGGCTGACCCGGGAGCAACTCGCTCTCCGACGCCACCTGGTCGAGCCTCGCCTGGTACACGGCATTCGGGGCTGCCTGACGGCCGTAGACCAGGAACGCCCCACAACGAGTCAAGTCCATGACCGCGTCGTCGAGCGATGTAACCTGGGTCTTGCGTGACAGCAGCTTCAGGGACTGGGGCGCATCGACCTTGACGCTGAACACGTTGGCGTCGGTCCCGTTGTCGGCATTCGGCTCTTCGACGACGAAGGCGAGCACGGAATCACCCTCGATGGCGTTGACCTCGGCGATGCTCTGTCCCGGGGTGGAGAAGTTCGTCAGCGCCGTGGGCTGCGGGTCGGGCCCCGGATGGTCGAGCGAGATGACCTCCAAGTTGTCGTACTCCGAGATGCCCTGCACGCTGTGCAGGACGTAGACGAAGCGATTGTCGAGGATGGCCGCTTCGGTCACCGCCACACTCGCATCCTGCAGCTCGGCCGTCAGCGCCTTGCTCGTGTTGTCACGCGTCGCGTCGCTGAGCCGGAACTGCGTAGTGGTCGGCTTGTCCTCGCGCACGACCACCCGGTCGCCGGTGATCATCGGGGCATCGGCGAAGTCGGTCGCGACCGTGGCCAGCGTGCCGGAGCTCAATTCGCGGCGAGCAGACGTGCCGTCGGCAACGACCCCGTAGACCGTGGATTCGCCCGCCTCGAGGTGCTCGAAGATCACGATGCCGCTCTGGGTGACCGCGTTGCTGCGGGTCCGGGGGTTGCGCGGCCACGAGATCGTGCACGGCGCAGTGAAGTCCGTCAGCGGCTTCGCATCGGGACGGTCGATCGCGAACGAGTGCAGGTTGTCGACGCCATTGTCCGTGACCCTCACCACGATGCGGCTGCCGACGACCTGCCACCGTGAACGATCGGTCGTGCCGGCGTGGATCGAGGAGAGCTGCACGAAGCCTGCCGCTGAGGCCTGGGGCGGCGTGTCGCTCGTCGAATAGAACTCCAGCGCACCGTCCTTCTCCGCGACGTAGACGATGCGCCCGTTGACGCGCGTCGGCCAGGTGTCGACGACCCTGGTAGCGTCACGGTGGTTGGTCAGGTTGGCGGGCGGAGTGCTGCCGTCGATCGGCGCCCGGAAGAGATCACTGCCGTTGGTGGAGTTGTCGTGGTCGTAGACGACCGACGTGAACCGGTCGGTCGAGCCCGGCGGAATGGAATCGCCACCCCCGCCGCGCTCGCAGCTGGCGGCGAGAGTCAGGGTGAGCAGGGCCGAGAGCCGGACGAACCGGCGGGGCGTCATGGTCGGGAACATGCGGAATCGTGCTGGTGGCGGACGGTGGGCGGAGGTCCCGGCCACGTGCGGGATCGCCTACCGGCCTGGAGGGAAGGCGTGGCGCCGATGCAACGCCCGCCGGAAGCCGACCGAACAGATCCGCCTGCCGCAGGCATCTGCGTGTTCGGTCGGTGGATCTCGTTCGTTGTTGGCTCCACTGCCTCGGTCCGGTCGCCCCGGTTGCCGGTGGCAGCAACGCCTCCATCGACTCCGACTTCGCATGAACCTCCACGACCGTCGTTCGCTCCTCCGCACACGCAGCTTCTTCCGGACGTCCTGCGCCTCGTTCCTGCTGCTGCTCGGCGCAGCCTGCAGCGGTTCGCGCGGGTTCATCCGTGGCGGCGAGAGCGAAGGCTTCGTCCAGCTCTCGGGCAACAACTACCAAGCCGTGCAGATGGGCGCTGTCGGCGTCAGCACGGGCTTCGCGCTGTTCGGGTTCATCCCGCTGTGGAGCCCGACCTACTCGCAGGCCAAACAGGATCTGCTGCGCAACCTGGGCACCGACCTGCGGGGACGCGCACCGATCCTGATGAACCAGATGGAAGACAGTGGCAACCCGTGGTTCCTGCTGTTCTCGCTGCCGCGCCTGATGTTGACTGCGGATGTCTACGAGTTCACGGGGCCGCCCGCGGAACGCACACCCGCGAAGTGAGGTGTCAGTCGCCAACCTGTCGACGCTTCGAGGAACCATGGAACAGGACTCCGATCCCAAGACTCTGCTCGAGATGGTGGAGGCAGTCCGTGGCGACACGGCGCAACTCGGCAAGGTGCTGGAGCGCTACCGCGTCCGGCTGATTCCGGTGGTGATCGCCACCGGCGTCTACCGCGGCGCCGAAGATGTCGTCCAGGAGGCGCTGCTGAAGATCGTGCAGGCCGTGAACGACCGGAAGCTGCAGTTGCTGAGCGGCCCACAGTTCCGATCCTGGGCCCACAACATCGCGCGCAACTGTGCCATCGATGCACTGCGGCGCGAACGGCGTCAGCCGCGGCGCCTCGAGAGCCTCTTCGGCGACGAGCGCTGGTCCGGGGCGATCGCCGGCCCCGACGCCACACCGAGCGGTGCGCTGCAGGCGAAGGAAGGGATGGCCGAGCTGCAGCGCCGCGAAGCAGAGCGGTTCGAACGGATCGCCGGTCTGCGCAAGCTGGACCAGGCCCTGGTCTGGATGCGTGAACACGATGGCATGACGTTCGTGGCGATTGCCGAGCGCATGAGCCAGGATCTGGGCGTGACGGTGCAGGCCGATGCGCTGCGCATGAAGTATCGGCGCCTGGTCGAGACGCACCTCGGCCCGCCGCTGTCGGGACCGATCGACGGCTAACCGACCGTACCGGTGTTCGGTGCCGCGCGACCAGGCGTTGTCACCGCATGCACCACGCGCCCCAGTCACCGCACGCCGCATCTGCCCCGGACCAGCCGCCAGTCGGCGATCCCCACCGCCGCCCGCACGTCTGGCTGGCGTTGGCGGCCAGCGCCCTGCTCGGCGCGTGCAATGCGCCGAACGAGTATCGAGGCCGCGACGAGTCCGTCGTGTTCTCCTCGTTGCGCGCCCGGGTAGCCCTGCCGAGGCGGCAGGACGACACCGCCTCGCGCCGCGTTCGCTTCTGCCCGGAAGTGGGCGCAGAACTGCTCCATCTGCGCGGCGACTACGCCGACGACACGGACCACCCACGCTATTCGACGACGGCGGCAGCAGCCCTGTTCGAGCCGACACTCCGCTTCCGTGGCTTCGAACTGCGCGGCCTGGTCGGCCCCGCCTACCTCGACTCGGAAGTCGAGGGAGCAGCCGGGACCGTGCACGGCACCGGCTTCGCGATCGCCGTCGGACTCGGATGTTCCTACGAACTGAGCGACTACTTCGAACCCTACGTGCGGTTCGTCCAGGTGAGCGGCCCCGAAAGCAGGATCGGTCGGTTCGAAGCCGGTGCCTTCGCGTGGCTGACGCCGTACCTCGGTGCGAACATCGCCTACGGGCGGCAGACGTCGCGCATCGACGACGAGGCGTTCCTCACGAGCGGTGCCGCGCACATCACCAGCGAAGGCGTCGCAATCGGCATGATGGTGCGTCTGTGAGAGTCGCACATCGGCAGCTGGCACAGGACCGGGTCAGTGCGGGTGCAGCGACCGGGCGGCCCGCAGTCCCAGCAGGTTGTAGGTGACCGAAGCCTCGTTGTTCAGGCGGCCCGAAGACCGCACGGTCCCTGCGACGTCCTGGGCGGAGCCGCCCCGGGTCGCGCGATAGCGATCGGCGGGCAGCTCAACCCAGTAACCGAGACCAGCGCTCGGGTCGTAGCGGTCCCCTGGCTCCTGGCACCATTCCCACACATTGCCGTGCACGTCGAACAATCCGAACGGATTGGCGCGGAAGCGGCCGACGGGAGCAATGTGGCGGAACGGATCCTCGGTCGGACTCGGGGGCGTCGCGGGAAGGGGGCGTCGGGGACCGGACTGTTGGTCGAGGATGTTGGCGCAATCCTGCAGATCCGCCGGCGAATTGCCCGACCACCAGGGGGTCGAGGTCCCGCCGCGACATCCGTACTCCCATTCGGCTTCCGTGGGCAGGCGCAGGCCGTACCGTCCGAGCCACGAGTTGGCTTCCTGCCAGGAGATGGTCTCTGCCGGGTGCAGCGCCCCGACCGGCTCCGGATCGCCGTCGGCGTGGAAGCCCTCACGCGCCGCGAACGGACTCGTACCGGCCAACCGGCTCCACTGGCCGCGCGTCAGTTCGTGCCGCGCGAGGAAGAACGGTGGCAGCGTCACGGCGTGCAACCGTTCGTCCTCGGCGGCATCGCGATCGAAGTTGCGACCGGACTCGTCGGTGCCCTGCGCACCCATCCAGAACGTGCCGCCGGGCAGCAGCACGAAGACGATGCCCGTCGAGGGGGTCATCGTGATGGACCCGTCGGGCAGGATCTCGGGAATCGGGATCGTGCGCGGATCCGCCTCGCGGTCCCACGCACTCCGCAGGTGGTAGAACTCCCACAGGTGCGTCACGGGATTCTCGCCGATCGGCGCGAGGTCGAAGACGTCGTCATCGGCAAGCTCGATCGAACACCCGGAATAGCATGGATTCGCCGCGATCGCGGCCCGGACCTCGGCCCAGCTGTGCGTCGCCAGCGGATGCCCTCGGGCCATTCCCGCGAGCGCGTTGGCCCAGGCCAGGCGCCGTGCCATCGCCGGTCTTTCGATGGTCGCGAGCCGCTCGAGCTTCGGCTCGAGTCGACGCAGACTCTCGCGGAGGTACTTCGTGGAAACATCTTCGTTCGTCGACGGACTTGGCTGACGCCACTCGGATGCCTTCTGGACCTTGTGGTGTCCCAACATCACATCGACCATCAAGATCCAGGCCTCCATGAGGCGCGCCTTGTCTGGCCACGCCGGGTACAGGCTGGCGTCCATCTCGGATGCCTGCTGGTAGGTCGCGAGCGTGACGAGAGGTTCCGACTTCCTCATCTGCTCGCGCAGGGACGTCGCCAACCGCTCGTTCTCCGCGGCGCGTTCCGACGCCAACCTCTCGTTGGCCATGGCCTCTTCGGCTTTCCGGTTGGCCAGTCGTTCGCTGGCGCTGGCGGCGAAGGCGAACTGGGTTGCAACGACCGTCCCGAGGCCGGCCGTCACCAGGACCGCCGTCACTGCGGCCACCGCTCCCCGGTTGCGCGCGACGAACTTCTTGAGCCGGTAGCCGGTGCTCGGCGGACCCGCCAGCAGGGGCTCGCGGTCGAGATAGCGCTGTAGTTCGTCGGCGAGGGCTCGCGCCGAGTCGTAGCGCCGATCGCGGTCCTTCTCGATCGCCTTCAGCACCACCCAGTCGAGGTCGTTGCGCAGCTCGCGGTGCAGTGAACTCGGTGTCGTGCGGCGGGCGGCCGCGATCGTCAGCGAGGAATCCCGGTCGCCGGCGAGCCGGATGCTCGGGCGCGGCGTCTCGATCTCGGCCAACACACGGCGCAGCTCCCCCGCTCCGGCCCGCCGCAGTTCGGCGGTCGCGAACGGCAGGCTGCCGACGAGGAGTTCGTAGAGCATCACGCCGAGCGAGTAGACGTCGGCGCGCGTGTCGACGTCGCGGTTGGTCGGATCGGCCTGTTCCGGCGCCATGTACTCCGGCGTGCCGACGACACGCCCCGCTTCGGTGAACAGCGAAGCCTCGACCAGCTTCTCGCCGATCGCCTTCGCCAGACCGAAGTCGATCACCTTCACC
>JAEUHR010000055.1 GCA_016794425.1 Planctomycetota bacterium
GCATCGACCCCCAACGACTCCAGCCAGCTGCGGACCTCCGCTGCCTCGCGTTCCGTCGTCGCCAGACGGCTCGCCGCCGCCGGCAGGCTGCCGCGGTCCACGTGCCGCGCCAGCAGATCACGCAGACGTGCCTGCAGCGAGCGGTCCTCTCGATCGCCACCGTCGCTGGTGCTCATGACGGTCACCGCCCAATGACGCCGACAGCGGCGTCCGACAGCACTGCGCCGAAGGAGTTGCCGGCCGCCCAGTCGGGCACCAGCGCCTGCTGGTAGAACGGCACGCCGATCAGGGCTACCGCGCCGGGAATCGTCCATTCGTACTCGGCCTGTTGGTTGACTCCGACGACCAGCGACACGGCGTCCAGGCTGATGTGCAGCATGCAACTCGGCATGCCGAGGACACCGAGGTCGATCGGCAGCGGTACGCCGCCGGCCACCACATTGCTGAGGCCGAGGAACAGGAACGCGGCGTTGGCCGGCAGTTCGAACAGCCGCAGTTCGAAGGGTCGTCCGATACGCGGCGTCTCTCGGGGCACCAGACGTGCCGGCGGCATCGATCCTGGACATCCGGCCGCAAACGTCGTGTAGGTCGAAGTCGCGCCGAGCAGCACGAACGTCGCCCCCATGCCGTCCTCGATCTGCAGGTAGCTGCTGCCCGCAGGTGCAGGTGGAATGCTGGATGCTCCCCCCACGCCACCACCGCAGGTCACCACCTGACCGTCGGAGGTACGGGCTAGCAAGTGCTGCAGGCCCGCGTCCACTTCCACGAATCCGGCGCCCGCTGACGGCGCGGGAAGCGAGCAGGGCGTGCCTGCGCCCCACCAGACATTGCCCCAACGCACCACCGAGCCGTCGGAACGGAGAGCAATCGCCAGCCAGAACGACATCGACACGTCCACGTAGGAGAGTCCGGCCGGCAGCGGCGGCACCTGGTTCATACCCAAGGAGTCGTCGCCGAAGGACGACAGGGTGCCGTCCGAGCGGAGCAGCAAGGTGCGTCCGTCACCACACTCGGCGCGCGCGTAGCGCAAACCCGACGGCAGCGGCGGCACGTTGCACTCCCCGTAGAGGTTCCTGCCCCATGCCACGGCGACCCCGTCGGAACGGATCGCGACGCAGTGGTCCGCACCCGCTGCGACGGAAACGAAGGTCGTGCCGGGCGGGAGCACGGGCACGTTGCACTGCCCGTGGACATTGCTGCCCCAGGCCGCAATCGAGCCATCGCTGCGCACCGCCAACGAGTGCGCAAAGCCTGCAGCGACGGAACGGTAGGTCAGCCCGGCAGGCAACGCGGGCACGTCGCATTGGCCGTGATCGTCGAAGCCGAAGGCGACGATCGAGCCATCGGAGACCAGCACCAGCACGTGACCCGGGGAAGCACTGACCTGCTCGTAGGACGCACCGGACGGCAACCGCGGCATGTTGCACTGCGCGTTGTGGTTGGCACCCCAGCACGCCACGGAACCGTCGGACCGGAGTGCCGCGGTGTGCGAGAAACCACCGGCGAAGCCGACGTACGTCATGCCCGGAGCGAGCGCCGGCACGTCACACTGGCCGTCGCGATTCCAACCGCAGGCCGCCATCGATCCGTCCGAGCGCAGCAACAGGGTGTGGCCGAAGCCACAGTCGACGTCGGCGTAGATCGTGCCGGATGGCAACGCCGGCAGGTTGCACTGCCCGAAGGTGTTGTCACCCCAGGCGACAGCGACCCCGTCCGAGCGCAGAGCGACGGTGTGCCAGCTCGTCGCGACGTCGACGTAGGCGACTCCGCTCGGCAACGCCGGGACGCTGCACTGGCCGTAGGTGTTGTCGCCCGCGGCGATCAGCGCTCCGTCGCTGCGCAGCGCCATCGTCTGCTCACTGCCGCACTCGACGCGGTAGTAGGTGAGTCCGGGCGGCGGCGCCGGAAGGCTGCACTGGCCACTGGAGTTGTCGCCCCACGCGACCACCTGGCCATCGGAGCGCAGTGCGGCAATGTGGCTGCGGCCACAGGCGACGCCTATGTAGGTCGTGCCCGGCGGCAGCGCCGGCGCACTCGTCCCGACGTAGCTCGTCAGCCCGCCCCACATCACGGCGACGCCGTCGGAGCGCAGCGCGATCGCGAATCCATCCCCGATCGCGACATCGTAGTAGGCGGTGCCTGTCGGCAACGGCGGGGTTTCGCACTGTGCGTAGGCGTTCGATCCCCACGCCATGACCTCCCCGCTGCTGCGACGTGCAAACGTCTGCGCGGGACCACACGTGACTTCGACGAAGTCGGTCACGTCGTTGGCAGCACTGTCGAGACGCATGCTGCCGTGACACCGGATCGAGGACGGTGTCTGAGCTGCGACGAGAGCAGAGAGCGCGAGGGCAAGGGCCGTTACGGCGGTGGCCGATGCGAGCATGCGAGCCGTTGTCATGGCGGGAGGCGAGCGCGAGAAGCAGGGGGGTCCGGTGCGCCGGCGCCCATCGGCCCGACCCCTTCGGTCTCCGCTCTCAACGACCGGACGCCACGGAGCGAACAGAATCTCCGTCCTCGCTGCCGTCACGGTCGGTTCCGCCGCGCAGCACGGCTCACGCCGTCACTTCGGCGGCGTGTCTGCCTGCAGCGACTGCTTCGCCGCCGCGAGCGCCTCGCCGGCGCTGCGCAGGCTCGCCTGCAGTTCGGCCAGCGCCGCGGCCGTCTTCTCGGCCGACGCGTCGCGCGCGGCGCTGAGCCGCTGCTTTGCCTCGGCGAGGCTCGCCTCCGCCTTCTGCACCAGCGGCGCGGCCGCGGCGCTGAGCTGCTGGCCCCGCGCCTCGGCTTCGGCGCGCAGCGCCAGCAGCCCTTCGCCGAGCCGGTCGATCTGCGGTTCGGCCTTCTGCTTCAGGTCGGCGAGCGAACTCAGCACCAGGTCACGCGTCGCGTCGATCGCTTCGGTGATCTCCTTGCGCGCGGCGCGGGCTTCGGCGGACTCACCGCAGGCCGCGAACGCAACGACGGCGAACAGCACCGGCACGAGCAGTCGGATCATCGCGCCATTCTGCCGCGGACCCGCGTCGCTGCCCACCCGCGCCGTCAGCGCGCTGCGTTCGCCCGCAACGCGGCGTGCGCCGCCGCCAGCCGCGCGACCGGCAGCCGGAACGGCGAGCACGACACGTAGTCGAGGCCGATCTCGTGGCAGAACGCAATCGTGCGCGGGTCGCCGCCGTGCTCGCCGCAGATGCCGCAATCGAGCTTCGGCCGCGCCGCCCGCCCGCGCTCGACCGCCAGCCGCATCAGCTGGCCGACGCCGTCGCGGTCGATCGTCGCGAACGGGTTGTCGGCGAGGATGCCCTTCTGCAGGTACTCCTGCAGGAAGCCGGTCTCGGCGTCGTCGCGCGAGATGCCGAAGGTGGTCTGCGTCAGGTCGTTGGTGCCGAACGAGAAGAACTCGGCGTGTTCGGCGAGCCGGTCGGCGGTCAACGCCGCGCGCGGGATCTCGATCATCGTGCCGAACAGGTACTTCACCTTGCGGCCGCGCTCCTTCATCACGGCCCTGGCCTCGGCCTCGAGCACCTGCCGTTCGACCTGCAGTTCGACGCTGGTCGCGGTCAGCGGGATCATCACCTTCGGGTGCACGTCGATGCCGTCGGCGGCGCAGTCGCAGGCGGCCTCGAAGATCGCTCGCACCTGCATGCGCACGAGGTCCGGCATGTGGATGCCGAGCCGCACGCCGCGCAGCCCCAGCATCGGGTTCTGCTCGCGCAGTTCGTCGAGCTTGTGCAGCAGCCGCTCGTCGGACGCCAGCTGCTGCGCCATCGCCGGCTCGTCGCCGGCGTGCAGCGACAGCTTCGTCTGCAGCGACGTCGTCTCGCGCACCAGCTTGTCGTGGTCGGGCAGGAACTCGTGCAGCGGCGGATCGATCAGCCGGATCGTCACCGGCAGGCCGTCCATCGCGCGGAACAGGCCGGCGAAGTCGCTGCGCTGCAGCGGCAGCAGCCGATCGAGGTGCTGGCGCCGTTCGCCTTCGTCCCTGGCGAGGATCATCGCCTGCACGATCGGCAGCCGCTCGGCCTCGAAGAACATGTGCTCGGTGCGGCACAGGCCGATGCCTTCGGCGCCGAACCGCCGCGCGCGTTCGGCGTCGCGCGGGTAGTCGGCGTTGGCCTGCACGCCGAGCCGGCGCTCGGCGTCGGCCCAGCCGAGCAGCCGCACCAGGTGCGGGTCGGCGACGTCGGGCACGACGGTCGGCAGCTGGCCGACGAACACTTCGCCGGTGGTGCCGTCGAGCGACAGCCAGTCGCCTTCGCGCACGACGATGCCACCCGGTCCGGTCAGCTGCCGCGCGACCGGATCGACCTCGAGCTGCATCGCGCCGACGACCGCCGGCTTGCCGAACTGCCGCGCGACCAGCGCCGCGTGGCTCGTGCGGCCGCCGCGGCTCGTCACGACTCCCTGCGATGCGAGCAGACCGTGCACGTCGTCGGGTTTGGTCTCGGGCCGCACCAACACGACCTTCTTGTTTTCCTGCCGCGCCAGCCGTTCGGCCGTGTCGGCGTCGAACACGGCCTGGCCGATCGCCGCGCCGGGCGACACGTTCAGCGCCGTCGTCAGCAGCGCACCGCCGGCCTTCGCCGCGCGCCGCGCCTCGGCGTCGAACTGCGGGTGCAGGAAGTAGTCGACGTGCTCGGGCTGCACGCGCAGCACCGCCTGCTGCCGCGTGATGCGCTTCTCGGTGGCGAGGTCGACGGCGATCCGGATCGCCGCCTGTGCGGTGCGTTTGGCCGAGCGCGTCTGCAGCATCCACAGCGTGCCGCGCTCGATCGTGAACTCGACGTCCTGCACGTCGCGGTAGTGCTTCTCGAGCAGCTGGCACCAGCGGCGGAACTCGCGCCACAGCTTCGGCCGCCACGCGGCGAGGTCGGCGATCGGCCGCGGCGTGCGCGTGCCGGACACGACGTCCTCGCCCTGCGCGTCGACCAGGAAGTCGCCCTCGATCTCGTTCTGGCCGGTGGTGACGTCGCGCGTCGTCGCGACGCCGGTCGCCGAGTCCTGGCCCATGTTGCCGAACACCATCGCGACGACGTTGACCGCGGTGCCGAGGTCGTGCGGGATGCCGGCCGCCTTGCGGTAGTCGAACGCGCGCTTGCCGTTCCACGAGCGGAACACGGCCTCGATCGCGAGCCGCAGCTGCTGCAGCGGATCGCGCGGGAACGGCTTGCCGGTGTGCTGCTGCACGACGTCGAGGAAGCGCGCCGTCACCGCGCGCAGATCCTCGGCCGGCAGCTCGGAGTCGTTGGTCGCCGAGCGGGCGCGGCGGCATTCCGCCAACGGCGCCTCGAAGTGCTCGTCGGGCACGCCGAGCACGACGCGGCCGAACATCTGCACGAAGCGGCGGTAGGCGTCCTGGGCGAACCGTTCGCCGGCCTCGGCCGCCAGCGCCGCGGCGACCTCGTCGGTCATGCCGAGGTTCAGCACCGTGTCCATCATGCCGGGCATCGAGAAGCGCGCGCCGCTGCGCACCGACACCAGCAGCGGCCGCTTCGGGTCGCCGAGCCGCTTGCCGGTCCGGCGTTCGAGCGCGCGCAGCGCGGCCAGCACCTCGTCCCACATGCCGTCGGGAAAGCGCCCGCGGCCGGCGAGGAACGCCTTGCACGCTTCGGTCGTGATCACGAACCCTGGCGGCACCGGCAGCCCGAGCGAAGTCATCTCGGCGAGGTTGCTGCCCTTGCCGCCCAGCAGCGAGGTGAGCGCGTCGCGCGAACCGGCGGCGCGCAGGACCTTCGCGTAGTCGGCATAGCCATAGGTCCAGGCGGCGGGCTTCGGCCGGGGACTCCGAGGCGGAACGGAACGGCGGCGGGCGGGTGTGCTCATGCGACGGCTTGCCATGCAGGACCCATCATGGGAACCGCGGCGCGCGCCGCGCCCGATGGGCCGCAAAGCGGTCGCCCCCCGGGCCATGGTGCGCAGCCGCAGCAGCCGGCCGTCAGTCCGGCAGGCGCGCGACGTCGCTCGTCAGCCGGGCTGCCGCCACGGCCCGGATCCCGTCGGCCATCGGCCACGACTTGGAACCGCCGTGCAGTACAACCAGATCGTCGAGGCAGAGATCGGCCTTGGCGACCTGCATCGACGGAGTGACCGAAGGCGCCTCGGTGTACTTGAACTCGAAGCCGATGCGGCGTTTGCCGCGAACCACCAGGAGGTCGAGTTCGGCACCGGCGTAGGTCGCCCAGAAGTAGCACTCGTCGGGTGCGGCGCCCAGGTGCGCGATGACCTGCTCCAGCAGGAAGCCCTCCCACGATGCACCGACCTTGGGGTGCCGCTGCAGATCGCGGTGGTCGCGCAAGCCGAGCACCGCGTGCAGCAGGCCGCTGTCGGCGAGGTAGACCTTCGGTGACTTCACCTGGCGCTTGGCCAGGTTCTCGTGCCACGGTCGCAGCTGCCGCACCAGGAACGTCGCCGTCAGGAGGTCCAGGTAGCGCCGCACGGTCGTGTCCGCGACGCCGAAGGAGCGCGCGAACTCGGACGAGTTCCAGGTCTGACCATGCCAATGCGCGAGCATGGCCCAGAAGCGCGCCATGGTCGGCGGCGGCACGTTGAGACCGAGTCCGGGTAGATCGCGCGCAAAGAACGTCTGCGCGAAGCCCTGACGCCAGGTGAAGCTCGCGGCGTCCGTCGGCGCGAGCAGAGCGCGAGGAAGGCCCCCGCGCAGCCATAACGACCTCAGTCGGCGTACGCCGACTTCACCGAGATCGAGCCCGGTCAGGTAGTGGTGTCCGATGCGACCCGCGAGGGACTCGGACGACTGCTGCAACAGGTCTGGCGCGGCGCTGCCGAGCACGAGGAATCGCGCCGGACGCGCCTTGCGATCCGCCAGCACGCGCAGCAACGGAAACACTTCCGGCAGGGCCTGGACCTCGTCGAGCACCACGAGCCCTTCGAGTTCCCGCAACACGAGCCCCGGATCCTCGAGGCGACGGCGATCCTCGGGATCCTCGAGATCGAAGAACTCGACCGGTCCTCGGGTCCGCTTGGCCAAGGTGCGCGCCAGGGTCGACTTGCCGACCTGGCGCGCGCCGAGCAACGCCACGACCGGAAACACCTGAAAGAGGTCGTCGATGGCCTCGAGATGCCGTCGGCGGATCAGGTCGCGAGTCATGGCACCTTGAATATTCGGCATCATGCGCCGAATATTCAAGGTCATCCGGACGGGCGACGAGAGCGCAGCGGGCAGCGGGCCCGGTCGCTGTCCTGCCATTCCGACCCGCGACCCGCCGCCCACCGCACGACCTTCCGGTGCTCCTGTCGCCCAGACGTTCGGCAGTGTCGCCGGAGGGCGCAGGGGCCCGATGGGCGCTTGCCAGGCACCACGCGAGCGCCCGTCTCCGCGCACGAGGGTGCGGTTCCGCCGCCCGGCGCCGGAGCGCCTCGGCAACCGGGCGCCGCATTCGGCCGCGCCCGCGATCCGCGCGGGCTTCGTCTGCAGACCGAAGTTCCCGGTTCAGCGCTGCAGGGTCAGCGACAGGCCGCGGGACGACGCCAGGTCGGACCAGGCGGGGCTGCAGGTGTCGCCATTGGCGGCGTCGGCGAGCCAGATCGACTGCATGTGGATCGTCAGCCCGGCCAGGAGCGGGAACGCCGGGATCGGCAGCACGGCGTGCGCGGCCCCCCCGCTGTCGCCGGTCAGGATCGCAGCGGGGACCGCGATACCGAGGTGCAGCGTGAGGTCGATGCCGAGCGGATCCCACCCGTTCGTCACCCGCGTCCCCACCGCCAGCAGCCCGGTGCCGCCGGCGGGGGTGTTGCTGCACGACACGAGGAAGTCGAGGTCGCCGAGCGTCGGAGGGGTCACGGCGCGGATGCCGATGCGGCCGCGGCACGTTGCCGTGCCGGTTCCGAACGTCGCCACTCCACGCGGCGAGGCTTGCCCATTCCGCAGCACGTGCAGCGCGACGCCGTCGATCGCGACCACGTCGAGTCCACCGTCGCCGTCGAGATCCCCGAGCGCCAGACGACCGCCGGCGCCGACCGAAGCGCTCTCGAGCAAATCGAACGCGCCGGCTGCGGTCGGCCGCAGCACACGGATGCCCGCAGCATCCGCGACGACGACCTCGACACGCCCGTCCCCGTCGACGTCCGCAGCCGCGAGGTCTGTGGCGGATGCCTCTACGAGCAAGGGCTCGTAGGCGAACACGCCGCCGAGGTTGCGGTGCACTGCGATACCGGCGAACGAGCCGCGCTCGACGATGTCACGCAGGCCGTCGCCGTCGACGTCCAGCAGGTCGCATTCGGCCGGGAAGGAGAGCGAGGGCGCGAGGTTGATCGCCTCGATCGAGAACGCGCCGCTGCCGTCGTTGCGCAGCAGGTAGAGCATCCCGAGGTTCGTGCGTCCGACGAAGAGGTCGAGGTCCCCGTCCCGCTCCACGTCGGCCGCAGCGAGACCAGCGAACCCCTGCCCGAACGGTCCCGGTACGAGTTGCACGGGTCCGAAGCCGCCGGCGCCATCGCCGACCATCCGTCCCAGGTCGTTCCCCACCCGCACGCACAGATCCGGCAGGCCGTCACCGGTGAAATCCCCGACGCGGGCCATCACCGGCGCTCCCGGTGTCGGGACCGACGTGAAGCTGCCGCTGCCGCTGTTTCGCAATTGAAACACCGAGGGCAAGGACGAGCCGATCACATCGGCCGCCCCATCACCGTCGAGGTCGGCGATCGTCAGGTCCCGTCGCGGCGCGACGAGGTTCTGGAGCGGCCCCGGACTGGCCGCGAACGCACCGCTGCCGAGACCACGCCACGTCCACACGCGGCCGACGACCGCAAACACCTGGTCGTTGGCCACGAGGTCGAGCACGCCGTCGCCGTCGAGGTCACCGAGCGCGACGTCAACGATGCTCTGGAAGCCGGGCGGCAGCGAATGGCTCTGCGGTGGGGCGAACACTTGCGCCGGCAACACCGCGGTGCCGAGCAAAGCGACGATCGAAGAGAAGGGCCTCATGCGCCGACCAACGCAAGTGCGGTGCCGCCGCGCGTGAGCCGCCCTTGCGCGCGATGTGTCGTACCGACGCGACGAGAATCGGCTTCGCGTCCAGTCCACCACCCCAGAGGAACCGACGGGCAGAGTTGCTCGACGGTGGCTTCGGACACCACACCGTTCGCGACGCACCAGCTCCGGATCCGAGGGTCGACGCCGCCACGATTGCAGCGTCCGAGCCCCCCCATCGGTATCGTCTCGCGCCCGCCGAACGAACCCACCCTGCCGTGACCGAACTGCACGACCATCTCCGCGAACGCCTGCTCGCCGCCTGCGTGACCCTCGGCCTCGACCGCGCCGCCGCCGAGCCGCTGGTCCGTCTGGATCCGCCGAAGAACCGCGACCACGGCGACGTCGCGCTCGGCGCGTTCCAGCTCGGCAAACTCGCGGGCAAGGCGCCGCCGGCGCTGGCCGGCGAACTGGCGGCGGCGATCGCACCCGACGACGTGGTCGAGGCGGCTGCCGCGGCCGGGCCGTTCGTCAACTTCCGCTTCCGCCGCGCGGCACTGGCGCGCGCGGTGCTGACCGCGATCCACCGCGACGCGCCGCCGTACGGCAAGGCGCCGTCCTCGGGCCAGGTCGTCTGCATCGACTTCAGCTCGCCGAACATCGCCAAGCCGTTCCACATCGGCCACATGCGCAGCACGGTGATCGGCAACTCCCTGTGCCGCATCCACCGCCACCTCGGCGCCACCGTGCACGGCATCAACCACCTCGGCGACTGGGGCATGCCGTTCGCCAAGATGATGACGGCCTACATGCGCTGGGGGAACGAGCAGGAGCTGCACCGCTCGCCGATGC
>JAEUHR010000018.1 GCA_016794425.1 Planctomycetota bacterium
CGGCCGCTCTGCGCGATCTTCTCGAGCAGCGGCAGCATGTCCTTGATCGACGAGATCTTCTTCTCGTGGATCAGGATGAAGGGGTTCTCCAGCACCGCCTCCATCTTGTCCTGGTTGGTGACGAAGTGCGGCGACAGGTAGCCCTTGTCGAACTGCATGCCTTCGACCCACTTGACCTCGGTCACGAGGCTCTTGCCCTCTTCGACCGTGATCACGCCGTCCTTGCCCACGCGCTCCATGGCGTCGGCGAGGATCTTGCCGATCTCCTCGTCGTTGTTGGCGGCGATCGAACCGACCTGGGCGATCTCCTTCTTGCCCTTGACGTCGATCTTGTTCTGCTTGATCTGCTCGACGACCTTCGCGACCGCCTTCTCGATGCCGCGCTTGATGCCGACCGGGTTGGCGCCGGCCGTCACGTTCTTGATGCCCTCTTCGAAGATGGCTTCGGCGAGCACGGTCGCGGTCGTGGTGCCGTCACCGGCCACGTCCGAGGTCTTCGACGCGACTTCCTTGACCAGCTGCGCGCCGAGGTTCTCGTACTTGCCCTCGAGTTCGATCTCCTTGGCGACGGTGACGCCGTCCTTGGTGACCAGCGGGCTGCCGAACGACTTCTCGATGATGACGTTGCGGCCGCGCGGGCCGAGCGTGACCTTGACGGCGCGCGCCAGCTTCTTGACGCCGTCGCGCATGCGCTCGCGCGCTTCCTGGTCGTATGCGATCTTCTTGACTGCCATGGGAATACTCAGGTGATGGGTGCTTGGTGGTGGGGAGCGGGGCGCGCGATCACTCGATCACGGCCAGGATCTCGTCCTCGCCGAGGATCAGCAGCTCATCGCCGTCGAGCTTGATCTCCGAGCCGGCGTACGAGCTGAACAGCACGCGGTCCTTCTGCTTGACCGACATCGCCTGGCGTGAGCCGTTGTCGAGCAGCTTGCCGTTGCCGACCGCGACGACGATGCCTTCGCGCGGCTTCTCCTTGGCGGTGTCGGGCAGGATGATGCCGCCCTTGGTCTTGTCGTCGGCGGCGACGCGCTTGACGAGCACGCGGTCACCAAGGGGGGTCACGGTGGCGGACTTGGTCTTCGACATGGCTGGGTTCTCGGAGTGGTGGGGAGAAGAAGAAGGGGAGGGAACGGGCCTGCGTGCCGGGTCAGCGTCCCGGTCGGGGTCGCGGGCCTGAGGTCGGGAAGAAGTGCTTCGGTGGCAGCGCGACCGGCCCACCGAAGTGGGTCTGGATCAGCTGCTGCACGGTCTGTCGCAGCCGGTCGAGTTCGAGCGGCTTGCGCAGGAAGGTGAAGAAGCCGGCGTGGCGCGCGGCGGCCGCTTCTTCGGCCGAGGCGAGGCCCGACATCAGGATCGCCGGCAGCGGCCGGATCGACGCGAGCTGCTGGAACAGCTCGAGGCCGGTCATGCCCGGCAGGTGGAAGTCGAGGATCGAGAAGTCGAAGCGCTGGCGGCGCACCATCGCCACCGCGTCGGCGCCGAAGGCGGTCGCGCCGACCTCCCAGCCGTGGGACGCGAGGAACTCGCCGAGGCAGGACCTCAGGGAGTCGTCGTCTTCGACCAGGAGCACTCGGAAACTCTGCATGGCGCGGGCGGTTGGGGCGCGCGCGAAAGCAAGCCATGTGCCGCCGCTGGCAGGCTACTGCAAGTAGCTGTGCTGAATCGGCTTGCTGCAGGTGACCCGGCCCGGTCGAGGCTCCGTCAGGGTCAAAATGGCAGTTTCCCACCCGCCGAGCACTGCCAAGATGGCGCGCCACCGGGGGCGCCGCCGGCGGCCGTTCAGTCCTCGTCGTCCTCTTCCTCGTCTTCGTCCTCGTCTTCGTCCTCGTCGTCCTCTTCCTCCTCGTCCTCCTCCTCCTCCTCGCCGAGGTCGTCGTCGAACTCCTCTTCGCCGAGGTCCTCCTCGGCCTCCTCGTCGTCGCCTTCGGCCTCGTCGTCTTCCTCCCAATCGTCGTCGTCGTCGTCGACGTCACCGTCGTCGTCCTCGTACGACGCCAGGATGCGGTCCCAGTCGGCGACCTCGATGGTGTTGTTGCAGACGAGGCAGACGCTGTCGTTGTCGCGCAGGTCCTCGAGCTCGTCGAGTTCGCGGTAGACCTTGCCGCATTCGCGGCACCTGACGATCTTGCCCATGGGTGTCGAAGGGGAGGGTGGGGGCCGGGCCCCGGCTCGTGGCCGATGCATACCGGCTCCCTGGAGCAAGGCAATGCCCGTGACCTGGATTCTTGCGGGTTGTGGTGGCCGCGCCCCGCTGGCCGGGCCCGGCGCGCGAACGGCCCGGTGGCATGGTCGCCGCAGGCGCTGCCGGAGGTCCACGCGGCCGGCGCTCGATAAACGGCCCATGACCGCCGCGGTCGTGTTCGCGTTCGCTCTCGCCGATGGGTTGCGTCCCGTCGTCGGCGCGGCGCCCTACGAAGTGCTGGCCCGGCAGGTGCCGCGCCTGCTGGTGACGCGGCTCAACGGCGGTGCCGACCGCGGCGTGCGGTTCTTCCCGTTCCTCGGCCAGGTCGACGGCCAGCGCACGTTCCTGCGCCTGGGCGCGCTGCTCGAACCGCAGGCGCTGGCGCAGCTGCACAAGCAGGGCGATGCGCGCTTCCTGTGCGACGGCATGCTGCGCGACGGCGTGCTGCAGTTCCGCGTCGTCGACGCGCACGGCCAGCGCGTGCTCGCCGACCACGAACTGCCGTTCGACCCGCGCCGACCGCTCGACGCGCTGGCGCGGCTCGAGTTCGACCTGATGGGGCTGCTCGGCTGGAGCGGACGGCCGCAGCCGACGCCCGATCTCGGCGGCGAGGCGCTCGGCTGGTTCCTGGTGCTGAAGGACGCGCTGCTGCGCCGCGAAGCGAACCTCGACGATCCGGCGCCGGACCCGCTGCGGCCGGCGCGGCGCTGCGTCGAACTCGCGCCCGACCACGCCGACGTGCAGGATCTGGTGCTCGGCTTCGCCGGCCACATGCTGCGCCGCAGCCTCGCGCCGCGCGAGACGCTGGCGCTGCTGGCCGAACTGGCCGCGGCGGCGGTGCCGTCGCTGCCGCTGTTCGATCGCATCAGCGCGCTGGCGCAGTCGGCCGGCGACGAGGAACTGGCGGCGAGCGTGGCCGCGCGCGCGGCGGCGCTGGCGACCGCCGATGCCGAACACGTCGAGCGCGCGGCCGCGCTGCTGTTCCGGCGTGGTCGCTTCGACGAGCTGCGCGCGCTGGTGGCGGCGGCGCGCGCGCGCGGCGCCGTCAGCGATGCGGTGCTGGCGCAGCTCGCGGCCGTCTGCGACCGCACCGGCGATCACGCCGGCCGGCGCGTGCTGACCGACGAGCTGCTGCAGCGGCCGGCGCTGGCGTTGCCGTCCGCGCGGCTCGTGGTCTCGTTCCTGCTCGAGGAAGGGCGGGCCGAAGCGGCCGCGGCGGTCGCCGCGCGGGCCCTGCAACAGGAGCCGCGCCACGCGATGCTGTCGTTCGAGTTCGCGCGCGCGCAGCTGCTGCTCGGGGCGACCGCGGCGGCGGCGACCGCGCTGCGCCTCGCGCTCGAGGTCGGGCTGCCGGCCGAAGTCGAGCCGCACGCGCGGCGGCTGCTGCGCCTGGCCGCGGTGCCGGGGCTGTGGTCGGGTTCGCGTGAGGTCGAACACGCGATCGGCCGCGGTGACCTCGCTGCGGCGCTCGCCGCCGCGCGGTCGCTGGTGCGCGACGTCGGCGGCGCCGCGGAGGCCTGGTACCTGCTCGGGCTCGTGCACCACCGGCTCGGCCGCGAGCGCCGGGCCGAACGCCTGCTGCGCCGCGCGTTGCGCTGCGACGACGGCTGCGCCGACGCGCACAACCGGCTCGGCATCCTGCTGCTGACGCGCGGCGCGTTGCAGGAGGGCCACGGGCACCTGCAGCGCGCGCACGACCTGGCGCCGCACGACGCGTCGACGCGGCTGCATCTGGCACAGGCCTGCACGTTGCTCGGCGACGTCGCCGAAGCCGAGCGCCACGTCGCCGCGGCCGAACGGCTCGGCGCCGAACCGGGCCTGGTCGCCGCGGTGCGCCGCACGATGCGCCCGGCGCAGGCGTAGCGGCGCTCGCGGTCGCCGGCCCGCCCGGCAGCAGCCGAGCGTGCACCGGTCGCACCGGTGCGCTAGAACGCGCGTTCCTGGTTTCCGCCGATGACCGCTGCCGAACCGCTGCTGGCGTTCCGTGACCGCTTCCCGATCACGGCGCGCACGAACTACCTGATCAACAACTCGCTCGGCGCGATGCCGGCGGCGGCGCGCGCGCGGGTCGCCGAGTTCCTCGACGCGTGGGACCTGCGCGGCGTGCGTGCCTGGGGTGACGGCTGGTGGACGCTGCAGGAACGCGTCGCCGACCGCATCGCCGGCGTGCTCGGCACGGCGCCCGGCACGGTGTCGATGCACCAGAACGTCGCGGTCGCGCTGGAGATGATCCTGTCGTGCTTCGCGTTCGACGGCGCGCGCAACGGCATCGTCTACGCGGACCGGAACTTCCCGTCCGACCAGTACATCTACGAAGCCCGCGCGCGGCGCGGGGCGCGGCTCGTGCGCGTGCCGGCCGCCGCCGACGGCATCTCGACCGACGTGCAGCAGGTCGTCGATGCGATCGACGACCGCACGCTGCTGGTCGCGATCGACCACGTGATGTTCCGCAGCGCCGCGATCGTCGACCCGGCGCCGATCGTCGCCAAGGCCGAGCGCGTCGGCGCGTTCGTGATCCTCGACGTGTTCCACTCGGTCGGCACGCTGCCGCTCGAGCTGGCGAAGTGGGGCGTGCACGCGGCGGTCGGCGGCGCCTTGAAGTGGCTCTGCGGCGGCCCCGGCAACTGCTTCCTCTACGTCGATCCGGACCGGGCGCGCACGCTGCAGCCGACGTTCACCGGCTGGGCCGCGCACAAGAACCCGTTCGCGTTCTCGCCGCAGGGGCAGGACTACCGCGACGACGGCGGCCGCTTCGCGACCGGCACGCCGAACGTGCCGGCGCTGCACTCCGGCATGGAGGGCATCGGCATCGTCGCCGAGGCCGGCCTGCCGGCGATCCGCGCGCGCAGCCAGCGGCTGACGCAGCTGCTGGTCGAGGAGGCGCAGCGCGCCGGCCTGGCGCTGCGTTCGCCCGTCGAGCCGCAGCGCCGCGGCGGCCACGTCGCACTCGACGTGCCCGACGGCTACGCGGTCTGCCAGGCGCTGGCGGCGCGCGAGATCGTCGTCGACTTCCGACCCGACGCGGGTCTGCGCGTGGCGCCGCACTTCTACAACACCGAAGCCGAGGTGCGTGCCGCCGTGCGCGCCATGCGCGAGATCCTCGATGCCGGCGAACACCGGCGCTTCCTGCAGGCGGCGCGCAAGCCGGGCTGACATGGCCGACCCGCGCCGCATCTGGGACGTCAGCGAACCGCTCGAACCGGCGACCGCCGCGTTCCCGGGCGACACGCCGTTCTCGCAGCAGTGGGTGCTGCGCCAGGAGGACGGCGGCTCGTGCAACGTCAGCACGATCCGCATGTCGGTGCACGTCGGCACGCACACCGATGCGCCGCTGCACTTCGACCTCGCCGGCCGCGACATCGCCAGCGTCGACCTGCGGCAGTACCTCGGCCGGTGCCGCGTCGTCGACGTGCGCGGCGAGGGTTCGCCTCTGCTGATCCCGGCCGCGCGGCTCACGCCCGCGGTGCTGCAGGGCGCCGAGCGGATCCTGTTCCGCACGCGCGACCGCCACGACCATCGCACCTGGGACGGCGGCTTCACGGCGGTCGGCGCCGCCGCCGCCGCGGCGCTGGTCGCCGCCGGCATCGTGCTGGTCGGCATCGACACGCCGAGCATGGACCACGCCGACAGCAAGGACCTGCAGGGCCACCACGTGCTGCACGCGGGCGGTGTCGCGATCCTCGAGAACCTCGATCTGTCGCGCGTGCCGCCCGGCGACTACGAACTGATCGCGCTGCCGCTGCGGATCGTGAACGGCGACAGCAGCCCGGTGCGCGCGATCCTGCGCGAACTGCCGCCCGCACCTCCTTCGCCATGAGCAAGCGCCCGATCAACCCGTCCGACCTCGCGCCGCCCGTGGGCTTCGCGCACGCCTGGCTCGTCGAGAGCGGCGAACAGCGCACGCTCTACCTGGCCGGCCAGTGCGGCTACGACGCCGCCGGCCGCGTCGAGAGTCCCGGCGACCTGGTCGCGCAGCTCGACCGCGCGCTGGCGAACATCGGCGCGATCCTGCGCGATGCCGGCATGGCGTTCGCCGACGTCGTGCAGCTGAACTTCTACGTGACGAGCCGCGACGACTACGCGACCGCTCGCAAGCAGTTCGGCGCCGTCTGGCGCCGTCACTGCGGCAAGCACTATCCGGGCATGGCGATGTTCCAGGTGGTGTCGTTGTTCGACCCCGCGGCGCGCATCGAAGTGCAGGGGATCGCGGCCCGATGAGAGCTGCCGCGGGCATCGCGCTGGCGCTCCTGGTCGCGGCCTGCGCGTCGAACGAAGCGGTGCACGCCGACTTCGACAGCAGCGCCGGACTGGTCGAAGTCGTGGTCGGCGGCGACGGCTGGGTGCGTTGCGACGGCGAACGGATGCCGTGGGAGGCCGCGGTGCTGCGGCTGCGCCAGCGCACGCGCGCGATGTCCCAGGACGAATTGCAGCGCTTCGTCGTGCACCTGAAGGCCGAGCCGCAGCAGCCCGGCAGTGCGGCGATGGACACCTGCGGCCGCACCGTCAACCGCGTGCTGGTCGAGTGCGAACGCATGGGCGTGCTGCAGGTGAAGTACCTCTGATGGCCACGCTGCGCCGCCACGTCCCGCCGGAACTCGTCGTGTTCGACGTCGACGGCACCCTGCACGACACGTTCCGCTGGTGGGCGCCGGTGATCCGCAGCGGCCTGCAGCGGTTCGCCGCCGCGAACGGCATCGACGTGACGCTGCCGACCGTCGCCGAAGCCGAAGCCGTGGTCGGCATGAAGGACGCCGGCGTCTGGGCGCCGTTCCTGCCCGAAGCGCACAAGCACCGCTGGCAGGACCTGCGCGCGGTCGTGCTGCCGATGGAGGTCGAGACCGTCAGCTGCGGCGTCGACTACCTGTTCGACGGCGTGCGGTCGCTGCTGCAGCACCTGCGCCGCATCGGCGTCAAGGTCGCGCTCGCCAGCAACTGCCGCCGCACCTACATGGCCGCGATGCAGCACGGCCAGGGCCTGGCGGCGTTGACCGACTGGCAGTTCTGCCTCGACAGCGACGGCGTCGCCACCAAGACCGACATGCTGCGGCTGGCGCGGCAGGCTGCCGGCGCCGACCGCGTCGTGATGGTCGGCGACCGCGAACCCGACCACGAGGCCGCCCGCGCGCTCGGCTGGCCGTTCGTCTGGCGGCGCAACGACCGGTGCCGGATCGCCGATGCCGACCTGGTCTGGGACGGCGATCCGGGGCAGCTGTTGCACGGCCTCGGCCTTCCCGGAATAGACTGACGGCGGCGCCGTAGCCGCGCCCTCGTCCCCGAGCCGCCGATGGAATTCGCCGTCATCCTGCTGATCGTGTTCGCCTTCGTGCTGACGAAGAACGTGTTCGAGCAGCGGGCGCGGATCCGCGAACGCAACCTGCAGCTGCTCGAGACCGCGCTGCAGAACCCGGCGATCGACCGGGCCACGCTCGAGTCGCTGACGCAGCAGCTGACCGGCCGCCGCGCGCCGCGCGACGGCACGACGCCGTGGATGGCGTTCGTGCTGTCGGTCGGCTGGATCGCGCTGTTCGTCGGCATCGGCGTCGCGGTGGTCGGCGGCGTGTTCAACGACGACGATGCGACGATGGGCGGCGTGGTGGCGTCGGTCGCGGGCTTCGGTCTCGTGACGTGGCCGTTCGCACTGCGCGAACTCGAGGCGCGGCGGCAGCCGCAGTAGGACCGGACATGGATGCACGGATGATCGGCCTGTTCCTGGCGTTCGCGGTGCTGATCGTCCTGGTTGGCATCGTCGCGCTGCTGACTTCGGCGCGCGCCAGCGCGCAGCGCCTGCAGCTGCGGCGGTTCGAGCTGCTGCAGAAGGCGCTCGAGCACCCGCAGCTCGACGCGGCGACGCGCAGCGAGATCCTGCGCGTGCTGGCCGGCGAGCAGCGGTCTGCCCCACTGTCGGCCCGCCTCGGTGCACTGGCGCCGCTGGGCCGCACCGCCTGGTTCGGCATCGGCTGGCTGCTGTTCGTGTTCGGCGTCGGCGCCGCGGTGCTGCGGTGGCTCGAGGTCTTCTCGGTGCCGACGCTGTCGGACTCGATCCCGATGGCACTGGTCGGGTTCGGCATGCTGACGCTGCCGCTGGCGATCGGCGAGCTCCAGGCCCGCGCCGCGCGCGCGCCGTCGGTCGGGCGCTGACAGGAACCGGGCGGCGTGCTTCGATGCGCGCGTGACGCTGCCGACCGAGGCCGAACTCGAACGCCGCACCGCCGAGCTGCTGGCCGCGTGGCGAGTGCGCGACACGGCCGTGGCCGTGCGGTGGAACCGGCGGCTCAGCTCGACCGCCGGCCGCGCGTTCCAGCGCAGCGGCCGCATCGAACTGAACCCGACGCTGCTGGCGCGCGCACCGGCGGAATTGCCGATGGTGCTGGCCCACGAGGCAGCGCACATCGCGGCGTTCCGGCTGTTCGGCCCCAACGTCGCCGCGCACGGCCGCCACTGGCGGTCGCTGATGCGGCTCGCCGGCCACGAGCCCGCGGTGACGCACGACATTCCGGTCGACGACCCGCGCCTGCCGGGCCGGCCGCGCCGCCGGCGGTTCCTCTACCTGCGCGTCTGCGAGGGCTGTGGCGACCGCCGCCTGCTCGACGCGGTGCGCTACGGCCGCTGCCACGGCTGCGAGGCCCGCGACCGCTACCTCGTGGTCAAGTCGTCGGCCGGCCCGCGGGGGCGGGCGGCGCTCGAACGGCTGACGTTGGCCGACGTGCGGGCGCTGCACCGATCGCGCGGCCGGGCGGCCGCGGATAGCCTGTAGCGCGTGACTGCCCAGCCCGACGTGTTCGAGGAGATCGTGCGCCTGCGCCGCGAAGGCATCCCGGCCGCGCTCGCGACCATCGTCGGCACGCGCGGGTCGACGCCGGGGCGCACGACGATGCGCCTCTTGGTGCTCGCCGACGGCACGTTCCTCGGCACGGTCGGCGGCGGCTGCCTCGAGGCCGAGGTCTACGAGGCGGCGCTGCAGGCGATCGCCGACGAGCAGCCGCGCTCGTTGTCGTTCCGTCTGACCGAGCAGGATTCGCCGGATTCGGGCCTGATGTGCGGCGGCGAGGTCACGATCTTCGTCGAGCCGATCACGACGCCGGCGCTGGCGATCTTCGGCGGCGGCCACGTCAGCAAGGCGCTGTGCCAGGTCGCGGCGCTGGCCGGCTTCCGCACGACGGTCGTCGACGACCGCGCCGGTTTCGCCAGCGCCGAGCGCTTCCCGGAGGCGCACGCCACGCGCACGCTGCCGTTCCCCGACGCGGTCGCCGACCTGCCGATCCGCGCCAACAGCTACGCGATCGTCGTCACGCGCGGCCACCGCGAGGACGGCGTCGTGCTCGAGGCGCTCGGGCGGCGGTTCGCACACGGCGAACGGCTGCGTTTCCTCGGCATGATCGGCAGCAAGACCAAGCAGGCGCTGTTGTGGAAGCAGTTGCGCGCCGCGGGCATCGGCGAGGACTTCCTGGCGACCGTGCGCACGCCGATGGGGGCCTACCTGGGAGCCCGCAGCCACGAGGAGATCGCGGTGTCGGTGGTCGCCGAACTGATCGCGGTGCGCCGGCTGGGACACGACCTCGCGGCCAGCTGGCAGGAACGCAAGCGACCGCGCGGCCGGCTCGAAGGGGTGCGCGACCTGCCCCCGGCCGCCGACGGCGCCGGCTGAGGCCGGCGGCGCGGCCCCGCCGGCTCCGCGGGCCCGCGAACGAACCCCGGCAGCCCTGCGCCGTTGTCTGCCCGCGCCGGTCTCGGCATGATGCCCCGCCCCCTCTGTTCCACCGCGACCCCGCCTAGGTCCATGAAGTCGAGCCTGATCGCTGTCTCCCTCTCCTTCCTGTGGGCCGTGCCGGCCCTGGCCCAGGACGACCGGGTCGTGCTCGCCAACGGCACGACGATCGAAGGCGTTCGCGTCGCCAGCTTCGACATCCGGGAGCTGCGCTACACCAAGGGCGGCAACAACGAGACGGTGCCGTCCGACCAGGTGGTCAAGGTCGAGCTCGCGAAGTTCAAGGACGTGTACCGCCGCGGCCTCAGCGACCCCGACCTGATGCTGACGGTGGCGCGCGAGCAGCTGAAGGAGAAGAGCCTGCTGCTGGCGCAGCTCGGCTTCGTCGGTGCGGCCGCGCAGTTCTTCGACAGCGACCAGGCGTCGCAGGCGGTCGCCGCGCTCGACGAGCTGCAGAAGGGCATCCCGGAGGCCGGTGTGCTGCCGGAAGTGTTCCGCCAGAAGTTCGAGTACTACATGGGCATCGGCCGCGGCGGCGACGCGTTGAAGGTCGCCCAGAAGTACCGCCTCGACGCGCAGGGCGGCGCCTGGCCGGCCGGGCTCGCGGTCGAGGGCGAGTTCTTCGAAGCGATGGCCGAACGCGCGAACGGCGGCAACCCGAAGGACTTCCAGACCAAGCTGCGCTCGGTGATCGGCAAGGCCAGCAGCAGCCAGATCGTCGCCAACCGCGCCAACGTGCAGCTCGCCAACAGCCTGCGCGAGGCGAAGGACATCGACGGCGCGCGCCGCATCTACGAGGACCTGGCGCAACGCGATGGTGTCGACTCCAGCACGCGCGCCGGCGCCTACCTCGGCCTCGGCCTGCTGGCCTACGACAAGGCGCAGGGCGGCGACAAGGAGGCCGCGCGCGAGGCGATGATGCTGTTCCTGCGCGTGCGGCTGCAGACCAAGGACTGCTGGCCGAGCCTGCAGGCCGAGGCGCTCTACCACGCGATCCACGCGGCCGACAAGTGGCGCGGCAGCGAGTACCAGACCATCATGGCCCGCTGCCGCGGCGTGCTGTCCGCGGAGTTCCCGGGCAGTGAGTGGACCAGCAAGGCCAAGCAGGGGCTCTGATGTGAGCGGGGCGCCGGCGAACGGTCCCGACGACCGTCGTGCGGCGCCGCCGGGCCGCGGCAGCAACGCGCTGTTCTGGCCGTTCTGGCTCGGCTGCCGGTGCCTGCTGCGCGTCTGGTTCCGGCTGCGCATCGTCGGCGCGCCACCGGCGCACGGCGCCTACGTGCTGGCGGCCAACCACACGTCGTTCGTCGACCCGATCGTGCTCGGCGCGTCGCTGCGGCGGCGCGTGGTCTTCCTGATGACCGAGGTGGTCTACCGGTCGCGCTCGCTGGGCTGGTTCTTCCGCTGGAACCGCGCGATCCCGGTCTCGCCGCGCGCCGGCAACCGCGACGCGATGCGCGCGGCGCGCGCGGTGCTGCAGCAGGGCCGCGTCGTCGGCATCTTTCCCGAGGGCGGGCTGAGCCGCGACGGCCTGCCGATGCGCGGCAACCCGGGCGCCGTGTCGCTGGTGCTCAACGAAGGCGTGCCGATCGTGCCGGTCGGCATCGACGGCGCCGGTGCCGCGTTCCCGCCCGGCGCGCGCTGGCCGCGGCCGCGCCGCATCACGGTGGCGTTCGGCGAACCGATCCTGCCGGCACAACTCGACGCGCTCGGCGGCGGTGATCGGCGCGCGCGGCTGCAGGCGGCGACGCGGCTGATCATGGACCGCATCGCGGCGTTGAACGGCCAGCTCTCGCGCGAGGCCGAGCTCGCCGCGCGCGCGGCCGGCGACGCACCCCAGGCCTGAGCGGCGCGCGAACGGCCGGATTCCCGCGGTTTTCGCGGGCCTGCCGTGCCTTCCCGTGCCGGCGTCGGAGCCGGTTGGAAACGGGCATGCAAGGCAGCGAACTCCTGTGGGCGCGTGCGCGCGACCACGCCTGCGACTACCTGCGCCGGTACACGGATCCGTGGACCCGCAGCCATCGCGACGACCTCGTGCAGGAGGTCGCGTTGGCGGCGTGGGCGTGGAGCGGCGGTCTGCGCGACGTGCGCGGGCTGTGGCGCGCGACGCGCACGATCGCGCGGCGCGTGCGCTACCACGCGCTCGAGGACCTGGCGCGCGAACTGTGCCTGCAGCGGCAGGTGGCCGCGGTGCGCGACGGCGGCGAACGCTGCTATCGCATCGCGGGCCGCCGCGTCTCGGCGAGCCGCGCGCTGCCGTGGGTCGAGCTCGCGCTGGGCCGGCTGCGGCAGATCGATCGGCACCTGCTGCTCGAGTTCCATGCCGGCTTCTGCTGCGCCGAGCTGTCGGCGCGCAGCGGCTGGTCGGAGACGGCCGTCAAGACCCGGATCCACCGGGCGCGCTGCCGCCTGCGCAAGGAAATCGAGGCGATCGTCCGCACGGCGGACGACCTCGACGTGTCGGTGAGATCAGAACGAGGAGAACCACGATGAGACGATTCGTCCTGGCGGTGTGGGTGGCCCTGACGGGGATCGCGGCGCAGTCGGTGCCGGCCGATGCGGCGGCGAAGCCGGCGGTGCCGCGCGTGCAGACCAGCGAGGCCGGTCGCGCGGCGCTGGCGGCGGGCCGCGACCTGGTCGGTGCGCTGCGCGGTCTGCGCGGGCCGGAGCGCAAGACGGCGCTCGAACAGGCGGCAGCCGCACACGACCGCATTGCCGAGCAGTTCGCGGCCGAGGTGCCGGTGGCAGCGGCGGCGGTGTTCACGGCGGCCGAGCTCTGGCGGCAGCAAGGCAGCTTCGCGCTGGCCGAGAAGGACTACCTGCGCGCGGCGTCGCTCGACGCGGCGCGGTTCGCGCAGCGCGGTCTGTTCGGCGCGGCCGAGATGCAGCGGCGGCAGCAGCGGCCCGACGAAGCGCTCGGCACCTACGCCAAGGCCGAGGCGGTCGCGCCCGGCACCGGGCGGGCGCAGCAGGTGCGGCTGTGCCGCGCGCGGCTCCTTCTGTCGCTCGAGCGTGTCGACGAGGCGGTGAGCGGGTTGCAGGCGGCGCTCGAGAGTGCCGAGGGCCCGTCGCAGGTCATCGAAGCCGCGAACCTGCTGGCGCTCGCGTTCGTGAAGAAGGGCGACCTCGACGCCGCGGCACGCGCGATCGAACACGCCGAGCGCGCGGTCGAGGCGGCAGCCGACGACGACGACGCGCCGGCGCACGAACGCCACCTGAAGGCGCTCGAGGGCATGTCCGCCCGCCGTGCGCTGCAGCGGGCGCGGGACGAACGCGACGGTGCCGGCGCCGACGCCGTGCATCTCGACGCGGCCCGGCGCGCGGCCGACGGCGTGGCACCGCCGCGGTGACCGCGCCGGTCGGCGCGGCTCACTTCACGCCGACGCCGTAGTAGGTGAAGCCCTGCGCGCGCACGCGTTCGCCGTCCCAGATGTTGCGGCCGTCGAACAGCACCTTGTGGCGCAGCCGGCCCTTGATCTCGTCGAGATCGAGGTGCCGGAACTCGCTCCACTCGGTGACCAGCACGAGTCCGTCGGCGCCGTCGCAGGCGCTCAGCGCCTGGTCGGCGAAGCGGACCTTGTCGCCGACGATGCGCTTGGCCTCGTGCATCGCTTCCGGGTCGAATGCGGTGACGGTCGCCCCGGCGGCCAACAGCGCGTCGATCAGCACGAGGCTCGGCGCCTCGCGCATGTCGTCGGTCTTCGGCTTGAACGCGAGGCCCCACAGCGCGAAGTGCTTGCCCCTCAGGTCGCCGTAGTGCTTCTTGATCTTCGCGAACAGCAGGTGCTTCTGCTCCTCGTTGACGCGCTCGACGGCGGGCACGATGTGCGGCGTGTAGCCGTGTTCCTTGGCGGTCGACACCAGCGCGCGCACGTCCTTCGGGAAGCACGAGCCGCCGTAGCCGACCCCGGCGAACAGGAACGGGAAGCCGATGCGCGCATCGGTGCCGATGCCCTTGCGGACGTGGTTGACGTCGGCGCCGACGGCTTCGCAGATGCGCGCCATCTCGTTCATGAACGAGATGCGCGTCGCCAGCATCGCGTTGGCGGCGTACTTCGTCATCTCGGCCGACGGCGGGTCCATGACCAGCATCGGCTTGCCGGTGCGCAGGTACGGCGCGTAGAGCTCTTCCATCGTCTGTCGGGCGTGGTCCGACTCGCAGCCGATCACGACGCGGTCGGGCTTCGTGAAGTCGTCGATCGCCGCGCCTTCCTTCAGGAACTCGGGGTTGCTGACGACATCGAACGCCTGCTTGGTCTTCGCCGCGATGCGGTCGCGGACCTTGCGGTTGGTGCCCACCGGCACCGTGCTCTTCAGCACGACGACCTTGCGGTCGTTCATGTTGGTGCCGATCGTGTCGGCGACCGCGAGCACGTGCGTGAGGTCGGCGCTGCCGTCCTCGTCCTGCGGCGTGCCGACGGCGATGAACACGACCTTGGCGGCGCGGATCGCCGCCGGCACGTCGGCACTGAAGAACAGCCGCCCTTCCGCCACGTTGCGCTGGATCAGTTCCTCGAGGCCGGGTTCGTAGATCGGGACCTCGCCGCGGCGCAGCTTCGCGACCTTGTCCTCGTTGACGTCGGCGCAGGTGACCCGGTTGCCGCTGTCGGCGAAGCAGGTGCCGACGACGAGGCCGACGTAGCCGGAACCGATGATGGCGATCTTCATGGCGCTGTGTGGGGGCCAGGACGGTAGCCGTGGCCATTCCGGGTGACAACACGCGGACCGGACCTTCGGCGCCCTGACGAGCCGTCATCGGCGTTTTCGCGACGCGAGCCGGCGCGGCGGCCCAGCGCGCCATACCATCGGCACCATGCCGCGGACCTCGTTGCTGTTGTGCACGCTGCTGCTCGGTGCCTGTGCCATCCCGAACACCATCGAAGCGCTCGACGATCGCAACCCGCCGCCGGAGTTCGGTCGGCCCGGTTGGGTGCGCGTCACGGCGGGTGTCGGCGCATGGGTCGGTGGCATCGTCGGCGGCGTCGCGTCGATCGTCGCGCTGCCGATCACCTGGCCGCTGAGCCTGCTGGCCGAGGACGGACTCGGCGAACAGGCCGGCAGCGAGTTCCTGCTGTGGCCGGCACTCGGCGGCGCCGCGTTCGGCCACTGCCTGCTCGGCGCGCCGGCCGACGGCATCGACTTCGTGCTGCGCCGCGTCTGGACCGGCGCCGGCACCGAGGTCGAGAACAGCTACGCGGTCGTGCCGCTGCCGCCCGTCGAACTGCCGTCGCGCGCGGCGGCCGGCGCGGCGGCGCGCTGAGCGATGGTGGTCGCCGGTGCGCGCCGGTAGATTGCGCCGCGCGGGCGATTAGCTCAGTCGGTAGAGCGCCTCCCTTACAAGGAGGATGTCGGGGGTTCGAGTCCCTCATCGCCCACCACATCGCCACCCGAGGACCGCGCACCGCGCCGCCGCCGCGCCTTTTTCGCGCCGCGCGGACCGGCACCGGCCCGACGCCGTATCAGCGGCCCCGCGCGCGGGGCGCGCCGGTTCGGCCGGCGCCGTGCCCGCGCCCCCCTTCGGATCCGCTCTCAGACCATGAAGAAGTCCAAGACCACCCTCGTCTCTGCCGCCGTCGCCGGCCTGTTGTTCGGCGCCACCACCTCGCTGACGTCCTGCTCGTCGACCAACGACACCAGCATGCAGGCCTCGATGGACAAACACGCCTGCAAGGGCATGAACACCTGCAAGGGCCAGGGCGGCTGCAAGTCCGGCAACAACGGCTGCGCCGGCAAGAACTCGTGCAAGGGCCAGGGCGGCTGCGCGACCGCCGCGCACCACGCCTGCAAGGGCATGAACGCCTGCAAGGGCCAGGGCGGCTGCAAGTCCGGCAACAACGGCTGCGCCGGCAAGAACTCGTGCAAGCAGAAGGGCGGCTGCGCCGTGCCGGTGAAGCACTAGTCTCCGCTGCTGCGCGCCGTTCCCGCGAACGGCGCGCGCCCCCGTTCCCATGCCTCAGCGCACAGCCGACCTCGTCCGCACCGACCTCGGCATCGGTCTCGGGCTGCGTCCCACGCACTACGCGGAGATCCTGGCCCGGCGGCCGGCGGTCGACTGGTTCGAGATCCTGTCCGAGAACTACATGCACACCGGCGGTCGGCCGGTGCACGTGCTCGACGAGATCGCGGCGCACTATCCGATCGTGATGCACGGCGTGTCGCTGAACATCGGCGGCACCGATCCGCTCGACCGCGCCTACCTGCGCGAACTGAAGGCGCTGCAGCAGCGCTGCAAGGCGCGCTGGATCAGCGACCACATCTGCTGGACCGGCGTCGACCGGAAGAACCTGCACGACCTGCTGCCGCTGCCGTACACGAAGGCCGCGCTGCGCCACCTGATCGAACGCGTGCGCGCCGTGCAGGACCTGCTCGAGCAGCCGCTGGTGCTCGAGAACCCGAGCACCTACCTGCAGTTCGCCGGCGAGGACTTCGACGAACCGGCCTTCCTGACCGAACTGGTGCACGCGACCGGTTGCGGGCTGCTGCTCGACGTCAACAACGTGTTCGTCTGCGCCGAGAACCACGGTTTCTCGGCCGAGGACTACCTGGCGCGCGTGCCGTGGGACCACGTCGTCTACTTCCACCTCGCCGGCCACACGGTGCACGCGACGCACCGCCTCGACACGCACGACCAACCGGTCTGTGCCGAGGTCTGGCGGCTCTACGCCGAGGCGCACCGCCGCAGCGGCGGACGTTCGACGCTGCTCGAGTGGGACGCGAACATCCCCGACTTCGCGACCACGCACCGCGAGGCGAAGAAGGCCGCGAAGTACCGCACGGCGCGGCCGTCACGCACGAAGGTGGGTGTCCGGTGACCGCGCGGAGCAGGCCGTCGCCGCCGCCGTCGCTGCGCTCGCTGCAGCGCTGGTTCGCCGCCGTGGTCGAACATCCGGCGACTGCCGACGTCGCGCTGCGGTCGCGCGCCGCCGCGGCGATCGTGCCACCCGCGGCCGCGGCCCGCGGCGCCGTCGTGCTCGGCAACGCGCGCATGACGCCGGCCGAGCGGCTGCAGGTCTACAACGGCGCCTACCTGGCGCGCCTGCTCGAGGTGCTGCAGGGCGACTTCGGCGCGCTGCAGCAGGCGCTCGGCGAGGATCGCTTCCGCGCGCTGGTCGCGAAGTTCGTCGTTGCGCATCCCAGCCGCCACCCGAACCTGAACCAGCTCGGCCGCCCGTTGCCCGGCTTCGTCGCGCGGCAGCGCGATCTGCCGCACCGGCCGTTCCTCGCCGAGCTGGCGACGCTCGAGCGCGCGGTCAGCGACGCGTTCGACGCGCCGGAGTTCACGCCGCTCGCGAACGACCGCCTCGCCGCCGTGCCGCCCGAGCGCTGGGCCACGGCCCGGCTGACGCTGAATCCGTCGGTGCAGCTGTGCGCGTTCCGCCATCCGGTCGACGAGTGGTACCAGGCCTGGAAGGAAGGCCGGCCGCGGCCCGTGCCGGCGCGCGCGGCGAGCTGGCTCGTGGTCTTCCGCCGCGACGACCGGGTCTGGCGCCAGCGGCTCGAGCGGCCGGCCTTCGCGGTGCTGGCCGCGCTCGCCGAGGGTGTGCCGCTGGCACCGGCGCTCGAACGCGCGCGCGGCGCCGCGGCGGTCGGCGAGTGGTTCCAGGGCTTCGCGCGCGACGGCCTGTTCACCGCCGTCGACCTGCGGCGGCGCCGCTGACGGCGCGACGCAACCGTCTTCACGAAGCAGGATTTTGCGGCCTCTGCTCCCGTCCGCGCGGCCGGCGCGCGACGATGGTTCGTCCGCACCGCCATGCAACACCGCAAGATCAGCACGTTCGTCGACGAGGTCTGGGAGAAGGACATCGTGCCGCAGCTCGTCGACTACATCCGCATCCCCAACAAGTCGCCGGCGTTCGACAAGGACTGGCAGGCGGCGGGGCACATGCAGAAGGCCGTCGACCTGATCGCCGGCTGGTGTCGTGCGCAGAAGATCGAAGGCTTGACGGTCGAGGTCGTGCAGCTCGAGGGCCGCACGCCGCTGATCTACATGGAGATCCCCGGCGAGGGCAGCGACTGCGTGCTGCTCTACGGCCACCTCGACAAGCAGCCCGAGATGACCGGCTGGTTCGAGGGGCTCGGGCCGTGGCTGCCGGTCCGCAAGGACGACAAGCTGTACGGGCGCGGCGGCGCCGACGACGGCTACGCGGCGTTCGCGTCGCTGACGGCGATCCGCGCGCTGCGTGAGGCCGGCGGCAGCCACGCGCGCTGCGTCGTGATCATCGAGGCCTGCGAGGAGAGCGGCAGCTACGACCTGCCGGCCTACATCGACCACCTGAAGGACCGCATCGGCACGCCGAGCCTCGTCGTCTGCCTCGACAGCGGCTGCGGCAACTACGACCAGCTCTGGTGCACGACGTCGCTGCGCGGTGTCGTCGCGGCGGAGGTCAAGGTCGAGGTGCTGACCGAGGGCGTGCACAGCGGCGACGCGAGCGGCATCGTGCCGAGCAGCTTCCGCGTCCTGCGCCAGCTGATCGAGCGCATCGAGGACAGCGAGACCGGCGAGATCCTCGGCAAGAAGTTCCACGTCGACGTGCCCAAGCAGCGCCGCCAGCAGGCCAAGGTCGCCGGCCGCGTGCTCGGCGACAAGCTGTGGCAGCGCTTCCCGTGGAGCAAGGGCACCAAGCCGATGGCGAAGGATCTCACCGAGCTGATCCTGAACCGCACCTGGCGGCCGTTCGTCGAGCTGATCGGCGTCGACGGCGTGCCCGGCGTCGACAAGGCCGGCAACGTGCTGCGGCCGTTCACGACCGGCAAGCTGTCGCTGCGGATCCCGCCGACCGCCGATCCGGCGAAGTGCGCGGCGCAGCTGCGCAAGGTGCTCGGCGAGGACCCGCCGCACGGCGCCAAGGTCACGGTGACGACCGACAAGGCGAGCCAGGGCTGGGACGCGCCGCCGCTGGCCGACTGGCTCGAACAGGCCTCGGCGAAGGCGTCGCACGCGTTCTTCGGCAAGGACTGCGTCTACATGGGCGAGGGCGGCACGATCCCGTTCATGGGCATGCTCGGCGAGAAGTTCCCCGCCGCGCAGTTCATGATCACCGGCGTGCTCGGCCCGCAGAGCAATGCCCACGGGCCGAACGAGTTCTTGCACCTGACGATGGGCAAGAAGCTGACCGGTTGCGTCGCGATGGTGCTGCAGGACCACTTCGCACGCAGCAGCGGCAAGGACGGCAAGCGCGCCGACGCGGCCGCCGACGCGCCGAAGAAGGGCAAGAAGGACAAGAAGGCCAAGAAGGACAAGAAGGCCAAGAAGGACGGCAAGGTCGAGAAGGACGAGAAGGGCGAGAAGGCGGCCAAGCGCGCCGCCGCGGCCGCCGCCGCCAAGGCCTGACGACGCGCCGCCGCGGTCAGCGGAAGCGCGTCGCCTTGCCGATCCGCGAGCCGGCTTCGGCCCAGGCGCGCCACTCGGCTTCGACCGCGGCCAGCGGGCGCTCGAGCGCGGCCGCGAACGCCGCCTCGACCTGCTCGGGCAGCAATTCGCTCTGGTTCAGCTTCTGCACCAGCACCGGCCAGTCGTCCGGATACCGCGCGAGCAGCCACAGCTGGAAGCTCCAGGCCTGGATCCGCACGTCCTCGCGGAAGGCGTCCAGCCGTTCGCGCGGCACCTGCACGAGTGGCACCGCGGTGTCGTTCGCCAGCATCTCCTGCAGGCGATCGAACCAGACCGCGGGCTCGCTCTTCGGCAGCTCGAACGTGCCGGCGTAGGTCTTCGGCAGCGAGCCGTAGCGGCTGTGCGTGGTGCCGCACAAGAGCCACGTCGCCGCGTGCACGCAGCCCTGCAGCAGCGCCGGGTTCACGCGGCGGCAGCCGTGGTTGGTCGCGGCAGCGACGGCCTTGTCGGCGTCGAGCGCGGCGTCGTGGATCTGCCACGCGGCCTCGCCGCCGCGGACCTGGATCGTGTTGCCGCTGAACGCGCGCGCTTCTTCGGCCGACATCTTGCCGCGCAGGCTCTCCTGCTGCAGCAGCACGTCGCGCTGCGTCTCGGTGCGCACGATCGCGTGCCACTGCAGCGGCGGCCGCACGCGCGACGCCGCTTCGACGCCGAACAGGAACTGCCACAGAGTGTAGCCGCGTTCGGCCCACAGCGCCGACGCGCGCGCCGCCTCCGGCGCGTCGTTGACCCAGTAGGTGAAGTGCGGCGACTTTGCGCCGACGAACGGCAGCCGCGTCGCCTGCAGCTCACGTGGCATCGCGTCCGGCGGCAGGTCCTGGATCTCGAACGGCTGTTCGGCGATCTCGTTCGCCTTGGCGCGGATCGCCAGGAACCGCCGCACGAACGCGATCTGCGCCGCGTTGCCGCGGAAGCCGTTCACCTCCTCGTGGCCGAGCGTCTGGTGCGTGCGCGCGTCGTCGGGTTCGTAGTCGAGGCTGCGTTCGAGGTGGCGGCGACCGGCCTCTTCGTCGGTCTTCCACAGCTGCATGCCGAGGTCGCGGTGCAGTTTCGCGAGCTGTTTGGCGGTGCTCCGCCACGCCGCATCGACCGCGGCCCGCTGTTTCGGCGTCGCCGCGTCGGCGCCGGCCGGCGCCGGCCCGCCCGTCTGCCACGTGTCGCCGACCAGGCGGTGGCCGAGCGCGGTGCGCGCGGCCTGGTGCTGCGGGTCGTAGCCGTCGACCACGAGCTGCCACGCGGTGCGCGCGCGCGACGGCAGCTTGTTGGTGTCACAGGTCTTCGCGAACGACGCCAGCAGGCCGACGGCTCTGGTGGCCAGCTGGCCTTCGAGCGCCTCGGCCGGGGCGTCCTTCTGCGCGGTGGCGGCGGCAGCGAGCCAGACGAGGGCGGCCACGACCGCGGCGGGGCTTTGGCTGTGCATGCGCGGAGCCTACGGCAGCGCCGACTGCCGGCGAACCGCCGGCTGTCGTTGGTCCCGCGGCGGTCGAACTGGTAGACAAGCGGCAATGGCCAACCCCCGCGTCTTCTTCGACATCCACATCGGCGGCAAGTCCGCCGGCCGCGTCGTCTTCGAACTGTTCGCCGACAAGGTGCCGACGACCGCCGAGAACTTCCGCGCGCTGTGCACCGGCGAGAAGGGCGCGGGCGCGTCCGGCAAGGCGCTGCACTACAAGGGCTCGCGCTTCCACCGCATCATCCCGCAGTTCATGTGCCAGGGCGGCGATTTCACGCGCGGCAACGGCACCGGCGGCGAGTCGATCTACGGCGAGAAGTTCAAGGACGAGAACTTCCACCACAAGCACACGACGCCCGGCCTGCTGTCGATGGCCAACGCGGGCCCGAACACGAACGGCTCGCAGTTCTTCATCACGACCGTGGCGACGCCGTGGCTCGACGGCAAGCACGTCGTGTTCGGCAAGGTCGTCGAGGGCATGGCGATCGTCACGAAGATGGAAGCGGTCGGTTCGCGCACCGGTACGCCGGCGCAGGACGTCGAGATCGCCGACTGCGGCGAACTGAAGTGACCGCCGGCGGCGCTACGTCGCCTTGACGAGCCAGCGCCGCAGCGTGGCGATCAGCGACCCGCGGTCGACCGGCTTGCTGACGAAGTCGTCGCAGCCGGCCGCGAGGCAGCGTTCGCGGTCGCCTTGCAGCGCATTGGCGGTGATCGCGACCACCGGCTTGCGGATGCCGTGCCGGCGCAGCTCCTGCGTCGCCTCGTAGCCGTCGAGCACCGGCATCTGCATGTCCATCAGCACGAGATCGAACGACGAGGCGCCGTCCTGCAGCAGCAGATCGACCGCGTCGCGGCCGTTCTCGGCCATCGCGACGTCCAGCCCGGCCCGGCGCAGCAGGTGGCCCAGCAGCCGCCGGTTGTCGGGGCCGTCCTCGACCAGCAGCACGCGGCCGTGCAGGTCGCCGGTCGTGGTCGAGCCGGCCTGAGCGGGCGCCGCGTCGGCCGCGGCGGCCGGGAACGACGACGTCGGCAGCCGCAGCACGAACGTGCTGCCGCGCCCCGGCTCGCTGCTGACCGTGATGTCGCCGCCCATCGCCCGGGCCAGGCGCCGCGAGATCGCGAGGCCGAGGCCGGTGCCGCCGTGCTGCCGCGACGCCGAATCGTCGATCTGGCGGAACGGCTGGAACAGGCGCTTCTGCGCTTCCGGCGCGATACCCGGGCCAGTGTCGACGACGCGGAACTGCGCCTGCGTCGGCGCGGCCTGCTGCACCTGCACGACGACGCTGCCGGCCTTGGTGAACTTGATCGCGTTGCCGACCAGGTTGACCAGGATCTGCCGCAGGCGGAACGGATCCGCCAGCATGCCGAGCCGCGTCGCGAACGGTTCGACGCGCAGCTCGAGCCCGCGGCGCCGAGCCTGGTCGTTCAGCATCGCCGCGACCTCGGCCGCCATCGCGTTCGCGTCGCACGTCTCGGCCTGGATGCGGACCGCATCGGCTTCGAGCTTCGACAGATCGAGGATGTCGCTGAGCACCTCGAGCAGGTGGCGGCCGCTGCGGCGGATCGTGTCGAGGAACAGCCGGTGCTGCTCCGGCTCGTACGACGGGTCGGCCAGCAGGTCCGTGAAGCCGAGGATCGACGTCAGCGGCGTGCGCAGTTCGTGGCTCATGTTGGCCAGGAACGCCGACTTCGCCTGGTTCGCGGCTTCGGCCTCGGTCATCGCGCTGCGCAGCCGGTCGTTGGCGGACTCCAGTTCGTCGTTCTTGGTCGCCAGCACCGCGTGCAGCGCGCGTTCGCGATCGAGCAGCAGCAGCGAGCCGGCGCCGATCAGCAGCAGCAGCGTGGTGCCGAACAAGAGCAGCGTGCCGGCGCGCCGGCCGAGGATCGCCTCGAGCCACTTGCTGGCGTCGTAGTCGACGCCCAGCACACCGATCACCCGGCCGGTGCGGTCGTGCAGCGGCGCGTAGGCGGATACCCAGACACCCCAGCGATCGGCGACCGGCTCGTGGTCGAACCGGGGCTCGCCGGCGAACACCCGGTCGAGCAGTTCGGTCTCTTCGGGCGACACGTCGTAGAGCTCGCCGATGTCGGTGCGGGCCTCGCGGTCGCCTTCGTAGGCCCCGTTGTGGTCGTAGTCGGTCTCCGAGTCGACGACCAGCAGCGTCGCGCCCTCGGCGTCGCGGTGGAACGTGTAGATGTCGTGGGCGCTCGGATTGACGCGCAGCCACTGTTTCTGCTGCTCGATCAGGCGCAGGTAGGTCGGATCGTCGGCGGCGGTGTCGAGTCCGACGTCGGCGTAGCCGAGTTGTTCGTGGCCGATCGCGTAGGTCGGCGCGAAACCCTCGAGCATCGCGCGCATGCGTTCCTGCTCCTGCCGCGCCGCGAGGTCGGCGACCAGCACACCGCCGATCGTCATCACGGTCAGCGCCCACATCGCCCCGCGGTACCAGCGCGGCCCGAGACCACGGCGCCGCAGGTGCCGCAGCAGCCAGACGCCGGTCACCGCGGCGCCCAGCGCGAACAGCAGCTGGTCGACGCGGTACTCGTACAGCGCGGTCAGGAACGTCGGGTGCACGTGTCGGCGGATTGGGTGGGGCTCCGGCCGGTCGGGCAACATGCCGGAACCGCCCGGTTCATCGGCAGGCGCAAGGGGTTGGGAGCAGGTCCGGGGTCGCCCCTGCGGGAAGTCCCGATGCCGCCGTGGTTCCGGCGTGCGCCCCTTGCACGGCCGCGCGCGGCGTCGACAGTCTCGGCGCGATGTACGGCCTGATGCAGGAAGTGCCGCTGACCGTGGACTCGATCCTGCGGCGCGCGCGGTCCGTGTTCGCGGCGCGCGAGGTCGTGAGCCGCCGCGACGACGGCCAGCTGCACCGCACCAGCTACGGCGAAGTCGCCGCGCGTGCCGAGCGGCTGATGGGCGCGCTGCATGCGCTCGGCGTGCGGCCCGGCGACCGCGTCGCGACGCTCGCGTGGAACAGCCACCGCCACCTGGAGGCGTACTTCGCGGTGCCGTGCCTCGGCGCGGTGCTGCACACGGTCAACGTGCGGCTCACGCGCGAGCAGATCGCCTGGGTCGTGCGGCACGCCGGCGACCGCGTCGTGCTGGTCGACCGTTCGCTGGTGCCCGCGCTGCAGGCGGCGTTGCCGGATCTGCCGTCGGACCTGCGCTACGTCGTGTTCGACGACGACGGCCGCGGCGCCGCGGCCGCGCTGCCCGGTGCGCTGGACTACGAAGCGCTGCTGGCCACAGCGGCGCCGCTGCCGGCTCTGCCGGTGCTCGACGAACGCGCCGCGGCCGGCCTGTGCTACACGTCGGGCACGACCGGCGAGCCGAAGGGCGTGCTCTATTCGCACCGCAGCACGGTGCTGCACGCGTTCGGCTGCGGCATGGCCGATTCGCTCGGCATCGCGCAGCGCGACTGCGTGCTGCCGGTCGTGCCGATGTTCCACGTCAACGCCTGGGGCCTGCCGTACGCCTGTGCGCTGGTCGGCAGCAAGCTCGTGCTGCCGGGCTCTCACCTCGGCGGCGACGCGCTGGCGGCGCTGCTCGAACAGGAGCGCGTGACGTTCGCGGCCGGCGTGCCGACGATCTGGAACCTGGTGCTGCAGAGCCAGCGCCGTCGGCGCCGCGACCTGTCGGCACTGCGCCGCATCGTGCTCGGTGGCGCGCCGGCGCCGCGCGCGCTGGTCGAGGCGTGGCAGGCCGAGTGCGGCGTGCCGATCACGCATGCCTGGGGCATGACCGAGACCTCGCCGGTCGGCGCCTGCACGCACGCCGGCAGCACCGGTCTCGCGCCCGACGACCCGGCCGACTTCACGCTGCGCGAGAAGCCCGGGCGGCCGGTGCCTGGCCTCGAGGCCAAGGTGGTCGGCGACGACGGCCGCGAACTGCCGTGGGACGGCGCCAGCAGCGGCGAGCTGTGCGTGCGCGGGCCGTGGGTCGCCAGCGCCTACTTCGGCATCGCCGCCCACGAGGCGTTCGCGGACGCCGGCTGGTTCCGCACCGGCGACATGGCGACGATCGACGCCGACGGCCGCATCGCGATCACCGATCGCAAGAAGGACCTGATCAAGAGCCGCGGCGAGTGGATCTCGAGCAATGCGCTCGAGAACGCCGCGCTGCGCTGCGACGGCGTGCTCGAGGCCGCCGTGGTCGCGCGGCCGGATGCGCTGCGCGACGAGGCGCCGGTGCTGTTCGTGGTCGCCCGCGATGCGGCGGCGCCGCCGAGCGCGCACGCGCTGGTCGCGTGGCTCGGCGCGTCGTTCCCGCGCTGGCAGCTGCCGCGGCCCGAGGACGTGCACGTCGTCGACGCGATCCCGAAGACCAGCGTCGGCAAGATCGACAAGAAGCTGCTGCGTCGCCGCCTGCGCGAGCAGCAACCGTGAGGCATCCCATGATCGAGTCCAGGTTGTTCGTTCGTTCGACTGCCGTCATCTGTGTTCTGTCCGGTCCGCTGTGCGCGCAGGAGGCCGAGCGCGCCGCACCGGTGTTCGAGGACGGCCAGGCGCAGGTCGTCGAGGCCTTCGCGAAGCCGTCGTCGTGGATCCGCGAGGCGCTGTGGGTCGAGACCGCGTTCGACAGCGACGGCGACGGCACGCCCGATCGCATGCACGTCGACGTGACGCGGCCGCGCCAGACCGAGACCGAAGGGCTGAAGGTGCCCGTCGTCTACGAGACCAGCCCGTACTTCACCGGCGTCGCCGGCAACGACCCGCGGTTCTTCTGGGATCCGCGGCAGGAACTCGGCGCCGAACCGCCGCCGCGCAGCGCGATGCCGCCGGTGCGGTCGACGGCGCGTCCCGACCGGATCGCCAACAGCGAGGTGCGCAACTGGGTGCCGCGCGGGTTCGCGGTCGTGCACTCGTGTTCGCCGGGCACGGGCCTGTCGCAGGGCTGCCCGACGATCGGCGGCGAGAACGAGGCGCTGGCGCCGAAGGCCGTGATCGACTGGCTGTGCGGCCGCGCCAAGGGCTACACGACGATCGACGGCAAGGAAGAGGTGGTCGCCGACTGGTGCAGCGGCAAGGTCGGCATGATCGGTGCGAGCTACAACGGCACGCTGCCGATCGCCGCGGCCGCGACCGGCGTCGAGGGCCTGGCGGCGATCGTGCCGATCGCGCCGAACACGTCCTACTACCTCTACTACCGCAGCAACGGCCTGGTGCGGCACCCCGGCGGTTACATGGGCGAGGACATCGACGTGCTGTACGACTTCGTCAACAGCGGCGATCCGGCGCGTCGCGACTGGTGCAACGAACACGTGCGCGACGGCGTGCTGAAGAAGCACCAGGACCGCGCGACCGGCGACTTCAACGACTTCTGGTTCACGCGCGACTACCTGCGCGACGTCGACAAGATCCGCGCCGCGACGCTGATGGCGCACGGGCTCAACGACTGGAACGTGATGCCCGAGCACAGCGTGCGCGTCTACGCGGCGCTGAAGCAGCGCGCGGTGCCGTGCCTCGCGTTCTTCCACCAGGGCGGCCACGAGGGTGCGCCGCCGCTCGAACTGGTGAACCGCTGGTTCACGCGGTTCCTCTACGGCGTCGAGAACGGCATCGAGACCGGACCGAAGAGCTGGATCGTGCGCGAAGACGATGCGCCGACGCAGCCGACGACCTACGCCGACTATCCGCACCCCGACGCGGCGCCGGTCACGCTGCACCTGCGAGCCGGTGGCGGCAAGGTCGGCGGCCTCGCGCTCGGCGCGGCGGCGTCGAGCCAGGGCAAGGAGACGCTGGTCGACGACGCGCAGGTGCACGGCAGCAAGCTCGCGCAGGCCGCCGAGTCGCCGCACCGGCTGCTCTATGCGACGCCGCCGCTGGTGCAGCCGCTGCACCTGTCGGGCACGGCGCGGATCACGCTGCGCCTCGCGTGCAGCAAGCCGGCGACGAACCTGTCGGTGTGGCTGGTGACGCTGCCGTGGCAGGGCACGTCGGTGCAGAACGTCGTCACGCGCGGCTGGGCCGACCCGCAGAACCGCAACTCGCTGACCAAGAGCGAACCGCTGGTGCCCGGTGAGTTCGTCGACGTCACGTTCGACCTGCAGCCCGACGACCAGGTGCTCGAAGCGGGCAAGCAGCTCGCGCTGATGGTGTTTGCCAGCGACCGCGACTTCACGCTGTGGCCGCCGCCCGGCACCGAACTGACCGTCGACCTCGATGCGACGACGCTGGTGCTGCCGGTGGTCGGCGGCGAAGCGGCGCTGCGGACCGCGACCGGCGCGGACAAGTGACGCCGGCGCAGTTCCGCAAGGCGGCGCTGGCACTGCCCGACGTCGTCGAAGGCAGCCACCACGAGCACGCGGACTTCCGCGCCGGCGGCCGCGTGTTCGCATCGCTGTGGCCCGACGGCGAGCGCGCGATGGTCAAGCTGCCGCCGGACGAGCAGCGGCGGCTGTGTGAACGGCTGGCCGGAGCCGCCGTGCCGGCGACCGGCGCGTGGGGGCGTGCCGGGTGCACCGTGGTGCGGCTCGCGGCGTGGACGGTCGCCGATGCGAAGGATGCGCTGACGCAGGCGTGGCAGGCCGCGACCGCGGCGCGGCCGCCGCGGCGGCGTCGCGTCGACTGACGGCCGGCTACTTCGCTTCCGTGTAGCCGGTCGCCGCGTCGTCGACCGTGTAGAGCGTGCCGTTGCGCAGGTAGAACTTCTCGCGCTCCGTCTGGTTCAGCGGCCGCGAGCCGATGCGGCCGTAGACGCCGATCTGGTTGCCGCTCTCGTCGACGCCGCGGTCGCGCAGCATGCCGGTCGAGATGCCGACCGCCGCGCCGCCGGTGCGGTAGCTGGCGACCAGGCGTGGCGTCGGGCGCGGCGAGAAGCCGTATGTGCCGTGGCTGCGCGACGGCGTCCAGACCTCGACGACCTTGAGGCCGCCGCGGCCGTCGGCGACGTAGGCGAACATGCTCGCGTTGGTCAGGCCGGTCGTGACCGCGGTCGCGTCCACGATCGCGCCGTCGCCGGTGAACTTCTCGACGACCTTCGGCGCGCGGAACTGCCGCACGTCGACGATCACGAGGCCCTCGGCGCCGCCGGCGACGTAGGCGTAGGTGCGGCACAGGCGCACGCCGCGCGCGTCGGCGAGCGGCACGGTCGCCGACGGCACGTGCACCGGGTTGCTCAGGTCCGTGACGTCGAACACCTGCATGCCCTGCGCGTCGGTGATCGCCGCATAGCGGAACTGCACGTCGATGGCGCGCGGCTGCGACAGCCCCTGCGTGACCGTGCGCACGAGGCGCGGGTTCTTCGGGTCGTCGATGTCGACGATCGCGAGGCCGGTCGGCACCAGCACGTAGAGGAAGTGGCCGACGACCATGCCGGCGTGCGCGCCGGCCAATGCGCCGTTCGGATTGAAGGTCGCGGCGCGCTGCAGGAAGTTGTTGTCGGGGTCGCCGTCGACCATCGTGTCGACGTCGACCGTGATCAGGCCTTCCTGGCGGTCCAGCACGTAGGCGTAGGAGAACAGCGGGTGCACCGGCGTCTCCTTGTTGGCCGGGTCGACCTTGCGCTTGCCGTCGGTCGGCACGGTCGTCGGCAGCACGATCGCCGCGGCGTCGCGCGACGGCACGTGCGTGTCGTGGCCGATCGGGCTGAACGGCGCCGACACGATGCGCTGCGCGACGTCCTTGTTGGCGATGTTGGCGATGTCGAGCACGCGGAAGCCCTCTTTGCCAGCCGCCGTGAACAGGTATTCGCCGCGCGCCTGCGCGAACACGGCCGGCGTCGAGTGCGTGTGAGCTTCGGTCAGCGCGCCGTCGTTCGCGGTGTGCGCGGCGTGCTCGCTCGGCATCGTCATGGCGTGGAAGTCGCTGCCGATCACCGGCTGCGGTTCCCAGCCGTCGGTGACGCGCACCGCGGTGACTCCGGTCGTCGTCGCGAGGTGCACGAAGGTGCCGACGAAGTCGGATGCGTGCACGCCGAGATTGAAGCGGGTGGCCAGCTGCGCGTTGTTGTCGTCGGCCTTGCTGACGTGGCAGCTGGTGCACTGCTGGCCGTGTTCGGCGCTGACCGTGTGCGGGATGTAGGGCGAGAACGCGTGGCCGCTGTGGCCCGACGCGGACACGGTCGGCTGCTGGTGCGTCGCGATCGCGCGGTTGCCGTTCTCGGCGGTCGCGATCGGCGCCGACGCCGAACGGATCGGCGAGATCTTGTTGCCCTTGACGTCGCCGTTCTTGCCGAGCATCAGGCAGTCGCTGCGCAGGCCCTGCGAGTAGTAGCCGACGTCGACCAGCGTCTTCTCGCCGAAGAAGTGGCTCGAGGCCCGGTTGCGGTTCGTCTTGCCGGCCAGGTGGCACCCGGCGCAGCTGATTGCCCACGACGTGTGGCAGGTGTAGCACGTCATCTCGTCGCTGTTGTGCGCGTAGCACTCGTTCGACTTCGACGCGTCGCCCCAGGTGTCGTTGCCCTTCTGCAGCGTCTTCGCCAGCGCCGCCTTCGCGTTGTAGCGCGGCGAGGTCTTGTCGACGACGTCGGTCAGCTGCGGCACGGTCCACTCGAGGTTCGGATCGACCTTGCTGCGCTGCTTCAGCACGTCGCCCTTCTTCGGCGCGCGGTCGCCGATGTCGTTGCCGGCGGCGTCGACCCAGCGGAACTGGCGGCGGCGGTCCGTCGCCTTGCCGCTCTGCAGCAGCCGGTTGCCACCGGCGGGGTTCGAGGTCACGAGGTCGGCGCGCTGCGCGATCGTGCCGTGGCAGTCGGTGCAGTAGATCTCGACCGCATTGATCATCTCGCCGTACAGCTTGCCGTCGCCGTGCGAGTCCTGCTCGGTGTGGCAGTCGATGCAGTGCATGCCGACCTCGTAGTGGTGGTCGGCCAGGTGCACGGCCTTCGACGCCCAGTCCTTGTCGCTCCAGTCGATCAGCTTGCCGTCCTTGCCGACCAGCTGGCCTTCGAAGTTGGTCTTGTAGACCTTGCGGAACGACCAGCCCGAACGGTGTTGCGAGCTGAACTGCGTGTGCTTCGCGTCGCGGTTGGCCTCGAGGTGCACGTCCGCGAGTTCGGCGCCCTTCTTCGGCGAGCCGTCGCCGTGATAGAGCAGCTTGCCGTCGCTCTCACCGTCCCACCACATCAGGCCCGCGTAGTTGTCGATCGCGCCGCTGCCCTGGTGGTTGTGGCACGTCAGGCACTGGCTGGTCGGGATCTGCGTCGTGAAGCGGTGCTGGATCGGGTGGCCCGGTTCGCCCTTCGGGATCGTCGGATCGCCGTTCTTCGCGTCGGTCGTGCCGAGGTAACCGTGCGGCGCCGCGTGCGCCGACATCTTCGGGTCCTCGCTGTTGGCGTAGAGCACGTGGCAGGCCGTGCAGCCGCTCGAACGGAACTCGCCGCCGTAGTCGTTGGTGCCGAGGAACCAGACGTACGGGTCGTTGAGGCGCGTCTTGTGCAGCACGAAGTGCGCGAAGTCGACGCGCGCGCCGGTGCCGAGACCGCGCTGCTTGGCCTGGCCGCGCTCCGCGGCGCGGAAGATGTTGCCGGGCTGGCTGGTGTTGTAGCGCGGCACCGGGATCAGCTGCTCGACGACGCCGCGCGCCTTCTCGGCGGCGGTCGGCGGCGGCGTTGTCTTCGCGATCGCCGCCTCGCCGTTGGGCATGTAGAACTCGCCGATGACGTAGTTCTTGTACGGCAGCACGCCGTTGTTGTAGGTGCCCGAGCCCATGACCATCGCGCTGTGCGTCATCATGCTGGTCATGACGCGGGCCGTGATCTCGGGATGGCAGCCGGTCGCGCCGCAGGTCTGCGGCGCCACGCGCAGGTCACCGGGATTGATGAACCGCACGTACTCGAGCCGTTCGCGGTTCAGCAGCGCATAGGTGCGCTCGGGATTGCGCGAGCCGAGCCATTCCTCGGGGAAGGCCGGCTGCACGTGTGCGCTCTGCATCGTCTTCGTGTAGTCGGCCGGATAGGGCCGCTGCACCGCGCCGCCGGTCCAGGCGACCGACGGATCGCCGCCGTGGCAGTCGGCGCAGCCGATCTTCCAGACGTTGCGGCCGTGCATGTTGGTCGAGTCGATGCCCTGGTGGCACGACAGACAGCCTTCGCTGGACTTCTGTTCGCGTTCCGCGGTCGCTTCCTGCAGCGACGCCGGCGGCCGCCAGGAGCCGATCGAGGTCGACGTGTCGTGGGCCTTCCAGGCGGGATCGACGGGATTGGACCAGGTCGCGCAGCCGATCGCGGCGAGCGCGCCGAGCACCAGCGCGGGGACGAGCTTGTTGGACGAGCGCATGGGGTGGCTTCGAGCGGGAGTGCGAGGGGTCAGAGGACGATGACCGCATTGACGAAGAACGCGAACAGCGCGTCCTCGTCGGAGAGGTCCTTGAAGCCGCCGGTGGGGATCAGCAGCTGGATGCCGGGCGTGACGATGCAGTTGTCGACGCCGAGCGGGCGGTAGTTTGCGGCGAGGCTGAAGTCGAAACCGATGCCGTTGCTGACGGACTCGCCTGGGAAGACCGTCTCCAGGACTTGCGAGTCGGCGAAGCTCAGATAGGCGGCGTTCGCGGCGACGGCCCACTGGTTCGACAGAGTCGCTTCGCACCCGCCGTGCACGATGATCAGGCCCGGGTTGACCGTGTTGGGTGCCTCGAAGGCCTTCGCACGCAGGTTCGGATAGAAGCTGTTCGTGTTGACGATCGTCTGGCCGGCGACCGCGATTGCCTGGCGGTGGAAGAAGCCGAACGCTCCGCCGGCGAAGGCTGGATTGTCGAAAACGGAATCGAACCCATTGCCGTCGGCATCACCGGGATCGCTGTCGCCCGACGCATAGAAGAGGCTGAACACGTAGCGACGCCAATCCCAGGGGAGCGCGATTTCCAGAGCAGCCATCTGCGCCGAAATGTCCACGGCCTGTAGGGCGATCGGGTTGAACTCGTCCTCGCCGGTCATCCAGTAGAGCGCGTGTGCGACCTCGAGCTTGCCGATCCGGCCTTCGCCGTTGAAGCCGATGTAGGTTGCATCGACGCCGGCGCCCGCAACCGCGTCGTCACTGACGCCCTGCAGGGTCAGTTCGACCTCGTAGCCCATCGCGACGAGGTCTTCGAAGAACACGTTGACCGCCCAGAACTGCTGGTCGCGCGACTCGAAGCCGCGGTTCAGGTTGCTGAACGGGTCCTTGGCGACGAGGTCGAAGAACGCGATCTGCCAGTCGATGCTCGACTCCGCGAGCGTGCCGAACAGCTGGATGCCGTCGTTGTTGTCCTGGAAGATGAAGCTGCGGAAGTCGCTGGCGAACGCCTGCCGGCCCAGGCGCACCGAGCCGAAGTCGAGATACGGGTCGGTCTCCCACAGCAGCAGTTCGCCGAACAGCTCCTGGATCGACGCGTCGCCCTGCGCATTGCCGGCATCGACGTCGTCGGCGTCGCGGATGTCGAGCGCCAGCGTCGACCGCACGCGCCAGGTCGGCGGCCGGAACACGGTGTCGCCGTGGAAGAAGTCGCCGGTGACGAACAGCGTCGAACGGATCTCCTGCGCCGAGCTGTCCTGCACCTTGTCGCGCGACTCGAACAGGTTGTTCCAGATCGCTTCGGCGGCGAAGAACGTGTGTTCGCCGAGGATCGGCTCGTCGCCCTTCCAGAGGTTCGTGTTGTAGACGTCGAGCAGGCCCGCGCCGCGCAGGATCGGATACTCGCCGGTGCCGTCCGACATCGTCAGCGGGTTCCAGCGTTCGCGACGGCCATAACGATCGAACGCCTCGAGCCGCAGATAGCGGCTGTGGACCGGCGTGTAGTCGAAGCGGTCGGTGGCCGAAGGCGATTGCGGCGGCTGTGGCTGCGGTTGCTGCGGCTGTGCCGGCTGCGCCTGCGGCTCCTGGGGCTTCGGCTTGTCGCCGCCGCCGCCGGTGCGAGGTCCGGTGACCTGGGCCATGACGGCGCCCGTGGCCAGCACAGTGGTGAGGAGGCAGTGCACGAAGGCGCTGCGAGAGGGCGTGGTAGGAGCGAGCATACGCGGAGCCCGAGTCGCGCGGCGACTCGTTCGTCGATGGTGGCGCCGGGCGGAGGAGTGGCTGGCTATTGACCCCGCCTCGGCGCAGGGCAGAGTAGGTAGGGCCCGGAATCGAGTCAAAGAAACCGGCCGGTTCGCCGCCGATCGCGTCGCTCCGCGTCTCGGCAGGCTGCTCGACGACCCATCGCCCCGATGCTGCGCCGCACGAACTCTCTCTGGATCGCCGCCCTCGGGCTGGCCGTGCTGTGCGCCGCCGCGATCGGTCGGCCGGCGGCGTCGCCGCCGCCCGAGGTGGTCCCGGCACCGCAGGGCGCCGCTGCCACGGCGTTCCGCCACGGCTCGCACCTGTCGCCGACCTGGCACACGACGCCGCGCGGCGAACAGTACGAGAAGCACTGCAAGGTCTGCCACGACTTCGACGCGGGGCAGCCGATCGGGCTCGGTGCGCCGACCAGGACCTGTGCCGCGTGCCACTTCAGCGACCCGTCGGTGGCGATGGGCGACGCGGCGCGGCTCGTGTTCGAGGGCGGCCAGGCCAGCGGCGGCCAGCGGCCGTTCGCCTACGACCACGCGCTGCCGGGGCACCGCGAACGCGCCTGCGCCGACTGCCACGCCTGGTCGAACACGCCGCGCGGCGACTTCCCGTATCCGGACGTGCAGTTCGCGATGCCGGCGGCGCTGACCGTGTGCGCCGATTGCCACCACCACGGCGCCGACGACCCGGCGGCCGCGGCGCAGCGCACGCTGCACGAGGCCGGCACCGGCGGCGCCTGGCGCGCGGCCTGGGACCGCGCGACCGGCTGTGACTCGTGCCACAAGGCCGGCACGCCGCGGCTGCTCGACGGCCACCGGCGCGCGACCGAACGCGGCTTCTCGCACGCGTCGCACCTGCCGGCCACCGGCGGTGCCTGCACCGAGTGCCATGCGATGGACGGCGCTGCCGCGGCGACCGCGGGCATGGGCGTGCTGCAGAAGGGCTGCGGCGACTGCCACTTCGGCGACCGCGGTGCGTCGACCACGAAGCTGCAGGCCGACCTGCAGGTCGAACGCATGCCGACGCAGTTCTCGCACGCCAGCAAGGGCCACCGCGAGGACTGCAGCAAGTGCCATCCGATGGCGGCGGGCGCGCGCGACCCGGACGTCGGCCGCCTCTACGCCGACTGCACCAAGACCTGCCACAGCGAACGCCGCGTCGAACGCCACGGCGCCTGGAGCTGCAACGACTGCCACCGCAGCGGCGACCCGCGCGCCGAACGCGACCAGGCCGCGGTTGAGGCGATCGCCACGGTCGCCGTGCAGCGGCCCGCCGAGGGTTCGCGGTTCCGGTTCGAGGCGATGGTGCACCCCGGCATCACGACGCGCGGTGCCGCCGTGCATGCGGCGGCCGCGGGCCGCGCCTGCGCCGACTGCCACCGCCGCGACCTGCCGGCGCTGGCCGGCGCCGCCGAGCCGCGCCGGTTCTTGCACGACGGCCACCTCGCGGCCGTGTCGAACGACACGCCGGACACCGCCTGCACGGCCTGCCACGTGACGGTGCGCGACGCGACGTCGTCGCCGCGCACGGTCGCGTTCGCGGCCGAATCGCCGAAGGAGCGCCAGACCTGCACCGCGCTGTGCCACCAGAGCCCGCGGCTCGAGGTCGAGGCCCGGCCCACGACCGTCGACGTGCCGGTGTTCGACCACGCGCAGCACCGCGCCCACGCCTGCGCCGAGTGCCACGTGCGCGGCAGCGACGTGGTCGCGCTGCGCGACGCCAAACTCGCCGGCGACGGCGCGGCGTTCGCCTGTGCGCGCTGCCACGGCCACAAGGACCCCGAGAAGATCAAGGTGACCGGCGGCTACGACACGACGAAGCCGAACGACACCTGCCGCGAGTGCCACGCGCCGAAGGAGAAGCCGAGCTACCAGAAGGAGCTGCGCTCGGTGCAGCGCTTCCAGCTGGTCGCCGACGTGCGGCAGTTCCACGACAAGGGCGGCGCCTGCACGAACTGCCACGGCCTCGAACAAGGCCGGCCCGGGCCCGTGCGCACGCCGGTGCGCATCGCCGCGCGGCTGGACCTGCACACGTCGCACGACGGCGTGCGGCGGCCCGACGGTTCGACCGCGTCGGTGCCCGCGGTGCGCGGCACCGACGAGTGCCTGTCGTGCCACGCGTGGGATCCGCGGCGGCGATGAGCGCGGCGGCCGGCGCGCCTGTGGCCCCGCGGCGGCGGCGCCGGCTCGGCCTGAAACTGGCGCTGCTGGCCACGGCGCTGCTGCTGCCGCTGCTGTGCTGCGAACTGTTCCTGCAGTTCGTCGATCCCGGCGACTTCGGCGAGCTCGAAGACCGCGAACGGTTCTCCGCGACCGTGCTCGAGCACGTCGAATGGGAAGGCGCGCGGCGGCTGCGGCTCGTGCCCGGCGCGGTCGGCAGCTACCTCGGCCACGAAGTGCACATCAGCGCGCAGCGACTGCGTAACCGGCCAGTCGTGGTGCCGAAGCCCGCCGACGTTTGCCGCGTGGTCGTGCTCGGCGACTCGGTGCCGTTCGGCTGGGGCGTCGGTGAAGACGATCCGTTCCCGCGGCAGCTCGAGGTGCTGCTGCGCGACCACCCGCGCCGCGACGGCCGCCGCTACGAGGTCGTCAACGCGGGCACGCCGGGCTGGGGCCTGGTCGAGGCCGGTTTTTGGCTGCGCGACGAAGGGCTCGCGCTCGCGCCCGACGTGGTGCTGCACTGCATCATCAACAACGACGTCGAGCCGCATCCGAAGCCGCCGCCACTGTTCCTCGGCGAGGGGCTGCGCCGCGTGCGCACGCTGCGGCTGTTCGAGCGCCTCGCCGACAAGCTGACCGCGAACCGCGGCTTCGAGCCCAACACCGGCCTCGACGCAGGGATGATCGCGATGGTGTTCGACCGCTACCAGGAACTGCTGCGGCCGGCCGGCGTGCCGTACGTCGTGTTCGACACCGTCGGGCTGCCGGCGGCGGCCGTCGCGCACGCGCAGGCGATCGGGCTGCACCACTTCGACACGGTGCTGAGCCTCGAGTGGCAGCACGCGCACCAGGTCACGCGCTCGGACTTCCATCCGGGCGTCGCGGGCCACCGCATCCTCGCCGAACGGGCGCTCGCCGCGGTGCTGCCGCTGCTCGAGCGCTGATCGACGGCGCTACTGCAGCGTCTGGCCGGTGTTGACCAGGCCCTTCGTCTGCGCGACCGACGCCGCCTGCCAGGTGAACTCGCCGTAGCGGTCGCCGGTGCCGGTGAGCTGCAGCGACAGGCCCGCCGCGCCGGTGCCGGTCTGGCTGACGCCGATGTCGATCGACGTCAGGCCCTGCGCGGCGCCGCCGACCGCCGTGAACGAACCCTCGTAGCTGACGAACTGCATGACGACGCCGGTCGCGGTCACCAGTGCGATGCCGTCGGGGCTGCCGTTCTGCAGGCCGGGGAAGTCGAAGGCGAGCGTGCCGAAGCCGTTCTGCTGGTTCGGGATCGTGCCGGCGAGCCGCGTGATGGCGTAGTAGAGACCGGTGGTGCCGTCGTAGCCGAGCAGCATCCAGTCCTTCAGGCTCGTGCCGGCGGCACCGGCGACCTCGACGAACTCGCCGATGTCGGTGCCGGAGTTGTCGTAGTGCAGTTCGTTGATCCAGACCTCGGCGACTCGCTTGCGCACGCAGGCGCCGAGGTAGATGCAGTCGACCCACTCCGGATGGTCGACGAACGGGTTGCGGTTGCCCTGGAAACCGTAGACGACGTTGTTGCGCGCGATCTCGCGCGCGTCGACCGGGTCCTGCTGGTGCCACTGCAGCAGCACGCTCAGCAGGCCCATGTAGGCGACCGACGCGTTGCCGCCAGTGGTCTGGATCAGGCTCGCGGTGTCGGTGAGCCGCAGGTCCGGCTCGGAGCCGCCGCCCTCGTAGCGCACGTCCATGTAGAACATCGCCCGCGCGATGTCGCCGCGGCGCGGGCCCCACACCTGCCAGCCGCCGGAGGCCGAGAACCAGTTGGAGTTGCCGGGGAACGTGCCGCTGCCGCCGCCCTGCCCCGCGTTGACCAGCGTCGTGCGCTCGGTCCAGGTCGCGTTGCCGTTCGCGAACCGCAGGTTGCCGCGGTCGGCGTTGTAGGCGATGTCGCTGAGGAACAGGTGGTGGCAGTCGCTGTACGGCAGGTTGGTCGGCCCGTCGGTCGGGAAGCCGTACGAGTTCGGCCAGCTGTGTTCGCGGTTGTAGAACGAGTTGCCGCCGCCCTGTTTGGCGTAGGCGGCGTTCTTGTAGATGTCGAGGATCTGCGTGCTGATCGTCGGGTGCTGGTCGGCCGCCTCGAGCACGGTCCATGTGTCGGTGCCGGAGCCCGTGTAGGCGATCTTCGTGTGCCCGTCGATCGCGTTGTGCAGCGTCGTGCGCAGCGTGGTCGGCGTGCTCGCGTCGACGCCGGCGTAGTAGCCGGGCGGGATCTGGGCGGTGACGGCGGTCGCCGTGGCGGCAACCGCGAGGAACACGTGGCGCATGGCGCGGCGGATGATAGCGCCGCGCGCGGACGGAACGACCGGCGACCTGCGCGGATGCCGTGTTCCGTATCGACGGCTACGGCGTGTAGACGCGCACGTCGGCGGACGACAGCAGGATCTCGCCGGTGGCGAAGTCGAGCGTCACGGCCTGCGCGTGCAGCGGCACGTCCAGCGGGCCGAACGCCGCCGGCGTGAACGCGAAGCTCGCGAGCCCGGCCGCATCGAGCAGTCCGGCCCACGACACGCTGCTCGCCAGCGACACCAGCAGTTCGCCTTCGGCGATCGGCGCGAGTCCGGCCAGGAACTCGGGCGTGGTCGACAGCACGAACAGCCAGACCTGGTTGGGCCGCGTGCCGTCGAGGTCGATCGTGACCGGCGCCGTGGCGTCGACGGTGCCGGACGGCAGCAGCGTCGCGGTCAGTGCGAACGCCGGCCGCGCCGGCCGCGCGACCACCAGCGCCGCACCGCTGCCGCTGATCGTCGGGCCGCCCGGCGTGCTGGCCAGCAGCTGGATCGCGCCGTGCACGATCGCGCCCTGGTTGTCGAGTTGCATCGCCGGCGTGTGGGTGCCGCTGACCGAGGTGCCGCCGCGGACTTCGTGTGCCGCGGTGCCGGCGAGGCGCAGGAACGACGTGCCGCCGGCGTAGACGCCCAGCCCGCCGACGCTCGGCTGGCCGAACGGACCGGGCGGGCCCGCGTTGCCGCCGCGCAGGTTGCAGCCGGCGACCGTGGCGATCGCACTCTGCTGCAGCAGGAGACCGATGCCGCCGGTCGGTGGCACCAGCGCACCGAACGGGCTGCCGCCGACGCCGGTGCCGCCCTGCAGCGTGCACGCATCGGCGGCGAACCGGCCGCTGCCGGTGACGTCGACGCCGGCGGCGCCGAGGCCGCCCGTGACCGCGCCGTTGAACAGGCCGTCGCCGCCGCGGATCGAGCAGCGCTGCGCGTGCAGTTCACCCTGCACCAGGACGCCGCTGGCCAGCGGTCCGCCGAGCAGGTGCGTGAACTCGCAGTCCATCGCAACCAACCGCGCGTCGCTGCGGACCTTCAGCGCGGGTTCGAAGAACGACGCCGTCGGCGCGAAGCGGATGCCCGCGAGGTAGCAGGTCTGACCGGGCGGCGTCGTTTCGAACGTCGTCATCCGGTAGTCCGACGGCAGCGGCACCGGATGCTGCACGACGGTCGCGGCGGTGCCCTCGCCGCGGATCGTCAGCGCCTTGCCGCTGACGACGAACGCCGTGTAGACGCCGGCGCGCACCAGCAGCGTGTCGCCGTTCTGGGCGGCGGCGACGGCGGCCGGCAGGTCGGTGAAGTTCGTGCCGGGACCGTTGTTCGCATCGACGATCCAGATCGTGGGCAGGAGAGCGACGAGGGCGAGCGTGAGCATGCGCGGCATGCTACCGCACGGTCAGCGCGGGGTGACCTCCACCGCCAGCGGTGCCGCCCAGCGCTTCTGTTCGGCCGTGTAGTAGAGGTAGGCGCGCGATGCCGGGCCGGTGCTGCGCCCCGGGATCCGCGCGATCGCGTCGAGCGCCAGCCGCCGCTCGGCACCGGGTTCGAGGTCGCGCCAGTAGAGCACCAGGTCGCGGCCGCGCAGCTCCCAGAACGCGAACGCTTCCGCGCGCTGCAGGTCCTCGAGCACGCGCGTCGGCAGCTCGAGGCCGGCCGGCAGGCCGATGATCGCGAGCGTCATCGGCAGCGACGCGTCGGTGCGGTTCGTCAGCGCCACGTCGATCGCGACCGGATCGCCTTCGCGCACCGTCGTCTGGCGCAGGCTCGTGCGCAGCGCGACCTTCGCGTCGGGGTCGTCGGCCGGCTGTTCCGAGTGGTAGGCGACGTCGACGGCCCACGGCAGCGCCGCTCCGCCGCCCTCGAGTTCGAGCCGCAGCGCCGTGTCGCCGGGTGCCAGGCGGTCCCACAGTTCGCAGGTCAGCGCCGCGTGCTCGTCGGCCGCGAACGCGCGCTCGGCGAGCAGTGCGTCGCCGCGCCAGACCCGCAGCGTGCCGGCCTGCCGCTGCGCGCGGTGCTGCTGCGCGTAGGCGGTCAGGGCGCGCAGCGCCACGATCGTCGCCTGGGTCGCGCCGAACGTGCCGCGCGCATCGCGGGCGCCCTGCAGGAACTCGATCGCGCGCCGCGCCTGCACCGCGTGCGGCGCCGCCGGCAGCCAGGCCAGGGCCGCGAAGCCCGTCGTCTCGACGACCAGGTCCCGGCCGCCGCTCATCGTGATGCTGGTCGTCGTGCCGTGCAGCGAACCGTCGGGCTGCTGCAGCGCGGCCAGCCGTTCGCGGGCGGCCGTGGCCTCGGCGCGGTCGGCCAGGTGCAGCGCACAGGCGATCAGCGCCAGCTCGTACGGATCGCCGGTGGTGGCGCGCGCGACCAGCGCGTCGACCTCGGTCGCGAGCTGCGCCGCGGGCGTGCCGGACTGCAGCAGCGCGTAGGTGACGTAGGCGTTGGTCAGCGGCACCGAGCGGCCGCCGAACGAGTGGTGGTCGTCGCCCTGGTGCGGGTAGTTGCCCTTGCCGTCGCGGCGGTCGAGCAGCCACTGCCGCGTGCGTTCGACCATCGTCGCATCGACGTCGTGCACGCGCTGCATGTCGTGGAACTGCAGCAGGCCGTAGGCGGTCAGCGCCTCGTGGCCGGGGTCGTTGCCGAACCACTCGTAGCCGCGCCGCGCGCACTCGTAGCCGGTGATCTTCGCGTAGCCCTTCGGCAGCAGTTCGCGCGCGCGCGCTGCGACCAGCGGCACGTCGTCGCCGTTCGCCTCGAGCAGCGACAGCACCATCGTGTTCGGGTAGTTCGACGAACTCGCCTGCTCGAAGCAGCCGTGCGGTTCGCGCAGGATGCCGTCGAGCCCCTCGGTCAGCGCCGCGAGCGGCGACGGGAACAGCTTCAGCAGCACCGAGCCGGAGCCCGCCACCGCGTCGGCCGGCAGCGTCACCGTGACCGTCGCCGGTGTGCCGGCGGTGACCGTGCCGGCGAACGAGCGGTGGTGCGGGAAGCCGCGCGGCGTCACCTGCAGCGTGTGCCGCACGGTGTCGTCGAAGCGGCCGACGCTGCCGCGCAGCAGCAGCGTCGCGGTGCCGGCGCCCGGGGCGGCACCGAGCGGCACCAGCGCGCGGCCGCGTGCCGGCTGCGTGGCCGCGTCGAGCTGGATCGCGGTCGGAGTCTCGGCGCCGAGCCGCAGGCCTTGGCCGACCTGCACCTGCAGCGCGACCTCGGCGACCGGCTGGCCGGTCGCGGTGGCCGCGATCGGCAGCTGCAGTTCGTCGCCGGCCGACAGTTCGTCGGGCAGCTTCACGTCGAGGTGGAACGGCAGCGCGGTCGTGAACGTGCCGCGGCCCTGACCGACGCGGCCGGTGGTGCCGCCGAGCGCGTGTGCGTCGACCTGCACGAGCCAGGTCGTCACCGCGTCGCTGGTCGCGAAGCCGACGGTCGCTTCGCCGCGTTCGTCGGTCCGCACCAGCGTCTGCCACAGCAGCAGCGGCGCGAAGTCGTCGCGGACCGCATCGGCGGTGTGGCGGTGCGCATACTGGCGCTCGCGGGCCGGCAGGGCTGGGCGGGCGGGTGGTCCGTCGTCCCTGCCGACGAAGCCGGTCTCGAGCGTGGCCGGCGGGAGGTCCTGCGGCGCGCTGTCGCTGCGGCGGCCACCGAGACTGACGGCGCGGTTCCAGGCGCCCGAGTCGAAGGCGCTCTCCTTGCGTTCCGTCACGGTGGTGACGTTGTCGAAGCTGTCGAGATCGCCCCACCGGTCTTCGTGGAACACGGCGCGGTCCGGTGGTGGCACGAGGGCGCCGATGTCGCCCGCGCCGCCGTCGAAGTCGCGCAGCTCTGCCGCCGCCGGCGCCAGATCGCGGTTGCCGAGCACGTTCGGCAGCAAGGCAGCGCCGAGCAGCAGCACCGCGGCGGCGCCGAGCACGCCGGTGAACGTCTGCAGCACCGGCGGCCAGTGCGTGACCGCGCGCAGCGCGGCGGCGATCGTCTCGACCAGCACCAGCAGCAGCAGCGCCAGTCCGGCCAGCACCGTCGCCGCCTCGAGCCGCCGCGCGGCGGCGCGCGCATCGCGGTCGAACGTCGCGCCGGCCGCCTGCGCCGCGGCGAGGTTGCTGTGTACCTGCGGCGTGTGCGAGAAGCCCTCGCGCGCCAGCACGCCGACCCCGGCCGGCCCGCGCGCGGCGATCGTCGCCTGCGCCGCGGCGTCGTTGCGCCACACGTAGCGGCGCCAGCCACGCGTGCCGAGCAGCAGATCGGCGTTGCGGGCCGAGCCGTCGTGCGCGAGCAGGAAGTCACCGAGCTCCTCGACGCGCTCGACGTCGGCGAACAGCGACGCCTGGTCGGCGAGGCCGACCCGCGGCTCGCTGCCCAGCGACACGACTGCCTGGTCGGTCACGCTGACGCCGAGCAGGCTCTGCACCGGTTCGCCGCGTTCGTCGGTCGCGCGCAGCACGACGCGCTGCGCTTCACCGGGCACCAACTGCGCGTGCTGCGGCAGCACCGCGATGTCGATGCGCTGCTTGTTGGCGCGGCGCAGCAGCCGTTCGGCGACCGGCTGCAGCGTGCGGTCGAACACCGTCGCGCGCAGCACGCCACTGACGTGGTCGGGCAGCGGCACTTCGGCGGTGGCCTGCAGCTCGCCGTCGTCGCCGGCGCGCAGCGTGGTCTGGCCGACCAGCACGCCGCGGCAGAACACGCCGAGCAGCCACGGGCCGTCGCCGCGGCCGCGCACGCCGAGGCGCAGCGGTTCGCCGGCGGGGCTCGCATCGGCGAGCGCCCGCAGAGCGATGCCGCGCGGCTGCACCGCCGGCAGCGCGAACGCCTTCGTCTGGCCCGGCAGCCGCAGCTCGTAGCGCCGCCCGTCGCGCGGCGTGAACTCGATGCGTGCGCGGCCGCGGTGTTCGGTCGAGAACCGCGCGAGCCGTTCGCCGCGGTCGTCGACCAGTTCGCCGGTCGCGTCGATCGCGCGGCCCAACGGGTCCGTGATCTCGATGTAGACGCGGTTCGGCACCGCCGCGACCAGGTCGCCGCCCTCGGGGAAGCACGCGACCGCCAGTTCGCCGGTCGGCACGACGAACGGCCGCACCTGGCTCTCGACGTTGCCGCCGTCTTCGATCGTGGCGACGAAGCGCGCCGCACCGCGGGCGACCTCGGTCGGCACCGTGAAGCGGAACGTCGCCTCGCCGCGCGCGTCGAGCGCCTTCTTCTCGCTCGACACGGTCGTGCCGTCGACCACCAGCGTGCCGGTCGCGAGCGCGCCGGCCGGCGCGCCGCCGCCGTCGCCGAGCCGGGCGACGCGCACGGTCGCACCGCCGCGCGAGCCGGGCGCATAGCTGGCACGGTCGAGCACCAGCTGCGTGTCGAGGCGCGGCACCTGGAACGGGCGCACGACGATCTCGACCGACTCCGGTGGGAACCGGCCGTCGTCGGCGGCCACCTGCACGCGGTGCGTGCCGCCCTGGCTCGTCGCGGGCACGGTCAACACGAACGAGCCGGCGCCGACGCCGTGGTCGGCGCCGCTCTGGACCGCGACCGGGGCGTCCTTCGCGTCGAGCAGTTCCGCCCGCATCGTCAGCCCCGTCTGGCGCGGCAGCAGCGTCACGCGATCCAGCACGACGGCGCGCACGTAGACCGGCTCGCCGGGCCGGTAGACCGGTCGATCGGTGCTGACGTGCACCAGCGGACCCGCGGCGGCCTGTTCGAGCGTCAGCACCTGGCGCACTTCGTCGGTGGCGTGCGCGGCGATCACCTCGACGCGCTGCGCGGTGCGCAGGTCGGCCGGCAGCGCGACTGCGGCACTGCCGTTCGTCACCGGGGCCTCGCCGGCGGCGAGCACCGCGTCTCCGGCGCCGAACGCCTGCCAGCGGACGCGGCAGGTCGCGTCGTCGCCGTTCAGATCCTTGGCCTGCACCGTGAAGCTCCACGGCGCGCCGGCCGGCACGGCCTTCGGTGCGCTGACCGTCAGGTGCAGGTGCTCGCGGTCGAACGTCGTGCACCGCGCGGCGGCGATCCGTTCCCTGGCGAAGCACACCAGCACGACGCTCGCGGCAGCGGCGGCCGCGGCCAGCAGGCGCGGCACGGGCCTCTGCCACCAGGCGCGGCGCACCGGCGGCGCCAGGTCGAGCGGTGCCTGCTCGGGCTGCACCGCCCGTTCCAGCACCGCGGCCTGCGCCAGCACTTCGCGCTGCAGTGCCTGCAGACGCGGATCACCGGCGATGCGCGCCGCCAGGGCCTCGGGGTGCTCGTGGCAGCCGAAGTGCAGCTCGAGCAGTTCCTGCTCGAGGCGGTCGCGTTCGTCGGGTGAGAACGGTGCGGGCTGGCTCATCGCTGGTTCCTCGCGGTCGGCTGCTGCGCACCCAACGTCTGCCGCAGCTTCTGCAGCGCGCTGCGCATGCGCGTCTTCGCGGTGCCGACGGGGATCGCCAGCTGGGCGGCGATCGCGTCGAACGACAGCTCGCCGGCTGTGCGCAGCAGGAACACCTGCTGTTCGGCGTCGGCGAGCCGGTGGATCGCGGCCTGCGCGCGCGCCAGGGCCTCGCGCTGTTCGAGCGCGTGCGTCGGCGACGGATGGGCGGTGGGTGCCACGTTCGAGTCCTCGTGCAGAGTCTCGTGGCGTGGTCGCCGCTGGTGCGCCCGGCGGGCGTCCTTGGCGACGTTCCACGTCACGACGAACATCCATGCCACCGGGTCGCGCGGCCGCGTGCCCTGCTGCCAGCCGCGCCAACACCGGAGGAAGGCGTCCTGCAGCAGTTCGGTCACGTCGGCCGAACCTCCCAGCACGCTGCGGACCGCGCCCGCCAGCCCCTGACGATGGGACTGGAACAGGTCGCTCAGGCTCGGTTCCGCATCGGCCATGGATCGATCGTGGCGGTGAAGACGCCGCTTGGCGACCGCGGATTGCCCCGACCGGATTTTCCTGCCGTCGACCCTACTTCGCGTCCGTCTCGGCGTCGCTGGTCGCGAACAGGTCGGCCCAGCGGCTGCCTGCGAACTCCTCCGCTGCGCGCCGGCGCCCCGTTGGCGAGGGACCGGAGGCGGCCTCGGCTTCGCGGATGCGCGTCAACCGCAGCAGGGCCTTGACCCCCGTTTCGGCTTCGGCGGCCGCCGGCTGACCGGCGAAGTGCTTCTTGATCTCGGCCAGGCGCCGGCGTGCTGGCGCGAGGTCGGCGCCGGAGCGCGCATCGGCGGCGATCTCGTTCCACTGCGCGGCGAGCCACTCTGCTGCCAGCTTCTCGGCGGCGCGGATCGCGTCGCGTTCGGGGCAGCGCCCGCTCGTCTTCGCCGCTTCACGGCCCGCGGCGAGCACGGGCTTCCAGTCGCCCTTCGCGGCCGCCGCGGTCGCGGCCTTGGCAACCTTGTCGAGCTGCTTGCGCACCGCGGGCGTGGCGTCGCGCGCCGGCGACGCCTCCGCGTCGGCCAGGAACTTCACGAAGGCGGTCACGTCCTTCGAGCCGGAGTAGCCGGCGACCCAGGCACCGTCGGCGGTCAGGAACGCGACGAACGGCAGGCCGGTCGCACCCGGCAGGTTCGCATCCAGGATCGCAGAGACGTCCGACTCGGGGGCGTCGCAGTCGCTCGCGAGTCCGACCGCGAGCGCGCCGATGCGGGCTTTCACGTCGGCGGCCGGCAGGGTGCGCTCCACGAGCGCACGACAGCGGCCTCAAGCCTCGCGGCCGTACTCGACCAGGATCAGCTTGTCCTCGGCGCGTGCGGCGGCCTTCGCTGCCGCCAGCGTCGTGTGCCACGCGAGCGTGCCCCGATCGTCGAAATGTGGGTGCTTCTGTGGCGCTGCGATCGCGGCGCCGGTCAGGGTGAGCAGGGATGCCACCAGGGCGAGTTTGGGCATGGGGTCTCCGTTTCGGCAGGCGAGTGTCGAGTGCGTGGCGCCATTGTCAAGGCAGCCGTGCGTCGGACGGCCCGCAGTCGGCAGAACCTGGCCGGCCGACGTGCGCTGTGGGCCGCCATGCCGCGCCTCGCTCGTTCCGTCGCCCTGGCCGGGCTCTGCGCCGGCGTCCTTGCCACCGGCGGTTGCACCCTGATCAAGCCGGTCGTCGGGGCGGTGACGGGACCGGTCGTGCTGGCGGCGTCCTCGAACGGCAACTTCTGCGGGTGCGACGGCCGTGGTGCCGTGGCGGCGATCGGCGTCGCGGCCGCGATCGGCGCGCTGATCGGACTCGTGACCGGCGTCGTCAGCGACGTGCAGTGGCTCAGCGGCGCCGCTGCCGATCCGACCGCGAACTGGTGGGACCCGTTCAAGACCAACACCAGCGCCTGCGACGACTGGTGACGGCGGCGGTCGCGGCGCACGTTCAGCCGTGCCAGCGGAACGTGATGCGCGCGTCGATGTCGGGATGCAGGCTCTTGTGCACGGGGCAGCCGTGCGCGGCGTTCTCGAGCACCTTGCGCTGCTGGTCGGTGAACGTGCCCGGCACCACCAGCTCGACCGGCAGGCGGCCGATGCGGCGCGGGTTGTCGACCATGTGCTTCTCGACGCGGACCGAAGCACCTTCGAGCGGGATGCCGTGGCGGCGCGCGACGATGCCCATTGTCGTCAGGATGCAGGTGCCGAGCGCGGTCGCGACCAGATCGGTCGGCGAGAAGTAGCGGCCGAGCCCCTGGTTGTCCTTCGGCGCGTCGGTCGAGACGGTCGAGTTCGACGGGCCGTGCGTGGCCGTGCAGCAGAGATCGCCTTCGTAGCGGGCGGTGATCGTGACCATGGTGGTTCTCGGGGTCAGTGGGCCAGCGCCTCGTAGGCGCGCTGGATCTCCTGGAAGCGTTCGGTGGCCTCGCGCTGCGCCACGGGGCCGAGGTGCGGCTGCGCGTCGGGATGGAACCGGCGCACCAGTTCGCGGTGCCGGCGGCGGATCGCGTCCGGCGTCGCGTCGACCGGCAGGCCGAGCACCGCCAGCGCCCGCGCCCGGTCCGACCGGTCGACCGGCGCCGGGCGCGCGCCGGGGCCGGGGCCGGGGCCGCGGTCGCCGCCGCCATGGCGCAGGTGCTGCGCCTTCGCCAAGTAGAACAGCTGGCGCGCGCGGCCCGGATCGATGCCGAGCCCCCGGGCGACCTCCTGCAGCGCGCGGTGTTCGGGTTCGCGGTAGTTGCGGTCCGCGAACGCGACCAGGCAGCACCAGCAGAACAGCGTGTCGAGTTCGGCGTCGTCGAGTCCGAACGCGATCCGCGCCGCGAGACCGGTGCGGTCGTCGACCTGCAGCGGCTGCGCTTCCCACGACTGCAGCTGATCGGCCGCTTCGGCGAAGCGTTCGTGCACGAACGTGCGCACGGTCTCGCGTTCGGCCGCGCTGATCGGTCCGTCGACCTGGGCCACCGCGGTCAGCAGGTAGTAGACGCGGCGCGGCAGCGACGCGCGCGCGAACAGCTCGCGCGCCGCCTCGCTCCAGGCGCGGCGCGTGCGCGCGTGCAGCGTCAGCGCGCGCACCAGCGGCGTGATCGACGACAGCGACAGATAGAAGCCGAGCAGCCCCGGCAGCACCGTCGTCAGGCCGAGCGCGTCGCCCGGCAGCAGGCGCTGGAACAGCCGCAGCCCCGCGGCCAACAGCAGCAGCATGCCCGCGGCGAAACGCAGCAACCAGTAGCTCGGCGCGGTGCGGGGCGGCATGGGCGACGACGAAGGTAGCGCCCGCCCGGCGCCGACGAAACGGCGGCCGGCCGACGCGGCGTTCGCTAGCATGCGGCGATGAAGGAACTCGTCACGATCCTGACGGCCGTCGCGGCGGCGGCCGGCGTGTCGGTCTGGCTGACCAGCGGCGCGATGGCGACGCCGGTGCAGCTTCCGGTCGAAGGCGGGGTGGTGCCATCCGCCGCAGCGGCGCCGGCAGCAGCGACGCCTGCCGACTGGCAGCAGGTCACGCAGGCGCTCGATCGGCTCACGGAACGGATCGGCGCGCTCGAGCAGAAGCTCGCGGCCGGCACCGGCGCGCCGTTGCGCATGGACGCGGCCCCGGCAGCGCCGACCCTCGACGTGGCGTGGCTGCGCCAGGCGCTCGACGAGGTCGAGGCGCAGCGCACGCGCGACCGGCTCGCGGCGATGAGCGACGACGAGTTGCGGCGCGAGGCGCAGCGGCGGCAGAAGACCGGCGAGGACCTCGGCGCCGCCGAGGCGGCACTGCGCCACCTGCTCGAGCGTTCGCTCACGCCCGAGGTCCGCGACGACGTGCGCGTGCAGCTCGGCGTGCTGCAGCGCCAACGCGGCGCGATGGCTGCCGCCGAGAGCACCTTGCGCGAAGTCGTCGATGCGCGCGGCATGCAGGACGCGACCGGCGCCTGGGCCGGCTACCAGCTCGCGTGGACGCTGCGCGAACGCGATGCCGCCGCGGCGCGTTCGGTGGCCGACGCGCTGGCGCTACAAGCGGCCGACAGCGGCCTGCGCCTGCGCGCTCGCTGGACCTCGGCGCGGTGTTCGGAAGACCTCGGCGACGCGGTGCGCGCCGCGTCGGACTACGAGCAGCTGCTGGCGCAGTGCGCCGACGACAAGGAGCTGGTCGACGTCGCCAAGGACGTGCGCTGGCGGCTCGAGCAGCTGCGGCAGCGCTGACGGTCAGTGCAGCCCGAGTGCGGTCGCGAAGCCGCGCTGGATCCGCTGCGAACGTTCGGCGGTCAGGTCGACCGCGAACTCGAACAGTTCGGCGCCGTTCGGCGCCAGCACCTTCACCGCCTCGCCGCCGGCGCGGCCCAGCATCTCGGCGTCGGCGCCGACCGTGCAGGTCGCGTGCTCGCAGACCCGATCGGCATCGACCAGGATCAGCGCGGCGCGCTGTTCGGCGCAGGCGGTCGCCAGCGGTGCCAGCTCCGGCGGATCGTCGCTGACGACCAGCAGCGCGCGACAGCCCTCGGCCAGCAGTGCGCGGCCGAGCCGCAGCTGGGTCGCGGCGGTGCCGTCACCGGTGCGGCGGACGAGGTCGAGCTGCGGGAAGCGTGCCGCCGCCGCGGCCGCCTCTCCGGTCGCGCGGCGGAAGGCATCGTCTTCGGCCATGCGCACGAAGCCGAGCCGGAACACCACGTCGAGCCGCGGTGTCGTCGTCAGCAACTCGGCGTGCTGGCGGTGCAGCAGTTCGAGCACGTAGTTGCCCGGCGCGGGCTGCCGCTGCGATCGGCCGCCCGGCAGCAGGATGCTGGCGCCGAGCGGCAGGTGCCTGGGCAGCGACTGACCGTGGCAGTGCAACAGCGCCAGTTCGATCGCGACTGCGGCGCCGGTGTCGGGCACGACGAACGCGTCGTGGCGATCCTCGGGCGGCGCGACGTCCGACGAAGCGTCGACGACGATCGCGTAGCCGTCGGCGAGGCCGTGTTTGGGCCGCACCATCGTCCGTGCGGCCGCGCCGGTGCGCCAGTCGTGCGCGAACGCGACGACGGCACCTGGGTGTTCGCGCGCCGGTTCGAACACCTGTTCGGTCGGCGCCGTCGACCGCGCGAGCAGTCGATAGCGGCCGGTCGCGTCCTGCAGCAAGGCGTCGGAGCCGCCGCAGCTCGAGAGCCACACGGCCGTCGTCAGCGCCAGAACCCGTCCCGACATCATCCGGCGCATGATGCGGTGTGCGCCGACGCCGCGCCAGGGCATCAATGCCCGGTGCGCGCGGCGTGCGCCAGGCACGCGGCGACGATGCGTTCGACCGGCAGACGGCTCGGCCGCAGCTCGCGCGTGATGCGCCCGTACTCCTGTGCCGACGGCACGCCGAAGTAGAGCTCGGGGATCGGTGCGGTCGGCGGGTCGGCAGTCCACGCCGCGCCGTCGTGCGTCGGCTCCAGTTCGGCGAGGTGGGCGGCGAGCGGGCGCAGATCCCGGCGCGGGTGCGGGTGGAACGTCACCAGCTCGAACCAGCTCTCGGTCCGGTCGTGGTAGCGGTAGCGGCAACCGTCGGGCCGGCGGTCGACGTGCAGTACGCGCCACGCGCCTGCCAGCGTGTTCAGCGTCATGCGGTGGCGCGGGCCGTCGCTGGCCACGACCGCGAAATCGTGCTCGGCATGGCGCCGCCGCTCGAGGCCGCCGCGCAGGCCGTGGTCGATCTCCGCCTGCACGGTCGCAAGTTCGGTTTCGTAGAGCGGCGCGAACGCGGCCGGATCGCGCAGCACCGCGTCGGCGTGTTCGAGCAGCCACGCGTAGCGCCGCAGCGCCAGTTCGTCGGCGTCGGCGAGGCCTGCGAACGCCGCGGCGGCCGGCGACGAGCGGTCGGCGAGCCGGGCGACGATGCGGTCGATCGCGAAGCCGCGCCAGGTCGTGAAGCAGCCGAAGTCGCCGGTCGCCGCGGCGGACAGCAGCAGTTCCTCGTGCGCGAACGCCAGCTCGGGCCGCAGCACCGCGAGCAGCGCGCCGAAACCGTCGGTGTCGTAGTGGTCGTTGAGCACCAGCCGGACGCCGCCGAGGAACTCGTCCTGTTCCGCCACCGGGGCGCGCGCGAAGCGCAGCGCGATGCCGGTGCTGAGGTCGGCCTTCCACTTGCCGGGCGTGCGGTTGCCGGGCCAGTGCGACAGGTTGGGCCCGGCCGGCGTCATGCCGTCGACCGACAAGTGCGGTTCGGCGGTGCCGGTGGGACCGGCAAAACCCAGGCGGAGGCGGGAGCAGGGGAGCGTCACGATCGGTGGGGCTTGTGGCTGGGCGGCGGGGTGTCCTACAGACCGGCACGCGAGACGGTTGTCCGCGGTGCTGGCCGCGAGGCCGGCACTCGGGCAGCCGGTTCGACACGAGAGAGCGAAGAGTGGCTTCGGCCGCTGGGTGTAGGCCCGGCGGCCGATTTTACTTCCAGGCAGCTCTTCTCAGGCCGGTGCAAGCGGTTGCGCACGCCGGGACCGACGGCCCAGCGGCCGGGAACGTGCTTGCAATGGGGACCCTGCTGGCTAGAGTCCTCGGCCCCTCAACGGCGTGGGGGCGTAGCTCAATTGGTTAGAGTACCGGACTGTCGATCCGGTGGTTGCGGGTTCGATTCCCGTCGCCCTCGCCACTCAGAACCCCTCGAAACGGCCATTCCGGCGCGGTTTCGCGGGGTTCTTCGTTTCGGGTGCGAACCGGGGAATCGGGCCCCTTACGCCCGCCGAGTGTCACCGGCGGTGTCACCCGGGTTCGGCGATCTCGCCGGACACCGGTGCGTCCGACGCCGCTGAACCCGGCCGCGGCGGTGCGGCGCTGCGCGCGCTCTGGGCCGCCGTGGCGCCGGCCGTTGTTGTGCTACGCCAAGCGCAGGATGGCGTCGCCCCGGTGGCGGTCGGGCTCGAGCAGCTCAAGGCTGCGGCCAGCAGGACGCTCGCCAGGCGGCACGACTGGCAAGCATCCGCCGTCCGACCGCCGCGGCCGGCTGGCCGTCTGTCGACACCGGCCCGCCCGATTCGCCGAGGTGTCGGGCGCCGCATCGCGCGGTTCGCGGCTCGAGGCGCGGCCTCCGCCTGCATCGCAGGCGACGACTCCGCAGCGGTGGCGTGCTCCCGAAAGCACGCCGCCCCGACCGGTGCCTGGCAGCCCGTGGTCGAGGCGGTTGTCGTCGCAGGACAGTCCTGGGGGGGCCGGCCGTGACGCGCGCACAAGGTAGCGCCGAACGCGGAGGGCGTCCAGCGGCGGCACAGAGGCGCCCTGAGCCGTCTCCAATCCCGTGCAGCTTCATCGCACGACGCCCGTCGTTCGAGAAGAACGACCGCATCGTGCTGGCGTCGCTGGTGGCGGACCTCGGCCCCCTGCCGGACTGCGCGAGCTGGCTGGCCAAGCTGCTCAACATCAGCGTCCGCACCGCGCGCACGTACCGGGACAGCTTGGTCGGCGACACCATCGTCGACCGCACGGTCGACGGACTGCTGGTGCTGAACGAGACCGGATTCGCCAACTGGCAGGACCGAGCCCGTGCCGACTTCGAAGACCGCGATCTGCGGTTCGCGTTCGACGCGGTCCCGCGGGCCGCGCTTGCCTGGGGTCTGTCGACGGCCGAGCTGCGAGCCCTGGCGGTGGTCTTCGGCGAGGCGGTCGGACGGCTGGCGGATCGGAAAGGCGTGCGCAGCGACGCCGAGCGCGCCACCCTGGCCGCGGTCTCCCGGCGCTACGTCGTGGGCGCTAGGCGAACCCTGGCCGAGCACGGCTGCATCGTCGTCGAGCAGTGGCGAGCGTGCCGGTTCGTCGCGGAGGGCCAGCTCGGCACTGTCGAACGCGTGTTTCGCCGGTGCCGTCTCCCTGCCGATGCGGATGCCCGTCGCGCGCTGTCGAAGCGGCCGGCTCTCCTGTCGAAGGGGTCGATGTTCGCCGCGGTGAACGCGGCAACGACCGGCCGGACGCGTCGCCTGGCAACCGTCCGGGCCGGCAGTTCCGGCCGCTGGGCGGCGCCGGCACCCTCGGCAACCGAGGAACAGCACCCCTCGGCGACCAGGTCGCTCTTCCCCATCACCCCACCAGGTGGGGTGCCCCCATCGCCGCGTTCCGCGGACCCGAAGGATGGCACCGCAGAGCCTGAAGCCAGGATGGCCACCGAGGTCGCCAGGCTTGCCCACATCGCCCAGCAGGGCGGCGACGTCGTCGGCGAGCTGCGGAGGCAGCAGGCCCAGCAGCAGCCCGAACAGCGAGCCTGCCAGGCGAATCACCGCGAGCAGGATGCCCGTCAGCGTGCGGCCACTCTGCTCGGAGACCGCGAACGCCTTGTGAGGGCCGTGGGCGACGGCCGCGGTGCAGACCTGCTCGCCGCGTTCGGCGTGTTCGACCGCTGCGACCACCTGCCCTTACACAAGGCGGAGCACTCGCTGGCACGCAGTCGCCAGGGCTTGGACCTGCGCGTCGCCAAGGTGGCCGGCGGGCTGCAGGCCGGTGCACTCGTCGTCGCGAAGGTGGCTGCGGCGGCGCTGCGCAGCCGGAATCTGACCTCGCTGGGCGGCGCGGTTCGCTGGCGCCTGGAGCAGTTCGTGAAGACCGGCGACTTGGCCAAGGTCGCTGGCAAGTTCGCGCAGCTGGACGCGGAGGCGATCCCGGAGACCTTCGAAGCTCGAGGCCCCACCCCGAAGGACCACAGTGAGCACCCGGCCGTGCGCGACGCCCGGAGGCAGATCGAGGGGCTTGCCCGAGCTGGCGAGTGGCGCGCGGTCTTGTTCGCGTTGGAACGCAGCAGATCGCGCGAGCAGGGTTGGACCGCCGCGACGGTATCGAGGTGGACCGGACTCAGCGAGGGGCACGTCGAACAGCAGCTCGCCACCGAACGCACTGCGCGCGCAGCACGGGGGGCAAGGGCATGCTGACCTACAACAACACCGGCCGCGCCACGCCGGCCGACGTGTCCTCGTGCGCGCCGACCGCGGTGCCAGGTCGCGCCACGCGCCTGGTCGCCGCCTTGCTGCCGAAGCACTGGCCGGGCCGCACCGGCGCACTGCAGGCCGCCGATCGCCTCGACCGGGCGCACGGTCCCGCGGCCAGCACCGAGCTGTTGCAGGCCTTCACGCGCTGGCGCGGCACCGGCGAGCTGCCGACCTCCGCGGTGCTGCGTGACCTGCTGTTCTGCATCAGCGAGGCCCTTGGCTCGATCGGTCCTGAGCTGAAGCTGCGTCAGATCCGACCAGGGAGGTCCGCGTGATGCACGACCCAGAAGACCTGGCGCGCGAACGCCGTGAACGTCGAGGCGCCGTGCCGGCGCTCGCCCATGTCGACGTGCACAAGTCGACCCCCCAGAGCGAAGCGACCGAGCAGCTGCTGTGCCGCCTGCGCGACGGCGACAGCAGTTTCGAAGCGCGCCGCCTCCTATGCATCGTTCGTGCCGACCGCAGGCCGTTCGACGTCCAGTCGCTGCGCCTCGCGATCGACAGCGTCGCGGCAGACGAGGGCATGACCTCCTACCAGGTACGCGAGCACCTCGACTCTGCACTGAGGCTCGAGGGTTCCTCGCTCGAGGCCTGGCAGCAGAGCCTGCGCCGTTCCCGTGCCCGTCTCGGCCGCGGCGGCGCACCGCAGCAGCAGTTGCTGCAGGGGATCGCGACGTGATCCCCGCACATCGACTTCCGAGTTCCTCCTTGGTGAGAGGTAGCCCGGCGCAGTGGACGGTTGCTCACCACTGCTCGACCGACGCGCAGAGCCACGCTTCGGCGAGAGAGCGAAAGGGCCGCGGCGACTCGGAGTCGCACGGTCTCAACGTTCTACCCGGCGTGGAGACGTCCCTCGGGTTGCGCCCGCAGCTCGAGGTGCCGCGCCGGACCTGGCTCATCCCGGTCGCCGCGCACCACTCTTCGTGGTGCGTGCGCGGCCGGGCTCTTTCCCCTTCGCCCGTTCCCGGTCGCCGGCGCATCGCCGGGCCCGCGCCCGGGCATGACCCCGACCTGATGGAGACGACGTGACCCTCGAACAACTGCACGAAGCGGAGCGCGAACAGACCGACGCCCGCCTGACCGCCTACTGGAACAAGCTCCCGCAGGCGCTGAAGCGTGCGACAGTCTCGCCGAAGTTCGCCGCGGAGCTGATGCAGCTCGCGCGCGAATGCGGCAAGAGCGCAAGCGACGTCGAACAAGACCTCGAGCTGCTAGGAGAACTCGAGTTGCTCGAGAACGCCGAGCAGCAGCACGTCGACGCGATGGCCGCCGAGCGCGAAGTCAGCAGGCGGTCGCAGGCGAAGATGGCCGAGGCACAGCAGCTCGAGGCGCGCGTGATCGCCCTGCGCAACGAGGCGCAGAACGAGCGCCACGCCGCCCACGTCGCCACGCGCTCCGCAGCGGAGAGCGTCGTGCGCCTCCGCGACATCAAGGGCAAGCTCTCCGCGGCGCGGCACCCCCGGTTCCTGTCGCAGGCTGAACAAGACCGGCTGAGCCGGAAGATCGAGAACCTGCAGACCGAGCTGCGCATGGTCGACATGAGGCTGCGCGAGTTCACAGCGAGCCGTGTCGAGGCCGGGCTCGTCACGAGCCAGGCGCTCGAGCTGAGGAGACTGCAGCAGCGCCGCGCCGAGATCGCCTCCGAGTTGCAGCGACTCGGCACCGAAGCGCCGCCCGCCCCACCGCACGTCGAGCCCGTCGTGATCACGGGCCGCCCGGACGAACCGGTCGCTCACGACGAGGGACCTCGCCTGACCATCCACGAGGACGACTGAACATGAACCACGCGACGTACGAATCCCCTGCGACCAGGTCGGCCGAGGACCTGCGCTTCCTTGCTTCTCTGATCGCGGGTACTGGACCCCTCGCGCTGCATGACCTCGAGGCCGCCCTCGGGGCAGGGCTCAGCGTCGCGCTCGACGCCGTCGAGACCTCGGTCGCACGTGCGCAGACCGCTGAGCGCGTGTTCCAAGACGACGGAGCGGCTCGCGCCGAGTTCGGGCGGGTCGACCTGCTCGAAGGCCACCTGATCCAACTCGCCGGCCAGGCGCGCGGCATCGCGCGCCGACACGTCGAGCCGATGAGCGCCGACGAGCTCCTGGCTCTCTGCCGGCGCACCAGGCACGAGGTCGACGGCACGACTTCACCGGTGCCACCAGTCGAGGCTGCGCGGCCAGGGACTGCACTCGAAACACCGCAGGAACCGGCGAGCAGCGGGGTGCGCGGCCAGGCACCCACGCTCGACTCACTCGCCAGGCGGCTGGGCTTCGTCCACGGCGCGCCGGCCGGTGGCTTCTGGGAGATGCTCGAGCAGCGTGGCGTGCGGCTCCTCACCGTCGACGGCGAGCGTCAGTTCGGGATCGGGCGCCTCTCCAGTCTCCTCGCCGACGACGAGGACAGGCCCACGAAGAGGGACAAGGCTGCCGCGCATCAGCTCGCGAACGACCTGCGGTCCTACCTCGCCGAACACGAACCGGAGGCGCTTCGGACCTGAGGCCCGCACTCCTCTCCACACCCCGCAACAACAGCAACAACAACGACAATGCCACTGACCACTTCCCGTCTCCGAGTGTTCCACGCCGATGTCCCCGAGGTCGACATTCGCTACCCGGTCAAGGCCGGGCAGACCATCTACGCCGGCGCCGTCCTCGAGCTGAACGGCGGCTACCTCGAGAACGCCTCAGCGGCTGGGACGTTCGGTGGGTTCGCCCTCGAGGACTCTGTCGCCGTCCTGGGTGAGTCGGACGGCGATCGCCTGGTGAAGGTCCGCGTGCTCGGCGCGGTCCACCTCGACATCACCACCGAGACGCCGGCGCAGAGCGACGTCGGCCTCAGCACCAGCGTCGTGAAGGCCACGGACAACGACACGTTCCGCATCGAGCGGAACGGCTCGCCGGTGACCGGGGTGACCATCGGCAAGGTCGTGCGCATCGTCGAGCCGGGCCGTGTCGCGGTCTCGTTCCGCGCGCAGATGGTCGCCTGATGCGGTGCAGTCGCCACCTGCCGGCCTGGTCGCACCCGCTGCCCCACCGCACGCGCTCGCCTGCGGGCGGCGGACGCGTCGCCACCTCGCGATCGGGCCGCGTGCGGCCGGCCAGGGCGGCAACGGGTCCTTCCTGGACCTCGAAACCGGTGGTGGGTGGCGGCTCACCGGGGTTTTTCGTGCCAAGTCCCGTTTTCGTGTTGTCGTCGTCGCGGGGAACATGAGCGAGCAGCGTGAGCAGCAGCAACCGCAAGGCGAAGGCGGCCGAGACAGTCGCGGCGCAGCAGCAGCTCGCCGCCGAGCTCGGCGTGAACGTCCGCACCGTCCAGCGCGACCGGAAGGCCGGCATGCCGAGGCAGCGCCGCGGCGAGACGATCCCGGCCTGGGCCGCACGCGTGCGCGCCTGGCGCGAGGCGTCGCGGCAGCGACCCGGACCGAAGACGCGCACGCCCAGCGATGCCGAGGCGGCCGCGATGGTGCGTTACCGGCTGGCGAAGGCGGAGCTCGCCGAGATCGAGCTCGCCCGCGTGCGCGGCGACCTGCACTCGCGGCAGCAGTGCGACGACGCGCGCGTACGGCAGTGCGCCGAGATCAGCGGGGCGCTGCGGATGCTGCCCGACACGCTGGCGCGCAAGCTCTACCAGGCGCCCTCACCCGACGCGATCAAGCTCGTCGTGCAGGAGGAGCTGCGGCGCGCGCTCGCGGTGCTCACCGATGACGAGCCGACCACCGAAGCTGACAGCGGTCCCGCGGCTGCGGCCTCTTGATCCCGGCCGCCCGTTCGCGGCCTGGCTCGAGGCCACCGCGCGCCGCGTGTTCGAGGACCTCCCCGACGAGCTCTCGCAGCAGATCCCTGCCGCCGGCTCGCGTGACGCACTCCGCGCCGTCGTCACCGCCGCCGTGCGGAGGCGCCTGGCGCAAATCGCCGCGCTCGTCGACGGCGACAGCTCGACGTCCGCCCCACCGCTCCCCCGATGACGAACCCCGTCCCTGCAGTTCAATCCCCGGTGCTCCGCGTCGCGGCCAAGGAAGGCCTCCTCGGCGAGGGCAAGATCCATCGCATCGAGATCCCGTCGGCGGCCGGCATGACAGCGCGCCGCGTGATCGACGTCGTGCGGAAGCTGCCCTCGTTCGAGCGCCGCCCTCTGGCGGTGGCCGTGAACGGGCGTCGGCTCACCGACCGAGAAACCGACCTGCAGCTGCCGGACGGCGCCGAGGTCCTCGTTGCGTCGACGCAACACGGCGCGGAGGTCGGCGCGTTCATCGTGCAGGCCCTGATCACCGCTGTGATCGGCGCGGCCATCAACTACGTCGTCAGCCTTGTCTTGCCGAAGCCGAAGCGGCCTGGCCTGCCGCAGGAGCGGGGTGAGGAGTCCAGCGCCACCTACGCGTGGGACGGAATCCAAACCAGCTACGGGCAAGGTCAGCCCGTCCCGTTCGGGTACGGGCGACACGCTGTCGGCGGCCAGGTGATCTACAGCGAAGTGTCCGAGACGTCGACGACCGGCGGCCTTGCGGGTGAGTATCTGCGGCTGCTTCTCGCGCTCGGAGAGGGTCCGATCCACAGGGTCGGCGACGTTGTCGCTGGCGAGCAGGATCTGCTGGGTTTCACCGGCCCGCTGCCATCGTCGATCCGGATCAACCGCATCGACTTGGTAGGGCCGACTCAGTTCGGAGTTCTCGCGTGGCTCCGTGCCGGCGAGATCAACCAATCTCCGATCGGTGCTCCGTTCGCGGGTGCAGCCACCACCTACTCGGTCTCGCAGTCGCTGCAGACGCCCAGCAGCGAGAGCGTGTTCGCGATCGACGGCAGCGACGAGATTGCCTCTCTGAGCCTGCTCGTGTCGTTCCCCAACGGGCTCTACGTGCAGGACCCGCTAGGTGCCCTCACCGGTGCGCAATGGCCTTGGATCTTGTTCTGGCGGCCATCGGGGGAGGCCACATGGAGGCAGATCGCCCAGAGCACACCGGGCGCCTACTGGCACCTTCCACCAGGCGGACTGCTCACGATCGCTGCCACCCTGCCGCCGGGCACGAGCTTGCCCATCGAGGTCCGACTGCAGCGGCTAGGTTGGACCGCGCCGCCCGCGGGCCAGATCAGCGACTACAGCGTGTGGCGGCACATCGTGGTGTATGACTCGAGGGAGTTCTCGTACCCAGGCGTCGCGATTCTTGGCCTGCAGGTGCGCGCCGAGGGGCGCCTGCAGGGCGCACTGCCGCAGATCCAGGTCACGTGTGATCTGCTCAAGGTGCGAGTCTGGGACGAGTCGACTGGTTGGTCGGAACCCTGCTGGGACGTGCCGCCGGCTCCGTTCAACTGGATGCAGCGGCCGCCGGGGCGCAACCCAGCATGGCAAGCCGCGGACCTGTGCCTCGATGAGCTGAAGGGCCTGGGGCGCTGGATCAAGGAGGATGACCTCGATCTGCCTTCGCTGCGGCGCTGGTCGTTGTTCTGCGACACCGAGCCCAACGCGGCGGATCCATGGGATGAGGCCGCGTTTCAGTGCGACGTCGTGTTCGACTCCCCCAGGCCGGCGTGGGAGCGCCTGCTGCAGATCTGCGCCGCCGGGCGGTGCAGTCCGGTCTGGGTCGGCCGCAAGCTGACGTTCGTCTACCAGTACCGCGACGCTCACAGTGATTCGCTGGTGTCGGTGCCGGCGAAGACTCCAGTCCAGCTGTTCACTTCGACCAACGTCGAGGACCTGCGGATCAACTGGCTGACGAAACGAGGTCGGTCGACCGTCATCCAGTACCAGTTCCTCAACGAGGCCAAGAACTACGAGCAGGACGTCCTCACGATCGAGGACCCGGAAGGCACTCAGAACGACCGCGACAACCCTCTGGCCGACGTGTGGCAGCCGGAGGTGACGCAGGCCTACGGCGTGACGCGCGAGTCGCAGCTGCTTCGAGAGGGCGTGTTCACGCACCGATTGCAGCGGCTGGTCACGCACGAGATCGTCTTCGTGACCGGACCGTGGGCCCTCGCTGCGACAGTCGGCGACCTGGTCCTCGTCGAGAACGAGGTCCTCCGTCCGTTCGCCGCGGACGTCCCCATGTCGTGCACGATCGAGGCAGACGTCGTGGCGAGCGACACGGTCGTGGTCGATCACGTGGTCTCAGGGTCCAGCCTGCGCATCGTGTTCCGGAATCCGGACGGTGAGCCGGCAGAAGTGGCCATCAGCAGCCTGACGGCCCTGCCTGGCGGGCGCACGCAGTTGCTGCTGGCATCGCCCATCAGCGCGATCGCGGGCGCCCCCGCAGTCGTCGGTGCAGTAGCGAAGCTGACCAAGCCCTACCTCATCGTCGGGATCGGGCTGACCCAGGACATGCGACGCGAGGTCCGGTGCCTGGAATGGAAGCCGGCGGCCTTTGATCCAATCGGCCCCGACTTCTTCAGCGAGGTGACGGCGGATGATCCTGCACCTGGTGGTTCGACGGAGCCGGAGGTGTTCGTCCAAGCCCTTCGCGAAGGCGGTCATTCGATCAGTTGGAGCAGCGGCCCATCCACTACGCGCCGAGCGCGCGTCTGGGCGCAGCGTGACGGGGTTGGCGCTTGGCTGCTGCTCGGCGAGTCGGTCACGGGATCGCTTGTGACGCGAGTCCTTGGGACGCAGCAGGGATTCAGGATCGCCATCAGCATCGACGACGGCCGCGGCTCGTTTCCACCAGTCGAATCGCTGGTGGGGACCAGCGTCGTGGTCCCTGAGTTCCCGCCGATCACCCTTCCGCCGATTCGTCGCCTGACAGTCGAGGCCCATGCCGGTGGCCTGCTGTTCCGCTGGCCAGAACAATGGCAGCGCGACTTCGACTACTACGAACTCCGCGCCGGAGCCTCCTGGTTGACCGCGAGGGCGGTCTATCGAGGCAAGTTGGCCGAGGCGTTCGTCGGGTGTCCGCCATCCGCGACCGTGTTCCAGGTCGCCGCTCGCAGCGTTTCAGGGCTCTACGGCGAGGCCGCCGTCGTCACTCTGCTCGAACCGTGGCAGCCCGAGTGTCGAGTCGCGTACCTGGATCGCGACGAACTCGCCTCATCGCCGGGCGGCACGCTCGACTCCCTCGTCTACGACGATGTCGCCAAGGTGCTCCGGTTCGCCAGCGCGGACAGCGTCGAAGGTTCGTACACAGCGCTCGAGATCGACGGTGGATACGTCGCCCCTTGGCACTGGCGCGTAGACGTGGATCACGCTCTGTTCGACGACGGCACATGCGGCGAGGAAACTGGCACGTGCGGGGACGGGGAAGCGATCTGGTCCACGTGCGCCGGACGACCGCCTTCTGCCGGGCGGCCTGGCGTAGCGTTCGACGACGTACTGATCGGCGACGACGACGGCCTCTGCGGAGATGACTCGCCGTTCGAGACCGTATCAGGCGGCGTCGGCGAGGTCGGCCATCTGGCGGCCGTTCGGGTCGAGAGCCGGTTTCACAACGGGGATGCCTGGTCGGATTGGGGAGCCCACGTGGACGGCGAGCGAGTGAGTCAGAAGTTGCAGGTGCGGCTCCGTGTCGAGCGGGCGTCAACCCGAACGCACGTCGAGGTCACGCGACTCGCCGCCAAGGGCTACCTCTGACGTCCTGACGCTGCTAGAACGGCGCCCGCCGTGACCGTGCCGCAGCTCGCCGAAGCGATCCGCCGGGCGCGCGACTTCCCGGGCGAGCAGCTCGAGGTCGTGCTGGTCGCGCGCGCTCTCGCGTGCCCGCGGTGCGGCGGCGACCGCACCAGCGTGCTCCCTGGCGCCGAGTCGCGCGAGTTCGCGGCGCGCCGCTGCGCGCGGTGCGGCACCGGCTTCCGCGTGGTCGTGGCGAGCAGCGCCGACCTGGTCGTTGCCGTCGTGGCCGCCGGCGGCGTCGCGGTGCAGCCTGCGGCCGTGGTGGCGTCCCCGGCCCACGTCGACGACCTGGTGCCCGCCGAGCTGCGTCCGACGGCGGCGCAGCGCCTGGCCGACGAACGCGAGCTCGAGCGCGCGCTCGAGCTGACGGCCGGCGACCTGGCCGAGGCTGCGCGCGCGCTGCAGGGATGGCGCGTCCGGCTCGCCACCGTCCGCACTCGGAAGCTGCTCGACGACGAACTCGACCCGCGGCCAGAGGACATCGAGTTGCTCGCGCGCGCGGTGCTCGGCGGCGAGGGCGGCGGGTTCGCGCCGGCCGCCGGCTGCGAGCGCGGGGCGGCGGCGGCGCCGCGGCGGGTCGGCTGACGGGGTCGCCGCCAGGTCGCCGCTGGGAGGCGCCCGCGGCGCCGCACAGCACGGCCTCGCCAGGCCGAGCAGCACGAGATCGAGGCCGCGGCCGAGGTCACCGATGCCGACCGGTCCGAGGCTGCACGCGTGCTCGAGGGGTGGCGAGTTCGATCTGCCGCGGTGCGCGAGCAGAAACGAGGACGCGGAGCCGCTACTCAAGCGCGCCGCGCTCGGGTCGTGCTGGGGATAGTCAACGGGTCGCTCATGCTCTGTTCAAAACCCGCTTCTCGATGTGCCCACAGAGAATCTCGACGTGGGTCCTCCACCTCTCGACCTCACGACGTGAAACCAACCACCTCTTCTTCGGCTCAGTGCCGTGCGCGATCTTGTGCCGGGTGTCGACCAGGCGCTCGACGCTCTCCCTGACGTTGGTCTTCCTGTGCGGCTCGATGTCGTGTGTAACTCGCGCGCAGCCGACGAGCAGGAAGAGCCGATCGATGTTGTTGGGTTTTGGGTTGTGGAAGTTCCGGATGGGCTGCTCCACGACGTGTGTCAGGTCACTGTCCGAGAGCTCGCTGTAGAACGCGCGTGCTGCCCTGCCGAAGGTGTCCTCGACGTAGGCCTCGAGGAACGCGACCAAGCTGAGCACGCAGGCGTTCAGGATGGCCGACTGCGTGTCTCGGACTGCGTGAGTCTCCTGCGGCAGGTCCTTTCCGATCGCCAGATGATGAGCGTTCAGTAGCGCCTCGACGTGGTGTATCGGGAGCCATGTGCGCGTGAACGTGCCAAGCTCCATCGGCGCGAGCCGGCGCGACTTCCGTGAGTTGTTGCGAGCCATTAGCCGGGGTCATGGAGGCGTGCCTTGATCGGCGCCACGACAATCTGTAAGTTCTGGCAAATGGCCAAGGCGACCAGCCTCCCCGTGCAGGTCTTCCGCGACAAGTTCGCGGAGAACCTCGAACGCGTGACGTTCGGCGGCGAGCGCCTGGTCGTCACGAAGAACGGGAAGCCCCGTGCCGCGATGGTGTCCCTCGAGGACCTGGCGCGGCTTGAGCAGCTCGACTCGGCCACCAGGAAGAGACCGGCGCGTCGCCGGCCCTGATCGTTCTTTCCCCTCCCCCCTGAAGAAGCGGGCCGACGCGGCGCGGGAACGCCACGCCGGCCCTTGCGTAACCCCTGAACTAGCAGGAGATCCGCATGCAGACTGTGCTACCCGTCCGCCGACCCGCGATCAACGCGCCGGCGATCCTCGCGGCCCCAGCCACCTCCCTCATCGAGCACCGCGGCGCCACCGGCGCCGAGTTCGCGCTGCGCGGCGAGCACCGCGGCAACCTGGCCGGCGCGTTCCGGCGCGCCGCCGTCGCCGATCGGTTCGGCCAGCCGACGACCGCCGTGGTGCTGGACGCCGGCTGCGTCTTGCATTTCCTTGGTGCGGCCGCGGCATCGGCCACGGCGACCACCGGAGGCTCGCGATGATCTTCTACAGCACGAACGGGACCGCCGCGGCGGTCGTCAACGCCCGCGACCTGGCTGCACAACTCAAGGTCATCGGCCAGAAGATCGTCGAGCACGTTCCCGACAGGTCGGCCCGAGTCGAGTTGTCCGCCGCCCTCGACAAGGTCCGCCGCGAACTCACCGCGGCCCATCGCAAGCGCGTCGCCGAGTGGGATGCGATGCTGAAGCAACGCGGCCCGCGCGCCCGGTCGAGGAGCCCGAAGGGCAGACGCGGGACCGGGAGGCAACACGCGTGAGGCGCGCCGCCGGCTCCGTCTTCCGCCGCCGTCGCCGCGGCGAGCTCGAGGAGAAGTGGTCCATCAGCTACCGAGTCGACGGTCGCCGGGTGACCGAACGCGCCTACGCCGACAAGGCCGCCAGCGAGCAGCTGCTGGCGATCCGGCTTCGCGAGGCTGCCAGCGGTCAGGCGGTCGAGGGTGTGCCGCTTCGGCGGCGGCGCATCCCGGCGCCGCCCGATCTACACGAGGACCCGATCGAAACGGCGATCGCGGCGCTGCGCTCTCCGCACCCCGGGCTGCAGCAGCTCGGGGCATGCGCACTCGCCCACCTGGCAACGCTGGGTCGACGGCTCGAACGCGAAGATCTACGTGACGTGCAGCAGCTGGCCGCTGCGACAGCGGACCCGGCCAGCCGTCAGGCGCTGGCGGCGGTGTTGACCGCCTGCGGCGAGCGGCATGGCGAGGTTGGCGCGTGAAACTTCGGCGCGCAACGGCCTTCCACGAAGCCGGTCATGCGGTGATCGCCTACCGCTTCAACCACGACATCGGAGGCCTCACAATTCGCGGAGACGAGACGAGTGGCCGCTTGGGAGTTGCGTGGACCGAAGCGGCCTGGGCCGACGGTTCGATAGATGAGGAAGTGGCCGTGATCTACTACGCAGGCTTGGCAGCAGAGCGGCTCGTGTGCCCCCATGCATCACCGAGGGATGGTGCCGGCTCTGACTATCTGGCCGCAGCGCGATATGCCACTACGCCGACTCGTCGTTCGGAACTGCGTGCACGGGCGGCGGCACTTGTGAAAGAGAACTCTGGCCCCATCGCCGCGCTCGCAACGGCCTTACTTCGCGACGAGGCTCTGTCGGCAGACGAAACTGCGCTCGTCATCGACTGCATTGACGAAGGCCAGGATTGGCGCGCGAACCTGGCCCAACTCCGCGAGGCATCTAAGCGGCGCGGCAGGGCCGACGCGTGAACTTGGTCGCGGCAGCGCGCGGTGTGGGCGACGTACCACTTCATCAACTACGAGGCAGGACCAACGTCGCTCGGCGGCACGATGTCGGGGGCCGGCGGCGGCGCGATCCGACGCCGCCCAGCGCCGAAGCGTGAATGAACGACTCCTACGACCCTCCTTTCGAGCAGAGGTTCTTCGGCGACGTTTCTCGTCGCCGAGTCTGCGCGATCGTGTCCTTCGAGACTCGGGAGGCCGGGCCTGTTGTTGGAACCGGGACAGCGGTTCGGCATCGCGGAGAGCTCTTCGTTGCGACCTGCGCCCACGTGGCCAAGAGCCTGTTCGCCGGGTTCTATGGAGCCCTGAACTTCGACAGGCTGCCCGAGGTGTCGCACGAGGAGTGCATCGAGGTCTTTCGCAACGATGCCCTCGACTTGGCACTCCTTCGCGTCCGGCCTCGTGCGGCCGGCCTTTTGCACGGCATCCATCCGTTGGAGGTCTCCGACATCGGCACGGTCGTCGACTTCGAACGTGCGATGCCCGACACGAAGAGGGTCTACTGCATTGCGGGCCTGCCCGGCGCGCTCGCCCAGGTCGACAACGACGCCAAGCGCATTACCCTGCTCCCGTTCGTCTTCCCCACCGTGGTGGTCAGGAACGACCGGGACGACCACATCGACTTCGAGTACGAGCACGGTCTCGTGGACGGGGATCTGCTGTGCCCGGAGGGCATGAGCGGCGGCCTGATCTTCGAGTTTATGGCTCCTGGCGATGACGAGTTGTGGCGGCCCGGTGTCGCGGTCGCCGTTCAGCATGCCTGGGACCCATTCATCGAGCGGCTCTACTGCTCTCCTGCGTACCACCTCAGGGACGCTCTTCTCCGGATGTAGGGTGCTTCGAGTTCTGTGACCTTTCGGCGCTGGGGCAGCAGCGGGAGTAGCTACCCGCTGCGGCCAACGCGGACTCCCGGCCCGCCCCAGCGCCTTCTTCTTGTTCGGGGTCCGCGGCAGGAGTTCGCGCGTTGGACCGGAACGAGATCGAGGCGAGCAAGACGGCGCTGCTCGAGCTGTTGGTGCAGGCTGGACACTTCCCGCGGCCGCGCATGATCGCGGGGCTGCGCCACATCGAGAGCGAGCCTGGCTTCTACGAAGGGCACGACACCGTCGTGTTGGTGCCCACAAGAGAGCGCGTCGCTGCAGCTCGGCGTCGGCAACAGGACAACCATGGCGAGCGGGTTCGTGGTGGCCCGGGTGTGCGAATTGTCCCGCACGACGAAGATGCCTGGGACGACCTCGGCGCGTTGAAGGGCAGGGCGATCGAGATGGTGCGCATCGGCGAGGACTACCCTCGCGACTGGACGGCGGCACGGCGTCGGGGGTGGCGGGTCGAGTCGCGGACACCCTCACCCGTGGACGTGCGGGCTCGTGCGGTCGCCAACCTCCGGTTGAAGATCGAGGGTCTCGTCATCCCGTTGCTGCGAGCTGGCGCCTTGCCGAACCCGCCGGCCTGGCAAGCTCTGATCGCAGACGACCTGCTCGACCACGTCAGCGTCGAGGCTACGTCGCAGTCTCTGCGTGCTGTCGAGGTAGCTCGCGCACCCAAGAAGCAGCGTGCAGCACCTCTGTCGCCAGACCGTGTCCGCCTGTCTGAGGTGATCGCGCGCGGAGTCAACGCTTCGACCGCCTACCAACGTGTGTCGACACAGGCGTGGAGGGAGCGCGTCGACGCGCGGCGCGAGGACGACAACGAGTGGTCGTTCGACATCGAGAAACTGCGCGCTGATCTCCGTCGTACGAGGGCGGCCGGCCTTGAGTAGCGCGCGTTCGGAGTGGTCGGATTCCTACCATTCCGACCGGTCGTTCTCTGGCTGGTTTCAGGGAGGAGGCGTCTGGTTCGATCATGGACCTTCCGACCCGCGAGTTGCACGACGCCGGCGCCGTTGCCGACGTGTTTGGAGTCGCCCGGCGGACCGTGAACGACTGGCGCCGGCGTGGCGAGATCCCTTTCGTGCAGGTCGGTCGAGGCACGATCAGGTTCGACCTCGAGGAAGTGTTGCAGGCTCGCCACGTAGATCCCCGGAGGCGCGACGATCGCGCGGGGGACTTCGAGTGACAGCACACGGGGAGCAGTCCATGCGCAACGTGCGCGAGCTGGCGCGCGAGCTCGGCATGCAACCGGTCGACCTAGTCCGCGAGCTCGTCGCGGACCGCATCGAGGTGCTGCCGGTGACGAAGCGCAGCTACCGCGTCTCGGCTGCGGCGTTCGAGGAGTGGAAGCTGCGGCGGCAGAAGCGCCTCGCCGAGCAGTTCCAGCAGGCGAAGCGCCGCGCCGACTACGTGCGCGGCGACGACGAGCAGCAGCCGAAGCGGCGGGCGGTGTTCACGCGATGAGCCTACCGGGCCGCAGCCTTCGGCCGCTTGGCGGCCGGGTCGACGATCCACAGCAGAGGATCGAGCGCCTGGCGCGCGTAGTGTCGGACCTCGGTCGGCGTCGCGTGTTCGTAGCGGTCGCCGATCGTCGCCGGCGCGTGGTCGGTGATCGCGTCCTTCACGTGCTTTGGCACGCGCGCGTCGGCCAGGATGGTGCGCAGGCTGTGCCGCAGCGCGTGGGGATGGAAGCGGTCGCGGAGACGCTCCGGCAGATCGCGGCGGCAGCGGCGGAACACTCGATCGACCGTGCCGACGCGCCGTTCGGTGTCGGTGCGCTGCGCGCGACCTTCCTTGCGCGGGCCGCGAACGGTGCCGGCCGGGATCAAGTAGCCGTCGGGGCCGGCGTGGCGAACCAGCACCGGCAGAACGTGCGCGAGCGGCTTGCTGATCGGGGCGCCGCCGCCACGCGACATCTTCTGTTGGAGGCCGCGGACGAAGCCGGCGTGCGAATCGACGTTGGCGACCGTGACGTGGCAGATCGCTTCGCGCCGCAGGCCGGTGAACAGAAGCGCCGCGACCACGGCCGCATCCCACTCGGCCAGCGACGAGGCACGCTCGCGCAGCGCCTTGAAGACGTCGCCCAGCTCGGCGATGTCGAACACGTCGGCGTGTCCGCGCTTCGCCTTCGGCTTCTCGATCTGGTCGACGGGGTTCGTCCCGGCGAACCGCTTGGTGCGGATGGCCAGCCGGAACACGCGGCCGAGCGCGCCGAGGTGCTTGCGCAGCCGCAGCTCGCTCGGCGGTTTCCCGCGCCACCGCGCCGCGCGTCGCGCCTGCAGGAACTCGTCGATCCGCTCCGCGGTAACGTCGTGCAGCATCGCGTCGGCGCCGAAGTGGTCGCAGATCGTGACGAAGTGCTCGTGGTAGCTGCGCCAGGTTCCGTCGCGGCCGCGCACGCTGTCGAGCACCGCCTGGCATGCCTGCTCGAGCGTGACGAACTGGATGCCCTCGCCGGCCGAGCGACGCTCGCGCATCGCCGCGGCGTCGCGGCGCGCCTGGTCCTTCGTGGACCAGGTGCCGACCTGCACCTTGCCGGCGACCTTCATCCGAGCGCGATAGCGCCACCCGTCGGCGGGGAACCAACGGTGCTCGCAGCCCTGGACCTTGGCCGGCGCCTTGGTCTTCCGCGGGCGCCGCTGAACGGGGGAATCCGCGAGTTTCGCGCGACCCGTGTCACCAGAAGTGTCACCGCGCAGCAGATCGCTGTTTCGGCCCATGCCGTCAGTTTGGCGAGTGGGGGCCGCAGAGCGCAACAGATCGAAGAAACGAGAATGAACCTACCCGACCAGAAAGACCGGACTGTCGATCCGGTGGTTGCGGGTTCGATTCCCGTCGCCCTCGCCACTCAGAACCCCTCAGGATGGCCGCGCTGCGGCACTTCTGAGGGGTTGTTCGTTTCGGCTCACGCCGGTCGGCCGCCGCCGAGCCGAGCCAGCAGATCCCGCACCCGGTCTCGGATCGTGTCGCGGATCGCGCGCACCCGTTCGACCGGCTGCCCCTTGGGGTCCGGCAGCGGCCAGTCCTCGCGGCCGACCCCGGGCAGGACCGGGCAGGCTTCGCCACAACCCATGGTCACCAGCAGCGTGGCGCCGGCGGCGAGTTCGGTGGTCAGCAGCGTCGGCCGCGCCTGCGTGAGGTCGATGCCCACCTCGTGCATCGCGGCCGCGACCTCCGGGTGCACGTGAGCGGCCGGTTGCGTGCCGGCCGAGACCGCGCACCACACCGTCGGGTCCGCGAACTGCCGGAAGAACGCCGCGGCCATCTGCGAACGGCCGGCGTTGTGCACGCAGGCGAAGATCACCAATCGGGTCATCTGCGTTCTCCCGGTACGAGCAGCCAGCGGAACACCAGCACGGCCGCGGCGGCGCCGACCAATTGGGCACCGACGAATGCCGGTACGTCGACGGCGCGGATGCCGGCGAACGTGTCGGTCGCTGCGCGCGCCAGCGTCACGGCCGGGTTCGCGAACGACGTCGACGACGTGAACCAGTAGCCGGCGCAGACCATCGCCGCGACCGCGAACGGCGTCGCCGTCGGCCGGTGCCGCCCGCACGACAGCACCACGAGCACGAGGCAGGCCGTCGCGACGGCCTCGGCCAGTGCCTGGGCGAAGCCGGACCGTTCGTGTGCCGAGGCCACGAATGCCGGTAGCCCGAACATCGCGTGGGCGAGCACCACGCCGCCGAAGCCGCCGGCGATCTGGGCCGTGACGTAGCCGGGCACCTGGCGCCAGCCGATGCCGCCGGTCGCGGCGGCAGCCAGCGTCACGACCGGGTTCAGGTGCGCGCCCGAGGCCGGACCGAACGTCAGGATCAGCGCGACCAGCCCGGCGCCGGTCGCCAGCGAGTTCGCCAGCAGCGCGACGGCGACGTTGCCGCCACTCAGCCGGTCACCCATGATGCCCGAGCCGACGACGACCGCGAGCAACAGCCCGGTGGCCAGGAACTCGGCGGCTAGCGCTCGCATACGATGGCCTTCGTGGGGCCGGCCCGGCGGCCCGTTCGGCGCAGTGCGCGCAGCACCGCCGCCCGGATCGGGTCGGTCGCCGTCGCCAGGCGATAGTGGATCCAGCGCCCGTCGCGGCGGGCGGCGACGATGCCGGCGGCGCGCAGCACACCGAGGTGGCGCGACACCAGCGGCTGCGGCAGATCGAGCGCGTCGTGGATCACGCAGACGCAGCGTTCGCCGTCGGCCAGCAGCAGGACGATGCGCAGCCGCGTCGCGTCTGCGAGCGCGTGGAAGAACGCGCCCGTGTGGTCCAGGTCGGGGGCTGCGGCCGTCGCCATGGCGGCGCTACATATCCGCGGATTCGGATATGTGCAACGGTGGGCCCGGCGCGGCCGATCGACGCCGGTTCAGCGCGCCTTCTTGCGCTTGTTCTGGCGGCGCTTCTGCGTCTCCGACACGCCGCCTTCGCTGGTGGTCTCGGGCTGTTTCATCGACAGGTCCAGCAGCGCCAGCTGGCTGCGTACCGCCGGCTCGGCCGCGGCGCGCACGATGCGTTCGCTCTGGCCGGAGGCCAGCACGCGGCGGGCCTTGACGTTGTCGTGCAGAGCCATGCCGAGCACTTCGTCGACGACGCGCTTCTTCAACTCGGGTTCGAGCACCGGTGCGGCGACCTCGACGCGGCGATCCAGGTTGCGGACCATCCAGTCGGCCGACGACAGGTAGACGAGCGGGTTGCCGGCGTTCTCGAAGTAGTAGACGCGGCTGTGCTCGAGGAAGCGGTCGACGATCGACACGACCGTGATGTTGTCGCTGAGGCCCGGCACGCCGGGCCGCAGGCAGCAGACGCTGCGCACGCACAGCTGCACCGGCACACCGGCGCGCGACGCCTCGTACAGCGCGCTGATGACCTGCGGGTCGGCGAGGTTGTTCAGCTTGGCGCGGATCGCCGCCGGCTTGCCGGCCCTCTTGTTGTCGATCTCGGCGCGGATCAGCTGCAGCACCTTGTCGCGCAGCGTGAACGGGGCCACCAGCAGGTGCTCCATCTGCGGCACGCGCGTGTAGCCGGTGATCATGTTGAACGTCTCGGCGACCTCTTCGCCGACGTCCGCGCGTGCGGTCAGCAGACCGATGTCGGTGTACAGCCGCGCCGTCGCCGGGTTGTAGTTGCCGGTGCCGATGTGGCAGTAGCGCTTGATGCCGTCGTCCTCGCGCCGGACGACCAGCGTGCACTTCGCGTGCGTCTTCATGCCGACGATGCCGTAGACCACGTGCACACCGGCCTGCTCCATGCGCCGCGCCGACTGGATGTTCGCCTCTTCGTCGAAGCGCGCCTTCAGCTCGACGATCGCGGTCACCTGCTTGCGCGTCTGCGCGGCCTCGATCAGCGAGTCGACCAGCGGGTTCTTCGAGCCGGCGCGGTAGATCGTCTGCTTGATCGCCAGCACGCGGGGGTCGCGCGCCGCGTAGCGGATGAACTCCTCGACCGTCGAGAACGAGTCGTACGGATGGTGCAACAGGATGTCGCCGTCGCGCAGTTCGGCGAACATCTCGTCGGCCGACGACCAGCCCCAGACGCGGCGCGGTTGCGCCGGCGGATCCTTGAGGTCGGACTGCTCGACGATCTGGTACAGCTCGAGCACGCGGCCCAGGTTGACCGGGCCGTCGCAGAAGTAGACGTCGTCGAGTTCGAGGCCGAACGCCTTCAGGAAGCGGTCGACGATCTCGGGGTGGGCGCCACTGTCGATCTCGAGCCGGACCGGTTCGCCGCGGCGGCGCTTGACGAGTTCCTTCTCGATCGAACTCATCAGGTCGGTCGCCTGGATCTCGTCGACGTCGAGGTTGCTGTCGCGCGTGACGCGGAACGTGCTGATGTGCAGCACGTCGAGGCCCGGGAACAGCGCGCGCAGGTTCTCGCGCACGACGTCGGCCGTGAACACGTAGACACGCTGGCCGTCGATCTCCGGCAGCCGCAGGATGCGCGGCAGCGTGCGCGGCACCTGCACGACCGCCATGCGCTGCGTGCGCCGCGGTTGGCGCGGGTCCATCAGCAGCACGACGAGGTTCAGCGACTTGTTCAGCAGCACCGGGAACGGGTGCGCCGGGTCGATCGCGAGCGGCGTCAGGATCGGATAGACCTCGCGTTCGAACCAGGTGTCGAGCCAGCGCTGCTGCGCGATCGTCATCTGCCGCACCGGCTTGAACTCGATGCCGGCGCGCGCGAGTTCGGGCAGCAGCTGTTCGCGCCAGCAGCGGTGCATCTCGGCCGTGAACGTGTGCGCGGCGGTGCGGACGCGATCGAGCTCTTCCTGCGGCTTGATGCCGTCGGGGTTCTCGCCGGGCAGGCCCGCGTCGACCAGCTCCATGACGCCGGCGACGCGGATCTCGAAGAACTCGTCGAGGTTCGTGCTGGCGATCGCCAGGAACTTCACGCGCTCGAGCAGCGGGTTGCTCGGATCCTGGGCCTCCTCGAGCACGCGGCGGTTGAACGACAGCCACGACAGCTCGCGGTTGCCGTACAGCACCGTGCGATCGAGGCTCGCGAGCGGCGCGGTCAGCGGCTCGGGGCCGGCCGGTGCCGGCACGGGTGCCGGCGGCGGCGTCGACGCCGGGTCGCCGCCGCCACTCGGGGCGGTAGGGCCCGCCGCCGGGTCGGGCTGGCGATGCAGACGGCCGAGGCTGTCGTCCATCAGGGTGGGGTCGAGTTGGGGCAGTTCGGACATGAAGCCTCGGGCGGTATCGACCGTCGATTCCAGCGCGCTGGTGTCCGACGGGCCACCCGAACCCGGTTCTTCACGGTTTCTTGGCGGTCACGCGCCGCACAGGCCTTCCGTCCCGGCCTGGGTCAAACCGCACGCCGCACCGTCAAGGACCGCCGAAGTTCGGTCCGATGCTGGGTTTGGATCGAGGCGGCAGTCCGAAGGGGAGATCCAGACGTGTCGCTACGCACCGAAGACCTGCTCCGTGGCATGGTTGCCAAGGGAGCCTCCGACCTGCACATCAAGGCCGGCAGCGCGCCGGGGTTCCGCATCGACGGTGAGGTCCACTCCCAGGAGGAGTTCGGCCGACTGATGCCCGAGGCCACCGCCGACCTCGCACGGCAGATCATGAGCGAGGCGCAGTGGGAGCGCTTCCTGGCCGAGAAGGACATCGACTTCTCGTTCGCGGTGAAGGACCTGGCGCGGTTCCGCGTCAACTGCCTGCACCAGCGCAACGCCGTCGGCATGGTCGTGCGCCAGATCCCCGACGAGATCCCGGATGCCAAGCGGCTGGGGCTGCCGCAGATCTGCCTCGACCTCGCGGCCAAGCCGCGTGGGCTCGTGCTGGTCACCGGCCCGACCGGTTCGGGCAAGTCGACCACGCTCGCGGCGATGATCGACTACATCAACCAGACCGAGCACGGCCACATCCTGACGATGGAGGACCCGCTCGAGTTCGTGCACCCGGACAAGAACTGCTTCGTGACGCAGCGCCAGATCGGCCAGGACTGCGGGTCGTTCCGCGAAGGCCTGCGCCGCGCGCTGCGCCAGGACCCGGACGTGATCCTGATCGGCGAGATGCGCGACCTCGAGACGATCTCGATGGCGATCTCCGCCGCCGAGACCGGCCACCTGGTGTTCGGCACGCTGCACACGACCAGCGCCATCTCGACCGTCGACCGCATCATCGACGTGTTCCCGACCGACGCGCAGCAACAGGTCCGCGTGCAGCTCGCCGGCACGCTGCAGGGCGTGGTGTCGCAGACGCTGGTCGCGAAGATCGGCGGCGGCCGCGTCGCCGCGCGCGAGATCCTGGTCGCCACCGATGCAGTGCGGTCGCTGATCCGTGAAGCCAAGTCCGCCCAGATCCTCAATCTGATGCAGACCGGCAAGCAGTACGGCATGACCACGCTCGAGGACGAGCTGTTGCGCTACCACAGCGAAGGGCTGATCAGCCCCGACGACACGGTCTCGAAGGCCAACCGCCCGGACGACGTGCGCCGGCGGCTCGCTGAGGCGCCCGCTCGGCCGGCCGCAAGCGGCCTCGCCATGGGGATGTCCGCGAAGGCCGGCCCGGTGGCCGGTGGGGCGCCCGCGGCGCCGCGGCCCGCCGGAGTGACGGGCGTGCGCGGCGTGCCCGCTGCCGTCAGCGGCGTGCGGCGCTGATCGGCCGATCGCACGGATCGGGACAACCGGCGGCCTGCAGCCTGTTGCGCTGCGGTCGCCGGTGACTATGGCCTGACCCCGACGTCGCACCGGGGCTACACTTCCCCGCATGGCCGAGGTCCGATCCATGTTGCGCGTCCTGTTGCTGGGTTCCCTGTTCGTCGTCGGCGCCACCGCTCAGACCCTGGCCACGGTGCCGACGCTGACCACGTTCCAGGACGTGGACCGGCCCCTGGCCGGCGGCGTCGGTCGCTACCAGCAGTGGTACGCCGCGTCGGACCTCGACGACTACCTGCCCGAGCCGATGCGGATCGATCGCGTCGAGTTCTTCGCCGGCTCCGGGCCCAGCGCGATCGCGACCACGATCGACTGCGAGATCCTGCTCGGCCACGGCCAGACCTTCGGCGTGACCGGCAGCTTCGACAACAACTTCGCGTCCGCGCCGGTTGTCGTCGCGCCGCGCACCAACCGGCAGCTCACGGCGGGGGCGCCCGGGGCCGTCGTCATGAACATCCCGTTCGCGACGCTGTTCACCTGGGACCGTCAGCGCCCGCTGCTGATGGAGATCCGCGTCTACGGCAACGGCCAGGCGAACCAGCCCTTCAGCTACACCTTCCGCGGTTCGACGGTCGCGTTCGGCAAGACCTCGCGCGTCTACCAGGCCGGATCGACCGGCGCCGCGACCGGCACGGTCGCCAGCAACACCGGCATGCTGACGCGCTTCACGGCGCGTCCCGGCGCGCTCGTCGACTTCGGTGCCGGCTGCGTCGGCGGCGGCGGCTTCACGCCGAAGAACGTGATCCTCGAGGTGCCGCAGCCCGGCATCCTGTGGACGCACCAGCTGACCCAGGCCGCGCCGCAGCAGCTCGCGCTGTGGGTGATCGGCGCCGACCGCAACATGATCGACGGCATCCCGCTGCCGATCGACTTCCCGCAGCTGCTCGGCACCGGCCCCAGCGGCTGCATGCTGCGCACGAACATCATCGTGTCGGGCTTCCACGTCACGGTCGGCGGCGCACCGGGCGCCGGGTTCGCGACGTTCAGCTGGCAGCTGCCGCCGATCGGCAACTATGTCGGCGACCACTGGTACTCGCAGTGGTTCGTGCTCGACCCGATCTGCCCGAACGGCCTGCTGACCGCGACGCAGGGCATCGAGAGCATCGTCGCGCCCTGACGCGGCGCGCCGCCGTCGCTGACGGGTTCTTTTCCCTGGTGGGGTGATTCCGGGAGAACGGGTCCACTACCGGAGTAGTTGTCGCCGACTACTCTGGTAGTAGAATCCGCTCCATGAAGGGACCCCGCAACCTAGGCGAACTCCAGCTGGCGATCCTCCGCACCCTGTGGCAGCGCGGCGACAGCGCCGTCGCCGACGTGCACGAAGCGCTGCGCGACCGCGGCCTCGCGCTGACGACGATCGCGACGATGCTGCGCAAGATGGAGGAGAAGGGCCTCGTCGCGCACCGCGAGAACGGCCGCCAGTTCCTCTACCGCGCCCGGGTCGCCCCGGACCTCGTGCAGAAGAACCTGGTCAGCGAGCTGGTTTCGCGCCTCTTCGACGGCGACCCGCTCGAGCTGGTCAACCACCTGCTGCGGCAGGGCGAGATCGAATTGGCCGAGCTCGACGACCTGCGGCGCAAGGTCGCCGAGGCCGAGCGCAACCAGAAGAAGGAGCCGTCGTGAGCCCCTCGGCGCTGGTGGTGCTCGACTGGCTCGGCACGTTCGCGTGGCACTCGAGCCTGGCGCTGGCGGTGGCGCTGGCGGCGACCTGGCTGCTGCGCGGCCGCGCGGTGGGTCTGCAGGAGCGGCTGCTGCGGTTCGCGATGTGGGCCGGTCTGGCCAGCAGCCTGGTGCAGTTCGGCCTGCTCGGCGGCCCCTGGCGCGCGACGCCGCGCGTCGACGCTGCCGCGGCGGCGGCCACGCACCTCGAGTTGCCGGCGATCACGATGCTGGCGTCGACGCCGCTGCCCGAGCCAACAGCGGCACCGGTCGACTGGTCGCCGTGGCTCGGCGCGTTGTGCGCGATCGCGGCCCTGGTCGGGCTCGGCGCCTGGGCGACGGCGCGCACGCGGCTCGCGCGCGTGCTGGCCACGCGCCGGCCCGAGACCGATCCGCGCGTGCTCGGCACCGCGGCCGCGGTCGCCAGCGAACTCGGGCTGCGGCGGGTGCCGCGCTTGACGCGGTGCGAACGGCTGGCGACGCCGATCGTGTTCGGCGTGCTGCGCGGCGAAGCCGTGCTGCCGGCGCGTGTGGCCGAACTCGACGACGCGTCGCTGCGCGCGCTGCTGGCGCACGAGTTCGCGCACCTGCGCCGCCGCGATCCGGCCGTGCTGGCCGGCGTCACGCTGCTGCAGGCGGTGTGCCCCTGGCAGCTGCTGCTGCCGCTGGTGCGCCGTCGCTGGCTGCACCTGGTCGAACTGCGCTGCGACGCGATCGCCGTCGCCCGTTCGAGTCCGACCGCGGTCGCGCGGTGCCTGATCGAAGTGGCGGGCTGGCTGCAGTCGGCGCCGCGCGCGCCGCGGCTCGCGCTCGGCATGGCCGCCCGGCCGTCGTCGCTGCGGGACCGCGTCGACGCGGCACTGCAGCGCCGCGAGGGTGCGCCGCCGCGACGTGCGTGGTCGCTCGCGTTCGGCGGCCTGTCGCTGTCGACGCTGTCGCTCGCGGCCCCGGGCCTCGAGCCGCGTCGGGCCGTGGCAGAGCCCGCGCCCGAGTTCCTGCTCTCGCTCGCCGAGACGCCGAGCGCCACTTCGACCGTGGACCTGCTGGTCGAAGTGCTGCACGAACGCGAGGCGCTCGCCGCCGAGCTCGAGCAGTTGCGGGCCGAGTTCGTGGGTCGTCCGGAGGCGCCGGAGCTGGTGCAGCTGCTGGCGGCGATCGACGACCGCATGCAGATCGTCGAACGGCTCGCGCTGCGCGTGCAACGCCGCATCGCGACCGACGGAGAAGGTCGTTGAAGTCAGTCACCCCGAAGTTCCCGAACGAGAAAGGAGCAGCCATGAAGAGCGAACTGCTGAGTCGAATCACTGCCGCGGCGTGCCTCGCCGCGCTGACCACCGGGCTCGCGGCCCAGGAACCGCGCGAGGAAGCGCGCATCGTCCGCGTACAGGGCAAGGCGTCGGCCGCCGACCTCGAACGGCAACTCGTCGAGATCGTCGAGTTGCTGGACGACGGCGTTTCGGACGCGCAGCGCGCCGAGGCGCGCGGTCGCCTCAAGGCCCTCGTCGAGCGCATCCGCAAGCAGCACGTCGCCGTCGTGCGGCCGGCCGAGGCCGTCGAGGTCGAAGTGGCCGAGGTCGACGGCGAACCTGGCATGGCGCTGAAGGTGCTCGAGGTCGACGGTGAACCCGGCACCACGGGCGAAGTCCGCCGCTTCCGGATCGCCGAAGGCGAGCATCCGCTGGCCATCGCGCGCACGTTGCGCAAGCGGCTCGGCATGGCCGGCGTCGACACCGCGCCGGCAGCACCCGCGGCACCCGAAGCACCCGAAGCACCCGAAGCGCCCGAAGCGCCCGCAGCGCCGGCGGCGCCGCATGCGCTCGCGCCGAGCGCCGACGGCAGCACTGCCGTGCGGATGCTGCTGGGGCCCGAAGGCACCGCGATGGAGGTCGTCGAGCTCGACGATGACCACCTGCTCGCGCCGGCCAGGCGCCGTGCGGTGTCCCGTGCGTTGATCGAGGCTCGCGAAGCCCAGCGTGAAGCCGGCGAACTGCGGGCTCACACGCTGCGGTTCCGCGCCGCCAAGCAGGCAGCCGAGGAGCACGCCAAGCGGGCTCACGAGCAGGCTGCAAAGGCCCATTCGGACCACGTCCGGACGTTCGTGATCCAGGGCGAGCGGCCGCGCATGGAGCGGTCGATCGAGCTCGAGCTGGATGCCGAGGCGCCGGCCGCACCGGGCGCCGCTGCCGACACCGAGGACCTGCACGAGATGCTGCAGCAGATGCGCGCCGAGATGCGCGAGATCCGCGCGATGATGCGCAAGCTGCGCGCGCAGTCGTCGGTCGGCCGCGGCGAAGCGATGGGCCGCTGAGGCCAGCCCGCTAACGACCGCCGGCGGCCGCGTGCTCGTCGGCGGTCACGTCGCGCGCGAACGGCTCCGGCTCGTCGCGCTGCACGCGGCGCAGCACGACGCGCGCGAACACGTTGTTCGGATTGCGCGCCACGGCCTGCTCGAGCCACGCGACCGCCTGCTGCCGCTTCTTCTGCAGGTAGCTGGCCATCGCCGCGAACACCGCCGGCCGTTCGTCGTCGGCCAGCCGGCGCGCGGCGAACTCGAAGTGCTCGAGCGCGCGTTCGGGATCGTGGCCGAACAGCTTCGGCGCCAGCAGCTTGCGCAGGCCGAGCACCGTGTGCAGCCGCGGGTCGTCGGCGGCCTGCTCGGCGGCCTTGGCCAGCGCTGCCTCGATGCGCGGGTTCCAGCGCAGCGCCGTGGCGAGGCCGGTGATGTGCTGGCTCATCAGGCACGCCTCGATGCGGTAGAGGTCGGCCGACGTGTCGCCGAGCGCGCGCGCGCGTGCCACCGCGGCCAGGCCGTCGTCGAGGTCGCGCGCCAGTTCGGCCGGCAGTTCGGCGAACATCGGCTGGCCGACCGCGACGCCGCGCACCTGCGTCCGCAGCTGCGCGCGTTCGAGCAGTGCTTCGGCCAAGAGCCGCCAGCCGGCCGCGTCGGCGGCGGTCGCCGCGGTCTGCGCGCGCAGTTCGGTGACGACGGCGTCGAGGGCGGGCAGCGAGCAGCGGCGGCGCGCCGCATGCAGCCGTTCGGCGGCGCTCGGCGGCGCGGCCGCTGCCGGCGCGGACGGCGGCGACGCCGGGCCGGCGGCGGGCACCGCGATCCGATCGACCGCGCCGGGGCCCAGCATCGACCAGCCGGTGGCGCCGATCGCGGCCAGGCAGGCGACGCACAGGACGGGCAGCAGGCGCTTCATGGGGCGGGGACGAGCAGTTCGACCGGGTGGCGCACGGGCCGTGGGTGGCCGAGTGCCCGCAGGTGGTTGTCGATCTGGATCATGCACCCGGGATTGCCGGTCAGCACCAGGTCGACGTCGGCGGCGACCAGCGTCTCTGCCTTGCGGCGGCCGATTGCGGTGGCCAACTCGCCGTGCAGCAGGTGGTAGATGCCCGCCGAGCCGCAGCACTCCTCGGGCCGCGCGTGCGCGACCAGCTCGAGCCCGGGCACCTGCGCCAGCAGCGCGCGCGGCTGCAGCCGGACGCCCTGGCCGTGGCACAGATGGCACGGGTCGTCGTAGGCGGCGCGCGCGCGGCACTCGGCCGGCGTCGCGCTGAGGCCCTCGGCGTGCAGGAACGCCATCACGTCGCGGCGCTTCCGCGCGAATTGCGCGCCGGCGTCGTCGCCGAGCAGCCGGTCGTACTCGCCGAGCGTGCAGCCGCAGCCGGCCGCATCGTCGACGACCACGTCGCAGTCGGCGAACGCGGCCACGTTCTGCTGCGCCAGTTGGCGCGCGCGGTCGGGCCGGCCCGAGTGCACCAGCAGCGCGCCGCAGCAGCGCTGCGTGGCCGGCACCGTGACCTCGAAGCCGTTCGCGAGCAGCACCTGCAGCATCGCGCGGTGCACGTGGCCGAACAGCGGTTCCATCACGCAGCCGGTGAACAGCGCCACGCGCACCGAACGGCGCCGCACGCCCGGCGGCGGCAGGTGCAGCCCGGTCGGCAGCGGCCGGCGGTCGCGGCGCGGTGGAATCCGCGGCACGCTGCGCGGCGCGAGGCCGAGCCGGGCCGCGAGCCGCAGGAGTCCACTGCGTTCGGCGTGGCGCAGCAGTGCGATCGCGGCGCGCAGCCGCGGCTGCCGCGCGACGACGTGCCACAGCAGCGTGCGCACGAGCCAGGCCTTCACGCCGCGCTGCGGCGCACACCGTTCGTATTCGGCCCGCGTCGCTTCGAGCAGTTCGCCGTAGTGCACGCCGGACGGGCACGTGGTCTCGCAGGCGCGGCAGTCGAGGCAGTGGTCGAGGAACGGCCGGATCGCCGCCGGGTCGGCGACGCGGCCCTCGGCCAGCGCCCGCATCAGCAGGATGCGGCCGCGCGGCGATTCGGTTTCGAGCTGCGTGACCTGCCAGGTCGGGCAGGTCGGCAGGCAGAGGCCGCAGTGCACGCAGTCGAGCGACCGCGCGTGCGCCGCCGGATCGAGCCGTGGTTCAGACGAACACGCCATCGGGGTCGAGTGCTTGCCTGAGACCTTCGAGCAACCGCCGCGCGCCGGCGTCGAGCGGCGTGCCGTGGCCGCGGCGCGCCGGTGCGCCGCGCACGATGCAGGCCTCGGCGCCGAACCGCGGCAGTTGCAGCAGCGCTGCGTCGGTGGCGTCGGCGTCGGCGGTCGCGAGCTCGAAGCGTCCGTCGCCGCGCAGCAGGAACCGGCCCGGCACCGCCGCCAGCAGCGCCGCGACCTGGCTCGCCAGCACGATGCCGGCCAGCACCTCGCCGCCGGGCGTAGGCTCGAGGTGCAGCTGCGCGAACGGCCGCGCCTCGGGCAGCGCCAGTGCGCGCAGCCGTTCGCAGACGAACGTCGCGCGGCCGGTGAAGCGGCCCACGATCGCGCAGCCGCGCGCGTCGCGATCCAGGTGCAGCTCGCGCGGCGGCACCGCCAGCGAACGCAGCGCCAGGAACCGTTCGGCGGCGGCGCCGACGTCCAGACCGTCGAGGCGGAACCACGCTTCGGCGCGCGGCCGCGGCCGCAGCCGCAGGTGCAACCGCACCGCCGCGAACAGGCGCCCGTTGCTGCCGACCAGCAGCTTGTGCACGTCGAAGCCGGCGACGCTCTTCACGACCCGCGCGCCGCTCTTCCACGGCGTGCCGTCGGCGAGCACGCCGTCGAGGCCGAGCAGCAGCGACCGCGGCGAACTGCCGCCGGCCGTCATCGCGCCGACCGGGTCGTGTGCGAACAGGCCGCCGAGCGTGCCGTCGCCGCCGCACGGCAGTTCGAGCCCGACCGGGTGCAGCGCCGCGTCGAGTTCCGCGCGCGGCAGCCCGGGTCCGACCGTGCAGGTCTGGTCGCCGGGCTCGAGCCGTTCGATGCCGTCGAGACCGCGCAGCGACACCACGACCGCCGCCCCGCGCGGCGGCAGGCGATCCTGGCGGCTGCCGCCGCCGACGAGCCGCACGCGCCCGGGCCGCGCGCGCAGCAGCTCGGTCAGTTCGGCCGGTGTGCGTGGCGCCAGTTCCGTCATCGACCGGCCTCCGGTTCGCCGAGCACGCGCGCGACCATCTGCGGCCACTTCGCGACCTCGGCGCAGGCGGCGCGCTGCGGCAGCGCCTTGCCCGGATTGCACAGACCGTCGCGGTCGAACACCGCGCGCACGCGCGCCATCACCGCGAGGTCGGTCGCCGTGAACATCATGCCGATGTGGTCGAGCTTCTCGCTGCCGACGCCGTGTTCGCCGGTGATGCTGCCGCCGAGTTCGACGCAGACGCGCAGGATCTCGTGCCCGGCCGCGATCGTGCGCGCCGTCGCGTCCGGGTCGCGGCCGTCGAAGCTGATGTTCGGGTGCAGGTTGCCGTCGCCGGCGTGGAACACGTTGTTCAGCACGACGCCGTGGCGCGCGCCGATCGCGGTGATGCGTTCGAGCGCCTCCTCGAGCCGCGTGCGCGGCACCACGCCGTCGAGCACGTAGAGGTCCGTCGCCAGCCGGCCCATCGCGCCGAACGCACCCTTGCGGCCCTTCCAGAGCCGGGCGCGTTCGGCCGCATCGGTCGCCTCCTCGATGCGCAGCGCGCCGTTCTGCTGCGCGAACGCGCGCACCTCGGCCGCCTCCTCGGCCGTGACCTCGGTCGGCCCGTCGAGTTCGACCAGCAGCACCGCTTTGGCCTCCAGCGGATAGCCGGCGCGGTAGACCGACGCCTCGACGGCGCGGATCGTCGCCTGGTCGAGGATCTCGAGCGCCGCCGGCACGACGCCGGCACCGACGATGTCACTGACGGTGCGGCACGCGTCGCGCATCGCCGCGAACGGGAACAGCAACGTGCGCACGCTCTGCGGATCGCGGCACAGCCGCACCGTGATCTCGGTGGCGATGCCGAACGTGCCTTCGCTGCCGCAGAACAGGCCCGGCAGGTCGAGTCCGTGCGGCGGCCGGGTGCCGGCCGGTCCGCCGAGCCGCGCCAGTTCGCCGTCGGGCAGCACGACCAGCGCGCCGAGCACGTGGTCGGTGGTCATGCCGTACTTGAAGCAGTGTGGGCCGCCGCTGTTCTCGGCCAGGTTGCCGCCGATCGTGCAGACCGACTGGCTGCTCGGATCCGGCGCGTAGTGCAGGCCGAGGTGGCGCACCGCGGCGGTCAGATCGAGGTTGACGACGCCGGGCTGCACGACCGCGAACAGGTCCGCTGTCGAGATCTGCAACACCCGCCGCATGCGCGCGAGGTCCAGCACCACGGTCTCGCCGCCGGCGGTCGGGCCGCCCGACAGGCAGGTGCCGGCACCGCGCGGCACGAACGGCACGCGCGCCGCGTGCAGCAGCCGCACGACCGCCTGCACCTCGGCGGTCGTCTCCGGCAGCACGACGGCGCGCGGGCGCGACCGATGCACCGTGAAGCCGTCGCACTCCCAGGCCAGCAGCGCATCCGGCTGCGACAACACGCGCGGCGCGCCCAGCAGGCGGACGAGGTCGCGTTCGAGAGGCGGCACGCGCCGCAGCATAGCGGCGGCCGCGCCGGTTCAGTCGCCGCACCGCCGGCGTCGATATCGGCCCCATGCCAGCGGTCCAGGTCAAGAAGGTCGTCGTGGTCTGCTTCCTCGAAGCGACCAAGATGACCCTGGAGCACCTCGCAGCCTACCGGCTCGAGCTGACGCAGCGGCCGACGAGCCCGTCGTCGCCGGACCTCGCGCGCCTCTACGGCGAGCTGCGCCGGCTGCGCGACTACCTGCAGCGCTGTGCCAGCGCCTACCAGGACAACGCCGACCTCGACCTGTCGACTGCCGACCAGGGACTGCTGGTCGCCTGCTGCCGCCGCGGCGTCGAGTCGATCGACCACCGGCTGGTCGGCGACCAGCTGGTCAACGGCGACGAGAAGCGCTGGCTGCAGAAGAAGCGCCAGGTGCTCGCCGACTGGGCGGTCGAACTGGCGGAGAAGCCGCTGGTGGAGCTGCCGATGCCGCGCGTGTCGCCGACGCCGACCGAGGGCGGCCGCGCGCTGCTGGCGCGCCTGCAGCAGAAGCTGTTCGGCGACGTCGCGAACCGGCAGAAGATCCGCGCGCCCACGTCCGGCATCAACAGCGTCACGGCCGGCGTGCGCAGCTTCGGCGACGAGTTCGTCAGCGTCGAACCGCCGCCCGAGGACGACGACAGCGCCGCGGCGCCGGCGCGGGCCGGCTTCGGCCTGCCCGAAGTGGTCGACGAGATCCCGCAGCTGGTGTCGAGCAGCCGGTTCCACGAGCCGCGGCTGCGCGCGCTGGTGGCGATGGACCTGGCGGCGCTGGCGCGGGCCCGCACCGCCAAGGACTGGCGTCTCGCGACCGTGCTGCTGGCTGCCGTGGTCGAGGCCGCCGTGCTGGACCACGCGATGGCGCGGCGGGCCGAGCTGGCGCTGACCACGTCGCCGGACACCTGGAACGTGCAAGACCTGCTGGTGCAGCTGATGGGCGACGCGCTGTCGCCGAAGGACCGCGCCCACGTCTACCACCTGTTCGCGTCGCGCAACCTGCTGCGCCCCGCGCTGCAGCTGACGACGCCGACCGTGGTGACCCAGGCGACGTTCGACCGCGTGTTCGAGTTCGCGCAGCGCGCGGCCCACCACATGGGCTTCGGCGGTGGAACGCGGGCGGCAGGCCCGGCGTCGGCCGCGCCGGCTCCGGACGCCCCCGAAGCGATCTGACGCCCGCGCTGGCGCCGGCCTTGCGCCTTGCCCTGTGGCCGCGTACGCAAGGCACGGTGCGCCTGTTCGCGATCAGTGACCTGCACCTTTCCTTCGGCGTCGACAAGCCGATGGACATCTTCGGGCCGCAGTGGGTCGGCCACGCCGACCGCATGCGCGAGGCCTGGGACGCGATGGTCGGGCCCGACGACTGGGTGCTGGTGGGCGGCGACACGTCGTGGGGGCTCGACCTCGCCGAGGCGAAACCCGACCTCGACTGGCTCGGCGCGCGGCCCGGCACCAAGGTGCTGATCAAGGGCAACCACTGCACGTGGTGGCAGTCGCGCAAGAAGGTCGAGGCGGTGCTGCACCCGTCGATCCGGCTGTTGCAGAACGACGCCGTGCGGCTGCCCGACGGCACCGTCGTCGTCGGCACGCGGCTGTGGGATCCGCCCGACGCGCCGTGGGCCGACCCGAACGCGGCGACCGTGTTCGCGCGCGAGCTGGAACGCCTGAAGCTGTCGATCGCTGCCGGCCGCAAGCTCGGCGGCTGTACGCCCGACGGCGCGCGCACGATCGCGCTGGTGCACTACCCGCCGCGCTACAGCGACGGTCGCGAGACCGCGGCGGTGCCGCTGCTGCGCGAGGCCAACGTGTGCGTCTGCGTCTACGGCCACCTGCACGGCAAGGACCTGAAGTACGGCTTCGTCGGCGAGGCCGGCGGCATCCGCTACCACCTGGCCTCGGTCGACGGCATCGACTTCCGGCCGATCCCGATCGTGCTGCCATGACGTCCGTGCGCGCCGTGCTGTTCGGGTTGGCCGCCGCCGCCTGTGGCGCCGCGCCGCCGCGGTCGGAGCCGGCGCCACCGGCCGGCGACGGTGCCGGTCTGCTGCAGGCCGACGCCGACGCGCCGCCCGGCGCCACGACCTACGAGCGACCTGCGTGGCAGGTCGGCGACCGGTTCACGCTGGTGCGCGGCGGCGTGCTGGCGGCCGAGTTCGAGGTCGTCGCCGCCGACGCCGGCGGCTACTTCGTGCGCGGCCCCGGCGGCGTGCGGCTGCGGCGCGACCTCGACCTCGCGAACCTCGGCGAATGGCATCCCGACCGCGACGAGCCGCAGCACGTGCTGGCGCCGCGCGACGTGCGGTTCCACTGGCCGCTGTGGGTCGGCAAGCGCTGGAGCTGCGAGTACGTCGACCGCGCCGCCGGCCAGCCGGCGCTGCGCACGCGGGCCAGCTACCTGGTCGAGGACCTCGACACCGTGACGGTGGAGGCCGGCACGTTCGCGGCGCTGCGGATCGTGCGCACGCTGCAGCTGCCGGACGCCGGCGACCGCGTGCTGACGCGCACGCAGGTGATCTGGTACGCGCCCGGCCCCGGTCTCGAGGTGCGGCAGATCCTCGGCGACAGCGCCGTCGACCTGGTCGCGTTCGCGCGCCGCGGCGACTGAGACTCAGAAGCGCGTGACGAACTGCGCGCCGCCGCCGCCGAACTCCAGTTCGTCGATCGCGACCGTCACCGACAGGGCCAGCGTCGAGCGCGGCGAGAAGTCCCAGCGCGCGTTCGCGGCGACCTTGCCCTCGAAGCGGCGATCGTCGCGCGTCTCCGCGGCATCGAACCAGCGGTCCTCGACGACCCCGGCGAACAGCTGCGGCTCGAACACGAGCCGATCGGCGATCGGCAGTCCGACCCGTGCGACCGCGAACCACTCGTCGCGGCGCGCGCGCAGCGACGCGGCCGGGTCCGCGGGTCGCACGCCGCGCTCGTCGTGGTGCGTGTGCAGCACGCCGAGCGACCACGGCCGGCTGCCGTCGCGCCACCACTCGGCGCGCAGCTGACGGAAGTCGCGGCGGAAGTCCTCGACCAGCGCGCTGCCCGGCACGTCGCTGTCGAGCTGCTTGTCGGTCCACTCGAGCTCGGCCGCCAGCACCAGCCGATCGCGCTCGCCGACCGCGACGTGGCCGTCGATCTCGCCGATCCAGCGCTGCAGCCCGAACGTCTCCGTGCTGCCGGTCTCGCGCACTGCGAACGGCAGCTGGCCGCCGAGTTCGAACGCGATGCGGTGCGCGGCCGGATCGCCGAACACGCCGGCGACCATCACCGCGATCGGATCGCGTTCGTAGGCGAAGTCGCGGCCCTTGCGCGACGCGGCGTCGACCAGCGTCACCATCGCGCGCAGCGCCTCGTCGCCGCGCCGCAGCAGCCAGACGCCGCCGCCGGCATCGACGAACTCCTTGTCGGCGAGCAGTTCGCCCTGCACGAACAGCGCCCGGTCGGCGCCGAGCGCGTAGTCGAGTTCGACCGCGTTGCGCAGGAAGCGGGCGTCGCGGTGTTCGCTGTGCAGCACGTGGTAGCCGAACCCGAAGCCGTCACCGAGCGGCGTCGAAACGTCGATCGCGCCCTCGATCGTGAACTCGGAGCCCGTCACCGAGCCGAGCGCGTAGCGCATGCCGTCGCCGAAGCGCGGCAGGCCGCGGTCCCACCACGGTGGCAGCACCGTGAACGAGAAGCGGTCGAGGAAGTACTGCGGATCCTGGCGGAAGTCGCGCCGCACGCCTTCCTCGCCGACGCCGAGCCAGGTGGCGCGGTTCACGTACTGGGCCGTCAGCGGTGCGGCGGCGAGGCACAGGCACACGAGCGGGCGCAACATGCCCGCTTCTGGGTCACTTCTCGACCCGCGTCCAGCCCGAGCGATCGAGCAGCAGGCTCTGCACCTGGCCGTCGGTCGGTTCGACCGGCAGGTGCACGAAACCGGTGCCGGCGCCGTCCCACGCATCGTCGAACCAGAACACCCACGGATCGGTGACGCAGAAGTCGACCAGCCATGCGCCGAGCGTCAGCGTCGGGATCACCGGCACGACCCACAGCGCCGCGTTGAACCACGGGCTGTTGACGTAGAGGTTGTGGTCCCAGTCGTCGATCGTGCGGCGGACTTGGTGCGGCCCGGCGGCACAGGCGGCGAACGGGAGCGCGAGCGCGAGGGCGAGGGCGGTGCGGCGGCGGATCGGCATGCCGCGATCCTAGCGTTGCCTGCCGGCCATCACCGCCATCGACCCGTCCGTGCGGGCTACTCCTGCCGTCCCTCGATCGCCGCAACCAGGATCGCCGCCGCGAACACGAGCCGCCGGTCGACGCCGACGTCCGGCGGCACCGTCACCTCGAGGCTGTAGACCAGCGGGTTGAACCGCTGGCGGAACACCGCGGTGCCCCCGGCGGGGCCGCGCAGGTGGAACGTC
>JAEUHR010000027.1 GCA_016794425.1 Planctomycetota bacterium
GTAGCCGTTCGGCGTCTGCGGCCCGAAGCGGTTGCCGAGGTGCCACTTGCCGATCATCGCGGTCTGGTAGCCGGCGGCGGCCAGCGGCGCGGCGATGGTGACCGCGTTGGCGACCATGCCGGCGGCGCCGGGCGGCAGCGCAGTCGTGGCGTCGCTGCGGAACGCGTAGCGGCCGGTCAGCATCGCCGCGCGCGACGGCGTACACGACGAGTTCACGAACGCCTTCGTGAAGCGCACGCCGGCGGCAGCGATCGCGTCGAGGTGCGGCGTCGGTGCCGCCGAAGGCGAGCCGTAGCAACCGACCGCATCGGTGCCCAGGTCGTCGGGCACGATCACGATCAGGTTCGGCGGGGTGGTCTGCGCGGTCAGCGCACAGGCCATGGCCAGAGCGGTGGCCAGGAGCGAGGCGAGGTGGCGGGCGATCACGGGTGCGAGGCGGAGGGGCCGGCGGTGGATGGGTGGCACAAGGGGTGCCAGCGCGGCGTGTTGGACGATACCGAATGCCCGGGCGGTTCCCAACCTTGCGCACGATTCGTCCGGTTGCCGCGACGGCCGCTCGGTGTTCGCCGCGACGCATGCCTGCTAGCCTGCACCTTCGCATGGATCGTTGCACCGCAGCGGACGAGGTCGCCTGATGGCCCGGCTGTGGTCGGTGCTCGGCAATGCGCAGAAGCTCGATGGCGGCGCCATGTTCGGCAACGCGCCGAAGGCGCTGTGGAGCCGCTGGGCGCGCGCGGACGACCAGAACCGCATCGACCTCGCGTGCCGCTGCCTCGTGCTGCGCGACGGCGAGCACACGGTGCTGTTCGAGGCCGGCATCGGGGCGTTCTTCGCACCCGAACTGCGGCGCCGCTACGGCGTACAGCAGGAGCGGCACGTGCTGCTCGACGAACTGGCGGCGATCGGCGTGACGCCCGACGCCGTCGACACCGTGGTGCTGTCGCACCTGCACTTCGACCACGCCGGCGGCGTGCTCGCGGCCTTCAGCGCCGGCGCCGCGCCGGCGCTGGTGTTCCCGCGCGCGCACTACGTCGTCGGCGAGCAGGCGTGGCAGCGGGCGCTGGCCCCGCACATGCGCGATCGGGCCAGCTTCGTGCCGGAACTGCCGCCGCTGCTGGCAGCCACCGGCCGGCTCGAACGGGTGGCCGGCGAGCGCAGCGCGCGGCTCGGTGACCGCGTGCGCTTCCACCACAGCGATGGCCACACGCCGGGCATGCTGCTGGCCGAAGTCGCGACCGCCGGCGGGCCGCTGTTGTTCTGTGCCGATCTGATCCCGGGCCTGCCGTGGGTGCGCGCGGCGATCACGATGGGCTACGACCGCTGGCCCGAGCGGCTGATCGACGAGAAGGTGGCGCTGCTCGACGCGCTCGAGCGGCGCGGCGGGCGGCTGTTCTTCACACACGATCCGGACACGGCGGTGGCGCGGCTCGGGCGGGACGACGACGGTCGCGTCGTGGCGACCGAGCCGGTCGCGGCGTTGCGCGGCGAAGAGGCCTGATCGCTTGCCGGGGCCGCGGCCGCGTGCAACAGTTCGGGCGCGATGGGCCTCGCCGCCACGAACCTCGTCAACTCGGGCCTGATGCTCGCTGCGGCCGCGGCGGCGTTCGTGGTGCCGTTCGAGACGTTCCTGCTCGCCTACGCAGTGCTGGGGCCGCTGCACTACCTGACGCAGATCGCGTGGCTGCACGAGCGCTCCTACTTCGCGCCGCAGCGCCGCGACGCGTGGCCGCTGGTGGCGGTCACGGTCGGCGTCACGGCGCTGGCGTTCCTGCAGCCGGGCGGCAGCCTGCTCGCCGCACTGGTGCTGTGGGCGATGGCGTGGGCGCTGCTGGCGATCGCGACGCCGGACCGCGGCCTGCGCATCGCCGGCGGCGTGGTCGCGGCGGTCGCCGCGCTGCTGCTGCACGGCCTGCCGCCGGTCACGATGTTCGCGACCACCTGGCTGCCGACGCTGGTGCACGTGTTCGTGTTCACGGGCCTGTTCGTGCTCTACGGCACGGTCAAGCACCGCAGCGCCACCGGCTGGCTGTCGCTCGGCGTGTTCGTCGCGTGCGGCATCGCGACGCTGGCTGTGCCGGTCGGCAACCTCGGCTACGTCGCCAGCGACTACGCGCGCGAGGCCTACGCGGGGTCGATGGGCAACATGCACGCGAACCTGCTGCGCTCGTCCGGGCTCGCGGAACTGGCGGTGCCCGGCGGTGGCGAGGCCGGCATGTACGCGCCGTTCACGTCGCTGCTGCAGATGCTGTCGAACGAGGTCAGCGTGCAGCTCGGCCGCTTCGTCGCCTTCGCCTACACGTACCACTACCTGAACTGGTTCTCGAAGACGTCGGTGATCCGCTGGCACCACGTGCCGCGGCCGTGGCTCGTGCTGGCGGTGCTCGGCTGGATCGCGTCGGTGGCGCTGTACGCGTTCGACTACGAGACCGGCCTGCGCTGGTTGTTCCTGCTGAGCCTGCTGCACGTGATGCTCGAACTGCCGCTCGACTGGCAGACGCTGCTGGCGATCCCGCGCGAACTCGCGGCGCGGCGCGCGTCGGCGTGAGCGCCGTCGGGGGTTGCGGCACTCGGCGTCGCGCCTAGCCTGTTTCCGGTCCGCTCCTTCGCGTGATCCTGTGCACGCCCGGGAGCTCCCAGAAACCCAAGGGCTCGGTTCACCCCGGGCACGCAGCCAGGACCGACGATGCCGAAACAGATCACCGTGGCCCCGCGGCCGTTCCGTGTCTTCACGCGCCGCGATCTCGATCGCATTCCCCAGTTGCAGCGCCTCGGTGCCGACGAACGCCTCGCGATGCAGGCGGTCGCGCAGGTGTTGCCGTTCCGCGTCAACGACTACGTCTGCGACGAGCTGATCGACTGGGACCGGGTGCCCGACGACCCGATGTTCCAACTGACGTTCCCGCAGCCGGGCATGCTGGCGCCCGACGACCTGGCGCGGATCGTCGACCTGCTGCGCCGCGGCGCCCCCGACGACGAGGTGCAGCGGCACGCGCGGCAGATCCAGCAGGCGATGAACCCGCATCCCGCCGGCCAGGTGGAACTCAACGTGCCGCGCCTGGACGGCGAACCGCTGCCGGGCATGCAGCACAAGTACCGCGAGACGGTGCTGTTCTTCCCGAGCAGCGGCCAGACCTGCCACACCTACTGCACCTACTGCTTCCGCTGGCCACAGTTCGTCGGACTCGACGAACTGAAGTTCGCGGCGCGCGAGGCCGATCGGCTGGCGGAGTACCTGCGGCGGCACCCGGAGGTCAACAGCGTGCTGTTCACCGGCGGCGATCCGATGGTGATGAAGACGCGCGTGCTGCGGCGCTACCTCGAACCGCTGCTCGCGCCCGAACTCGACCACATCGTCAGCATCCGCATCGGCACCAAGGCGCCGGCGTACTGGCCGCACCGGTTCACGACCGACGCCGACGCCGACGACCTGCTGCGGCTGTTCGAGCAGGTGCACGCGGCCGGCCGCCACATCGCGATCATGGCCCACTACAGCCACCCGCGCGAACTGGCGACGCCGACCGCGCAGGCCGCGGTCGAACGGCTCGGCTGTGCCGGTGCGACGATCCGCTGCCAGGCGCCGCTGATCCGGCGCGTCAACGACGACGCCGCGGTGTGGGCCGACCTGTGGAAGCGCCAGATCGTGCTCGGGGCGGTGCCGTACTACCTGTTCGTCGAGCGCGACACCGGGCCGCGGCACTACTTCGAGGTGCCGCTGGCGCGCGCGTTCGAGATCTTCACGACCGCCTACCGGCGCGTGTCGGGGCTCGGCCGCACCGTGCGCGGGCCGTCGATGTCGGCGCTGCCGGGCAAGGTGCTGGTCGACGGTGTGGCCGACGTGGCCGGCGAGCGCGTGTTCGTGCTGAAGTTCCTGCAGGCGCGTGACCCGCAGTGGGTGAACCGCGTGTTCTTCGCGCGCTACGACGAGACCGCGACCTGGCTCGACCAGCTGCAGCCGGCGTTCGGCGAGTCCGAGTGGTGGTTCGAACCGGCGATCCGCGCGATGCTGCAGGCCGACTGGCAGCCGCAGTGGGGCGACCGTTCGCGCGTGCAGAAGCGCGTCACGGCGCTGGGCCACGTCGAGTGGGAGTGAAGCGGCGGCCGGTGCTGGCCGCCGGCTTCACGGGCCGATCACGACCACCGGCGGCGTCAGCAGGAACCCGCTCGCGAAGCCGATCACGACTGCCTGCAGCCAGGCGGTGTCGCCGGTCGGCAGCGTCGTGCCGAGCGGCACCTGCCAGACGCCGCGGCCGCTGAAGTCGAGCGACACGAGCGCGATGCTGCCGGACTGGAAGGGGTCGAGCCACAGACTGCCGCTGAACAGCGGCGCGGACACCGGTAGCGGCGGGCCGACCGCCAGCAGGCCGATGCCGAGCGATTCACCGTAGAGCGTGACCCGCAGCACCTGCGCGGCGGTGATCAGGCCGCCGAGCGCCGGTACCGGCAGCAGCGACACGCTGACGCCGCTGGCCTGGCCGAGGAACGCGCCGCTGCCGACCGACACCGTGCCGCTGCAGGACCCGAACACGCCGCCGCCGGTGCCGGGCGACAGCACGGTCGTGCTGCTGCCGGCCAGTCGCAGCGTCGTGTTGCACAGGTCGATGACCGGCGCGGTGGCCGTCGCCGAACCGAGCACCGGTGTGTCGGCGACGCAGACCTCCGTGTTCACCAGCGTCAGTAGCGGCGCGGTCGCGGCGGTGGTCGACTGCAGCGACGAGCCGGCGATCGTGACCGAACCGGTGTTCTGCACGCGGCAGGTGCCCGTGGTGCCGACCTGGCGGAAGGAGCAGCTCTCGAACTCGACCAGCGTGCAGCCGTCGACGACCCACAGGTTCGCGGCTGCCGGCGACTGGGCCAGTGCACCGCGGGTGACCGAGGTCAGGTGCACCGTGCCGAGGTTGGAGCGGATGTGCAGATGGCAGTTGCCCTGCGACGGTTGCGTAGCGGCTGCGAACGGCGCCAGCTCGAAGTCGCGCAGCGCGACGTGCTGGCCGAGCGGCAGGTTCTGGATCGTGAGATCGCCGAGGAAGCCCGGCCGCCCGCCCTGGCCGAGCAGCACCAGCCGCTTCTGGATCGTCGGCGCCGTGTAGGGGTGCGTCAGCGGATCGACGTAGCGCACGGCGATCGTGTCGCCCGGCGAAGCCTGCGCCACGGCCGGCGGCACGTCGAGGAAGTGGGTGCCGGGACGGTTCAGCGCATCGACGACCCAGGTGGTCTGGGCGGTCAGCGCGCCGGTGCTGAGCAGCACCGCGACCAGCGGATGGCTCGAGGACCTGGGCATGGGCAACGACGTTGCGGTGAGGTGGCGGCAACGCCGGGCGGACGATAGCTCCCGTCGGGCGCGCCGTCACGGGGGGGTGGTCGGTAGCATGGCTCGATGTTCGCGGCGATCCGGTCGTGGCGTCGGTGGTGGGTGGCGGGTGCTCTGGTCGCTGCGGTCGCCGCGCAGACCCCGGTCGACGACGAAGCCCTCGAGCAGCGTTGCCGCGCTGCCTGCGACCGCCTGCGCGAGGCCGGGCAACTGGTGTCCAGCGCGGAACTGGCGGTGCAGCTCGCGCGGCCCGCGCGCGCCGAGGTGCCGTTGCTGGAGCTGCGCCGCGAACCGCTGGCGGTGGCGGACCTGCGTGATCGGATCGCGCCCAGCGCCTGCATCGTCGGCCAGTACTACCTGTGCGCCGAGTGCGACCAGTGGCACTTCGACGCGGCCAGCGGCTTCTGGCTCGCGCGCGACGGCGTGGTCGCGACCTGCGCGCACGTCGTGCCGCCCGAGGCGACGATGCGCGAGGCATACGTGGTGGTTGCCGATCTGGCTGGCGAAGTGTGGCCGGTGCAGCGCGTGCTGGCCGCCCACGTCGGCGCCGACGTGGTCGTGTTGCAGACCCCGGCGCGCGAGCGCACGCCGTTGCCGCTGCGCCCCGACGTCCGTGACGGCGAACCGGTGCACTGTCTGTCGCATCCGGACCACCGGTTCGGCTTCTTCAGCACCGGTGTCGTCGCGCGGCACTGGTTGGAACGCGAGCCCGGCGCGGCGGCGCCGCGGCCGTGGCTGCACGTGACCTGTGACTTTGCGCGCGGCAGCAGCGGTGGCCCGATCGTCGACGCCAGCGGCAACCTCGTCGGCATTGCCCAGGCGACGACCACGGTAGTCTACGACGAGGCCGCCGAACCGATCGACACCCAGATGGTGTTCAAGACCGCGGTTCCGGCCGCGGCCTTGCGCACGCTGCTGGTGCCGTTGCCACCGGCCAGTGCCGCGCCGGAGGGGCAACGGTGAGCGTTCGAGGGGCGGCCCTGGCCGTGCCGCGGTCGGCTCCGTATCCTGTTCGCCCCCCGTGCCCATCCCTCGCGTCACCATCGTCGGCCGTCCGAACGTCGGCAAGTCGAGCCTGCTGAACCGGCTCGTCGGCCGCCGCGTCTCGATCGTCGAGCCGACCGCCGGCGTGACCCGCGACCGCGTCGCGGTCGCCGTGCGCCGCGACGAGCGCACCTTCGAGCTGGTCGACACCGGCGGCCTCGGACTCGTCGATGAAGCGCTGCTGAAGGAACACGTCGAGGCGCAGATCCACGTTGCGCTCGAGACTGCCGACCTCGTGCTGTTCGTCGTCGATGGCAAGGACGGCCGTGTGCCCGGCGACGACATGGTGGCGCAGCGCCTGCGGCCGCTAAGCAAGCGCGTGCTGCTGGTGGCCAACAAGATCGAGTCGTTCCACGAGGAGATCGGTGCCGCCGAATGGCTGCGGCTCGGCTTCGGTGCGCCGATCGCGGTCAGCGCCAAGGAGGGCTTCGGCTGCAGCGAATTGCTCGACCGCGTGGTCGCCGAACTGCCGCCGAAGGACCCCATCGAAGACGTGCCGGAAGGGGACGCGCTGCGCTTCGCGATCGTCGGCAAACGCAACTCCGGCAAGTCGACGCTGATCAACCAGCTCGCCGGCGAGGAGCGAGTCATCGTCAGCGAACTGCCGGGCACCACGCGCGACGCCGTCGACGTCGCGTTCGAACTCGACGGCCGCAAGCTGATCGCGATCGATACCGCCGGCGTGCGGAAGAAGAAGAGCCTCGAGCACGCGATCGAGCTGTTCGCGCATTCGCGCTGCAACGACAGCATTCGCCGCGCGGACCTGTGCGTGCACATGTTCGACGTGCGCGAGGCGATCAGTCAGGTCGACAAGGCGGTGGCGGCGTACTGCGTGCAGCACCACAAGCCGGTCGTGCTGGTGGGCAACAAGATCGACCTGGCCCCCGATCTCGACCTGGCCAAGTGGGATGCCTACATCAAGCAGCAGCTGCCGGGGCTCGACCACGCGCCGGTCGTGTTCGCCTCGGCACAGGAAGGCACCAACGTACGGGAGCTGATCGATCTCCTGTTCGAGCTGCGCGAGCAGACCCGGGTGCAGATCCCGACGCCGCGGCTCAACGAAGTGCTGCAGGGCGCGCGCGACCGGCTGTTGCCCGCGAGTGGCGGGCACTTCCCGAAGCTCTTCTACGGCACCCAGATCGGGACGCAGCCGCTTTCACTGCTGCTGTTCGTCAACGAGCCGCGCCTGTTCCGCGGTCAGTACGAGCGCTACCTCGTGCAGGTGCTGCGTGAGGCGTTTGGCTGCGAGGAAGTGCCGATTCGGATCGTCTTCCGCCGCCGCGAGAAGGTGGTACTCGGCGACCGATAGGCCGAACTGGTGCTTTCCGTGGAACGGGTGTAACCGCTGGGCGGCTGGGGCCACCAAGCACTCCACTGGCGCGTGGTGCGCCGGGAGGAGGAGCAGAGTGTCGAAGTTCGAGCCCCCGCGTTGTCCCAACCAGCGGTGCCCCAT
>JAEUHR010000029.1 GCA_016794425.1 Planctomycetota bacterium
ATGGGGCACCGCTGGTTGGGACAACGCGGGGGCTCGAACTTCGACACTCTGCTCCTCCTCCCGGCGCACCACGCGCCAGTGGAGTGCTTGGTGGCCCCAGCCGCCCAGCGGTTACACCCGTTCCACGGAAAGCACCAGTTCCCGTCAGGAGTCGATCAGGCGGTGGAACTCACGCGGCATCGGGTCGGTGCAACGCACCATCTTCTCCGTACGGGGGTGCGGGAACGCCAGCTCACCGGCGTGCAGGCAGAAGCCGGGGCCGACCTCGGCGATCGAACCGTAGCGATGGTCGCCAAGGATCGGGTGGCCGATGTGGCTCAGATGCGCCCGGATCTGGTGCTGGCGGCCGCTGTGCGGCACGACGCGCAGCAACGCCATGTGCCGGCCGCGCTTGACGACCTCGTAGTCGGTCCGCGCCGCCTGGCCACGCTGGTCGACGACGACCTTGGCCGAACGCGGATCCGTCTCGGGCTCTTGCCAGAGCGGCGCCGTGATGCTGCCTTCCGCGCGCTCGGGCACGCCGTGGACGACCGCGAGGTAGACCTTCGCCACGGTGCCTTCGCGGAACGCCGCCGTCAGGCCACGCAAGGCATCGGGCGTGAGTCCGATCACGACCAGACCCGAGGTGCCTCGGTCGAGTCGGTGCGCCGGTGCCGGCGCGAACGTGGCCGTGCGAACGCCGACGCGCTGCGCCGCGAGCCAGCCGGTCAATGAGTGCTCCTGTTTGGTGCCGGGATGCACCGCCAGCCCCGCCGGCTTGCTGACCACGAGCACCTGGTCGTCGCGGAATACGATCCGCGGCGGCGGCAGCGGCGCCTCGTTGCGCCGCCGCGTGGCAGCCATGGCATCCGTCGACGGCAGCAGATCCAGCACGTCGGGCTCGTCGGCGTCGTTTTCGGGGCCCACGGCCGGAGCCGTCTTGATGTCCGCCTCGGGCACTCGCAGCGTGACGCGCATGCCTTCGACCAGCCGTAGGTCGCCGCCGACCTTCTTGCCGTCGACGCGGATGTCACCTTGGCGCAGCAGGCGGAAGATCGCCCCGAGCGGCACCTTCGGCAGCAGTTTGCGCAGGTAGCGGTCGAGCCGTTGGCCGGCTTCGGCCGAGGTCAGCGTGATCTCGTGCACGTCTCACCCAGGCTAGCGGACGACGCCGGACGAAGGAACCGCGCGCTACGACTCCGCCCAGTGCACGGCATGGATCGGCGGCAGGTGGGCCGCGATCGTGTGCCAGCGCTCGCCACCGTCGCTGCTGATCCACAACGCACCGGTCGTCGAGCCCATCGCCAGGGTGCGGCCATCGCTCGCCACCTCGAGCCCGTGCCGGTAGACGAGGTCGTAGGCGTGCCGCTGCGGCAGTCCCTGGCGCAGCGGTGCCAGCGACCGACCGCCGTTCTCGGTGCGCAACACGACCACCTTGCCGCCGACCGGCACGCGGCACTCGTCCTTCTGCGCCGGCACGAACCACGCCGTGTCCGGTCGCGTCGGGTGCGCCGCGACCGCGAAGCCGAACCGGCTCGGCGCTTTCGCCTTGACCTCGCGCCAGTCGGTCGCGCCGTCCTGCACGAAGATGCCATTGTGGTGCTGGCACCACAGGCGGTCCGGCGCCTCGCGGCACTGCGCCAGCCGATGCGGGTCCTGGACTTCGACGTCTCGTTCGCGCCCCGCCGGCATGTAGGCGGCACGCATGCCGCGCGCGGTGTTGCGCCACGAAGCACCACCGTCGTCGCTGCGCCACACGCCGCCACACGAGATCGCAACCGTGACGCGGCGCGGGTCGCGCGGGTCGACCAGCACGCTGTGGATCCCCGGCGTGTCGAACCCACCACCAAACCACTGCCGGCGCGCGGGCTGGTCCCAGAGGCCGCCGTTGAGCTGCCACGACGCGCCGCGGTCGGCCGAATGGAACAACCCACCCGGAATCGTGCCGCACCACAGCGCACCCGGCTGGCGCGGGTCGGGGGTCAGGCACCAGATCAGCTTCAGCGTGCGCGGCCACGGGCGACCGCCGCCCTCGGTCTCGACCTCCCCCGCCGGCAGCTGCGGGTAGACCGGCACCGCGACCTCGCGCCAGGTCCGCCCCTGACGCCGGTGCAACTTGACGCCGAAGTGGCCGTGGTCGAGCGCCGCGTACAGCGCGCCGTCGCGCGGGTCCAGCACGGCCGCCGACACCGGCACGCCGCGGAACGCCGGCTCCGACAGTTCCCACCGCGCGCCGCTGCCAGTGGCGGTGAACAGTCCCTTGCGCGTGGAAACCAACAGCGTGCGTCGTGCCATGCGTAGCCTCAGCCGCCCGAGAGTGCCTGCAGGACGTCGATGCGCGCTTCGGGCCGCACGCGCTGCGACAGGGACGCGCGGTCGCGCACGACTTCGCCGTCGACGAACACGGTCACGTGCGGCCGCAGCGCGCCACCGTCGTCGAACAGGTAGCCGCGCACCGACGGGTAGACCACGAACGCCGCTTCGAGCGCCGAGCGCACGGTCGGCGCGGCCACGTCGACGGGTGGGCAGGCAACGTGGCGCTGCAGCACCTGCGGAAACGACACGCGCACCATGCGGCGCAGTGTTCGCGAACGCGTCACCCGCCGCAAGCGCGCGGCACCAGTCGCAGGCGGAACGCGGCGATCCGCCCGGCGGCGAGGCGCCAGTCGCCGGCGACCAGCAGCGTGCCGGCATCGTCGGCGAGTTCCGCCTGCAGCTCGGCTCGGGTGTCGGGCGCCAGCGGTCGCGCAAAGCGCACCTCGACGACTTCGGCGATGGTGTAGGCCGTGCCGCGCGCGCGTTCGCAGGCGCCGCGCACGGCGTCGAGCAGCAGCACCCCGGGCACCAGCGGCGCGCCCGGGAAATGGCCGCGCAGGATCGCGTGCGCCGCCGGCACCGAGAAGCCGGCGGACAGCGCACCGCCGTCGAGGCGCACGTCGGTCAGCAGGCAGTCGTCCACGGCCGGATCGTGCCGCGGCGCACGAACCGGCGCACGCGTGCAGCCGCCGATCCGCGGCGCTTGCGGCGCGGCGCCCGCCGCAGTCCGATGCCGCCATGGAAGCGCGCTGCGAACCGGCGATCCTGCGCGTGGTGCCGCACCGCGATCCGATCCTGCGGCTCGAACGCACGCTCGCGGCCGCCCGCGACCACGTCGTCGTCGCCGGCCGCGAACCGACAGGCCCGGGCGCCCTGGCCTGGGAACTCGGCGCGATCGAGGGCCTGGCGCAGGCGGCCGCGGTGCTGCTGGCGCAGGCGTTCGCGGTGGCGGACCTGCCGACCCAGCCCCGCGGCCTGCTGGTCGCAGTGAAGCGCTTCGTCGTGCACGGCGCGCCGGCGCCCGGCGCCGAGGTGCACTACCACGTCCGGCTCGTGCGGCGCTTCGGTCCGACTGCGCTGGTCGAAGGCCACGCCGAGAGCGCCGGCAGCCGGCTGGCCGGCGGCGAACTGACGCTGTGGAGCGAACAGGCGCGCTGATTCTCGCTGCCGGCGTCAGATCCGCGTGCCCGCAGTGTCCAATGGCGCAGCCGATGACTCCCTCTTCGCTGCTCGCCGCCGCGCTGGGTCCCGATGCCGACGCGTTGCCGGCCGACCGGGTCGCGGCAGAGAGCCTGTGCGCGGAGGCGCCGCGGCTGCGCCGGTTGGTGCACCGGCTGCTCGGCTGGCGCAGCGGCGCCGCCGACCTCGACGACGTCGTGCAGGACGTGCTGCTGGCAGCCTGGCGGCATCGCCGGACGTTCCGCGGCGACGCGGCGCTGGCGACGTGGCTGACGCAGATCGCGCTGCGCACCGTGCAGAACCACGTGCGGCGGCGAACAACGCGCCAGCGGCTGGTCGGCTGGCTGGTCTGCGAACCAGCGAACCAGCCGAACGTCGACGACGAGCGCCTCGACCGCACGCGTGCCGCGATGCAGCGCTTGCCGCACGGCGATCGCGAAGTGCTGGTGCTGCGCTACCTCGAGCAGCGCGGCATCGACGAGGTCGCAGCGGTGCTGGCGTGTTCGCGCGCGGCGGTCGACGCGCGACTGTCGCGCGCGCGTGCCCGCCTGCGCGAGCTGCTGCCGCCGGAGGCACCGTGAACGACGACGCGATCCTGCGCGCACTCGCCGCCGCCGACACGCCGCCACCACCCGGAACGCCGTTCGGCGTCGAGCAACTGGCCGCGCGTGCTGCCGCACAGAACCGGCGCCGCGCGGCGGCGGCGCTGCTGTGCGTGGCCGCGGTGCCGCTGGCGTGGCGCCTGTGGTCGCCCGCGACCACCGCCGAGGTGCCGGCGGAACTGCGCGAACTCGCCACCCGACTCGAATGCCTGCAGGCCGCACTGGCGCACCCGCGCATGGCCCCGGCGAGCGCCGACGCGACGCCGGCCGACCGGCTGCAGGTTCGCACCGCGCTCGCCGAAGCGCGCGCCGTGGCCCTGAGAACCCACCCACTGCCCGGGAGTCGCCGATGAAGAGCCGCCTGCTGTTGCCGTTGACCCTCGCTGCGGCGTTCGCCGTCGCCCCTGCCCAGGAGCGTTGCGCCGCTGGCGTCATGCTGGTCCGGTACGGCGCCGGCGACCTGGTGCCGAACGAGCCGCTGATCGATGCGCTGCTCGCCGACAGCGAGCTGCACGCCGCCATCCGCGAACTCGGCGCCTCACCGGGCCACGGCCTCCGGCTGCTGGCGAAACTGCCGGCGGCCCACCTGCCGGGCACCTGCCAAGTCCACGTCACCTGCCAGCTGTGGGCCGCAGATTGGAACGACGACACGGCGCAGCGCGCGATCGATCTGTGCGCCGACCACCTGCGCCGTCGCCTGACGGCGCTGCTGTACGAGGTGCCGCGCGACGAACTGACCGCCCGCGCCGAGCAGTTGCGCCGCAGCTGCCTGGAACTCGCGACGCAACGTTCGGCCCGCGAGCAGCAGCGAGACGCTTGTGCCGCGCGCTGCCGCGGCCTCGAGGACCTGGTGCACCAGCTGGAGCAGCAGGCGCTGGCGGCGCAGATCGAGGCCCGGACCGAGCAGCGCGCGATGGAGCAGCTCGATCGATTGATGGCAGAGCATCGCGCCCGGCGCGATCAGGCGGCGGCAGAGCTGGCGCAGGCCGCGGCCAAGCGCGATCCGCTGCGCGACCGGGCTGCCGTGGCGCAGGTGCAGTTCCACGAAGCCGAGCAGCGACTGCGGGCCCGACCCGACGACGCCGAGGCGCGCGACGCGCTGCAACTGCTGATGAACCAGGTCGCCGACCTGCAGGCGCAGCTCCGTGACCTGGACGCGCAGCTGGCCAGCCGCGACCTGCCCGGCCAGGACGCGCAGCGCTTGCTGACGGCGACGCTCGAGCAGATTCCCCTGGCGACGCTGGCCCTGCAGCGCGCGACGGCGCGCCGGGCCAGCATCGACGAGCAGCGCCTCGCCCTGGCGGAGCAGCTCGAAGTCGCGCGGCGCGAACTGGCGAAGGCCCGGGTCGACGTCGACGCGGCCGAACAGCAGTCGATCGACCTGACGGTGTTCCGGGCGCAGCTGGTCGAAGTGCAGGGCAAGCTGGCGCGGCTCGAACCGGTGCGCCTCGAAGTGCTGCACCGCTGACGCGGCGGCTACCGCGACCGCAGCACGATCTTCGGCGGCACCGGCTCGTGCTTCGGCACGAACCGCATCGAGATCGAGTTCACGCAGTGGCGCGTGTCCTTCGCCGTGAAGCCTTCGCCGTGGAACACGTGGCCCAAGTGGCCCTTGCAGTTGGCGCAGACGATCTCGATGCGCTGCATGCCGAGCGTGGAGTCGTCGTGGCGCTCGACCGCGCCGGCGATCTCGTCGTCGAAGCTCGGCCAGCCGCAGCCGCTGTGGAACTTGTCCTCGCTACGGTAGAGCTCGGCGTTGCACTGCCGGCAGATGTAGGTGCCCGCGGCTTCGAGATCGGTGTATTCGCCGATGCCGGGCCGCTCGGTGCCCTTGCGCAGCAGCACGCGCGCTTCCTCGGCGTTCAGGGGGTTGTAGGCGGAGGGAGTCGGTTCGGGAGGCGGCATGGACGGGTTCTCAGCCAGTGCGGGGACCACGGGCGCGGGCACCGGTGCGGGGACCACCGGCGCGGCAGCGGCGCGAGGCGGCTCGGCGCCGCTGCACCCGGCCAGCAGCAGACCAGTCAGCGCGGCAGCGAGGCGGGTCAGGTTCGTTCGCATCGGGTTCGCGGCATGCCGGGTTCGCCGCGGACGCGGGCCGGGATGCGGCGCCGATGCTACGACACGGCAGCGGCCGCGTGCCCGAGCTTCTGCTGCGCCAGGGCCCGGATCGGTGCGACGGCCAGGAACCCGAGCGCGGCAAACGCTGCGTAGCACGGGCCAACCAGCATCCACGACAACCATCGCCCGCAGTCGGCCGGCGCCGTGTTGCCGTGCAGCGCGATCGCGCCGACCGCGTAGGGCAGCGCCCCGCCGAGCAGCAGCAACCCGGCCCACGCCGCCGGGGGCACCCGAGGCCAGCGCCGCGACGCCGCCACCACGAACGCCGCCAGCATCGCCAGTTGCGCCGCCGGCCCGAACGCGACCAGGTTGCCGTCGACCGTCCAGTTCGGGAACGCCTGCCAGTACGCCTGCGACGCGAACAGCGTGCCCAGCTCACCGCGGACCAGCGCGTCGAGGTCGACGTCGACCGGAGCCACGAGGTTGCCGAGCACGTGCACGGCGGTCGTGGCCAGCACCACCACCACCATCGCCGCAGCCGCCACGACCCAAGCCAGGGCCCAGGCCCCCCACTGGTGCTTTCCGTGGACCGGGGTCGGGTTCGCGCCGCAAGTGCCGGCGCCACCTGCGCTGGCCGTCGGTTGGCCGGGCCTGTGCCACGCAAAGCACCAGTTCGCTCGCATTCGGTAGCCATCGGCTGCCCCTGCCGGCGGCCGGGATCGCAGGCAGGTGCCGACCATGGCATCGGCCCGTCGCGTTCGGAGACAACTGTGACCGCACCGCGGCAACACTGGCACTGCCGCGGCCGCTCCGGACCCACCATGCGCCCGCTCGTGCTCGCCGTCCTCGTCGCCACGTGCACCACCGCCTGCTCGAGCCGAGGCCGCTCTGCCGACGAAGCGGCACCGGCAGCCCGCACGTTCGCGCTCGGCTTCGCGCCGACGCCGCCGGTCTTGACCGTCGAAGCCGTGCTCGAGGGCATCGACCTCTGGAGCCAGCGCGCGGAGTTCGCCGTGATCCACGAGGAACTGCCGTGGACCGATCTGCTGGCCGGCATGACGCCGCAGCAGATCCTCGAACGCGACAAGACGGCGCTGGTCGCGCACCTGCGCTCGAAGGGACTGAAGCTGATGTTCCTGGCCGACCTGACCGACGGCCTGTCGCGCTCCGACGAGGCCCCGCAGCTGCGCGCGCTGGGCCGCAGCCTCGCCGAACCCGCGGTGCAGCAGGTGGCCCGCGCCTATGTGCTCGCGGTCGACGCGCTGCTGGCCCCCGAGCTCCTGGGCCTGTCGGCCGAGACCAACCTCGTGCGCGCTGCGGCACCAGCCGGCCTCTATGCCGCGGTCGTGGCGACCGCGAACGCGATGGCGCAGGATCTCGCGGCAGCGGGGTCGACCGCGACGCGCTTCATCAGCGTGCAGGTCGAAACCGCCTGGGGCCTGCTGCCGCCGGGACCGTTCGCCGGCATCGACCAGGACCTCGCCGACTTCGCGTTCGTGGCGGCGCTCGGCCTGTCGTCGTACCCGTACTTCGCGTTCGACGACCCGGACCAGGTGCCCGACGACTACTACCTGCGGCTCGCGTTGGCTGTGCGGCTGCCGGTGTTCGTCAGCGAGGGTGGCTGGACCAGCGCGACCGTCGGCGGCCGCCCGTCGTCGCCGGCGGTGCAGGCGCGCTGGATCGAACGGCACGCGGCGCTGCTGGCCAGCGTCGACGCGTTCGCGTGGTTCCATCTGCTGTTCGCGGATCCGGATCTGTCGGCGTGGCCGCAGCCACTGCCGCCGAATCTGCCGCTGTTCACCAACATCGGCCTCTGCGACAGCGACTTCACGGCGAAGCCGGCGCTGGCGGCGTGGGACGCGCTGTTCGCGCGGCCGCTGGCGCCCTGACGGCCGTCAATTGCCGAGCGCCTTCTCGAGGCGATCGACCGTCGCCTGGTCGAACACGACCAGCAGGTCGTCGGCCGTCATGCCCTCGCACGTGGCTTTCACCAAGTGCTTGTCGAACAGCACGATCGTCAGCTCGTGGCCGGTGTCGCCGCTCTTCTTCAACAGCGCCTTGTGCTTGCCGTACTCGACGACCTCGCCACCGTCGGCCTGCACCAGCGCCGGATTGGCCAGCATCATCGCGACCATCGCCACCATCGGCGAGTTGGCCAGCACCTCGGTGTCGATGCGCTTGTCGGCCTGTTCGTAGTGCCGGCCGACGGTGAGTCCCAGCGCCGCCATGGTGGCGAATCCCGGCATGCCTTCGTCCTCGCGCGCCTCGTCGTCGCGCACCGTGAATCCCGCCGGCTGCGGCAGCGCCGCGAGGATCGCCACCCGCTGCAGCTTCTGCACGGCGCGGATCGCGTTCTGCAGCGCCGTGATCGCGGCGCCGTATTCCTTGGCATCGAAGGCCTTGGTCGCCGCCGCCACGGCGTCGGCGAACGACGCTTCCTTGACCGCGGCGGCACGCTTCTGCGCCACGCCGGGGACGACCAGCAACGAAACCGCGAACAGACCGAGCAGACGGGTTCTCATGAGCACTCCTGGTAGGTCGCCCGAAGCTACTGCGCCGGCCGAGCCGACCGATACGCCGAAGTGCGCCCGCTGCCGGTTCAGGCCTTCTCGAGCCGCGGCCCGGTCGCCGTGTCGACGATCTTCCAGCCCGCCGCGGCGATGCGATCGCGCAGCGTGTCGGCCAGCGCCCAGTCCTTCGCCTTCTTCGCCGCCGTGCGCTGCGCCAGCAGGGCGAGCAGTTCGGCCGGCGCTGCAGAACTCGCGTCGGCGACCGGCTCGGGCCCGAAGCAGCCGAGCACGTCCTCGAACCGGGCGAAGGCGCTGAGGCCGGCCTTGGCGCCGGCGACCGACGGATGGGTGCGGTTGCACGCGCCGGTGAACTCGAACACCGCCGCCAGCGCTTCGCTGACGTTCAGGTCGTCGCTCATCGCGGCCGTGAACACGTCGTTGGCCTGCGCCACCGCCACATCGATGCCGTCGCTGCCGGGCGGCTCGACGCCGTCGCGGATCCGGACCAGGCGCTGGCGCGCTCCGTTGACGCGGCCGATCGCCGCGCGCGCCTCGTCCAGCCCCTTCAGCGTGAAGTTCAGCGTCTGCCGGTACTGCACGCGGATCAGCGCATAACGCAGCTCGAGGCCGGAGTAGCCCCTGGCCAGGATGTCGCCGACGGTGAAGAAGTTGCCGAGGCTCTTCGACATCTTCGTGCCGTCGACCAGCAGGTGGCGCGCGTGCATCCAGATCGACACGAAGCGCTTGCCGGTGTGCGCCTCGCTCTGCGCGATCTCGCACTCGTGGTGCGGGAACATGTTGTCCTCGCCACCGGTGTGGATGTCGATCTGCTCGCCGAGGTAGTGCTGCGACATCGCCGAGCACTCGATGTGCCAGCCGGGGAAGCCGCGCGCGCCGCCGTGCCACGGCGCGTCCCACTGCATCTGGTGCTTGTTGTCGACCTTCCACAGGGCGAAGTCGCGCGGGTCCTTCTTCTCCTCGTTGACCGCGACGCGCGCGCCGGCCTCGAGTTCGTCGAGCACCTTGCCCGACAGCTTGCCGTAGCCGGGGAACTTCGCGACTTCGAAGTAGACGTTGCCGTTGCGCTCGTAGGCGACGCCCTTGTGCAGCAGGTCGTCGATGATCTCCCCCATCTCGTGGATGAAGTCGGTCGCGCGCGGCATGTGGTGCGGCAGCCGCACGTGCAGCGCCTTCTGGCAGTCGTGGAACTCGGTCTCGTACTTCTTGGCGATGTCCCAGGCGGTCAGGCCGGTCTTGCGGCTCGCCGCCTCCATCTTGTCCTCGCCGCCTTCGATGTCGTCGAGCGTCAGGTGGCCGACGTCGGTCACGTTCATGACCTGCGTGACCTCGAAGCCCTGGTCCTCGACGAACCGCCGCAGCACGTCGGCGAACAGGAAGCTGCGGAAGTTGCCGATGTGCGGCGAGCTGTAGACCGTCGGGCCGCAGTGGTACATCGTCACCTTGCCCGGCCGCAGCGGACGCAGCTCCTCGAGCGATCGGCTCAGTGAGTTGTGGAGACGGATCACCATGCGTGCGCGGCACGATCGCAGACGCCGCGGCGCCGCGCAACGGCACACCTCGTGCTGCCGCCAGCCGCGCACGGATTCTCCGGATCGCTGCGACGCTGCGCGCCCTCGCGGGACGAGACAGCGACGTCCGCATCGGTCCGGTCAGGGCGACCCCTGGACTCCGGAGCCACCCCGCGGACGAGACCCCTGGACCCCTCCCCATGGCATCTCTCGTGACGCAGCTCTCTCCCCCCTTGCCGACGCAACCCGCCGCGCGTCGAGCGTGCTCCTCTCTCGGCATGTTGCGGCGCTTCGCCGCGACGCTGGCACTCACTCTCGTCGCCGCGCCGGTGTCGGCGCAGTGCGCCACCAGTTGGGCAGACGGTGACTCTCGCCGGCATCGACGGGACGATCTACGCGGCGACGCGTTGGACGCCGCCGGGCGGGGCGAACGAGGTGCTCGTGTTCGGCGGCGTCTGCACCGCAGCCGGCAACGTCCCGGTCCAGAACATCGCCGTCTTCGATCCGGTCACCGGTGCGTGGTCGGGCCTCGGTTCCGGCATCGGTGCCCCGAGTCCGGGGGGCTCGAGCACGGACATCGTGCTGGCACTGGCAGTGTTGCCGACCGGCGAACTCGCAGCTGCCGGGGGGTTCTCGCTCGCGGGCGGAGCACCGGCCAACAACATCGCCAAGTGGAACGGCAGCGCCTGGGTCCCGCTCGGCGGCGGCACGAACGGCCCGGTCCATTCCCTCGCCGTCGACGGCAATGAACTGTACGTCGGCGGCTACTTCGACAAGGTCGATGTCACGATCGGGAGCCAAAGTATCGCCCGCTGGAACGTACCGTTCGGTGGTTGGACAGCGATGCCCGTCGGGCCGCTGGGCGGCGTGCACGCACTGATGGTGGCGGCCAACGGGGATCTCTATGCCGGCGGCAGCCCCACCGCATCGCCTGGCGTGCCGGGCGACTACATTGCACGATTCGCTGGCAACAATTGGCACGCAGTGGGCACCGGTCTCGCCGGCATCGTCAATGCACTGGTGCAGATGCCGAACGGAGACATCGTCGCCGGCGGCGAGTTCGTGCATGCCGGTGCCACCGTGGTGAACCACGTCGCTCGTTGGAACGGCGCGCAGTGGCAGGCCATCGGCGCCGGGACGGACTACCCTGTGACTGCCCTGGCCGCGATCGGGCCAGACCTCTGGGTCGGCGGTTGGTTCTCGCTGGCCGGTGGCCTTCCCTCGCGAGGTGTCGCCTTCGTGCAAGGCACTACCTGGTTCAGCCCACTGGCTGGCGTGACAGGATACGTCTATGCAATCACGTCCGACAGCAACGCGCGGCCGGTCGTGGCCGGTTACATTGCCGCCGCTGACACGACACTGTGCCAGAACGTCGTTACCTGGGCAGGCAATGGCTGGGCCGCCTTGGAGCAGGGCAACAACCTGTCGCCCGAAGTCGTCGCGACCCTGCCCGACGGCACCACCGTGGTCGGTGGCAGCTTCGCTGGCTTCGGCGGCGTGCTCTCGAGCAACATCGCGATGAGGGTCGCGGGCACCTGGAGGTCGCTAGGAGGCGGTTTCGGTGCACCGCTGCTCGATCGCGTCCACGCCATCGCGGCCCTGCCGAACGGGACGATCGTAGCCAGTGGTACTTCCTGGTCCCCTACCGGTACCCCGACTGGCTTCATTGTTGCCTTTGATGGGGGCTCGTGGTCATCGCTGGGAGCCGGAACGAACGGCATCGTCTACGCTCTCCTCGCATTGCCGAACGGCGACCTGGTCGCGACTGGCGACTTCACTGCGGCCGGCACGGTTGCCGCCAAAGGCGTCGCGCGCTGGGACGGTACGACCTGGCATGCCATGGGCACGGGACTGAACGCGGGCGGATCGTGCGCCGCTTTGTTGCCGAACGGCGACATCGTCATCGGTGACTACTTCCAACTCGGCGGTAGCGGCCCTCTCGTCGCCAACGTCACCCGCTGGGACGGGTCGACATGGTCACCACTGGGCACGAACTTCAATGGGCGCATCGAGAGTCTCGCCGTCGACGGGAACGGTGAGATCATCGCCGGGGGCACCTTCACCTCGCTCACCGGTGCCAACGCCGTGGCTCGCTGGAACGGTACCAGCTGGTCGCAGATCGGGGCCGGGATCGAGGGCAGTGCTTTCGAAGTCCTCGTCCTGCCCGGCGGCGACATCCTCGCAGGCGGTGCACTGCGCCTGCCAGGGGCACAGACGTTCACGAACGTGCTCCGATTCGACGGGACTGCGTGGTCGACCGTCGACGGTGGGACTAGCGACGTCGTCTGGTCCATGGCCGCGCACGCTTCGGGAGATGTCGAGGCCGTGGGAAACTTCACCAGGGCTGGCACAAACGTCTCCGCCTTCCTCGCTCGGCTGACGACGAGTTGCCCAGCCGCGGCCGACACGGTTGGCCTGGGGTGCGCGAGCTCCGGCGGTGCCAACGACCTGCAGGCTGCGAACCTCCCCTGGACGCACCTGACCCGAACGACGAACCTCACCACGATCGGCACCGGCCTGCCTGCCAGTGGGTTCGCGCTGTCGATGACGAGCCTTACCGGCAGCTCCGCGGGAGCTCCGTTGACCCTGCTGCTGCCTGGGGCCGCACCCAGCTGCAACTTCTACACGCTGCCCGACATCTTGAACCTGGTTGCCATCAACGGCGGGACTGGGTCGCTGACGCTGCCGCTGGTTGCCACTCCGTCTCTCGGCGGCGTGACCTTCTTCCAGCAGTGGATCGTGTTCGACGCCGCGCCGAACCCGGAGACCTCGACCAACGGGCTCCAGTTCCGGGGCGGCCTGTTCTAGGCCGCACCGCCCCACGTCCGGGACTCAAGGCGCACGGAACGGAAACACGTGCGCCTCGTCCCGCTCGCCGACGACGAACGCCCGGCACAGCTCGCTGCCGTCCGCCAGCGCGACACGCAGTTCGTAGCAGCCTGGCTGCAGGTCCAGCTCGACCGCGTGCTGCATCCCACCGTCGGTCTCGGGCAGCACCACGGCGCACTCGCCGGCCGCGCCAGCACGGCGGATCACCGCGTGCAGCCGCGCTCGCCGCGCCGCGACACCGTCGCCGTGGACCTCGAAGCGGCACGGTGTACCGCGTTCGCGCGGCACGGCGACTTCGACCGCACGGTCGTCGAGCGTGAACTCCACCGTGCTGGTCGCGGCGGTGCTCGCCGGCACCTGCAGCCGGTAGCGCCCCGGCGGCAGGCGGCGGTGCACGGTCGCGCCTGCCGCCAGCACCAGCGTCTCGCAAAGGCGTCCCGCCTCGTCCCGCAGGCGGCACGACACCGGCAGCGACGCGCCGTCCGCCGGCAGCGTGACGGCCACCGGCAGCCAGGGCGGCGCGTTGCCCAGGTCCAGTCGGCAGGTCTTCCCTGCCGCCACGACGCACTCGGCTACCGCGATGCGGCCACCGCCCGTCGCGTCGGCGACGACGACCTCCAGCGTGTAGCGTCCCGCCGGCAGGCCGGTGACGACGAACCGGCCGTCCGGCTCGCAGGGCACGCGGGGCACTTCGGGAAACTCGTCGCGCCGCAGCCACAGGCCGCGCACGCGCACCAACTCCAGCAGGGACGACCCCAGCTGCCCCTCGATGCCTCCCGTCAACAGGGCCGCATCCGGCACCACCACCTCGACCAGATCCGTGGCGTCCACCACCAGCGCGGTGGCGTTCGGCCAGGCACCGGCGACGCCACCGTGCGGGGCGTTCACGAACAGTCGAGTGGCACCAGAACCCCGCAGGTCGAAGCGCACGCAGCCCGTTGCATCCGAGGTTGCGATCTGCTGCGGCCAGTCGAAGCGTTCCTCGCCGACCGCCGTGACGATGGCGCCCGGCAGCGGCAGCCCACGTTCGTCGCGCAGGCACACGCGAACGAGCGACGCATCGGCCGGTGACAACTGGACCGCGCTCGTGCCGCCGGCCGTCACTTCGACGACGTCCGTGGCGACCGGCTGCGAACCGCCGACGAACAGACCGATGCGGTGTCGTCCCGGCACCATGTGCTCGAGCGCGAACGAGCCGTCCGCGGCGACGACGGCGCCGCAACTCGCGAGGCCGTCCCACACCGATGCGTCGATGCGCTGCGAGACGACGCGTCGAAGGCCCGCGGCCACGCTGTCCCTGCCGACCGCGTCGACAACGCGTCCGTGCACGGCGCCACCCGGCTCGAGGCGGCACACGACGGACGCCGCATCCGCCGCCAACTCGACGCTGCCCGCGGCGAAGCCCGGCGCCACGGCAAACACCTGCCAGGCCTCCGGCCCGATCGCACCGATGCCGAACCGGCCCGACGGATCGGCCAGCGCGAACTGCGGCGCCGTCGGACTCGCCCGGGTCCAGGCAGCCACGACCGCGCCGGCAATGGGTGCACCGTCCGGCCCCACGACGACGCCGTGGCACCACCGGTGGCTGTCTTCCAGCCGCAGCCTCCAGGTGCGCTCGGATCCCGCTTCGTCCAGCGGCAACTCCGACAGTGGGTGCACGCCACTCGGCGCGTGCGCCGGGGACGTCACCCACGACCAGCCGCCGGCCATCGGCACCACGAAGCGAGCGTAGCCAGAGCCGTCCGTGACGGCTGCGACGACGCCCGGCGCCCGCCCGCCGGCAGCACCGCTGACATGCACCTTCGCGCCCAGGACCGGCTGTTCGCGCGCGTCGCACACGTGCACGACCACCGGCTGCGCTGCCGCCACGGTGAAGTGGAAGCGCTGCCGCGTACTCCCGAGCTGGAACGTGTGCAGCGCGGCCAGGTCGTGCAACCGGATCGCCGCCGGTCGACGCGGCAGGCCCACGAACTCGACGCGCCCATCGGCGTCGGTACGCCGCACGTGCCAGTGCACGGCCGATCGGTTCACCGACTGCCCGGGCCGATGGTCTGGATCGAGGACCACCGGCACGTCGGCCGCCGGCGCGCCCGACGCAAGCCGCAGCACGATCTCGACCGCGGCGTCGCTCGGCGCCGCGGCCCGATCGTCCACCGCTTCCCGCACCAGCGGCGCGGCTGGCGGCAGCGCTGCCGCGACCGGCGCGCTGGGCACCGGCAGGGTCGCCGCGACCGCCGGCGCCGGCCGATCCGGTCGCCACCACGCCCACGCCAAGCAGCCGGCCAACACCAGACCGCCCGCGACGAGGCCGAGACGCATCCCAGGCTTCGGCGGCAGCCCGCTGGCACCGTTCGCCGCGCGCACGGCCAGTGTCGCCAAGAGGCCCGCCAGCAGCGGCGCCGGCAGCCGCCGGCGCAGCAGCGCCAGGCCGCGCGCGAACTGGCTGCGCACGGTGCTGGGCGACACGCCGGCCCGCGCGGCCACGGCCACCAGGTCCTCGCCGTGCAGCAGGTGCGCGGCCACCACGTCGCGGTAGTGCGGCGGCAGCGCGTGAACCTGTTCGGCGATCAGGTCGCGCCACTGTTGCTGCAGCACGACGGTCGCAGGGTCCGGTTCGGCGGCGGCGACTTCGTCCGTGCGGAACCCGCCCGCGTCCGCCTGGCGGCGCCAGCGCAGGATGTGCCGGCTGCGCGCCTTGTTGTGCAGGATGCCGAGCAACCACGGCAACAGGCGCACGCCGGCCGGCATCTCGGCGGCGCGCCGGATCGCGACGACGAGGCACTCCTGCACGACGTCGTGCACGTCGCTGCTGCGCACGCGGCGGCGGGCCGCCGCGAGCAGCGTCGGCGCGCACAGACGCAACGCGTGTTCGAGCGCCACCCGGTCGCCGGACTGCTGGAACCGCCGGAACGCGAGCGTGGCAGCGTCGCCGGCCACGCCGGCATCCGCACCACCATCCGGCGCCTGCGCATCCGACCGGTCCACGCGGCCATTCAACCGCCTCGGCGCAGCCGCGCAACCGCCGACAATCGCGATGCACGGCGCACCGCCGCCCGCTACAAAGACCGCGTGGCAGCAGGCAGCGGCGGACGGGACGACGGCACGGTGCGCGTCAGCGCGGGCGACTTCGCGCACTCGCTGGCCGGGCACTTCGAGCTGCTGCAGGAACTCGGCAGCGGTTCGTCCGGCACGGTCTACCGCGCGCGGCTGCAGAACGACTACGCCGGCCAGCCGGCCGGCACCGAGGTCGCGGTCAAGTTCCTGCGCAGCGAACTGGTGGCCGACGAACGCGCGCAGGCGCGACTGCTCGACGAAGGCCGCCTCGGCCAGCAGATCCGCCACCCGAACGTCGCCGAGATCTTCGGCGTCGAGGCGATCGAGCTGCTCGGCATGCGCACCACCTACCTGGTGATGCAGTACGTGCGCGGCACGACGCTGCGCGACTTCCTCTCCCGCTCCGGCGCGCCGGTCGAAGACCTGGTGCGGCGCATCGGCGCCGACGCCGCGTCCGGGCTGTCCGCGCTGCACCGGCGCGGCCTCGTGCACCGCGACGTGAAGCCCGAGAACCTGATCCTGACGCCCGACGGCCAGCTGAAGATCGTCGACCTCGGCCTGGCGCGGCCGTTCGGTGCGCCCGGCGGCGGCAGCGGCGGCTCGTCGCCGGGCCGCAGTCCCGGGGCCGGCCCAGGCGGCACCGTCGCCTACACCGCGCCGGAGACGCTGCGCGGGCTGCCGGCGGGTCCCCGCAGCGACCTCTATTCGCTCGGCGTCGTGCTCTACGAGGTCGCGACGGGCCGCCATCCGTTCGCCGATGCGAAGGGCGCCGACGAGATGCTCGACGCGCACCTGCACCGCCGGCCGCAGCCGCCGTCGCACGTGCGCACGCGGCTGTCGCCGCTGCTCGAACAGGTGCTGCTCGACCTGCTGGCCAAGGACCCCGACGACCGGCCGCGCGACGCCGCCGAGCTGGCACGCATGCTCGGTCAGGGCGAACACTCGGACTGGTGGCGGCGGCACGAAGCAGCGGCCCCGACGCTGGCCAGCAGCCGGCGCCTGCTGCGCATGCGGCGGCCGGCGGAGACGCCGTTCATCGGCCGCGCCGCCGAACTGCAGCGCCTCGACGCCCAGTTGACGCAGGCGCGCAGCGGCCATGGCGGCATCGTCGCCGTGACCGGCCCGGACGGCGTCGGCCGCCGCCGCCTGCTCGACGAGGCGATGCAGCGCTGGCTCGAACTCGGCGAGCCACCGCTCTACCTCGGCGGCGACGCCGACACGGCGCTCGGCCACGGCGAACCGTTCGCCAGCGCGCTGCTCGACGTGCTGCTGCGCGGCGACGACCGCAACTCACCGCACGCGCTGCAGCGCGCAGCCGTGCAGGCCCGCGCGCACGGCGCCGGCGACGAGCGCGAGGCCGAGGCGGTCGCCGCGGTCGCGTTCGGCACCAGCACCGAACCGCCCGAAGTGCGCGCCGACCGGCTGGCGCGCGCGCTGCTGACGCTGCCGCGCCACGGCCGCGTGCTGGTCGTGCGCGTCGACCACGCCGAACGGCTCGACACCAGCGGCCGCCTCGTGCTGCAGCGGCTGGCCGCCCACCGCCACGACCACCACCTGCTGCTGCTGCTGGCCGCCGGCGTCGAGGGCGTGCCGGTCGAAACCGACCTGCGCCTCGACCTCGGCGGCCTCGACGAAGCCGAGTTCCTGGCGTTCGGCCGCGCGCTGTTCCGCGACGGCGAGGAGCCCGGCGCGTTCCTGCTCGGCGCCCACCAGGTGCTCAGCGGCGTGCCCGGCAACCTGCTCGAAGCGCTCGACCACCTCACGCAGGAAGGCCGGCTGTTCGGCCGCGCCGGCGACTACCACGGCCTGGCGGCCGACGTCGAACCGCGGCCGGCGCCGAGCCACGTCGAGCGCTTCCACCGGCGCGTGCGCAGCCTCGAACCGCAGCAGCGCCTCGTGCTGTCGGCGGCAGCGGTGCTCGGCGACCGCTGCGACCTCGACCTGCTGGCAGCGCTGGTCGGCCTGTCCGAACTCGCGGTGCTCGAGACCCTGTCGCTGTTCCGCGGCCGCATCGTGCGCGCGCAGGCCGGCGAGGTGTCGTTCCGCCACCGCGACTTCAAGAAGACGCTGCTGCGCGACCTGCCCCCGCCCGAACGCGAACGGCTGCACCGCGCCGCGGCGGCGCTGCTGCAGGCCCGCGGCGGCCGCGCGCTCGAAGTCGGCATGCACCTGTCGATGGCCCTCGACCACGAGGCGAGCCTCGACCCGCTGCTCGAAGCGCTCGACGAACGCGTGCGCGCCGGCTCGCGCCGCACCTCGCTGCGCCTGCTGGGCCGCCTGCAAGTGCACCTGGCACAGGTGCCGGCCACGCCCGCCAACACCGCGCGCCGGCTGCGCTTCCTGTTGCAGGCCGGCCGCGCGCGCACCGCCGCCGGCCAGACCGACGCCGCCAGCCGCGCGTTCCGCGACGCCGAACGGCTGGCGCAGGCGCTCGGCGACGTCGCGTCGTCGGCGGCCGCGCGCACCGGCCTCGCCGGTGCCGAACTGCACCAGGGCCACCTGCTGGCCGGCATCAGCCTGCTCGAGGCCGTGCACGACGACCTCGCCGCGGTCGCGACCGAATCCGCCGACGCGATCGCCGCTCAGGCGCACGGGCTGCACGGCCGCATCCTGTTCTACCGCGGCCAGGCCGCCGACGGCCTGAAGCACGTGCACGCGGCACTGAAGCGCCTGCCGGCGAGCGACACCGAGCTGCGCTGCCACCTGCTGATCGATCTCGCGCGCGTCGAGGCGCTGAGCCACCACCACGCCACCGCGCAGCGCACGCTGCAGAAGGTCGAAGGCGAACCGATGGCCGACCGCTGGCCACGCGTGCGGCTGCGGCTGCACCTCTACCGCGGCCAGCTGCGCGCCGTGCTCGGCGACGACGACGCGACCAACGACCTGCGCGTCGCGATCGACGAGGCCGAACGCCTGTCCCAGCCGACCTACGGCGCGCGCGCCGCGCTGTTCCTGGCCGAACGGCTGTTCTGGCGCCGGCGCGACGAGCAGGCGACGACACTGTTCCGGCTCGCGCTCGACCTCGCGCACACCGGCGACGACCGCCTCGGCGAGGCGATGGCGCGCAGCTACCTGCTGCGGCTGGGCCAGGACGACACCGACCTGCAGGCGCAGGTCGACGAACTCGACCTGCCCGAACTGCGCGCCAACTGGCTGCTGGCCCTCGCTGCGCTCGGCCGCGAACCGGCGGACGCCGCGGCGCAACTGGAGGCGCTGTTGCGCGGCAGCGACCTGCCGCTGTCGCTGCACCTGCGCGCCTTGGCATGGATGGAACGGCCGGCGTCGGCGCGCGCGCTGGTGCGGTCGATCGCCGATCGGCTGCCGAGCCGACCCCAGCGGCGCCGGTTCCTCGCCGACTGGGAACCGGGAGCACGAATCTGACCGCGGCCCGGCTGGCCCGCCGCCGCGCTGCGTAGTGGCATGGTGCGACGTTCCGCGCTGCTGCTGGTCCTGCTGGTGCTGACGCTCGGCGTCGGCCTGTGGGCGTACTGCCAGGACAGCCGCCGCACCGCGCTGCCGATGGTGCCGTTGGTACCGGCGACACCGATCGCGCCGCTGCCGACCGGCCCGGGTAGCACACTGCCGACCACCGATGGCGCGCCGGCCGAGGCCAGCGCCCCAGCCCGCGCCGTCGCCGCCGCGCCCGACGAGCGGCCGACCTCGGTACTGGTGACGGTGCTGCGCAGCGCGACCGGCGATGCGGCCGCCGCCCGCCTGCCGGCGCCGGACCACGAGGTCTGGCTCGAACTGACGGCGGTCGGCGAATCGGGCACGCAGCACGCGGCGGTCCGGACCGACGCCGCGGGCACCGCACCGTGGCGCGTCGCCGGCGGCGCCGGCCGTGAGGTGGTGGCACGCTGCTTCGGCGCCGCAGCCGTCCGCGGCACGCTGGCATCGGGCCGGGTGCTGCAGCTCACGCTGCAGCTGCCGACGCGGATCATCGCCCGCGGCGTGGTCACCGATGCGGCCGGCCGCGGCGTCCCGGCCGCCGAACTGTGGCTGTGGCCGTGGACCGATCCCGACGGCGCCCCGCCGGCACCGCGCCGCGTCGGGCAGACCGGCGCCGACGGTCGCTTCGAACTGCCGCTGCCGGTCGGCGGTCGCCTCGGTGCCGTGCACGGCGCCCACGCACCGTCGCCGGTGCAGGTGCTGCACGCCGGCACCGATCCGACCGCCGACGCACCGGCCACGACGCTGCAGCTGGTGCTGGGCCCGGCCGCGGCCTGGCTGACCGGACGCGTCGTCGACGCCGAACTCCGACCGATCCACGGGGCCGAGGTCGAACTGCGCAGCGGCGAGGCGCCGCCGCGCGGCGGCTCGCCGGCCGTGGTGCCGCGCCGCACCCGCACCGCCGCCGACGGCAGCTTCGCGTTCGACGGCCTGTTGCCGGGCCCCGGCACGTTCGCCGCGCGCGCGGCCTCGCACGGCAGCCGCCGCGGCAGCGTCGCGCTGACCGCCGGCGCGAACGGCGGGCTGCAGATCGTGCTGCCCCCCGCCTGCACCGTACACGGCCGCGTCGTCGACGAAGGTGGTGCGACGGTCGCCGGCTGCCGGGTCTGGTCGCACGCGCTCGACGCGTTCGACGGCGCGTTCGCGGTCAGCGCTGCCGACGGCACGTTCCGGCTCGAAGGCCTGCCGCCGGGACCGGTGCGACTGTTCGCGCGCGACGGCAGCGACCTCGTGGCCCCGCCGCTGGCGCGCGCGGCGGTAGGCCAGGTCGAACTGCGCGCGGGCACGGTGGCGGTGTGGCAGGCGACGCTGCGCGCACCGGCCGGTGCCGGCCTGCTGCGCGGCCAGGTCGTCGACACCGACGGCGCCCGCCTGCCGGGCTGGCGCGTTCGCGTGCGCAGCGGCGACGCGCAGGAAGTCGGCACCACCGACAGCGGCGGGTTCTTCGCCGTGCCGCTGCCCGCAGCCGGTCCGGTCGACGTGCTGGTCGATCCACCCGGGGCGCGCGCCGGCACGTTCGCACTGCTGGTGCAGAACGGCGTCGAGCCGGGCCCGGAACCGCTGCGCCTGGTCGTCGACCGCCGCGCGCCGCGGGGCCGCATCGTCGGCCGCGTCGTCGACGCGAACGGGGTCGGCGTGCCGGCCGGGTTGGTCTGCTGGCACCACGAACGCCGCGAGCTGGCGCGCTTTCGCGCCGAAGACGACGGCGCGCTGCGGCTCGACGCAGTTCCGCCCGGCATCGTCGACCTGCACGTCGAACACCCGGGCCACGGCCGCGCGAGCCGACTCGACCTCGTGGTCCCGGTGGCGACCGATACCGGCGTCGGCACGATCGAACTGGCCGCGGCGGCGACGCTGCACGGCAGCGTGGTCGGCGCCGACGGCCGCGCACCGACGCAGGTCGAGGTCGCGCTGCTGACCAAGACCGGCCGCGTGCCCGGCGACTACGTCGGCGGCAGCTACCGCTTCGATCGGGCGCCGCCCGGCCGCCACGTGCTGCAGGTGCAAGGCGACGGCGTGGCGGCGGCCAACTTCGTGGTCGAACTCGAGCCCGGCGTCGAACGGCGCCAGGACCTGCGACTGGCTGCCGGCGTGCCGCGGCCGATCGAAGTCGTGGTGCCGAAGGCTGCCGGCCGCACCGTGTCGCTGGCGCTGCGTACGCCGGACACCGCCCACACGTGGTTCGCGACCGCGACTGCCGAGCCCGACGGCGACCACGCCGTGGCCCGGTTCGTGGCCTGGATGGCGCCCGGCAGCTACGAGGCGATCGCGTGGAGCGGGCAGCAGTGGCAGGGCCGCGCCACGGTCGCGTTCGTCTGGGGCGACGACCGCCCGGCCCGGCTCACGCTGGTGCGGCAGTGACCGCGGTCACGGGTCGTCGTCCGCGTCGTCGGGCGTAAGGTCGGCCATCGACCCGCCCGACTCCAGTTCGTAGTCGCCGAGCAGCACCGACTGCATCTCGGCGAGCACCTGGATGCGCAGCATCGCCTCCTGCTGCTTCAGCGTCGCCTGCGCGAAACCCTCGGCCTCGAGGTGGCGCGCTTCGAGGTCGTTCAGCGCGAACAGCGCCAGCCGCGCCGCATTCAGCGCCGCGAGCCACGCGTTGACGTGCGAGTTCGGGATCAGCAGCAGCTGCACGTCCGACTTGCCGAGCTTGCGCAAGCCGGCCAGGTCGCGGCGCACGAGCTGCGCGCGCGAGGCGAACAGGCGCTCCAGCTCCGGCACCGCGTGGCGCTGCCAGTCGGCGCTGCCGGCGTCCTCGTCGCAGGCGTCGGGCAGCAGCCGGGCGCGCACCCGTTCGTCGGTGCTCTCGAGCAGCATCGGCACGCCCTTCAGGGTCTCGACGCAGGTCGCGGACAAGCCGCCGAACACGTAGCCCTCGTCGACGCGGCCGGCCCACATCGTCTAGGCGCCTCCCCGTCGCGGGGCGTGCAGCCGGTCAGCCATCCACCACCTCGAGGCTGCTCAGCAGGTGGAACGCCTGCAGCTTCTGCACGTACATCTCGGCCTGCTCGCGCGCACCGGTCCAGACGATCGAACGGCCGTTCGTGTGCACCTCCATCATCAGCCGGTGCGCGTGCTCCTGCGCGTAGCCGAACACCTGCCGGAACACCTTGGTGACGTAGGTCATCAGCGTCACCGGATCGTCGTGCACGATCACGTTCCACGGCGGCGCCAACGAGGTCTTCGGCGCGGTCTTGGTCTCGGTCGCTTCCTTGGTCGCCGCGAACACGAACATCGGGCGCCTACTCTAGCACCGGACGGCGACGCCGGTAGAGGCGCCGTCGCGCCGCGGTCACGGCCGCACGCGTTCGATGCGGTTGGCGGACCGCAACGGCACCAGCAACACGCCGCGCCGCGCATCGAAGTCGAGTTCGCCGGGCGCCGGCACCGCACCGGGCACCAGCTGCGAACCGCCGCCGCTGTCGAGCCGATGCAGCCGGCCGCCACCGGCTTCGTCGGCGACGAACCACACCGCGCGGCCGTCCTCGGCGACGCCGCGCGCGAGCCCGGTCGGCCGCGCGTCGGGCAGCGTGACGAGGTCCGTGCGCCGGCCCTGCGCGTCGACGGAGTAGAACCGACCGTCGCGGGCCACGACGTAGACCGACGCGCGGCGCGCGACCAGCGCCACCGGCCCGCCGAGGTCCTGGTCCTGCAGCACCGGCACCGGCGCGGCGAACGGCGGCCCGGCCGCGGCCGGCGCGCGCCAGATCGTCGCCGCGTCGGCGCACCAGAGCACACCGTCCTCGTCGGCCGCGACCGCGGTCAGCGCCGTCGCACCGGGCACGTCGACGACGCCGATCGGCGCACCGGTCGCGCGCGCGAAGCCGTGCAGCGCGGCGCCACAGGCGAGCCACAGCCGGTCGCCGGCGACCGCGAGCGCCGCAGCACCCGGCGCGGCGGCGCGCGGGCCGAGGCGGATCCAGAACCGTTCGCGGCTGCCGTCCGGCCGTTCGCGTGCCAGCGAGCCGTCCTGGTTGGCGACGATGCAGACGTCGTCGATCGGATCCCAGGCCACCGCCGCCGGCGCGACGTAGTCGGGTGCCGCCCCACCGCACGCCGCCAGCACGGCGAGCCACGGCCAGCATCGGCCCGTGCGGGTCACCATGACTCCGCGACCTCGCCGAGCTGCAGGATCGTGCGCCATTCCGCCGCGGTGACCGGCTGCACCGACAAGCGGCTGCCGCGCTGCAGCAGCACCATGTCGGCGAGTTCGGGCACGGCCTTCAGCTGTTCGCGCGTCACCGGCGCGGCACACGGCGCCACGCAGGCGATGTCGACCATGAACCAGGTCGGCGCCGACGGGTCGCTGTCGGGGTCGTGGTACGGGCTGTTCGGATCGAACGCCGTGTGGTCCGGATAGCCGTCGCGCACGACGCGCGCGATGCCGACCACGGCCATCGGGTCGGCGTTGCTGTGGTAGAACAGCACGCCGTCGCCGGCATGGATCTCGTCGCGCAGCAGGTTGCGCGCCTGGTAGTTGCGCACGCCGCTCCAGAACGTGCGGCCGTCGCGCGCGAACTGGTCGAAGCCGTAGCTGGAGGGTTCCGACTTGAACAACCAGTAGCGCCGGCCGGCCGGCGCGGCGGCCGGTGCGACCGCGCGGCGCGGGGCGCGGTCGGCTCTGCGATCGGGCTGCTTCTTGCTCGCCATGCGCGGGCGACGATACGCGCGGCCGCGGGCCGACTCTACAGGCAGCCGCCGCCCGGCGCGGTCAGCGCCACAGCTCGCGCAACTGCTTGTCGTGGATCGGCACAAGTTCGAACCCGACCTTCGCCGGGCTGCCCCCCATGTCGCGCTGCACGACCAGCGGCACGTCGGGGCCACGTTCCCAGATCCGCAGCAGCTCCAGCTGGTCGCCGTTGCCGCGCTGCATCGACAGCGTCCAGTCCGCGGCCGCGAACGCCTCGCCGCGCACGTCGACCGCGCGGCTGCCGTCGCAGTCGCGCAGCACGTCGTTGATGAAGCTGCCGACGTCGTCGCGCGCGCCGTCGCTGCCCTCGAGCCGCCAGTGGCCGCCGTCGAGCCGGTAGGTGCGGCGTTCGCCGGTGCGTCGCGCCAGGTCGACCCGCTCGACGATGTTCGGCTGCCGCAGCAGAACGCGCGAGCAGTACTCGATCCACGGCCGCCGCAGGTTCTGCACCGGGATCTGTGGCACCAGTACGACCGTGCGCGGATCGTCGGCGCGGCAGGCGTAGACGAGGTCGAGGTCGTTCTTGCGCACTTCGGCGCCGAGCCACAGGTCGATCGGCGGGCCGTCGCCGAGCGCGCGCACGGTGACCTGCAGGCGCCCCGCGCCGAGTCCGTAGCGCGCGTCGCCGGCCGCCGGCCGGCCGCCGTCGTCGGCGAGCACGAACTCGACCGCGTGCAGGTTGTTGACCGACTGCACGAGTTCGTTGACCGGCGTCGGATCGACCGCGTGGTCGACCGGCAGCAGCAGCCGCCAGTCGCCGGTCTCGCTCTCGCGCCGCAGCCGGATCCGGTCGCCGCCGCCTTCGCCGGGATCGATCACGACTTCGCCGATCCGCGCGTAGACGTCGCCGAGCGGCACCAGGATGCGCGCGCGCAGGTGGTCGGCGGCGTTCTCGAAGATCTCGACGTACTGCCGGTTGCCGCTGCCGAACATCGACCCGCGGCCCGGCAGGCGGCCGAACACCTGGCCCTGCTCGGTCCACAGGCGCAACTCCTCCTCGCCGGCGCCACCGCGGGCGCGGATCACGATCGCCGGCTCGGTCTCGGGCAGGCGCACGACGCCGGGCACGAACGTGTCGACGCGCAGCGACAGCACCGCGGTCAGGAAGCGCAGCGACGCCGTCGGGTCGGCGCGCCCTTCGACCGGCGCGCGCAAGAGCCAGTCGTCGCGTTCGCGCACGAGGTGCAGCACCTCGCGCTTGCCGGTCGCGGCCAGCATCTCGACGCGCAGCTCCTGCACGGTCGTCGGCACGTTGCGGAACACGCGTGGATCGCGCAGGTCGTCGACGCCGACGCGCAGGCTCTCGAGCAGGCCGTTGCCGCCTTCCCAGATCCGGCCGTCGCGTCGCAGGAACTGCGTCGTGCCCAGCGGCCCCGCGGCGCCGATCTCGTACTCGATGCGCAGACCGTCGTCGAACTCGGCCAGGAAGCGCAACTGCGGCGGCTCGAGTCCCGCCTGGGCGCGGCCTGCGGCATCGTCGGCAAGCGGCGTCGCGCGCATGTTCGACGAGTCCCAGGCATCGCAGATCTGCTTCAGGTACGCCGGCGACGCCACGTCCTGCACCGGCTCCGTCAGCCGGAAACCGTCGGGGCCGCGCACGATCTCGACCGGCGCCAGCTGCGCGAACTGCCACCAGATGCGCTTGCTGTCGCGCAGCGAGCGGCCGTCGAGCGCGCGGATCTCGGCGGCAACCTTGGTCGCCGGCTTCTCCTCGGTCCACAGCAGCACGGCGGTGAGCCCACCGGCGAGCAGCAACAACAGCAAGATCGCCCGCACACCCATCACAGCCTCCGCCGCACGAAGAACACCACGCAGGCCAGCAGGAAGAACACTGCGGGCACGCCGTACACCAGCAGCAGGCGGACGCGCTCGAGCTGCTGCGGCTGCAGCTGCAGGTGCTTGGCGTCGTAGCGCGCCCCCTGGATGTCGAGCAGCACGCGCCGCTCCGCCATCCAGTTGCAGATGTTCAGCGCCAGGTCGCCGAACTGCTGCATGCCGAGGTTGTTGCAGAACACGCCCGACACGATCACGACCGCGCCGCTGCGCGGCGCTCCGGTCGCGGCGGTGTCGGTCGCGGGCACCGCGAGGTCGACGTCGAGCGCCAGGCCGACCGTGAACGAGCCGAGCCGGGCCTGGTCCGGCCGCCGCTGGTCCGGGAAGCCGTCGCGCGGATCGACGCCCGCGAGCCAGCCTTCGCCGCCGGTGCGCAGCAGATCCTCGGCGCGCACGCCGTCGGGCTTGCCGGCGGTCCGCACCGCGCGCGCCGCCTTGACCTCGAGCGGACGGCCGGCCTTGACCAGGCGCTGCGTGACCGGGTGCACCGTGCTGCCGTAGAGGTGCAGGCGCTCGACGCCGGGGCCGTCGATGCTGCGGCCAGCGGTCAGACCGGTGACGTCCGGGATCAGGTGGAACAGCGGCGACTGGCTCAGTTCGTAGCCGAACAGTTCGCCGAGCTTGCCGCCGGTCGGATTCCAGTCCGGCAGGCCGGCCCACGAGTAGTTGACGAACAGCCGGCCGCCGCGCCGCACGTAGTCGTACAGCACCTGCGCGTCGCGTTCGGTGAACTCGCGGCGCGGCTCGAGCACCGCGACCATCGTCGCGTCGGCCGGCACGCGCGGCTCCTGGTTGAAGTCGAGCTCGCGCACCTCGAAGCCGACGTGCTGCAGCGACGCCAGCAGCGCCGCGTAGCCGGGTGCACTCTGGCCCCTCAGGTCGAGGTCCGGCGAGTAGCCGCGCAGGAAGTAGACGATCGGCGTGCCCTGCACCAGGAGTCCCTTCAGCGCCGACGAGATCGTCGCCTCGCCCTTGAAGTCCTTCAGCACCGGCAGCGCCGCCGAAGCCGGCGCGCCCGGCGGCAGGTTCGGCAATTCGATCGTCGCCAGGTCGGCGTCCAGCGACAGTTTGCGGAAACGCCGTTCGCGGCCCTCGGGCTCGACCGCGACGACGAGCACGTCGCGCTCCTCGGTCTTGAAGTCGAAGCGCTGCGCCGCCTCGCGGGTGCGCTCGACGTCGGTGTAGAGGTCGTGTTCGCGGATCGTCACCGCTTCGCCGCCGAGCCACTGGTAGCGCCGCAGCAACAGCCGCGTCATGTCGCGCAGCCGCGTGCGGATCGCGATGCCCTGCCGCTGCGCGTCGGTCTGCGCGACGCCTTCGATCGGCGGCAGGAACAGGTGGAACTCGACCTTCGTCGAGGCCGTGCGCAGTTCGCGCACCAGGTCCTCGGTCGCCGGATCGAGGGCGTGGATGCGCTGCGGGGTCAGGTCGAGCAGCACCTTCAGCGCCGGCCGCGCCGAGACCCACACCAGCAGCAGCCAGACGGCCAGCATCAGCAGCGCCGCGACCAGCAGGTTCACGGCGCCGATCCAGCGGCGGCCGCTCACGCGATCCTCCGTGACGACAGGCTCACGGTCGTGAGACCGAGGAAGAACAGGATGCCGCCGGCGTAGAACGCGACCTGGCTCGAGTCGATCAGGCCGCGCGCGAACCAGTCGCCGAAGTTGCGCATCACGTCGAACTTGTCCAGCAGCTCGCGCACGTAGTAGTTCTCGGCGTGTTCGCCGAGGTAGAAGCGCAGCTGGCCCGGCACGCTGAGCAGCCCGAAGTTGAACAGCATCGCCAGCACCGCGGCGAGCAGCACGTTGTCGGTCAGACTGCTCGCGAAGCAGCCGAACGCCAGCATCAGGCCGCTGAGCAGGAACATGCCGAGGTAGGCGGCGAACACCGGCCCGAACGCGAGGTCGGCGTCGAAGAACCACGGCAGCTCGAGCACCTGCAGCACCAGCACGCTCGGCAGCCACAGCAGGCCGAAGAACGCGGTCGCCGCGGCCCACTTGCCGAACACGACCTCGCCGTCGCGCACCGGCGCGGTCATCAGCGTCTCGATCGAGCCGGTGCGCCGCTCCTCGGCGAAGCAGCGCATCGTCAGCACGCCGGGCACCAGCATCACCATCAGGAACGTGCTCTGCAGGCCGTAGGTCGACGGCGCGAACAGGTCCTGGTCACCGCGGTAGAGCGCGAACGACCACGCGGTGCCGTACATCTGCAGGCCGCGCCACAGGTAGAACACGAAACCGATGAACCAGCTGACCGGGCTGGTGCAGTAGCTCAGCAGCTCCTTCTGGAACGTGACCCAGGCGCCGCTCATGCGTTTGCCTCGGCGGCGCCGTGCGCCAGTTCTTCCTGGCGGTCGCTGCCCTCGGTGATGCGGTGGAAGTACTCCTCGAGCGTCGGCAACTCGACCGCCAGCTCGCGCACGGCGATGCCGGCGGCCAGCAACCGTTCGCCGAGCGCGCGCGCGGCACCTTCGCCGGCGGCCACGGCGGCTTCGACCGACGCGCCGTCCGGCGGCTGCGGCGCCGAGCGCACGACCTCGAGCCCCGGTGTCGCGGCGACGAACTCGACCAGCCGCGCGACCGAGCAGGCGGCGGCGACGCGCAGGCGCCGCGCTGCGCTCTCGGCGACCAGCGCGCGCGGCGCACCGTCGGCGCGCAGCCGGCCGCGGTGGATCACGAGGATGCGCGAACTGACGTCCTCGACCTCGGTCAGGATGTGGCTCGAGAACAGCACCGTGTGCTCGGCGGCGAGGTCGCGCACGACCTGTTTGATGCGCCGGCGCTGGTTCGGGTCGAGGCCCGACGTCGGTTCGTCGAGGATCAGGATCGGCGGGTTCGCGACCAGCGCGTCGGCGAGGCCGACCCGCTGCCGGTAGCCGCGCGAGACCTGGCCGCACAGCTTGCGCGCGACGTCCTCGACGCCGGCCTTGGCCATCGCCCGCGCGACCGCGGCCTTGCGTTCGCGCCACGGCACGCCCTTCAGCGCGGCGCGGTAGCGCAGGTACTCGACGACGCGCAGGTCGGGGTAGATCGGCACGTTCTCGGGCAGGTAGCCGAGCTGCCGCCGCGCGGCCAACGACGCGGTCGCGACGTCGTGGCCGGCGACCTCGGCGGTGCCGGACGACGCGGCGTGGTAACCGGTCAGCACGCGGATCGTCGTCGTCTTGCCGGCGCCGTTGGGACCGAGGAAACCGACGATCTCGCCGCGCGCGACCTCGAACGAGATCCGGTCGACGGCCAGGGTCTGGCCGAAGCGTTTGCTCAGTTCACGGACGCGGATCATCGGCGGGTGCGCTAGTGCCCGGCGACGGACCGAGTAACAGGGACCGCCCGACCGCCACAGCGGCGCACACGGTAGTGCCGCGCGCGCCAAAGGCCAGCGTGAGCTCGACGCCATCGGGCGCCGAGCCCCGCTGCGGTCACTTCACTTCGAAGTCCGCGTCCTTGATGTCCTCGTCGCCGCCAGAGGCCTTGGCGCCGGCACCGGCGGTCGGACCCGGGCCGGGACCCGCGCCCGCACCACCGGCCATGCCGGCGCTGGCGGCCTGCATGGCCTGCTCGAACTGGCTGATCGCGCCCTTCAGCTTGCCCGCATCGTCGCCCTCGGCGGCCTTGCGCAGCGCGGCGATCGCCGACTCGAGCTTGCCCTTCGCGGCCGCATCGAGCTTGTCGCCCTGCTCCTTGATCTGCTTCTCGGCCTGGTAGGCCATCGAGTCGGCCTGGTTCTTCAGGTCGACGACCTCGCGCCGCTTCTTGTCGTCGGCGGCGTGCGCCTGCGCGTCGCGCGCCATGCGCTCGACGTCGTCCTTGCTGAGGCCCGAACCGACCTCGATCTTGACCTTCTGCTCCTTGCCGGTGCCCTTGTCCTTCGCGGTCACCGACAGGATGCCGTTGGCGTCGATGTCGAACGTGACCTCGACCTGCGGCGTGCCGCGCGGTGCCGGCGGGATGCCGTCGAGCTTGAAGCGGCCGAGCGTGCGGTTGTCGTTGGCGAACTCGCGTTCACCCTGCAGCACGTGGATGTCGACGCCGGGCTGGTTGTCGGCCGCGGTCGAGAACACCTGCGAACGGCTGGTCGGGATCGTCGTGTTGCGTTCGATCAGCTTGGTCATCACGCCGCCGAGCGTCTCGATGCCGAGCGACAACGGCGTCACGTCGAGCAGCAGCACGTCGCTGACCTCGCCGCCGAGCACACCGCCCTGGATCGCCGCGCCGAGGCTGACGACCTCGTCGGGGTTGACCGAGCGGTTCGGCTCCTTGCCGAAGATCTCCTTGACCATCGCCTGCACCTTCGGGATGCGCGTGCTGCCGCCGACGAGGATGCACTCGTCGATGTCCGACGGCTTCATCTTCGCGTCCTCGAGGCAGCGCAGCACCGGGCCGCGGCAGCGCTCGAACAGCGACTCGCACAGCTTCTCGAACTGGGCGCGGGTCAGGTTCTCGGTCAGGTGCTTCGGACCCGACGCGTCCATCGTGATGAACGGCAGGTTGATCGCGGTCTGCGTCGCCGAGCTGAGCTCGATCTTGGCCTTCTCGGCGGCTTCCTTGAGCCGCTGCAGCGCCATCTGGTCCTTGCGCAGGTCGATGGCGGTCTGCTTGCGGAACGACTCGCACAGCCACTGGATGATGCACTCGTCGAAGTCGTCGCCGCCGAGGTGCGTGTCGCCGTTGGTCGCCTTGACCTCGAACACGCCCTCGCCGACGTCGAGCACCGAGATGTCGAAGGTGCCGCCGCCGAGGTCGAACACGGCGATCTTCATGTTCTTGCCCTTGGCCTTCTTGTCGAGGCCGAAGGCGAGAGCGGCCGCGGTCGGCTCGTTGATGATGCGCTCGACCTTGAGGCCGGCGATCTGGCCGGCGTCCTTGGTCGCCTGGCGCTGGCTGTCGTTGAAATAGGCCGGCACGGTGATGACCGCGCGCTCGACCTTCTCGCCGAGGTACGCCTCGGCCGACTCCTTCAGCGCCCGCAGGATCTGCGCCGAGATCTCCGGCGGCGTGTGCTGCTTGCCGCCGACGTCTACCTTGACCAGCTCGTCGGCGCCGCCGACGACCTTGTAGGGCACCATCTTCTCCTCGTCGCCGACCTCGCTGTGGCGACGGCCCATGAAGCGCTTGATCGAGTAGATGGTGTTCGTCGGGTTGGTCACGGCCTGGCGCTTGGCCGGGGCACCGACGAGGCGCTCGCCGCTCGGCGTGAAGGCGACGACCGAAGGCGTCGTGCGCGCGCCTTCCATGTTGGCGATGACCTTGGGCTCGCCGCCCTCCATCACCGACACGACCGAGTTGGTGGTTCCGAGGTCGATTCCGACGATCTTCGACATGGTGGCTCCTGATGCCGCGGCCGCCACGTGGGGCGCCGGGGCCGATGCGAACGAACTGCCGCCGCGACCCGAACACCGGGGCGCGGCGGCGTCCCGCGATTGTCAAAAGCCGTGCCCAGCAGCAACGACGGCCGTAGTCGCTGGAGACACTGGAGTTATGGCGACAGCCACCGACGACCATGCGCCAATCTGACAGCCAATGGCGGCGCCGCGGCTGCCACGCTGACAGAGACCGTCATTCCGGCCGGGCCCAGCGACCGCGCGCAACGAGGGCGAGTTGCAGTAGCGCCACCACCACCATGCCACCGCCCAGGGCGGCATAGATCGCCGCGGTGGAGCCCGCGCCGACCAGCAGCACCGCCGCATAGACGACGGCGAAGCCGAGCAGATCGAGGCGCAGCGGCGCCTGCATCGCCCCGGCCCCCTGCACGGCGCCGATCGCGCCGAGCGCCGCAGCGCCAGCGACCTGGCTCCAGCCAGCACCGGCGAAGTAGTCGGCGGCGAACGCGACCACCGCCGGCTCGGGCCCCGGCAGGCACCAGCCGACCAACACGTCGGCGAACGTGATCATCGCCAGCACGCAGAGCGCGCCGAACACGGCTGCCTGCACCGCGGCGGCGAAGCCGGCGTGGCGCGCCGCCCGTTCGCGCCCCACCACGACCGCGCGCCCGGCGTAGGCCGTCGCCGCGTTGGCGAAGCCGATCGACGCGAACAGCACCACGGTGTCGTAGCGCGTGGTGATGCTGAACGCGATCGCGGCCGCATCGCCGTGACCGCGCCGCAGCAGCGGCGTCAGCAGCAGCACGAGACCGGCGCGCAGGCCGATCTGCAGCGACTGCGGCCAGGCGTCGCGCAACAGCGGCAGCGCCACCGCTGGCGACGACCCTGCTGGCATCGACCCTGCTGGCGGCGACCCTGCCGCGGTCGGCGCGGCGGTGGATCGCAGCGTCAGTGGGTGCGACGCACGCCACAGCCAGGCGACCGCCACCACCGCCGCCAGCGTGCGCGCGGCGACCGCAGCGTAGGCCGCGCCGACGACGCCGACGGCCGGCAAGCCGACGGCGTCCCAGCCGTAGAGCAGAGGCAGCGCCAGCAAGAGGTTCACGACGTTGGCGCCGAGCAGCAGCAGCACCGGCATCGTCACCTCGCCGACCGCGCGCATCGCCGCCGTCGTCTGCATCAGCACGAACATGGTCACGCAACCGAGGTTGCTGCCCACGAGGTAGTGCAGGGCGTCGGCGCGCACGTTCGGCCCCGCCGCCATCAGGTCGACCATCGGCCCCGCCGGCAGCGTGGTGACCACCGCCAGCAGCAGCGCGAAGCCGACCATGAACGCCTGCGCGCGGCGGTTCCGCGCCCGCGCCAACGCCGCGTCGCCGGCGCCGAGGTCGCGCGACAGGCTCGCCAGCAGCGCCGTCGACACGCAGTTGCCGACGATCATCGGCAGCACGTTCCAGGTCGAACCGATGTGCGCTGCCTGCAGCGCGTCGCCGCCGAGGCGGCCGACCAAGGCTAGGTCGACCAGGTTGATCAGCGCGTGCGAGGCGAAGCCGAGCGCCAGCGGCACGCCCTGCCGCAGCACTGCGAACCAGGGCGCACGCTGCAGCAGCGGATCGGCGACAACTCCAGAAGCGGGCACCGCGCGAGCGTAGGCGCGCGCCGCGGCGATCTCACGCGCCGAGCGGGCTCAGCCGCCGAGGATCTGCCGCGTGCGGTCGAGGATCTTGGTCGGGCTGAACGGCTTCGTCATGTAGTCGTTGGCACCCGCAGTCTTGCCGACCTCGCGGTCGCACTCCTGCCCCTTCGCGGTCAGCAGGATGATCTTGACGCCGTCGAGCGTGGTGTCGGCGCGCACCTGCTGCGTCACCTGGAAGCCGTTCAGCTTCGGCATCATGACGTCGAGGAACACCAGGTCCGGCTTGTGCGCGCGGATCGCCGCGAGCGCCTCTTCGCCGTTCCTGGCCTCGAGCACGTTGTAGTCCGCCTTCCGCAGCACGAAGGTCAGCGAACGGCAGATGAACGGTTCGTCGTCGACGACGAGGATGGTTCGCTGGGTCATCGTCTCCTTCCCTTGCCGTGGTAGCGCACCACCACGGCGGTGACGTCGTCGGTGCCGACCCGGCCGCGACGGAACTGATCGAGTGCCTGTACGATGCCGTCGACGATCAGGCGCGCCGACGGATTGGTGGCCAACTGCGCGAACACGCTGCGCAACCGGTCGTCGCCGAACATCTCGTCGGTCTCGTCGGTCGCTTCGGTGATGCCGTCGGTGTAGAGCAGCAAGCAGTCGCCCGGTTGCAGCTGGATGGTGCGGGTCGGGTAGTCGGGCGCCGGCAGGAAGCCGAGGATCGTGCTGTCGCTGGCGACGCTCTCGACGCGATCGGTGGCGGCGCGGTAGACGAGCAGATCGTTGTGGCCGGCGCAGACATACTCGACGCCGCCGTCGTCCGGCCGCACGGCGACGGCCGCGGCGGTCAGGAAGCGTTCGGTCCGGCTGAGGTCGGCGAACATGCTCGCGGCCAACGACTCGAACACGCGCTGCGGCTCGGAGTAGACCGCGGCCAACGTGCGCAGCATCGCGCGCGCGCCGACCATGACCATGCCCGAAGCCAGGTTGTGGCCCGAGACGTCGGCGACGACGACCAGCTGGCGGCCGTCCGCCAGCGGCAGGTAGTCGTAGTAGTCGCCACCGACCGCGCCGCAGGCGGCGTAGGTCGCGGCGACGTCGAAGCCGGCGAGCTGCGGCGGTCCGGGCGGCAGGATCTGCCGCTGGATCGCCTCGGCCATGCTCATCTCCTTGCGCAGTTCCGCCGACTTGCGGGCGCCGAGCACGGCGCCGAGGATCGCCGCGTACGAGGACGCGATCTGCCACTCTTCGTGGTCGAAGCGCCGCGGCGGCTCGTCGCGGCCGTCGTCAACCGGCAGCTTGTCGACCAGCACCAGGGCGCCGATCAGGAAGCGCTTGTCGTCGGCGCCGAACTTGACCGGCACGCCGAGCACCTGCGAACGCGCGAGCTGCTCGACCGAACCCGGCTCGCCGAGGCGGCCGCCGTTCGGCACGTCGCGCACGACGACGCCTTCGCCGGCCAGCACGTCGGCGAGGAAGCCGTCGACGGCGAGCACCGGGTCGAGCACGACCTCGTTCGTCTGCCCGTCGCGGAACGAATGGTGCGCGACCACCTCGCAGCAGTTCTTGCCGGCGAGGTAGCCGAGGTAGACGACGTGACGGACCTTGGTCGCGCGCTGGCACGCTTCGGCCCCGCCCGACGCGATCTGCAGTTCGTCGCCGGACGAGATGCGCGGCAGCTCCTCGGCGTACGAGAACAACTGCTCCTGCATCACCTCGAACTTGGTGAGCACGCTGAGCATGTCGCCTTCGAGCTGCTCGCGCGCGGCGACGACGTCCAGCAGCGAACGCACCAACGGCACCAGCGCCGCGGCGTCCTGTGGCACGTCGGCGACGACGCAGCCGGCCGGCAGCGACTCGACGAGCTGCACGGCGCCGGCCGCGGCGGGGACCGCCGGCGGTTCGTCGAGCACGCGCACCGTCACCCCGCCGAATGCCAGCGGGAGGGCGGCCAGCAGCTCGCTGGTTCCACGTTGCAGGGTCAAGATGCCCTCAGGTATTGGCCTTGGCGCGCACGCACTTCTGCAGGCGCAGCACGTTCCAGCCGTCGACCCGTTCGTAGTCGACGCGGTCCATGACCAGGCGGGCGATGTGGATGCCGAAGCCACCGGCCTCGGCCGGCATGCCGGTCTGCTCCTCGACGCCGGACGAGTCGTAGGCCAGCGGATCGAACGCCGGCCCCTGGTCGCGCAGCACGATCTGCAGCGAGTCCTCGGTCAGTTCGAAGACCACCTCGATCGGTCGGCTGGCGTCGAGCTGGTAGCCGTGGCGGAGCACGTTGGTGACCATCTCCTGCAACGCCAGCAGCACGTTGTAGCGCGTGCCTTCTGGATCCTCGTCGAACACGACCGAGTCCAGCAGCGTCTCGCCGGTCTGCCAGACCAGCCGGAGGTGGTCCATCGGACCCGTGAGCTTGATGGCGACCTGTGCAAACATGGTTTGGATGCCCGCGCGGGTTATCGGCGGCGTCGCCCTCGACCCTGAATCCGGGCCGCGGCGAGTTGCCGACGACCGCGGTGGCCCGATCGCGAGGGGCAGGGACGGTGGCATCGGAGCAGCGACGCCGGTAGCGTTCCGCACGCGGCGCCGGATCGTCCTGACCTGGGACTCCCGACGCAGGAGGGCTGATCTCGTGTTGCACCATCTCCCGCGCGGCGGTCGCGCTGCGTTTTCGTTCTGCCAAGGCTGGATCCGCACGCTGGCGCTGCTGGCGTGCGCCATGCTGGCCACCGGCTGCGCCACCCAGAAGCCGCGGCCAGCGCGCGCCTACACGCCGCCGACCGTGGCGTCCGGCGAGTCGATCTTCGGGCCGTCGGTGCTGACGCCCGAGCAGGAGCTCGAGGCCTTGGGGCGCAACCGCACCACCCCCGCGATGCTGCGCCGCGCCTGGCTCGAGCTGCAGCTGCGCCACCCGCAGTCGGCGCTCGATGCCGCAGCCGAGGTCCTGTTCGGCAGCAGCAAGCCGTCGACCAGCGACGCGGCGATCGCCCGCTACCTGCGCGCCGAAGCCTACGCGCAGCAAGGCATGCCAGAACGCGGCCGCTACGACCTGGAGCAGGCGTTGGCGCTGGCCGTCGATCCGATGGTGGTGCGTCGCCTGCAAGCGATAGCCCCCACGCCCGCCGAAGCACCGCCGGCGATGGACGCCGGCATCGCCATCTTGCCGCGTGCGACCTGGAGCGCGCGCGCTCCGAACCGCGGCAACATGGACGCGATGGGCAAGGTGACCCGCGTCACCATCCACCACTCGGCGATCCTGCTGCGCGACGACCGCCAGTCGGCCTGCTCGGCTCAGCTGCAGGTGATCCAGCGCGACCACATGGGCGAGCGCGGCTACGGCGACATCGGCTACCACTTCCTGATCGACCCCTCGGGTCGCATCTGGCAGGGCCGCGACCTGCGTTGGCAGGGTGCACACGCCAAGGGCGAGCACAACGTCGGCAACATCGGCATCTGCCTGCTCGGCAACTTCATGCCGGGCAAGGACGGGCAGAAGCCGAACAAGGAGCAGCTGCAGGCCATGGAACGTCTCGTCGTCCACCTGCTGGGGCGATTCGGCCTGCAAGGCGACGATCTGTTCTGCCACAGCCACTTCCGCAACACGGAGTGCCCGGGCCCGCTGGTCGAACCGGTGGTCGCCCGCCTGCAGCGCACGCTGCAGCAGCGCAGCCCGCGCGTTGCCGCCGCCGAGTGACGCCAACGGCTCGCGCCAGGCAGGCAGCCCGCCTCCGAGCCGACCCGCCTCGTGAGCCAACCCAGGCCCGGCGCGAGCCCAAGCTGCCGCCCGCTGCGCGCCGATAGCGGCGCATGCGAAGTGCGGCACCCACCGGCGAAACCACCGTGCTGCCGGGCACGCGTGCGAGCTGCGCGCTGCTGACGGTGCTGACGATCCTGATGGCGTGGCCATCGCCACCGCCGCTGCTCGGTGTGCTGGTGCGCGCCGGCTACTTCGGCCTGCTGGCGTGGTTCTTCATGCGCACCACCGCCGAGTCGCCGGCCCTGCAGGGCCAACCGATGCGGCTCGTGCGCGGCGGCTTCCTGGTGCTGACGCTCGGTTTCGGCCTCAGCGCCGCGATCCAGATCGCCGGCCTCGAGATGGTGCACCCGGCGGTCACCTATCTCTGCGCAACCTGCGAACGCGGCGCCATGTTCCTGCTCGGCACCACGCTCGTCTCCTACGGGCTGATGCTGTGGCTGCCGCAGGTGCTGCTGAGCCACCGCCTGCTCGGCGAGCACAACGCGCGGCAGAGCGGCGCCCTGAAGCAGGCCGAGAGCGCGCGCAGCATGCTCGAACACCGCCTGGTCGAAGCCGACCGCCGCGGCATGCTCGGCGAACTGGCGGCGACGATCGCGCACGACCTGCGCAACCCGCTGACGATCGTGCAGGGCACCGCCGAGTCGTTGTGCCGGCGGCCGCGCAGCCAGCAGGAGATCGCCGACCACACCGCGGTCATCCGCCGCAACATCGACAAGGCCGATCGCACGATCCAGGCGCTGATCGACCTGGCCAAGCCGCGTCGCCAGGAGCCGAGCAAGGTGGCGGCGCACGAACTGTTCGGCGAAGTGGCGGACCTGCTGCGCGTCGAGGCGAAGCGGCGCCACACCACGCTGCAGGTGGCGGTGCCACACGCGGGGTTGCACCTGGTGACCGACCGCACGCTGCTGGCGCAAGCGCTGCTGAACCTGGTGCTGAACGCGATCCAGGCCGGCCGCAGCGACGGCGGCAAGGTCCGCCTGCACGCGCGCGCGGTGCACCTCGGCGGCCGTTCGCTGCTGGCGCTCGCCATCGACGACGATGGCACCGGCCCGCCGCCGGAGATCCAGCGCTCGACGTTCCCGCCCTTCTTCACCACCAAGCCCGAAGGCACCGGCCTCGGCCTGTCGAGCTGCCGCCGCATCGCCGACGAACTCGGCGGAGCGCTGCGGCTGTATCCGCGCCAACGCGGCGGCGCCCGCGCGCTGCTGCTGTTGCCGCAGGACCACGACTCACCGGCGACGGCACCGAACGCCGATGGACGGCTCGCATGCGCAAGCACCAGCTGCTGATCGTCGACGACGAACCCGACCTGCGCTGGGTGCTGCGCGGCCTGTTCGAGGACGAAGGCTTCGACGTGGCCGAAGCCGGCGACGGCGCCGAGGCGCTGCAGCGTCTCGACCAGGACGAGCCCGACGTCGTGCTCAGCGACATGCGCATGCCGAAGGTGCCCGGGCTCGAGCTGCTGCGCAGCGTGCGGCGGCGCAAGCCGGACCTGCCGGTGATCCTGCTGAGTGCCGTCGAAGACCTCGCCACCGCCGTCGACGCGATCAAGGAAGGCGCCTTCGACTACCAGGCGAAGCCGTTCGACCAGGCACGCCTGCTGCTGACCGTGCGGCGCGCCGCCGAGCAACACGCGCTGCGCCGCGAACTGCAGCAGCTGAAGAACCAGCAAAACAGCCCGCAGCTCGACTTCGGCCGCAGCCGCCGCGCGCAGGAACTGCGCCGCCATCTCGAGCTGGTGGCACCGCAGACCAGCGTGTCGGTGCTGTTGCGCGGCGAGTCGGGCACCGGCAAGGAGGTCGCTGCGCGCGCGCTGCACGCGCTGTCGCCGCTGGCCAGCGGGCCGTTCGTCGCGGTCGACTGCGGCGCCCTGCCCGAGCCCCTGCTCGAGAGCCAGCTGTTCGGCCACGAGCGCGGCGCCTTCACCGGCGCCGACCGCGCCCGCACCGGCCTGTTCGCGACCGCCGACGGCGGCACGCTGTTCCTCGACGAGCTCGGCAACCTGCCGCTGTCGCTGCAGGCGAAGCTGCTGCGGGCGCTGCAGGAGCGCAGCGTGATGCCGGTCGGCGGCAGCCAGCCGGTGCCGTTCCGCGCGCGGCTGGTCTGCGCCACCAACGCCGACCTCGCCGCCGACGTGCGCGCCGGCCGCTTCCGCGTCGACCTGTTCCATCGCATCGCCGAGTTCCAGATCGCCCTG